>NZ_JBVHQG010000005.1:41193-708127 GCF_055567535.1 Streptomyces sp. NPDC026538
CGAAGTTCCCCGCGCTCCTGAGGGGGCGTAGTTCCCCGCGCTCCTGAGGGGGCGTAGTTCCCCGCGCTCCTGAGGGGGCGTAGTTCCCCGCGCTCCTGAGGGGGCGTAGTTCCCCGCGCTCCTGAGGGGGCGTAGTTCCCGGCGCTCCTGACGGGGCGCAGTGCGGTCGCAGTGCGTCCCCCGTACCGCCGGAGGCCCCTGCATCCCCCGGGTGACGTCCCCGCGCGGCTCCCCGGAATCCTGATCCCTGCGGGGTTGTCTGATCGCATGATTAGTGGACGAATCGTGCGTTGTCGGGGCGGTTCTGTGCGTGGGGTCGCGGGGGCCCTCGTCGCCTCCGTGGTCGTTCTCTGCCTCGGGGCCGGGAGCGCCGTCGCGGACACCGCTCCCAAACCCCCCACCGCCGTCGCCGAGTCGGAGCTGGTGCCGGGGGTTCCGCCCGGGCCCGGGCAGCCCTGGCAGGTCGACACCCCCGACCAGATGCTGGCGCCGAAGGTGTACACGCCCAGCGCCAAGGAGGACGCCGTCGAGCCCAAGGCGGCGGCACCCGGGACCTACGACCTCGTCGAGTACGTGCCGCTCAGCGACGCCGTCGCCAAGGTGAGCTGCTCCAAGCTGACCGGGCCGTACCAGCGGCAGATCGAGCAGTGGCTGAAGCTGAAGGTGGACGGGAAGCAGTCCGTGTCCGACTGCAAGGCCATCCAGAAGTTCCAGAAGACGTACAAGATCAAGCCGGCCATCGGGTTCGCGGGACCCGTGACCTGGTACCAGATGATGCTGCTCTCGGCGAAGAAGAACCCGAACGCCAAGAAGAACTGCCCCGTGAAGTCGTACCGGGTCGCCTGTGTCGATCTCAACCGGCAGGTCACCTGGGTGCAGAAGGGCGGCAAGGTGGTCTTCGGGCCGGTGCAGATGCGCAGCGGACGGAAGGGCCACGCGACCCGGGCCGGGTGGCACACCGTCTACTGGCGGCACAAGAACCACTGGTCGACCCTGTACAACTCGCCCATGCCGTACGCCCAGTTCTTCGACGGCGGTGAGGCCTTCCACGCCGTCTACGGTTCCATCTACACCACCGTCGGTTCCTGGGGCTGCGTGAACCTGAAGCTCGGCGACGCGAAGAAGCTGTGGGGCGTGCTGAAGAAGGGCGACAAGGTGTACGTGTGGGGGCACCGGACGGGTACCTGACCCGTGCCCGGCGGGTACCCGAGAGTGACCGGGGCCCGTACCGGGGGGCCTGTGCCGGAGGGTTCTCAGAGGCCTCTGAGACACTGGGGGCGCGATGAGTGAGACAGCGACTGCACCGACCGCGCCCCTGCGCGCCCGCGCCGAGATCGACCTGGCCGCCCTGCGGGCCAACGTGCGGACCCTGCGCGCCCTCGCGCCGGGCGCGGCCCTGATGGCCGTGGTGAAGTCCGACGCCTACGGCCACGGGGCCGTCCGGTGTGCGCGCGAGGCCGTGGCGGCGGGTGCGAGCTGGCTCGGTACGGCCACCCCCGAGGAGGCCCTGGCGCTGCGCGCGGACCCCGGGCTGCCCGCGGACGTGCGGATCATGTGCTGGCTGTGGACCCCGGGCGGGCCGTGGCGGGAGGCCGTCGAGGCCGGCCTCGACGTGTCGGTGAGCGGGATGTGGGCGCTGCGGGAGGTCGTCGCGGCCGCCCGTGCCGCCGGCCGCCCCGCGCGCGTGCAGCTCAAGGCCGACACGGGGCTCGGGCGCAACGGCTGCCAGCCCGGTGACTGGCCCGAGCTGGTCGCCGAGGCGGTGCGCGCGCAGACGGCGGGGCTGGTCCGGATCACGGGGCTCTGGTCGCACTTCGCCTGCGCCGACGAGCCCGGCCATCCCTCCATCGCCGCCCAGCTCACCCTCTTCCGCGAGATGCTGGCCCACGCCGAGCAGCAGGGCGTACGCCCCGAGGTGCGGCACATCGCCAACTCGCCGGCCACCCTCACCCTCCCCGAGTCCCACTTCGACCTGGTCCGCACGGGCATCGCCCTCTACGGCATCTCGCCCAGCCCCGAGATGGGCAGCGCGGCCGACTTCGGGCTGCGCCCGGTGATGACCCTCTCCGCCTCCCTCGCCCTGGTGAAGCACGTCCCGGGCGGCCACGGGGTCAGCTACGGGCACCACTACGTCACGCCCGGCGAGACCACCCTCGGGCTGGTCCCCGTCGGCTACGCGGACGGCATCCCCCGCCATGCCTCCGGCACCGGGCCGGTGCTGGTCGGCGGCAAGTGGCGGACGGTCGCCGGGCGCGTCGCCATGGACCAGTTCGTCGTGGACCTCGGCGGTGACGAACCCGAAGTCGGCGCCGAGGCCGTGCTGTTCGGTCCGGGCGACCGGGGCGAGCCCACCGCCGAGGACTGGGCCCAGGCCGCGGGCACGATCGCCTACGAAATCGTCACCCGCATCGGAACCCGGGTGCCCCGCGTCTATGTGAACGGGGAACCGAGTGGGCAAGAACCAGGGGACGGGGACTGACCTCCGGGGTTCGGCGACCGCAGAACCCGGTTACACCTGTATCAGCAGCAACATAGGGAACACTCACCTCATCAGCGTCACCCGTATCACCTAACGAGCGAACTGCAGTACGGCGAAGAGGAGCGGTACGTGAGCGAGAGCAGTGCGGAGGCCGTAGCGGACGCCGCGGCGGCCGTCGCTTCCGCCACGGGTGCGGACGGGAGTTGGCTCAAGGTCACCGGTATCGCCGGGGCCGCCATAGGAGTGCTCGCCGCCGGGGCGGCCGCGGGGGTCGCCCTGGAGCGGATGACCGTCGGCCGCGGGATGCGCCGCAGGGCCCGGCTGGCCCTGGACTCGGCGGGACCGTACGGCACCCTGCGCGGCACCCCCTGCAAGGCGACCTCCGACGACGGCACCGAGCTGTACTACGAGGTGGACGAGGTGGAGCCCGACCTCGGCCCGGCCGTCTCCCCGCGCCGCCGCCGCCTCTTCGGCCGCAAGGCGCCCGCCCCCGTCACCGTCGTCTTCAGCCACGGCTACTGCCTCAACCAGGACTCCTGGCACTTCCAGCGGGCGGCCCTGCGCGGGGTCGTGCGCACCGTGCACTGGGACCAGCGCAGCCACGGCCGCTCAGGGCGGGGCGTCGACCAGCACGAGCGGGGCGTTCCGCTCACCATCGACCAACTGGGCCGGGACCTGAAGGCCGTCCTCGACGCGGCCGTGCCCGAGGGGCCGATCGTGCTGGTCGGGCACTCGATGGGCGGCATGACGGTGATGGCGCTCGCCGCGCAGTGCCCCGAGCTGATCCGCGAGCGGGTCGTCGCCACCGCCTTCGTCGGTACGTCGTCCGGGCGACTCGGCGAGGTCAACTTCGGGCTGCCGGTCGCCGGCGTCAACGTGGTGCGCCGGGTGCTGCCCGGAGTGCTGAAGGCGCTGGGCACCCAGGCCGCGCTGGTGGAGAAGGGACGGCGGGCCACCGCCGACCTGTTCGCCGGGATCATCAAGCGGTACTCGTTCGCGTCCCGGGAGGTCGACCCGGCCGTCGAGCGGTTCGCCGAGCGGATGATCGAGTCCACCCCGATCGACGTGGTCGCCGAGTTCTACCCGGCCTTCACCGACCACGACAAGACCGCCGCCCTCGCCTACTTCCAGGATCTTCCGGTGCTGGTGCTGGCCGGGGTGCAGGATCTCGTCACCCCCAGCGAGCACAGCGAGGTCATCGCCGATCTGCTGCCCGACGCCGAACTGGTGCTGGTCCCGGACGCCGGGCACCTGGTCATGCTGGAACACCCGGAAGTGGTCACCGACCGCCTCGCCGACCTGCTCACCCGCGCGGGTGCCGTGCCGGCAGGGGCTACCGTAAGTGGCTATGGAAGCACCAGCAGCACGGCACAGCCAGGCTGACGGCCTGGCCGGGGCCGCGGCCGGCAACGGCATGGAGTTGATCGTTAACTCTCCCGGGCAGATGGGGGAGCTGGGGCGCCGACTGGCCAAGTTGCTGCGCGCCGGTGACCTCGTGATGCTCAGCGGGGAACTCGGCGCCGGCAAGACGACGCTGACCCGCGGGCTGGGCGAGGGGCTCGGGGTGCGCGGGGCCGTCACCTCCCCCACCTTCGTGATCGCCCGTGTCCATCCGCCTCTCGGGGACGGACCGCCGCTCGTCCACGTCGACGCGTACCGCCTGGGCGGCGGCCTCGACGAGATGGAGGACCTGGACCTCGACGTCTCGCTCCCCGAGTCGGTGATCGTCGTGGAGTGGGGCGAGGGCAAGGTCGAGGAGCTGACCGAGGACCGGCTCGCCGTACGGATCCACCGGGCTGTCGGGGACACCACGGACGAGGTACGGCACGTGACCGTGACGGGGCTCGGGGAGCGGTGGGCCGGGGTGGAGCTGGGGGTGCTGTCCGCCTGAGCGTCGAGCGGCGCCGTGTCCGCCGTCGCGGTGGGTGTGGGCCGGGGACCGCGTGAACATTCCGACGAGGCGTCGGCAAGATATTGCATTTCGTGACTCGGGCGTGGTCACATGGTGTCCAGCCCGTGGTTAGGTGTACCTAACTTCGTCCGCCCCCGCAGCTCAGGAGGCGTCCATGCCCGCGTCCCAGTCCACGGAGCGGCGGCCGTTCACGGTCGCCGGAGTCTCCATGCGCGAGCTGCTGGCGTCCTGTGCGGCGGCCGACGCGGTATCTCGGCCGCCGAGAGTGCCGGAGCTGCCTGTGCGGCCGGTTGAGCGGGGCCGTAGGGCTGCGTAGGCGGGGGCGGCCAGCGGGTTCTTCCGGTGCGGCCGAGCGGGGGCTGAGCGCGCAGTTCCCCGCGCCCCTTTCGGGGGGCGCGGTCAGCGGATCACCATCACCTTCACGCCGATCGTCGCGAAGTTCCACATCGCGTAGCCGTCGGGGCGGGTCTCGCGGATGCCGCCTGTCCTGACCGTCGGGTCGGGGGGTTCGATCATGGTGGTGCCGGTGGCCGCACTGAAACCGATCGCCGAGCCGTCCTTCGTGGTGGTGAAGCGGACCACGTGTTCGATGGGGAGACCGTCCGTGCCCGTGATCGCCTTCGAGCGGGACGTCACCCAGTAGGCGCCCACGGGCGGGTCGATCGTGCCGGGCTTCACCGTGAAGGTGCGCTCGACGCGCTCGTGCTCGTTGACGAGCCAGACCCGGTCGTCGTCCACCGAGTACACCACCCGTTCACCCGTTCCGGAGTTGTTCGGCAGGGCGGTGGGATGGTGCTGGTCGCGGGGTGCCTTGGCCGCCGGCGCTCCCGGGGCGGGGCTCGACGCAGAGCTGCTGCCGAGACCGGGCGGGACGGTGGCCGAGGCCTGGTAGGCGAGGAGACCGACCGTCCCGACGGCCGCCGCGGTGAGGCCGGCCACGATTCCCGAGCTGGTCCCTGACACGTGCGCCACCTCTGACTCGCCGTATATGTCGTACTTCGTACAGACCGTAGCAGCCAGTGACCGTCCGCCCCTGGCGGCCGTGCTCGCGGCGCCGGAGCCGTAGGCTGTTCGCGTGCTCTTGCTCGCTCTGGATACCGCCACCCCCGCCGTCACCGTCGCGTTGCACGACGGTGAGGCCGTCATCGCCTCGTCGAGCCAGGTGGACGCGCGCCGGCACGGCGAGCTGCTGCTGCCGGCCGTCGACCGCGTTCTCGCCGAGGCCGGGGTCAAGCTGGACGCCGTCACCGGGATCGTCACAGGAATCGGTCCCGGTCCCTACACCGGCCTGCGGGTCGGTCTGATGACCGCGGACACCTTCGGGCTCGCGCTCGGCGTGCCCGTGCACGGCCTGTGCACGCTCGACGGGCTCGCCTACGCGGCCGACGTCGAGAAGGGCCCGTTCGTCGTGGCGACCGACGCCCGCCGCAAAGAGGTCTACTGGGCCACCTACGCCGACTCGCGCACCCGGCTCACGGATCCGGCCGTCGACCGGCCCGCCGACATCGCCGAGCGGGTCGCCGGACTGCCCGCCGTCGGCGCCGGGGCGATGCTCTACCCGGACACCTTCCCGGTCGTGCACGAACCCGGGCACGTCTCCGCGGCCGCCCTCGCCTCGCTCGCCGTCGAGCGGCTGGCCGCGGGCGAGGAACTGCCCGCGCCCCGGCCGCTGTACCTGCGCCGGCCGGACGCCCAGGTGCCCAAGAACTACAAGGTGGTCACCCCGAAGTGACCGCACAGTTGCGCGAGATGCGCTGGTGGGACATCGACCGGGTCCTGGAGCTGGAGAAGGGCCTGTTCCCCGAGGACGCCTGGTCGCGGGGGATGTTCTGGTCCGAGCTGGCGCACGCCAGAGGCCCGGAGGCGACCCGGCGGTATGTGGTCGCCCTGAAGGACGACCAGGTCGTCGGGTACGCCGGGCTGGCCGCCCAGGGCGAACTCGGCGACGTCCAGACCATCGCCGTCGCCCGCGAGCACTGGGGCACCGGTCTCGGCGGACAGCTCCTGACCGAGCTGCTGCGGGCCGCGACCGCCTTCGAGTGCGCCGAGGTGATGCTGGAGTGCCGGGTCGACAACACCCGTGCGCAGAAGCTCTACGAGCGGTTCGGCTTCGAAGCCATCGGCTTCAGACGCGGCTACTACCAGCCGGGCAACGTGGACGCCCTGGTGATGCGCCTGACGACGAAACCAGGCGGCGGCCCCGCCGACGGAACCACTTCCGGACAAGGAACCGAGATCAATGGCTGACGAACCCCTGGTGCTGGGGATCGAGACCTCCTGCGACGAGACCGGCGTCGGCATCGTCCGGGGCACCACCCTGCTCGCCGACGCCGTCGCCTCGTCCGTCGACGAGCACGCCCGCTTCGGCGGAGTGGTGCCCGAGGTGGCGTCCCGGGCGCACCTGGAGGCGATGGTCCCGACCATCCAGCGCGCGCTGAAGGACGCGGGCGTGAGCGCGAAGGACCTGGACGGCGTCGCGGTCACGGCCGGCCCCGGCCTGGCCGGTGCGCTGCTGGTCGGCGTCTCGGCGGCGAAGGCGTACGCGTACGCGCTCGGCAAGCCCCTGTACGGGGTGAACCACCTCGCCTCCCACATCTGCGTCGACCAGCTGGAACACGGTCCGCTGCCGGAGCCGACGATGGCCCTGCTGGTGTCCGGCGGGCACAGCTCCCTGCTGCTCTCCTCGGACATCACCTCCGACGTGCGGCCGCTCGGCGCGACCATCGACGACGCGGCCGGCGAGGCCTTCGACAAGATCGCCCGGGTGCTGAACCTGGGCTTCCCCGGCGGTCCGGTCATCGACCGCTACGCGAAGGAGGGGGACCCGCGGGCCATCGCCTTCCCGCGCGGTCTCACCGGTCCGCGCGACCCGGCGTACGACTTCTCCTTCTCCGGCCTCAAGACGGCGGTGGCCCGCTGGATCGAGGCCAGGCGGGCGGCCGGCGAGGACGTCCCGGTCCGCGACGTGTCCGCCTCCTTCCAGGAGGCGGTCGTGGACGTCCTGACCCGCAAGGCCGTCCGGGCCTGCCGCGACGAGGGCGTCGACCACCTGATGATCGGCGGCGGGGTCGCCGCCAACTCCCGCCTGCGCGCCCTGGCCCAGGAGCGCTGCGAGGCCGCGGGCATCCGGCTCCGCGTCCCCCGCCCGAAGCTGTGCACGGACAACGGCGCGATGGTGGCCGCCCTCGGCGCCGAGATGGTCGCGCGCAATCGGGCCGCATCCAGCTGGGACCTCTCGGCGGACAGCTCCCTGCCGGTGACCGACCCGCACGTCCCGGGTCATCACCACGACCACGTGCACGAGGTCAGCAAGGAGAACCTGTACACGTGACGGTCGCGTTGATGTGGGAGGCCCGGGCGGTGGCGGGCCGGGGCGCGGAGCTGCTGACGTGGGCGCGCGGGCAGAGCCTGCCCGCGGCCCCGCTGCGCCGGGAGACCTTCCGGGCGCCGCAGGACCGGGTCCTGGTGATCACCTGGTGGGACGGGGCGTACGACGACTCGGGCCGTCCCGAACTCCCCGACCCGCCGGGGGATCTGGTGACCCGCCCGGTGCACCGCTGGCGCTTCGAGTCGACCGGAGTGGACAGGCCCTAGGTGTGCTGTCCCGGCAGGTTGGTGACGCGGCTGGCGGGTGTGAGGCCGTCGATGCCGGTGTGGGGTCGGTGGTAGTTGTACCAGTCCAGCCAGTCGGGAAACGCTGCCTGCCGCTCTGCCTCTGAGGTGTAGGGCCGCTGGTAGGCCCATTCGTCGAGCAGGGTGCGGTGGAAGCGTTCGACCTTGCCGTTGGTCTGCGGGTGCCAGGGCCGTGTCCAGCGGGGGCTGATGCCCAGTTGGTGGCAGGTCTGGCGCCAGGTGGTTTTGGTGTAGGCCCAGGCGTTGTCGGTCAGGACGCGTTCGATGGTGATGCCGCGGGCGGCGAACCAGGCGGTGGCGCGGGCCAGGAAGGCGGCGCAGGTCGCAGCTGTCTCGTCGGGCAGGTCTTCGGTGTAGGCCAGGCGTGTGTGGTCGTCCAGGGCGGTGTGCAGGTAGAGGTAGCCGCGGCCGGTGCGGGCCTGGTTCTTGCGGCCGGCTGACCGAGTGGTGGGCCGTGCGGAGGGCGTCGCCGCACTTCAGGAGGCCGTCTGCCGCGTCCCGGCGGTCACCTCACCTCCGTGTCGCAGCGCAGCACCCGGTCCGGCCCGGACCGCCGTACCGGACCCGTCAGTCGCAGCCGTACGGTGGCTCGGACCTCGGTGCTCGAAGTGCCCACCCGGAGCTCCAGCTCGCCCGGTTCCACCACCCGGGCCCCCTCCCGGTCGGTGAACGCCGAGAGGTCGGTGTGGAAGCGGAAGGTCAGCCGGCGGGACTCGCCCGGCGCCAGGTCCAGACGCCGGTAGCCGATCAGGCGGACGTCCGGGCGGGTCACCGACGCCACCGGGTCGTGCAGGTAGAGCTGTACGACCTCCGTGCCGGCCCGGTCGCCGGTGTTGCGGACCGCCACGGTCACGTCGTGCGAACCGTCCGTGCCGATCTCGGCCGTGCCCCGCGACACCAGGTCCCACGCGAACGTCGTGTACGAGCGGCCGTGTCCGAACGGATACAGCGGGGTCGGATCCAGGTTGCTGAGCTCGCCCGCCAGGCCGAGCGGGGGCTGGAGGTAGGTCCAGGGCTGGCCGCCGGGCACCCGCGGGACGCTCACCGGCAGCCGCCCCGACGGGTTGACGCGGCCCGACAGCACGCCCGCCACCGCCGGGCCGCCCTCCTCCCCGGGGAAGAAGGCCTGCACCACCGCGCCGAGCCGGCCCTGCCAGCGGCCCAGTGCGTACGGGCGCCCGGTGAGCAGCACCAGGACCACCGGGACGCCCGTCGAGAGCAGCGCGTCCAGCAGGCCGCCTTGGACGCCGGGCAGCGACAGGTCGGCGACGTCGCAGCCCTCGCCGGAGGTGCCCCGTCCGAACAGGCCCGCCCGGTCGCCGAGCACCGCCACGCACACGTCCGCCTCCGCCGCCCGGGCCACCGCCTCCGTGAAACCGGCGGTGTCCGGGTCCAAGACGTCGCACCCCTCGGCGAACGTCACCTTCGCGTCCGGGAGTTCGGCGCGCAGCGACTCCAGGACGGTGGGGATGGCGATGCCCAGGTCGACCTCCGGGTGGTGGGTCAGGACGTGGGACGGGAAGGAGTAGCAGCCGAGCATGGCCAGGGCGTCGGCCGCGCGCGGGCCGACCACCGCGATGCGGGTGTCGGGGGCCAGCGGCAGGACGCCGTCCGGGTTGTCCAGCAGGACGACCGACTCCTCCGCCAGCCGCCGGGCCAGGTCGCGGTTGGCCGTCGAGTCGAGGTCGACCGAGGCCGGGGGCTCGGGATCCCAGTCCGCGTCCAGCAGCCCCAGTTCGCACTTCTGGAGCAGCACCCGGCGCACCGCCCGGTCCACCAGGGACTCGGGGATGGTGCCCTCCCGCACCGCCGTCACCAGCGGGCGGCCGTAGCACTTGAGGGTCGGCAGTTCGACGTCGATGCCCGCCGCCAGCGCGAGACGGGCCGCCTCCGCCTCGGTGCCCGCCACCCGGTGCAGCGTCTGCAGGAAGCCGATGCCGAAGTAGTCGGCGACGACGGTTCCCGTGAAGTCCCAGTCGTCGCGGAGAAGTTCGGTCAGCAGGCGGGGATCCGCGGACGCCGGGACGCCGTCCGTCTCGTTGTAGGCGGCCATCACCGAGCGGGCCCCGCCCTCGCGCAGCGCCATCTCGAACGGGGGGAGGGTGACGTCCGCGAACTCCCGCACCCCCGCCCGGACCGGCGCCAGATTGCGGGCGCCGGCCGAGGAGGCGTATCCCGCGAAGTGCTTGAGCGTGGCGATGACCCCGGCCGACTCCAGGCCCCGGACGTAGGCCGTGCCGACCGTGCCCACCAGGTAGGGGTCCTCGCCGATCGTCTCCTCGACCCGCCCCCAGCGCGGGTCCCGGACCACGTCCAGGACGGGGGCCAGGCCCTGGTGCACGCCGACCGAGCGCAGGTCCGCGCCGATGCTCCGGCCCAGCTCCTCCACCAGCGGCGGGTCGAAGGCGGCGCCCCAGGCCAGCGGGACCGGATAGGCCGTCGCCCGCCAGGCCGTGAAGCCGGCCAGGCACTCCTCGTGGGCGATCGCCGGGATGCCGAAGCGGCCGGCGGCGGTGATCCGGCGCTGGGCGCGGGCCAGTGCGCGCGCGCCCAGCGCCGGGTCCACGGGGGCGGTGCCGAAGGAGCGGGTCAGCTGGCCGAGGCCCAGGGTGACCAGCTCGTCCCAGTCGTAGTCGGCGGTCATCTCGCGTTGCAGCGGCGCGACTCCCTCGCCGTCCGTGGCGGCGCCCACCCACACGCCGTAGAGCTGGGCGGTCTTCTCCTCCAGGGTCATCCGGGGGAGCAGGTCGTCGACGCGGGCCGGGGCGGGCAGTGCGGGGTCTCGCCAAGGAGCGGTGGTCATGAAACTCCCGTCACGAATGTTTCGTACAACACACCGAATGTTCCGGGAACCTATGGCGTGCGCAGGTCTTCGTCAAGGGGGAGTGCAGGGATACGATCGCGGTCATGACGCCTCCGAAGCCCGCAGAAACGCAGACGGCGACGCTCGCCGAAATCGCCCGTGAGGCCGGCGTGTCCGCTCCGACTGTTTCGAAGGTCCTGAACGGGCGCGCGGACGTCGCTCCGGCGACCCGCACCCGGGTCGAGGACCTGCTGCGCGCCTACGGCTACCGGCGGCGGCGCGCCGAGGCCTCCCGCTCGCCACTCATCGACCTGGTCTTCCACGAGCTGGAGAGCGCCTGGGCGATGGAGGTCATCCGGGGGGTGGAGAACGTGGCCCGGGACGCCGGGCTGAGCGTGGTGCTCAGCGAGAGCGCCGGGCGGCTCACCCCCGGGCGGACCTGGGCCGACCAGGTGGCGGCCCGGCGGCCGCACGGGGTGGTGCTGGTGCTGTCGGGGCTGGACGAGTCGCAGCGGGCGCTGCTGCTGAGCCGGTCGATCCCGTTCGTGGTGATGGACCCGGCGGGGGATCCGGGGCCCGACGTCCCCTCGATCGGCGCGACGAACTGGCAGGGGGGCCTGGCCGCCACCCGGCACCTGGTCGAGCTGGGGCACCGGCGCATCGGGGCGATCAGCGGGCCCTCCCGGATGATGTGCAGCCGGGCCCGGGTGGACGGCTACCGGGCCGCGCTGGAGACCGCCGGGCTCCCCGTCGACCAGCGCCTGGTCAAGGCCGGGGACTTCCACCACGACGCCGGCTACCGGCTCGGCCTGGAGCTGCTGCGCATGCCCGACCGGCCCACCGCCGTCTTCACCGGCAACGACCTCCAGGCGCTCGGCCTGTACGAGGCGGCGCGCGAGCTGGGGCTGCGGATCCCGGAGGACGTGAGCATCGTCGGGTTCGACGATCTGCCGGTGGCCCGCTGGGTGGGGCCGCCGCTGACGACCGTACGGCAGCCGCTCACCGAGATGGCCGAGGCGGCGGCCCGGCTGGTGCTGGAGATGGGCCGGGCCGAGGAGGCCACCACCGCGACCCGGGTGGAGCTGGCGACCAGCCTGGTGGTGCGCAGCAGTACGGCGGCGCCCTCGGCGCCGTGAGGCGAGTGGCCGGATGTTGACGTGTTGACGGGTGGTGCGGGCGTCTCCACACTCCTCCGAAGCCAGTCGGTTGTACGGCCGAAACTTTCGGAGGCCCCCGCAATGAGATCTCTGAGAACAGGCTTGTCCCTCCGCCTCTCCCTCCGCTTATCCACGGGCTTGTCCCTGGCGGCACTTGTCACCGGCGCCGCGCTGCTGTTCACGGCGCCCGCGGCGCACGCCGCCGACACCCCGCTGCGCGACCTCGCCGCCGCCAGGAGCAAGGTCATCGGCACCGCGGTCACCGGCTCCAAGCTCACCGGGACGTACGGCGACGTCGCCGGCGCCCAGTTCAGCTCGCTGACCCCGGGCAACGCCATGAAGTGGGGGTCGGTCGAGCCCACCCAGGGCACCTTCAACTGGAGCGAGGCCGACCAGATCGTCGCCTTCGCCCAGGCCCACAACCAGCAGGTGCGCGGCCACACCCTGGTCTGGCACAGCCAGAACCCCAGCTGGCTGACGAACGGCACCTGGACGTCCGCCCAGCTGAGCAGCCTGCTGCAGAACCACATCAGCACCGAGGTCGGCCGCTACAAGGGGAAGATCGCCGCCTGGGACGTCGTCAACGAGCCCTTCAACGAGGACGGCACCTACCGCTCCACCCTCTGGTACGACGGCCTCGGCGCCGACTACATCGCCAACGCCCTGACCTGGGCACACGCGGCCGACCCTGCGGCCAGGCTGTACATCAACGACTACAACGTCGAGGGCGTCAACGCGAAGTCAACGGCCCTGTACAACCTGGTCAGGTCCCTGAAGGCGGCGGGCGTCCCGATCGACGGGGTGGGACTGCAGGCCCACCTGGTCCTCGGCCAGGTGCCTGCCACCCTCCAGCAGAACATCCAGCGCTTCGCCGACCTCGGCGTGGACGTGGCGATCACCGAGCTGGACATCCGGATGGCGCTGCCCTCCGACAGCACCAAGCTCGCCCAGCAGAAGGCCGACTTCAAGTCGGTGGTCGCCGCGTGCGTGGCCGTGAGCCGCTGCGTCAACGTCACCGTGTGGGGCTTCACCGACTCCGACTCCTGGGTGGACAGCACCTTCCCGGGGTACGGGGCGGCGACGCCGTACGACGCGAACTACGCGCCGAAACCCGCGTACCACGGCATCGCGGAGGCGCTCGGCGGGACCACGACCACACCGCCGCCGACCGGTGCCTGCTCGGCCGCCTACAGCGTGGGCAGCCAGTGGAACACCGGGTTCACCGGTCAGGTGACCATCTCCTGCTCGGGCGCCTCCCTCTCGTCCTGGAAGGTGAACTGGACATACGGCGCCGGGCAGCAGATCACCCAGGCCTGGAACGCCGTCTGCACCCAGTCGGGCACGGCCGTCTCCTGCGCGAACGCCTCCTACAACGGGACCGTGGCGGACGGGAGTTCGGTGATCTTCGGGTTCAACGCGTCCTGGAGCGGCAGCAATCCGGTGCCGTCCGTGTCTCTGGGCTGAACCCCGCCTGAGAAGGGTGAGATTTTCCGAAGAAAACGCTCTTGCGGCACTCGCGCTAACAGTCCCCTAATAATTCGGACTTACGTTCCTGTCTCGTGACGGGACACGAGGAGCAGGGCGGCGCGGGCGGACGGGTGGGCCGGCGGTCGAGAAGACTGAGGATCGTCGGCCTCACCCTGGCGGGCGTCATGACGCTGGGCGTCGCGGGCGCGGGGTGGGTCTACTGGCACCTCAACGACAACATCAAGAGCGTCGACATCAACAGCGCGCTCGGCGACGACCGCCCGGCCAGAGCGGTGACCACCCCGACGGCCGCCGCGTCCGCGTCGGCGTCCCCGCTGCCCACCGGTTCCGTCAACATCCTGGTGCTGGGCTCGGACTCGCGCAGCGGCAAGGAGAACCGGAAACTCGGCGGCGGCGACAGCTCGGGCGCCCGCTCCGACACGGCGATGGTCGTCCACATCGACGCGGGCCGCACCGGCGCCACGGTCGTGAGCATCCCGCGCGACACCCTGGTCACCCGCCCGTCCTGCCCGCTCTCCTCAGGCGGCTCGACGTCCGTCGCCTATAACGCGATGTTCAACAGCGCCTACTCGGTGGGCGGGGCGGTGTGCGCGGTGAAG
Source organism: Streptomyces sp. NPDC026538 (assembly GCF_055567535.1). Lineage (NCBI taxonomy): Bacteria > Bacillati > Actinomycetota > Actinomycetes > Kitasatosporales > Streptomycetaceae > Streptomyces > Streptomyces sp. NPDC026538. Next base: position 55,265 of record NZ_JBVHQG010000005.1, read on the forward strand.
ACGGTCGAGTCGATCACCGGCGTCCGCATGGACCACTACCTGGAGATCGACTTCTCGGGCTTCGCCAAGCTGGTGGACGCGCTCGGCGGGGTCACCGTGACCACCGACCAGGACATCGACGACGACGACAGCCACCTGCACCTGAAGAAGGGCACCCACCACCTCGACGGCACCACGGCCCTGGCGCTCGCCCGCACCCGGCACGGCATAGGCGACGGCAGCGACCTCGGCCGGATAGGCCTCCAGCAGAAGCTGGTCAAGGCCCTGCTCGACCAGATGGCCTCCATCAGCCTCCTGACCAACCCGGCCAAGCTCTACGAGGTCGCCGACGCGGTCACCGCCAGCCTCACCACCGACACGGGCCTGGACTCGCTCAGCGAACTGATGCGTCTCGGGCAGAGCCTCAAGGGCCTGACCTCGGACCATCTCAAGACCGTGATGATGCCGGTGGTGACGGCCCCGTCGGACCCCAACCGGGTGATCGCGAACGAACCCGAGGCGAGCGACCTGTGGAAGTCGCTGCGCTAGGGCGTGTGACCGGCCGTGTGACCGGCCCTGAGACCGGTGCGGAAGAGCCGCGGAAAAAAACTTCGGGAAACTCCGGTGCGCGTGTCGATCCGGGGCCGGCGCGTTCGACGCAAGGGTGAGATGCGGGGAGAGACCCCGCACCGCACCGGAATCCCAGGAGTCACCATGCCCCGTTACCTGTCGCTCGTGAAGATCGACGAGAGCGCCGCCCCCGCCGAGGGCCCCAGCCAGGAGCTGATGCAGCGGATGGGCGAGCTGATCGAGGAGATCACCAAGGCCGGCGTGATGCTGGACACCGCGGGGCTCACGCCGACCGCCCAGGGCACCCGGGTGCACTGGGAGGGCGGAAAGATCTCCGTCACCGACGGGCCGTTCACCGAGTCCAAGGAGGTCGTCGGCGGTTACGCGATCATGCAGTGCAAGGACATGGCCGAGGCCCTGGAGTGGACCAAGCGGTTCCTGAAGGTGCACGAGGAGTTCTGGACGGTGACCTGCGAGGTGCGGGAGATCGCGGAGGGCTGACCCTCCTGGCGTACCGCCGTCCGGGGGTGTCGAATGGAGGGCTGTGAGCACACAGCCCTCCGTCGACGCCGATGCCCGGCACGTCATCGAGACCGTCTTCCGCCTGGAGTCGCCCCGCGTGATCGCCGGCGTCGCCCGGATCGTCCGCGACGTCGGCATCGCGGAGGAACTGGCCCAGGACGCCCTCGTCGCCGCACTGGAGCAGTGGCCCCGGGACGGGGTGCCCGACAACCCGGGCGCCTGGCTCATGGCCACCGCCCGCCACCGCGCCGTCGACCTGGTCCGGCGCCGGGAGAACTACGCCCGCAAGCTCGCGGAGATCGGCCGCGGGATGGAGACGGCCGCCCCGCCGGAGGAGCCCGCCGACCCCGACGACATCGACGACGACCTGCTCCGCCTGGTCTTCACCGCCTGCCACCCGGTGCTGTCGCCGGAGGCCCGCACCGCCCTCACCCTGCGTCTCCTCGGCGGTCTGAGCACGGCCGAGATCGCCCGCGCCTTCCTCGTCCCCGAGCCGACCATCGCCCAGCGCGTCGTCCGCGCCAAGCGCACCCTGGCCACCAGGAACATCGCCTTCGAGGTGCCGTACGGCCCGGACCGCGAGGCCCGGCTCGGCTCCGTGCTCGACGTCATCTACCTGATCCACAACGAGGGGTACGCGGCCACGGCGGGCGACGACTGGCTGCGCCCCTCGCTGTGCGAGGACGCGCTGCGGCTGGCCCGCGTGCTGTCCTCGCTGATGCCGAAGGAGCCGGAGGTGCACGCCCTCACCTCGCTCCTCGAATTCCAGTCCTCGCGCGCGGCCGCCCGCACCGGCCCGGACGGCGAGCCGGTCCTGCTCAGGGACCAGAACCGCCGCCGCTGGAACCGCATGCTCATCGCCCGCGGCATCCGGGCGCTTTCGCGCGCGGACGCCACGGCGACGGGCGCCCCGGGACCGTACGCCCTGCAGGCAGCCATCGCGGCCTGCCACGCGCACGCGTACACGTACGAGGAGACCGACTGGAGGTCCATCGCCACCCTGTACGGCCTGCTGGCGGCCCGGTCCCCGTCCCCGGTCGTCGAGTTGAACCGGGCGGTGGCCGTGTCGATGGCGGACGGTCCGGCGGCGGCCCTGGCGATCGTGGACCCGCTGACGGCCGAACCCGCCCTGCGCGACTACCACTTGCTGCCCAGCGTGCGCGGTGACCTGCTGGCCCGCCTCGGCCGTACGGCGGAGGCCCGCGCGGAGTTCGAACGCGCGGCGGGGCTGGCGCGCAACGAGCGGGAGCGCGAGCTGCTGCTGGCCAGGGCGCGGGAGTGCGCTTCGTAACCCGCAAGCACACAGTTGTTCACCCGCAACTCCGTTCCCAGGGCAACTAGTTGGCCACTACAGTGACCCGGCCCCCGGTGCGGGGGCTACAGACCATGGGGGGTCGACAACTTGAGAATGTTCACGCGCCGCCGTACGGCGGCGCTCGCGACCGCGGCCGTACTGGCCGCGACGGGCACCCTGGCACTGGCGCCGTGCGCCGTCGCCGACGACGCCGGCAGCTGGCCCGGCACCGAGGGCAGGATCCTCGTCGACGGGGGCATGCTCATCGACCCGGCGACGGGCAGAACCACGCAGATTCCGGGCGTCGGCGGCGACTACGCCGCCTGGGCGCCGGACGGCAGCCGGCTGGTCACCAGCGCGGGCCAGATCTCCAGCTACCGTCCCAGCGGCTCCACCAAGATCACTCTTCCCTGGGCGGACGGCGTGCGCTCCAGCGCCGTCTACGAGGACCTCGCCTACGGCTGGAGCGGCCGGTACGTCGTCTTCTCCACCGCGGGCCAGCTCGTCTACGGCCCCTCGGACGGGTCGTGGGCCCCCGAGCCGCTGCTCAGCAGCGCCCTGGAGCCGGCCACCGTCTGCGACACCCACCCGACGGTGAACCCGGACTCGGGCCTGGTCGCCTTCCAGCGCGACATCAACTACGGCTGCTACGACAACGCAGGCGTCTACGTCTACGACTCGGACGCGAAGACGGTCAAGCGCGTCCTGACCGACGCCGAGCAGCCCGACTGGTCGCCCGACGGCACCAAGCTGGCCTTCGTCCGCAAGGACACCGACGGCAACTACCAGGTGTTCACGGCGAACGCGGACGGCACCGGCGTCAAGCAGCTGACGACGGGGCCGCGCTGGTACGCCAACCCGTCCTGGTCGCCGACCGGCACCCGGATCCTCTTCGACGCGCACACCTCGCCCGACAGCGACGACGTACACACCGTCGAGTACGCGGACGTGGCCACCGGGGAGGTGACCAAGGTCGCGGACACCGCCGGGCAGAACTTCGGCGTCAACCCCAGCTGGCAGCCGGTCCGCAAGAACACCACCGCCCGGGTCTGGGGCGCCGACGCCAACGGCACGGTCGTCGCCTCCTCGCGGTGGAGCTGGAACACCGTCGGCCAGAGCGAGCCGGGCCTGCTGGACGCCAAGTCCGCCGTGCTGCTCAACCAGGACGACTCGGCCGACGCGCCGACCGCCACCGCCCTCGCCGGCAAGCGGCAGGGCCCGGTGCTGACGACCGTGAAGACCGGGCTGTCGACGGCGGTGAAGAACGAGCTGAAGCGCACCCTGAAGAAGGGCGCGAACGTCTGGATGGTCGGCGGGACCTCGGTCCTCACCACCAACGTGTCCACGCAGCTGAAGTCCCTCGGCTACGTCCCGAAGCGGGTCTCCGGCACCGACCGCTACGACACCTCGGTCAAGGCCGCGAAGACGGTCACGACCAGCCCGACGTACGTCTTCCTGGCCAGCGGCACCGACTACCAGGCGGCGCTCCCGGCGGCCGCCGCGGCCGGCGCCGAGGGCACCGGCAGCACCGGCAGCGTGGTCCTGACCAGCGGCAAGTCGCTGACGTCGGCGGTGAAGTCGTACCTCAACAGCCTCAACCCGGCCAAGACCATGGTCATCACGGTCGGGGCGGACGCGAAGTACGCGCTGACCCACTCGGCGTTGTCCAAGTGGCCGTCGACGTACTACTACTACCCGATCACGGGGGCCAACAGCGAGGCGCTGTCGGTGGCCGTCGCCAAGTTCTGGTGGACCACGCCGAGCCAGGTCGCCGTCGCCTACGCCGGCTCCTGGCGGGACGGGGTCTCCGCGGGCTCGGCGATGAACGTCTACGGGCCCGTGCTGTGGACCTCCCGGCCCGCCCTGTCCGACGAGGTCAAGAGCTACCTGCTGCGCGAGTCCGCCGGCACCCAGGCCGTGATCGCCTTCGGCGACACCGGCTCGGTCACGGCGGGTGCGCTGAACACGGCCGGCTCGTCGGTCAGCGCGAGCGGGAACGACTTCGTGTACCGGCCGTACTTCAACGGCGTCGCCCCGGCCGCGCGCGCGTTCGCGCTGCGCACAAACGCCGGCGACCCCGTCTCGGCCGGGACCAAGTCCGCCCGTCCGGCCGCCGAGCCGAACCTGGGCACGATCAGGACGGCCCAGCACCAGTAGCCGGCCGCGCGGGGGCGCCGACGAGCATGGTCGGCGCCCCCGCCACCCGGGTCAGGAACACCGTCGCCGCGTTCGGCCCCTGCGGCTTGACCTTCCTGCGCAGCTCCTCCGGCTCCACGGCCGAGCCACGCTTCTTCACCGTCAGCGTGCCGACCTCGCGCTCCCTCAGCAGCGCTTTCAGCTTCTTGACGTTGAAGGAGAGCCGGTCGGTGATCTCGTACGGCGTCGCCCAGGCGGTGGCGCGCAGTTCGTCGGCGGTGATGTACGCGATCGTCGGGTCGACCAGCCCGCCGTCCAGCTCCTCGGCCGCCTCGGCGACCAGATGGGCGCGGATGACGGCGCCGTCGGGCTCATACAGGTAGCGGCCGACCGGCCGGACGGCGGGGTCGGGCAGGCCCCGGCCGAGCAGCGTGCGCGGGCCGGGCAGCAGGGTGGCGCGGACCGCCCCGGGCGCCGTCCCGAACCACAGCACCGCCTCCTTCACGTCGCCCGCGTCCGAGATCCACTCCGCCTCGGCGTCCGCCGGGACCGCCTCGTGCGGGACGCCTGGGGCGATCTTCAGCGCGGCGGCGTGCGAGGCACCGCGGGCCGCCTCGATCGCCCAGGACAGGGGCGGCGAGTAGGCCTCCGGGTCGAAGATGCGGCCGCGGCCGCCGCGCCGGGCCGGGTCGACGAACACGGCGTCGTAGCCGGCCGTGTCCACCTCCGTGACGTCCGCCTCCCGGACCTCGATCAGGCCGGCCAGCCCCAGCGCGTCCGCGTTCGCCCGCGCCGCGGCCGCCGTCGCCGGGTCCCGGTCCACCGCGAGCACCCGGATCCCGGCCCGCGCGAGCGCGATCGCGTCGCCCCCGATCCCGCAGCACAGGTCGGCGACCGAGGTCACCCCGAGCGCCGTCAGCCGCTGCGCCCGGTACGAGGCGACGCTCGCCCGCGTGGACTGCTCGACCCCGTTCGGCGTGAAGAACATGCGGTCCGCGTCCGCCTCCCCGAACTTCGCCGCCGCCCGCTGCCGCAGCCGGGCCTGGGCGAGTGCCGCCGACACCAGCTCGGCGGGGTGCTCGCGGCGCAGCCGGGTGGCCACGGCGAGTTCGTCGGCGGGCGCGGTGCCGCGCACCTCGGCGAGGAGGGCGCGGCCCTCGGGGGAGAGGAGGGGGGCGAGGAGGTCGTTCACCGGGTCATTGTCGGCCAGTCGGTGGATGGTTCGCCTCCGGCGGCGGTGTCGGCGCCGGTTCCGGGGGAGGGCCTGGAAGGATCCGACGCCATGCGAGTAGTCGTACAAAATGACAAAAACGGGTTGAAGGCGGGCGCGGCGGGCCTGCTGGCCATGGCCGCCCTGATGTCCGGCTGCGCGGGGCCGGACACCGGCTCCACCGCCCGTCCCGCCGCCGGTCAGCAGCCGCCCCGGGCGGCGCCCGCCCCCGACTCCCACGCCGCCCTGGTCGCCGCCGCCAGGCGCTGGGGCCTGGACGCGGTCCCGCTGCGGCCCCCGGCCCCGCCGAAGGTGAAGCCGAGGATCACCGCGCGCGACGGCTTCGAGGTGGACGGGCAGGAGGAGGACGACCTGCCCCCGGTCTTCACCACGATCCCGACCAAGCACAAGGTCGTCTTCCTGACCATCGACGACGGCTCGAACAAGGACCCGCGGTTCCTCCGGATGATGAACGACCTGCGGATCCCCTACACCGCCTTCCTCAGCAACTACCTCGTCAAGGACGACTACGGCTACTTCCGCACGATGCAGTCCGAGGGCCACACCCTCAACAACCACACCCTGACCCACCCCTATCTGCCCGGCCTCTCCTACGAGGAGCAGAAGGACGAGATCTGCGGCATGCAGGCGATCATGAAGAAGCAGTTCGGCAGGGCGCCGACGGTCTTCCGGCCGCCCTACGGCAACTACAACGGCGACACCCTGCGCGCCGCCAAGTCCTGCGGCATCAAGTACGCGCCGATCTGGGACGAGGAGGTGTTCGTCGACCACTGGGAGTACCGCGAGTGGGACCGCGGCCTGCACCCCGGTGACATCGTGCTCACGCACTTCCGGGGCACGGACGACTGGGACGGCACGATGGTCGACGACATGCGCCGCTTTCTGAACAAGGTCACCCGGGAGGGCTATGCGGTGGCGCGCCTGGAGGACTACCTGTGAGCCGGCCGAGGGCGACGGCCGCGCTGCTGACCGCCGCCCTCCTCCTGGCGGGCTGCGCCCAGTCCGTCGACCCGATCGAACGGCTGGGCAAGAAGGCGGCCGACCGGGTACGGCCGCACGGCCCGGCCGGCGAACAGTCGTACCGCCACTGGGGCCTGACCGCGCCGCTGCTCCCGGCGCCGCACCCACCGCTCCACCCGCTCGCCCTCCACACGAGCCTCCCCCCGGTCGTCGACCACGTCACCACCACCGACAAGGTCGTCTTCCTCACCTACGACGACGGTGCCGAGAAGGACCCCCGGTTCGTGGACATGGTCCGTGAACTGCGGCTCCCGGTGAGCATGTTCCTCACGGACAGCGTGGTCGGCCCCGGCTACGGCCACTTCGCCCGCCTCCAGGAGGTCGGCGCGAGCGTCCAGAACCACACCCTCGACCATCCGGCCATGCCCGGCCTGCCCTACGCCGGCCAGCGCGCCGAGATCTGCGGCCAGCAGGAGAAGCTGAAGTCCCGCTTCGGCATCCGCCCCCGCCTCTTCCGCCCGCCCTACGGGACGTACGACACCACCACCCTGCGCGCGGCGGCCGACTGCGGGGTGGCGGCGGTGGTCCTGTGGCGCGCGGCGATGACGGCCGACGGCATCGCGTACCGCCGCGGTGAGAAGCGGCTGGGCCCCGGCGACATCGTCCTGGTCGGTCCGGACGAGGCCACGGGCCTGACCCTGCGCGAACGCACGGCCCGCCTGCTCCGCCGGGTCCAGGAGAACGGCCTGACGGTGGGGCGGCTGGAGGACTACCTGTAGGACCGGCGGCAGCTCCAGGGGCGTTCACCGCGGCCCCGGCCACCCTTTTTTCCGCGCCGCGCCGCAGGCAATTGGCACTCCGCTTGACCGAGTGCTAATCGCGGTCATAGTCTCGGCTCTGGCACTCGGCAGATGAGAGTGCCAACAACGCGACGGGCAGGTCCGGCACCCGCGACGACGGATCCACCTGGTCGCCACCTCAGACAGTTAACCCCGTGAGATCTCCGAAGGGGGAGGTCGGATCGTGACGACCACCAGCTCCAAGGTTGCCATCAAGCCGCTCGAGGACCGCATTGTGGTCCAGCCGCTCGACGCCGAGCAGACCACCGCCTCTGGCCTGGTCATCCCGGACACCGCGAAGGAGAAGCCCCAGGAGGGCGCCGTCCTCGCCGTGGGTCCGGGCCGTTTCGAGAACGGCGAGCGCCTGCCGCTCGACGTCAAGGTCGGCGACGTCGTGCTCTACAGCAAGTACGGCGGCACCGAGGTGAAGTACAACGGCGACGAGTACCTCGTCCTCTCGGCTCGCGACGTGCTCGCGATCATCGAGAAGTAGTTCACCCCAAGCACATCCTGCTTTGAGCTGCGCCCCTGGCCCCCGCGACCTTATGAAGCCGGGCGTCGGGGGCGCGGTTCGTTTCACCCACGTTTTCCGAGAGGGCTGAACCGCTCCCATGGCGAAGATCCTGAAGTTCGACGAGGACGCCCGTCGCGCCCTCGAGCGCGGCGTCAACAAGCTTGCCGACACGGTCAAGGTGACGATCGGCCCCAAGGGCCGCAACGTCGTCATCGACAAGAAGTTCGGCGCCCCCACCATCACCAACGACGGTGTCACCATCGCCCGCGAGGTCGAGCTCGACGACCCGTACGAGAACCTCGGCGCCCAGCTGGTGAAGGAGGTGGCGACCAAGACCAACGACATCGCGGGTGACGGTACGACCACCGCCACCGTGCTGGCCCAGGCGCTCGTCCGCGAGGGCCTCAAGAACGTCGCCGCGGGTGCCTCCCCGGCCGCCCTGAAGAAGGGCATCGACGCCGCCGTCGCCGCTGTCTCCGAGGAGCTGCTCTCCTCCGCCCGTCCGATCGACGACAAGGCCGACATCGCCGCCGTCGCCGCGCTGTCCGCGCAGGACCAGCAGGTCGGCGAGCTCATCGCCGAGGCGATGGACAAGGTCGGCAAGGACGGTGTCATCACCGTCGAGGAGTCCAACACCTTCGGTCTGGAGCTGGACTTCACCGAGGGCATGGCCTTCGACAAGGGCTACCTGTCGCCGTACTTCGTGACGGACCAGGAGCGCATGGAGGCCGTCCTGGAGGACCCCTACATCCTCATCAACCAGGGCAAGATCTCCTCCATCGCGGACCTGCTCCCGCTGCTCGAGAAGATCATCCAGAGCAACGCCTCCCGCCCGCTGCTGATCATCGCCGAGGACGTCGAGGGCGAGGCGCTCTCCACCCTCGTCGTCAACAAGATCCGCGGCACCTTCAACGCGGTCGCGGTCAAGGCCCCCGGCTTCGGCGACCGCCGCAAGGCGATGCTGGAGGACCTGGCGATCCTCACCGGCGCCACGGTCATCTCCGAGGAGGTCGGCCTCAAGCTCGACCAGGTCGGCCTGGACGTGCTGGGCTCCGCCCGCCGTGTCACGGTCACCAAGGACGACACCACGGTCGTCGACGGTGCCGGTGACTCCGGTGCGGTCACCGGCCGCGTCGCCCAGATCAAGGCCGAGATCGAGAACACCGACTCCGACTGGGACCGCGAGAAGCTCCAGGAGCGCCTCGCGAAGCTGGCCGGCGGCGTGTGCGTGATCAAGGTCGGCGCCGCCACCGAGGTGGAGCTGAAGGAGAAGAAGCACCGTCTGGAGGACGCCATCTCCGCGACCCGCGCCGCGGTCGAGGAGGGCATCGTCTCCGGTGGTGGCTCCGCGCTCGTCCACGCCGCGAAGGTGCTGGAGGGCGGCCTGGGCAAGACCGGCGACGAGGCCACCGGTGTCGCCGTGGTCCGCCGCGCGGTCGTCGAGCCGCTGCGCTGGATCGCCGAGAACGCCGGCCTGGAGGGCTACGTCATCACCTCCAAGGTCGCCGAGCTGGAGAAGGGCCAGGGCTTCAACGCCGCCACCGGCGAGTACGGCGACCTGGTCAAGGCCGGCGTCATCGACCCGGTCAAGGTCACCCGCTCCGCCCTGGAGAACGCGGCCTCCATCGCCTCCCTGCTTCTGACGACCGAGACCCTGGTCGTCGAGAAGAAGGAAGAGGAGGAGCCGGCCGCCGCCGGTCACTCCCACGGCCACTCCCACTGAGGCACGCCGGCGAAGCCGGTGAGCAGTAGGTTGCTGTGCCCCGCCGCTCTGCGGCGGGGCACAGTGCTCTCACCGGAGTGCCGGGGCACGTCCGGGTGGTGAGCACCCCGTGTGTCGATGGGCGGTGATTTCCGCGGTTCCTCGCTCGGCTCCGAGGGGCTGCCCGAAGCCGGGCCTCGGCTTGGGGCAGCCCCTTTCGCCATAGCGGGCCGACCGGTCAGTCGCGGCGGATCAGCTCCGGATCGATCCGGCGGCCGGCCAGCGGCAGTGAGCCCGCTGCCGCGGCCGCCACCACTCCCGCCACCGCCACGAACAGCAGGGGGATGCCGGCGAGGTCCCAGCGGATCGCCCCGCCACCGGTGATCAGGTAGCTGGACTCGGCGAGCTTCCCGGTGACGACCGCCAGGGCGAGACCGAGACCGAGCGGCAGCACCACCTGGAGGCACTGCACGGCCCGCAGGGTCCGGGCCCGCGCGCCGATCAGGGTGACGGCGGTGACCTGCGCACGGCGTTCGACCGCCCGGTCGGTCACGGACACCAGGAACGCGGCCACGCCGATGACCAAGCCCATGATCATGCCGAGGGCGAGCAGGGTCTCGACGACCGCGATCTGTTCGAGCCCCTGCACGTTCAGCCCGACCGGCTCGACCTCGGCGACGGGCACGATCGCCCCGATGCCGTCGAGGACCTTGCGGACCTGGCCCGGCTCCGAACTGCCGGAGAGCACGAGGTCGGCGTCGCGGGGCCGGGCGTGTGCGGGCAGTGCCGACGGGGGGACGAGGAGTTCGGCGTTGACCATGGCGGATGCGGAGTACCCGCGGAAGACGATCTTGTCGGCGGGGAAGCCGAGGTCCAGGTGCCCGGTCTCGCTCCCCGACAGCCGGAACCGGAACGGCGTGCCCGGCTTCACCCCGGATCCGGAACCGGAGTTGGGGTCGACGAGCTGCATCACCTTGCCGTCCACGCAGCCCTCGGAGCGCTCGACCATGCGCTCCAGTTGCGCGCAGGTGGCGACCAGCGCGATGGTCGACGACGCGAACGCGTCCGCGGGACTGTTTCTCGTGAGGTCGACCCAGGAGTTCATCATGACCGCGTGGGCGCGCACCCCGGCCAGGTCGCCGAGTTCGCCCTGTTCACCCGGGGTGAGAGCGGACAAGGCCAGGGAGTAGTCCTGCACCGGGCCGGACGGCCGGCTGACCTGTTCCAGTTGGATGAGCACGCCTTGGGCGAGCGAGGCCGCGTAGACGAGGAGCACGAGACCGGTGACGACCCGCATCGTGCTCCCGGGCTCCGCCTCGTTGCGCCGCATCGCCAGGTTGAGCGTGAGGGACCGGGTGGACGCCGCCGTACGGCGGGCGAGCATGTACGAGATCGACGGGAGCGTGAGCACGAGCCCGACGCCGGTCAGCACGACGCCGCCCACCACGAGCAGCGCGTTCACGCCCACGCTCGACGCGGGGTGCCCGAGCGCACCGCTGACGCAGAAGCCGGACACGATGCCCATGCCGGCGATCAGGAGGACACCGCCCCACTTGGACGGCGGCCGGGGGAGCGCGGTGCGGCGGACCGCCAGCGGGTTGGCGGCGGCTTCCCGCGCGCTCCTGCGGCCGACGAACCAGGCCAGCGCCGGGCAGCCGATCAGGCAGACGGCGACGGTGGTCGCGGACAGGGCACCGTCGTCCGGGTACCACCGCAGCGCCGGCAGCCCGGTCCTGGACATCACCTGGTTGAGAACCCAGTACTCACCGAGGCCGAGCACCGCGCCGAGCAGTGCGGCCATCACGGTCTCCGCGGCGTTCACGCGCTGGGTGCCCTTGACGCTGAGGCCCAGCAGGCGCAGCGCCGCCAGGCGCCGCATGCGGCTGGCGGCGGACAGACGCGCACAGACGGTGAGGAAGATCCCCAGGGGCAGCAGAACCAGGGTGGCCAGAGCGAACCGCACGTCCGTCAGCGTGGACGGTTCCACGGCGGGGGACGGGGCGTAGTCGTACCCGAACCCCTTCAGGGTCCGGCCCTGGTGGGCGATCCGGCCGCGCGTGGTGCCGATGTACGCGTACAGCTCGTCCGGGTGCGCGAGCCCGGCCCCCGCGATGGTTCCCTTCTCCCGTCCCGGCAGCAGCCCCTTGACGGCGGGTGCCTCGCGCAGGAGGTCATGGACGCGCGGCGAGACGAACACCTCGCCGGGGCCGGGGAGCCTGGTCAGACCGGGTGGGGCCGACCGTGTTCCCGCGGTGCCCCTGGCGATGAACACGCGGGTGAACGGCCTGGACCCGTAGGCGTCGGAGCGCTGGACGACGAGCGTGCCGTCCGCCGGTCCCTTGGCGGAGGTGACGGGCTGTCGTGCCGCGGCCCGGCCGTCGTGGGCGTGCAGGATCGCCGGAACGGTGAGGACGAGGGCCAGGCAGCAGACTCCGATGGAGCCACCGGCCGCCATCAGGAAGAAGCGTGTGCGGTTGCCCCGCCCCGCACCGAAGAGGAGTCGCAGACCGAGCAGGAATTCCGTCACGCCGCACCTCGCGGCGTGAGCACCCCGTCCGCCATCGTGTAACGGGTGTCGGCCTGTGCGGCCACCCCGTGATCATGCGTCACCAGAAGGACGGCGGTGCCCTGTGAGCGGGCCAGCCCGAGGAACTCCTTCAGTACGGCGGAGGCGTTGGCGCTGTCCAGGGAGCCCGTCGGCTCGTCCGCGAACACGACCGCGGGCCGGTGGACCAGGGCCCGTGCCACCGCGGCGCGCTGGCTCTGTCCGCCCGAGACCTGCGAGGGCCGGCGTTCACGCAGCTCGCCGAGGCCGAGCCGTTCCAGCACTTCGCCCGCTCTGGCGAGAGCGGGCCGCTTGCGCTGTCCGGCCAGGCGCAGGGGCAGCGCGGTGTTCTCCTCGATGGTCAGTTCCGGGAGCAGTTCGCCGTACTGGAAGACGAACCCGAAACGTTCCCGGCGCAGGGCGCTGATCTCGTCGTCGGAGAGGTCACCGAGTGAGCGCCCTTCGAAGCGCACCTGACCACGTGTGGTCGGCAGGACGCCGGCGAGGCAGTAGAGCAACGAGGACTTTCCGGAGCCGCTCTGCCCTGTGATGGCCACGACCTCACCCGGGGCGACCGAGAGGTGGGCGTCGCGGACGGCCTGCTGGTTGCCGTAGGAGAGGTCGACTCCGACGGCCGAGATGATGTCTGACGTGCTGATGGCTTCCCCCAAAGAAGCGTGCGGGCCCAGGGGGATGTGCCCCTGGGCCCGCGGTCCTGCCGAAGTGCCGCCTACCTCTGGTAGTGCTTCGTCGACGAGCAGTTGTCAGGGTTGAGCGAGCCCTTGTCGCGGCAGACGCGGATGTAGGCGTCATCGGTGTGCAGAGCGGCGCCGTCCCAGTTCAGCTTGTCGAGCGGGACACTGTGCTTCTGCGTGCCGTTGTAGCGGCTCCAGTCGTAGCCCTCGACGCGGACCTGCATGTAGACGTTGTGGCCGTCACCGTTGTCGGTGTCGTTCAGGTTGGCCGCCCACTCAAGGCGCCGTGGTTCTGGTTCGAGGGCCAGAACGCGTACTGGCCGCTGGTGAACGAGGCGCCGCCGGTGGACAGCGTCGGAATGGTGTGCCACGAGACGGCGGCGGCCGTGCCCGCGCTGACGGCGAACAGGCCTGCGGCTATTGCGCCGACTGCCGACTTACGGATGTTTTCCTCCCGTTGTCGTGCAAGGTCCCGGATGGTCAGGTCCGGAGCCGTGGTGAACCTAGCAGCCATGAAAGAGGGCGAATGGCATGGTCAATGCGATTCTGTTCACTTTTGATCATGGTTCCGTATGGCGGACTTTGCCTTCGTTTGATCTTTACCTGGCTTGAGATTGATCATCAGCTGAGCTTCTTCTGAGGGGTTGTGACGAAGTCGGGCTGCCGTCTGAGCTGGCGGCTCGGCTTGTCGAGCGGGTTGAGGATGCCGACCATCAGGTCGCATTCCGTGCGGAAGGCGTCGAGCACCATGTGCGAGGCGATGCGGACGTCGGTTCTCTTCTTCCTCCGTCTTGATCGCCTCGACCGTGTGCGGGCCCCGGGTGCCGACTGGGCCGGTCTCGTACGCGGCGTGGAACTGCCGGGTGTCACTCATGGTTCACGACCCGGCCGGGGTGCCGTCGCCCACGCCCGGTAGGGGGCGGTCTGTTGTTCTTGCTCTTGCTCTTGCCCGGGGGACCAGGGACAGATGAAGCCCCCGTTCCGGATATGGAACGGGGGCTTCGCCCCTCGCGGGTACTTCCTACTGTCGTACCACTGGGCCCGTCGTACTACTTCACGGCCGCTGTCATTTCAGTTCTGCAGCGCGTCCAGCGCTCCGAGCCGGTCCATCAGCCCGAGCCGGTCGTACTGCAACCAGCCCTCGGCCATCTTCCCGGCGGCGTCGAAGCGGTGGATCGTCGTCCCGGCCATGGTGACCTGCCGGCCGGTGTTCGGCATCCCCATGAACGCCGCCTGCTGCACACCCGTCCAGAGCCACCTGGTGCACACCCGGTCGCCCTGGGAGATCTGGTCCTCGATGAGGAACGAGAAGTCGAAGGCCTCCCGCCACATCTCCAGTTTGCGGCGCATCGCGTCCATGCCGATGGTGTCCTGGCCCTCGACCGGCTCGTGGTCGTGGTAGTCCTCGGTGATCAGGCCGTCCAGCGGAACCAACGGGCCGGGCGCGGCGATCGTCTCGAAGAACCGCCGCGCGGTGTCGGCGTACCACCGCTCGTCGCGCACCACGTCCAGATCCGTGAACGTCGGCATCCCCTCGCAGAGTGCCAGCATCTCGTTGAGGACCTGGTCGGTCTCCGGCCGGTTGGAATTACGCATCGCCTCCTCGTACGAGGGGAACTCCACGATCTCGACGACGTGCGACGCGTCGGAGCGGTCCTTGCCGACCACCGCGTGCGTCGCCGTCCGCTTTCCCTTGGCCTGCGTGACCCACCTGTCCATCAGCCGGTCCATCTCGGCCGGCCTGCTGGTCCTGCACTCGATGAGCTGTACGAACGTCATGCCGCCGCCTCCGGCCCCCCTGGGTCCGGTACCGTCACGCCCATTTTCCCACCGGCGGCAAGCGGACCACAGCCGTCACTGCGGCCCGTACTTGCGTCCCGTCCTCGAGGTGATGCCACCGAGCAGCCCGTGCGGCGCCACCTTCGCCAGACCGGTCAGCACCTTGTACCGCGGGTCCGGGATCGACAGCGACTTGCCGCGGGCGAGGTCGGCGAGCGCCGCCTCGACCAGCTTGTCGGCGTCCAGCCACATCCAGTCCGGGATGTTGTCCGTGCCCATCCCGGCCCGCTGGTGGAACTCGGTGCGCACGAAACCGGGCGCCAGCGCCATCAGGCGGACGCCGGTCCCCGCAAGGTCGCGCGCCGCGCCCTGGGTGAACTGGACGACCCACGCCTTCGAGGCCCCGTAGGTGCCCCGGGGCACGAAGGCCGCCACCGAGGCCACGTTGACCACACCGCCGCGCCCGCGCTCCCGCATCGCCTCGGCCGCCGCCGAGGTCAGCCGCAGCACCGCCTCGCAGTGCACCTTGAGCATCTTCAGCTCGTCGGCCATCGAGACGTCCAGATAGCGGCCCTTGTTGCCGAAGCCCGCGTTGTTGATCAGCAGGTCGACCGGGTTCCTGCGGTCGCCGAGGCGGCCGGCGACCGACTCGATGCCGGTGTCCTCGGCGAGGTCGGCGGTGAGCACCTCCGCCTCGATGCCGTGCCGGTCGTGCAGCTCGGTCGCCTGCTCGCGCAGCCGTTTGGTGTCCCGCGCCACCAGGACCAGGTTGTGCCCGTCCGCCGCCAGCCGCCGCGCGAACGCGGCGCCGATCCCCGCGGTCGATCCCGTAATCAGAGCCGTTGTCATGGCCCAAGGGTAGTTACCCTGACTGACGGCGTCCGCTGCGCGCACCAGCTCTCCCGAAGGGTGAAGCGCCGGTGAACGACCCGGGAGTGACGGCCGTTCAGTCCTGCCGCGCGGTCACGTACTTCCGGGCCAGTGCCAGCGCCTCCGGGTGCAGCGCCTCGCCCGCCGCGAGGATCCGCGGCAGCAGCTCCCGCTCGGTGGTGGTCGCGCGGAACTCCATCGCCGCCGTCACTCCGTGGGCCGGCCGGTGCACGATCTCGATCGGGTCGCCGGCCCGGACATCGCCCGGTTCGATCACCCGGAGGTAGGCACCGGACGCACCCTTCCGCGTGAACCTCTTCACCCATCCCCGCTCGCCCAGATGGCCCTGGAAAGTGCGGCACGGGATGCGCCCGGAGGTGACCTCCAGTACGACCCCGGAACCGATCCGCCAGCGCTCGCCGATCAGCGCGTCGGACACGATCAGCCCGTTTGTCGTGAGGTTCTCACCGAAACAGCCGTTCGGCAGCGGGCGGCCGAGCTCCTTCTCCCAGTCGTCGAGGTCCTCGCGCGCGTAGGCGTACACCGCCTGGTCGTCGCCGCCGTGGTGGCGCAGCTCGCACACCGCGTCCCCGGCCAGTCCGCTGCCCGCGATCCCCTTGGGCCCGGGCGCCTGCACCCGCACCGGGCCGGCCACGGGGCGCTTGTCGATACCGGTCACGCCGTCCCTCTCGTCCGTGTGGGGGGACGGCGTCGGGATTCCGAGGTTCACCGAGAGAAGCTCCATGGTCCGAAGGTACGGGACCTGCCTCAAAGCGTCGACGCATTATGAGGTGCGCTGCCCAAGCCCGCCTTATGCTTCAGGAGTGATAGAGGCCCGTCATCTCCGCGTCCTGCGCGCCGTCGCCACCACCGGATCCTTCTCGGCGGCGGGGCGTGAACTGGGCTGCACCCAGCCCGCCGTCAGCCAGCAGATGAAGGCCCTGGAGACCTCCGTGGGCACCCCGCTGCTGGTGCGCAACGGCCGCGAGATGCGCCTGACCCAGGCCGGCGAGGCCCTCGTGCGGCACGCCTCCGGGATCCTCGCCGGGCTCACCGCCGCCGAGGAGGAGGTCGCCGCGATCGCAGGCCTGCGCGCCGGCCGGGTCCGTCTGGTCTCCTTCCCGAGCGGCAGCTCCACCCTGGTCCCGACGGCGCTGGCCGCCCTGCGCGCGGCCCACCCCGGCACCCGGGTCTCCCTGGAGGAGGCCGAGCCGCCGAAGTCCGTGGAACTGCTGCGCGCGGGCGACTGCGACATCGCGCTGGCCTTCCGCTACGAGGGCGCGGCGGGCGCCGAGGAGTGGGACGACCTGGTGGTGCGCCCGTTGCTCACGGACCGGCTGGTCGGCCTGCTGCCCGAACGGCACCGGCTCGCACGCGCGGAGTCGGTCGCACTGGGGGAACTCGCCGACGAACCCTGGATCGCGGGCTGCCCGCGCTGCCGGGGACAGCTCGTCCAGGCGTGCGAGACGGCGGGCTTCACGCCCCGCATCGACTTCGCCACCGACGACTACCCGGCCGTGGTCGGCCTGGTCGGCGCCGGCCTGGGTGTCGCGGTGCTGCCGCAGCTGGCGATCGAGTCGGTACGCCCGAGAGGCGCGCGCACGGTGGCGCTGGAACCCGCGGTGGTGCGGGAGATCGTCGCCCTCACCCTGCCCGACCTGGCACAGGTGCCGGCGGTGGCGGCGACGCTGGAACAGCTGGGCCGGGCGGCCCAGCGGGCCTAGGGGCGACGGGCGGCCCGATCGGCAGCGGTTAGAAGAAACGTTCTTTCAAGCGTGTGCGGGGAAATCGGTTCTTTCAGGTGTGGGGGAGGGGGTCGCCGCCGGTCGTCGAGGCCGACACCAGCCTGTTGCGCGCCCTCCCCATCAGCTCTTCGCGCTCGTCCTCGGTCAGGCCGCCCCAGACGCCGTACGGCTCGCGGACCGCCAGCGCGTGCGCCGCGCACTCCGCGCGGACCGGGCACCTCATGCAGACCTCCTTGGCCGAGTTCTCACGGGCACTCCGAGCCGCCCCGCGCTCGCCCTCGGGATGGAAGAAGAGCGAGCTGTCGACCCCACGGCAGGCAGCCAGGAGCTGCCAGTCCCACAGGTCCGCGTTCGGTCCGGGAAGGCGGGAGAAATCTGCCATTACGTGACCCCTTGTAGCCGTTCTGGGCGGATACGGTGCCAACGACCGTACATCTCCGGTCTAGAGAGATGAAAATATGACTCATTGCGAATCTAGCCCCAGACACCGTGAAACGGGAAGAAAAAGGTCTAAATGGGGCATTGGATGTGATGAAAAGTTGAGGGTCTGACGTCCATGTCTGCACCGTGTCCGCGCCCTCACGTAGAGTGCCGAAGACGGCAGGCAGCCCCGTAACTCTTTCGAGTGACCGTCGTTGAGAGTGCGGAGGCGGTTGAAACAACAAGCGCTCGGGCAGGCGTCCGAGACGGTCGACCGCACAGGTGACGATTCCGTACCAGCCTGGAGGCTCAAGGTGACGCGCATCAGCTGCGGAGGGCGGTCATGACATCCGTCCTCGTCTGCGACGACTCCCCGCTTGCCCGAGAGGCGCTGCGCCGCGCGGTGGCGACCGTGCCCGGCGTCGAGCGCGTGACCACGGCGGCCAACGGCGAGGAAGTCCTCCGCCGCTGGGGCGCCGACCGCTCCGACCTGATCCTGATGGATGTGCGCATGCCCGGACTGGGCGGCGTCGAGACCGTGCGCCGGCTGCTCTCGGCCGACCCCGGCGCGCGCATCATCATGCTCACGGTCGCCGAGGACCTGGACGGGGTGGCCCTGGCCGTCGCCGCCGGCGCCCGCGGCTACCTGCACAAGGACGCCTCGCGTGCGGAGCTGCGCGCGACCGTCACCCAGGCGCTCGCGGACCCCACCTGGCGGCTGGCGCCCCGCCGGCTCCGCTCGGCCGAGATGGGCGCCGCGCCCACCCTCACCGCGCGCGAGATCCAGGTCCTGGAAGGCATGAGCCACGGTCGCTCCAACGCCGAGATCGGCCGGGAGCTGTTCCTCTCCGAGGACACCGTGAAGACCCATGCCCGGCGCCTGTTCAAGAAGCTCGGCGCCTCCGACCGCGCCCACGCGGTGGCCCTCGGCTTCCGCTGGGGACTGGTCCGTTAGCAGGGCGTGAGCTGCGCCGCAGCGGGATCGCGGACCGACCGGACGCCCCCGCCTACCCCACGGTGGGCGGGGTCCGCAAGGCGGAGCGCCGGACGCCTGCTGCTCGTTTCGGCGCCGATGCCGCATCCTTGAGGTGTGGAGTCTCTCGGGGACGAGTCGTTCGAGCGGAAGGGGAGGGCGCAAGGGATGAGCTCTGGCGCACCTGCTCATAACGCTTCGGTGCACAACGACGGACGCGGTGCCACACCGCCGACGGCAGCAGGGCACGATGGACCGATGCGCGACGACGAGGCGGTCACCGCCATAGGGACGATCGGCGCTCTCGTCCACCGCGCCGTCGACGGGGACGAGCAGGCCACGCACGACCTGCTCGCCCATGTCCACCCGCTCGCGTTGCGCTACTGCCGTACGCGCCTGTCCCGCCTTCCGGGCGACGCCCGGCACTTCGTGGAGGACCTGGCCCAGGAGGTCTGCGTGGCGGTCCTCCTCGCGCTGCCCCGCTACCGCGACACCGGCCGCCCCTTCGAGGCCTTCGTCTTCGCCATCGCCTCCCACAAGGTCGCCGACCTGCAGCGGGCCGCGATGCGCCATCCGGGCTCCACGGCCGTCCCCTCCGACGAGATGCCGGAACGCCCCGACGACTCCCTCGGCCCCGAGGAGCGGGCGCTGCTCAGCAGCGACGCCGAATGGGCCAAGAAACTCCTGGCCAACCTCCCCGAGAACCAGCGCGAACTCCTTCTCCTGCGGATCGCGGTGGGCCTCACCGCCGAGGAGACGGGCCAGATGTTGGGAATGTCACCGGGCGCCGTCCGGGTCGCCCAGCACCGGGCCCTGAGCCGGCTGCGCGCACTGGCGGAGCAGTAGCCGCGCGGTTCGCCGCCCCCGATGAACAGGTGTGCGCTCATTTCCGTACGAACATACGAAGCCTCAAGCTGAGTCGTACCGTGGAATTTGGGGCCTGTGCTTCCCGTTAGCATGGACATCCGCACCGTTCAAGGCCATTTGGGGAAGGTGTCATGACTGCCAACGTCGACGGAGTGCCCGGAAAATTCGCGACACTCGGGCTTACCTACGACGACGTGCTGCTGCTGCCGGGCGCATCCGAGGTGCTCCCGAACGCGGTCGACACCTCGTCCCGCATCTCCCGCAACGTCCGGGTCAACATCCCGCTCCTGTCCGCGGCGATGGACAAGGTGACCGAGTCCCGCATGGCGATCGCCATGGCCCGCCTCGGCGGCGTCGGCGTGCTGCACCGCAACCTGTCGGTCGAGGACCAGGTCAACCAGGTCGACCTGGTCAAGCGGTCCGAGTCCGGCATGGTCACCGACCCCATCACGGTGCGCCCGGAGGCGACCCTCGCCGAGGCCGACGCCCTGTGCGCCAAGTTCCGGATCAGCGGCGTGCCCGTCACCGACCCGGCCGGCAAGCTGCTCGGCATCGTCACCAACCGCGACATGGCCTTCGAGAGCGACCGCTCGCGCCGCGTGCACGAGGTCATGACCCCGATGCCGCTGGTCACCGGCAAGGTCGGCATCTCCGGCACCGAGGCCATCGAGCTGCTGCGCAAGCACAAGATCGAGAAGCTGCCGCTGGTCGACGACGAGGGCGTCCTCAAGGGCTTGATCACGGTCAAGGACTTCGTCAAGGCCGAGAAGTACCCGAACGCCGCCAAGGACGCCGAGGGCCGCCTGCTCGTCGGCGCCGCCGTCGGGGCCAGCCCCGAGGCCCTGGAGCGGGCCCAGGCGCTCGCCGAGGCCGGCGCGGACTTCCTGGTCGTCGACACCTCGCACGGCCACAACAGCAACGCCCTCAGCTGGATGGCGAAGATCAAGTCGAGCGTGGACGTCGACGTGATCGGCGGCAACGTCGCCACCCGCGACGGCGCCCAGGCGCTCATCGACGCCGGTGTCGACGGCATCAAGGTGGGTGTGGGCCCCGGCTCCATCTGCACCACGCGTGTGGTCGCCGGCATCGGCGTCCCGCAGGTCACCGCCATCTACGAGGCGTCCCTCGCGGCCCGCCCGGCCGGTATCCCGCTGATCGGCGACGGCGGTCTGCAGTACTCCGGTGACATCGGCAAGGCGCTCGCCGCCGGCGCCGACACCGTGATGCTCGGCAGCCTGCTGGCCGGCTGCGAGGAGTCGCCCGGCGAGCTCCTCTTCATCAACGGCAAGCAGTTCAAGTCGTACCGCGGCATGGGATCGCTCGGTGCGATGCAGTCCCGCGGCCAGGGCCGGTCGTACTCGAAGGACCGGTACTTCCAGGCCGAGGTGGCCTCCGACGACAAGCTCGTGCCCGAGGGCGTCGAGGGACAGGTGCCCTACCGCGGCCCGCTCTCCAACGTGCTGCACCAGCTCGTCGGCGGACTGCGCCAGACCATGGGTTACGTAGGCGCCGCCACCATCGAGGAGATGGAGTCCAAGGGCAAGTTCGTCCGCATCACCTCCGCGGGCCTCAAGGAGAGCCACCCGCACGACATCCAGATGACGGTCGAGGCGCCGAACTACAGCCGCAAGTAGTCACCACGGCCTTTCCAGGGCGGTCCCGGACACACCGGGGCCGCCCTTGCCGTACCCGTCGGCGATACTGGAAGACGCTGAAACGAAGAGGGAAAGGCCACAGACGTGACTGAGATCGAGATCGGGCGCGGCAAGCGCGGCCGCCGGGCGTACGCCTTCGACGACATCGCCGTCGTCCCCAGCCGCCGTACGCGGGACCCGAAGGAGGTCTCGATCACCTGGCAGATCGACGCCTACCGCTTCGAGCTGCCGTTCCTGGCCGCCCCCATGGACTCGGTCGTCTCCCCGGCCACCGCCATCCGCATCGGTGAGCTCGGCGGCCTCGGCGTGCTCAACCTCGAAGGGCTCTGGACCCGGCACGAGGACCCGCAGCCGCTGCTCGACGAGATCACCGGGCTGCCCGCCGAGCAGGCCACCCGCAGGCTCCAGGAGATCTACGCGGCCCCCATCAAGGAGGAGCTGATCGGCGCGCGCATCAAGGAGGTGCGCGACTCCGGCGTGGTCACGGCGGCCGCGCTCTCCCCGCAGCGCACCGCCCAGTTCTCCAAGGCGGTCGTGGACGCGGGCGTGGACATCTTCGTCATCCGCGGTACGACGGTGTCGGCGGAGCACGTCTCGTCCTCGCACGAGCCGCTCAACCTGAAGCAGTTCATCTACGAGCTCGACGTCCCGGTGATCGTCGGCGGCTGCGCCACCTACACGGCGGCGCTGCACCTGATGCGCACGGGCGCCGCGGGCGTCCTCGTCGGCTTCGGCGGCGGCGCCGCCCACACCACGCGCAACGTGCTCGGCATCCAGGTCCCGATGGCCACCGCGGTCGCGGACGTGGCGGCGGCCCGCCGTGACTACATGGACGAGTCCGGCGGCCGGTACGTCCACGTGATCGCCGACGGCGGTGTCGGCTGGTCCGGCGACATCCCCAAGGCGATCGCCTGCGGTGCGGACGCGGTGATGATGGGCTCCCCGCTCGCCCGTGGGACGGACGCGCCCGGCAAGGGCCACCACTGGGGCATGGAGGCGGTCAACGAGGAACTGCCGCGCGGCAAGAAGGTCGACCTCGGCACGGTCGGCACCATCGAGGAGATCCTCACCGGCCCGTCCCACACCCCGGACGGCTCGATGAACCTCTTCGGCGCGCTGCGGCGGGCGATGGCCACGACCGGCTACAGCGAGCTGAAGGAGTTCCAGCGCGTCGAGGTGACGGTGGCGGACAGCCAGCACAAGCGGTAGGACCCGCAGGACGGGCGAAGGGCCGGACACCCGGTTGGGGTGACCGGCCCTTTCGCATGCCGCGAACCCGTCAGGCGGCGGCCTTCCTGGTGCCCGAGAACGCCGCCCACCCGGCGATCGCGAAGAAGAGGAAGGTCAGCGGGTCGGCCTCTTCCTTCCAGGCGGCCTGGACGACGCCGAAGTGCTGGAAGAACACCTCGGAGAAGCTCAGGTCGAGCTGGTCGGCGCCGATCATCGCCTCGCCGACCAGCTGGCCGAGGTAGACGGAGCCGAGCGCGAGGAGGGTGCTGACGACGGCGAGCAGCGGGTTGCGGCCGCCGAGCCTGCCGGCCGCGAGGCCTATGACGAAGCCGACGCCGACGGCCGCCCAGCCGATCTCGTGCTTGGTGAGGCCGATGACCATGCCGTAGAGAGCGGCGGCGGCCACGGCCGCGACGACGGCACCGATCACGCCGAGGGCGACATTGCCCCGGGGCGGCGCGGGCGGCGCCGCAGGCGGGGGTACGGCGCCGGGCTGGGCGGCGTACGGCGCGGGCGCCTGCTGCTGGGCGAACGGGTTGCCGTCGGCCGGCTGCGACGGGAGCTGCGGCGCCGACTGGGGCTGCGGCGGTGGTGGAGCTGACTGGCTCATGACAGAAAATCCCCCCTGGTGGATCACCGCGCAAACAGCGAGGTGAAAAGACGTGCGCACGCCTGTGCGGCGAGTGAGGGGAGACTAACAGGAGCCTGGCACAACGCTCCTGGCGATTTCTCCGCAGCCGCGGAGCGGGGCTCAGAGCCGGTGCGCCGCCCCCGTCGGTGTCGCCCCGCGGGTGTCGAGCAGCAGCTGCGCCTTCACCGACAGGCCCTGCAGGTCGTACGTCCGGTGCTGCTGGACCAGGATCGTCAGATCGGCGTCGGCGGCCGCCTCGTAGAGGGAGTCCGCGCGGGGCACCGGGCGGTCCAGGACGTTCCAGGACGCGATGTGCGGGTCGTGGTAGCTCACCGAGGCCCCCAGTTCCATCAGCCGGATCGCGATCTCGCGGGCGGGCGTGGCCTGCTGGTCGGCGAGGTCGGCCTTGTAGGTGACGCCGAGCAGCAGCACGCGCGCGCCGCGGGCCGACTTGCCGTGCTCGTTCAGCAGAGCGGCGGCGCGCTGGACGACGTATCCCGGCATCCTGTTGTTGACCTGCTGGGCCAGCTCCACCATGCGCAGGCCGCGGCCGGCGGCGCCGGACAGGTCCTGGGCGACCCCGTGTCCGCCGATGCCGGGGCCGGGACGGAAGGCCTGGAAGCCGAACGGCTTGGTCTCCGCGCAGCGGATGACGTCCCACAGGTCGACGCCCAGGTCATGGCAGAGGACGGCCATCTCGTTGACGAGGGCGATGTTGACGTGCCGGAAGTTGGTCTCCAGGAGCTGCACGGTCTCGGCTTCGCGCGGTCCACGCGCGCGTACCACCTTGTCGGTGAGCCGGCCGTAGAACGCGGCCGCCGACTCCGTGCACGCCGGCGTGAGGCCGCCGATGACCTTGGGGGTGACGGCCGGGGTGAAGTCGCGGCTGCCGGGATCCACCCGGCTGGGCGAGTAGGCGAGATGGAAGTCCCGCCCCGCGCGCAGGCCCGAGTCCTTCTCCAGCAGGGGCCGCAGGAAGTCCTCCGTCGTCCCCGGGTGGACCGGCGACTCCAGGATCACCGTGGTGTGCGGGCGCAGCCGCTCGGCCAGGGTGCGGGCCGCGGCCTCCACCCGGCTCAGGTCGAGCCCGCCGTCGGCGCCGCGCGGGGTCGGCGCGCAGATCACGGCCGTCCGTACCCGCCCCAGTTCGGCCGGGTCCTTGGCCACCCGGAAGCCCCTCGAGAGCATCCGGCGCAGCTCGGCGGGGCTGAGCGAGCCCGCCTCGGGACCGGTGGCGTACCCGATCGTCGGGATGCCGGCGGCCACGGCGGCCTGGGCGAGGGGCAGGCCGAAGGGACCGAGTCCCATGACGGCGAGGTCTGCGGGCATGGCGTGGGCCGTCCTTCCCAGTAACCGAAGCGGGACAGGTGCGCAAGCCCTGTGGACAGGATGAGCGAAGCGCAATGTCAGACTAGGAGTAAATATGAACGTTATGTGGGATTGTGTACGTGTGTCTTCCGGGGGTTCGGTGAGCGTTGTCCACAGGCTGGGGGCGCGTGGTGGCTGAAGTCGGCCAACGCGGTCAGACTTTGGGCATGGGCCCCGCCTGCCGGGTGTGGCCGATGCGACCGACGACCGACGACGAGCCATGACCCATGGCGGCAGAGCGGGAGGCAGCGGTGAGGACAGCGACACTGGGGCCCAGGCAGCGGGCGGAGTCCTTGGCGGCCATGGCCGAGCGCGAGCTGGACGTGCTGGTCGTGGGCGGCGGAGTGGTCGGCACGGGGACCGCGCTGGACGCGGCCACCCGGGGCCTGAACACCGGCATCGTCGAGGCCCGTGACTGGGCGTCCGGCACCTCCAGCAGGTCCAGCAAGCTGATCCACGGCGGCCTGCGCTATCTGGAGATGCTCGACTTCGCCCTGGTCCGCGAAGCCCTCAAGGAGCGCGGCCTGCTCCTGGAGCGGCTCGCCCCGCACCTGGTCAAGCCGGTGCCGTTCCTCTACCCGCTCCAGCACCAGGGCTGGGAGCGCCTGTACGCGGGCTCGGGCGTCGCGCTCTACGACGCGATGTCGATGGCCAGCGGGCACGGCCGGGGCCTGCCCGTCCACCGTCACCTGACCCGCCGTCACGCCCTGCGGATCGCGCCCGCCCTGCGCAAGGACGCCCTGGTCGGCGCCATCCAGTACTACGACGCCCAGATGGACGACGCCCGCTATGTGGCGACCCTGGTGCGCACGGCGGTGTCCTACGGCGCGAAGGCGGCCAACCGTGCGCGCGTGACCGGGTTTCTGCGCGAGGGCGAGCGGGTCGTCGGGGCCCGGGTGCAGGACGTGGAGGGTGGCGGGGAGTACGAGATCCACGCCCAGCAGGTCGTCAACGCGACCGGTGTGTGGACCGACGACACCCAGGCGATGGTCGGCGAGCGCGGCCAGTTCCACGTCCGTGCCTCCAAGGGCATCCACCTGGTCGTCCCCAAGGACCGCATCCACTCCACGACCGGCCTGATCCTGCGCACCGAGAAGTCGGTCCTGTTCGTCATCCCCTGGGGCCGGCACTGGATCGTCGGCACGACCGACACCGACTGGGACCTCGACAAGGCCCACCCGGCCGCCTCCAGCGCCGACATCGACTACCTGCTGAACCACGTCAACTCGGTGCTCGCGGTGCCGCTCTCGCGCGACGACGTCCAGGGCGTGTACGCGGGGCTGCGCCCGCTGCTGGCCGGCGAGTCCGACGCCACCAGCAAGCTGTCGCGCGAGCACACGGTCGCGCATCCGGTGCCGGGGCTCGTGGTCGTCGCGGGCGGCAAGTACACGACGTACCGGGTGATGGCCAAGGACGCCGTCGACGAGGCGGTGCACGGGCTCGACATGCGGGTCGCGGAGTGCGTCACCGAGGACGTCCCGCTGATCGGCGCGGAGGGCTACCGGGCGATGTGGAACGCACGGGCCCGGATCGCCGCCCGCACCGGCATCCACGTCGTGAGGGTCGAGCACCTCCTCAACCGGTACGGCTCGTTGGCGGAGGAGGTCCTCGACCTCATCGCCGCCGACCCCGCCCTGGGCGAGCCGCTCTCGGCCGCCGACGACTATCTGCGCGCCGAGGTCGTCTACGCCGCCTCCCACGAGGGCGCCTGCCATCTCGACGACGTCCTCACCCGCCGCACCCGCATCTCCATCGAGACCTTCGACCGGGGCACGCGCAGCGCCCGCGAGGCCGCCGAACTGATGGCGCCGGTCCTCGGCTGGGACAAGGACCAGATCGAGCGGGAGGTCGAGCACTACGAGAAGCGAGTGGAGGCGGAACGGGAGTCCCAACTCCAGCCGGACGACCAGACGGCGGACGCGGCCCGCCTGGGAGCCCCGGACATCGTGCCGCGGTAGGCCGCCCTCCGCGGTCCGGCGGGCCTGCCGTGCGGCGGGCCCGCCGTCCGGTGGGCCAGGCGGGTTCGGCACCGCCGGAGACCGCTGTCGGAGCCGAGCAGCGCTGCGGCGCGACGAAAAGACCTGCCCCTGCCCGACCGTCCGACCGCACCCGATCGAGCGACCCGGGGTCGGGATCTTTTCCCGAACCCCGGCCGTTCTACCTACTGCGAGGGCAGAACTCGGCCGTGAGCAGGGCGGGTTCGAGGGTCGGGTCCGCAACCGCCGTCGTGTTCACGCGGAACGTGAGGACATGCCGGCCGCCGACCGAGGCGGCACTGCGCACATAGCTGCCGGCGATCCGGCCGTTGTGCCCCCACACCGTGATCCCGCACGACAGCTTCACCGGAAAGATCCCCAGGCCGTACGCCCCATGTGCGGCACGGGTGCTGAGCATCTCGCGCAGCCAGTGCGAGGGCAGCAGCTCGCCGCCCAGCAGCGCCGCGTAGAAGCGGTCCAGGTCGTCGAGCGTGGTCACCAGCTCACCCGCGGCGCCGGCCACGCGCGGGTCGAGCTCGGTGATGTCGGATCCGTCGGCCGCGTAGGCACGGCCGTGCGGCGCGGGCAGCGAGGCTCGGGCACCCGGGAAGGACGTGCCCGTCAGACGGAGGGGAGTGATGATGCGGCGCCGTGCCTCGGTGGCGTACGAGTGACCGGTGACCCGGCGGACGACCATGCCGAGGACGACGTAGTCGGTGCTGGAGTACGAATAACGGCCGAGGCCGGTCGAGGGGAGGGCGAGCGAGACGCGTACGGCCTGAAGCGAGGTCAGGGGGACGGCCCCTCGGGTGACCTTGGTGAAGTCGGCGAGCCCGCTGGTGTGGCTGAGCAGGGCGCGCAGGGTGATCCGCCGCCCGGCGGTGTCCCGTCCGCGCAGCAGCCCCGGCAGATGACGCTCCACGGGATCGGACAGGGACAGCCGGTGCTCCGCGGCCAGTTGCAGGACGACGGTGGCGATGAAGGTCTTGGTGATGCTGCCGGCGCGGAAGTGGTCGGTACGGGCGATCCCCAGCCCTGCGTCCGCGTAGCGGACGTCGTCGCCGTCGTGGGCCAGGAGTGCCGCGGCGGGTGCCCGGCCTTTGGTGACGAACTGTGACAGGAGCGGGTCCGTGGCCTCCGACGAGGACGCCGAACCGGTCGCCGCGGGTGCCAGCAGCAGGGCAAGAGAGGCCGGTATGGCCACCAGTGTCCGAAGCGTGGGCATCCGGATTCCTCCCTTGTCGCGGCCCATCATTCCGGTTCGCGTGACGCCCTCGTCACCGGGGGTTCCGGTCGGCCGGCCCCGATGCGCGGTCAGG
This sequence comes from Streptomyces sp. NPDC026538, assembly GCF_055567535.1. NCBI lineage: Bacteria > Bacillati > Actinomycetota > Actinomycetes > Kitasatosporales > Streptomycetaceae > Streptomyces > Streptomyces sp. NPDC026538. The sequence continues at coordinate 83,085 of NZ_JBVHQG010000005.1, forward strand.
GGCACCCTGGGCGTTGGGCACTTGTCGGGTGAGGGACAATGAAGGCTCTGTCAGGGCGGGTTGCATGAGGGGACGCATGTCGGAGGCGGAGCGGGCGGGTACTTCTCGTCAGGAGACTCGTCAGGACAACAGTGAGCGTCTTCTCGCCGGGCGGTACCGGCTGGGGCGAGTGCTTGGCCGCGGCGGCATGGGCACGGTGTGGCGCGCCGAGGACGAGACCCTCGGTCGGACGGTGGCCGTCAAGGAGCTGCGGTTCCCGTCGAACATCGACGAGGAGGAGAAGCGGCGCCTGATCACGCGCACCCTGCGCGAGGCCAAGGCGATCGCCCGGATCCGCAACAACAGCGCGGTGACGGTCTTCGACGTGGTCGAGGAGGACGACCGGCCCTGGATCGTGATGGAGCTGGTCGAGGGCAAGTCGCTGGCCGAGGTCATCCGGGAGGACGGCCTGCTCAAGCCCCGGCGCGCGGCCGAGGTCGGGCTCGCGATCCTGGACGTGCTGCGGTCGGCGCACCGCGAGGGCATCCTGCACCGGGACGTGAAACCGTCCAACGTGCTGATCGCCGAGGGCGACGGCCGGGTCGTGCTCACCGACTTCGGTATCGCCCAGGTCGAGGGCGACCCGTCGATCACCTCCACCGGCATGCTCGTCGGCGCCCCCTCCTACATCTCCCCGGAGCGGGCCCGCGGTCACAAGCCCGGCCCGGCGGCCGACCTGTGGTCGCTCGGCGGTCTGCTGTACGCGGCGGTCGAGGGCGCCCCGCCGTACGACAAGGGGTCGGCGATCGCCACGCTGACCGCGGTGATGACCGAACAGCTGGAGGAGCCCAAGAACGCGGGGCCGCTCAGGGACGTCATCTACGGTCTGCTCACCAAGGACCCGGCCCAGCGGCTGGACGACGCCGGCGCGCGGGCGATGCTCAACGCGGTGATCAACGCGCCCGAGGAACCGCCCGTCGATGCCACCCGGGTCGTGCCGCTGCCCCCGCAGCCGGACGCGCCGCAGGAGGAGAAGGGCACCACGCCCCGGCGGGGCGAGGAGGCCGGGGAGAAGCTGCGCGGGGCGCTGCGGTCCGTGCGGAAGGCCGCGGGAGCGGCGAGTGCCGCGTCCGCGACCCGGTCGAAGAGTGCCGCTGCCGAGGCGGGCGCCGCCAAGGCCGGCCCGGTCGTAACCGGCTCGGGCTCGGTTTCCGGCTCGACGGAGGCCGCACGTCCCGCTGCCGGTCCCCTCGCCGGTGCCGCTGCCGGCGGGGCCGGCAAGGGCAGCGGATCGACGGGGGCCAAGTCCGCCGCCGGCAGGGCGAGTTCCGGGTGGCCCGTGGTGCCGCCGCCGGATCTGGACCTGGCGCCCCGGACCGTGCCCCGGGCCCCGCTCACGGACGTGGTGCCGAAGCGGACCCTGGTGATCATCGCCGTGGTGGTGGTGCTCGCGGTGCTCGGTACCGTGCTCGCCCTCACGCTGGGCGGCGGCGACGGGGACGACAAGGGGAGTGGCAAGAGCGGCGGTTCCAAGGCGGTGGCCACCTCGGGCGCGAGCGCGAGCGCGAGTTCCGGATCGGGATCCGGAGGCGGGTCCTCCACCAAGGAGGACACGAGCGGCGGTAAGCAGACGGACGGCGACTCCCCGGCGGCCACGACCTCCGGGAACTCCGGGGACACCGACGCATCGGACGACGACGGTTCCTCGGCGTCGAACTCCGGTGGCGGTGACGGTGACAGCGCCTCGGCGGTCCGGACGTACAACGGCCAGGGGTACTCGATCGGGCTGCCCAAGGGCTGGAAGTTCCAGACCGGCAGCTCCGCAGGGGACCGGTTCACCGGGCCTGACGGGCAGAAGCTGCTGATCGGCCAGACGAGCACGCCCAAGGACGACCCGGTGGCGGACTGGAAGAACCAGGAGCGTTACATGGTGCGTTCCCAGTACCGGAAGATCCGAATAGCGGCGGTGAGCTACCGCGGCTGGAACACGGCTGACTGGGAGTTCACTTACGTGGACGGCGGTACCGAGTACCGGACCATCGACCGCGGGTTCGTCGTCAGTCCGCACCAGGGGTACGCGCTGATGTACACCGCGAAGGCCGCCGACTGGAGCAGTGAGCTGCGCGAGGACACCTGGAAGACGCTGACGGCGAGCTTCGAGCCGAAGTGACAAATTCGCATCCCCTCAATGCGAATTGCCTCCGGCACGTATCGTGAGTGGTTGCGGACCGTACGCATCCAGGTAGGTATGCAGAACGGGCCGCGAAACGAGCGGATTTGACCACCGGGCGGCCGGGGGAGGCAACGTGGACGACTACGCGGGTCGGGTGCTCGCCGACCGCTACCGCCTGCCCCTGCCCCCCTCCGACGAGTACGAACACACCGAGACCCGGGCCTTCGACACCTACAGCGGGCAGGAAGTGTACGTCCGGCAGGTGCCGTTGCCGGAGGTCGTCGAGGCGGAGGTGCTCGACGCGGAGGGGCTGCCCGACGGTTTCACGGCCCGTGACCGTGGCGCGCGTCGGCCACCGGCCGCCCGCACCGCGACACGCCGGCCGAGCGATCCCGCGGTGCGCCGCGCCGTGGAGGCCGCGCAGGCCGCCGCCCGGATCCCCGACCATCCCCGGCTCGACCAGGTCTTCGACGTGTTCGCCGAGGGCGGTTCGCTCTGGATCGTCAGCGAGTTCGTGGCCGCGCGGACGTTGGCGACCATGCTCGCCGAGCGGCCGCTGACGCCGTACCGGGCGGCCGAGGTCGCCTCGGACGTGCTGATGGCGCTCCGGGTGCTGCACGCGCACGGCTGGGTGCACCGCAACATCACCGCCCGCACGGTCCTCGTCTGCGACGACGGCCGCGTGATGCTGACCGGCCTCGCGGTCGGGGCGGCGGAAGAGGCGCTCTGTGGGTACGACCCGGTGCCGGTGCCGGACGGAGAGGGCGGCGCGGAGGCCGACGGCCGTCGGCGTGTCGGGGAGGCGGAAGGTTCCGCCACAGCAGGCGGTCCGGCCGGTCCCGGAGGCTCGGGGGCCCTCGCTGTCGGGGGCATCGGAAGCATCGGTGGTGCGTCGGGTGGTACGACCGGCGCGCGGACGGCGCCCGGTGCGGCGGAAGTGGATCCCGAGGCCGCCCGGCGCGCCGCCATCCAGGCCCGGGCCGCCGGCGGGTTGCCGGGGGCCGGGCCCGACGAGGGCTCGGGTGGTACCGGTTCGGGTGCGGTGGAGCGGCGGGCGTTGGAGACCGGTGGGGACATCCGGGCCGCGCGGGCCGGGGCGATCGCCGCGTACCGGGCGGGGGCCAGGGCCGCGGCCCGGGTCCAGGAGGCCCAGCAGAACGGCCGGGCCGCGCTCCCCGGCGCCCGGCCACCGGCCGACGGCGACACCACACCCCCCACCCCGCAGTCGCCGTATGGCCCGGGGCAGGCCAATGGCGCGGCGCAGTCGCCGTACGGGCCGGGGCAGGCCAATGGTGCCGCGCAGTCGCCGTATGCCAACGGCGCGGCCCAGTCGCCGTATGGCCCGGGGCAGGCCAACGGCGCGGCCCAACAGCCGTCGTACGCCGATGGGCAGGCGCAGTTGGAGGCGCCCGGCGGTGGGCAGCGGGCCGTCGGCAGTGTGCCGCCCGGACAGATCGCCGACCCTTACGGGGTGAGCGGTGCGCCCTCCCCCTGGCACGGGGCCGTGCCCCGCCCCGGCACGCCTCCCGCGGAGCGCACCGCCCTGCCGGCCGTCGGCCCCGGTACCGACCTCCCGCGGCCGATCGTGCCCGCGCAGGCCCCCCGTTGGGGCGAGCCGGGTGCCGTCGTGACCGGGCGGCGCGGGCCCGCCACCGCGCTGGCCGCCGAGCGGGCCCGGCAGGTGCGGATGACCGTGGTCGGTCCGGTGACCGAGCGCTGGGCGCCGGAACAGGCCGGGCCCGTGCACGAGAACTGGCAGCTGGCGGCACCCATCGGCCCGGCCACCGACCTGTGGGCGCTGGGCGCGCTGCTGTTCCGGGCCGTGCAGGGGCATGCGCCGTATCCGGAGGAGTCGACGGCCGAGCTGGTGCAGCTGGTGTGCTCGGAGCCGCCCGCCTTCGCGGAGGAGTGCGGGTCGCTGAGGCCGGTCGTGGAGTCGCTGCTGCGTCAGGACCCCACCGAGCGGCTGGACTTCGAGGAGCTGCGCGGCTGGCTGCGTTCGCTGGTGCGGTCCGCGCCCGAGCCGGACGCCGGCGCGCATGTCGTCACCGCCCCGCCCGCCGCCGACCCGGCTCGGCTGCCGATCGTCCGCCGGCGCGGGCAGCTGGTGCGCTGGCGCCGGGCCGGGCTTCCGGCGACCAGTCCGCACGGCCGGCACAAGCGCGCCCGGCAGGAGGCCAAGTCCCCGCGCAGACTGGGCCGTACGCTGCTTCTGCTGGTGCTGCTCCTGCTGGCCGCCGTGGTCGCGTACGCCATGCTCTTCCTGCCCAAGAAGGACAGCGCGGACAACGGCGGGGCGACCAACGGTGACCGCACGGGCGCGGCCGGCGAGGCCGGTCCCGCACCGAGTCCGAGCCCGACCCCCACACCGACTCCGTCGCAGACGGCGGCCCCGTCCACCGAGACGCAGACCACCGCGGGTTCGACGGGCGGCGCCACGGCCGCCGACGGCTTCACCCTGCGCAACGACCCGGACGGCTTCCAGGTCGCCGTCGCCAAGGGCTGGAGCCGTTCGCCGCGCAACGGCAGCGACCAGGTGATCTACTCGCACGGGAAGTTCGAGCTGATCGTCGTGGCCGGCCGGGACAGCGCGGCGACCTACGGCGACGATCCGATGGCGTACCAGCGGGACAAGGAGCGGGAGTTGCAGCCGTACCGGGACTCCAGCTGGGCCACCGCGGGCGGGTTGCGGACCATCACGGTGGGCCAGAAGGTGTCCGCCGAGGGGCAGTTCACCTGGACGGACAGTCAGCAGGGCGACCTGTTCGTACGGAACGTGGTCTTCCTGATCAACGGTCGGTACCACATCGTCCAGGTCCGCGGCCCGGAGTCGGAACGGGACGAGGTCACCCGGCTGTACGCCCAGGCGTCGTCGACGTACAAGTACACGGGCTGAGCTTCAACGCCGCTGCGAGCTGAATCGTTCCCGTTCCGTTGGGCGGATTCTGTTCACTTTCCGTGCCGAAAGCGAAAACCGTCACAGTGCTGTCTCCGTGGGACCCCACCGGTTCCATGACCGCAGGCCGGTCCTTAGTCTGGCCCTGACAAGACCATTGCGGGGCAACGTGAATCAGATGCAGGGCCTGCTCATCGCGGGCCGCTACCGGCTGGCCGACATCATCGGCAGCGGCGGCATGGGCCGGGTGTGGCGCGCCCACGACGAAGTGCTGCACCGGGCGGTCGCCATCAAGGAGTTGACGGCCGCGCTCTACGTCTCCGAGGGCGACCAGGCCGTCCTGCTGGCCCGCACCCGGGCGGAGGCCCGGGCCGCGGCGCGCATCAACCACTCCGCCGTCGTCACCGTCCACGACGTCCTCGAACACGACGGCCGTCCGTGGATCGTCATGGAGCTGGTCGAGGGCCACTCGCTGGCCGACGAGGTCAAGGAGCGCGGGCGCGTCGAGCCGCGGGAGGCCGCGCGGATCGGGCTGTGGGTGCTGCGCGCGCTGCGCGCCGCGCACAGCGCCGGCGTGCTGCACCGGGACGTCAAACCGGGCAACGTCCTGATCGGCCGGGACGGCCGGGTCCTCCTCACCGACTTCGGCATCGCGCAGATCGAGGGCGACACCACGATCACCCGTACCGGGGAAGTCGTCGGATCCGTCGACTACCTCGCGCCGGAGCGCGTGCGCGGGCACGACCCCGGGGCGTCCTCCGACCTGTGGGCGCTGGGCGCGACGCTGTACACCGCGGTGGAGGGGCGCTCGCCGTTCCGCCGCACCTCGCCGCTGACCACCATGCAGGCCGTCGTCGAGGACGAGGCCGCCGAGCTGAGCCACGCGGGCCCGCTGGAGCCGGTCATCACCGCGCTGCTGCGCAAGGAACCCGCTCAGCGGCCCGGCCCCGAGGAGACCGAGCAGATGCTCGCCGAGGCTGCGGAGGGCCGGCGGCCGAGCGGGGCGCAGGCGTACGTACCGACGCGGTCGCAGGTCACCGGGGGGCCACGGCCGGAAGCCGGGACACCGCACGAGGGCTCGTTCGACAGCTCGCGGGACTCGGCGTCGTACGGCAGCCCGTACAGCGGCTCACCGGGTGGTTCCTACGGCGGCTCGCAGGGCGGTTCCTACGGCGGCTCGTACCGGGGGCGGAGTCCCTCGGGCGGCTCCACCATGGACGCGGCGACGACCATCGGGCCGCCGTCCGGCTCCGGGGCCGTCCAGCCCCGGCGGCGCCGGCTGCGTACGCTCGCGCTCGTCGTCGCCATGGCCGCGCTGCTCGGCGGTGGCGCGGCGGTGGCCCTGCAGAAGTGGGACTTCGGGCAGCAGGGCGGCGCCGGCAGTGTGGCCGTGCCCGCCACGTCCGGTTCCTCCTCCGGCGGCGCGAGCTCGGCGCCGGACGGCGCGATCCCCACCGACTGGCGGTCCGTGGAGGACCCGTTGGGCTTCAAGCTCTCCCTGCCCAAGGGCTGGAAGCGGAGTGTCTACGGGATCGACGGCGACCTCAAGCAGATCGACTACACGCCCGACCACGGCCGCCACTTCCTCCGCATCGCCATCGACAGCTCGCCCGACTTCTCCGACGCCCTCGCGCACCAGCTGGACCTGGAGCAGCAGTTGCAGCGGCTGGTCGCCTACCACCGCGTGACCATGGAAAAGAACCTGTACCGGGACCGGGACGGGTCGGTGTGGGAGTACACCTGGACCGCGCTGAAGAAGGACGGGGCGAACGCCGCCGGGCCGCGGCGCGCGATCGAGGAGACGTACTACTCGCGGGACGGCGTCGAGTACGCGATCTACATGTCGTCGCCGGCGAAGGACTGGGCGACGGCGAGCAAACAGTTCAAGTGGGTGCTGCAGAGCTGGGATCCGGGGACGTCCGGCTGACGCCGCGCGCTCCCGTGCGCCGCTCCGGGCGCGTTTGTTGGCCGGTCACCGTCCGGAACGCGGGCGTCCGGTGCGGCATCATGGGGCCATGGGGACCGACGGGGAAGCCGTCCGTCTGATCGCGGGGCGTTATCGCCTGGAAACGCGGCTCGGGCGGGGCGGGATGGGTGTCGTATGGCGCGCGACCGATCAGTTACTCGGCCGACAGGTCGCCGTGAAGGAACTCACCGTCGACGACTCCCTCCCGGACGACGACGCCCGGCTGCGCCGCGACCGCACCCTGCGGGAGGCGCAGGCCGTCGCGCAGCTGCACCACCCGCACATCATCGTCGTGCACGACGTGGTGGAGGAGGGTGAACGGCCCTACATCGTCATGGAGTTGATCGACGGCGGCTCGCTCGCCGACCGGATCTCACGGAGCGGTCCGGTGGACGTCGGGGAGGCCGCGCGGATCGGGATCGCCCTGCTGAGCGCGTTGCGGACGGCGCACACGGCCGGGGTGCTGCACCGGGACATCAAGCCGGCGAACGTGCTCGTCGAGTCGTCCACCGGGCGTGTCGTCCTCACCGACTTCGGGATCGCCCAGGTCGCGGGCGCCACCACGCTCACCGAGACCGGGTCCTTCGTCGGGTCGCCCGAGTACACCTCGCCCGAGCGGATGTCCGGCTCCCGCTCCGGTCCCGCCTCCGACCTGTGGTCGCTGGGGGCGCTGCTGTGTACGGCGCTCAGCGGCGAGTCGCCGTTCCGGCGCGACTCGCTCGGCGGCATCCTGCACGCCGTGGTCTCCGACGAGATCCGGCCACCCGCCCAGGCGGAGCCGCTGCTGCCGGTCGTACGGGGGCTGCTGGAGCGGGATCCGGAACGGCGGCTGGGCGCGGCGGAGGCCGAGCGGATGCTGCGCGGGTTCCTGGAGACGGGGGCCGTCGCGGTCGCGGGCACGGCGGAGAGCGCCGGTGTCTCCGCGTACACGCCGACCCAGCGGGACGTGCCCAGGCCACCGGCCCCGGCCCCGGCGCCGGGCGGGGCACCCCGGTACTCGCCCCGCGGGGTGCTGGTCGCCGCGCTGCTGGTCGCGGCGATGGCCGGGGCCGGCGTGTCGGCGGCCGCGCTGCTGTTCGACGGCGGCGGAGGCGGCGGCACCCCGGCTCCCGGCCCCACGGCGACCGTCTCCACGTCGCACCCGGCGCCCACCACCCCGACTCCGTCCCCGTCGCCCTCTTCGCCGTCGCCGCCTGCCACCGACTCCCGCACCGCGCCCTCCGGTTACCGTCTCGCGCGGGATCCGGGCGGCTTCTCCCTCGCCGTACCGGAGGACTTCACCCGCGATCCGCAGGGTCAGCGCGTCTTCTACCTGTCGCCGGGGCAGGCCTTCCGGCTCGGCGTCAAGATCTCCGAGCCGCAGACCGGTGGACCGGGGACGGCGATGCGGCGGGCGGCGGCCGAAGGGCCGAGCACGAACCCCGGCTATCACGACGGCCGGGTCACCGACACCACCCACTCCGGACACCCCGCCGCCTTCTGGGAGTTCACCTGGAAAGGCTTCAGCGCGACGGAGGGCCCCCGGCACACCTACGACCTGTGCTGGGAGGAGGGTGGCCGGATGTACGACGTGTGGGTGTCGGCGCCGGTCGGCAAGGTACGGGAGGCGCGGGAGTACTTCGACGTCGCGGTGGACACGTTCGTGGCGGGCTGAGGCCGCGGGGTGCCTCGGCGGCCGTCCCGCACGGTTCGGGGCGAGTGCCAAAGGCGAGGCGGGGGACGGGAGTCGTGGCCGTCCCCCTCTCGGCCAGGTGTCGACCCGCGGGACGGCCACGGGTCCCTCCCGGGTCCTTCCCGCGTCCCTTCCATGCCCCTTCCGGGCCTCTTCCGGGCCCTTCCACAGGAAGGGGCCCGTGCTCCGCGGTCCGCTGACCGTGCCGCTTCGACAAGGGCATGGTGCGCAAGGTACTCATGTGGCATGAGTGAAGACGGCGAACAGCCGGTCGGGGAACGTCTGATCGGCGGGCGCTATCGGCTCGCCGAGCGCATCGGCTCCGGGCCGAGCGGCACCGTGTGGCGCGCCCGCGACGAGCAGGACGGGCGGCAGGTCGCCGTCAAGGAGCCGCGCCTGACCGGCGAGCGGGACGACGAGGAGTGGCAGCGCGCCGCACACCGCCTGCTGCACGAGGCCCGGGCCGCCGCCCGCGTTGACGATCCGGCCGCCGTCGCCATCCTCGACGTACTCCAGGAGGGCGAACTTCCCTGGGTCGTGATGGAGTTGGTGGAGGGCCCGTCTCTCCAGGAAGCGCTCGCCGCGCACGGCCCCCTGGCGGCCGCCGAGGCCGCCCGGATCGGGCTCGCGGTGCTCGGCGCCCTGCACGCCGCCCACTGCGTCGGCATCGTGCACCGTGACCTCAAGCCGTCCAACGTCCTCCTGGAGGCCGGGGGCGAGCGGGTCGTCCTGACCGACTTCGGCATCGGCGCGGGGCAGCAGGGGCAGCAGGGGCACACCTCCGCCGGCGGCTCCGGCGGCTCCGGCGGCTCCGGCGGCTCCGACGGTTTCGTCGCGCCCGAGTGTGCCGCGGGGCGGGGCGCCGGTCCCGCCTCCGACCTGTGGTCCCTGGGCGCGCTGCTGCGGGCGGCCACCGAGCGGGACGCAGGTCCCCTCAGCCCGCTTCTGGAGAGACTCCTCGCCGCCGACCCGGAGGCCCGGCCGACCGCCCCGGAGGCCGCCGAGATCCTCGCCGAGGCCGCGGGGACGGCCCTGCCGAAGTGGGTCACGGAACCACCGGCACCGGCGCCGTCGCCACCTCCGGCCACACCGCCCGCCACGGCCCCCGAACCCCGCCGCCTCACCCCCTTCGCCGCCCTCGGCCTCCTTCTCACCAAAAAACCGGAACGCGGCTGACCGGCGCTGATCGTCCCCGTCCGACACCCTGATCAGCACATTCCCCGCCAGTGATCACTGGCGCTGTGTGTGCACTCGGTGAATCCGGGTTACCCACGGGTACCCAAAGGCCCCGCGCCCGAATACCCTGCGGCTCATGACGGACTCGCAGGCCCCGGCCCAGGCACCGGCCACCACCGGCACGAACCCGCTCGCCCCCGCCCCCGCAGGGGCCCGAACCGCCGCCGACGTGGTCACGCCCGAGCTGGTCGCCCAGCTCACCAAGGGCGTCGTCGGATCCGGTCGTACGGCCAACCACACGCCCTTCACCGGCGAGAAACTGGCCGACCTTCCCGAGTCCACCCCCGAGGACGTGGCGAAGGCCTTCGACGCGGCCCGCGCCGCGCAGGCCGTGTGGGCGAAGGTGCCGGTCCGGCAGCGCGCGGCCGTCCTGCTCCGCTTCCACGACCTGGTGCTGGCCCGCCAGGCGGAGGTCCTCGACCTCATCCAGCTGGAGACCGGCAAAGCCCGCCTGCACGCGCACGAGGAGGTGCAGGCCGTCGCCGTCGCCGCCCGCCACTACGGCCGCAAGGCCCCCTCCTACCTGAGGCCGAAGCGGCACGCGGGCGCCATGCCCACCCTCACCAAGGTCACCGAACTGCGCCACCCGCGGGGCGTGGTGGGCCAGATCGCCCCCTGGAACTACCCCCTGGAACTCTCCGTCGGCGACGCGCTGCCCGCCTTCGTCGCGGGCAACGCGGTCGTCATGAAGCCGGACACCGAGACCTGCCTGACCGCCCTGTGGGCCCGCGACATCCTCATCGAGGCCGGGCTGCCCGCCGACGTCTTCCAGGTCGTCCTCGGCGAGGGCCCGGTCGTCGGTCCCGAGGTCGTCAGGCACGCCGACTACGTCTCCTTCACCGGCTCCACCCGCACCGGCCGCGAGGTCGCCCAGGGTGCCGCCGCCCGGCTGGTCGGTGTCTCCCTCGAACTCGGTGGCAAGAACGCCATGCTGGTCCTCGAGGACGCCGACATCGAGAAGGCGGCCGCCGGCGCGGTCCGCGCCTGCTTCTCCTCGGCGGGCCAGCTCTGCATCTCCATCGAGCGGCTGTACGTCCACGAGTCGGTCGCCGACGCCTTCGTCGAGCGGTTCGCCGCCCGCACCAGGGCCATGCGCCTCGGCAGGTCCCTCGCGTACGGCGCGGACATGGGATCCCTGGTCGGGGAGCGCCAGCTGGAGACGGTCACCCGGCACGTGGAGGAGGCCGTCGAGAAGGGCGCGACCCTCGTCGCCGGCGGCACCGCCCGCCCCGACATCGGCCCCTACTTCTACGAGCCGACCATTCTCGACGGCGTCGAGGACGCGATGGCCGTCTGCACGGAGGAGACCTTCGGCCCGGTCGTCTCGATCTACCGCTTCAAGACGGAGGACGAGGCCGTCGAGCACGCCAACGCGACGCCGTACGGCCTGAACTCATCGGTCTGGACGAAGAACGGCGGCCACGGCCGCGAGGTCGCCGCCCGCCTGCGCACCGGCACGGTCAACGTCAACGAGGGCTATGCCCCCGCCTACGGCAGCGTCCAGTCCCCGATGGGCGGCATGAAGGACTCGGGCCTGGGCCGCCGGCACGGCTCGGAGGGCATCCTCAAGTACACGGAGGCGCAGACCGTGGCGCAGCAGCGGCTTCTTCCCATGGCCCCCTCACTGGGCATGGACGACGAGAAGTACGCCGCCTTCATGAGCACGAGCCTTCGGGTGATGAAGGCACTGAGGCTGCGATAGGCGACCCGTCTTTTGGGGGCGGGGCGCGGGGAACTGCGCGAGCGACCACATTCAACCCGCATGTACGCTCAAAGAGGAGAAATCGTGCCCCAGGATGCCTACGACTACGACGTCATCGTCGTCGGCTCAGGCTTCGGCGGTTCCGTCACCGCCCTGCGCCTGACGGAAAAGGGCTACACCGTCGGCGTCCTGGAAGCCGGCCGCCGCTTCACCCGCGCCACCCTCCCCAAGAACTCCTGGGACATCAAGAACTACCTCTGGGCCCCCGCGCTCGGCTGCTACGGCATCCAGCGCATCCATCTCCTCGGCAACGTCATGGTGCTGGCCGGCGCGGGCGTCGGCGGCGGCTCGCTCAACTACGCCAACACCCTCTACGTTCCGCCGAAGGCCTTCTTCGACGACCCCCAGTGGCGTGACATCACGGACTGGCAGGAGGAGCTGAAGCCGTACTACGACCAGGCGCAGCGCATGCTCGGCGTGCGGCTCAACCCGACGATGACCCCCTCCGACGTCCACCTGAAGGCGGCGGCGGAGAAACTCGGCGTCGGCGACACCTTCCACCTCGCCCCCGTCGGTGTCTTCTTCGGCGACGGCAAGGACGCCGACGGCGAGGCGAAGGCCGTGCCCGGCGACCAGGTCGCCGACCCCTACTTCGGCGGCGCCGGCCCCGCCCGCAACGCCTGCACCGAGTGCGGCGAGTGCATGACCGGCTGCCGGCACGGCGCGAAGAACACCCTCAACGAGAACTACCTCCACCTCGCCGAACAGGCGGGCGCGGTCGTGCACCCCATGACCACCGTCGTCTCTGTCACCGACGACTCCCAGGGCGGCTACGCGATCGCGACCCTCCCCACCGACGACAAGAAGGCGAAGGGCCGGGTCTTCAAGGCGCGCCGGGTCGTCGTCGCGGCCGGCACCTACGGCACCCAGACGCTGCTGCACCGGATGAAGGCCGGCGGCCAGCTGCCGTACCTCTCCGACCGGCTGGGCGACCTCACCCGTACCAACTCCGAGGCCCTGGTCGGCGCCCAGACCGACGACCGCCGCTACCGCAGGGCACACGGCACCCCGAAGGCCGACTTCACCAGGGGCGTCGCCATCACGTCCTCCATCCACCCGGACGAGAACACGCACATCGAGCCGGTCCGCTACGGCAAGGGATCCAACGCGATGGGCGGCATGTCCATCCTCCAGGTGCCGTACGCGGAAGGCTCCTCCCGCGTCCTCGGCTGGCTGGCGAACGCGGCCCGCCACCCCCTGCTGGTGCTGCGCTCGCTCTCCAACCGGCGCTGGTCGGAGCGGACCATCATCGGCCTGGTGATGCAGTCGCTGGACAACTCGCTGACGACGTACCTGAAACCGGACGGCGTCGGCAAGGGCCTGCTCACCGCCCGGCAGGGACACGGCGCCCCCAACCCCAAGCAGATCAAGGCCGCCTCGGAGGCCGCCAGCGTGCTCGCCGCCGAGATCAACGGCTTCGCCGGAAGCAACGTCGGCGAGCTGATGGGCACCCCGCTCACCGCGCACTTCCTCGGCGGCTGCCCGATCGGCGACTCGCGCGAGACCGGGGTCATCGACCCGTACCACCGGCTCTACGGCCACCCGGGCATCTCGGTGGTGGACGGCGCCGCCGTCTCCGCGAACCTGGGCGTGAACCCGTCGCTCACCATCACCGCGCAGGCCGAGCGCGCGATGTCGTACTGGCCCAACAAGGGCGAGACGGACCCGCGGCCACGGCAGGGCGAGGCGTACGAGCGCCTGCGGCCGGTCGAGCCGCACCGCCCCGCGGTCCCGGCGGAGGCCTTCGGCGCGCTGCGCCTGCCGCTGCTGGACATCCCGGCCGTACCCCCGAAGAAGTAACCCCGGCGTCCGAGGGTCCGGACGTCGAAGAGGGACCTGTGCCCCCCTCCGAGCCCAGGTCCCTCTTCGTCCGGTGTGCGCGGCCGCCGTACGACGACGGTCCGCGCGACCTCGTTCACATGGCTATGCGCCCGCCCCGGCCCTGCGGCGCCGCACCACGAACACCGCACCGGCGCCGGCCACGACGGCGACCCCGCCGACCAGGCCGATGACCGGGAGCGCCGAGCTGGAGCCGGTCTCGGCGAGGTTGCCGGTCGGCAGGTCGGAGACCTCGCCCTGCGGCTTCTTCACGGAGTCCTTGCCGCCGTTGTCGCTCGGCGTGGCCGTACCCGGGTCCGGGTTGGACGAGCCGGCCTTGAGGACCGTGAAGTCGTACTGGGCCCAGCCCTCGGCGATGCAGTCCTGGCCGTCGACCTTGTCGAGGTAGGCACCGGAGCCGAAGGAGTAGGCGTCACCCGCGGGCGCCTTGGCGTCGATGGAGACCCGCAGGTCGACCGACTTGCTCGCACCGGACTTGAGCTTGTCGACGTAGAAGAAGTAGTTGCCGGCCCAGTCGTCGCTGCCGATCCGGTCCCAGGAGCCGCTGTCGGGGTTCTTGAACTCCAGGTCGACGTACGGGCTGAGGTACTTCGACTCGCTGAGCTCGTAGTTCTCGATCTCGGCGTAGAAGGCGACACCCTCGACGTCGGTCTTGGACTCGTTGGTCACGACCAGCCGGAAGCCGTGGAAGCCGTCACCCGCGACGATCTTGCCGGGCAGGCCCTTGATGTCGGCGGACACCTTGGCGTCGCCGAAGTTCTCGTCGAGGTCCTCGCAGTAGGGGACGTCCGGGTCGGACGGGTCCTCGCTGGGTTCCGCCGACTCGGACGGCTCGGCCGAGGCGGACGCGCTGGCACTGGCGCTCGCGCTGTCGCTGGGCGAGGCGGACTCCGAAGCGGACTCGGACGCGGACGCGGAGGCGCTGTCGCTCGGCGCGGCGGAGTCCGACGGCGAGGCGGAGGCGGAATCGCTCGGGATCTCGCTCGGCGCGCTCTCGGACGCGGGCGTGGACGGCAGGTCGTCCGCGAGGGCGGCCGGCGCGGACAGCAGGGCTATGGGCGCGATGACAGCCGTGGTGGCTGCCGCGGCCATGGCGCGGCGAAGCTTCATGAGGACCCCCGTGAATCAGGTGCGGCAGACGGATGTAACCGTTGGTTCCGCTGATGTGACCGGTGAATCCGGTGAATGGTTGCCTCCACATTCACCAAATTCTTATGTGACGCTCGTCACTTTCGGGTGTCCGACGGGGTCGGCATGTCCACAGCAGATTCCAAGGCTATTCTCGCCCCCGTCGAACGGCCGAGCGAGAGAGTGTCATGTCTGACAGACGGTCCGAGCAGTCGTCGGGGGACGAGCCGTCGTCGTCCTCCTCCATACCCGACGAGGTGTGGGAGCAGTTCATCCGCGACACCGAGCGCGACATCCGCAAGTCCGCTCCGAAGGAGCCCTCCGCGCGCGCCCGTCAGGTGACCGAGCGGCTCAAGGGGCAGCAGGAGCCGACGGGTTGGCGGACCGGGCCCGCCTGGCAGGAGACGGACGGGCGGGCCGCCCGGCGCCGCAGGATCTGGGCGGTCGTCGGACTCCCGGTGGCGATCGCCGTGGCCGTCGTGGCCATGCGGCCCTCGCTGATTCCCGGCGATCCCTTCGGCTCGGCGTCCCACGTGGACACCGCCGCCTCGCCGCTCCCCGCCGAGACCGCCGCCCCGACCGCGCCGCCGTCCGCGGTCGCCGCCGGCACCCCCACGCTGGCCCGCCCGTTCGCCGGTTCCCCGGCGCTGCGCTGGGCCGACGGCGCGGACGGCATCGTGCTGCCGAAGGCCACCGCGCTCGGCTCGATCCCCAAGGACCGCGTCGAACTGGCCCTGCGTCAGACCAAGAAGCTGCTGGTCGACGCCAACCTCAACCCCCTGGTCGTGGCCGGCGCCCGCCCCGATGCCGCCCTCGCGGTGCTCGACCCCAAGCAGCCCCGCCTGCTCGACGAGCTCAACACCGCGCTGCACACCCCCAGCAAGGCCCACGACCCGCTGTCCCTCTTCAGCCGCTTCGACCCCGAGGACGTGATGCCGGCCGGCAAGGTCATCAAGACACGCGGCCGGATCACCTTCGCCAAGGGCAAGTTCGCGGGCGTGGCCGTGCACGCCGACTTCACCTTCGTCTACCCGGTCGTCCCCGTCGACGGCTCCGGTGAGGTCGCCCGCACCATCGTGCGCCGGGTCATCGACACCGAACTCCCCGACCCCACGCGCTACCAGGTGACCCCCGGCCGCCTGACCCTCCTGAGGTACGACGAGGACGCCGGCAACTCGGCCTGCGACGTCAACGACGGTTTCCTGCACCCGCAGTTCCCGTCCCAGGCGCCGACGAGCAGCGCCGCCCCGACCGGCCCGTCGATCGACCCCTACGACCGCAGCCGGAAACTCGGCGACAGACCGGAGGGGTGCGGCAAGGTGAGCCGTACCTAGTCACTCTCTGTGGGCGGGCTCCCTCTGGGCGGCTCCCTGCGGGAAGGCTCCCTGCGGGAAGGCGAAGGGCCCCGCGGGACGGAGCCGCGGGGCCCTTCTTCCGTCAGCACCGACGTCAGGGCAGCGTCGGTGCCGGGGAGCGGCGCCGGGGGGTTGCGCCGCTGGTCTCTGTGCCCTGTGCCACCGTCCGTGCCCCGGGTCGGCGCCCCGGCGCACTCGGGGCGTACGGCAGGTCTCGACCTTCGCCGGACGGTCGGCACACGGCAATTCCGTTGCCTGAACTGGGACTTGGGGACTTCTGAAGGCCTTGGGGGCCTTCTAGGCATCGTGCTGGATGCACGGGGCCTCCGCAACCGTTTGACCCAGCCCTTATGCATTTTTGCAATTTTCCGCCGGTCGACCCCGGGCGTCCCCGGAGCCGACCGTCTCTGGTGTGACCGGGCTGCTGTCCCCTGCCGTCCGGTCACGTGACTGGAGCGAGGTCCCACGGCGCACGGCATTCTCCGTACGCCTCACCGCTCCAGTGAGCCACGCGTGGTTCTTTCGGGCCCGCCCCTGGCTGGCACGGACACCCCACCAACGAAGCGGTTCCCGTGCCGGTCACGCGCCGTACGGGTGAGAAGGCCCCGAACTCAGATCCGCCCGACTCGGATGCGACCGCTCAGATCCGCCCGCGACACAGTTCGAGGAGGGTCATGGCCAGGGAGGTGCCGGGCCTGCCGAGCGCCTCGCTGTAGTGGCCGAGGACCTCCATCTCCCGGGACAGGTTCACCCGGCGGCCGCCGGAGGTGATCCGGGCCTCCTGGATGACGGCGGAGACCGCCATCCGTTCCTGGATCAGACCGATGATCCGGTCGTCGAGCGCGTCGATGCGCTCCCGCGCACCGGCGATCACCTCGGCGGCCTCGGCGGTACGGGCTCCGGTCTTCTCGGCGGGGCTGATGTGCTCGGCGGGGCTGACGGTCATGTCGGGGCTCCTCGTTCTCTGAAGGGGGGAGCCCCGGACCGGCATGATCCGGAGAAACACCAGGCGCCCCGGACCTTGTCGGCCCGGGGCGCCTGGGGAAGTCGCTTGTCAGTTGCTCAAGCGGCACGACCATGGCAGCCGGCGGGCCGGTTGCCATAGGTAAAGAAGAAGGTCGTCTGCGTGAGCATGGGGGCGAGTATGCCACAGCACCTCGTCGGGGTGTCCCGCGCCCGCCCCGTTAGAATCGGTAGTCACAGACCCCCGCCCCACCGCCGGAAGGCACCCCGTGTCATCAGCGACTCCCGCTGCCGCCACCCCCGACACCGTCCTGGTCGTCGACTTCGGCGCGCAGTACGCCCAGCTCATCGCCCGCCGCGTCCGCGAGGCCCGGGTCTACAGCGAGATCGTGCCCAGCACCATGCCGGTCGCCGAGATGCTCGCCAAGAACCCGGCGGCGATCATCCTCTCCGGCGGCCCCTCGTCCGTGTACGAGGAGGGCGCCCCCCGTCTGGACCGCGCGCTCTTCGAGGCCGGCGTGCCCGTCTTCGGCATGTGCTACGGCTTCCAGCTGATGGCACAGTCCCTCGGCGGCACGGTGGACAACACCGGCGCCCGTGAGTACGGCCGTACCGACCTGCACGTCTCCAGGACGTCGTCCACCCTCTTCGAGGGCACCCCGGGCGAGCAGCACGTGTGGATGTCGCACGGCGACGCCTGCTCCGCCGCCCCCGAGGGCTTCACCGTGACCGCGTCCACCGACGTCGTCCCGGTCGCCGCCTTCGAGAACGACGAGAAGAAGCTCTACGGCGTCCAGTACCACCCCGAGGTCATGCACTCCACGCACGGCCAGCAGGTCCTGGAGCACTTCCTGTACCGGGGCGCGGGCCTGGAGCCGAACTGGACCACCGGCAACGTCATCGAGGAGCAGGTCGCCGCGATCCGCGAGCTGGTCGGCGACAAGCGCGCCATCTGCGGTCTGTCCGGCGGTGTGGACTCCGCGGTGGCCGCCGCCCTCGTCCAGAAGGCCATCGGCGCCCAGCTGACCTGCGTCTACGTCGACCACGGCCTGATGCGCAAGGGCGAGACCGAGCAGGTCGAGAAGGACTTCGTGGCCGCGACCGGCGTCCAGCTCAAGGTCGTGGACGCCGAGGAGCGGTTCCTGAAGGCCCTCGCCGGTGTCTCCGACCCGGAGCAGAAGCGGAAGATCATCGGCCGCGAGTTCATCCGGGTCTTCGAGCAGGCCCAGGTCGAGATCATCGCGGACGAGGGCCCCGAGGTCGCGTTCCTGGTGCAGGGCACGCTCTACCCGGACGTCGTCGAGTCCGGCGGCGGCACCGGCACCGCCAACATCAAGTCCCACCACAACGTCGGCGGTCTCCCCGAGGACCTGGAGTTCAAGCTCATCGAGCCGCTCCGCAAGCTCTTCAAGGACGAGGTCCGGATGGTCGGCCAGGAGCTCGGCCTGCCGGAGGAGATCGTCCAGCGCCAGCCCTTCCCGGGCCCCGGCCTCGGCATCCGGATCGTCGGCGAGGTGACCAAGGACCGCCTCGACCTGCTCCGCGAGGCCGACGCCATCGCCCGCGAGGAGCTGACCGCGGCCGGCCTCGACCGCGACATCTGGCAGTGCCCGGTGGTCCTGCTCGCGGACGTCCGCTCGGTCGGCGTCCAGGGCGACGGCCGCACCTACGGTCACCCGATCGTGCTGCGCCCGGTCTCCTCCGAGGACGCCATGACGGCCGACTGGTCCCGCCTGCCGTACGACGCCCTGGCGAAGATCTCCACCCGGATCACCAACGAGGTCCGTGACGTCAACCGGGTCGTCCTCGACGTCACCTCGAAGCCGCCGGGCACCATCGAGTGGGAGTAGCCGAGTAGGGCCTACCTGCGCCTGACGGTGCGCAGGGGCTCGCCGGGCCGCCAGATCTCGACGACCAGGTAGGTGTCGTTTTCGACGCGGGTTCGTACGACCTCCGTCAGCTCGGTACGGAAGAGGTGGAACGGCTCCGGCGGTTCCACCTCCTGCGTGTACGCCCCCTTCACCGCCGCGTCCACGACCTCGTACGCCCGTCCGGCGACCCGTACGTCCCCGCCGCCCATGTCGGTGCCGGCCCCCGGATTGGCCTGGAGCGCGAACCGCGGGTCGCGCAGCAGGTCGAGCGCCTTCAGCGAGTCCGGCATCATGCCGAGCCAGACCTCGCCGGCCAGGAAGCGGACCTCCAGGCCCGAGGTGCGGGGGGAGCCGTCCTTGCGGAGGGTGGCCAGGACGTGGTGGCGGTGGGCGGCGAAGCGTTCCTCGACGGTGCGCGCCAGGTCGGGCGCGGCGGCGACGAAGGCCGCCCAGTCGGTACCGGCTGTTCCGCTCGTGAGGGTTGTACGTGTCATACGAGCCACTGTGCCGCCGATACCCGACATCTTCTGTCGTGATTTGCTCGCGCGCGTCATCTTTACAGAACAGCTCTGTTTTCCTGCGCTGACCGACGGTAACTTCCGGCCGTAACACAAACCCAGTGCTGGAGGACCTATGCACGGGCCGACTCCGCCCCTGCCGCTGCCCACCGATCAGCTCCGGTTCGCGATGCCGCCGATGCACGACTCGCTCGACGACGAGCGCCGGCATCGCAAGGAGCGGCTCGCGGGCGCGCTGCGGATCTTCGGCCGGGCCGGACTCGAGGACGGGGTGTCCGGGCACATCACCGCCCGCGACCCCGAGTACTCGAACTGTTTCTGGGTCAACCCGTTCGGCATGCCGTTCAAGCACGTCACCGTCAGCGACCTCGTCCTGGCCAACCAGGACGGTCAGGTGATCGAGGGCCGCTACCACGTCAACCAGGCCGCCTTCACCGTGCACGCCCAGGTGCACGCGGCTCGCCCGGACGTCGTCGCCGTCGCCCACTGCCACTCCGTGCACGGCCGCGCCCTGTCCGCCCTCGGCGACCTGCTCGACCCCATCAGTCAGGAGAGCTGCGCCTTCTACGAGGACCACGCCCTCTACGACGCCTACACCGGGGTCGCCGTCGACGCCGAGGAGGGCCGCCGGATCGCCGACGCCCTCGGCTCCCGCAAGGCACTGGTGCTGCGCAACCACGGGCTGCTGACCGTCGGCGACTCGGTGGACGCGGCCGCCTGGTGGTTCCTGTCGATGGAGAAGTCCGCGCAGGTCCAGCTGACCGCGAAGGCGGCCGGGCGTCCGCTGCTCATCGACCACAAACTCGCCGTCGCCACCCGCGAACAGCTGGGCGGCGACCTGGTGGCCTGGATCAACTACCAGCCCCTGTGGCAGGACATCAGCCGCGCCGAACCGGACCTGCTGAGCTAAGGCCTGTCCGACCATTCCCGTCTGCCTCGCGACGCCATGCAACGAGGGCCTACGCCCGGCACGCCGAGAGCACGCACCTGACGCCGCGAGGCCGCCCTCCGGGCGCCGACGGGAATGGTCGGAGAGGCCCTGGCGGCCTCAGAAACTCCTGAGCACGGCCGCCTTCGTCAGCGCGAACTCCTCGTCCGTGAGCACCCCGTCCCGGTGCAGCTCGCCCAACTCCCGCAGCCTGCGCAGCAGTATGTCGTGATGGTCGGCCGACTGGCGCGGCACGGCCGCCGGCGGCCGTGCCCGGTCGGCGTACTCCGCGCCCGCGCGGGCCGAGGGATGCGGCAGCCGGGCCGTGACCGCCGCCGCGACCAGCGCCGTCAGCAGATCACGGCGGACACTGCCCCACAGGTCCAGGGAGTAGGGGTCGCGCTCCGCCGGCAGTTTCGAGAACACCGTCTCCCGGGTGACGAACCGCAGAAAGCCGTCCTCGTAACCGGAGTTGGGCAGCCACTCCACCTGCACCAGGTCGCCGAGCCCGATGATCCGCGGCCCGGTCGCCCGCTTGACCCGGTCGGCGGTGTCGGCCCAGTCGATCCGCACCTGCGTACCGTCGAAGGACACCGTGCCGTCCGAGGAACGCACCGACACCGGCACCGGCGGCCCCGGCAGCAGGTACGCCTTCGTCGGCTCCGTCGGGATCTGGTCCAGCAGCAGCGCCTGCCGGATCTCCGCCACGACGTACTCCGCGATTCCGGACCGGTCCCCGTCCACCGTCAGCAGATACGGATCCGCTGCTTCCGGCAGCCGGCCGCCCGTCGCCTGCAGCAACGGATCCGCGCCCTCGCGCAGCCGCATCCGCAGCCGCCCGCGCTTGCGCTCCGGCTCGTACACCACCCCCGACACCGCCTCCAGCGGTACGGCGATCTGCCCGTACGTCTGCCGGAACAGCGGCACGGAGCGATGGCGTCCCGGCGTGATCCGGACCGTGCTGCCGTCGAAGGCCCAGGTCCCGTCCCGCTGGATGATCTCGGCCATGGGGGAATTCTCGCAGCCGGGTCAACCTGTCGGCCGTACCTTCACCCGTCGTGACCAACCTGCTGAACGCAGACAGCGTGGCGTAGGGCACAATTCGCTCTCGACACAAGGGAGTTGCACGGCGTCGTCCGGCCCCGGGGAGGGCCCTGCGCGTCGTGCCCCGGGCGTGGGGAAGGCGGGCGTCGGCCGTGGCGGTGCAGGAGGCGAGGCAGGGCGCCGTTTCGGGTGTCCACGGGGGCGGGTGCGCGTGCGGGGACTGTCCGCACGGAGCACGCGAGGGGCACCGGCGGGCGGTCGCCGAATTCCTCCTCAAACGCGAGGAGTTCGCGGCCGGCCAGGGGCTGCCGGCGGCGGTGGCCCACTCCGCCTCCGCCTCCCGCCAGTGGGTCTCCGAGGAACTCTCCCAGTCCGCCGAGGTGGTCGCCGAACGCGGCCGGGCCGAGGGTGAGGCCTGGGTCGCCCGGCTCTGGCTGCGCACCGTGGTCACGGTCTGGGCGGCCGTCGTGATCACACTGCTCACCCAGTCCCTCACCGCGATCGGCGCCGGCTGGACCAGCGCCCGCACCGCCGGACTGGTCGCCGCCGTGGTCGTGGCCCTCGCGCTGACCGCCGCCTCCTGGTTCCACCGCTCGCGCGGCGGCGTGCTCGCCCCCGTGATCGGCGAGGACAACCGCATGTCCACCTCCCGCACCGTGGCCGCCTCCTGGGTCCTCTTCGTCGCCTACGCCGTACTCGTGCTGGCCGGCCGCCTGGCCGTCGCCTCCTCTTCCGCCGACCGGGATTCCCTCATCTCCGGCCTCGACCTCGCCCGCGGCGCCGGTGTGGTGACCGTCCTCGCCGTGGTCAGCGGCATCGCGGTCCTGGTGCGCCGGGTGGTCGGCCTGCGCATCCTCGGCCAGCGTCTGCAGAAGGTGCCCGCACATCGCCCCCGCGCGGCCGACCTGCTCACCGACGACGCCGGCCGGGGCACCTTCGCCGACATCCAGTACGTCGTGATCAGCGCCGTCGCCCTCGTCTTCGCCGCCGTACGCCTCGCCCGCCGCCCCGACCAGCTTCCCGACCTGCCCTGGGGCCTCGCGACGGTGGTCCTCATCTCCGCCGCGACCTACCTCGCCGGCAAGTACGCCGAGGGCGGCCGTCCGGTCATCCTCTCCGTCGTCCGCGCCCGGGAGGCCGGTGACCTGGACGCGCCCATCCGCACGGGCGACGACATCGAGATCCGCGGCACCGGCTTCGTCCCGCCCGGCGCCCAGACCGCCGACCGTCTCTCCCGCATGGTCGTCCGCGTCGGCGCGGTCAACGTCCACGTGCCCCTGGTCCCCGTCACCGGAGGCTTCAGCAACCCCACGGACAGCGTCCTCACCGTCCCCGTGCCCGCCGAGGTGGAACCCGGTTTGGTCGAGGTCCAGGTGGTGACGGCGGCCGGGGCGGCCACCAACCGGTGCGTGGTCGAGGTGACCGAGTAAACCGAGTAAGGGGACCGGGGGAGGGGATCCGTGGGCGGCCGGCCGGGGTAGGGCGGTCGGGTGAGGGTGGCCTGCGGGTGGGTGACGTGGACCGGCCGAAATTCGTAAAAATATCCGGAGGAGGATTGAGCGGGTCGCGGCTGTCGTACGTATGGTCTGTTGAGGGGCCTGGGTACAGCGGCGAGAGGCGGCTAGTGACGATGACTCACGGCATTCGTACGGACACGCACCCCCCGTATCTCGATGGCGATCGCGGACTGCGCGATACCGCCACCCGATATGCCCTCCTTCCCTTGCGGATCTTCCTCGGCGTCACCTTCATCTACGCCGGTCTGGACAAGCTGACCGACAGCGCCTTCCTGAAGTCCGGCGGCTCCGGCTCGATCGGTGACATCATGCGCGGGGTCCGCGACTCCGCCGCGATCCCGGCCCTGGTCGACCTGGCCCTGAAGAACCCTGTCGGCTTCGGCACCGCGATCGCCATCGGCGAACTCGCCGTCGGCCTCGGCACCCTCTTCGGCCTGCTGGCCCGCCTGGCCGCCCTCGGCGGTGCGCTGATCTCGCTCAGCCTCTGGCTGACCATCAGCTGGGCCAACTCCCCGTACTACTACGGCAACGACCTCGCCTACCTGATGGCCTGGCTGCCCCTGGTCCTGGCCGGTGCCCCCTACCTCTCCTTGGACGCGATGCTGCGCTCCCGGCGCCGACAAAGGTCCGGCGGCCTGCGCTAGCCCTTCGGCTCTCCGTCAGCTCTCCGGTGCGCGGCGGCGCCTGCGTATCGCCCGGGTCAGTGCCGCGGTCACGCCTGCCAGGAAGAGGCCGACCACCATCAGAGGGATGACCGCGAACCACTCGGTCGTCCACAGGCCCCCCGCGTCACCGGCGTAGGCGACCCCCGTCGCCGTCAGGAAGACGCCCACGATCAGCCGCCCGGGCTGGAACTCATGCCGCAGCACGGCTCACCTCCACCTGTCCCGCGCCGACCTGGAGATCCAGGTCGAGTGTGCCCGTGTTCTTCGCGCCGCCCGTCGGCCGCAGCGTCACGTCCTTGTGCTTGCCCGGTTCCACGTCCACGTCCTCCTTGTCGTCACCGGGCAACTGAATGTCGCCCACCCCCACGTCGATGCTCATCCGCACGGTCACGTCCGCCGGCACGACGATCTTCAGCCGGCCCGCCCCCACCTCGGCGGCCGTCGACACCGTCTGCCCCTCGGCGACGCGTATGTGCCTCAGGTCCAGGGTGGCCACCCCGGTCCCCAGGTCGTACCCCGACTCCACCTGGGCCGCCGTCGCGGGGGTCCAGGACTCGCGCGTCCAGTGGGTGCTGATGTCGGACGGCAGGGCCGTCGACGCCGCGAGCAGACCCGCCGTGACGAGCGCAAGGAACAGCGAGCCGGCCCCCGTGCGTCCCAGGAACGAGCTGACCGCCGTGCCCAGGCCGAACACGATCAGCGCACCGGCCAGACCAGCCTGGAGGCTGGTGCCCAGCGGGTGTGTGTCCCATGTCAGGCCCGTGCCCAGGCCGCCCGCCAGCAGGGCGAACAGAAAGATCCAGCCGCCGATCCAGCGCGGTCCGCGCGGCCTCGGGGGCGTGCTCTGCCGGGCGCGTATGTCCTGGCCGTGGACCCACGGGGTGCTCAGCCGGAAGTCGAGTCCCGGGACGTCCCGGCCGCGGGCGTCGGTGGGGCCCCACAGATAGCCGGTGCCGCCGACATGCGTGCCGTCCTTGACGATCGGGTCGCGCCACCAGGACGGGTAGGTGATCGAGATCGGCGGTGCCTGGGCCTCGGGAGGGGCGTCGGCGACCGTCTGAGCGGCCAGTGGGTCGGGATCCGGGGCGCCGCGCCGCCGCGACCAGTACCCGGCGCCCGCCAGCAGAACGGAAAGGACGACGGCGAACGCCAGCACCCCGCCGTTCCTGATCATCGTCAGCAGGACTCCGCAGCCGACCAGGGCGAACAGCACGGCCGCCAGGGCCTGCCCGTCGACCCTGCCGGTCAGCAGCTTGCGGACCTCGTTCTCCTCGTCGTCCTCGTAGGGCACGAAGAGCCAGACGAAGCCGTAGAAGAGGAGCCCGATGCCACCGGTCGCGGCCAGCACGGCCAGGGTGATGCGGAAGATCACCGGGTCCAGGTCGGTGTGCCGGCCGAGCCCCGCGCACACGCCCGCGATCATCTTGTGCCGGCGGTCGCGCCGGAACCGGGGCAGCGCCTCCGCGCCGGTGCCGGTGGCGTCGGCCTCCGTCTCGGGCGCCCCCGTCCCGGCCGCCTCCGCCGCGGCGGGCGCGGCATCCGACGGCCCGGGGCCCGGCGCGGGCCGCGGGCCGGAGCCGGGTCCCGGACCCGTCGCGGCGTGCTCGTGATCAGTCATGAGTCAATGGTGACGGGCGAGCCGCCGCAACGGCAGTCGGGATGACCCTGGCCGAACCCTGAATTCGGCCCCGAGGCCGGGCCGGGAGGCGTTCGAACCGGGCCTCGGGAAATCCGAAGATCAGGGGAGCATCGGGGACCGACCCTGATGCCCGGGGCCTTGTGGCGTGTGAACATCGATGGCATGCCGGAAGCCGCAGCAGTGCCCCTCGACGACCCGCGGCCGCCGCGCAAGCTCTACCGCAGCAGCGACGGCCGCTGGCTCGGTGGGGTGGCGCGGGGCCTCGCCGGGCATCTCGGCCTGCCCGTCGTGTGGGTGCGGCTCGTCTTCGTCGGCCTGTTCATGGCCAACGGTCTCGGCGCGCTGCTGTATGCCGCGTTCTGGTTCTTCGTGCCCCTCGGTCTCGGCGGCGTCGGCGACCAGAAGCCGCCCTCCCTGGTCACCACCGAGACCTCGGCGGACGGCCGCCGCAGACTCGTCGCCCGCAGACCCGACAGAGGCCAGATCGTCGCGCTGCTCCTGATGGTCGTCGTGTCCCTGGTGTTCGTCGGCAGTGTCAACCTCACCAGCGGCGCCAAGGCCTATCTCCTGCCGGCGGTCCTGGTCGCCGCCGGTGTCGCGCTGGTCTGGCGCCAGGCGGACAACGCCCGCCGGGCCCGCTGGGTCGAGGTGGGCAGCCGGCGCCGTACGCTCTCGCTGCTGCGCGCGGGCGTCGGCGTCCTGCTCGTCACGGCGGGCGTCTCGGGCGTCTTCGTGATGCAGGGCTCCGCCGCGCACATCGGGGCGGTGCTCCAGGCCTCGCTCGCCGTGCTCGTCGGCATCACGCTGCTCGCCGGGCCGTATCTCGTGCGGATGACCCAGGACCTCTCCGAGGAGCGGCTGATGCGTATCCGCGCCCAGGAGCGCGCCGAGGTCGCCGCCCATGTCCACGACTCAGTGCTCCACACCCTGACCCTGATCCAGCGCAACGCGGAGAACGCGAACGAGGTGCGCCGCCTCGCCCGCGCCCAGGAGCGCGACCTGCGCACCTGGCTCTACAAGCCCGAGGGCACCGGCAAGGACGAGGCCGACGAGCCCACCACCCTCGCCGAAGCGGTCCGGCGCAACGCCGCCGAGGTCGAGGACAAGCACGGCGTCCCCATCGAGGTCGTGGTGGTCGGCGACTGCCCACTCGACGAGCGGACGGGCGCGCAGATGCAGGCCGCGCGCGAGGCGATGGTCAACGCCGCCAAGTACGGTGGCGAGGGCGGCGCCGTCCAGGTCTACGCCGAAGCCGAGGGCAGGACGGTCTTCGTGTCCGTCCGCGACCGCGGTCCCGGCTTCGACCTCGGCTCGATACCCGCCGACCGCATGGGTGTCAGAGAATCGATCGTCGGCCGCATGGAGCGCCACGGCGGTACGGCACGGCTGCGGTCCGTTCCGGGCGGCGGCACGGAGGTCGAGTTGGAGATGGAGAGGGCGGAGAACACGTCATGAGCGACGCGACCGAGGCGAACGGCCCGGCGGAAGGCACGGAGAAGGCCGGGCGTCGGGTACGCGTGGTCCTCGTCGACGACCACCGGATGTTCCGTACCGGTGTGCAGGCCGAGATCGGCCAGACCGAGCAGACCGGCGTCGAGGTGGTCGGCGAGGCCGCCGACGTCGACCAGGCGGTCACGGTGATCACCGCGACCCGGCCCGAGGTGGTGCTCCTCGATGTGCATCTGCCGGGCGGCGGCGGGGTCGAAGTGCTGCGCCGGTGCGCCCCGTTGACGGCGGACGCCGAACGGCCGGTGCGCTTCCTCGCGCTGTCCGTGTCGGACGCGGCCGAGGACGTGATCGGGGTGATCCGGGGCGGCGCCCGCGGCTACGTCACCAAGACGATCACCGGCACCGACCTGGTCGACTCGATCTTCCGGGTGCAGGAGGGCGACGCCGTCTTCTCCCCGCGGCTGGCCGGGTTCGTCCTGGACGCCTTCGCCTCCACCGACGCCCCGCCGGTCGACGAGGACCTCGACCGCCTCACCCAGCGTGAGCGCGAGGTCCTGCGCCTGATCGCTCGTGGCTACGCCTACAAGGAGATCGCCAAGCAGCTGTTCATCTCCGTCAAGACGGTCGAGTCCCATGTGTCGGCGGTGCTGCGGAAGCTGCAACTGTCCAACCGGCATGAGCTGACCCGCTGGGCGACGGCGCGCCGCCTCGTCTGAGCCGGCGCCGGGAGGTCCCGGATCCGCATGGTGGCCGACGGGGTTCACACCACCCGTGTCGCCCCGGCGAACGGCATCTCGTCGATGGGGGCGATCCGTACCGGCGCCGACGGATTGGGGGCGTGGATCATCTGTCCGTTGCCGACGTAGATGCCGACGTGGCTGATGCCCGAGTAGAAGAACACCAGGTCGCCCGGCTGGAGTTCGGAGCGGGAGACGCGGAGGCCGGCGTTGATCTGGGCGTAGGTGGTACGGGGGAGGGAGACGCCGGCGGAGCGGTAGGCGGCCTGGGCGAGTCCCGAGCAGTCGAAGGCGTAGGGGCCGGTCGCGCCCCAGACGTAGGGGCTGCCGAGCTTGGAGTATGCGTACGCCACGGCGGCCGCGGCCCGGGAGTCGGGGGCGGCGACGTTGCCCGGGGCCAGGGTGGCGCGGGCGCCGGAGGCCGAACGGGAGGCGCGCGCGGAGTCCCCGTCCGCCGTGACCGCCGCCCGCTGCTGCGGCGAGAGCCGGTCCAGCAGCCGCCGGGCCTCGGCCAGCTTGCCGGTGACGGCGGTCTTCTGCCGCTTCAGCTCGGCCTGCCGGGACCGCAGCGAGGTCAGCTCGACGTGCGCCGCGCCGCGCAGCTGCTCGATCTCCCGCAGCTGTCGGCGCACCCGCGCCACCGCGCCGGCCTGCGCGGCACCGGCCCGTTCGGCGAACGCGGCGTTGTCCAGGTACCGGTCGGGATCGCTGGAGAGCGCCAGTTGCCATGCCGGGTCGATACCGCCGTCGCGGTACTGCGCGGCCGCGGCCAGACCGAGCGCGTCCCGCGCGGAGTTGAGCCTGTCCTGCTTGCGGGCGGTCTCGTCCTGGAGCGCCTTGAGCCGCCGCTGTGCGGTGTCGGCCTTCTCCTTCGCTCCGTCGTACTTCTCGGTGGCCGCCTCGGCCTCCTGGTACAGCTGGTCCACCTTGGTCTTCACCTGCGCCGGTGTCAGTTGCGGCTCGGCGTGTCCGGTCCCTTCGAAGCCCGTCGCGGTGGCCGCGCCCGCCAGGGCGAGGGTGGCGGCCGTGCGGGCCGTACTGCCGCTGAGCGAGCGCTGTCGGGGCTTGCGGTGCGCTGCCACCTGGACTGGTCACGTCCTTTCGTACGACCGCCGTCTGGTCCGTACGCACGCCAGGGGAAGCGCGTATACGGCCGCGGGGTGCGGATTACGCGTCCGGCGGCGGCCCGCACAGGGGGAGCGGGCCGCCGCCGGACTTTCTCGGCGGTGGTGTCCGACTGCCGCCCCTGGCCCGGGCGGCGGTGGGGAGTCGGTCACCTGGGGGAGGACGCTAGGCCGGTCTGTGTCGGCCTGGTAACGCGATGCACGGAATTGGTGTGACCGGATCGTTACCCGACGGTATGTGACCGGGATTCCGGTGCGGAGTCGTCGGCTTCACGGGGCGGGATGACCGAAGCGGCGGTTCCGGGGCGAGCGGGGCGCGCGGGGTGCTATGGGGTGCATATATGCGATGCCGTGGTGGCGGGTAGCGGGCGATGGGCGGCGGGCGGTGGTGGGTGCGGAGGGAGGAGGGGCCGGTGCCCGGCGCCCCGGGGGACCCTGATTAGGCTCCGGGGTCATGGGCGTACTCATCCATCTCTTCGTCGGCCTGCACATCATCGGCATCGCCGCGCTCCTCGGCGGTTTCCTCACCCAGATGAAGGCGATGGGCCAGGGCACGGCCCGCTTCGTCCCCGGGATGCTGCACGGCGCGTTCACCATGCTCGTGACCGGCGTGATCCTGGTCGGCCTCAACGAGGCCGACGACCACCACGTCAACACCGTGAAGATCGGCGTGAAGCTCGCGCTGCTGATCGTGATCCTCGGGCTCGTCTACGTGAAGCGGGACGACGAGAAGGTGGAGAAGGGTGCCTTCGGCCTGGTGGGCCTGCTGACCATGGCGAACATCTTCATCGCCGTGCTGTGGACGTGACCCTCAGGAAGCCTTCGCGAGCGCGGCGCGGGTGACCGCCACCGCGCCGGCGGCCACCGCCGGCCAGGCCGCCACCGCGACCCGCACCCGCCCCGGCCACCTCGGCCAGGGGACGTGCACGGCGGCGGCCGCGACCGACAGCGTCGCCGCGGCCGTCATCCCCATCGGAAACACGGTCGCCCTCACCACACGCGCTCGGCGCACGCGCCATCGCAGCGCGCCCCCCTGGCACGCCGGCGCCCCTCAGGCCGGTCGCACCACGCTGTGGATGATCGACTCGCCGCCGTAGTAGATCGACTCCTCCCGGACGTACGCGCCGGGCTTCGGGGCGTGGATCATCATGCCGTCGCCGATGTAGATGCCGACGTGGCTGATGTCGTCGTAGAAGAAGACCAGGTCGCCGGGCTGGGCGTCGGCGAGGGAGACGGTGGTGCCGGCGTTCACCTGGTCGTACGTGGTGCGCGGCAGGGAGACGCCCGCGGCCTTCCAGGCGGCCTGGGAGAGGCCGGAGCAGTCGTAGGAGCCGGGGCCGGTGGCGCCCCAGACGTACGGCTTTCCGACCTGCGCACGGGCGAAGGCGATCGCCTTGGCGGCCTTCGTCCCGTAGGCGGAGTCGGACGAGGAGGAGGACGAAGAGGACGAAGAGGACGAAGAGGAGCCGCTGGAGGTCGACGTCGACGACGTGTCCTTCGCGGCCGCCGCCTGCTGCTTCGCGAGCTCCGCCGCCTTGCGTGCCGCTTCCGCCTGCTGCTTCTTCTCGATCTCCGCCAGCCGCGCCTTCTCCTGGGCGGTCAGCTGCGACAGCAGATCCCGCGCGGAGGCCAGCTTCGTCTGGACGGTGGTCTTGGCGGTCCTGAGGTCGTCCTGGGTCTCGGTGAGCGTCTCCAGGCTCTTGGCGGCCTCCTGCCGCTTCGCCATGGTCGCGGACTGCTGGGTGGCGTAGTCGTCGACCGCGTCCTTCTGGCGCGAGGTCAGCCGATTCATCAGCTGCGTCTGGTCGAAGTAGTCCTGCGGACTGTCCGCGAGCAGGAAGGTCGCCGTCTCGGGGGCGCTGGCCCCGGTCCGGTACTGGGCCGCGGCGAAGGAACCCAGTTCCTCACGCGCCTTGTTGAGCCGGTCCGTGCGCTCGGCGACGTCGTCGAGCAGGGTGTCGACCTGCTTGCGCTGCCTGCCGGTCTTCTCCTTGGCCGCGTTGTACTTCTCGGTCGCCGACTCGGCCTGTCGGTAGAGGGCGTCGACCTTCTTCTCGACCTCCTCCAGGCTGGGCTTGCCGTCCTCGGAGGGCGCGGCGTTGGCCGTCTGGGAGAGCAGCGCCACGGAGGTGAGGGCGGCGGTGGCCAGGGCGGGGGTGCGTATGCCTGCTACGCGCGTTGCGGACGGACGCGACTTGCGGTGCGACGCCAACGGGGGCGACTCCTTCCATGCTCCGCCTACCGAGTTAGCTGTCGGGTTCGGGCGGGTGGTTCGGAAGGGTTGCCCTACGGTCCGTTCCCCGGTGGGAAGGCGGGACCGATTCACCCCAAGGTTCGGTGTGGGTCCCCGGCTCCGGGCGCGCGGTGGCACCCTGGACTCGGCGGAGGCCGTGCGGCCCGGCGACGTTCGCCGGTGGGGGTCGTACGGCCTGCTCGGCACGGTAGCCAACTCGTGTGCTCTGTGTGAAGTTTGATGTGCGATATGCCCGATACATTTTCGTGACCTTGGCGTTGCGGCTCGGGTGCATCGGTTGATCGGGGATGGTATGCGGCCACTTGTCCGGTGCGGCCGGGTGGTCAGCACTCCCGGCAGACGGGGACACCCGTGCTCACGGTGTGTGATCGCTGACCGTGAGGGGCCGATTCTGGTGGGTGACCGGGGTGAGTTTCCGGGGTGGGGACCGGTTGTCGGTGGGGCGCCCTAGACTCGGAGAGCGATGAGCAGCCTCTTTGACGACAGCTTCCTGGCGAGCCTCCAGCCCCCGCGCGGCCACGAGGAGGGACCCCCGCCGCCGCCCGAGGACGAGCACGTACCGGAGCCGATTCCGGACGACCTGTTCGGCGGGCAGTTCGACGCGCCCCCGGACCGGGACGCCTACTACCGCGACGGCGCCGCCCGCCCGGCCCTGGACGCGGCCGCGCTCCTGGAGGGGCTGAACGAGAACCAGCGGGCGGCGGTCGTGCACGCAGGTTCCCCGCTGCTGATCGTGGCCGGCGCCGGATCCGGCAAGACGCGCGTGCTCACCCACCGCATCGCGCACCTGCTCGGCGCGCGGAACGTGCACCCGGGCCAGATCCTCGCGATCACCTTCACCAACAAGGCCGCGGGCGAGATGAAGGAGCGCGTCGAGCACCTCGTCGGCCCGCGCGCGAACGCGATGTGGGTGATGACCTTCCACAGCGCCTGCGTGCGGATTCTGCGCAGGGAGAGCAAGAAGCTCGGCTTCACCTCCTCCTTCTCGATCTACGACGCCGCGGACTCCAAGCGCCTGATGGCCCTGGTCTGCCGCGACCTGGACCTCGACCCCAAGCGCTTCCCGCCGAAGTCCTTCAGCGCCCAGGTCAGCAACCTCAAGAACGAGCTGGTCGACGAGGAGGACTTCGCCGCCCGGGCGAGCGACGGCTTCGAGAAGACCCTCGCCCAGGCCTACGCCATGTACCAGTCGCGGTTGCGTGAGGCGAACGCCCTCGACTTCGACGACCTGATCATGACGACGGTCAACCTGCTGCGCGCCTTCCCGGATGTCGCCGAGCACTACCGCCGCCGCTTCCGGCACGTCCTGGTCGACGAGTACCAGGACACCAACCACGCCCAGTACGCCCTCGTGCGCGAGCTGGTCGGCACCGGCGCGCACGAGGAGGACGTACCGCCGGGTGAGCAGGACCTCCCGCCCGCCGAACTGTGCGTGGTGGGCGACGCCGACCAGTCGATCTACGCCTTCCGGGGCGCGACGATCCGCAACATCCTCCAGTTCGAGGAGGACTACCCGAACGCGACGACGATCCTCCTGGAGCAGAACTACCGCTCCACACAGACGATCCTCTCCGCCGCCAACGCGGTCATCGAGCGCAACGAGTCCCGCCGCCCGAAGAACCTGTGGACCAACGCGGGCGCGGGCGCACAGATCACCGGCTATGTCGCCGACACCGAGCACGACGAGGCACAGTTCGTCGCCGACGAGATAGACCGTCTGACGGACGCGGGCGAGGCGAAGGCGGGCGATGTCGCCGTCTTCTACCGCACCAACGCGCAGTCCCGTGTCTTCGAGGAGATCTTCATCCGCGTCGGCCTGCCCTACAAGGTCGTCGGCGGTGTCCGCTTCTACGAGCGCAAGGAGGTCCGGGACGTCCTGGCCTACCTGCGGGTCCTCGCCAATCCCGAGGACTCCGTCCCGCTGCGCCGGATCCTCAACGTCCCCAAGCGCGGTATCGGCGACCGCGCGGAGGCGATGATCGACGCCCTCGCCCAGCGCGAGAAGATCAGCTTCCCGCAGGCGCTCCGGCGCGTCGACGAGGCGTACGGCATGGCCGCGCGGTCGACCAACGCGGTCAAGCGGTTCAACACGCTGATGGAGGACCTCCGTACGGTCGTGGAGTCCGGCGCCGGACCGGCCACCGTCCTGGAGGCGATCCTGGAACGCACCGGCTATCTCGCCGAGTTGCAGGCCTCCACCGACCCGCAGGACGAGACCCGGATCGAGAACCTCCAGGAACTCGCCTCCGTGGCGCTGGAGTTCGAGCAGGAGTCCGGGGCGGAGGAGGCGTCGGGCGGGCTGTCCGCCTTCCTGGAGCGGGTGGCGCTGGTCGCCGACTCCGACCAGATCCCCGACGAGGACGAGGACGGCTCCGGCGTCATCACCCTGATGACCCTGCACACCGCCAAGGGCCTCGAGTTCCCGGTGGTCTTCCTGACCGGCATGGAGGACGGCGTCTTCCCGCACATGCGCGCCCTCGGCCAGACCAAGGAGCTGGAGGAGGAGCGCCGCCTCGCGTACGTCGGCATCACGCGCGCGCGGGAGCGGCTGTATCTCACGCGGTCGGCGATGCGCAGCGCCTGGGGGCAGCCTTCGTACAACCCGCCCTCGCGCTTCCTGGAGGAGATCCCGGCCGGGTATCTGGAGTGGAAGCGGACCGGGGCGATGGCGCCGGTGTCCTCCGGGCCCGCGTCGGGCGTGGCGGCCTCGCTCTCCTCGACCCGTTCGCGCTCCTCGGCTTCCGGCGCGTCCGGCTTCGCCACCCGGCGGACCTCGGAGAAGCCGGTGGTCTCGCTGGCCGTCGGTGACCGGGTCACCCACGACCAGTTCGGCCTCGGTACGGTCGTCGGGGTGAAAGGCACGGGCGGCAACGCGGAGGCGACGATCGACTTCGGCGACACCAAGCCGAAGCGGCTGTTGCTGCGGTACGCGCCGGTGGAGAAGCTGTAGCCGCACGAGCGCTGTGAGGACAGAAGGCTGGGCCCCGCTGCCACGAGCGGGGCTCAGTGAGCGGGGCCTGCTGATCGGGCTCACTGATCAGTGCTTGCTGACCAGGTTCAGGTTCAGGACCAGGATCAGGTCGGGTCGAGTCCGTGGCTCCGCAGCCACGGCAGCGGGTCTATGGCGGCGCCCCCCGCCGGCCTGACCTCGAAGTGCAGATGCGGGCCGGTCGAGTTCCCGGAGTTCCCGGAGTACGCGATCGGATCCCCGGCCTTCACGGTCGTACCCGCGGCGACGCGGTACGACGAGAGGTGGCAGTACCAGGTCTCCGTGCCGTCCTTCGCCGTCACGATCATCATGTTGCCGTAGGCGCTGTTCCACTTGGTGGAGACGACGCCGTCGGTCGCGGCCATCACCGTCGTGCCGTAGGAGACGGGGAAGTCGATGCCGGTGTGGACGGACATCCAGTTCACGCCAGCCTGGCCGAAGTAGGCGCTGAGCCCCCGCTGCGTGACCGGGAGGACGTACTTGGGGCGCAGCCTCTCCTTGCGGGCCGCCTCCGCCGCCGCCTTCTTCTTCTCGGCCTCCTGCTGGGTCTTGAGGTCGATGCGTTCCTGGGTCCGGCTGGCCCGGTCCGCGAAGTCGTCGGCGCCCGCCGAGAGCGTCCTCAGCTGGGCGTCCAGCTTGCTGTTGGCGGCGGACGGTTTCACCGACTGCGCGTCCGAGGCGGAGGCGGTGGTGTCCTGGCCCTCGCCGCCGGTCAGGGTGCCGACGGAGGCGGCCGCGATTCCGGCGACCCCCATCACACAGGCCGAGGGCACGGCGACGGTCAGCAGCGCGGAGCGCTTGGGGGGCGTACGGCGACGGGAACGCGCCCCCGCACGGGCGCCGGCGCGTGTCGCGGCAGGAGCGGCCGGAGTGACCTCTTCCTGGTCCTCCAGCAGTGGCGTTACTGCCGGTAGCTCTCCGGTCGCGGTCAACTCCCCGGCGTCCGTGGGGTCTTCCGCGTACTCCTCGAACTCGTCGTAGGGGACCTGCTCGAAGGGAACCTGCTCGAACGTCTGGGTCGCCGAGTGCTCGAAGGACTCGGCGGACTGTGTCTCGTGCTCGTGCTCGTGTTCCGGCTCCGCGGGCTGCGCCGGGGTGCCGTCGGAGTTCCACTGCGTGGCGTCGTACGTGCCGGTGTCGAAGACCTGGGTGCCCCACTCCCACTGCTGGGTGGCGCCGGCCAGGTGCGACTGGTCGGGCTGGAGCCAGGCGTTCGCGTCCCAGTGGCCGCTGCCGTCGCCGACCGTGCCCTGTGTCGCCTGCGCGGTCTGCGCGGTGTGCGCGGTCTGCGACGGGATGGTCCACGCGGTGCTGTCGTAGGCGCCGGAGTCGTAGGCGGCGTGGTGCTGGGCCGCGTAGGGGTCGTAGTTCAGCGTGTGGTGGCCGGTCGTCTGCCACTGCGTGGCGTCGTACGCGCCGGTGGCCTGGGCCTCGCCGGGGAGGTGGCCGAAGAGCGGGTCGCTGTGGAACGAGGTGCCGGCAGCGCCGTGGTCGCCGTACGTGGTGAAGTCGCCGTACTGGGCTTCCTGGGTGCCGTACGGCGCGTAGTGCGCCTGGTCGGCGTCGGAAGCCGGGGCCGGGGTGGTCATGGTCCCCGACGGGTGACGGTCGTTCACCAACTTCTCTTTCGCCTCGACAACAGGGGCTGCCAGAGCAGTGCGGCGACTGTACCCGGCGGTATACGGGCGCGACAATCTTCAGCAGGTTTCGTCGTTGCGGGAAACGGGCATTCGGCCGTGTTTCGGGGGACGACGGGCGCGGGTTTGGCCTTGTGTTCGAGGAGTGTTCGAGAATGCGGGGGTCCAAACAGGTGGTGCCGGGCGATCGTTGCCCGCCCGAACCACCCCGAATACCCGACTCGCCCCGTTCGTCCTCTGGTCGCTGTCAGGCCACCGTCAGGCCGTCCGCGACCCGCTCCTCCGAGTGCACCTCGTCGAGGGCCTGCCGTATGCCGGTCGCGACCGCCGGGTGGACGGGCAGGGCCAGATGACCGATCCCGGTCACCCGCACATTCGTCGCCATGAGGTCCGGGTGGTCGATCCGGGCCGCCTCGACCGGCTCCATCAGTGAGTCGAGGTCGCTCCAGAAGCTGACGAACCGGGTACGGCAGCCGGGCGCGGGCCAGGTCAGCTCCTCGATGACCTCCGAGCCGGGGCGCATCTGCCGCACGATCGGGTGCGCGTCCGCGAGCGGCACGACCCGGGTGCCGGAGTGCGGGGTACCGAGCGTCACCAGGGTGCGGACGCGGTAGTCGCCGCCGAGCCGCTGGACGTAGTAGCGGGCGATCAGGCCGCCGAGGCTGTGCCCGACGATGTCGACCCGGCGGCTGCCGGTGCGCTGGCAGATCTCCTCTATGTGCCGGCCCAGCAGGCCGGCGGCGGTGCGGATGTCGCAGGTCAGTGGCGAGTAGTTGAGCGACTCGACGCGCTGGCCGCCGTGCTGGGCGAGGGTGCGGCGCAGCAGGACGAAGACCGAGCGGTTGTCGATGAACCCGTGCAGCAGCACGACCGGCGGGGCCGTCCGGACCGGCAGCAGGGCCGTGCCGTCCTGCGGCGCGGGCTGGGCGGGGGAGCGGCGCTCCGGGGTCAGGCCGGTCGGATAGAGCAGCAGGTGCCCGGCCAGGATCGCGGCTTCCAGCGCGGTCGACTTCAGAAGGGCCAGCGACAGGCCGGCGAGTCTGCCGGGCAGAAAACGACGGCAGAGCGGGATAAAGGGCTCGAGTGCCGCGGTGACCTTCATCGGCCGACCTCCTGTCGGCGCGCGGAGGACGGCTCTGTCCCCCGTGTGCCCTCATGGGAGGCCGACCGGAGGTGGCGAGGGTACGACGACGGGCCGCGTCGCGTGCCCCTGTTGCCCCCGCGGACCACGCTGCGGCTCCCTGACGTGTCCCACTGTGTGTGATTTCCCCCTCGGTAACCTCCGCGAAACTGCCGGTTGCGGGATGCTGGAGATAACGTTCGTTCACTGGAGACGGGTGGCGGAACGCGCCAAATGTGCGGTACTTCTCGGTACGCACGCATGTTGGCGTGCTCGTTGCATGGTCATGGAGGCACTGATGGGTGTGGCAGCCGGTCCGATCCGCGTGGTGGTGGCCAAACCGGGGCTCGACGGCCACGACCGCGGGGCCAAGGTCATCGCGCGGGCGTTGCGCGACGCGGGCATGGAGGTCATCTACACCGGACTCCACCAGACGCCGGAACAAATCGTCGACACGGCCATCCAGGAGGACGCCGACGCGATCGGCCTCTCCATTCTCTCCGGCGCCCACAACACCCTGTTCGCCGCGGTCATCGACCTCCTCAGGCAGCGTGAGGCCGAGGACATCCTCGTCTTCGGCGGCGGCATCATCCCCGAGGACGACATCGCCCCCCTCAAGGACAAGGGCGTCGCCGCGATCTTCACGCCGGGGGCGACGACGACGTCGATCGTGGAGTGGGTACGGGAGAACGTCCGGCAGCCCACGGAGGCGTGACCCGCGTTCACGTCACGGCGGCCCGACCCGACCCGACCCGACCCTGCCCGGACGGACCCGATCCGATCCGTCCTGACCCCGGCGGCCGGGCCGTGACGGTCGGAACGCGTCCGGGCACGAGACCGTTCACCTCGCCGGGGGCTCGGCGGCGCAGGCCGCCGGGAGCCCTCGCGGCACCGGGTGCTCAGTCGCCGGCCGGTCCCAGTTCCTCCAGCATCACCGCCCGCAGCCTCAAGGTCGTCGCGAGCCGCTGGAACGCCTCGGCCCAGTACCCGCCGGCACCCGGTGACGCGTCCTCCCCTTCGTCCGGCACCGCCAGCAACGCGTCCAGCCGGCCTGCTTCCGCGGGATCCAGACAGCGCTCGGCCAGGCCCATCACCCCGCTGAAGCTCCAGGGGTAACTCCCGGCGTCCCGAGCGATGTTGAGGGCATCCACCACGGCCCGGCCGAGCGGTGCCGACCACGGTACGGCGCAGACACCGAGCAGCTGGAACGCCTCCGACAGGCCGTGCGCCGCGATGAACCCGGCCACCCACCCGGCCCGTTCCGCACCGTCCAGCGTGCCCAGCAGCTTGGCCCGCTCGGCCAGGGACACCGCGCCCGGACCGCCCGCCTCCGGCGCCGCCGGGACCCCCAGCAGCGCTCGCGCCCACTCCGCGTCCCCCTGCCGTACGGCGGCCCGGCACCAGGCCGCGTGCAGCTCGCCCTGCCAGCCGTCCGCGACCGGCAGCGCCACGATCTCCCCGGGCGTACGGCCGCCGAGCCGCGCCGGCCAGGTGGCGAGCGGGGCCGCCTCCACCAACTGGGCCAGCCACCAGGACCGTTCACCGCGTCCGTTCGGCGGTTTGGCCACCACCCCGTCCCGCTCCATGCCCGGGTCGCACTCCGGCGGCGCCTCCACGGCGATCGCCGGGCCGTCCCCCGTGCGGTCGACGGCCACACACGCCCCGGCCCGCACGGCCATCCGCCCCGCCAGCGCCGAGCCCGGCAGCGCGGACAGCAGCTCCGCCGCCGTCGTCCGCACGTTACGGCTCCGGTCCGACAGCGTCAGTTCCAGGAACGGCTCGTCCCCGGAGGCCAGTTGGGTGCGCAGCGAGTCGAGGAACATCAGCCGGTCCTCCGCCCGTTCCGTCGCCCAGGTCCCGGCCAGCAGCTCGCGCGCCGCGTCGGGCGTGCGGGCCCGCAGCGCCGCCAGCAGCGCGACCCGCTCGGCGAACAACCCCTCCTGCCACAGCCGCCGTATCCCGCCGGTGTCCTCGGGGCCGGGCAGGCTCGCGCCGCCGCCCGGGGCCGCGCGCAGGGCGAACCGCCAGTCCTGGTTGAGCCGGGCCAGCCACAGGGCGCGCGGTCCGGCGAAGGCCAGCGCGGCGGGCCGCAGGTCGGTACGGCCGCGGGCCGCGTCCAGCAGCGCGGGCAGCGTCTGCGGGGGCGCGGCGAACCCGCGCGTGTTGGCCGCCGCGAGCCACTGGGGCAGCAGCTCCATGAGGTCGGGCGAGGTGCCCCGGCGACCGCCGGTACCGGTGCCGGGGCGGTCGGAGAGCAGCATCGCCAGCCTGCGCGCCGCCGCGGCCGGCAGCGTGGGGCGCGGGTCCTCGGGTGCCGGTTCGGGGCGGTGCGCGGCCTGCGCGGGCCGCAGTCCGGCCCGTCGCCGTACGGTCGCCACGGCCGCGTCGTCCAGCAGGGCCACCGGAGCCTCCCGCCCTGGGCCGCCGGTCGCGGGCGGACGCCGGTCCGTGCCCAGCAGGGCCGTGGTGACGAGGTCTTCCCAAGCGGTCACGGGGTTTCCCTTCTGCGAGTCGGCGGGGCTGTGCGAGCCGATCGAGTTCCTTGAGCCGGCCCGGCTCCGTGAGTCGGTCGGGTTGTGTGAGTCCGGCGGGTCCCGTGAGTCGGTCGGGTTGTACGAGTCCGTCGGGTCCCGTGGGACGGTCGGGTTGTGCGAGTTGATCGGGCTGCGTGAGCCGGTCGGGTCAGCACAGCGGTACCGCTTCGCCCGTGTGCTCCGGCCAGGCCGTCAGGGGTGTGAAGCCCCGGTGGCCGCACTCGCCGAAGACCGTGACCGGAGCCCCGCCGGAGAGCGCGACCAGCCGCCACAGACCGGGGCGGGAGCGGGCGGCGGGAGAGAGGGGAAGCGCCAAGTCTTCCTCCGCATCGGCCAGTTGCCAGGAGTCGCCGTCCTGGACGGGCACCACCCGGCCCAGCGTCACCGGCACCGACTCCAGCCACGGGTCCTCCCGCAGTGCCTCCCCGTACCGGGCCGCCGCCTGGGCCGTCGTCATGCCGGGCGGCCGGATCGAGAGGGGCGTGGGCGTGGCGAACCGCTCGCCCAGGGCCGCGCGGTGCTCGCCCGCTCCGGGATAGGCGGAGAGCTCCGCCTCCAGGGCGAGACCGACCGGCAGCGCCAGCTCCGGGGCGCGGCCGGCCGCACCGTAGGAGAGGAGCAGCGCCGTACGGCCCGTGTCGGCGCCGTGCAACCAGATCCGGCGGGTCGTCAGCTTCGCGTCCGCCGTGTCGTACTGGGCGAGGACCAGCCAGCGGTCGCGCACCGGCGGGCCGTCCGCCGAGGCGGGCAGGCCGATACGGGAGCGGACGGTGGGGGCGAGGCCCTCCGGGAGCCGGTCGCGGCGCAGCCAGCCCTGGTCGAGGAGGTGCAGCAGGGCGCATTCCTCCAGCAGCCGCACCGGCCAGCCCGGCCCGGAGCCCGGTATCGCACCCAACTCCCGCACCCGCGCGGCCAGCCCGGGCGCCTGGGCGTCGACCATGCGGGCCGCCGTCTCCTCCCACAGCCCGTACCCCGCCTGCTCGGCCGCGGCCAGGCCGCCGCGCAGCAGGTCGGTCAGGCGCTGCTCCAGTTCCGTGGCGCCCGCCGTGACCCGCTCGGCCCGCCGCTCCGCCCGCCGCCGGGCCGCCTCGGGATCAGCGGCGGCCGGGGAACTCCCGCCGCCCGCCGTCCGTTTGTCCTCCGCGCGCTTGCGTCGGCCCGCGATCCACTGCTCGGCCCAGTCCGGCGGCTCCGTCACCGTCGGCACCGTGTCGTCCTCGCCCGCCCACAGCAGGAGCAGCCCGAGGGCGTGCTTGCAGGGGAACTTCCGGCTGGGACAACTGCACTTGTACGCGAGCCCGGCCGGGTCCGCGATGTCCACGATCGTCTGGTACGGCTTGCTGCCGCTGCCCTTGCACAGTCCCCATACGGTCCCCTCCTCGCAACTCCCCGCCTCGGACCACGGCCCCGCCGCTCCGAGCTTGCTTCCCGCCTTGCGTGACGCGGCGTCAGGAGCCAGTGCCAGCACCTGGTCCGCACTCCAGCGCACCCCCTGCTGAGTCATGCCATCGAAGGTAGATCCCCCCACTGACAATCGACCCTGCGAGCATGTTTGTGCAGGTCAGAGCGATTGTCAGTGGCGTGGTGCACGGTGGACACCAGATCCGAACCGGCCGAGCTGGAGGGGGCCTCAGCCATGACTGTGTCCGTGGAACCGACCGACCCGACGACCACCGAGGGTGCGCTGCGACCGCACGCCGAGCGCGCCTTCGCGGCCGAACTCGCCGCGCTGGCCGCGCAGGACGACCGGCCCCGCCCGGCCCGCTGGAAGATGTCGCCCTGGGCGGTGGCCACCTATCTCCTGGGCGGCACCCTGCCGGACGGCACGGTGATCACACCGAAGTACGTCGGCCCGCGCCGTATCGTCGAGGTCGCCGTCGCCACCCTCGCCACCGACCGCGCCCTGCTCCTGCTCGGTGTGCCCGGCACCGCCAAGACCTGGGTCTCCGAACACCTGGCCGCCGCGGTCAGCGGTGACTCGACCCTGTTGGTGCAGGGCACGGCCGGCACCCCGGAGGAGGCGATCCGCTACGGCTGGAACTACGCCCAGCTGCTGGCCAACGGCCCGAGCCGGCACGCACTGGTGCCGAGCCCGGTCATGCGCGCCATGGCGGAGGGGATGACGGCGAGAGTCGAGGAGCTGACCCGGATCCCGGCCGACGTACAGGACACTCTGATCACGATCCTGTCCGAGAAGACCCTGCCGATCCCGGAGCTGGGGCAGGAGGTGCAGGCGGTCCGCGGCTTCAACCTGATCGCCACCGCCAACGACCGCGACCGGGGTGTCAACGACCTCTCCAGCGCCCTGCGCCGCCGCTTCAACACCGTCGTCCTGCCGCTGCCGGAGAGCCCGGACGCCGAGGTCGACATCGTCGCGCGCCGCGTCGACCAGATCGGCCGCTCCCTCGACCTGCCCGCCGTGCCCGACGGTATCGAGGAGATCCGCCGGGTCGTCACCGTCTTCCGGGAGCTGCGTGACGGCATCACCACGGACGGCCGCATGAAGCTGAAGTCGCCGAGCGGGACGCTCTCCACGGCCGAGGCGATCTCCGTCGTCACCAGCGGTCTCGCCCTGGCCGCCCACTTCGGCGACGGCGTGCTGCGGGCCGGCGACGTCGCGGCCGGCATCCTCGGCGCGGTCGTCCGCGACCCGGCCGCCGACCGGGTGATCTGGCAGGAGTACCTGGAGACGGTCGTCCGCGAGCGGGACGACTGGAAGGACTTCTACCGCGCCTGCCGGGAGGTGAGCGCGTGAGCGACTCCGCGCGGCGGACCGGGCCGCTGCTTCTCGGGGTACGGCACCACGGGCCCGGCTCCGCGCGGGCGGTGCGGGCCGCCCTGCAGGCCGTCCGGCCGAAGGCCGTGCTGATCGAGGGGCCGCCCGAGGCCGATGCGCTGATCCCGCTGGCCGCCGACCCGCAGATGCGGCCCCCGGTCGCCCTCCTCGCGCACGCCGTGGACGAGCCCGGCCGCTCGGCCTTCTGGCCGCTGGCCGACTTCAGCCCCGAGTGGGTGGCCATCCGCTGGGCCCTGGAGCACGAGGTCCCGGCCCGCTTCATCGACCTGCCGGCCACGCACACGCTGGCGTGGGGGAGGGCGGGTGAGGAAGCGGCGACGCCTGTCGACGCCGAGACCGGTGGACCGGACGCAGAGACCGGTGCACCCGACGCCGAGGCCGGCGAACCCGAGGCCGCGGGTGGTGAGTCCGACGCCGATGAGCGGCTGCGGGTCGACCCGCTCGCCGCCCTCGCCGAGGCCGCTGGTTACGACGACCCCGAGCGCTGGTGGGAGGACGTCGTCGAGCACCGGGGCGGGGCCGGGGAGCGGGAGCGGGACGTGCTCGCCCCGTTCGCCGCGGTGGCGGAGGCGATGGAGGTGCTGCGGGAGACGTACGGGGTCGGGGGGCGCGACCGGGACCCGGTCCGCGAGGCGTACATGCGGCTCCAACTACGCTCAGCACAACGAGAGTTCGGCGAGGACGTGGCGGTGGTGTGCGGGGCGTGGCATGTGCCGGCGCTGCGCGCGCGGAGCACTGTGGCGGCCGA
The DNA here is from genome assembly GCF_055567535.1 of Streptomyces sp. NPDC026538. NCBI lineage: Bacteria > Bacillati > Actinomycetota > Actinomycetes > Kitasatosporales > Streptomycetaceae > Streptomyces > Streptomyces sp. NPDC026538. Next base: position 125,625 of record NZ_JBVHQG010000005.1, read on the forward strand.
CAAGGAGCTGCTGAAGGGACTGCCCAAGGTCAAGACGGACCTGACCTGGGTGCCGTGGACCAATCGCAGGCTGGCGCGGTCGAGCGGGTACGGCGCGGGCATCGACTCGCCGGGCTGGTACGGGCATCTGTTCCGGGCCCCGGACCGGCCGGTCGAGCGGTGGCTCACCAAAGTCGCCGGACTGCTGCGTGAGGAGGACCGGATCGTCTCCTCGGCCCATGTCATCGAGGCGGTACGGCTGGCCGAGACCCTCGCCGTGATGCGCGGCCGCCCGCTGCCCGGCCTGGGCGAGACCACCGACGCGGTGCGGGCGGTGCTCTGCGAGGGCTCGGACGTTCCGCTGGCGCTGGTGCACGACCGGCTGGTGGTAGGGGACGTGCTCGGGGAGGTGCCGGAGACGGCGCCCGCGGTTCCGCTGCAGCGCGACCTGGCCAGGGAACAGCGCCGGCTCAGGCTCAAGCCGGAAGCGCTGGAACGGGAGTTGGAGCTCGACCTGCGCAAGGAGACCGACACCGGGCGCAGCCGGCTCCTGCACCGGCTGCGGCTGCTCGGCATCGGGTGGGGTGAGCAGACGCAGTCGCGGGGGAGCACGGGCACGTTCCGGGAGACCTGGCGGCTTCGCTGGGAGCCGGAGCTGTCGGTGCGGGTCGCCGAGGCCGGGGTATGGGGGACGACCGTCGAGGGTGCCGCGACGGCCAGGGCCGAGACCGACGCGGAGCAGGCGACCGCCCTCGCCGACGTCACCGCGCTCGCCGAGCACTGCCTGCTCGCCGCTCTGCCGGACGCGCTGCCGGTGGTGATGCGGGCCCTCGCCGACCGTGCGGCGCTGGACACGGACGTCGGCCAACTCGCCCAGGCCCTGCCGGCCCTGGTCCGTTCCCTGCGCTACGGCGATGTACGGGGTACCGACACCGGGGCGCTCGCCGAGGTGGCCGCCGGCCTCGCCGAGCGGGTCTTCGTCGGGCTCCCGCCGGCCTGCGCCGCTCTCGACGCGGACGCGGCGGAGGAGATGCGGGGCCATGTGGACGCGGTGCACACGGCGGTGGGACTGCTCGGGGAGCCCGGGACGCGAGTCGATTCCGGCGGCCGTGATCTGCGGGGGCGCTGGCGGGCGGTGCTGCGCACGCTGGCGGGGCGGGACACCGTGCCCGGGGTGCTGCGGGGGCGGGCGGTGCGGATTCTGCTGGACGAGGGAGAGCTGGAGCCGGAGGAGGCGGCCCGGCTGATGGGGCTGGTGCTCTCGCCGGGGACTCCGCCCGCGGACGCGGCCGCCTGGGTCGAGGGGTTCGTCGGGGGTGGCGGGGGCGGAATGCTGCTCGTCCACGACGAGCGGTTGCTCGGCCTCGTCGACACCTGGCTCACAGGGGTGCCGGCGGACGCGTTCACGGACGTCCTGCCCTTGCTACGGCGGACGTTCTCGGCGTACGAGCCGGGGGTACGCAGGACGATCGGCGAGTTGCTGCGCCGCGGGCCGGGGAGGCGGGCGGATGCGACCGGGCAGGCCGGCGGGACACCGGGCTTCGGCGCCGAGGCGGACGAGGAGCGCGCCGCCGCCGTACTGCCGGCGCTGCGGCTGCTGCTCGGCCTCGACGAGACAACACCGGACAACGACCTCGTGGGGGTGGGGAGATGACAGCAGGCCTGACGGACGGCGGCACCGGCCTTGACGACACGGGCCGGGAACGGCTGCGGCGCTGGCGGCTGGTGCTCGGGGGCGAGGCCGCCGACGGGACCGGCTGCACGTTGTCCGGCCGGGACGCGGCGATGGACGGGACGCTGGCCGCCCTCTACGGGAAGGGGGACAGACCGCAGTCGGGGCGGGAGCGTTCGGCGGGGCTGGGGGCGTCGGCGCCGTCGGTCGCGCGCTGGCTCGGGGACATCCGGACGTACTTCCCGTCCTCCGTCGTCCAGGTCATGCAGCGCGACGCCATCGACCGACTGGGGCTGGCCGCGCTGCTGCTGGAACCGGAGATGCTGGAGGCGGTGGAGGCCGATGTGCACCTGGTCGGCACGCTGCTCTCGCTCAACAAGGCGATGCCGGAGACGACGAAGGAGACGGCACGGACGGTCGTGCGCAAGGTCGTCGAGGACCTGGAGAAGCGGCTGGCCACCCGCACCCGGGCCACCCTCACCGGCGCCCTCGACCGCAGCGCCCGGATCAGCCGGCCGCGCCACCACGACATCGACTGGAACCGCACGATCGCGGCCAACCTCAAGCACTACCTGCCCGAGTACCGGACGATCGTGCCGGAGCGGCTCATCGGGTACGGGCGGGCGTCACAGTCGGTGAAGAAGGAAGTGGTGCTCTGCATCGACCAGTCCGGATCGATGGCGGCCTCGGTGGTGTACGCCTCGGTGTTCGGGGCGGTGCTGGCGTCCATGCGGTCCATCGACACCCGGCTCGTCGTCTTCGACACGGCGGTGGTCGACCTCACCGATCAGCTCGACGACCCGGTGGACGTCCTGTTCGGCACCCAGCTGGGCGGCGGTACGGACATCAACCGGGCGCTCGCGTACTGCCAGTCGCAGATCACCCGGCCGACCGAGACCGTCGTCGTGCTCATCAGCGACCTCTACGAGGGCGGGATACGGCACGAGATGCTGAAGCGGGTCGCGGCGATGAAGGCGTCGGGGGTGCAGTTCGTGGCGCTGCTCGCGCTGTCGGACGAGGGGGCGCCGGCCTACGACCGGGAGCACGCGGCCGCGCTCGCCGCGCTGGGGGCACCGGCGTTCGCCTGTACGCCCGATCTCTTTCCCGAGGTGATGGCCGCGGCGATCGAGAAGCGGCCGCTCCCGGTACCGGACACTTTGTGAAGGAGACCGCATCAAGTCAAAGAGGTCTTGTGAACCGGACATGATGACTTGGCGGTCAGGGGGCTTGCGCGGCGGTGGGCCGGGCGTGCGAGGATCGACGCCCGCGTGGCGGTCCGTGTTCTCCGGGCTCTCGCGCCGCACCCCTGCTTCGTGTCCGCGTTCCGCCGCACCGGAGGATCCTCCCCGTCTTGACCTCGCCAGCCGTTCTGCCCGGTTCCGCCGCGCGTGAGTCGCGTACGGCGGCGGGGCGTCGTGCGCTGCAACTGGCGTTGCTGGCCGGCGGACTGCTCGTGCTCGGCCTCCTCTGCGGAGGGCGGGCGCAGGCGGCCGAAGGGGCGGGATCGGTGCCGTCGACGTCGTCTACGCCGCCGTTGACGTCCTTGGTGAGTCGGCTGGGCGTGGACAGGATCCTCCCGACCAGTGAGACAGCGCCTGACGGGAGAACGGCGCCTGACGGGAGAACGGCGCCTGACGGGAGAACGGCGCCTGACGAGACCACGGCGCCTGACGAGACCACGGCCCGTGAGACGGCACCCCACGAGAGCACGCCTCGCCAGGCAGCGCCCCACGGGACCACGACCCACGAGGCAACACCCCGCGTGACCACACACCGCGCGGCTGAACCCCGCGAGGCAACGCCCCGCAAGCGCGTCACCCCCTTCACGTCTGCGCCCTCCACGCACGCCTCCGCGGCCACGCACTCCTCCGCCGCCACGCACTCCTCCAGCTCCGCGCCCTCCTCCACCTCCACGGCATCCGTGGCCCCCACGGCACCCGTGTCCCGCACGGCATCCCCCGCCCCCGTGCTGCCCACCGCGCCGGTGGTCCAGCTCGTGCCGGTCGTGGGAGAAACGGTTCGCTCGGTGACCGCGACAGCGACAGCGACCGCGACAGCGCCCGTGACGGTGACCGCGGCCGTGGTTCAGGGGCTTGGTGACGTGGTGCAGCAGGTGACGGAGCTGCCGACGGAGCTGGTCACGCTGCCCGCGCGGCTGCCCGCGCTTCCGGCGCTGCCGGGTACGTCCGCCACCCTGCCGGTGTCGGAACCGCCCGGTGGGTCCGTCCCGCCGCCGGTCACCTCGGTGCCCGGCACCACCGAGGCGCGGCCCGCGGTGACGGAGGGCGGCCGGCAGCAGACCGCTCGTACGAAGAAGCCGGCGGCGACCGTCGGGTCGTACCGGTCGGACGGGTCGTACGGGCCGCGGGGTACCACCTTCGCCCTCGCGCCCGTCTCCGGGACGGCGGCGCACACGCACGCGGGCGGCCACCGTGCCGCCCGCGCCCACGACGGCCCGAGCCGCCCCGCACCCACCGGAGACCCGGACGGCGCGCAGGGCAAGTCGGTGGTCGACGGCAGTTCCGCCAGGCACGGTGACGCGCACGCCGTGACCTTCGACGACCGGGCGCCGCTGTGGCTGGTGCCCGGTGCCGCCGCGCACGTCGGCGCGGCCGGGACCCGGGACAGGCACCGGGACATCCCCGTCTTCCCCGGCTAGGACGGCCGGCCCACCCCCCGCCACAGACCTGTCGCGCGGGGGCGGAACAGGTCTGCCCGTCCGTCCGGACTCTTCGGATCCCGCACTTCGGATCCCCCCTGCGGAGTCCCCCCACCGCTTCGGACGGCGATGTCCCCAGCCGCGCTTCCGGCCCACCGGAGGCACTCCCGGCTCCGCGGGTGCGTGACACACGCACCGGAGCCCCGAAGGACTGACGTACGCATGAACCAGAACATCAGCGGCCCCCTCGCCACCGCCACCGCCACCGCCACCGCCACCGCCACAGGCACTGCCACTGCCGCGACCACAGCCATACCCGCCGACGACGCCGCACGTCGGCAGGGCCCCGGCCAGGCGGCCAGGATCCGTACCGCGCAGGCCATCCAGGGGGCCCGGGCGGCGCGGGCCGCGCAGGCCACGGTCGAGGCCCAGGCCATCGCCAGGGCGCACGCCCGGGCCCTGCAGAGGCGGGCGGCCACCATGATCGGCTCCGACACGGGCCCCGAAACGGCCTCCGCGCTCTTCACCGGCGTCGACGGAGGCGGCGGGGCCGGATCCAGCGGCGCCCCCATGACCCCGGAGTACGGCCACGCCTCACAGGCCAGGGCCTACTCCGTCTGACTCCGCGGGGTGACTCGGGGTGGGCGGCCGAACACCGTCGGTTCGCCCCCGCCGGGACCCCGCGGTCCGGGCCGGTCGATCCCCGTGGGGCGGGAAGCGGCGGTCCACCCCGGAGGCGCGCAGCCCCCGGGCGGAGGCCTCATCGGGCAAACCCCAGCCCGGTGAGGCCTCGCACATCGTCCGCAAGACGGCACGCCGTGCCACCAGAACCACGGATACCCGGCATCATGTGACAGGTATCACCGCTCAGGTGTGACCCCTGATTTAGAGACCCCCCGCGAGCGGCGATAATCTGCGAGACGGACATGCCGCGCGCTCGGACACCGTGTGCGCCCCCCTTGTGACACATTGCGGACGTCACGTTGCCCTTCGCGGCACGCCCACGCATCCAACGAACCGCGAGATCACTGATAGGGACGGAAGCGCGTGGACCTGTTCGAGTACCAGGCGAGGGACCTCTTCGCCAAGCACGATGTACCGGTGCTGGCCGGTGAAGTCATCGACACGCCTGAGGCGGCGCGCGAGATCACCGAGCGTCTGGGCGGCAAGTCCGTCGTCAAGGCGCAGGTGAAGGTCGGTGGTCGTGGCAAGGCCGGTGGCGTCAAGCTGGCCGCCTCCGCGGACGAGGCCGTCGCCCGTGCGACGGACATCCTCGGGATGGACATCAAGGGCCACACGGTCCACAAGGTGATGATCGCCGAGACCGCCCCGGAGATCGTCGAGGAGTACTACGTCTCCTTCCTCCTCGACCGTGCGAACCGCACCTTCCTCTCCATCGCCTCCGTCGAGGGCGGCATGGAGATCGAGGAGGTCGCGGCCACCCGTCCGGAGGCCGTGGCCCAGACCCCGATCAACGCGATCGACGGTGTGGACCTGGCCAAAGCCAAGGAGATCGTCGCCGCGGCGAAGTTCCCGGCCGACGTCGCCGACCAGGTCGCCGACATCCTGGTCAAGCTGTGGGACACCTTCATCAAGTCGGACGCCCTCCTCGTCGAGGTCAACCCGCTCGCGAAGGTCGTCTCCGGCGAGGTCCTCGCCCTGGACGGCAAGGTGTCGCTGGACGACAACGCCGAGTTCCGTCACGACTGGGACGAGCTGCACGACAAGGCCGCGGCCAACCCGCTCGAGGCGGCCGCCAAGGAGAAGAACCTCAACTACGTCAAGCTCGACGGCGAGGTCGGCATCATCGGCAACGGCGCGGGTCTCGTCATGAGCACCCTGGACGTCGTCGCGTACGCCGGTGAGAAGCACGGCGGCGTCAAGCCCGCCAACTTCCTCGACATCGGCGGCGGCGCCTCCGCCCAGGTGATGGCGAACGGCCTGGAGATCATCCTCGGCGACCCGGACGTCCGCTCCGTGTTCGTGAACGTCTTCGGTGGCATCACCGCCTGCGACGAGGTCGCCAACGGCATCGTGCAGGCCCTGAAGCTCCTGGAGGACCGCGGCGAGAACGTCTCCAAGCCGCTGGTCGTCCGTCTCGACGGCAACAACGCCGAACTGGGTCGCAAGATCCTCACCGACGCCAACCACCCGCTGGTGCAGCGCGTCGACACCATGGACGGCGCGGCCGACAAGGCCGCCGAGCTGGCCCACGCCGCCAAGTAAGCACTCAGGACGAGGACAGAACACACCATGGCTATCTGGCTCAACAAGGACAGCAAGGTCATCGTCCAGGGCATGACCGGCGCCACGGGCATGAAGCACACCAAGCTCATGCTGGGCGACGGCACCAACGTCGTGGGCGGCGTCAACCCGCGCAAGGCCGGTCAGAAGGTCGACTTCGACGGCACCGAGGTACCGGTCTTCGGTACCGTCAAGGAGGCCATCGAGGCCACCGGCGCCAACGTCTCCGTCATCTTCGTGCCGGAGAAGTTCACCAAGGCCGCGGTCGACGAGGCCATCGACGCCGAGATCCCGCTGGCCGTCGTGATCACCGAGGGTATCGCCGTGCACGACTCGGCGGCCTTCTGGGCGTACGCCGGCAAGAAGGGCAACAAGACCCGGATCATCGGCCCGAACTGCCCCGGCATCATCACCCCGGGCCAGTCGAACGTCGGCATCATCCCGGGCGACATCACCAAGCCGGGCCGTATCGGCCTGGTCTCGAAGTCCGGCACGCTGACGTACCAGATGATGTACGAACTCCGTGACATCGGCTTCTCGACCGCCGTCGGCATCGGTGGCGACCCGATCATCGGCACCACGCACATCGACGCGCTCGCCGCGTTCCAGGACGACCCCGACACCGACCTGATCGTGATGATCGGTGAGATCGGTGGCGACGCCGAGGAGCGTGCGGCCGCGTTCATCAAGGAGAACGTGACCAAGCCGGTCGTCGGTTACGTCGCGGGCTTCACCGCGCCGGAGGGCAAGACCATGGGTCACGCCGGCGCCATCGTCTCCGGTTCGTCGGGCACCGCCCAGGCGAAGAAGGAGGCCCTGGAGGCCGCGGGCGTCAAGGTCGGCAAGACCCCGACCGAGACGGCGAAGCTGGCGCGCGAGCTTCTCGCCGGCTGACCGTTTTCGACGCCGTCCGACTGAACGCCGGTAGGCCCGTTCCCCGAGGTGGGGGCGGGCCTACCGGCGTTTTCGCTCACCCGCGCCTGCGGGGTGCCTCCGCCACACCCGGCTTCGCTCGAGCGGCACTGGGGGAGGCACGACTGCCCGCAGCTGGGTGGCTGACGCGACTACGGCGCCCCACTCAGGGGTGCGGGGAACTGCGCGACCAGCCCCCATCCCCCCGCACCCGAACGCGCTACCTCGCCACCGGCACCAATCTCTCCGGCCCCTTCTCGGCGATCCTCCGCAGCTTCGCCTGCAAGGCCCGCTCCCCCGCCGACAACGGCCCCAGCCCCACCTCCGCCGGTACCCCGCTGATCGCCTGCGCGGGACCGATCGGCGCCTCGTAGTGCGTCGGCGCCGTCCGCAGCGTCAGCGTCGTCGCCGCGATGATCGTCGCCGTGAACGCCAGCGCGGACCGGGTCCAGAAACGTGTCCGGTGTTCGGCACAGGTCCGCACAGTGGGCGGCTGGGCCGCCCGCAGCCGCTCCGTCGAGGCCAGTTCGGCCAGCCGCCGGTGCAACGCGGCGGGGTCCGCCAGCTCGGGAACCTGGTCGGCGACCGCCCGCCGCGCATGGGTCAGCCGCCGCGCCGCCGCCGGTGTGCTCGCCTCCGTCTCCGCCGCCGTCTCCGGCAGGTCGAGGCCGACCCCGTCGTACAGGAGGAGCGTGCGGCGGTACGACGGCGGGAGTTCGAGGAGTGCCTCCAGCAGCGCGCGGTCGGCCGCGTCGGCCGGCAGGGCTTCGGGCTGGCGGTAGCGCAGCCGGAACCGGTGCCAGGGGGAGAGGGCGCACTCGTGCGCCACCGCCCGCACCCAGCCTGCCGGGTCCCGGTCGCGGGCCACCTGCGGCCAGTTCTGCCAGGCGAGTTGGAAGGCCCGCTCGACGGCTTCGCGCGCCAGCTCCCGGCGCCCGGTGAGCAGGTAGGTCTGCCGTACCAGGGCCGGGGCGCAGAACGCGTACAGCGCGTCGAAGGCCTGAGTGGGCGTCAGGGCAGCGGACGGTACGGCCTCGTCGGCGGGGACAGGGCTCTGCGTCACCGGGCGCACCTTCCTTCGAAAAAACACATAAACATATATTGGGCGACACTTCGGTGGTTCGCCTGTTACGACGGGAAAGCGCGTGTCGTTGGGAGCATGGCCGTCGTGATTCGGATGCCCGCCCACCGGCCGCCGTCGGCACCTCCGTCGCGCTCGTCGCGCCCGCCGCGCCCGCCGCTTCTGTCGCTCCTGCTCACCCGGTTGCGCGACCGATCCCCCGGGCTGGGCGCGAGCCTCCTGGGCGGCGCGATCGCGGCCGGGCTCGGACTCGCCTGCTTCTCCGTGCTGGTGATGGCCCTGTGGGTCAGTTCGCCGTACCCCGACAGCGGACCGGGTGGCGCGCTGCATCTCGCGGCGGCGCTGTGGCTGCTCGCCCACGGGGTCGAACTGGTCCGCACCGACACCCTGTCCGGGGTGCCGGCCCCGGTCGGGGTGACCCCGTTGCTGCTCCTCGTGCTGCCGGCGCTGCTGGTGTACCGGGGGGCGCGGGAGGCGGTGGACGCCCCGGACACCGACGGCGACGGCCACGGCGACGGTGTCGAGGTGGACGCACCGCCCCCGGTCCGGGCCCGTACGGCGTGGACCGGCGTCGTGACCGGTTACCTCGGCGTCGGCGGCTGCGCCGCGTTGTACGCGTCCGGCGGCGAACTGCGGCCCGTGTGGGGGTGGGTGGCGGTGTGTCTGCCGCTGCTCGCGGCGGCCGCGGCGGGCGCCGGGGTGTGGACGGCGTACGGCCGTCCGCGCGAGCCGCTGCTGAGGCTGGTGGGGGTGGTCCCGGGGCCGGTACGGCGACTGCTCCTGGGCCGGGACACCCGGGCGCGCTGGGGTACGGCTCTCCGCGCGTCCCTGGCCGGGGTGGCCGTGTTCTTCGGGGGCGGGACGCTGCTGCTCGCGGTGTCGCTGGTGCTGCACGGTGAGCCGGCCCGGACGTCGTTCCTGCAGCTGACGGAGGGATGGACCGGCCGGTTCGCGGTCCTGCTGCTCTGCGTCTCGCTGATCCCGAACGCGGCGGTGTGGTCGGCGTCGTACGCCGTCGGCCCCGGCTTCGCGCTCGGCGCCGGTCATGTCGTGAACCTCCTGGCCGCCGACCCGGCCCCGCTGCTGCCGCCCTTTCCGCTGCTCGCGGCCGTGCCGGCGCACGGGCCGGGCACGCCGTCGAACTGGCTGGCCGGGGCGGTGCCGCTGGTGGCCGGGGTGACGATGGCGTGGTTCGTGGTGGGCGGGGCGGCCAGACGGCGTTGGCCGGCCGGGCGTACGGCCGGGGTGATGGCGCTCGCGGCCCTGCTGTGCGCGCTGCTGCTCGCGGCCCTGGCCGAGCTGGCGGGCGGCCCCCTGGGCGTCGCCGCGCTCACCCGCTTCGGCCCGGTCTGGTGGCAGACGGGCGCGGCGGCCGGCGGCTGGCTCCTGGCGGTGGGCCTACCGGCGGCCCTGGTGCTGCGGGCCTGGCGGGGGCTGGGCCCGGGCTCGCTCGCGGCATGGCTGGGCTTCGGCAAGCAGAAGCCGGAGGAGGAGCCGCCGGCGGAGAAGAAGAGCGGGACCCCCTCGGCCCCGGCCCCGGTGGCCGTCCTCCTGCCCGACCAGGGCGACGGCGACACGTTCGAGCCGTACGAGGCGCTGCCCGCCGAGCCGTACGAGATGCCGCCGGCCGCCCCGCCGCCGTCCGACACCTGGCAGGACGAGACGGCCCGCAAGGCCCGGTGGGCGGCACCACGAGAGTCATCCGAGCCGCCGGACAGCCCGGACGAAGCCGGAGCGCCGGACGGCCCCGACGGAGCCTGAGCGTCGGACAGCTCCCGTTGGGGCTTGTGCGTGAGTCAGCCCCGACGGAGCCTGAGGGTCGGACGGCCCCCGCGAAGCCTGAGTGTCGGACGGCCCCCGACGGGACCTGACCGCCCGTCAGTGGGTCGTCCGGACCGCTTTCGGGCGGTCCCTCAGCTGTTCGTGGTGCCCAGGATGGTGCGGAGTTCCTTCGGGAGCAGGTGGTCGCAGGACTGCTTGGCCTCGCTGGTGAGGGAGTCCGAGACGCACGTGTAGTAGTCGCGGTAGACCATCTGGGCCGTGAACGTCGCCGCCACCAGGGCCAGCGCCAGCGACGCCGTGACCAGGCCGCTGATCGCCGCCGTCGTCTGCGGGCGGCCGGCGTTGGCGTTGGCCGCGGCCTCCTCGGGGCTGCGCGGCCTGGCGCGGATCGCGCTGACACCCCAGTAGATGCCCAGGGCGCCCAGCAGCAGAGCCACGTAGGGCCAGCCGAAGAGGGCGAAGAGGAAGGCCCACATGCCGCTCAGCAGGGCGTACCGCGCGCGGCGCTGCGCCGGGTCCGTCGGGTCCCAGCGCATCCCCGGGCCACCGGGGCCGCCCTGACCGCCGCCGCCCGGGCCGCTCTCGTCGGGACGCTGGCCGAAGCCGCCGGACTGCCGGCCGGGCTGGCGGTCGCTCCACTGGCTGCCCCAGGGCGACTCCTGGTCTCCGTCACCGGCCGGGCGGCGCGGCTGCCACGGCTTGTCCGGCGAGCCCTCCGGCGGCGGGGCGAAGGGGTTGTCGTCCTGCTGGTCGCCCTTCGGCCGGTCCGAGGGCGCCTCCGGCGGCGAGGCCGGCCGCTCCCGCAACAGCACGGCGAAACGCGGCCCTCCCTGCACCGACTGCGGGGGGAGCATACGAAGTCCCAGGCTGCGGTCCGGCATCAAGTGAGCGTCTTCCCCTAGATCAAGATGAACAGAGCTGATGGCCACGAGTGGCTTACGGATACGACTGCACGGATACAGCTGATGGCTACGGCTGATCGATACAGCGGGCGAAACGGCTGGTTACTTCGTGAACGCGTCGTATCCCGGACGCGTTCCCGCCTCGGTACCTCCCAGACGCTACCTTCCGGCCACGCCCCCGTCCCGTGGGGGCCGTCCGGTGTGCCGGTATCGTTGCTGACGGTCGGCCGCTTCGTAGACTTCCCCGTATCCCGGGGCGCGAAGCACTCGTACGAATGTACAAAGCCGGTACGGGTCCGGCCGCCGTACCGACGCTCCCCCGAGAAAGGGCCCCACCGTGGCCGCCAAGCCCGTGGCCAAGCGCCTCGTCGTGCTGGTCTCCGGATCCGGCACCAACCTCCAGGCGCTCCTCGACGCGATCGCCGAGGCCGGCGTCGAGGCCTACGGCGCCGAGGTCGTCGCCGTCGGAGCCGACCGCGACGGCATCGAGGGGCTCGCGCGCGCCGAGCGCGCCGGGATCGCGACCTTCGTGACCAGGGTGAAGGACTTCGGGACGCGGCAGGAGTGGGACCGGGCGCTGGCCGACGCCGTCGCCGCCCACGAGCCCGACCTCGTCGTCTCCGCAGGGTTCATGAAGATCCTCGGGAAGGAGTTCCTGGCGCGGTTCGGCGGGCGGACCGTGAACACCCACCCCGCCCTGCTGCCCAGTTTTCCGGGGGCCCACGGCGTACGGGACGCGCTCGCGTACGGCGCCAAGGTCACCGGCTGCACCGTCCACTTGGTCGACGACGGCGTCGACACCGGGCCGATCATCGCTCAGGGCGTGGTGGAGGTCCGGGACGAGGACGACGAGAGCGCTCTGCACGAGCGCATCAAGGAAGTCGAGCGAAGCCTGCTCGTCGAGGTCGTGGGGCGGATCGCCCGCAACGGCTATCGCATCGAGGGACGAAAGGTAGTTATCCAGTGACCGCCGAGAGCAACAAGCGGCCCATCCGACGGGCGCTCGTCAGCGTCTACGACAAGACGGGCCTCGAAGACCTCGCGCGCGGGCTGCACGAGGCGGGCGTCGAACTCGTCTCCACCGGCTCCACCGCCTCCCGTATCGCCGCCGCCGGGGTCCCCGTGACCAAGGTGGAGGAGCTCACCGGCTTCCCGGAGTGCCTGGACGGCCGGGTCAAGACCCTGCACCCCAAGGTGCACGCCGGCATCCTCGCCGACCTGCGTCTGGAGAGCCACCGCGAGCAGCTCGAAGAGCTCGGTGTCGAGCCGTTCGACCTCGTCGTCGTGAACCTCTACCCGTTCCGTGAGACCGTCGCCTCGGGTGCCTCGCCCGACGAGTGCGTCGAGCAGATCGACATCGGCGGCCCCTCGATGGTCCGCGCCGCCGCCAAGAACCACCCCTCGGTCGCCGTGGTCACCAGCCCCGAGCGGTACGCCGACGTGCTCGCCGCCGTCGCCGCGGGCGGCTTCGACCTCGCCACCCGCAAGCGGCTGGCCGCCGAGGCCTTCCAGCACACCGCGTCGTACGACGTGGCGGTCGCGAGCTGGTTCGCCTCCGAGTACGCACCCGTGGACGAGTCGCGGTTCCCCGACTTCCTGGGCGCCACCTGGGAGCGCGAGAACACCCTGCGCTACGGCGAGAACCCGCACCAGCCCGCCGCCCTCTACGTCGACGCCAGTGGCGGTGGCCTCGCCAAGGCCGAGCAGCTGCACGGCAAGGAGATGTCGTACAACAACTACACGGACACGGACGCCGCGCGCCGTGCCGCGTACGACCACGACGAGCCGTGCGTCGCGATCATCAAGCACGCCAACCCCTGTGGCATCGCGATCGGGTCGGACGTCGCCGAGGCGCACCGCAAGGCGCACGCCTGCGACCCGCTGTCGGCGTTCGGCGGGGTCATCGCCGTGAACCGGCCGGTCAGCAAGGAGATGGCCGAGCAGGTCGCCGAGATCTTCACCGAGGTCATCGTGGCGCCCGACTACGAGGAGGGGGCCCTGGAGGCCCTCGCGAAGAAGAAGAACATCCGGGTGCTGAAGGCCCCGGGCGCCCCCGCCAACCAGGTGGAGGTCAAGCCCGTCGACGGCGGTGTGCTGCTCCAGGTCACCGACCGGCTCCAGGCCGACGGCGACGACCCGGCCAACTGGACGCTGGCCACCGGCGAGGCACTGAGCCCCGAGGAACTCCGCGAACTCGCCTTCGCCTGGAAGGCCTGCCGGGCCGTGAAGTCCAACGCCATCCTGCTCGCCAAGGACGGCGCCTCGGTCGGCGTCGGCATGGGCCAGGTCAACCGCGTCGACTCCGCGAAGCTCGCCGTCGAGCGGGCGGGGGAGGAGCGGGCGCGCGGCTCCTACGCCGCCTCCGACGCCTTCTTCCCCTTCCCCGACGGCCTGGAGATCCTCACCGCGGCCGGGGTGCGGGCCGTGGCCCAGCCGGGCGGTTCGATGCGTGACGAACTCGTCGTGGAGGCCGCGAAGAAGGCGGGCGTGACCATGTACTTCACGGGGACGCGGCACTTCTTCCACTGAGCCGCGGGTCAAGCGGACAGACACCAGGGCCGTGTCCCCCCTGCGCGGGGGGCACGGCCCTTGGAGTGTGCGGGAGTCGGCCGGAGGCTCAGGTCGTTCAGTTGCTGCGGATCACGATCGTGCCGCACACCTTGTCGGCGAACGTCTGGCGCTTGGCGTCCCACGCCGGCCACAGCCAGCCCAGGTAGCAGGCGAGGCTGTCCAGGAAGTGGGCGATACGGCGCACGAAGGCCATGCCGACGCCGATCGGCTGGCCGGTGGCCTCCTTCACCAGGCGGATGCCCAGCGCCTTCTTGCCGACGGTCTGGCCCGTGCGGCCCTCCATGATCAGCTGCCAGATCCCCAGGCCGACGAGCGCGAGACCGCCGATGGCCACCAGCGCCGGGGTGTTCTTGCCGGCGATCACCAGGATGTAGGGCACCAGGAAGACCAGGCCGTCGACGAGGGTGCCGAGGAAGCGCTGGCCCCAGTTCGCGTACGGCGGGGTGGCGCCGTAGCCCTGCTGCGGGTAGCCGTAGCCGCCCTGCTGCGGGAAACCGGGCTGCTGGGGGTAGCCGTACCCTTGCTGCGGCGGCACGCCCTGCGGGGCCTGCTGGTAGCCGGGCTGCTGCTGCGGGTAGCCGTAGCCGGGCTGACCCTGCTGCGGGTTCTGCGGCTGCTGACCGTAGGGGCTGTTGGGCGAGCCGAAACTCATGGCCGATTTCCTCCGTTGGACCTGCGGGGACGACGCGGACAGGGACGGAGGTACGTCATGTTCTGAGCGGTTTGCCCCCCAACCGGACCGCGATACTGCGCCGCTCATCGTTTAGTAAGGGCGAGTTGTTGTCCAGTCCGATTCGCGAGGTGTTGTGCAAGTGCAACATCATTGATCATGACCGCACACCCGATTGGAACCGGGACACCGGCATCCGCGAGGATGGAGCCATGACCGCCCAGATTCTCGATGGCAAGGCCACCGCAGCCGCGATCAAGTCCGATCTGACCGCCCGCGTGGCGGCGCTGAAGGAGAAGGGCGTCACGCCCGGCCTCGGCACGATCCTGGTCGGGGACGACCCCGGCAGTCAGAAGTACGTCGCCGGCAAGCACCGCGACTGCGCGCAGGTCGGCATCGCCTCCATCCAGCGCGAGCTGCCCGCCACCGCGACCCAGGAGGAGATCGAGGCCGTCGTCCGCGAGCTCAACGACGACCCGGCCTGCACCGGCTACATCGTCCAGCTCCCGCTGCCCAAGGGCATCGACGAGAACCGCATCCTGGAGCTGATGGACCCGCACAAGGACGCGGACGGCCTGCACCCGATGAACCTGGGCCGGCTGGTGCTCGGCGAGCCCGCGCCGCTGCCCTGCACCCCCAACGGCGTGCTGACCCTGCTGCGCCGCCACGGCGTCGAGATCAAGGGCGCCGAGGTCGTGGTCGTCGGCCGTGGCGTGACCATCGGGCGCCCGATGCCGCTGCTGCTCACCCGGCGCAGCGAGAACGCGACGGTCACCCAGTGCCACACCGGCACGCGTGATCTCTCCGCCCACCTCAGGCGCGCCGACATCATCGTCGCGGCGGCCGGCTCCCCGCACCTGATCCGTGCCGAGGACGTCAAGCCGGGCGCGGCCGTCCTCGACATCGGCGTCTCGCGCAACGCCGAGGGAAAGATCGTCGGCGATGTGCACCCCGGCGTCGCCGAGGTCGCCGGGTGGCTCTCCCCGAACCCCGGTGGTGTCGGACCGATGACCAGGGCCCAGCTGCTCGTCAACGTGGTCGAGGCGGCGGAGCGCAGTGTCGGCTGACGGCGGTCACGGACAGGACGCGGGGCGCCGTACGACCCGGCGCTTCCCGCTGTTCACACGGGACACGGCGCGCCCCGAGGGAGGCGGCAGGGCCGCGTCGGGTGACCTGCCGGCGCCGGCTCGGCAGTGGCCGGTGCTGGTGGTGCTGGCGACCGTCGCGGTGGGGTTGCTGCTGACCTCGCTGGACCAGTTCCGGGTGGGTGCGCTGCTGATCGGGGCGGCGCTGCTCGCGGGGGCGGTGATGCGCTGGATACTGCCGAGCGTGGGGATGCTGGCGGTGCGGTCCCGGTTCACGGACATCGCGACCTACGGGGTGCTGGGGCTGGCGATCGTGATGCTGGCGTTGATGGCGCAGCCGAAGCCGTGGCTGGTGATCCCGTATCTGAAGGACACGCTGCACTTCACGATGAGGAGCTAGCGGGTTCGGTTCGGGGGCGGCTGCGGGTGTGTGGGGGCTGGTCGCGCCCACGCGGCGGTAGCCGCCGTCGACACGGCCCCGCGCCCCTTACGGGACCCTCCGGTGCGGGCGCTTGAAGGTGCGCCCCGCGACGGAAGAACGGCCCGCACCTGACCTCCCGTGAGTCGAGGTCCTCGAGCTCACCGCGCGTGGGCTGTCCAACCTGGAGATCGCCGACCGCCTCTACATCAGCGAGGCCACCGTGAAGACCCACCTCAACCGCACGATGCCAAGCTCATCCTGGGCCGCCGGGCACAGGCGGTGGTGGGGGCGTACGAGACGGGACTGGTGACGCCGGGCGGGCTGGGCGGGCCGGCAGGCCTCGGCGGCTGACAGCGGCTGACAGCGATGGAAAGCGGCTGAAAGACGGCCCGTCCCCTCCCCCGAGCAGGACGGACCGCCGTCGGGTTTCAGCCTTCCCGTCGCGCGGTGGCTCTTCAACGGCTGTCCGCCGGCTGTGGCACAGAGGTGACAGTTCCGCGACGGACCGTCCGCACTGCCACAGCCTGCGGGAACCGTCGGACCGCCCCCCGTCGTCACCCGGTCTGAACTGGCAACGAACTGGCAACGCGGGAAGCCGCGGAGGTGTGTGATGGGCGGCTGGCAGCCGCTGCCGGAGGGGCTCCCGGCGGAGGTGCGGCACTTCGTGGAGCAACTGCGGCGCCTCAAGGACGACACCGGTCTCAGCCTGGTCGCGCTGGGCGCCCGCACCGCGTACAGCAAGTCCTCCTGGCAGCGGTACCTCAACGCCGTTCAGCCGCCGCCGCGGCAGGCCGTCGCCGCGCTGTGCCGGGTCGCGGGACTCACCGGCGCCGACGCCGAACGGCACACCGTGCGCTGGGAGCTGGCCGTCCAGGCCTGGCCGCGCCCGGCCGACGTGCCGGAACCGCCGCCCGGTACCGGGGAGTACGAGGACGACCCCACCCTTCCCTGGTGGGACCGCCCGGAAGAGGAGGGGACGGGCCGCCCGCACGGCCGGCTGCTGACGGCCGCGGTCCTGCTGCTGCTCGTCCTGCTTCTCGTGGCGGTCGTCGGTGCCGTGGCTCTCGGGTGAGCTGGGTCTCCCGTGACCTGCGAGGTCACGGCCCGATGACCGGTGTGTCGATGTGTTGACAAGTTCGCGGATATGTCACGAAGCCGACTCACAAGCGGGCTAACGTGTCCAATCGGGGCGAGCCGAAGGCCCGTTGGACCGCTTCGCGGTCGGCGTGCGACGGTGCACGCGGGCGGGCCAGTGCTCCTGTGCGCCCCCTGCCGGGGGACCGGGTTCCGGGGGCGCCGCGGTCCGCTGGGTAACCAGAACGGGACCGGCGCGGGGGCACCACGCGCAAGGGGAACGCGGGGGAAGACACGCCACCGAACCGGGGGCGAGAGGACCGGGGGAATGAGGGGGGAAGCAATGCCTCGTTGGAAGGCCCTGCCGGATGAACTCGATCCGCAGGTCAAGGAGTTCGCGACGCAGTTGCGGCGGCTCGTGGACCGCAGCGGGCTGAGTGTCGCGGCACTGTCCGACCGCACCGGCTACAGCAGGACGTCCTGGGAGCGGTACCTGGGCGGGCGCCTGCTGGCGCCCAAGGGCGCGATCGTCGCGCTCGCCGAGGTCACCGGCGCCAATCCCGTCCACCTGACGACCATGTGGGAGCTGGCCGAACGGGCCTGGAGCCGTTCGGAGCAGCGCCACGACATGACGATGGAGGCGATCCGGATCTCCCAGGCACGGGCCGCGCTGGGGGAGTTCGGGGGGCCGCCGGTCACGTCCACGTCCACCACCACGGCCGGGGGCAAGGCGCCGCGCCGGGCGGGCAGCGCCGTCGCGACGCCGGGGATCGCGGGGCCGGCGGGCGTCTCGCCCACCATCCCGCCCCAGCCGACGGCACCCGACGCCAACCGCCGGGAGGGCACGGTCTCCCGCGGGCCGGCCGTGCCCGGGGGGCCGGGTGTCCCCGGCGGGGGCCGGCGGCGGCTGACGATGTTCCTCGCGGGGTTGGTCGGCGTGGCCGTGGTCGTCGCCGCCGTCTTCTTCCTCACCGACAACGGCGGCGACGGGAAGAAGAACCGGAGCGGTGCCACCTCGTCCGCCCCGTCCACCAGCGCCGGCACCGACCTGCCGGCCGGTGTGAAGTGCGCGGGCGCCGGCTGCACCGGCAAGGACGCGGAGGCCATGGGGTGCAGCGGCGACCTCGTGACCACCGCCAAGACCGCCACGGTCGGCGCGACCACCCTGGAGGTCCGCTACAGCAGCACCTGCGGCGCCGCCTGGGGCCGTATCACCGGCGCCGCGCCGGGCGACTCGGTGCGGGTCACGGCCGGCACCACCACGAAGACCGGCGACGTCACGGCCGTCGGCGACACGATCGCCTACACGCCGATGGTCGCGGTACGGGACGCGGCCCAGGCCAAGGCGTGCGCGACGCTGGCGTCGGGGCGGACGGGGTGCACCTCGTAGAAACTCCGCGTGCCCAGGAATGCCGTCACGATTCCTGGGCACGCGAACCGTACCCCCCGCGGGAGTCCGGATTCCGGTACCCCCGGTGGCGGCCGCCCCGTCTCACCTCTCCCGGACGGGCGGCCGCCTTTTCCGTATGTGGCCTACGCCCGCCGTCGGTAGGGTCACGTCTGTGGGTCATGTCTCTGGGACACGTCTGTGGGGTGAGCCACACCGACCCCTCCACGTCCGGCATCCGGAATGCGCGATAGCCTGACCGGTGGATCTCTTGATACCGAGAGATCGATCATTTGTACGTCCGCACCCCAGGGCAAGGACGCCCACCGCCAGCTGTCATACGGAGAACGCCATGACCCGCACTCCCGTGAACGTCACCGTCACCGGCGCGGCCGGCCAGATCGGTTACGCCCTGCTCTTCCGCATCGCCTCCGGCCAGCTGCTCGGCGCGGACGTGCCGGTCCGGCTCCGCCTCCTGGAGATCACCCCCGCGCTCAAGGCCGCCGAGGGCACCGCCATGGAGCTCGACGACTGCGCCTTCCCGCTCCTGGCGGGCATCGACATCTCCGACGACCCGAACGTCGCCTTCGACGGTGCCAACGTCGCCCTGCTCGTGGGCGCCCGCCCGCGCACCAAGGGCATGGAGCGCGGTGACCTCCTGGAGGCCAACGGCGGCATCTTCAAGCCGCAGGGCAAGGCCATCAACGACCACGCCGCGGACGACATCAAGGTCCTGGTCGTCGGCAACCCGGCCAACACGAACGCGCTGATCGCGCAGGCCGCCGCGCCGGACGTACCGGCCGAGCGCTTCACCGCGATGACCCGCCTCGACCACAACCGCGCGCTGACCCAGCTGGCGAAGAAGACGGGCTCCACGGTCGCCGACATCAAGCGTCTGACCATCTGGGGCAACCACTCCGCCACCCAGTACCCCGACATCTTCCACGCGACCGTCGCCGGCAAGAACGCCGCGGAGGTCGTCAACGACGAGAAGTGGCTGGCCGAGGAGTTCATCCCGACCGTCGCCAAGCGGGGCGCGGCCATCATCGAGGCCCGTGGCGCGTCCTCCGCCGCCTCCGCCGCGAACGCCGCCATCGACCACGTCCACACCTGGGTCAACGGCACCGCCGACGGCGACTGGACCTCCATGGGTATCCCGTCGGACGGCTCCTACGGCGTCCCGGAGGGCCTGATCTCCTCCTTCCCGGTCACCACCAAGGACGGCGTGTACGAGATCGTCCAGGGTCTGGAGATCAGCGAGTTCTCCCGCGCCCGCATCGACGCCTCGGTGCAGGAGCTCGCGGAGGAGCGCGACGCGGTCCGCGCCCTCGGCCTCATCTGAGCCTCCCGCGCCCACGGGCCCCGCTCCGGTTTCGTCCGGAACGGGGCCCGTTCCCGTTTCCGCCGCTACCGTCGGAAGAGGTAAGCGGTGGAGTGAATCGGGGGGTTCGCGATGAGCGACAGGAGCGGTTGGACCGAGGACGGCACGGCGAGCGAGCCGCCGGAGGGTCCACGGCCGGCGGATCCGGAGGAATCGGAGGAGGAGCCGAGCACGCAGAGATGGCCGACGGTGACGCCGCAGCACACGGGGGTCCCGGAGAGCCCATGGCGACAGGAACGCCCCGAGCCGGAGGACTCCTGGCATTCGGAGGGCCCGAGGCGGTCCGAGTGGCCGCCCACGTCGGAGAGTTCGCGGTCCGAGTGGCCGCCCACGCCAGAGGGCCCGAGGCAGCCCGAGTGTCCGCCCACGTCGGAGAGTTCGCGGCAGGCCGAGGGGCCGGTGTCCCTGGAGAAACCGCGGCGCACGGAGCGCTCCGTGCCCGGCGCGCTTCCCCCGCGACAGGGCGGTGGTGACCAGCCGTACGGTCCCGGGCGGCTACCGGGTGAGGACCAGGGACGCCCGGCCTGGCCCCCGACGCCACCTCCGGGCCTGCCCCCGCTCCCGGCCGCGTTCTCGTCTCCGTCGCCGACCCTGCCCGTCCCGTCGGCGCCGCCCCGGACTCCGTCCCCCACCCTGCCTGCCGCGTCCGCGCCGTCCTCGCCCCCTTACGCGAACCTGCCTGCCGCATCGGCGGCGCCCCCCACGGTGCCCGTCTCGGCGCCGCCCGGTGGGCGCCGTCCGGCGCCGTCCCCGCCCCCGTCACCGGGTGAGGCTCGGCGGGGCTACACGCCGCCTCCCTGGTCCGCTGACCCGACCTCGGGGCAGCGGCTTGCGGCCACGCCCCCGCCGGTCGGGTACACCTCCCGGCGGCGGTCCGGTCGGGCGCTCGCCGCGGTGGTCGGTCTGGTTCTGGTCGCCGGTCTCTCCGGACTGGGGTTCTGGTACTTCGGCCGGGACGACGGTGATCGCTCCGGTACCGGTACCGGTACCGGGGCCGCCCCGTCGGTGAGCGTGAGCGTCAGCGCCAAGTCGTCGGCGCCCGAGTCTCCCGAGCCCACGGCCAGCCCCACCCCCGCCCCTTCCGTCGCCGCCGGATACCGGGTCGTGCGCGATCCCGTCGGGTACACCCTCGACGTGCCCCAGGGGTGGACCCGGCGGCAGCAGCAGGGTGAGAAGGCGCCGGTGGTGTACTACGACTCCCCGTCCGACGGGCGCCAGTTGCAGATCTTCGCGCTCGCCGAGGCCACCCCGGCCGAGTCCCTCGACCTCGCCGAGAACGACCCCGGGTACGGGTACGCGAAGCAACCCGGCTACCAGGCAGGTGACCGTACCTCCGGCGACACCTGGGCTGAGCTGTCGTATCGCTACGACGACAAGGACAAGGGCACCCGGCAGGTCATCGACCACCGCTTCCAGGCCGCCGACGGCACCCTGTACGCGATCCGCTCCAGCGGCCCCGGGAGTCTTCCCGCCGCGCTGGTCCGGGGGCCGCTCACCACGGCGCTCGACTCCTTCTGCCCTGCCGACGCCCGGTGTTCGTGAGCGTCGTCGTCACTCCATCCCCTTCTTGCCCGGCGTCCAGAACGGCTTGGTGAGCACCGCCCGCCGGTCCCACCCCGCCTCCTGGACGAGCACCTTCCGTACCGCCTGCACGGCCCGCGCCTCCCCGGCGACATACGCGATCCCGCCGGGCTCGGGGGCGAGCCGGCGGACCGCCTCCGGCAGGGAGGTCTCGCCGCGGAGCACCCAGTCGAGGCGCTCCGCGTACGCGAGGGGCAGCCGGTCCGCCGCGGTCGCCGTCTCCACGCAGCCGCAGACGGCGGCCTCCTCGGGCAGCGCCGCGAGCATCGCGCCGAAGGCGACCGAGGCCGTCTCGTCGCCGACGAAGACATGGTGGGCGGCCTCGGGGCGCAGCGTGAACGTGCCCTCGGGCCTGCGCAGCCGCACCTGTTCGCCGGTGGAGACCGTGCGCCCCCACTGGGCGCCCGGCCCGCCCTCGGGATGGTCCAGCACGCACAACTCGACGACACCGGACGGGTCGTAGTGCCACACCGAGTACGTGCGCAGGGTCAGGCCGGCGACCAGGACGCGCACCTGCTGACCGGGCCGCACGTCCAGACCGGCGAGCTGGTCGCCGTCGATGCGCAGCCGGCGTATGCGGGCGGTGATCTGTTCCGCCTCGGTGACGGTGCCGCGCAGGGTCAGCAGGTCGAGGACGGGATTCAGCAGGGCGGGCATGGGAGGCTCCTCAACGGGCCGTATGGTGAGGGGAGTTGGTCAGGCACCGGATGAACGCGATAGTACGTGTTCCCGGTCGGACGCGATAGTGCGTGTCGGGGTGCGGTCGCGGTAACCGGCCACCACGAGCACCGTCGCCGCGAGGACCGGCAGCGCGACGGTACGCAGGGCCGGGCCCATGCCGGAGGCCAGTCAGCGTGGGCGGACAGGATCGTGCCGGTGACCGCGACGCCCGGGGCCGCGCCGGTCTCGCGGGCCGTGGTGCCGAGGCCCGAGCCCAGAGCCGCCTGATGCGGCGGGAGCGAGGTGACGACGCCCAGGGTCAGGGCCGGCATGGACAGGCCGGTGCCGGCCGAGCTGACCAGCAGCCAGGAGGCGTACGCCCAGTACGGCGTGGACGCGTCGACGGTGGAGGCGCCGAGCAGGCCGGGCGCTGTTCGCGCCGACCCGGCACGCGCCTGGCTCCGGGGCCGCGTAAGGGAGTTGATGATCGCCGACGGGCCCGGTGCCGTTGCCGTCGATGAGTCGCAGTCCGGTCGGCCGACTTCTGACCTGCGGTGACTTCGGGCAATTCCGTTTCACCGGCCACGGCCGTCGCCCTATGCTGATGGTTTGTCAACTCGACGTCCAGTAACGCACTTCCAGCACCGCACGTCACACGCATCGGGGGATCGTCGTGAGCACCGCTTACGTGCCGCAACAACCGCATCCGGGACCGCCCGCCGGGGCGCCGCCCGCGCTGCCGCCCACACCGCCGTACGCCAGTGAGGCCACCCGGCTGCTGTGCGCGGGCACCTATCTGGATTCCGCCTACCGGGACCGGGTCATCGAGGAACTCCACCTCAACGAACAGCGGATCGCGGCGCCCTCGCTCGGCTTCGACGCCGCCCGGGTCCTGGCCCACGCCCTGCGCGCCCGCCGCCAGGAACTGCTGTGGGCCGCGGCGATCCTCGGCCTGTGGGTGGTGGGGCTGCCGCTCAGCGGCGGGCTGCTCGTGCTCTTCCTGGTTCCGGGCATCGCGCTCGCCGTCGCGCCCTGGATCAGGGGCCGCGACGCCCGGCCGCCGCTGTACCGGGTGATCGCCGCCTTCCTGGTCCGCTGGTGGGGCCGGTCGTTCTACGCGGTGGCCCTGATCGCGACCCTCGCCGTCGCGTTCGGCGGCGGCTCCGACGACGGCTCCTCGTACGACCCGTACAGCTCCGACGGCTACGGCTCCAGCTACTCCGACTCGACCAGCGTCGGCGACCTGTTCGCCCCGGGCCTCGGCGACTTCGGCGGTCTGGCGGAGGCCTGGCACGCCTGGCTCACGCTCGCCGTGTTCGCCGGCATCGCCCTGTGCGCGCACGCCCAGCGCACCCAGTTCAGCCGGGCACTGGCCGGCGAACTCTCCCCGCAGCGCTTCCCGGACGCGGCGAGCGACCCCGCCGAGAAGGCCGAGAACCCTCGCTTCCAGCGACTCAAGCAGCGCATCCGGATCGAACAGCACGCGCCGCTGATCATGTACAACGAGGCCGACCCGTTCTGCGGGGCGGGCACCGCCTACGACACGTGGGTGCTCGCCGTCGAACTCAAGCCCGACGAACTGAAGAAGGAGCAGCAGCCGCTCAGCAACCGGGCGATCCTGGAGAAGATCCGCCCGCTGCTCGAACAGCTCCGCGTCCCCGCCGAGTACGCCGGGCCCGGCAACCGCGACCGGCTGCGCCAGCTGGAGATCGACGAGTGCGTGTTCCTGCCCACCGAGGGACTGCTCACCCGGGACCAGGCGCCCTACGTCCCGCAGGCCTTCGAGGAGCACCGGGCGCGGGCCGTCGAGGAGGGCGCCGAGAAGCGCCGGCACTTCCTGCGGATCCGCGTCGGCGGCTGGGAGGAGGAGGTGGTCGTCACGGTGTTCGTGCGCATCCACACCCAGGGCCGGATGCTCGTGCTGGAGATCGCCCCGCACGTCCTGACCCCGGTCCGCGCGGACTTCAAGGGCGCCGACCGCACCGCCCACCGGTTCCGGAACAACAACTGGGCCGGCAAGACCGCCGCCGCGATCGCTCTGGTCCCGGGCTCGGTGGGCCGCTCGCTGGGCCAGCTCGGCCGGGGCGCGGTGTACCTCTGGCGGCTGCTGACCGGCGGCCACGCGGGTGCGCTGCCCGAGGGGCCCGCGCTGTCCGTGCGCGAACTGGGCGCGGTGGACGTCGGCTCCCACTTCCAGGAGATGGACGTCGTCCGGTACCTGCGCAGTATCCAGGACCGGGTGACGAACGGCGTACGGGCCGCGCTCGCCGAAGCCGGCTACCAGACCGGCGAGTTCGTCCAGAAGACCGTCAACAACAGCACCAACGTGAGCATCGACCGGGTCGAGGGCTCCACCTTCGCCTTCGGCAGCCACGCCACCGCCGTCAGTCACACGACGCAGAAGGGGCCCGACAGCAATGGCAAGTGACGAGCCGCAGGTCACCCTGGGGAACATCTCCGGAAGCACGTTCGCCATCGGCAGCCACGCGCACGCCGAGAGCCACCACCACGGCGCCGCCGGCTCCCCGGCCGACGAGGAACTCCTCGCGGCGGTACGTGAGTTGCGGGCCGACCTGGAGCGGGTGCGGGGCACCGAGCAGACGGCGGCGCTGGGCACGGCGCTCGCCGAGACCGAGGAGGAGATCGCCCGCACCGGCCAGGCGGGCCCCACCCGCCGTGAACGGCTGCGCGAACTCCTCACCGACTCCCAGGCCCTCGTCAACCTACTGGCCTCGGCAGGCACACTGGCCGGCCTGCTGGGGAGGTGAGAGACCCGATGACCAGCGGGGGAACGCGGCACTGGAACGAGGACGCACAGCGGTGGGAGGACGCCCTCCGACCCGCCACCAAGCCGGCCCCACCACGACCTCCGACAGACCCCCAGACCCATCCCACAACGACAGCGACTCCGACGGCACCGGCACCGGCACCGGCAGCGGCTCCGACGGCACCGGCACCGGCACCGGCAGCGGCTCCGACGGCAGCGACTGCGACGACACCGGTTCCGACGGCTCCGGAGGGTCTGGCGTCCGCTCCGGAGCGTCCGGTGCCGGAGGCGGAGTGGTGGTCGGGCGCGGGCGGCGGCTGGGCGCCCCCCGAGCAGCCCCCGGTAAACGTGGCTTACCGGGGGCGTGATCGCAGGCTGGCCTGGTCCGTAGTCGTGGGGGCCGCCGTCGTCGGCGTGGCCGCGAGCCTGGTTCTGAGCCTGGTGGTCGGCAGGGGTGACGGCCACGGGCCCGCCACGGCCGCCGCCTCGGCCACCCCGACTCCCTCCGCGCGGCCCACGGAGGCGTCCGAGTCACCCACGGACACCGGCTCCCCGTCCCCGTCGGCCTCCGCGCCTCCCGCCGGATACGAGCTGCGCCACGACGCCGAGGGCTTCCGGATCGCCGTCCCCGAGGGCTGGTCGCGGTCCACCGTCGACTCCTCGTACGGCATCGCCGTGGTCAGCTACCGCAGCCCCGACCGCGAGCACCGGCTGCAGGTCTACCAGGTCGCCGAGGACTCCCCGGCCGCCTCCTTCGAGCTCTACCTCTCCGCCGAGACCCCCAAGCCGGACGGCTTCCGGGAGCTCGGCCTGACCGACCTCGACGACGGCCGGTTCACCGGCTCCCGCCTGGAGTACCTGGCCGGCCGGATCGGCGGCGAGCCGGACGTCGGTACCTGGCATGTCGTCGACGAGCGATTCGTCGCACCGGACGGCAACATCTATGCCGTCGCCTCCTACGGCCCCGACTCCGACGGCCGCGACGACGAGCTCGCCCAGCTCACTACGGCGGTGGACTGGTTCTGCCCGCCGGACACGCTCTGTGACGCGGACCCCGCCGTGGACTGAGCGCCGGCCCCCAACCGGTCACATCTTCGTTCATTTACTTTCCGTATTCACGGGATATATCCGTACGCCAATGAGCAATTTCTTCAATTGTGTGCCGATGGGCATTCTATAGCTTCTCTTCCGGGTGACCTTAATTCCCCCGAATGCCCCAAGTCCCGTCCCGGGCGATGGTCGTTAGGTGACCGTGACGCGATTGGACTGGCATGCAGCAGAAGATCATCCGACGGCGGTGCTCCGCTGGCCCGGAAGTATGGATATCACCTCATGCTCGGACCTGCTCGATGATTTCCTGAAGAGAATCAACATGATGGAAAATGAATATCGGCGGACGCTGGCGGACCTCTACAGAGCGTTCTGAGGCAGGGTGCGGAGGTTTTACCGATGGACGGGATTCAGCATGACGCCGGTCTCTATGATCACACCGGTCTGTACGACCACCCTGGTCTCTATGATCACGCCGGCCTCTATGACCACTCTGGTCTCTACGACCACACCGGTCGCTACGAGCACGGCTGGAGCGCACCCGAGCCGGGTGTCGCGCCGAACGACTGGGATCCGGTCGAGGAGCTGGCGCAGATGCTGTCCGCGCCGACCGGCGTGAGTGCGAGCGCGGCTC
This sequence comes from Streptomyces sp. NPDC026538, assembly GCF_055567535.1. NCBI lineage: Bacteria > Bacillati > Actinomycetota > Actinomycetes > Kitasatosporales > Streptomycetaceae > Streptomyces > Streptomyces sp. NPDC026538. The sequence continues at coordinate 152,137 of NZ_JBVHQG010000005.1, forward strand.
CCACCCTGCTGGACGTGCCGGCCCAGCGCAGGGGCAGCCGTCGGCGACCCCGCCAGGAGCCTCACCTGCTCGACGGCGGCCGGCGCGTCACGCACATCACGTTCCTGATCGCGGCGGTCTCGCTGTGCGCGGTGTGCATGCTGACCTGGTCCGTCTGCTACTCCTACGGGCAGCTGCGCGGGATCGCCTCGGGCGTGCTGCCCGCGGGGCTGGCGCGGTACTGGCCGCTGACGGTGTACGGGCCCTGGTTCGTGGCGGCGCTCTCCGTCCTGCGGGCCACCGCTCAGCGCCGCAGTGCGCGCCGGTCCTGGTGTGTGGTGCTGGCCGCCTCCGTCCTCGCCGTGGCGCTGTGCGCCAGCCACTCGTCGCATGCACTGTTGTCGTTAGTGATTTTCGGGATTCCGCCGGTGACTGCCCTGGTGTGCTTCTGGGAACTCGTCGGTCAGATCTCGGCCAAGAGCAGGCCCCGGCACGCCACGCACACCGAGGCGGCGGGTGCCACGCCCTGAGAGGTTTTTTTGCCCCGTTTCGCCCGCCTGTTCAGTGAGGCGGCCCACTTTCGGCCACGGATTGCGCATGCAATCCCCGGCCGAGGGCAGGTGCTGACGGTCCCCGAGTGTGACTCCTCTGTCACACAGGGGCACTGAACAGGAACGGAAGGCAATACCGATCATGGCGGACCGAACGGCACAAGCGACCATCCATGCCGGCGGCGAGTGGCTGGAAGCCGTCTCCGGCGCGACACGCGAGATCATCGACCCCGCGGACGGCCTGCCCTTCGCCGTGGTCACCGAGGGTGACGAGAAGGACGCGGAGGTGGCGGTGGCCGCCGCCCGGCGCGCCTTCGACACCGGCGACTGGCCCCGCACCCCGGTCGCCGAGCGCGCCGCCCTGCTGCGCCGGGTGGCCGACCTGCTCGTGCGCGACCGCGAAAAGCTCGGCCTCCTGGAGAGCCGGGACGCGGGCAAGACCGTCGAGGAGGGCCGGGTCGACATCGACTGTGTCGCCGACGCCTTCCGCTACTTCGCCGACCTGGTGGCGGCGGAGGGTGCGGGCCGGGTGGTGGACGCGGGCTCGCCCGACATCCACAGCGTCGTCGTCCACGAGCCCGTCGGTGTCTGCGCCCTGATCACCCCCTGGAACTACCCGCTGCTGCAGGCGAGCTGGAAGATCGCTCCGGCGCTGGCGGCGGGCAACACCTTCGTGATCAAGCCGAGCGAGATCACCCCGCTGACGACCGTCGCGCTGATCGAGCTGCTGGTGGAGGCCGGGCTGCCGGCCGGAGTCGCCAACCTCGTCACCGGCCCCGGCCACAGCGTGGGCGCCCGCCTCGCCGAACACCCCGATGTCGACCTGGTCTCCTTCACCGGCGGACTGGTCAGCGGGGTCAAGGTCGCCCAGGCGGCCGCCGTGTCGGTCAAGAAGGTCGCCCTCGAACTCGGCGGCAAGAACCCCAACGTCGTCTTCGCCGACTCCTGCGCCACCGAGGAGGGCTTCGACACCGCCGTCGACCAGGCCCTCAACGCCGCCTTCATCCACAGCGGTCAGGTCTGCTCGGCGGGCGCCCGGCTGATCGTCGAGGAGCCGCTCAGGGAACGGTTCGTCGCCGAACTCGCCCGCCGCGCCGCCCGGATCCGCCTCGGACGCGGTACCGCGGACGGCGTCGAGTGCGGCCCGCTCGTCTCCGAACAGCAGCGCGCCAAGACCGCGGCGTACGTGGCGTCGGCGCTGGCCGAAGGCGCGGTGCTGCGCTCCGGCGGCAAGCGCCCCGAGCCGTCCGCCGACCGTCCCGCCGGCGGCTACTTCTACGAGCCGACGGTCCTCGACCAGTGCCACCGGGAGATGAAGGTCGTGCGCGAGGAGGTCTTCGGACCGGTCCTCACGGTCGAGACCTTCCGCACCGAGGACGAGGCGGTCGCCCTCGCCAACGACACCGAGTACGGCCTGGCCGGTGCCGTCTGGACCGCCGACGCCGGACGCGCCCGCCGGGTCGCGGGGCGGCTGCGGCACGGCACCGTCTGGATCAACGACTTCCACCCCTACCTCCCGCAGGCGGAGTGGGGCGGCTTCGGTAAGAGCGGAACCGGCCGCGAGCTGGGACCCGCCGGGCTCGCCGAGTACCGCGAGACCAAGCACGTCTACCAGAACCTCGCGCCGCGGCCGGTGCGCTGGTTCGCCGGCTGAGCCCACCCGGCCGCCGTACCCAGGAAGCAGCGACGCGAGAAGAGCCGCCGGACGAGAGAGCGGCTACGCGAGAAGCCTCACCGAGGTCTTCGGAAGCCTTTTGGAGCACCCCCCATGTCCCAGTCCCACACCTACGACTACGTCGTGATAGGCGGCGGAACCGCGGGTTCCGTCATAGCCTCCCGTCTCACCGAGAACCCCGACGTCACGGTCGCCGTGATCGAGGGCGGTCCCAGCGACGTCGGCCGCGACGACGTCCTCACCCTGCGCCGCTGGATGGGCCTGCTCGGCGGCGAGCTGGACTACGACTACCCGACCACCGAGCAGCCACGCGGCAACTCCCACATCCGGCACAGCCGGGCCCGCGTCCTCGGCGGCTGCTCGTCCCACAACACGCTCATCGCCTTCAAGCCGCTGCCCTCCGACTGGGACGAGTGGGAGGAGGCCGGCGCCAAGGGCTGGGGCGCGGTCCCGATGGAGGCGTACTACGCCCGCCTCCTCAACAACATCGTCCCGGTCGACGAGAAGGACCGGAACGCCATCGCCCGCGACTTCGTCGACGCGGCGCAGGAGGCGCTGGGCGTCCCGCGCGTGGAGGGCTTCAACCGCAAGCCGTTCACCGAGGGCGTCGGCTTCTTCGACCTCGCCTACCACCCCGAGGACAACAAGCGGTCCAGCGCCTCGGTGGCCTACCTCCACCCCGTGATGGACGAGCGGCCCAACCTGACGATCCTGCTGGAGACCTGGGCGCACCGGCTGGAGCTGGACGGCACCCGCGCCGAGGGCGTCCACGTCCGCACCAAGGACGGCGAGGACCTGCTGATACGGGCCCGCAACGAGGTGGTGCTGTGCGCCGGCGCCGTCGACTCCCCGCGGCTGCTCCTGCACTCGGGCATCGGCCCGGCCCAGGACCTCGAAGCGCTCGGCATCCCGGCCGTGCTGGACCTCCCGGGTGTCGGCGAGAACCTCCTCGACCACCCCGAGTCGGTGATCGTCTGGGAGACGAACGGCCCGATCCCGGAGAACTCCGCGATGGACTCCGACGCGGGCCTGTTCGTGCGCCGCGACCCCGAACACGCGGGCCCGGACCTGATGTTCCACTTCTACCAGATCCCGTTCACGGACAACCCGGAGCGACTGGGCTACCGGCGCCCGGAGTTCGGCGTCTCGATGACCCCGAACATCCCCAAGCCGCGCAGCCGCGGCCGGCTGTACCTCACCAGCGCCGACCCGTCCGTGAAGCCCGCGCTGGACTTCCGCTACTTCACCGACGAGGACGACTACGACGGCCGCACCCTCGTCGACGGCATCCGCATCGCCCGCGAGATCGCGAAGACCGAGCCGCTGGCCGGCTGGCTGAAGCGCGAGGTGTGCCCCGGGCCGGAGATCCTCGGCGACGCCGAGCTCAGCGAGTACGCCCGCAAGGTCGCGCACACGGTGTACCACCCGGCGGGCACCTGCCGGATGGGCGCGGCGGACGACCGACTGGCCGTGGTGGACCCGGAGTTGAGGATCCGCGGCCTGGACGGCATCCGTATCGCCGACGCGTCCGTCTTCCCGACCATGCCGGCCGTGAACCCGATGATCGGAGTGCTGATGGTCGGCGAGAGGGCCGTGGACCTGCTGAAGGGCGGTGCGTGATGAGTAGTACGACCCCTGTGACGACCCCTGCCACACCCCCTGCCTCGACCCCTGTGTTCTCGGTCGACGGCCTGTGGAAGGTCTTCGGACCGAAGGCCGAACGCGTGCCCGCGGACCCCGAGCTGACCGGGCTCGCGCCCGCCGAGCTGCGCGCCCGCACCGGCTGTACGGCCGCCGTCCGTGACGTCTCCTTCGACGTGCGCAAGGGCGAGGTCTTCGTGGTGATGGGCCTGTCCGGCTCCGGGAAATCGACGCTGGTCCGCTGCCTGACGCGGCTCATCGAGCCCACCTCCGGCACGATCGCCATCGACGGCGAGGACGTCCGTGCGATGGACAAGGGCCGGCTGCGGGAGCTGCGCCGGCACCGTGCGGCGATGGTCTTCCAGCACTTCGGGCTGCTGCCGCACCGGTCCGTCCTCGACAACGTCGGGTACGGCCTGGAGATCCAGGGCGTCGGCAGGTCCGAGCGGCGCAGGCGGGCCGCCGAGGTCGTCGCCAAGGTCGGTCTCGAGGGCATGGAGCAGCGCCGTCCCGGCCAGCTGTCCGGCGGCCAGCGCCAGCGGGTGGGGCTGGCGCGGGCGCTCGCCGTCGACCCCGAGGTGCTCCTCTTCGACGAGCCGTTCAGCGCGCTCGACCCGCTGATCAGGCGGGACATGCAGGAGGAGGTGGTCCGCCTGCACCAGGAGGAGGGCCGCACGATGGTCTTCATCACGCACGACCTGAGCGAGGCGCTCAAGCTCGGCGACCGCATCGCGCTGATGCGGGACGGCCGGGTGGTGCAGCTCGGGACGCCGGAGGAGATCGTGGGGTCCCCGGCCGACGACTACGTCCGGGAGTTCGTGCGGGACGTGCCGCGCGAGCAGGTCCTGACGGTGCGCTCCGCGATGAGGCCGGCGAAGGACGGGGAGGCCTCGGCGGGACCCGCGGTCGGCACGGCCGCGACGGTCGCCGAGGCGATCGACGTGGTGGCGGGGGCCGGCGCCCCGGCGCGGGTCGTGGACGGGGACCGGTGCGTCGGCGTCGTCGACGCGGACACGTTGCTCGGCGTCGTGGCGAAGGGGGCTGTGGGCAGTCATTCGGCTGCGGGCCGTGGTGGGCTGGTCGCGCCCACGCGGCAGAGCCGCACATGTCAGAGCCCCCCGCCCCCAGGTGGGGAGGGGGACGGCCCGTCGCGAGGTCCCGCAGCCGACAGTTCCGCCGCCGCGGGCGGGCCGGACGCCGACTCAGCCGACTCAGCCGCGGGCAGTCGTGCCGCTGGGGCGACGGGGGTCCCCCCGATCGAGCGAAGCCGAGAGCCGGGGAGGGTGGGCGCGGCGGCACCCCGCGAGCGCGGGCAAGTGCAACCCCCCGCCCCCCGCACCAGTCCGGAGGGTGTCTGATGGCGACGATCACTGTCCCGAGCCCCCGTCGCATGGCCCTGCCCGCCAGCCAGGCCGTGCGCAAGCTCCTCGCCCTGGCCGTGGTCGCCGCGGTCCTCGTCCCCCTCGCCGACTCCCACTGGACCAGCGCCGCCTGGCCCCACACCCTCACCGTCGACCTCTCCGCACCGCTCACCTCCGCCAGCAACTGGGTCATCGACAACCGCGACACACACCCCCTCTTCCTCTACTTCCTCGGCTACATCAGCAACGCCGTCGTCCTCGCCGTCCGTGTCGTCTACCTCGCGCTCCTCGCCGCGGGCTGGCCCGGCGTCACCGTGCTCGCCGCCGCCGTCGCGCACCGCGTCGCCGGCCTCCGGCTCGCCGCCGGTACGGCCGCCGCGTTCCTCGCCTGTGGTGCCCTCGGCATGTGGGTGCCGACGATGCAGACCCTCGCCCTGATGGTCGTGGCGGTCCTCGCGTCCGTCGCCGTCGGCCTGGTCCTCGGCCTCGGCGCCGGTCTCTCCGACCGGCTGCACCGCGCCCTGCGTCCGGTCCTTGACACCATGCAGGTGCTCCCGGCCTTCGCCTACCTCCTCCCCGTCGTCCTGGTCTTCGGTATCGGCGTCCCCGCGGCCGTGCTCGCCACCGTCGTCTACGCCGCCCCGCCCATGGCCAGGCTCACCGCCCTCGGCCTGCGCGGCGCCGACCCGGAAGTCCTGGAGGCCGTGGACTCCCTGGGCGCCACCCGCAGGCAGCGGCTGCTGACCGCCCGTCTCCCGCTCGCCCGCAAGGAACTCCTGCTCGGCCTCAACCAGACGATCATGATGGCGCTGTCGATGGCGGTCATCGCCTCCGTCATCGGCGCCGGCGGCCTCGGCGACCGCGTCTACCAGGCCCTCGCCTCGGTCGACGTCGGCGCGGCCCTCGCGGCCGGCATCCCGATCGTGCTCCTCGCGGTCGTCCTGGACCGCATCACCGCCGCGGCGGGCGACCGGGGCGACACCCGCCCCTCCCCGCTCGGCCTCCTCTACGCCCTCGCCGCCACCGTGGCCGTCGCCGTCGCCGCCCGTCTCCTCGGCGACCTGGACTGGCCCGCGGCCTGGACCCTGAACTTCTCCGAACCGGTCAACCGTGCCGTCGACTGGATGACCGCCCACCTGTACTCGGGCGTCCCGGTCGTGGGCGGTACCGCCGATTGGGCGGCCCACTTCACCACCTGGATCCTGGACCCCGTCCGGTCGGGCCTGCAGTGGCTGCCCTGGTGGTCGGTGCTGCTCATCGTCGCCGCCCTGGCCTGGCTGATCGGCACCTGGCGCACCGCGCTCACCGCCGTCCTCGCGATGGCCGCGATCGGTGTGCTGGGCGTGTGGGAGCCGTCGCTGGACACGCTGTCCCAGGTCCTCGCGGCCGTCGCCGTCACCCTCGTCCTCGGCTTCGCGACCGGTATCGCAGCCGCCCGCAGCGACCGCGTCGAACGCGCCCTGCGCCCGGTCCTGGACGTGTTCCAGACCATGCCACAGTTCGTGTACCTGATCCCGGTCGTCGCCCTGTTCGGCGTCGGCCGCGCCCCGGCCGTGGCGGCCGCCGTCGTCTACGCGCTGCCCGCCGTCGTACGGATCACCGCCCAGGGGCTGCGGCAGGTCGACCCCGCCGCCCTGGAGTCCGCGCGGTCGCTCGGCGCGACCGGCCGTCAGCAGCTGTGGCAGGTCCAACTGCCGCTCGCACGGCCCGCGTTGCTGCTCGCCGTCAACCAGGGTGTGGTGTTGGTCCTCGCCGTCGTCATCATCGGCGGCCTGGTCGGCGGCGGCGCCCTCGGCTACGACGTCGCCTTCGGACTCGCCCAGGGCGACCTGGCGACCGGGCTGGTGGCCGGTGCCGCCATCGTCTGCCTGGGCCTGATGCTCGACCGCGTCACCCAGCCCACGGAACGCCGTACGGGGAAGGGAGCCTGACCATGCGTCGTACGACCCTCGTGGCCGCCGCCTCCGTGCTGGTCCTCGCGACCGGCTGCGGTGCCGCCGACATGACCAAGCAGGCCTCGCCCTTCGCCAACGCGCAGGGATCGAAGACCGTGACCCTGTCCGTGCAGTCCTGGGTCGGCGCGCAGTCCAACGTGGCCGTCGCCCAGTACCTCCTCGAACACGAACTCGGCTACCGCGTCGACACCGTGCAGGTGGACGAGGTGCCCGCCTGGGACGCGCTCAGCCAGGGACGCGTGGACGCGATCCTGGAGGACTGGGGCCACCCGGACCAGGAGAAGCGGTACGTCGAGGACAAGAAGACCATCGGCCGTGCCGGGGACCTCGGGGTCACCGGGCACATCGGGTGGTTCGTGCCGACCTACCTGGTCAAGCAGCATCCCGACATCACGAACTGGAAGAACCTCAACAAGTACGCCTCCCTCTTCCGCACCGCGGAGAGCGGCGGCAAGGGCCAACTCCTGGACGGGTCACCGTCGTACGTCACCAACGACAAGGCGCTGGTGAACAACCTGAAGCTGGACTACCAGGTCGTCTTCGCCGGTTCCGAGGCCGCCCAGATCACCCAGATGAAGCAGTTCGCCAAGGAGAAGAAGCCCTTCCTGACCTACTGGTACTCGCCCCAGTGGCTGTTCAAGAAGGTGCCGATGACCGAGGTGAAGCTCCCGGCGTACCGGGAGGGTTGTGACGCCGACGCGGCCAAGATCGCCTGCGCCTATCCGCACACCCCGCTGCAGAAGTACCTCAACGCGGACTTCGCGAAGAGCGGTGGCAAGGCAGCGGCCTTCCTGAAGAAGTTCAAGTGGACGACCGAGGACCAGAACGAGGTCTCGCTGATGATCGCCGACCAGAAGCTGAGCCCTCAGGAGGCCGCCAAGAAGTGGGTGGACGACCACCCTTCGGTGTGGAAGAAGTGGCTGTCCTGAGCCGCTTCCGTCAACTCGTTCGAGGTGTCACACGTCTCGCTGAAAAGTGGGCGACACAGCGGCCATCGCTCGCGCACGGCTTTGACTTGATCAAGCTGGTGTCTTCTGTGAAGGAGACGCCATCGTGCGAATTTCTGACATTCAGCGCTGCGAGGTCCGGCCCGGACGGCTAGTCGAGTGGACGTTCAGCCCGGCGACCGTCGCGGCCGCGACAGCGCTGCCGCCGGATCCGCGGCCGCCGGCGTACATCCAGGAGTCGCACATCAGAACGGCGCGGGCGGTGCGCGAGGACGGGTTGTTCGTACCGACCTGGCTCGGCACGGCGTTCGACCTGCCGGGCCGGGCCGACCTCGACGCGCTGGAAGAGGCCCTGCACGGCTGGACGTTGCGTCACGAGACGCTGCGCAGCGGCTTCCGTTGGGTCGGCGACGACATGCACCGGTTCACGCTCGACGCGAACGACGTGACGCTGCACCGCGAGGTGGTCGGCGACTTCGCCGACGCGGAGGTGCTGACCCGTTACCTGCAGGACCGGTTCGACGTCGCGGCGGACGCGCTCGACTGGCCGAACCTCATCTACGCGGCGGTCGTCCGTGACGACTCCACCAGTGTGTACATGGCCTTCGACCACACCAACGTCGACGCCTACTCCCTCCAGCTCACCTCGAACGAGATCCACGGGCTGTACACGTCGGGTGTCACGGGGCGGCCCGTCACCGGTACGCCGGTGGGAAGTTACGTCGACTTCTGCCGGCACGAGCGGGCGAACGCGGACGGGATCGACGACACACACGCGATCGTCGCGCGTTGGCGGGAGTTCATCGCCCGGTGTGACGGGAGGCTTCCCGAGTTCCCCGTCGACCTCGGTCTGCAACCCGGTGGCGCGCTGCCCGCCCAGAAGCTGATGTGCGAGCCGCTCGTCGACGCGGACGCCGCCGCCGCGTTCGAGGCGCACTGCCGCCCTTACGGCGGCAGCCTGGTGGGCATCCTGGCCGCGACCAGTCTGATCGTCCACGAGCTGGGCGGGCAGCCGGTCTACCGCACGGTCGTGCCGTTCCACACCCGGCTGAAGTCCGAGTGGTCGGACTCCGTGGGCTGGTACGTCGGCGGCGCACCCATCGAGGTGCCGGCGGCACGGGACTTCGACGGCGCGCTCGCCACGGTCCGCGCCGAACTGCGGGCCAACCGGTCGCTGGCGCGCATTCCGCTGGCCCGCGTACTGCGTCTGCTCGGTGCGGACTTCCGGCCGACCTCGCCCGACATGTACTCGATCGTCTCGTACGTGGACGCCCGCCTCACCCCCGGCTCGGCCGACTGGAGCGAGCAGAAGACGTACGGGCTGATCCGGGTGTCGTACGGCGACCAGGTGTGTGCCTGGGTGAGCCGACTGCACGAGGGGCTGTGGTTCGCCTGCCGTTACCCGGACACCGAGGCCGCCTACAAGAACGTGCGGCGATATGCCGAGAAGTTGCGGGACTTGATCGCCTCCGTGCCGGCGAGCGATCACCTGCGGGCCGCGCAGCCGGAACTCCTCTGACCCAACTTCCCTCTGATACGACCGTATTGGTATCGGCGTCTTTATGCGGCCAACCACAACTCGCGTCCCCGTACCGTCAATTGGCGTCCGTCTGGTGATTTCGTCGGGCTATATGCCCCATGGGGAACACGGATCTCCCGTGCGGTAAGACGCATGCGGCTACTGCTAGTGTTTGCGCGGTCACGCTAGGCAATCGGTCTCGATGTACAGAAAAAGAATCGAGGTTTCCATGCGCAAGCTTCAGAAGGTCGTGCTCGCGGCGGTGGCGGCGGCCGGCGGCCTGTCTGCCCTCGGCGCCGGCACCGCTGTCGCCGACAGCTCCGGCAACGGGCTGCAGGTGTCCGACCTCTACCGCCCCTACCAGGAATGCAGTCCGCAGACGGTCGCCGAGAACGACGTGCCGATCGGTGTGCTTGGTCTCGCGGGCACCACGGACACCACCTGCGGCCAGTACAACACCGCTTTCAGAGGGTGAGCTTGACATGGTGAACAGGAAGAAGATCGCGGCCCTCTCGGTGCTCGTCGGCGGTCTCGTCGCGTCCGGTGCCGGCGTCGGCCAGGCGTATGCCGCAGCGGACCCGGGGGACTGCACCCGTGACCTCCTGGGCAACCTCACCTGCACCCAGCGGTTCAAGGGCGAGGTCCCCGAAGGCGAACTCCCGCCCCATCAGGACACCTGCCAGACGGTGCAGCCTCTGGAGGTGCCCGCCGTCCTGGGCAGCGGGAGGGCGCGGCTCGGGCCCGAGGTGACCTGTTCCCCCTCGACGTGGGGGTCGACCGGCACCCGCGAGGACCGGCACGCGCGGCGGTGGCGGGCGACGACGCGAGGCGAGAACGACGCGACATGACCGAGTGTAGATCCTGAATGACTACGAAATGTGTGTATATGCTCACATTGTGTAGTCAAGCCGGGCTGTCCTGCCCGGACAAGAAAGGGTCACATCATGCGTAAGTTTCAGCGCGCCGCGGTCGTAGCGGCGGCGATTGCCGGCCTGTCCTTCGTCGGTGCCGGGGCCAGCTTCGCCGCCGGCGGCGAGGACGCGGGCCAGGGCGTCACCGCCGTGGCCAACTCGTCGGCCAACGCCGTCGCCGTCGGCAGCGGTTACTACGGCGCGGCGCAGCCTCAGGGCCAGCCCGAGGCGCAGCCGCAGGGTCAGCCGGAGGGGCAGCCGGAGGGTCAGCCGGAGGAGCAGAAGGCCGGCCCCGACCAGTCTGAGCAGCCCGAGCAGGGGTACGGCCAGCAGCAGGGCGGCGAGGGCGAGTAACGGCGTACCGAGGACTTGTCCTCTCGGCGCCGTCACGAGCGCATCGGCCTCCTTCGGAAGCCCGAGGAACATCGCACGAACTCCGGGGTCCGTTCAGCGGCTTGCTGAGTGACACCCCGTGGCGAAGGCAGCCCGGACGCACCGCTCCCTCGGGGCACGCGTCCGGGCTGCCGCCATCCTGTCGTCGGTAGCGGTCGCCGCCGCGTCCCGGCGCAGGATGCCCTGATTCGACCTTCTCGGGCCCGGACGCACGCCGGTAACGGCACGCGACCGGGCCTCTTTTGCAAAGGAAAGCAGCACATGTTCACTCGGCAGAAGATTGCCACCGTCACGGGCCTCGTCGGGAGTCTCGCGGCGATCTGCGTCGGCGCCGGACACGCGTACGCGGACGGCCACTCGGGCGACTGCAAGACCAACGCGCAGGGCGACACCGTCTGCGTCCGCAAGAGCGAGATCCACTCCGACAAGGACGGCACGCACGTCATCCGGCAGACACAGAACTGCGACACGACCGACCGGCCGAGCGTGGTGTATCCGGAGGACGGACTGCTGGGCAGCGGATCCACGAACGCCGGGCCGGAGGTGGACTGTTCCAACACGGCGGAGCTGCCCAAGGGCTTCAAGAAGCCGCACATCGAGTTCTGAGCGCCATTGACAGATCCCGGTGCCCCGGCCGTTGCCGGGACACCGGGATCTGTCGTTTCGGCCTACTTGCCGAAGCTGTTGTTGCAGCCCATGTCCGAACCGAGGTGGCTCTGCTGGGCACCGGCGTTGCCTTCGCCGTTCAGCAGGTTGCCGCCCAGGCCGTTGCCGATGCCGACCTCGCCGAGGATGTCGACGTTGCCGTCGTGCGACGTGCAGGTGCTGCTCTGCCGGATGTCGAAGCTGTCGCCTCGCTTGTGGCCGCCCTGGTCGGCGTGGGCGGCGCCGGCGCCCAGGAGCCCGATGCTCCCGAATGCGGCGAAGAGGACGGCAGCCATACGTACCTTGTGCATTTCATCTCCGGTGAGGTGAGGTAGACGCGATCGGTGAAAAGATCGACATCCTTGACCTGAAGGTTGATACGAAATAACCGAGATAATCCAGCGGCGCGCCGAACTCGCGTAATTTTCGCTACCTCGGAGGTCTGCCGACGCACACAAATGGTCCCGGCGCAGGCCTGAAGCCCGGCACCGGGACCATTTGTCAACCGACGTTTTCGCGCCGATCAGATTTTCAGAAGGCGCTGTTGTTGCAGCCCATGGTGGAGCCGATGTCGGTGGCCTGGGCGCCCGGGTTGCCCTCGCCGTTCAGCGCGTTGCCCAGGACGCCGTCGAGCAGACCGACCTCGCCGAGGACGTCCAGGTTCAGGTCGTGCGACTTGCAGTTGGAGCTCTGCTGGATGTTGAACTTGTCGCCGTGCTCGCCGCCCTTACCGCCCTGGTCGGCGTGGGCCGTGCCGCCGACGAGTCCGATGCTGCCGATTGCGGCGATCAGGACGGCAACGTTGCGAAGCTTACGCATGTCATCTCCGGGGAGTGAGTGGGTGCGATCTGTGGGAGATCGACTTATTACAGTTACGGGAGATTAGTACGAAATACGCCAATGATGGCGACGACGCGCCGATTTCGCGATCACAAGGCGAAAGCACCCGAAAGTCGTATCGCGTCGACATGGACCCGTCGGTGGCGATTTTCGACAACTCCCCGCCGCGCGGCGACGTTTGGCCGTCATCCCTGGCGCGCGTTGGCGAGCGAGTTCGACTGGCTGTTGGCCTGGGAGCAGTCGATGCCGCGGGTCTGGGAAGCGGCGAGCAGGGCGACCGGGACGTTCGCGTCGAGCAGGCTCTGCGGGCTGCACTCCTGGGACGGACGGAACATGTTGGTCTGGCTCACCGGGGCGGCCTGGCCCTGCGCCGGCTGCGGGGCCGGCGAGGAAAGCTGCGGGTTGATCTGCGGGTTCAGCTGCGGATTGATCTGCGGGGCGACCTCGGTGGCACGCTGCGGGGGCGCCTGCTGCGGGGCCGGCGAGCCGTAGGACTGCGCGGTCGCCTGAGCGGAGGCGGCCGAGGCGGCCTGGGCGTCCGGCTGTGAAACGGGAGGCGGCACAGCCCCGTTGTAGGCGGCGGGAGTGACGGCGGAGCTTGGGCCGGCACCGACGGCGGTGAGACCTCCGGCTGCTGCGACGACGAGCGCGACCCTACGAAGCTTGCGCATGGAATTCTCGGCCCTTCATTGACCTGTGCACGGAATCTGATGAAATGCTTATGACAGCGCAGTTTTCGCTGTTCCTGCCGCCCCTGCGCGGCTGCGGTGAACCATCGTTCTTGCCCCGTGGGGAACGAGACGCGCGCAGACCCAGAAACGGTCGCCGGGTCGTGGTCACCCATTTGCCGCAGGGTGTGCGGGTGATGAAGTCCGCCCCGTGGGGAGGCAAATGGGTGACGGGCTTTTGGATCCCGTGACCGCAGCCGCTCGATCGTCGTTCCGACGAGGAGAGGGCAGCGACCGTGGACCTGAAGAGGGTGAGGCAATCGCTGTCGGCTCCGAATGCGAAGTCCGCGTGCTTATCGGAATTAATGCTGCCGGCGATGCAGTACGAGTATCACACCGACTGCACGTGCGACCGCGCTGAATGCAATGGACTTCCCCATCAGGTATCGAAGGGCCGAGGGTTTCATGCGCAAGCTTCACAAGGCCGCGCTCTTTGCAGTGGCGGCCAGCGGTCTGTCCGCACTCGGCGGCGGTGTCAGTCATGCCGCTCCCATCGGACAAGGCAGTCCCGCCCCGGCTCCGGCTCCGGCTCCGGCTCCCGAGCAGTTCGCTCCCCAGCCGGCCCCGGCACCCGCGCCCCAGCCGGTCCAGCAGGCAGCGCCCGCGCCCGCCCCACAGCCGACCGGTTACGCCTCCAGCACGGCCTCCTCGCAGGGAGTTGCGCAGGCCGCCACCACGCCGTACCCGCAGCAGGCGGCCCCGCAGTACCCGCAGCAGGCGGCACCGCAGTACCAGCAGCAGGCCCCTCCTCCCTACCAGCAGCAGGCCGCGCCGCAGTACCCGCAGCAGGCCGCCCCGCCGCAACCGGTCCAGGCCGCCCCCGCGCAGCCGGCCCAGGTGGTGCCGCAGGTCATGCCCCAGGTCATGCCGCAGGTCGCCCCGCAGCTGGCCGTACCCCAGGTACCCCAGAGCTTCGCCTCGCAGGCGCCGGCGATCGTCGCCCCGCAGGTGAACCCCCAGCTCAACCCGCAGGTGAACCCGCTCCTCAGCCCGCAGCTCGGGTCGCCGGGCGCGCCGCAGCTCTCCCCGGTCGGCCTCGGGCAGGTCGCGGCACCTCCGGTCGGCCAGCTGGGGCTGCCCCGGCTCGGCTGACGGCCGCGCCGGCGAACATCCGCACGTTCCGCACGACCTCTTGCAGATTCCATCCGCCAGACCAATGGAGAACCCATGCGCAAGTTCCACAAGGCAGTCCTCGTGGGCGCCATGCTCGGCAGTGTCGGCTCCTTCGGTGCCAACACCGCGTCCGCTCACGACGACCTGGGCCGCGACCTCGACATCACCCAGGCCACCGAGTGCCGTTCGCACGACATGAACATCGAGGTGATCGGCAGCGTCGGCGCGATCACCGGTCTGGCGGGCAACCTGCTGAACGGCGAGGGCAACCCGGGCGCACAGCAGAGCCACCTCGGTTCGGACATGGGCTGCAACAACCAGGCGCTCTGACACCTCGCCGCCGCCCGCCCGGCCTGTGCCGCCACAGGCCGACGCGCGACAGCCGCCGGCCGCGTCGATCCTCGGCCGGGTGCCCCCGCCGTCGTGCGCGCATCCGCTGCCCGAAGCGAACCTCGGCGCAGCGAGACGTCGGCGGGGCGCCGGACCGGACGACCGTGGCACGACTCGCCTCGTCTCGTCCACGGCCGGGCGGGTCCGCACGATCCAGCCCGGCACGCCCGTATCGCCTCGATACCGGCCCAAAAAGGTACTACTTATTTCGCTTTGCTTGGATTTCGCCGATCGCGGGTGAGTGCCCGCGACGTGTCTGGAAGGGCAGGGAACCCATGAAACGGGCTACCCGAAACAGTGTGATCGCCTTCGCCGTCGCGTCTGGTGCGATGGCGGTCGCGGGGCCCGCGTGGGCCGACTCGGCCGCGGACGGTTCCGCGGCCGGCTCGCCCGGGCTGGTGTCCGGCAACGACATCCAGTTGCCGGTGCACATCCCGGTGAACGTGTGCGGGAACACCGTCGACGTCGTCGGGCTCCTCAACCCCGCGATGGGCAACCGGTGCGCCAACGAGGGGGGCAAGTCCGCGGAGAAGAAGGAAGGGGCAGCGGCCGTCGGCAGCGCCCACGACTCGCCGGGCGTCCTCTCCGGCAACAACATCCAGCTTCCGATCGACGTTCCCCTGAACGTCGTCGGCAACAGCGTGAACGCGGTGGGTGTCGGCAATCCCGTCTTCGGCAACGAGTCCGTCAACGGCCATCCCGACGAGCCCGGCCCGTCCACACCTCCCCCGCCCCCCGTCCGCCACCAGCCGTCACACCCGGCCAAGGCCCACCCGGCGCCGAAGCCGCCCGCCACCGTCGTCCGGCAGCGGACGACCGGCACGCTCGCGCACACCGGAACGGGCAACCCCTGGGCGCCGGCGGCCGCGAGCCTGGCCTCGCTGACGGCCGGAGTGGTGCTGTACCGGCGCTTCCGCCCGAGGACGGTCAGCCACGTGGGGTGATCCCGGCCGCCCCGTTCGACGGAGCCCGGCGGCGATCTCCCGGACCGCCGCCGCGGCCCACCGCCGGAGCCCCGGCCCGCACGTCACCGGCCCTGCTCACGCGTGCTGCCCCGGCGTGTAGTGCCCCGGCACCAGCCGGCAGGTCACCCCGAACCGGTTCCAGGCGTTGATGACCGTGATGGCGGCGATCAGCTGCGCCAGCTCCGCCTCCTCGAAGTGCTTGGCGGCCCGCTCGTAGACGTGGTCCGGCACGAAGCCGTCCGTCAGGACGGTCACCGCCTCCGTCAGTCCCAGCGCCGCCAGCTCCTTCTCGGTGTAGAAGTGCTCGGACTCCTCCCAGGCGCTGAGCTGGATGATCCGCCCGACGCTCTCGCCCTGCGCCAGCGCGTCCTTGCTGTGCATGTCCACGCAGAGCGCACAGCGGTTGAGCTGTGAGGCCCGGATCCTCACCAGCTCCAGGAGCTTCGGGTCGAGGCCCTTCCGGGCGGCGGTGTCCAGCCGGACCATCGCCCGGTAGACGTCGGGCACCAGCTCCGACCAGGCCAGACGGGGGGTGTGCTCCGGTGCGTACGCAGTGGGGTGTTCTGTGGTCATATCTCGACCCTAGGAGCCAGGCAGCCCAGGAGTATGGTCCATTTCCATGGGGAAAACATGGGCCACTCTGGGCTTCGACCTCCATCTGGAACCGGCCGGTCCGGGGCTGCGCCGGGGCCTGACCGACGCCCTGCGCGAAGCCGTCCGCGGCGGCCGGCTGGTCCCCGGCACCCGGCTGCCCTCCTCCCGGTCCCTCGCCGTCGACCTGGGCATCGCCCGCAACACCGTCGCCGACGCCTACGCCGACCTGGTCGCCGAGGGCTGGCTCACCGCCCGCCAGGGCTCCGGCACCCGGGTCGCGACCAGGGAGCCGACGGCGTCGCCGTCCGGGCGGCACGGAACGACGCCCGCCACCGGTACCACCGCCCACCACCCCGCCTACGACCTGCGCGCCGGCCACCCCGACGTCTCGGTCTTCCCGCGCACCGAATGGCTCAGGGCGGCCCGCCGCGCCCTCACCGCCGCCCCCAACGAGGCCTTCGGCTACGGCGATCCGCGCGGCCGCGTCGAACTGCGCACCGCGCTCGCCGCCTACCTCGCCCGCGCCCGGGGGGTGCGCGCCGACCCGGAGCGCATCGTGATCTGCGCCGGGTTCGCGCACGGCCTCGGGCTGCTCGGCCGGCTGCTGCGGGACCGTGGGGCGGACACGGTCGCCGTGGAGTCGTACGGCCTCGACGAACACTGGCAGCTGCTGACGGCGGCCGGACTCCGTACCCGCCCGCTGCCCTTCGACGAACGCGGCACGGACACCAGGGGGTTGGCGCAGGGACCGGCCGCGGTGCTGCTGACCCCCGCCCACCAGTTCCCGATGGGCGCGCCGCTGCACCACGACCGGCGGGCGGCCGTCGTGGACTGGGCGCGGCGCACCGGCGGCCTGGTCCTGGAGGACGACTACGACGGCGAGTTCCGCTACGACCGCCGTCCCGTCGGCGCCCTCCAGGGCCTCGCCCCCGACGAGGTCGTCTACCTGGGCACGGCCAGCAAGTCCCTGGCGCCCGGACTGCGGCTGGCCTGGATGGTGCTGCCGCCGGGTGTGGCCCGGGAGGTGACGGCGGTCAAGGGCGGCGTGGACACCTGCGGGGCACCGGACCAGCTGACCCTCGCCGAGTTCATCACCTCCGGCGCCTACGACCGGCACGTCCGCGCGTCCCGCTCCCGCTACCGGCGCCGCCGGGACGCCCTGGTCGCGGCCCTCGCCGAGCGCGCCCCGGAGATCCGGGTCACCGGCATCGCGGCCGGCCTGCACATGCTGCTGCGGCTCCCGCCCGGCACCCAGCACCGGGTGATCCGGGCCGCCGCCGCCCAGGGCCTCGCCCTCGACGGCCTCACCCCGCGCCACCGCCACCCCGACGCGGTCACCGCACCCCTGGACGCCCTCGTCCTCGGCTACGGCACGCCCGCCGACCACGCCTGGTCGGGGGCGCTGGACGTGCTGTGCACGGTGCTGTCGGGCCCGGCCGTGACCGGCGTCGGGTGAATCCCCGGACCGAGTTCCGGTACGACGGCCCGGAAATCACCTGCGGAGGCGCTTTCTCGCCCGCCCGGGGGCACGTCATCCGCCGGCGGCGTCCTCGGCCTCCCAGCGCAGCAGGTCGCCCGGCTGGCACTCGAGCACCTCGCAGAGCGCGGCGAGCGTCGCGAACCGTACTGCCTTGGCGCGGCCGTTCTTGAGTACCGCCAGGTTGGCGGGCGTGATCCCCACCCGGTCCGCGAGCTCGCCCACGGACATCTTCCGCTTGGCCAGCATCACGTCGATGTCGACGGCGATCGGCATCAGATGACCTCGTCCAGCTCGGCCTGCATCTGCGCCGCTTCGACGTCGCGCGCGACGGCCTGGGCGAGCAGCATCCGCAGGACGAGCACGATGAGCGCGACCCCGAGGATGGCCAGGCCCACCCCGCCCATGATGATCGTGACGCCCGGGTCGTCCCGCTGGCCGGGCGCGTTGAGGGCGGTGACCGTGAACCACAGCAGGGCGATCGCCACGATCGCGCCGATCACCCTGTCCACGTACCGGAAGGCCGCGTCGGAGAACACGGTTCCGCGCCGCACCATCGTCACCAGCCGCCACACGCAGACCAGGGCCACCTGGGCCGACACCATGCCCAGGATCGTGATCACGCGGAACGCGGTCAGCGGGAGCGACCCGTCCTCGGGATCGTTCCCCCTGGCGAGCGTCCACACCATTCCCGCCTGCACGAACACGGTGCCGGTGAGCACCACCGCGAGCACGGCGCGCAACGCGCGCACTGTCAGCTTCCCCACGACCCATCCTTCCATCGACTGGCGATGGGAATCTATCGTTTCTCGATAGGTGTGACAAGGGTGGGGCTCAGTCCTCCTCGACCCTCTCCGGCGCCTCCCCGAACCGGGCCAGCGCCAGCGCCCCCGCGACGGCCACGGTGAAGCCGAGCACCCCGAGCCAGGCGAGCCCCTCGCGGGTGCGGTCCCCGAGCCACACCACGCCGATGGCCGCCGGGCCGATCGTCTCGCCGATCACCATCCCGGCCGTCGCCGTGGTCACCGAGCCGCGCTGCAGCGCCGAGGTCAGCAGCAGGAAGGCGCCGCCGCCGCCGACGAGCAGTGCGTAGGCCGCCGGGTTGGTGAGCAGCCCGCCCGGCCACAGGGTGTCGATGAGCCGCACCGACACCTCCACCACCCCGAACCCGAACCCCGCTCCGAGACCCAGCAGCAGCGCCCGCCACCGACCGGACAGCCGACCGCCGACGAGCCCGAGCAGCAGCACGCCCACCGCGGTCGCGAGCATCGCGTACTTCAGCGCGTCGGACCCGGCCCGGTCGCCCTCCGGCCCCGACGCCAGCCCCAGCATCGCGAGCCCCGCGCACACCACCCCCACCGCGCCCCACTCCAGCCCGCTCAGCCGCACCCGCAGCAGCCGGGCCGCGACCACCGCGGTCACCGCGAGGCTGGACGCCAGCGCCGCGCTCACCGCGTAGATGGGGAGCGAGCGCAGCGCCAGGATCTGGAACACGAACCCCAGCCCGTCCAGCCCCAGCCCGACGAGGTACCGCCACTGCCGGACGGCCCGCAACAGCAGCGCGGCCTCCCCGCCCGTACCGTCACCGGCCGCCCGGGCGGCCATCGCCTGCAGAACCGTCGCGGTACCGAAGCAGAGCGCCGCGGCGAGCGCGCACACCATTCCAAAGAGCACAAAGGGACTGTAGGGGAGGGGGTAAGGAGTGAAGTGATCGGGGGAAGGCGGGACGGCGGGCCCGGGACGGTGCCCGGACCCGCCGTCGCAGCCGGTGCGTCAGCTGGCGCCGGCCAGCCAGGCGGTGGCGTTGAGGGCGAGGGCGGCGTTGGTGGCGCCGCTGTCGTTCCAGCCGTCGTACAGCGTGCCCAGGGTGGCTGAGTCCGTTCGTCTAAGCTGTCGCCGGACACCCGGCCGACGATCACTCGACTGCCGTCGGCCCACCGCACGCCACACGGGGGAAAACGAACATGGCTGACGCACGCCGACAACTCCGCTCGGGCACCGTGATCCTCGGCGGCATGGGTCTTCTGGCCGCCGCCCTCACCGCCTGCTCCTCCGACCCCGACAAGCGCTGCGTCGACCGCAACAGCTACACCGCCACCAAGGGCTACCAGGTCGTCTCCGACAAGAACTGCGGCTCCACCAAGACCGCTGTCAACGGCGCCTACTACTACGGCGGCAAGAAGAGGAGCGGCTGGGTCAGCGGCGGCTCGTTCACCAAGCCGGCCAAGGGCTCCGGCGGCTCGTCCAGCGGCGGCCACAGCGTCCACCGCGGCGGGTTCGGGCACGGCGGCGGCCACGGCAGCTCCGGCGGCTGACCCCACGATGGAGCGCCGTACCGTCGCACCCCGCCCCGACTGGCAGCGGACCGTCGAGGAACAGGGCCTGATCTACCCCCTCACCCGCCATCCCGACGGCGTCCTGCGCCCGTACTGGGACGAGAGCGCCTACTACGTCTTCACCCTGGAGGAGGTGGAGGCGCTGGAGGAGGTGGTCGAGGAGCTGCACGCCATGTGTCTGGCCGCGGCCGGCCACATCGTGGCGCAGGATCGTTTCGGCGAGCTGGGCATCACCGACCCCCGCATACGCGCCGCCGTCACCGAGTCCTGGCACCGCCGCTCCGAACTCCCCTCCCTCTACGGCCGTTTCGACCTCCGCCACGACGGCACCGGCCCGGCGAAACTCCTGGAGTACAACGCCGACACCCCCACCTCACTGGTGGAGGCCGCTTCGGCCCAGTGGTTCTGGATGGAGGACCGCTTCCCGGGCGCCGACCAGTGGAACAGCCTCCACGAACGCCTCGTCGACGCCTGGCGGCGGCAGGCCCGGCTGCTCCCGCCCGGCATCCCCCTTCACTTCGCCCACTCCTCCGCCGACGAACTCGGCGAGGACCTGATGACGGTCGCGTACCTGAAGGAGACCGCCGAGCAGGCGGGCCTGGACACCGAGTGGATCTCCATGGAGGAGATCGGCTGGGACACCCTCTCCGGCCGCTTCGTCGACAGCCGGCTCCGGTTCATCCGCAGCTGCTTCAAGCTCTACCCCTGGGAATGGCTCACCACCGACGCCTTCGCCGGCCACGTCCTCGACACCCTGGACAACGGCGGCGGTACGGGCAGCACGATGTGGATAGAGCCGGCCTGGAAGATGCTCCTGAGCAACAAGGCCCTGCTGGCGATCCTCTGGGAGCTGTACCCGGGACACCCGAACCTGCTGCCGGCCTACGTCGACGGCCCGAGGGAGCTGGCGGCCGGCAAGGGGTACGTCAGCAAGCCGCTGCTGGGCCGGGAGGGAGCCGGCGTGCGGGTGCACCCGCCGGGCGCGGCGGCCGCCGGCGACGAAGCGATGCCGTCAGGCACACGCGACGAGGCCTGCTGCTACCAGGAGCTGGCCCCCCTGCCGGCCTTCGACGGCAACCACGTGGTGCTGGGCGCGTGGGTGGTGGGGGACGAGCCGGCGGGCCTGGGCATCAGGGAGTCGGCGGGCCTGGTGACGGACGACTACGCGCGCTTCCTGCCGCACGTGATTCTCTGAACGCCCCGCACAGGGGCCCCCGCAGGGGCGCGGGGCGGTACCGGCTCTGCGGCCACCGCCGCCTGGGCGCGGCAAGCCACCACGCACCGGCACTCGCGCTCCTCCCGCGGTGGCACCCCCCTCAGGTGCTCAGAACCTCCCACAACTGCTCGACCCCCCACTCCAGATCCTCCTCCGCCACCACCAGGGGCGGAGCCACCCGCACGGTCGCCCCGTGCGTGTCCTTCACCAGCACCCCCCGCTCCATCAACCGCTCCGACACCACCCGCCCCGAACCCACCCCCGGATCCACGTCCACGCCCGCCCACAGCCCCCGCCCCCGCACGGCGGTCACCCGCCCACTGCCCGCGATCTCCGCCAGCCGCCGGTGCAGGACCTCCCCCAACTCGGCGGCCCGCTCCTGGTACTCACCGCTGCGCAGCATCGCGATCACCTCCAGCGCCACCGCACAGGCCAGCGGGTTCCCGCCGAAGGTGGACCCGTGCTCGCCGGGCCGGAAAACCTCCAGCACCTCGGCCCGGGCCACCACCGCCGACACCGGCAGCACCCCGCCGCCCAGCGCCTTCCCGAGGACATACACATCCGGTACGACCCCCTCGTGCTCGCACGCGAAGGTCCGCCCGGTCCGCCCGAGCCCGGACTGGATCTCGTCCGCGACGAACAGCACGTCCCGCTCGCGCGTCAGCTCCCGCACCCCCGCCAGATAGCCCTCCGGCGGCACGATCACCCCGGACTCGCCCTGGATCGGCTCCAGCAGCACCGCCACCGTGTTCTCGGTCAGCGCGGCCCGCATGGCCGTCAGGTCGCCGTACGGCACGATCTCGAAGCCCGGGGTGTACGGCCCGAAGTCCGCCCGTGCCTCGGGATCGGTCGAGAAACTGATCACCGTCGTCGTACGGCCGTGGAAGTTTCCGCCGGCGACCACCACCTTCGCCCTCTCCGACGGCACCCCCTTGACCCGGTAACCCCACTTCCGGGCGGTCTTCACGGCGGTCTCCACCGCCTCCACGCCCGTGTTCATCGGCAGCACCATCTCCATCCCGCACAGCTCCGCCAGTTCCGTGCAGAACGCGGCGAACCGATCGTGGTGGAAGGCGCGGGACGTCAGCGTCACCCGCTCCAGCTGCGCCTTCGCCGCCGCCACCAGCCGGGGGTGGCCGTGCCCGAAGTTCAGCGCCGAGTAGCCCGCCAGGAAGTCCAGGTACCTGCGCCCCTCCACGTCCGTCATCCACGCCCCCTCGGCCGTGGCGATCACCACCGGCAGCGGGTGGTAGTTGTGCGCGCTGTGCGCGTCGGCGGCGGCGATGAGGGCTTCCGTAGTGGTCACGGCGACTCCAGAGAACGCGGCGAGGTGCCCCCTTACTACCCTCTGCCGCTGCCCGACTGGTGGACGCCACGGCCCCCGGACCCGGCGTGCCGGGTAGTCTGACCAGCGGGCCGTGACTGGCGCGCTGGGATGGGACCGACCATCGGGGAGCGGCCCGCGTCTGATCGAGTGCCGTGCGCCTGGGCCGAACCGTGAACGCCGAACGCCATGTCCGGAGGTCCCGAATGTCAGACAAGTCCGCGCCCCTCTCCACCGAGTCCACCGCGTACCGCGCCGCCCTCGACGTGATCCGCGCGGTCGAGCCGCGGGTCGCCGACGCCATCGGCCAGGAGGTCCACGACCAGCGCGAGATGCTCAAGCTGATCGCCTCCGAGAACTACGCCTCCCCGGCGACCCTGCTCGCGATGGGCAACTGGTTCAGCGACAAGTACGCCGAGGGCACCGTCGGCCGTCGCTTCTACGCCGGCTGCCGCAACGTCGACACCGTCGAGGCGCTCGCCGCCGAGCACGCCCGCGAGCTGTTCGGCGCCCGGCACGCCTACGTCCAGCCGCACTCCGGCATCGACGCCAACCTGGTCGCCTTCTGGGCCGTCCTCGCCGACCGCGTCGAGGTCCCCTTCCTGGAGAAGGCGGGCGCCCGCCAGGTCAACGACCTCTCCGAGGCCGACTGGGCCGAGCTGCGGCAGGCCTTCGGCAACCAGCGGATGCTCGGCATGTCCCTGGACGCCGGCGGCCACCTCACCCACGGCTTCCGCCCGAACATCTCCGGCAAGATGTTCGACCAGCGCTCCTACGGCACCGACCCGGCGACCGGCCTGATCGACTACGAGGCGCTGCGCGTCCAGGCCCGTGAGTTCAAGCCGCTGATCCTGGTGGCCGGCTACTCCGCGTACCCCCGTCTGGTGAACTTCCGGATCATGCGGGAGATCGCCGACGAGGTCGGCGCGACCCTCATGGTCGACATGGCGCACTTCGCGGGCCTGGTCGCAGGCAAGGTCCTGACCGGTGACTTCGACCCGGTCCCGCACGCCCAGATCGTGACCACCACCACCCACAAGTCGCTGCGCGGCCCGCGCGGCGGCATGGTCCTGTGCGACGACTCCCTGAAGGACCAGGTCGACCGTGGCTGCCCGATGGTCCTCGGCGGCCCGCTCCCGCACGTCATGGCCGCCAAGGCCGTCGCCCTCGCCGAGGCCCGGCAGCCCGCCTTCCAGGACTACGCCCAGCGGATCGTCGACAACTCCCGCGCACTGGCCGAGGGCCTGACGCGCCGCGGTGCCACCCTCGTCACCGGCGGCACCGACAACCACCTCAACCTGATCGACGTCGAGTCGTCCTACGGCCTCACCGGCCGCCAGGCCGAGACGGCCCTCCTCGACTCCGGCATCGTCACCAACCGCAACGCGATCCCGGCCGACCCGAACGGCGCCTGGTACACCTCCGGCATCCGCATCGGCACCCCGGCCCTGACCACGCGCGGCCTGGGCACGGCCGAGATGGACGAGGTGGCGGCCCTGATCGACCGCGTCCTGACGGCGACCGAGCCGGGCACGACGAAGTCGGGCGCCCCGAGCAAGGCCTCCCACGTCCTGGACGAGAAGGTGTCGACGGAGATCGCCCAGCGCGCGACGGACCTGGTCGCGGGCTTCCCGCTGTACCCCGAGATCGACCTGGGCTGATCAACGCCGCCGGGGGACAGCGCCCCCCGAGGGGCGCGGGGAACTGCGCGACCAGCCACTACGGCGCCGCAGTTCCCCGCGCACCGGACAACCCTCCGCCTCGGAGACCAATCCCGCCCCCACCCTCTGAGAGAATGGGGGCATGGCCTCTGATCGACCCCGCGTGCTCTCCGGTATCCAGCCCACCGCCGGCTCGTTCCACCTCGGCAACTACCTCGGCGCCGTCCGCCAGTGGGTAGCCCTCCAGGAATCCCACGACGCCTTCTACATGGTCGTCGACCTGCACGCGATCACGATCCCGCAGGACCCCGCCGACCTGCGCGCCAACACCCGCCTCGCCGCGGCCCAGCTGCTCGCCGCCGGCCTGGACCCGGACCGCTGCACCCTCTTCGTGCAGAGCCACGTCCCCGAGCACGCGCAGCTCGCCTGGGTCATGAACTGCCTCACCGGGTTCGGCGAGGCCAGCCGGATGACCCAGTTCAAGGACAAGGCGGCCAGGCAGGGCGCGGACCGCGCCAGCGTCGGCCTGTTCACGTACCCGATCCTCCAGGTCGCCGACATCCTGCTCTACCAGGCCAACGAGGTGCCGGTCGGCGAGGACCAGCGCCAGCACGTCGAGCTCACCCGCGACCTCGCCGAGCGCTTCAACGGCCGCTTCGGCGAGACCTTCGTGATCCCGAAGCCGTACATCCTCAAGGAGACGGCGAAGATCTACGACCTCCAGGAGCCGTCGATCAAGATGAGCAAGTCGGCGTCCACGCCCAAGGGCCTCATCAACCTCCTGGACGAGCCGAAGGCGACGGCCAAGAAGGTCAAGAGCGCGGTCACCGACACCGACACGGTCATCCGCTACGACGTGGCGGCCAAGCCGGGCGTCAGCAACCTCCTCACCATCTACTCCACCCTCACCGGCAAGTCGATCGCCGAGCTGGAGCAGGAGTACGAGGGCAAGATGTACGGCGCGCTCAAGACCGACCTCGCCGACGTCATGGTCGAGTTCGTGACCCCGTTCCGGGAGCGCACCCAGCAGTACCTGGACGACTCGGAGACGCTCGACTCGATCCTCGCCAAGGGCGCGGAGAAGGCCCGCGCCGTCGCCGCCGAGACCCTGGCCCAGGCCTACGACCGGGTGGGCTTCCTGCCCGCCAAGCACTGACCCGCCAAGCACTGACCCGGACCCGCCAAGCGCTGACCCGCCGAGCACCGGCGGAGCGCCGACGGTACCGAGCGGGGCGCCGGGGGCGCTCGGGGCGCTCCGGGGAGCGCACGGGAGCGCTGCACATCACTTCGGCCACGGCTGCCCGGAAGGCGGCCGTGGTCGTACAGTCGATAGCCGGACGGCCGGGTACGAACCCGACACGCGTCCGACCATCACGACCGACAGGAGATGACGTGGGGACCGTAACGATCGGCGTCTCGATCGCGGTCCCGGAGCCTCATGGCAGCCTGCTCCAGGAGCGGCGCGTGGGCTTCGGCGACGCCGCGGCCCACGGCATCCCCACGCACGTCACGCTGCTGCCGCCGACGGAGATCGCCGAGGGCGGGCTGGCCGCCGTCCAGGCCCACCTGGGCGAGGTCGCCGCGGTGGGCCGGCCGTTCCCGATGCGGCTGTGCGGCACGGGCACCTTCCGGCCCCTTTCGCCGGTCGTGTACGTCCGGGTGGTCCAGGGGGCGGACGACTGCGCCTGGCTCCAGCAGCGGATCCGCGCCGCGTCCGGGCCGCTCGACCGCGAGCTGCAGTTCCCGTACCACCCGCACGTCACCGTCGCGCACGGGATCGACGAGGCGGCGATGGACCGGGCCTTCGCCGAGCTGGCGGGGTACGAGGCCGATTGGTCCTGCATGGGGTTCGCGCTCTACGAGCAGGGTTCCGACGGTGTGTGGCGGAAGCTGCACGAGTACGTGTTCGGGGGCTCCGTCGTGCCGCCTCAGGTGGGGCACGCGGAGCGGGGGACCATCGCCAGTCGGTAGCCGCACGTCGGCACAGCTCCGCACCCCTGAAGGGGCGTCACAGCCGACCGGAACCAGACCGGCGGCCGTCGAACCAGATCGGCAGCCGCCGGAACCAGATGGGCAGCCGTCGGTACTGGATCGGCAGCCGCCGGAACCAGATCGGCAGCCGTCGGTACTAGATCGGCAGTCGTCGGAACACCGACCGTGGTGCGTGGCGCAGCGCCGACATCACCACCCGCAGCGCCCCCGGCACCCACACCACCTCCGAGCGCCTGCGCAGCCCCGTCTCGATCGCCGTCGCCACCGCTTCCGGGGTCGTGGCCAGGGGCGCCTCCGCCAGCCCGGCCGTCATCCTCGACCGCACGAACCCCGGCCTTACGACCATCACGTGCACGCCCGTCCCGTGCAGCGCGTCGCCCAGGCCCTGGGCGAACGCGTCCAGGCCCGCCTTGCTGGAGCCGTAGATGAAGTTGGAGCGCCTCGCCCGCTCCCCGGCCACCGAGGACAGCACCACCAGTGAGCCGTGGCCCTGTGTCTGCAGGGCCCGCGCGCAGACCAGGCCCGCCGAGACGGCGCCCGTGTAGTTGGTCTGCGCCACCCGCACGGCCTGCACCGGCTCCCGCTCGTCGGTCGCCTGGTCGCCCAGGACGCCGAAGGCGAGCAGCACCATGTCGATGTCGCCCTCGGCGAAGACCTTCCCGAGAGCGGCTTCGTGGGACTCGGGGTCGAGCGCGTCGAAGGGGACGGTGCGGACGTCGGCGCCGAGCGTGCGCAGATGTCCGGCGGCGTGGTCGAGGGCGGGGGAGGGGCGGCCGGCCAGCCAGACCGTGCGGGTGCGGCGGGCGATCAGCCGGCGCGCGGTGGCCAGCGCGATCTCGGACGTACCGCCGAGCACGAGCAGGGACTGGGGCATTCCGAAGGCGTCCTTCATGACAGCGATCAGCTCCTAGAGGCCGAGACGGCGGGACAGGTCGGAGACGAACACCCCGCGCGGGTCCAACTCCGCACGCAGGGCGCGGAAGTCGGCGAGCCGTGGATACATCGCGGCGAGCAGGTCGGGGCGGAGCCGGGCGTCCTTGGCGAGGTAGACACGGCCGCCGGCGCCCGCAACCTCCTCGTCCAGTTCGTCGAGGAACACGCCGAGGCCGGGCAGCGCGGCCGGGATGTCGAGCGCGAGGGTCCAGCCGGGCAGGGGGAAGGAGAGCCAGCCGGGGTCGGCGTCGCCGAAGCGCTTGAGGACGGCCAGGAAGGAAGGGCAGCGGCGCTCGGAGATACGGGCCACGATCCGGCGCAGGGCGTCCTCCTGGCCGTAGCCGACGACGAACTGGTACTGCACGAAGCCGCCGCGGCCGTAGACGCGGTTCCAGTGCGGGACGCCGTCCAGGGGGTGGAAGAACGCGGAGATGCGCTGGAGTTGGCCGGTACGCGCGCGTGGCGCCTTGCGGTACCAGAGTTCGTTGAAGAGACCGACGGAGGTGCGGCCCAGGAGGCCCTCGGGGACGAACGCGGGGGCGGCCGGGAGCCGACGGGGGCGGAAGGCGAGTGGTGCACGCCCGGCGCGCGAGTCCTCGCCGAGCGCCTCCCGGGGCGCGTGGTCGCCCCGCGTGAGCACCGCGCGCCCGGTCGCCGCCCCGCGCGCCAGCAGGTCGATCCAGGCGACCGAGTAGCGGTAGCGGTGGTCCGTGGTGGTCAGGCGGTGCATCAGGTCGTCGAGGTCGGTGGCGCGTTCGGTGTCGACCGTCATGTACGACGTCTCGACCGGGAGGAGGCGGATGGTCGCCGTGAGGATCACTCCGGTCAGACCCATGCCGCCGGCCGTCGCGTCGAACAGCGGGGTGCCGCGGCTCACCGTGCGGACCTGGCCGTCCGCGGTGAGGAGTTCGAAGGACAGCACGTGACGGGAGAAGGATCCCGAGACATGGTGGTTCTTGCCGTGGATGTCGGCGCCGATCGCGCCGCCCACCGTCACCTGGCGGGTCCCCGGGGTCACCGGGACGAACCAGCCGAGCGGCAGCAGCACCTCCGTCAGGCGGTGCAGGGAGACTCCCGCGTCGCACAGGAGGGTGCCGCCGTCGGCGTCGATGGCGTGGATGCGGTCGAGGCCCGTCATGTCGAGCACGGCGCCGCCGGCGTTCTGCGCCGCGTCCCCGTACGCGCGCCCCAGGCCCCGCGCGATGCCGCCGCGTTCCCCGCAGCTCCGGATCGCGTTCGCCGCCTCCTGGTACGTCCGGGGACGGATCAGGCGGGCGGCGGTGGGGGCGGTGCGGCCCCAGCCGGTGACGGAGACGGTGGTTCCGGGGGGTGCGGACTCGGCGGGACCTGCGGGCCCGCCAGGCTTTCCAGGCATAAGGACGACCGTATCGCTGCCGTATGGGTGTTATGGGTGCTATTGGTGATTGGTTACGGAAGATCACCTGACTCCCCGAAACGGGTGATTATCGGAATGTCGCTCAATATGGTCGTAGCTTTGGCGGGGTCAAGGTGAACAGTGAGTCCAATGGACGACATGGACCACCGGATCCTCTCCGCGCTGCACGCCTGCGGTGCCGATCCACGCGTCGCGTCGGCCGCGCGCGGTCTTTCCGTCGCCGGTGAGCACGGCGCGCTCTGGCTCGCGGCCGGCCTCGCGGGGGCCGCCGTGGACGGCGCGCGACGCGGCGCCTGGTTGCGCGGAACGGCGCTCGTCGCGGGCGCGCACCTCGGCAGCATGGGCGTCAAGCGGATCGTGCGCCGTGCGCGCCCCGCGCATGTGCGGCCGCGGGTACGTACCGCGGGCCGGCACTCCTTCCCCAGCTCGCACGCCACCTCCGCCGCGGCAGCCGCCGTCGCCTTCGGGGCGCTCGGCGCGCCCGCCCTCGCGCCCCTGGCGGCCGCCATGTGCCTCTCCCGGCTCGTCGTCGGTGTGCACTACCCGTCGGACGTCGCCGCGGGCGCGGCCCTGGGGGCGCTCACGGCGCGCGCCGGGGCGCGGTGGATGCGTGGGGGAGTGTTGGATGTCGCGTGCGCGGGGAGGCGTGGATGACCGAGACCGCGCACGCCGCCACCGAAGCGACCGCCGACTCCATCGAAGCGTCGGCCGGTGCCACCGAAGCGACGGCCGACGGCACTGCTGAAACGAATCTGCACGAGCAGCGCGGCCACCCCGCCCGGCCGCACGAACCTGCGCCCGGTCCGACGACCGTATCGGCGCCCGGTCCGACGACCGTATCGGCGCCCGGTCCGACGACCGGACCGGCGTGCGCGCCGACGAGCGGACCGGCGCACGGACCGGTGTGCGCGCGGGTCACCCCCGGCGGTCTGCTCAAGGGCCTGCTGAAGACCACCCGCCCCAAGCAGTGGGTCAAGAACACCCTCGTCATCGCCGCCCCGGCCGCCGCCGGGCGGCTCTTCGCCACGCACGCGCTCCTCACCCTCACCCTCACCTTCCTCCTCTTCACGGCCTGCGCCGCCGCCGTCTACCTGATCAACGACGCCCGGGACGCGGACGCCGACCGCGCCCACCCCACCAAGTGCCGCCGCCCGGTCGCCGCTGGCCAGGTCCCGGTTCCCGTCGCCTACGTGGCAGGAGGCGTCCTGGCGGTCCTGGGACCGCTGCTCGCGGCTCGGCTGACCCCGCCCCTCGTCCCGGCCCTCCTGATCGCCTACCTCGGCATGCAACTGGCGTACTGCGTCGCCCTGAAGCACGTCCTGGTGGTCGACCTCGTCGTCGTCACGACCGGCTTCCTGATGCGGGCGGTGATCGGCGGGGTCGCGCTCGGCATCCCGCTGTCCCGCTGGTTCCTGATCACCACCGGCTTCGGCGCGCTCTTCATGGTGTCGGCCAAGCGCTACTCCGAGGCCGTGCAACTGGCAGGGAAAGCGGGCGCCACGCGCGCGCTGCTCACCGAATACACCACCGGCTACCTCCGCTTCGTCTGGCAGCTCGCCGCCGGGGTCGCCGTCCTCGCCTACTGCCTGTGGGCCCTGGAAGGCCACCGCACCCCCGCCGCGGGCCTGCTGCCCTGGCGTCAGCTGTCCATGGTCGCCTTCATCCTGGCGATCCTGCGCTACGCCGTCTTCGCCGACCGGGGCACCGCCGGCGAACCCGAGGACGTCGTCCTGCGGGACCGGGCCCTCGCGCTGATCGGCCTGGCCTGGCTCGCGATGTACGGGCTCGCGGTGGCCCACTGGTGACCGCGCACCAGCGCGAGCTGATCGGCTTCGCGGCCGTCGGCCTGCTCGCCTACACCGCCGACCTCGCCCTCTTCAGCTGTCTGCGCGGCCCGGCCGCCCTCGATCCGCTCACCGCCAAGGCCCTGTCCTTCCTGGCGGGCTGCACGGTCGCCTACGTCGGCAACGCGCGCGGCACCTATCGCAACGCGCGCCTGTCGGGGCTGCGCCCCTACGCCGTCTTCGTCGCCGTCAACCTCGCAGGCGCCCTGGTCCAGTTGCTCTGCCTCGCTGTCAGCCACTACGGTCTCGGCCTCACCTCGCAGCGCGCCGACACCGTCTCCGGCGCGGTCGTCGGCATGGCGCTTGCCACGGTTCTGCGCTTCTGGGGTACCCGTACATTTGTCTTCCGCGCGGAGGGCAGAGTCGGATCATGGACTGGCTGAGAAAACTTCCCGTCGTCGGCCCGCTCGTCGGCTGGCTGATGCACACGCACGTATGGCGGTCGTACGAGCGGCTCGACCGGGTGAAGTGGGCCCGGCTGGCCGCCGCCATGACCTTCATCAGCTTCATCTCGCTCTTCCCGCTGCTGACCGTGGCCGCCGCGATCGCCGCCGCCACCCTGAGCGAGTCACGGCAGCACACCCTCGAAGGCAAGATCGCGGACCAGTTCCCGGGGATCTCCGACCAGCTGGACATCAACTCGCTGGTGCAGAACGCCGGCACGGTCGGTCTCATCGCCGGTGCCGTCCTGCTGTTCACCGGCATCGGCTGGGTCGGCCAGGTGCGGGACTGTCTGCGCACGGTGTGGGAACTGCCCGACAAGGACCAGAACCCGATCGTCGCCAAGGCCAAGGACGCCGGCATCCTGATCGGTCTCGGCGGCGCGCTGATGGTCACCCTCGCCGTGTCCGCGGTCGCCACGGCGGCCGTCGGCTGGACGGCGGGACAGCTCGGCATCGACCAGCACAGCTGGGGCAGCCTGCTGCTGCGGATCATCGCGTTCGTCGTCGCGGTGGTCGCCGACTTCCTGGTGCTGCTCTACCTCCTCACCCTGCTGCCCGGGGTCGAACCGCCGCGCCGCCGCCTGCTGGTCGCGGCGCTGATCGGCGCGGTCGGCTTCGAACTCCTCAAGCTGCTGCTCAGCGGCTACATCCAGGGCGTTGCCACGAAGAGCATGTACGGCGCGTTCGGCGTGCCGGTCGCCCTGCTGCTGTGGATCAACTTCACCTCGAAACTCGTCCTGTTCTGTGCCGCCTGGACGGCGACCGAGAGCGGCACCGAGGTCACGGACGAGGCCGCCGACGTACCAGATCCGGCAGCGGCCAACGGCGGTTGACCAGGAACGCCGCGCCCACGAGCAGCACCAGCGCCCCGCCCGCGATCCCCAGCGCGACCCCGACCCCGCTGGAGCCGTCGGTGGAGGCGGCGGCCACCGGCTTCGACCCGGACTTCTTCCCGGAACCGGAACCGGAGTCGGAGTCGGAACCCGACCCGGAGGACGAGGCGGTCGTCCCCGGCTGCACACTGGAGTCCACCGCTCCCTTCGGCGGGACCAGCTCGCCCACCGGAGTCACCTTGCCGGCCGCCTGGAAACCCCAGTCGAAGAGCTGGGCGGTCTCCTTGTAGACCTCGTTGTGCTCCTTCTTCTCCGGGTTCATCACCGTGACCAGCAGCACCCTGCCGCCCCGCTCCGCGACCCCGGTGAAGGTGGCGCCCGCGTTGGTGGTGTTGCCGTTCTTCACGCCAGCGATGCCCTGGTAGACCGGCACGTCGGTGTCGCCGCTCAGCAGCCGGTTGGTGTTCTGGATCTCGAAGGACTGACGCACCGACTTGCCCTTGGCGTTCTTCGTCGTGTCCCCCGGGAACGCGGCCCGCACGGTCGAGCAGTACTCCCGGAAGTCCTTCTTCTGCAGTCCGGACCGGGCGAACAGCGACAGGTCGTACGCCGAGGACACCTGGCCGGCCGCGTCGTACCCGTCCGGGCTCACCACATGCGTGTCCAGCGCCTGGAGGTCGTCGGCGTGGGACTGCATGTCCTTGACGGTCTGCTCGACACCGCCGTTCATCGCGGACAGCACGTGCACGGCGTCGTTGCCGGAGCGAAGGAAGACACCGAGCCAGAGGTCGTGGACCGTGTAGGTCTGGCCCTCCTTTATCCCCACCAGGCTGGAACCGGCGCCCATGCCCGCGAGGTCGGTCGGCACCACCTTGTGCGGGGTCGACTTCGGGAACCGCGGCAGCACGGTGTCCGCGAACAGCATCTTCAGGGTGCTCGCCGGGGGCAGCCGCCAGTGCGCGTTGTGCGCGGCGAGCACCTCGCCCGACTCGGCGTCGGAGACGATCCAGGAACGGGCCGTGATGTCCTTCGGCAGCACCGGCACCCCGGCGGCCAGATCGACCTGAGTACCGGGCTGCCCGAGCCGAGTGCCGCCGACCGACGACATGCGCGCCGGGGGAGTGGCCGACGGACTGGTCGAGGGCGTGGGCGCGGCGAGCGCGGCCGGCGCGGTGAGCGACAGGGACAGCAGGGCGGCGGAGGCGACCAGCAGAGACCGGCCGGCAGGGGACTTCGGAGCGGACACGGACGAGAACGTACCCGGCACGGAGGGCGAAGTCCCGCCACCGACCCCACCCCGGACACGGAACCGGACAGCCGACGGCGATACTGAACCCATGAAGCTCAGCCGCCCGGTGTCCTGGTTCCTGCTCGCGTTCGGAGTGTGGTCTTGGTTCATCTGGATCACTTTCATCAAGAACTTGGTCAAGGACGGCAGTGGGCTCGCCTTCGACGACGGCCACCCCACGGCCTACTTCTGGGTCCACCTGACGCTGGCCGTCGTGTCCTTCGTATTGGGGACGGTCATCGGGGGCATCGGGTTGCGCGGAGTACGCGCACTGCGCCGAACGTCATAGCAAGAGGGACGCCTGCCGCGGTCGTCGAACCGGCGTCGGAGCGGGTCTGAACTCCGGGTGCCTGTGGAGAGGCTGTGAAATCCCGGGGAAACAAGCGCTCGGTAAGTTCTTCCTCATCTAGCCAGATCACTCTTCCCCCACATGAAACTCCTGTGGTTAGGTGAGCCGCGTCACTTAGGGGAGTGGCACTTGTGGAGGGCCTGGGTAGGGCCTGGAACGGGTCCGTGAGGGCCCTGGGGAGGGCACCAACCATGCGATCTGTTCGCATGCGGATTCTCGTGACGCTTGTGGTACTGGCGATCGTGGGGATCGGCGGCTGGCAGCTGCTGCCGTCGCAGGAGAACAAGAACAAGACGATCACCGTCGGCACGACCGACGCCGTCACCGCGCTCGATCCGGCAGGCGCCTACGACGCCGGTTCGTGGGCGTTGTTCAACAACGTCTTCCAGTCACTGCTCAGCTTCGAGCCGGGCGGTGTCCAGCCGGTCCCGGACGCGGCCCAGAGCTGTGACTTCACGGACACCGGTCTGCAGACGTACCGCTGCGTCATCCGGGACGGGATCACCTTCCCGAGCGGCCGGGCGATGACCGCCGAGGACGTGAAGTTCTCCTTCGACCGGGTCAAGAAGATCAACTCGGACGTCGGTCCGGCCTCGCTGTTCTCGACGCTCTCGTCGGTCACCGCCTCCGGCAAGACCGTGACCTTCCATCTGTCGTCCGCGGACGCGACGTTCCCGTTCAAGGTGGCCACCGGCGCCGGTTCGATCGTCGACAAGGACAAGTACCCGGCGAACAGCCTGCGTACCGACAACTCGGTGGACGGCACCGGCCCGTACCGCCTGACGTCGTATACGAAGGGCAAGCAGGCGGACCTGCAGCCCAACGGTGACTACAAGGGCGACCTCGGCGGCACCGGCCGTCCCATCAAGCTGGACTACTACGCCGACTCGGCCAAGCTCAGCAGTGCGTACAAGGCGAAGCAGATCGACGTCGCCACCCGCACGCTGCCGCCGGCCATGGTGTCCAAGCTCTCGCCGAGCGACCCCGACCAGCGCGTGACGGAGTCCGACAGCGCCGAGACCCGTAACCTGTACTTCGACACCCGTAAGAACTCCGCCCTGCACGACGTCCTGGTCCGCCGTGCGCTGGCCTGGCTGGTCAACCGCGAGCAGCTGGCCGCCACCGTGTACGACGGGACGGTGGAGCCGCTGTACTCGCTGATCCCGACCGGTCTCACCGGCCACACCACGTCCTTCTTCGACGAGTACCCCTCGCAGAGCGTCGCCAAGGCGAAGGCGCTGCTGGAGCAGGCCGGCGTCAGCCTCCCGGTCGAGTTCACCTTCGGCTACGGCATCGGCCACGGCGCGGGAGCCGAGGAGGCCGCCGCGCTGAAGAAGCAGTTGGAGGTGGGCGGCCTGTTCAAGGTCGACGTCAAGGGGTACGAGTGGACCGACTTTCAGAAGTCGTGGGCCACGGGCAAGATGGACGCCTGGGCGGTCGGCTGGGTCGCCGACTACCCCGACCCGGACACCTTCGGCGCCTCCCTGGTCGGCAGCGACTCGGTGATGAGCACCGGCTACAGCAACAAGGCCGTCGACCACCTCATCCAGGACAGCCAGCAGTACGCCGACCGTGCCCGCGTCGACGCGGACTTCCGTAACATCCAGACGGACGTCGCGAACGACGTGCCGCTGATCCCGCTCTGGCAGCGCACGGACTACGTCGTCAGCAGCGAGGACGTGGGCGGCACCCAGTACCTCACGGACAGCACGGGCCTGTTCCGCCTGTGGAGTCTGGACTGGATCTGACGGGGGCGGACACCCGGCGCGGCACCATGTGACGGAGGTGTGCGTGGGGTGAGGAGCAGACGTGCTGAGACGCAACTCCTTCCGGCTGCCCCGGCATCCGGCGTCCGTGGGCCTGGCCCGGCACCGGGTCCGGGACCATCTGGCCGACTGGGGCCACGGCCCGGACGACCCGGCGGTCGGTGACGCCGTGCTCCTGGTGTCCGAGCTGGCCACCAATGTCGTACGCCACGGCCCGCTGCTCGAGCGGGAGTTCGAGGTCGCGGTGACGGCGCTGGCGGACGGCTCGTGCCTGATCGAGGTCTCCGACGAGGGCCGGGTGGAGCCGCGGCTCCGGATCGTCCGGGAGGACGACGAGGCAGGCCGGGGTCTGCACCTGGTGGAGACGGTCGCGGCGGCGTGGGGGGTATGGAGCAGGGGCTCCCACGGGAAGACGGTATGGGCGCTGGTTCTGGCCGGTTCCCAGCACCAGTGCCCCGGCACCTGAACCTCACCCGCTCCTCACCCCGTCTCGCCCCTTCTCACCCGCACCTCAACGTCACCGTCACGGCCAGCCCCTCCCCGGGCGAGGTACTCACCGCCACCTCCCCGCCATGGGCGTCCACCACCCCCTGCACGATCGCCATTCCCAGCCCGCTCCCCTCCGCACTCCCCACCCGGAAGAACCGGTCGAAGATCCGCGCCGCGTCCTCCTCCGCCAGTCCGGGCCCCTCGTCGGCGACACAGACCCGCACCACCCCGTCCGACCGCTCCACCCCCAGCCGTACCGCCGCCTCGACCGGCGTGTGGGTACGGACGTTGGCCACCAGGTTCCCCAGTACCTGCCGCAGCCCCGACTCGTCGGCCCGCACCAGCACCGCCCCCTCGGCGCTCACCGCGACCCGCCGCGCCGGCTGCTGGGCCCGCAGATCCTCCGCCGCGTCCCGCACCAGCCGGCTCACGTCGACGTTCCGGAACCGGATCTCGGGCCGCTGGTCGAGCCGCGCCAGCAGCAGCAGCTCGTCGACGAGCCGGCCCATCCGGTCCACCTCGCCGTGCATCCGGTCCCAGGCCCGCCGCCGCTCCCCGGGCTCGCGCAGCATCCCCTTGTCGTACAGCTGGAGATAGCCGCGGATGGCGGCGAGCGGCGTCCGCAGCTCGTGCGAGGCGTCGGCGACGAACCGGCGCAGCTGGGCCGCGCTGCGCTCGCGGGTCCGGTACGCCGTCTCCACCTGGTGCAGCATCGAGTTGAGGGCCAGCCGCAGCTGCTCGACCTCCTCCGTCGGATGCTGGCTCGACGGCACCCGGCGGGTCAGGTCGCCCTCGGCGATCGCCGACGACGTCTCCACCATGTCCTCCAGCGGCAGCAGACAGCGCCGCGAGCTGAACATGGTCAGGCAGGCCAGCAGTGCCAGCAGCAGCGCGCCGACGGCGAAGTCGAGCCGGAGCGCCTTGGCTATGCCCTCGTGCAGCAGCTCGGTCGAGGTGGCCAGCAGGATGTAGGGGCCGTCGGCGAGCCGGGTCGCCGTCACCCGGTACATCGCGCCGTGCACGGTGACGTCGCCCGGGTCGGGGGCGGCGGCGAGGGCGCGCGGGTCGTGCACGGCGGCCGCCAGTCCGCGCTGGGCCTCGGTCGGCGCCATGTCGAAGACCTCGACGGCGCTGCCCTCGGTGTCGACCACGGTGAAGATCGAGCCCGGTGCCGGGTCGGACTCGGCCGGTACGACCCGGTCGCGGATGACGCCGAGCGTGCCAAGCGAGTCGACCTGCCGCAGGGTGAGCCCCGAACTCCCCAGCGAGGTGCGCATCTTGAGCAGCGAGGAGTCCACCTGGTCGAGCAGGTACAGTCGCATGCCCATGATGCTGATCGTGGTCGCCGCCACGATGCCGACGGCGAGCAGGCCGACGTTGGCGAGGGTCAGCTTGCCGCGCAGTGAGTGCATGCCGTGCCGGTGCCGGCGTTTCCCGACGTTCATGCCAGGCCGTATCCGACGCCCCGCCGAGTGGTGATCACCGGCGCTCCCAGGGCGTCCAGCTTGCGCCGCAGATAGCTGATGTAGGTCTCCACGACGGTCGACTCGGACGGCACGTGCTCGTACTGCCAGACGTGTCTGAGCAGTTGCTCCTTGGGGACGATCCGGCCGCCGTTGCGCACCAGGAAGCGCAGCAGCGCGTACTCGGTCGGGGTCAGCTCGACCGTACGGCCGGCCCGGTGCACCGAGTACGTCGTCTCGTCCAGTTCCAGGTCGCCGTAGCGCAGCGGCGGGCGCTGCTGGATGACGTCGGCCGGGCGGGTGCGGCGCAGCACCGCGCCGATCCGGGCGACGACCTCGTCGATGTTGAACGGCTTGGTGATGTAGTCGTCGCCGTAGCCGAGCGCGCCGACTATCTCGGCGGGGGCGTCCCGCGCGGTCAGGAAGACCAGCGCCAGGTCCGGCTGCCGGGCCCGCAGTTCACGTGCCAGGGCCCGGCCGTCCCCGTCCGGCAGCATCACGTCCAGCAGGGCCGCGTCGGGGCGGGTGCGCTCGGCCAGCGCCAGGGCGTCCCGGACCGTACCGGCCGTCATCACCTCGAACCGGTGGTAGCGCAGGGCGATGGCGAGGACGTCCGCGATGCTCGGCTCGTCCTCCACGATGAGCACGGTGCTGCCTGGAGCCGTCATGCCCCCAGTATCGGCGCGACCGCCGACAGCCGGGGGCGCACAGCTTTGGAGTTCCTTGAGAGTCATGCGCGCCCCGTGTCCGGGCGTGCCCGTCGCCGCCAATCCTGGTGCCCAGGACCTGGGGGACCAACCGACCGAACCGACTTGATCAAAGGAGCTGTTGAGCGTGACGGCATTGGCACGGTGGTGCTATCGGCACCGGCTGGTGGTCCTGTTGCTGTGGGTGGGGGCGCTGTTCGGCGTGGGCTTCTCGGCCTCGACGGCGGGCACGGACTACGCGAACGTCTTCTCCCTCCCCGACACGGACTCCAAGAGTGCGTACGACCTGATGCAGAAGGCCTTCCCGAACACCTCGGGCGACACGGACACCGTGGTCTGGAAGGTCACCGACGGTTCCGTCAGGGACCAGGCGGTCCGCGGCCGCGTCCAGCCGGCCCTCGACACGATCGCGAAGCTGACCGGCGTCGGCGCGGTCACCAGCCCCTACGAAGGCGCCCGGGGAGCCGCGCAGATCAGCCAGGACGGCAAGATCGCCTACGCCCAGCTCACCTTCGTCCAGCGGGCGAACGAGATCCCCAAGGACGTCGTCCAGAAGGTCGTCGACACCGCCCAGGCC
The DNA here is from genome assembly GCF_055567535.1 of Streptomyces sp. NPDC026538. Lineage (NCBI taxonomy): Bacteria > Bacillati > Actinomycetota > Actinomycetes > Kitasatosporales > Streptomycetaceae > Streptomyces > Streptomyces sp. NPDC026538. Next base: position 190,438 of record NZ_JBVHQG010000005.1, read on the forward strand.
GCCGAACGCAGCGGTCTGCAGGTCGAGCTGGGCGGCCAGGCCATCCAGCGCGTCCAGGAGCCGCCGCAGGGCCTCTCCGAGATGGTCGGCATCATCGCGGCCGCGGTCGTCCTCTTCCTGGCGTTCGGTTCGTTCTTCGCGATGACCCTCCCGATCGCGATCGCGGTCTTCGGCGTGGGCATGGGCCTGTTCTCCACCCAGCTCCTCAGCCACACCACGAACATCCCCGACATCGCCCCGCTGCTCGCCTCCCTGATCGGCCTCGGCGTCGGCATCGACTACGCCCTGTTCATCGTCACCCGGCACCGCCGGGGCATCCTGCGCGGCATGGAGCCCGAGGAATCGGCGGTCACCGCCCTCAACACCTCGGGCCGGGCGGTGCTGTTCGCGGGCGGCACGGTCTGCATCGCGCTGGCCGGCATGCTGGTCACCCGGCTGCGGTTCCTGGACGGCGTGGTCATCGGCACCTCCCTGACGGTGGTGCTCAGCGTCCTGGCCGCGACCACCCTGCTGCCCGCCCTGCTCGGCTTCCTCGGCCCGCGCGTCCTCAGCCGCCGCCAGCGCCGCCGGCTGGCCGCCGAGGGCCCCGAACCGGAGAGGGCGAGCGGCCTCGCGGCCCGCTGGTCGGTGAACGTCGAGAAGCGCCCGAGGCGCATCGCCGCCCTCGCCGTGGTCGTCATGGCGATCCTCGCCATCCCGGTCCTGTCGCTGCGCCTCGGCGCCACCGACCAGGGCAACGACGACGCGTCCACGACCACCAGGAAGGCCTACGACCTGCTAGCCGAGGGCTTCGGTCCCGGCTTCAACGGCCCGCTCCAGGTGGTCAGCGCGGGCGGTGACACGGCGAAGCTGGTCCAGGGCATCGAGGCGACCTCCGGAGTCGCCCGGGCCGCCGCGCTGCCGCCCGCGCGGGGCGTCACCGTCATCCAGGTGATCCCGACCACCTCCCCGCAGTCCAAGGAGACCGACGACCTCATCGACACCCTCCGCGACCGGGTGATCCCGCAGGCGGGCGCCCAGGCCCACGTGGGCGGCGTGACGGCGGTCTCCAAGGACTTCGCCTCGGTCACCGGCGACCGCCTGCCGCTGTTCATCGCCACGATCATCGGCCTGGGCTTCCTGCTCCTCCTGGTCGCCTTCCGCTCCCTGGTGGTCCCGCTGACGGCGGCGGTGATGAACCTGATCGCGGCGGCCGCCTCCTTCGGCGTCCTGGTCGCGGTCTTCCAGTGGGGCTGGGGCCTGGACCTGCTGGGCCTCGGCAAGGAGGGCCCGATCAACGCGTTCCTCCCCGTCATCATGCTGTCCCTCCTGTTCGGCCTCTCGATGGACTACCAGGTGTTCCTGGTGAGCCGGATGCACGAGGAGTGGGTGCACACGAGGGACAACGCGCGGGCGGTCCGGGTCGGCCTGGCCGAGACCAGCCGGGTCATCAACAGCGCGGCCCTGATCATGGTCTGTGTCTTCCTGGCCTTCGTCCTGAGCGGCGACTCGGGCGCGGCGATGGCGGGCGTGGGTCTGGCGGCGGCGGTGGCGCTCGACGCGTTCATCCTCCGTACGGCACTGGTCCCGGCGGCGATGCATCTGCTCGGCACGTCCAACTGGTGGCTGCCGGACTGGCTGGAGAAGCGGCTGCCGCATCTGGCGGTGGAGCCGTCGGAGGAGGCCGCCCCGGAGCCCGCCGAGCCGACCGGCCCGGCCACGGCGATCCACGGTTTCGTCCGTACCGCGGACGGTGACCCGGTGGAGGACGCGTCGGTGACCCTGATGTCCAAGGGCGGCCGCCAGCTGGACCGCGTGACGTCCCTGGCGGACGGCTCCTACATCCTCTCGGTCCCGGCGCCGGGTTCCTACCTGCTGGCGGTGACGTCGACGGCGTACGGCTCCCGCGCCCGGCACGTGGTGGTGGCGGAGGGGCCGCTGGTGTACGACGTGGAACTCACCGGGGACGAGGTGGACGCGGTCAACTAGCCCCCGCGGATCTCGTGGACGTCAAGGCCTGCCCGACGGATCCGGCAGCACCCGGGTCATTCCCGGCAGGAAGTCCGTGAAGAGTTCGTGCACCTCCAGCACGAGCGGTCGTAGCACCCGGAACCGCGCGAGGGAGACGCCTCGCGCGGTCAGCCGGGCCCCCCGCTCGGCGAGCCGGTAGCTGCGCTCCCGGCCCTCGGTCCGGTCGAAGATCCAGTACAGGACCAGGCCCATCTGCGAGAGCCACATCAACTCGGGCAGGACGTCCCGCAGTTCCGGGGCGACCTTGGTCTTCGCTCCCGCCAGCACCTCCCGGTGCACGCTGATCGCCTCCACGCGCGCGTGCTCGCTCTCCGGGGAGAACGGGCTGAGCGGGCTGTCGGGGTCGGCGGCGTTCTTGAAGAAGTGGACCGCGAACTCGTGGTAGGGCCGGGCGATGTCCAGCCACACCTTGAGGACGCCCGCGAGCCGTGCCTCCAGGTCGGTCTCCCGGTCCAGGACCTCGCGGACCGCCACCCGGTGCTCGGCGGCGAGCTGGTCGTAGAAGCCCTGGATCAGGTGTTCCTTGCCGGCGAAGTAGTAGTACGCGTTGCCGACGGAGACCCCGGCCTCCGTGGCGATGGCCCGCATGGTGGTCTTCTCGTAGCCGCGCTCCCGGAACAGCCGCATCGCCGTCTCCAGGATCAGCGCGCGGGTCTGCTCGGACTTGCTCGGCGTATCGGCCTCGACGGGACCGTCGTTCTTCGCGGACACGGACAGAGCCTAACGAGTGGCGCAGACGCCGTCGGCACAGCCCGGAGGGTCGTACACCCACCCGAGCCCGGGGTCGTATGTCCACCCGTCCTCGCGCCGGTAGACCTTGCCGCCCCACTGGGCGCCCCGCCACCGGGCGGCGGCGAGCACCGCGCCCCGGGCCAGCCGGGCTCCGGCCGGGGTGCTCAGCTTGTGGGCGAGCGGCCGGTGCTCCCGCAGTGCCCACAGGACGACGATCCAGGCGGCGGTGGACCGGTAGACCTGTCCGGAGTCGCCGACGACGGTGACCTCGTCCAGGGTGGCGGAGTGGTCGAGCCCGGGGAATCGGGCACGGGCCTCGTCCGACGCCGCCGGGACCAGGGTGAGCGGTACCAGCTGCGGCTGGCGCCCGAGCCAGTCGCGCAGGTGGGTGCAGAGGGTGCACTCGGCGTCGTAGAGAACGGTGAGCCCGCGGACCGGGACGCGCGCGGCGCCCCGGTCGTGGGTGGCCGGCACGGTGCTCACGCCCCGGCCGCCGGCGCGGTCCAGCCCTGCGGCGGAACGGGCGGGAGCTGTTCCTTCTCCATGACCCCGCGCCGCCGTATCCGGTTGAGGACGTACACGTTGCCGAGGTGCATCGCGCCGAGCACCAGCAGCACGACACCGAGCTTGGCCGACAGGGCCTCGAAGATCCCCCGGGTGTCGTCGACGGTGTTGTTGGTGTGCAGGTACAGCGCGACGAAGCCGAGGTTGACGAGGTAGAAGCCGACGACCAGAAGGTGGTTGACGGCGTCGGCGAGCTGTTCGTTCCCGTGCAGTACGTCGGAGAGGAAGATCCGCCCGTTGCGGCTGAGCGTGCGGGCCACCCAGATGGTCAGTCCGATGCTGACGAGCAGGTAGATGACGTAGGCGATGACCGTGCGGTCCATGCCCCACCCCTTCTTGAACGCGTTCAAAACGCTGACAGGGATGACTGTAGACCTGCTTTTGAACGTGTTCAACTCAAAGGCGGAGTGACCCCGTTCACGCCCGCCGCGCCAACTCCGGCCGCTTGCTGTAGTCGGTGAACCCGAGGACGTTCCCCCAGGGGTCGGCGATCTCGACGGTCCATCCGGTGGCGACGGAGAACGGCGCGTCGAGCACGGCGATCCCGGCCTCGGCCAGCCGCCGCGCCGCCACCCGCGCGTCCGGCACCTCCAGCCACAGCCGCGGCGCGGCCCACACCGGTGCCCGCCGTCCCAGTCCGGCCTCGGCCCGCAGCAGGATCCCGGGCGTCTCGCCCCCGACCTTCAGCAGGGCGATCCCGCCCTCGTCGAACCGGAACCCGACCGTGAACCCGGCCCGCTCGTAGAAGCCGACGGCATCCGCCAGATCCCCGACGGGGAACAGCGCGTTGTCGAACCCGAGCAGTTCGTACGACTCGTCATCTGACATGCGATCAGATTAGGTGCGGAGATGACACTTGTGGTGCGGGCAGACCGCGGGGTCACTCATTGGGCCGAGACGGCGCCCGCCGCCTCGCTACGCTGGGCGGCCGTCGGCACGGCGGCTGCGTAGAGGGGGGGCGGAAATGACTCCGGGGACAGAGGCCTTCTTCGGCGAGGTGCGGGTGGCCTTCGCCGAGGTCGCGGAGCGACTGGGGCTGGACGGGCCGGGTGCGGGCGAGCCGGACCGGCATCTCGCGGTGGCCACCTACACCGGGTCCGGAGTGACCTACCAGGTGGTCCTCGGCCTGTGGCAGGGCGACCTCGAGATCCACGCCTGCCGGGAGACCGCCTCGACCGTGTGCAAGGTCGGCGTCGCGGGACTGGCCCGCGCGGCGGGTGTCGTGGACCGCCGGCGCGGCGTCTCCTTCGGGGCTCGCAGCCTCCGGCAACTGCGCAGATCCCTCACCGGCCAGATCCGTTACGTCGAACTCGTCCACCCCCTGGTCTCCGGCGCCCCGGACCCGGCCCTGGCCCTGATGCGCGCGGCGGGCGCCAGGGAGTGGCACAGACCTGCCGGAACACCGCAGGGCCCGGTTTCCCGAACGGAAACCGGGCCCTGAGGCAGGGGCGTGGAGATCAGAAGCGGCGCGTGATGAGCGCTCGCTTCACCTCCTGGATCGCCTTGGTGACCTCGATGCCGCGCGGGCAGGCGTCCGTGCAGTTGAAGGTCGTGCGGCAGCGCCACACGCCGTCGCGGTCGTTCAGGATCTCCAGGCGCTGCTCGGCCGCCTCGTCACGCGAGTCGAAGATGAAGCGGTGCGCGTTGACGATCGCCGCCGGGCCGAAGTACTGCCCGTCGTTCCAGAAGACCGGGCAGGACGAGGTGCACGCGGCGCACAGGATGCACTTCGTGGTGTCGTCGAAGCGCTCGCGGTCCTCGGCGGACTGCAGACGCTCGCGCGTCGGCTCGTTGGTGTCGTTCGTGATGAGGAACGGCATCACGTCCCGGTACGCCTGGAAGAACGGCTCCATGTCGACGACCAGGTCCTTCAGGACCGTCAGGCCCTTGATGGGCTCGACCGTGATCGGCTTCTCGGGGTTGATGTCCTTGATCAGCGTCTTGCAGGCGAGGCGGTTCTTGCCGTTGATCCGCATCGCGTCCGAGCCGCAGATGCCGTGCGCGCAGGAGCGGCGGAAGGTCAGCGTGCCGTCGACGTCCCACTTGATCTTGTGGAGGCCGTCGAGGACGCGCTCCTTCGGGTCGATCTCCAGCTGGAAGTCTTCCCAGACCGCCTCGGCCGAGACCTCCGGGTTGAACCGGCGGACGCGGAAGGTGACGGTGATGTACGGGGAGTCGGCGAAGCCGGGCTCGGGCCGGCCGGCCGCGTCCGCCTTCTCCAGGGTCGGGGTTGCCATCAGTACTTACGCTCCATCGGCTGGTAGCGGGTCTGGACGACCGGCTTGTAATCGAGACGGATGGACTCGGCGCCGTCGTCGCCCACCTCGCGGTACGCCATGGTGTGGCGCATGAAGTTGACGTCGTCGCGGTTGGGGTAGTCCTCGCGGTAGTGACCGCCGCGCGACTCCTTGCGGGCCAGCGCGGAGACCGCCATGACCTCGGCCAGGTCCAGCAGGTTGCCGAGCTCGATGGCCTCCAGCAGGTCGGTGTTGAACCGCCTGCCCTTGTCCTGGATCGAGACGTTCAGGTAGCGCTCGCGGAGCTCCGCGATCTTCTCCACGGCCGTCTTGATCGTCTGCTCGGTGCGGAACACCATGACGTTGGCGTCCATGGTCTCCTGCAGCTCCCTGCGGAGCGTGGCGACCCGCTCGTTGCCCGTCGAGGTGCGCAGCCGGTCGATCTGCGAGACGACGAACTCGGCCGGGTTCTCCGGCAGCTCCACGTAGTCCGCGGTGTGGCTGTACTCCGCCGCCGCGATGCCGGCCCGACGGCCGAACACGTTGATGTCCAGCAGGGAGTTCGTGCCCAGCCGGTTGGCGCCGTGCACCGACACACAGGCGACCTCGCCGGCCGCGTACAGGCCCGGCACCACCGTGGTGTTGTCGATCAGCACCTCACCCTCGACGTTCGTCGGGATGCCGCCCATCGCGTAGTGCGCGGTGGGCTGGATCGGGATCGGGTCCGTGTACGGCTCGATACCGAGGTAGGTGCGCGCGAACTCGGTGATGTCCGGGAGCTTGGCGTCCAGCTGCTCCGGCGGGAGGTGGGTGAGGTCGAGGTAGACGTGGTCGCCCTCGGGACCGCAGCCGCGGCCCTCCCGGATCTCCGTGTAGATGGACCGGGAGACGACGTCACGGGACGCGAGGTCCTTCATGACCGGCGCGTACTTCTCCATGAAGCGCTCGCCGTCCTTGTTGCGGAGGATGCCGCCCTCACCACGGGCGCCCTCCGTCAGCAGGATGCCCATGCGCCAGATGCCGGTCGGGTGGAACTGGAAGAACTCCATGTCCTCCAGCGGCAGACCCCGGCGGTACACGGCGGCCTGGCCGTCGCCCGTCAGCGTGTGCGCGTTCGACGTCACCTTGAAGAACTTGCCGGTGCCGCCGGAGGCGTAGATGACGGCCTTCGCCTGGAAGACGTGGATCTCACCGGTGGCCAGCTCGTAGGCGACGACACCGGCCGACTTCTTGACGCCGTCGACCTCGGTGATCAGCTGGTCCAGGACGTAGAACTCGTTGAAGAACTCCACGCCCTCCTTGACGCAGTTCTGGTACAGCGTCTGGAGGATCATGTGGCCGGTGCGGTCGGCCGCGTAGCAGGACCGGCGGACCGGCGCCTCGCCGTGGTTGCGGGAGTGACCGCCGAACCGGCGCTGGTCGATCGTGCCGTTGGGCGTCCGGTTGAACGGCAGGCCCATCTTCTCCAGGTCGAGGACGGCGTCGATGGCCTCCTTCGCCAGGATCTCGGCGGCGTCCTGGTCGACCAGGTAGTCACCGCCCTTGACCGTGTCGAAGGTGTGCCACTCCCAGTTGTCCTCCTCCACGTTGGCCAGCGCGGCGGCCATACCGCCCTGCGCGGCGCCCGTGTGGGAGCGGGTGGGGTAGAGCTTGGTCAGGACCGCGGTGCGGCTGCGCTTCGTCGACTCGATGGCCGCGCGCATGCCCGCGCCACCGGCGCCGACGATGACGGTGTCGTACTTGTGGATCTTCATGATTCTCGCAGCCCCGTGCCTAGCGGATGTTCGGGTCGAAGGTGAAGATCACCAGCGTGCCCAGCAGGATGGTGAACACCGTGGCGGTGTAGAGCAGGCCCTTCAGCCACAGCCGCGTGTTCGCGCGCTCCGCGTAGTCGTTGATGACCGTGCGCAGGCCGTTGGCGCCGTGCAGCATCGCCAGCCACAGCATCAGGAGGTCCCAGACCTGCCAGAACGGCGAGGCCCAGCGGCCGGCCACGAACGCGAAGCCGATCTTCGACACGCCGCCGTCGAGCACCAGCTGGATCAGCAGGTGGCCGAGGACCAGGACGACCAGCACGACGCCGGACAGCCGCATGAACAGCCAGGCGGCCATCTCGAAGTTGCCCCGGGTGGACTTCGGGGACTTCTTGGTGCGCTTGCGCGGCGCCTCGATGAGGGGGGCCGGGTTGTCGACGTTGAAGAGGGGGGCGCCCTCGACGGGGCCGACGCCGGCTGCGGGGGTTTCAGTGGTCGACATCTGCGTCAGCTCCCGAACAGGACACGAGCGGCGTGGCCGAGAACGGGGTAAATGGCCCCGGCCATCAGGACGACCCAGACACCGACGACCGTCCAGAGCATCTGCTTCTGGTAGCGCGGGCCCTTCGACCAGAAGTCGACGGCGATGACGCGCAGGCCGTTGAGCGCGTGGAAGAGGATGGCGGCCACGAGGCCGTACTCCAGCAGCGCGACGATCGGCGTCTTGTACGTGGCTACGACCTTGTCGTAGTCCTCTGGGGAGACACGGACGAGAGCGGTGTCCAGCACGTGAACGAACAGGAAGAAGAAAATGAGGACGCCGGTGACTCGGTGAGCCACCCAGGACCACATTCCTTCCCGGCCGCGGTACAGCGTTCCAGCCGGCACGGAAGTCCCTCCGGGAGCGGGGATTGGGGCCGCGCCGGCTTGGTGTCGGTCGGGCCCGGCCGGGTACGGTCCACCGGCCCCCAGCATCGTAGCGATGCGGTGCGGCTGGGCTTACGCCGGGCCTACCGGTGTGATCAAAGTGGCACGCGTATGGGTTAGCCGGGCGGCATCCGGGGTGGGGGGTCCGGTTATTTGCCGGGTGCGGGAGCGTTGGGGCTGGCCGCGCCCCGCGGCGGAGCCGCTGATGTACGCAGCCCCGCACCCCTCAGGTAGCTCGCCAGCCGTTCCCTTGCCAGGCACCGAAGCTCATCGGCGGCCACGACCCGCTCTTCCTCCGGATCGTTTGTCAAACGTGACCGGATGCCTTCCAGGACGCGGTCCAGGGACTCGCCCGGGGATGTGTCGCCCAGGGAGATGACGAACACATGTCCGAACTTGGCCTCGTAGGCCGCGTGGGCCGCGGTCAGGGCCGTGTGGGCCGCCGAGTAGGTGTCCTCGGGCAGCTCGGGGAGGCACTCGCCCGCCAGGGCCTCGGCGAGGTCTGCCGGGGACAGGTCGTAGGCCGCCTCGTCCGCCGCCGCCAGCAGGGACTCCATGTCCGGGTAGGGGCGGTGGTCGGCGAGTCGCCGGGACCAGCGCGGGCTGCGCAGGCAGTGCAGGAGCAGGGCGCCGACCTCGTCGTCCGGGGCGGCGTTGAACGCGTCCAGCGGAGTGGGGAGCTGGGGCGGGCGGTGGGCGGGCAGCGTGGGTCCTCGCGTCACATGCGGTATGGCAGGGGATGCTGTGAGAGATGTGTCGTCGACGTTATCGAGGACGTTCATGGTGTGTCGGTTGGTTGCCTCAATTTCACCCGAAGGGGAGAGTTTCGGAGCGGTTGGATGACGCCTGAGCGGTGGATGCGTCATAGGTTGGACCGGTGAGCCAGCACAAGCGCAGGCCCTCGGCACGGCAGGGGACACGGAGACGGGCGATGATCGCCGCGGCCTTCGTGGGGACCGTCGCGATCGGCACCGGCATCGGTGTGTGGGCCGCCACCTCGGGCGACGGCGGGACCCCGGCCGGATCGGCCGCCCGGCAACCGTCCGGCAGCGGGACGGCCGCCTCGTCCGCCGATCGGGCCGCGACCCCGACCCCCACGCCGACCCGCAGCTACCCCCTGTCCCAGGCCCCGCGCACCATCCCCGCCGTGCGTTCCCACACCGCCGCCCGCGGACCCGGCTGGCGCCCCCGGAAGGGCGAGCGGGTCGTGGTGAGCGACGCGGCACTGGTCGACGAGGGGCGGCTGACAGCGGGTGAGCTGGGGCTGTCGTACGCCGGGCAGAAGGCGGCGAACGAGGACGTCAAGGCGGGCGACCTGCGGCTCGACCTCGGTGGGACGGGGGACCCGGAGTCGTACACGATGACCGTGCGCGGCGGGTCGGTGCGGATCAGCGGGGCCGGTGACGCGGGTGTCTTCTACGGCACCCGGACGCTCAAGCAGGAGGTGCGCGGCGGCGGCAGCGCCCCGGAGGGGGTCGTGAAGGACCAGCCGGCCAAGCCGCAGCGCGGGTTCATGCTGGACATCGCGCGCAAGCCGTTCACGGCGGGCTGGATCGAGAGCCGGATAAAGGAACTGGGCGACCTGAAGTTCAACCAGTTCGGGCTGCACTTCTCCGACGACCAGGGGTTCCGGATCGAGTCCAGCACCCACCCGGAGATCGTCTCTTCGGACCATCTGACCAAGGCGCAGGTCAAGGAGATCGTGGCCCTCGCCGCCAGCCGGCACATCCAGGTGGTGCCCGAGATCGACTCGCCCGGTCACCTCGGCGCCGTCCTCGCCGCCCACCCGGATCTGCAGTTGCGCAACGCGCAGGGCGTCGCCACCAAGGGCGCCATCGACATCTCCCAGGACGACTCGGCGGAGATCGTCGACGACCTGCTCGACGAGTACGCCGACCTGTTCCCGGGCTCCTACTGGAACCTCGGCGGCGACGAGTACCAGGCGCTCGCCGTCACCGACCCGCAGGCCTCCTACCCGCAGCTGGCGGACGCCGCCCAGCAGGCGTACGGCGCCTCGGGCACCGTCGCCGACCTCACCACCGGCTGGCTCAACGACCGCGCCGACACCGTCCGCGCCCACGACCGCACCATGCGGGTCTGGAACGACGGCTTCTTCCGGGGCACCTCCGTGCAGCCCGCCGAGGACCTCCAGGTCGCCTACTGGACCGGCAAGGAGATCGGCGCCCGGCAGCCGGTGGAGTACCTCCGCGCGGGCCGGAAGGTGCTCAACTACAACGACGAGTTCCTCTACTACGTCCTCGGTGAGCCCAACACCTTCGTCTATCCGACCGGGCAGCGGATCTACCAGCAGTGGACCCCCCGCGTGCTGCGCGGCACCGGCGCCGTGGCCACGCGGTACGACCCCCAGATCCTCGGCGGCTCCTTCGCCGTCTGGTGCGACCTCGCCAACTCCCAGACGCAGGACCAGGTCGCCGCCGGCATCCGGATGCCGCTGCGGGCCACCATCCAGAAACTCTGGGACCCGGGCACCCCGGCGATGTCCTGGACCGACTTCAAGACGCTGGCGGGCAAGCTGGGCTGACATGCGACGAGAGGTGGACGTACGGCGGTGACGGGCCGTATGTTCCGCTTCCGCGCGCGGACCAGGGGAGGGTCCCGTGCCCTACCCCGGGGGAACCGTCTTGATCTGCGCCCGCTGCCATCACTTCGCCGCCGCGCCCGGCGCCACCCTGTGCCAACGCTGCCTGGGCGCCTCGCCCGAGCCCGTCCCGGTCTTCGGCGGCGCGCCGGGGCTGTGGCCGCGCTCGCCCGCGGGGCTCGGCTGGGCCGCCGCCGTGCTGCTCGGCGCGGTCGTCGCCGCCGACCTGTTCGCCGTCTGGGCGGACCTGCTCCAGTACGACACCACGGGCGCCCTGGCCGACGGGGAGACCGGCGCCGCCGCGTTCCGCCGAGCCGACCGCGCCGACGCGCTTTCCGGGCTCGCCGCCGGTGCCCAGGCCGTGTCGCTGGTCAGCTGCGCGGTGGTGTACCTGTGCTGGTTCCAGCGGGTGCGGGCCAACGCCCAGGTCTTCAACCCGCTCGGGCACCGCAGATCGCCGGGCTGGGCGATCGGCGGCTGGTTCGTGCCGGTCGCGAACCTCTGGATGCCGCGCCGGATCACCCTCGACATCTGGGACGCCAGCAGCCCCTGGGGGACAACCCGTTCGCATGCGCTGGTCAACGCCTGGTGGACGCTCTGGCTGGCCTCGCTGTTCGTCGGCCGTGCCGTGACCGGCGGCAACGGCGACGCCGAGGGCGCGGCCCAGGCCCGTGACGACGCCCTGGGGATGCTGGTCTCGGACGCCCTCGACATCGCCGCCGCCGTCCTCGCGATCCTCGTCGTCGTACGGCTGACCCGGATGCAGCACGAGAAGGCGCTGGCGGGCACCGCCCCGGCCGCGCTCTGATCCACGGCCGCACGCGTCTCCCCGGTACTGACCGCCGGCCCCGATCCGTCGGCGCCGTTGGCCGAAAACCCTTTCTTCCGGGTGCCCGGTCTGCTGGGCGTCCCACCGCTGTGACACTCCCGGGCCCTTGCACGCAGTAAGGGGAAGTGCGGGCTCCGTACAGGTCGGCGCCTTGGTACATACCTATTGGGGGCGTGGGATGAGCCTGGTGGAGCTGATCGCGCAGGCCGATGAACGCGGGCTGGCCGCCAGCGGACTGGCTTGTTTGGATCGGTGCGTGCCGCTGCTCGGCGGGGACGACCTGGTGCTGCGGCCGCTGTGGACGAGCCTCGCCGACGGCTCCGGATGGGGTGCGGGTCTGGAGCAGGCCCGGGACGCGCTCGACACCGGCGAGGCCGAGGCCGAGCTGCTCGCCCGTCGCATGCTCGACGCCGCCCCCGTGCACCGCGCCCCCGACGAGGTGCGGCTGTGGGCCGACGCCTGTTCCGTCGCCTCGCTGCGCATCCACCGGCTCCTCGACCCCGCCGAGGACCCGGCACCCTCCGTCGACACCCGCCGCGAGGGCGGCACCGAGGACATGTCCCCGCTGGTCGCCGCCGAACTGCGCCGCCAGGTCACCGTCCTCGAACTGCTCGCCGGACACGGCGCGGCCGGGCTGCGCCGCGCGCTGGACGTCTCCACCGAGGGCCGCCGGGTGCTGCGCGCGGTGGTGTCACGCCGGGCCCGCGGGCGCGGCTGAACCGGCCGCGAAGGTCCGCCCGAGAGGTTCCTGTGAGCGCTGTGCGACGGAGCTGCGGCGGACTTGCGGGGGTCCTGCACCGGTTGCCGGAACACCCCGAACCGGAGTGACGAAACCGTTGCTGACCTCGCTTTTCCCTATGTGACAGTTCACTACGTGACAGCACAGCAGCAGACCAGGCCGCACGCCGCCACGAAACCGGCCCGCTGGGCGGCGGACGCGGTGGCCATGATGCGCGAGGGCGCGCGGGTCCGGCTCGACTACTCCGCACAGAGTCTGTGGCGGGTCGACCGGATGATCGAGGAGATACGCCGGGAGGGCGCGCCGTACGACGCGGTACGGGAGATGCTGCGCGGCCTCGGGTGCTACGCCGGCGAGGTGATCGCCCGTCACACCGGCGCAGAATGGTGGTCGTCCGGCGGCGACCACTGGGTCCGCACCCCCGACGGCCGGCTCTGGGACCCCGTCGACGAGGCCCGGCGGTGTTACGGCGGCCACGGCTCGCTGCGGCTGCTGTGCCGGGACGCCATGGGATAGCGGGGGGCTTGGCGAGAACACCGCTGGTGCACGGCTCCAACGTCGCCACCTGGTGGGCGATGGCCGCGCTGCTGCCGGCGGCGCTCGTCGCCGGAGTGGTCGTGAACGCGGACCGGGCGCCCACCCCGCGGACTGCGCGGGAGTGGACGCCCGAACCGGTCGACTCGGCTACTTGAGCCCGCCTACTTGAGGTAGACCAGGCCGTCCGTCGTGATCGTCGGACGGCCGCTGGTGCCGACCACGACGATCTTCACGGTGTGCTTGGCACTGGACGACCAGGTCTTCGTCCAGATCGCCTGGCGGTAGGAGGTCGTCGAGGACTTCAGGTCGACGGTCGCGACCTTGGTGCCGTCGACGTAGACGTACGCCTGGCCCGAGGTGGACGCCCGGGAGACCACCCAGGACGCGGACCGTCCGGTGAAGGTCCAGGTCAGGCTCGCGCCCTTGGAACCGCTGGAGTACGACTTGCCGCCCAGGTAGTTGGTGGACGAACGGGCCGTCCAGGTACCGGACTTGGTGGCCGAGGTCTCCTGGAGGATCACCGGGGTGAAGGACGACGACGAGGTGCGGGTGTTGCCCGCGTAGTCGTACGCCTTCATCGACCAGGTGCTCGCGGTACCGGACTTGGCCGTGCGGCTGGAACCGGTCGTGGTCGGTCCGAAGGTGGCCGTCGTCGGGGTCAGCAGGCTCACCGACTTCAGCGCGGCGCTGTCGGTGGCCTTCCAGCCGAGGGTGACCGGGACGGCCGTGGTGCTGACGGTGCCGGTGCGCAGGGAGAGCTTCGGCGCGGTGGTGAACGTCGGCGCGGTGGTGTCGGTGACGACGGTCACCGCGGCCGTCGTCGTGGTCCTGCCCGACTGGTGCACGGCCCGTACAGCGACGCTGTGGCTGCCCGTGCCGAGCGTGGCGCTCACCGAGGTGGCCGTGCCGGCGGCGGTGGCGGTGACCTTGCCGTCCACCAGCAGCTCGAACTTCGAGATCAGCGAACCGGGGGTGGTGGTCGACCACTTCGCCGTGATCGCGCCCTTGCTGTAGTACGTCGAGCCGGACAGGCTCGCGCCGGACAGCGAGGTGAGCTTCAGGCCCTGCACCGGGCCGGCCGCCCAGGCGCGGATCGTCGGCAGCTGCGGGTAGAGGGAGTTGCCGGGGCACTCGGTGTTGTAGCCGTCGCGGTGACCGGAGATCCGGTTGAAGGTGTACGCGCTACCCGCGGTGAAGCTGGTGCCGAAGAAGTTCGTCTGGGTCGCGCCCGCCGTGAGCTTGACGGTGCCGGCGGGGTCGGCGCCGTACTGGCCGAGCTTCCAGGCCGCGATCCGGGCGACCGACGCGAGGGCCGCGTCGGTGGCGCCGGTGGAGGTGTAATCACCGAGCACCGCGATACCGGCCGACTCCCGGTTCCAGCCGTAGGTGTGCGCGCCGAGCACGGGCCGGTCGACACCGCCCTTGCGGCCCTCGAAGATCGTGCCGCACTTGTCGACGAGGAAGTTGTAGCCGATGTCGTTCCACAGCTCGGTCTGCGTGTGGTACGCGTAGATGCCCCGCACGATCGCCGCGGAGTCGGAGCAGGAGTAGTCGTTCGCCCCGTCGGTGTGGTGGACGAAGACGGCCTTCACGTCGGCGTTGTACTCCGACGGGTCGGGACTCAGCGACTCGTCGGCGCCCCAGCCGGCGCGCGAGACGATCGGCGGCTCGGGGACGGTGGACGGCGGCGCGGTGGGCGCGGTGGCCGACGGGCTCGCGGACGCGCTCTGCGAAGCCGACGCCGAGGGGGACGCCGACGCGGAGGCCGAGCTGCTCGGTGACGCCGACGCGCTGTCGCTCGGGGAAGCCGGGGCAGAGGCCGTCACGGACTCGCTGGGCGAGACGGAGTCGGCGGGTGAGGCGCTGTCGGTGGGCTCAGCGCTGTCGCTCGGGGTGCCCTCCGCCACGTACGCGGCCGGTTCGGCCTTCGTCTCCGCGCTGGTCGCCACCCCGGGGTCGACCAGGTTCACCTGGAGCCCCTTGGGCAGACCGGAGCTGGTGGAGCCGTCCCGGTGGACGACCTGGACCTGGACACCGTCGGAGGGACCGACCCACAGCGGCTCGGACGCGCCGCGCGCGTCGGGCTCGGCCTTCGGGTCCTCCAGCGGGTCGGCCGCCTCCAGGTCCTGCCAGGCGGTCCACTCCCCGGTGGCGACACTCCGGGTGCGTACCTGGGCCGTGCCGTGCAGCCGCTTCGTCGCCCCCGTCCAGGACACGCCGAGCATCGAGAACTGCTCGGTGTTCGTACGCGGCAGCTCCCGCTCGCCGCTCGCGCTGCCCTTCAGGGCCAGTTCGTAGACCTTCACCGGCCGCTTGGCCCGCCCCTGGACGCCGTGGCCGGCGGACGGGCTGGCGACGGCGTATGTCACCACACCCCCGCCACCCAGGACCACCGCGCCGAGCGTCAGCCATGCCCGTCGCTTCATGCTCAACGGTCTGTACGCACGCTTTCCGCGTGAACTCACTCGTCCCCACCCCTAGAAAAAGACCACGGCTGTCGCACCTGGCACACCTGTCGCACAGGTAACCCTTAGAGACAGCGTCCGGTCCTGACCAAACGTCACTCGCCGATGGCCGCCGATGTGAACACGGCCTGGCAGCGGTCGATGCGGGCCGGGGGGCGGTGAGACGAACGTAACCGTGTACCGCGCCCAGGTGCTGCCGCAGACGATCACGAATGGAAAGGAGAAGGGCAAGTCCAGCAATACGAACCAGCCCGACACCACGGGCGGTTCGAAGAGGGCCACCGATCCCGCGTATCGGGCATCGAGGTGGCCAACCGGCCCTGAATCGCTCGGCGTTGGCGCATCCGCGCGGCACCGAAGCAACGACCGGGGCCGCCACCCCCCACAGGAGAGGCCCCGGTCGTCGCGCGGCACGGACCGCGCGGCGGCCCGTACTCTCTTCAGCGCCGTGAGTGCGTTTTCTGTCACACCTCAGGGCGTCACGAGTTAGTTGCACTTTGTACGGACGTGGACGGCGAGCGGTTTCAGGTCGTAACGTGCCTTTCGCGCCGGGCCGCGGAGGACGCATGACCACCGCAACCATCTGCGTCCCGATTACCGCAACCATCAATTGAGGAACCACGACGGCGAGAACCACGTCCGCGAGAGCGGCGCCGGATTAGGCGCGAAGAGGGATCGGGTGCTGGGGGACGACGCGGAGTTGACCACCGCGGTACGTGCGGCACAGGACGGGGACGAAACCGCCTTCCGCATCGTCTATCGCGCTGTGCAGCCTCGCCTGCTCGGATACGTCCGCACGCTGGTCGGCGATCCGGACGCCGAGGACGTCGCCTCCGAGACCTGGCTGCAGATAGCCCGCGACCTCGACCGGTTCGAGGGCGACGCGGACCGGTTCCGCGGCTGGGCCGCCCGGATCGCCCGCAACCGCGCCCTCGACCATATACGGATGCGCGGCCGCCGCCCCGCGATCGGCGGCGACGAGACGGAACTGACCGGCCGGGCCGCCGAGTCGGACACCGCCGGCGAGGCCATCGAGGCGCTGACCACCGACTCCACCCTCTCCCTCATCGCCCGGCTGCCCCAGGACCAGGCCGAGGCGGTCGTCCTCAGGGTCGTCATGGGCCTCGACGCCAAGACAGCGGCCGAGACGCTCGGCAAACGCGCCGGCGCGGTCCGTACGGCCGCCCACCGGGGCCTGAAGAAACTCGCGGAACTGCTCGGCGCCGACCCGGAGCAGGCGGGCGTCGTCCTCGACGCGCTCCCGCCCCAGCGAGAACCGAAGGATCGTGCGGTGACGTCCGCCACTGTGACGCATACGCGTTCGCGGACGCAGAAGGACATGTGATGGCCGACGAGCAGAACAAGTGGCTGAACCGGGTGACGGCGGAACGTCTGCTGCGCGGTGAGTCGCTGGAAGCCGTCGACGAATCCGCCCGTGACCAGGCAGAACGCCTCGCCAGGACGCTCGGGGCGCTCTCCGTGCGGAGCGTGCCGGACACCGCCGAACTCCCCGGCGAGGAAGCCGCGCTGGCTGCCTTCCGCAAAGCGCGCGAATCCGCCGAGGACGAGTGGACGTCCGTGGCGCGGCAGCCGCGCAGGCCGGGGCGGGGCTCCGACGCGGGCCTCGTCCGCATCGGAGCAGGTCCCCGGCCGCTCCGTGTCCCCGGCTGGGCCCGCCCCGCGCGGTTCGCCCTGGCCGCCGTGCTGACCGTCGGCATGCTCGGCGGGGTCGCGGTGGCCGCGGGCACCGGGGTGCTGCCGTCGCCGTTCGACGGTCACCGCCCCGCGCCCGGAGCCTCCGTCTCGGCGGCCGGCACCCCCGCACACCCGCAGGACTCGCCGTCCACCGAGTCCCTGCTCGGCGGCGAGACCGGCGCGCCCTCCGCGGACGCCACCCCCCGGGCCCCCGTCCGCCCCTCGCCCGACCCGTCCGGCAAGCCGAAGGACCGGGGCACCTCTTCGGACGGCACCCCCGGGAACCGGTGGCACCGTGCCCTGAGGTTCTGCCGGGACATCCAGGACGGCAAGTCCTTGGGTACCGACCGCAGACGTGCCCTGGAGGGGATGGCGGGCGGCTCCCGACGGGTCGACAGGTTCTGCAAGGTCCTCCTCGGCGTCGGCTCGGCCGGCCAGGACGGCGACTCCGACGCCGACAAGGGCGACGGCAGCGGCCAGGACGATCAGAACAAGGGCTCGGGCGGCAACGGCACCGGCCAGGGCGGTGACGACGACGGCCGTCCCGGCCGACGCGGCGGTGACGGCCGGGGCCACGACCACCGACAGGACGGTGTGGCCGCACCCGCCCCGACGGCCTTCGCACCCCTGCTGCCGAACCGGCCGGGTCCCTCGACCGACCCCGCATACGGAGCGCTTTGACCTTTACGCACCGCTGTGACCTGCGATTTCGAAACCCCCTGAACTTTTTTCCGGCAGGGTGTGACGTTTTCAGCGGTGGTGGCGCAGTACAGAGTGAGCCGACTGGTCATCGGCCGTCGCACAGAGCCGGGGTTCCCCCCGTACCCGTGGCTCGTGCATCGGCGCGGGCGGGACACGTTCCCCCGGTCCCGCCCGCGCCCCAAACACACTCCGTCACTCACCAGTAGACGACGACCTTGTCGCCGTTGCGTACCTGATCGAAGAGAGCCGAGACGGCCGCCTCGTCCCGGACGTTGACGCAGCCGTGCGAGCCGCCCGCGTACCCCCGGGCCGCGAAGTCGTACGAGTAGTGCACCGCCTGGCCGCCGCTGAAGAACATCGCGTACGGCATCGGCGAGTGGTAGAGCGTCGACACATGGTGGAGTGACTTCCAGTAGATGTGGAACACGCCCTCACGGGTCGGGGTGTACTGGGCTCCGAACCGCACCGACATCGTCGACACCGTGCGTCCGTCGATCATCCAGCGCAGCGTCCGGCTGGTCTTGCTGATGCACAGCACCCGTCCGGTCAGGCACCGCGGATCGGGCGCGGCGGCCGGCTGACCGCCCATCAGGTACAGCTCCCACTTCCCCGGCGTGTGCGTCATCCGACGCAGCCGCTGCCAGGTCACGGCGTCGGTCTCGCCCGTCTGCGGCAGCCCGCGCCTGCCCTGGAAGCCTTTGACGGCCTCGGCGGTGAGGTCGTCGTACGTCCCGGTCGGCCCGTCGAACAGCCAGGCGACCTGGCGCAGCCGGGCCTGCAGCTCACGCACGCCGGTACCGGTGTCGCCGCGGGTGAAGACGATGTGCGGCGGGTCGGTCTCGACGACGGACGGCGTCGGGGCGGGGGTCTCACGGGGTGGCCGGCTCGATGCCTCGCCGGGTGCCGGACCTCCTGTTCCGGCGGGTGTCCGGCTGTGCGGGAGCTCGATATGGACGGGCGAGTTCCCCTTGCCGTCCGGGCCGTCCGGCGGCTGCACCGTGCAGGCGCAGAGCGCGGTGAGTGCCGCGAGTACGGCGGCCGAGGCGAGCGTGCCGGCGGGCCGCCCCACGATCCCTGAGTACCCCGAGACCTTCATGCGGAGGATGCTTCCCCGCGTGACCGTCGCCGAACAAGGGGGCATGGTGGGAAGTGAGACGCCCCGCCGCACCGGCGCACCGCGGAGGTCAGCCGCCATGGTTCGTGAGTCGGAGTCCGGACTGCCCGTCGAGCCGGTCTACGGCCCGTCGGCCCTCGCGGGCTGGGACCCCGCGGAGAAACTCGGCGACCCGGGGTCGTACCCCTTCACCAGGGGCGTTTACCCGACGATGTACACCGCCCGCCCCTGGACCATGCGCCAGTACGCCGGCTTCGGTACGGCGGCCGAGTCCAACGCCCGCTACCGGCGGCTGATCGCCCACGGCACCACGGGGCTGTCCGTCGCCTTCGACCTGCCCACCCAGATGGGTCACAACTCCGACGCCCACCTGGCGCATGGCGAGGTCGGCAAGGTGGGCGTGGCGATCGACTCGGTCGACGACATGCGGGTGCTGTTCGGCGGGATCCCACTGGACCAGGTGTCGACGTCGATGACGATCAACGCCCCGGCGGCCGTGCTGCTGCTGCTGTACCAGCTGGTGGCCGAGGAACAGGGGGTGAGCGCCGACCGGCTGACCGGGACGATCCAGAACGACGTCCTCAAGGAGTACATCGCGCGCGGCACGTACATCTACCCGCCCGGACCGTCCCTGCGGCTCACCGCGGACATCTTCCGATACTGCCGTACCGAGATCCCGAGGTGGAACACGATCTCGATCTCCGGCTACCACATGGCCGAGGCCGGCGCCTCGCCCGCGCAGGAGATCGCCTTCACCCTCTCCGACGGCATCGCGTACGTGCGGACCGCGGTCGCGGCCGGCATGGACGTGGACGACTTCGCACCCCGTCTGTCCTTCTTCTTCGTGGCCCGTACGACCCTGCTGGAGGAAGTCGCCAAGTTCCGTGCGGCGCGACGGATCTGGGCAGGGGTGATGCGGGAGGAGTTCGGGGCACGGAACCCAAAGTCGCTGATGCTCCGCTTCCACACCCAGACGGCGGGCGTCCAGCTGACGGCCCAGCAGCCGGAGGTGAACCTGGTCCGGGTGGCCGTCCAGGCCCTGGCCGCGGTCCTCGGCGGCACCCAGTCGCTGCACACCAACTCCTTCGACGAGGCGATCGCCCTGCCGACGGACAGGAGTGCCCGGCTCGCCCTGCGCACCCAGCAGGTGCTGGCCCACGAGACCGACGTCACCGCGACGGTGGACCCCTTCGCCGGTTCCTACGCGGTGGAGCGGATGACCGACGACGTGGAGGGCGCGGCCGTCGGTCTGATGCGCCGGGTCGAGGAACTGGGCGGCGCGGTGGCGGCGATCGAGGCCGGCTTCCAGAAGGGCGAGATCGAGCGCAACGCCTACCGCATCGCGCGGGAGACGGACGCGGGGGAGCGGGTGGTGGTCGGGGTCAACCGCTTCCGGCTCGACGAGGAGGAACCCTACGAGCCGCTGCGCGTGGACCCGGCCATCGAGGTCCGGCAGGCGGAACGGCTCGCCCGCCTGCGCGCCGAACGGGACCGGCGGGCCGTCGACTCGGCCCTGACCGCCCTGAAGAGGGCCGCCGAGGGCGCCGACAACGTCCTCCACCCGATGAAGGCGGCCCTGCGTGCCCGCGCGACGGTCGGCGAGGTGTGCGACGCGCTGCGGGAGGTGTGGGGCACCTACACCCCGGTGGACACCTTCTGACCCTGGTGGGCACCTTCTGACTCCGATGGCACCTTCTGATCCTGGTGGACACCTGCTGACTCCGGTGGATGCCTTCCGGTCGGCACGGGCGGGGGCGGTGTCAGACCCCCGTGCGAGACTTCTTCGCATGTTCGGTGTCATCGATCTCCCCACCTACCTGGCAGGCCTCGTCCTGATCGTCCTGCTGCCCGGCCCCAACTCGCTGTACGTACTCTCGGTCGCCGCCCGCCAGGGGATACGGGCGGGCTACACGGCCGCCGCCGGGGTGTGGTGCGGAGACACCGTGCTGATGACGCTGTCCGCGGCCGGGGTCGCCTCGCTGCTCCAGGCCAACGCCGTGCTGTTCGGGATCGTGAAGTACGCGGGCGCCGGCTACCTGACCTGGCTGGCGGTCGGCATGCTGCGGGCGGCCCGGTCGATGTGGCGGACCCGGCGGGAGCGCGCGGCCGCGGAGAGCGGTCCGGCACCGGCCGCCGTCACACAGGAGCGGCCCTACCGCCGCGCTCTGGTGATCAGCCTCTTCAACCCGAAGGCGATCCTGTTTTTCGTCGCCTTCTTCGTGCAGTTTGTGGACCCGGGGTACGCCTACCCGGCGCTGTCCTTCGTCGTGCTCGGCGCCTTCGCCCAGCTGGCCAGCTTCCTGTACCTGACCGCCCTGATATTCAGCGGCACCAGGCTGGCCGCCGCCTTCCGCCGCCGCAAGCGTCTGGCCGCGACGGCGACCTCGGCGGCGGGGGCGCTGTTCCTGGGCTTCGCGGTGAAGCTGACACTGGCGAGCGCCTGAGCCGCCTGCGCGGGCCTTCGGCGCCTCGCCCTACGCGACCCGGAAGGCCCCGGTGCGCGCCGCGTACTCCCGCAGCCCCTCGGCCGTCCCGCCCGCCCAGCCCACGTAGCCGTCCGGGCGGACCAGGAACACACCCGGGCCGTACGACTCCGGGGCCGGCAGGCCGCCGATGCCGTCCACCGGCTCCGGGGTCAGCAGGGTCCAGTGCGGTCCCCGGAAGGCGTCGAACATCCGCACCCCGTCCGCGTTCCGTCCGTCGGGCGCGCGGTCGCCCGCCCGCACCGGCCCCGGCTCCGCCCGGGTCTCCGCCGTCAGTGAGGACTCCCGGTAGCCGATCCCCAGCTGGACCGTCGCCTGGCCGCGCCGTACCTCGCCGCGGTGGACGCCCGTCGAGAGGTTCAGCATGGCGGCGGCGTTCGCGCGGCGCTCCTCCTCGTAGGTGTCCAGGAGCGCGTCCGGGGCGTCACCGGCGAGCACCGCGGCCAGTTTCCAGCCCAGGTTGTAGGCGTCCTGGACGCTGGTGTTCAGGCCCTGGCCGCCGGCCGGGGAGTGGACGTGGGCGGCGTCTCCGGCCAGGAAGACCCGGCCCACCCGGAAGCGGTCGGCCAGGGCGGCGCGCGGGCGGAAGTCGGAGGCCCAGCGCACCTCGGTGACGTCCGCCGCGCCGAGGTGGCTGTACGCCGACACCAGGCGCCGTACGCCCTCCAGGGACAGGTCGGCCTCGGTGCCCTCGGGCAGCTTCGCGCTCAGCTGGAAGTCGTCCGTGCCGGCCAGCGGGCACAGCGCCACGCCGTTGCCGTCGGCGCCGGCGAAGACGTGCCAGTGGTCGCGGTCGAGGCCACGCACCCGCAGGTCGGCCACCAGGAAGGGGTTCGGGTCGACCGACTCGCCGGTCATCGCGACCCCCACCGCGCGCCGTATGGCAGACCGGCCCCCGTCCGCCGCCACCACATGGCGCGCCCGGGCGGTCGTACCGTCGGCGAAGTGGGCGGTCACCCCTTCCGCGTCCTGTTCCAGACCCGTCAGGGCCTGACCGAACCGGACCCGGCCGCCGAGCTCCAGCAGCCGTGCGTACAGCACCTCCTGCGTCCGCCACTGCGCGACCATCAGCGGATCGGTGTACGGCGCGCCCTCGTCCGCCGCCACCTCGTCGAAGATCGGCCGTGTCTCCAGCGGCTCGCCGTTCTTCCAGAACAGCTGGGGCGGGTAGGGGCCGCCGGCCGCGCGGAGCGCCTCGCGCACCCCGAGGTCGTCGAAGACCTCCTGGGTGCGGGGCTGGATCCCCTTGCCGCGCGAGCCGGCGAACAGCTTCTCGCCCGCCTCCACGACCAGCGCGTCCACCCCGCGCCGGGCGAGGTCGATACCGAGGGTGAGTCCGGTGGGGCCCGCGCCCACGATCAGGACGTCCATCACACATCTCCTTAACGTCGTTAAGTGCCGTCGGGGGCAAGGCTGCCCTTAACGCTGTTAAGCTGTCAAGCGTGAGTACGGAACGACGCGCCCCCCTCGACCGCCGCCGGGTCGCCGACACGGCCCTGCGCCTGCTGAACGAGGTCGGCCTGGACGGGCTGACCCTGCGGGCCATCGCCAAGGAGCTGGACGTCAAGGCGCCCGCTCTGTACTGGCACTTCAAGGACAAGCAGGCGCTGCTCGACGAGATGGCGACGGAGATGTACCGCCGGATGGTCGCGGACGCGCGACTCGACCCCTCCGGCACCTGGCAGAACGTGCTGCGCACCATGAGCGGCGGGCTGCGCGCGGCCCTGCTCGGCTACCGCGACGGCGCCAAGGTCTACAGCGGCTCACGCTTCACGGGCATCGACCACGCCGGCGAACAGGAGGCGTACCTGCGCGTCATGACGGAGGCCGGCTTCACCCTCGCCCAGGCGGCCGTGATCGGCGCGATGGTCAACGCCTACACCATCGGCTTCGTCACGGAGGAACAGGGCGTCCAACCCCTCCCCGGCGAACGCCGGGAGGGCTACGACATGGAGGAACGGGCTCGCCTGCTGGCCGACTTCCCGCTGTCGGCGGCGGCGGGCCGGGAGATCTTCACCGACTACGACAGTCAGTTCGACACCGGCCTGGAGATCATCATCGCGGGTGTCGGTGCTCGGTACGGCGTGTGACGAGGAAATCCGTGTCGTCCGCGGCACCGTGAAAAAAGAAAATGACAGGAACTCGGCTCCGTGGTACACGGTCTCAGTCGGAAAAAAACCCGTTCCCGGGCGGTTGCGCAACCGCCCGGGAACGGGTTTTTTGCTGGTTCAGCAGTGGTCGGTGTTCGTCCGGTACCAGCCGCCCCACGTATTGGTCGCGTAGTCGTCGTAGTTGCAGTAGTAGTTGCCGGCCGCCGTCACGACCTTGATGGCCTTCCCGGCGGAGGACTCGAAGTAGCCGACGGTGGCCAGGGCCTTTCCGTCGCCCGGCATTTCCTTCCAGCCGCCCGCGCCCGACCAGGTGTGCCAGATGGTTCCGGACGGGGCCACGCCGAAGCATTCGTCCGGCCCGTACTGCCAGTCCACGAAGTCCGCGCCGTATTCGTTGAGGTTTCCGGTGTACCCGAAACAGGTGGCGGTCGCGGCGGACGCGGGCGAGGTGGAGACCCCCACCGCGCCGAACGCCGCCAGGGACACCACAGCGGCAGCGGCCGACAGGCGGAAACGAGACTTCACGAGCTCTCCTCTGTTCGGTTCGATCTTGCCGGGCTTGTTCCGGGCTCACGCTAGGAGTGCGCGAGTCGATCTCACAAGCATGGTTATTGGCCGCTCGCGTCAATGGGACGAAGGGCCTCCAGGTACGGAAAGAGGCATTGGAATTAAGCTCGAATTCGCCCGTCGTGCCCGGCTCGCGGAGCGCATTGCGGACCAATGCGAAGAAAGAGCGATGGACCGGGGCGGGCGCACGTCTGTGAGCAGCGCCGACCTGTTTGTTCACCGAGTCCCGAAATGCCGGGCAAAGGAGGCATTCGGCGTGGCCGAGAAGGCGTAGGAAGGCATGGGTGACGCCAAGTCAAATCATTTTCCGGCACGGCGCCTCGCCGACGAGCCGCAACTCGTCGGCAAGGCGCCGAATTCGCCGCCTGCGGCGATACCGAGCTGGCCGGCTAGACCGGATTCCGGGTGCCGGAATCGCCCTTCAGCGCCGTTTTCAGCCGCGGCCCGAACGGCCGCTCCACATAGCGGTGGATCAGCCAGGCCAGGCCCAGCATGCCGAGCACCGTCACCGCCAGCGTGGGCCACGGCGGCAGCCCCCAGCCCCGGTGCAGCACCCGGATCACGAACCAGCCCAGGTGCTCGTGCACCAGGTAGAACGGGTACGTCAGCGCCCCCGCCGTGGTCAGCCAGGGCCAGGCCGCCCAGCGCGTCCAGCCCGCCGCCACCGCCGCCACCGCCGCATAGGCCAGCGTGACGACGAGCATCACCACGTACGGGTTCCGGGGCGAGCCGGCGTGCCACAGCCCCTCCGTGGCCATGCGCAGTCCGAGGATCCAGGAGAGCGCCACGATGCCCCAGGGCAGCACCCCGCCGCCGAAGCGGTGGACCAGGTAGAGGGCCAGGCCCGCGATGAAGTACGGGGCGTACTGCGGAATGACGACCAGGTCGGTCCAGGGGCCGCCGGCCGAGGTGCTGAGCACGGCGGCCAGGGTCCACACCGAGCAGAACAGCACCACCCTGCGGTAGGTGACGCCGGGCAGCACGACGAGCAGCGCGAACAGCGCGTAGAAACGCACCTCCACCCAGAGCGTCCAGCAGACGCCGAGGACGCGGGGCGCGCCCATCGGCTGTTGCAGCATGGTCAGGTTGACCAGGAACTCGTCGAGCCGGACGGCGTGGACCACGGCCGGCAGGACCAGGGACGCGCCGGTGATCAGCACCAGAGCGACCCAGTAGGCGGGGTAGAGGCGGGCGACGCGGGAGCGGAAGAAGTCGCCGAGGGAGCGGCCCCAACTGCTCATGCAGATCACGAAGCCGCTGATGACGAAGAAGAACTCGACGCCGAGACAGCCGTAGACGGCCGCCCGGGACAGGGTCGGGAAGACGTGGGCGGGGTTCTGGTGCCAGGACGCGGAGACCACTCCGCCGCGCCCTGTGTAGTGGTAGAGGCAGACCATCAGCGCGGCCAGGAGCCGTAGTCCGTCGAGGGCCAGGAGTCGGGGGCGCGGTCGTCCGGGTGGGGCCGGCGCGACGGCAATCTTCGCAGGCGGGAGCGCCTTTGTCGGGGTGGCGAGAGACATGGTCCGAGACGCCTACCCGGTCCCGGGCGGTTAATCATCCGATCTGTTCACAGAGTCCCCGGGACGTGGAAGTCCCATACCGTCACCTGGGGGAACCATAGGAAGTGCGCGGTGAACCTGCTAACCATTCTCTCACCCGTCGGGATTCGTTAACCATATGGTCGTTTTGGCTTCCTAGTTTCTCCATCCATCCCCCCTGTGCGGGGCACCCCACCACACACAGCAGTTGCACAAGCTTTGCTTGGCAAAATCAGGAGAGCTATGACGAGGGTCCAGAACAGGCGGGCACCTGCGCGCGGAGGGGAGCTGGACGACTGCCTGCACGCCTGCGCTGTGCACAGCGGCAAAGTGGTCGGCAGCCTCGACCGCCGTCGCGCGGAGCTGGCGGAGCAGTTGCGCAAACTGCTGGTGGTCGTCGCCACGGAAGGCACCAGCATGCCCGCGCCGGCCCCGGCCGGCGGCGCGACGGCGCTTCTCAAGCGCGCCGTCAAGGGCGCGGCGAGCCCCTCCGGCGGCATCAACAACGACCTTCTGGACGCCCTGCTCGCGGTCGCCAACAAGGCCCTGGAGTGCGGCTACAACGACGAGCTGAACCTCGCCCTGGTGATCAGCGACACCGTGCTCGCCCAGCGCAAGAACTCCCGCGCCGGCTGGCGGCTGCGCGCCCGCATCCTGGAGGGACTCGGCGAGGAGAGCGAGGCCGTCGAGGCCTACGAGCGCTACCTCGAACTCACCAAGGAGGACGGCTTCGGCGTCGCCAACCGGATCTCCGGCCTGCGCCGCGCCGCCGAACGCGAACGCGAACTCCTGGACCTCCTCAAGCACCAGGTCCCCGCCGCCACGGATCACGTCCGCGAGCCCTCCACGGCCACCTGGGCCGAGGGCCTCGCCCTGCAGGCCATCGGTGACTGGAAGGCCGCCGAGCCCCGGCTGGTGGGCGCCCTGCTCGCCCTGGCCGCGGACGAGGCGCCGGTGAACGACCGGCAGGAACTGCTCAGCCAGTACCTCGACCTGCGCCTCGCCGAGGGCGGTGACGCCGGTCTCACCGACGCGGTCGCGCTCTACGCCGAGCAGCGCCGGATCCGGATGCGCGGCCCGGTCGGCAACCCGACCTTCGACGGCGTGCAGTGGATCACCCTCGGGGAGTTCCGCAACCAGATCGCCGGCAAGTCGATCTGCCTGATCGCCAACTCGGGCCGGGTGGGTGCCAGCGGCATGGGCAAGGAGATCGACGACTACGACCTGGTCGTGCGCTTCAACTCGTACAAGATCGACCCGAAGCACACCGGTGAGCGCACCGACATCCACGTCAGCATCCACAAGCACGCCTTCAACTGGGAGAAGCCGGTGACCACCCGGCTGATCTTCGGCGGCGTCTCCGGCGACTGGAAGCACTCGCTGCGCAACAAGCTGGTGCCCGGCGCCCAGAAGTACCTCGGCGACGAGTCGCTGCGCTGGCCGATGCGCAACATCGGGCAGATCGGCGCCGACGCCTGGTCGGGTATCCCGACCTCCGGCTTCAACATGCTCTGGCTGCTGGACTTCCTGGACGTCAGCCCGACCCTGGACCTGATCGGGTTCGACTTCTACGAGAGCGGCGCCTACCGCGTGCAGGAGGCCATGAAGCTGGCCATCACCTCCGTGCACGAATACACCAGCGAGAAGGATTGGGTCATGCAGCGGGCCCAGAGCGTGAGCGACATGAGGATCTCCCTGCGATGACGACCACCTTCACCCCGGCGATACCGAACACCGACGCGAGCGCCCTCACCAAGAAGCGCCGGATCGCGTTCGCGTCCTACGTGGACGAGAACTACCTCCCCGGCTTCCTCGTCCTGCTGCGCAGCCTCGCCCTGTCCAACCCGGGCGTCTGCGAGGACTTCGTCGTGCTCTACGACGACCTGCGCCCGGCCTCCATCGCGAAGATCCGCGCCCTGCACCCGCGGATCGTGCTGCAGCGGGTCAACGACACGCACTACGACTCGTACGTCAAGGGCGACCAGGACAACTACCTGGTCCGCAAGGCGTACTTCATCCTCGACATCTTCCGGCTGCGCGACTACGACACGATCATCACCCTGGACACCGACATGGTCGTCCTCGGTGGTCTCGGCGAGCTCCTGGAGCTGCGCGAGGGCCTCGCGGCCGTGCCGCAGTTCTTCTACGGGCAGCACAAGCTGAACTCCGGTCTTCTGGTGATCCAGAAGGAGTACCTGTCCGACGAGTTCTGCGCGAAGATCGACAAGATCGGCCGCAGCGGCGAGTACGAGCTGGACAAGCACGACCAGGGCATCCTGAACGCCGTCCTGGACGGCGACTTCGTCCGCCTCGACGCCAAGTACAACTTCGTCAAGCGGCGGCTCTCCGGCGACCTCCCGGTCCCGGAGGAGACGAAGATCCTGCACTTCACCGGGCGGCACAAGCCCTGGCAGGGCGGCGAGTCCGGCTACGCGCAGGCCGAGGACCGCTGGCGCGAGTTCGAGATGAACGACGCCGACTTCCACGCGGCCTACTTCGCCTCCTCCGGCGGCCTCCACCACGACCTGGTCGTCCACTTCGGCACCCCGCACGTCAAGCGCACCGGGGACGTGGAGATCGCCCGCAAGGTGGCCGCCGCGCACATCGCGGCCGGCGACTACCAGGACGCCGTCGACGTGCTCAGCAGCGTCCGTATCCCGCTGGACGAGGCCTGGCCGCACGAGGTGCTCGGCCACGCCCTGATGAGCGTCTCCCGCTACGACGAGGCCAAGACCCAGCTGCTGCTCGCCAGCGCCGCCCCCAACCGGGCCGCGACCGCCTTCTCCCGGCTCGCCCAGATGGCCTGGGTGCACGGCGACAACACCGAGGCCCTCCGCTACGCCACCGCCGGCCTCACCGTCGACCCCACGCACCGCCCCAGCCGCCTGTGGGCGCAGCGCGCGGCCGCCGTCCCCTCCCAGGAGCAGGGCAGCGCCGAGGACCAGCTGGCGCACGTCGCGTTCTACATGGACCGGCAGGGCAACGCGGGCGACAAGCTGCTCCCGGAGACCGTCCGGCTCGGCTTCGGCCCGGACACCTCCTCCCGGCGCTGGCACTCGGTGCACGCCCACCGCTACTTCGACCAGGCCGCCCTGGAGCGGGTCAACGCCCGCCGGGGTCTGGTCATCGGCGGCGGCGGTCTGTTCATCCCGGACACCATGCCCAACGGCAACAGTGCCTGGCAGTGGAACGTCCCGGACGAGCACCTGCGCGCCATCGACGTCCCGATCATGATCTACGCGGTCGGCTTCAACGCCTTCGACGGCCAGTCCTACCGCGCCACCCGGTTCAACGAGAGCCTGCGGCTGCTGGTCGAGAAGTCGTCCTTCTTCGGCCTGCGCAACCACGGCTCCATCGCCAAGGTCCGCGGCATGCTCCCGCCGGAGCTCCAGGACAAGGTCGTCTTCCAGCCCTGCCCGACCACGGTCATGCGCCAGCTGGTGACCGGCTGGACCGACCCGGCGTACCGCGAGGACACGGTCATGCTCAACGCGGCCTACGACCGCGCGGGGCTGCGCTTCGGCCACGACTACGCGCACTTCCTCGCCGAGATGGCCAAGGCCGTGCGCAAGATCGGCGCGCACACCGAGGTCAAGTGTGTCGCGCACTCGCTGGACGACGAGAAGATCGCCTTCGACCTGCGCCGCGAGCACGGCATCTCGCTGCCGGTGATCCCGATGTACGACTTCTCCAACGACGAGATCCGTGAGACGTACGCCAAGACCCGCCTGGTCATCGGCATGCGCGGGCACGCCGGCATGATCCCGTTCGGGGTCGGCACGCCCATCATCTCGCTCATCTCGCACCCGAAGATGGCGTACTTCCTGAACGACATCGAGCGGCCCGAGTGGGGCGTCTCGGTGCACGAGCGCAACCTCGGCGACATCCTCACCGAGCGCGCGATCGGCATCCTCGACAACCACAGCCGTACCGTCGCCGACGTGCACGACCGGCAGCAGCAGCTGTGGAAGGTCACCGAGGAGAACCGCGCCACGATCAAGAAGATCCTCGGCCGATAACGCCGAAGGGGCGGGTCCGGATCCGGACCCGCCCCATGGGCAGCGCCCCGTAAGGGGCGCGGGGCTGTATTGGATGTGCGGCTCCGCCGCGTGAGCGCGACCAGCCACAACGGCGCGGCAGCCGACCGACGACATGACGCGGCGCTTCCAGCGGAGCGCTTGGCGGAGCGCCTAGCGGCGCACGACCCGCCGCAGGTTGCGCGCCTTGCGGGCCATCCGACGGACGGTCGCGTTGCGCGGCAGGAAGCCCAGCTGGGCCGGAAGCCCGCCGGGCAGCGCGAGCGAGGTCAGGCGCTTGCGCTTGAAGTAGCGGATGGTCGTGTCGTTGAGGTGCTTGGTGAGATAGCGCTCGGTCTCCTGGCGCAGCTGCGGGTGGATCTTCGGCTGCATCGCGAAGCCCACCGCGCGGAGCAACTCGGTGAGTTCCCCGACGGTCAGCAGCGCGCGCTGCTCCTCGACGGCCTTGCGGTCGGTGAGCGAGGGCAGCAGCGCGTCGACGACGGTGACCGGCACGCGGTTGCTGTTCTCGTACGGGGTGAGCTTGTCGAGGAGCGTGTCGGTGCCGATCCGGGCGGTCGGCAGGCCGTACAGCGCGGACGCGGTGAGCAGCGCGGTGGAGAAGCAGCCGACGACCAGCGCGGGGCGCATCTTCTGGTACAGCACCTCGGCGAGGACCGTGGTGTCCAGGACGGTGAGGTCGACCTCGAGCCTCTCGGCCTCCTGCTCCAGGGTGTGCACGAAGCGGGCCGGGGCGGAGGGGTGCGGCTTGAACACGACCTTGGTGTGGCCGAGTTCGACGGCGCCCTTCAACATCCGGACGTGCAGGTTCTCCTCCTGCTCGGGGGAGAGGATGCCGAGCGCGGAGAGGTACTGGCCGAGCAGCAGGGCCGGTTCCTCGATCTGCGGCAACTCGTCCCCGCTGGGGGCCAGTTCGGCCAGCACCTTGGTGAAGGCCGGGGTCGGCACGACCTCGCCGGGGACACCGAACTCGGTGAGCAGCATCGGCTTCAGACCCGGCACCAGGTCGAGGTGGAGGACCCGGTCCACCCGGGTGCCGACCAACGGGTCGATCTTGTTGCGGGTCGGGCCGTAGCTCATCAGGCCGTCGGCGTAGACGGTGACCGGGGCGCCGGTGAACATCTGGGTGAGGCTCAGCGAGGGGTTGACCTGGATGGACTCGACGGCGAGTTCCACGTCGTCGTCGCCGAGCCGCCACTCGTGGCGCAGGAAGCGTTCCCACAGGGGGAGGTCCTCGGGGCGCGGGGCCCAGCCACCGGGGTGGAACGGGAAGATCGTCTCGTTGTACGAGATCACGTCGTCGAAGCGGTCCCGCAGCCGCTCGAAGCCCGGCGCCACGTCCAGGCCCGGAGTGGTCTCCGGGGTGGCCGCGTTGTTGCAGACCAGCAGGATGCGCCGGTCGGCCGGGCGGAAGACGCCGGAGTCCAGGGCGGCGGCGAGGGTGGCCGTGCCGTAGAGGGTGGACGCCTGGAAGATCTGGGTCGTCACGCGGCGGCCCCCGCGGGAGCGGGACGGCGGCGCAGCCGGCGCAGCTTGGTGGCGCGCTGGAGGTCCATGGAGTCCAGGGCCTCGTCCAGCACGTCCTGCGGCATGCGCCGCAGTGCGGCGGCGCTCATGGATTTCAGCTTTTTCGCCACCGCGGGCTCGAACCTTTCGATGGATCCCAGGTGATGGGAAATGATGGCGCAGTAGGTACGGACGGCCTTCGGCAGGAGTTCCTTCGCGTCCGCGTCCTGTGCGGTTTCCTCGATCACCTGGTCGAACGCGCGAATGAAATCGAGCTGACGGACATCTCCGATCTGCGTGAGTGACGAGGCTACGCCACGCCGGTAGAAGACGCCGAGCAGGTTCACCGCCGCGAAGGACTCGGCCTCCCGGTGCAGTTTCCAGATCCACGGCCGGTCCTCGGCCGTGCGCAGGCCGTCCGTGAAGTGGACGACCCCCTTGTCCACCAGACGGCGGTGGTAGACCCCCGCCCACGCGTACGCGTAGTCGACGGAGGTGGTCCGGTCGGTCGGCAGGATCGCCTCCCGCGGGTTCATGACGGTGTTGCGGCGGCCGACCGGCACCCGGTGCACGACCCGTGCGCGCGCGGTGCACTGCACATGGTCGGTACGGACGAAGTCGCAGCCCAGCGACTCGATCGCGGTCACCAGGTCCGGGTAGTAGCCGGGCGCGAGCCAGTCGTCGCCGTCCAGGAAGGTGACGTACTCGCCGCGTGCTTTGTCGATGCCGGTGTTGCGCGCGGTGGCCAGCCCTCCGTTCAGCTCGTGTCTGACATGGACCGCGCCTGGCAGCTCGCGCTCGGCTCGCGCGAGAATCTCTGGTGTCCCGTCGGTCGAGCAGTCGTCGACGAGAATGAATTCGAAGTCCTCACGCGCGTTCGCGCGCAGGCTCCTCAGGGTGTCGGGCGCGTATTGCTGCACGTTGTAGAACGGCACGATGACGGAGAGCTTGACCACGTGGGGGACGTTAGAGGGGCGCCCGTCATCCGTCCTGACCGTTGTCTTGACACCAGGTGAACGACATGTGTCGAAGCTATGAATCGGGGCTTTTTCAAGGCTTATCCCGGGCTGATTCGCCATTCGGCGATGTGTTGTTAACCCTTTGTTGGATTCGGGTTCGGGAGATCCTCGGAATCGCTTCCTAGCGTCTTGGATGTGCCAGCAAGTGCAACGAAGTCCCTGCGGGTGGCCGTCCTGGCGGATTCCGATACTCGGTGGAAGTGGGGGGCGCTCACCGCGAAGCGCCTGATCCCCAACGAAAGCGACAACTCGGACGTCCGGCTCGACGGCTACCTCCTGCGCGGCCGTGCCACCCCCACCGCCCGCCAGCTCCAGGAAGTCGGCGTCCACGCGGACTCGCTCCGCGAGGTGACGGCCGTCGAGTTCCTGCGTGCCATGGAGGCCGGGCCCGCGGGCACGGAAGCCGACCCCGAGGGCACGGCGTCGTACGACATCCTCGTCCTCTCCCTCGTCGGCGGCGGGGTGCAGGCGATGCTGCACGGGCTGCGCAGCGTCTTCGCCGGCCGCGAGAAGCGGCCCGTCGTCGTCACCGGCTATGTCGGCGTCGTCTACGAGAAGCTCGCCGACGGTCTGCTGCTGCGGCACGGAGCGGACCTCGTCCTCGCCAACTCCCGCCAGGACGCGGACCGATTCCGGGCCGTGTACGACGGGGTCGGCGCGGACTCCTCCGCGGTGACCGAGGTCGCGCTGCCGTTCCTCGGCGGAGAGCCCTACGAAGGCGAACACGAGCCCTACACCGTGGTGTTCGCGGCCCAGCCCTCGGTCCCCGAGAGCCGCAAGGACCGTACGTACCTGCTCAACCGCCTCATCCGGCACGCCCGTCAGCACCCCGAGCGGGAGGTGCTGCTCAAGCTGCGCTCCAAGCCCGGCGAGCACACCACCCACATCGAGGAACTGCCGTACCAGAAGCTGGTCCAGGGCAAGGACGTGCCCGCCAACTTCCGTCTGGTGTACGGGCACATGGGCGAGGTACTCGACCGCACGGACCTCCTGGTCACCGTCAGCTCGACGGCCGCTCTGGAAGCCCTGCACCGGCGGATCCCCACCGTGGTCCTCACCGACCTCGGGGTCCGCGAGACGTTCGGCAACCACCACTTCGTCGGCTCCGGCTGCCTCGCCTCCTGGGACCAGCTCGACGCCGGACACCGCCCGGTGCCCGACGCCGAGTGGGTCTCACGGCAGGGCGTCGCCGCCGACGGCTCCTACGCCACCGCGTTCGACGCCGGCCGCGAGCGGATCGCCAAGCTGCTCGCCCGGCCCGGCGGCCTGCCGCCCCTGAACCCGTACTACACACCCGAGACCGCACCCGGTTACCTGCCCGGCATCCTGGCCCGCCACCACCTCGGCCCCGACGGCGTACCGCTGCCCGGCGCGCCCGCCGCCGACAAGGCACCGGGCCCCGTCCGCCAGATCGTGCGCCGGGCCGCACGCGGCGCCTACCGCCACGGCGTCCAGCGGGTGGCCCCCGTGATCCGACGAATGGGAGAGCTGTGAGCGACCGGATCCCGCGCCAAGGAGCCCAGCTCCACGCATCCGAAGGAACAGAGCCGATGTCCCACCCCGAAACGGCCGTCGTACCCCGGGTACTCGCCGTGATCCCCGCGCGCGGCGGCTCCAAGGGCGTGCCCGCGAAGAACCTCCTCCCGGTCGGCGGCGTCCCGCTGGTCGCCCGCGCCGTCCGCGAGTGCCGGGCCTCCCGGCTGGTGACCGACGTCGTCGTCTCGACCGACGACCAGGCGATCGCCGCGGCCGCCCGGTCCGCCGGCGCCGAGGTGGTACTGCGTCCCGCCGCCATCGCCGGTGACACCGCCACCTCCGAGGCCGCCGTCCTGCACGCCATGGACGCCCACGAGGCGCTGCACGGCGCCCCGGTGGACGTGGTCCTGCTCGTGCAGTGCACCAGCCCGTTCATCATCCGCGAGGACATCGACGGGGTGGCCGGCGCGATCGTCGAGAACGGCGCCGACACGGCCCTGACCGTGGCGCCCTTCCACGGCTTCGTCTGGCGCGACGACGTGGACGCCCCGGTGCCGGTCGGCACCGACGCGGCCTCGGCGAGCGGCGGCTTCGGCGTCAACCACGACAAGTCCTTCCGCCCCCGCCGCCAGGACCGCCCGCAGGACTTCCTGGAGACCGGCGCCGCCTACGCGATGCGCGCCGCCGGCTTCCGCGAGCACCGGCACCGCTTCTTCGGCCACACCGAGCTGGTGCGCACCGACCCGGCCCGCGTCCTGGAGATCGACGACCCGCACGACCTGGCCCGCGCCCGCGCGCTGGCCACCCTCTTCGACGCGGACCGCCCCGGTTCGCTGCCGACCGCCGACGACATCGACGCGGTCGTACTGGACTTCGACGGCACCCAGACCGACGACCGGGTGCTGATCGACGCCGATGGAAAGGAGTTCGTCTCCGTGCACCGCGGCGACGGACTCGGCATCGCCGCCCTGCGAAAGAGCGGGCTGAAGATGCTGATCCTCTCCACGGAGCAGAACCCGGTCGTCGCCGCCCGGGCCCGGAAGCTACAGATCCCGGTCCTGCACGGCATCGACCGCAAGGACCTCGCACTCAAGCAGTGGTGCGAGGAGCAGGGCATCGCTCCCGAGCGCGTGCTCTACGTCGGAAACGACGTCAATGACCTCCCGTGCTTCGCCCTCGTGGGCTGGCCCGTGGCGGTCGCGAGCGCCCACGACGTCGTACGCGGCGCCGCACGCGCGGTCACCACCGTCCCGGGTGGCGACGGCGCGATCCGAGAGATCGCCAGCTGGATCCTCGGCCCCTCTCTCGATTCCCTCCCGAAGTAAGGACACCCCACAGTCATGAGCAACTCCCGTCTGCGCACGTTCGGTACCCGTGAGGTCGGCCCCGGTCAGCCCGTCTACATCTGCGGCGAGATCGGCATCAACCACAACGGTGAGCTGGAGAACGCCTTCAAGCTGATCGACGTCGCCGCCGAGGCCGGCTGTGACGCCGTCAAGTTCCAGAAGCGCACCCCGGAGATCTGCACCCCGCGCGACCAGTGGGACATCGAGCGTGACACCCCCTGGGGTCGCATGACCTACATCGACTACCGCCACCGCGTGGAGTTCGGTGAGGACGAGTACCGCCAGATCGACGAGTACTGCAAGAGCAAGAACATCGCCTGGTTCGCCTCCCCGTGGGACACCGAGGCCGTCGCCTTCCTGGAGAAGTTCGACGTCCCGGCCCACAAGGTCGCCTCCGCGTCCCTGACGGACGACGAGCTGCTGAAGGCGCTGCGCGCCACCGGCCGCTCGGTCATCCTCTCCACCGGCATGTCCACCCCGAAGCAGATCCGCCACGCGGTCGAGGTCCTCGGCTCGGACAACATCCTGCTCTGCCACGCCACCTCCACCTACCCGGCGAAGGCCGAGGAGCTCAACCTCCGCGTGATCAACACGCTGGAGAAGGAGTACCCGAACGTCCCGATCGGCTACTCCGGCCACGAGACGGGCCTGCAGACCACCCTCGCCGCGGTCGCCCTGGGCGCCACCTTCGTCGAGCGCCACATCACCCTGGACCGCGCCATGTGGGGCTCCGACCAGGCCGCCTCCGTCGAGCCGCAGGGCCTCACCCGCCTGGTCCGCGACATCCGCACCATCTCGGCCTCCCTCGGTGACGGCGTCAAGAAGGTCTACGACTCCGAGCTCGGCCCGATGAAGAAGCTGCGCCGTGTCACCGGTGTCGTCGCCGAGGCGGAGATCGCCGCGGCGGCCGGCGAGCCGGTCCAGGTCTGACACCGCTGAGATCCTGAAGTTACGTCTGTTGTGTTACGACGACGGGACGGTCGTACGTCGATGAGCCCCCGCGCCGGGAACCCCGGCCCCCACACACTCGCGTTCGTCGAGAGTCCGGTGCAGCTGCTGAACGTGCTGGAGTGGGCGCATGTCCACGCCCTGCGCGGGGCGGTGCCGACGGTGCCCTCGCAGGGCCGCCGCGCATCGGTCGCCATATCGGCGGCGGCACCCGGCGCGGAACTCACGATCGTCGTCCTGTCCCCGACGGACCCCATGACCCGGGGCCAGCTGCGCCGTATGGCGGACCTGGCCCGTGACGAGGGATACCGGGTCCGCTGGGAGGAAGCCCGGGGCGGCACCACCGCCCCCTTCCAGACGATCGGCGGCCTGGCGGGCTCGCTCCGCCGGGCCGACCGCATCGTGATGGGCGATCCCTTCTCCCGCTACGTGCAGCTGCTCCTGACCATCACCCGTGCCCGTGACCTGGTCGTCGTCGACGACGGCACGGCGACGATGGAGTTCGTGGCCCAACTGGCGCGCGGCGAACGCCTGGTCCGCTGGCACCGCAAGGGCGGCCGCCCGGGCGCCCGGGACCTGCTCTTCGCCCCCGTCTCCTCCTCCGCGCGCCGCCGCCTCACGCCCAGCGACCGCCGCCGGGTGGAGGTCTTCTCCTCCATGCCGGTGACGGAGACCCCGGCGGGCGTGACGGTCACCGCCAACGACTTCGGCTGGACCAGAGCCCGCTTCGGCCCGCCGCGCATCACCAAGGGCGCCGACATGGTCGGCACCTCCCTGGTGGAGACCGGCGTCGTGGACGGCGACCGCTATCTGGAGGCCGTCCAGACCCTGGCGAAGGCACACGGTGCGACCCGCTACTTCGCCCACCGCCGGGAGAGCACGGAGAAACTCCACCGCCTCGCGGGCGAGACGGGGCTGGAGATAGTCCGCCCGGACCTCCCCCTGGAACTGATCGCCCGCCGCGGCCCGATCGGCCGTACGATCCTGAGCTTTCCCTCGACGGTCGTACACACCCTCCCCCTGGCCCTGGTCGGCACGGGCGTCCGGGTGGCCGTCTGCGACATCGACCCGGCCTGGCTGACGGAGAACGCGTCGCCGCGCGCCCAGGGGTTCCTCTCCGGGGTCACCGGCACGGCGAAGGACGTGCACCGGCTGACGGCGGTGGCGAGCCCGGCGTAGCCGGCGGCGTGCTCACGCCACGGTGATCACCCCTTGCCACGGGCGTGGCCCCGCTCCCCATGACGCCCGCCCGCGGCGGTGCCGGCCGGCCCGCAGGGCCCGTCGGAGGGATCGGCGCGGTCACCGCCAGGCCCGCATGACCGCGGCCGGGTAGCGGGATCCGGCCGCCCCGTGCGGCAGGATCTCCTGGATGCGGGCGAGGTCCTCGGGCGTCAGGTCGACGTGCGCGGCGGCGCGAGCAGGTGCACGCCTGCACCGAGCTGGACCGGCTTGAGGCCTGGGCTCGGCGCGCCATGCACGCCACGGACGCCGCGGAGCTGTTCGCGGCGGAGTGAGCGTCCAGCCGCCCGCCGCCGGCAGGTGTCCACCCGGCCGGCGTGGGAAGTCGGGGGTGCAGAGGCTGCCGCGTTCGGTGGCGGCACGGATGGAGGGTGGCCCGGGTGCGTACCGTCGGAGTGGAGGAGGAGCTTCTGCTCGTGGACCCGGAGACGGGGGAGCCGAAGGCGTCGGCGGCCGCGGTGCTGGCCCGGGCCGCGTTGGCGGATCCGGGGCAGGAGGTGTTCGAGAAGGAGCTCTACGGGCAGATGCTGGAGTTCGCCACCCAGCCGCAGTCGGAGATGACGGACCTGGGAGAGGAGATCGTGCGGTGCCGTAAGGAGGCCGCGCGGCTCGCCGGGGAGATGGGGTGCGCCGTTACCGCGCTGGCCAGCTCGCCGCTGCCGGTCAGCCCCTCCGTCAGCGTCAACCGGCGCTACCAGTGGATGGCCGAGCAGTACGGGATCGCCACCCGGGAGCAACTGGTCTGCGGGTGTCATGTGCATGTTTCCGTGGAGTCGGACGAGGAGGGGGTCGGGGTTCTGGACCGGGTGCGGCCCTGGCTGCCCGCGCTCGTCGCCGTCAGCGCCAATTCCCCCTTCTGGCAGGGCCGGGACTCCGGGTACGCCAGTTATCGCAGCCGGGTGTGGGCGCGCTGGCCGTCCGCCGGGCCGGCCGAGCTGTTCCGGTCCGCGGAGCGCTACCACCGGCTGGTCGCGGACATGGTGGCCACCGGCGTCATCCTGGACGAGGGGATGGTCTACTTCGACGCCCGGCTCGCCCAGCGCTATCCGACCGTGGAGATCCGGGTCGCCGACGTGTGCCTGCGCGCCGGGACCGCCGTGCTCGTGGCCGCGCTGGCCCGTGCCCTGGTGGAGACCGCCGGGCGGGAGTGGCGGGCTGGGCAGGAGCCCGTGGACCACGGCGTGGGACTGGCGCGGATGGCCGGGTGGCGCGCCGCCCGCTCGGGGCTGGGCGGGAAACTGCTCGATCCCCTCACCCTGCGGCCCCGGCCGGCGGAGGCGGTCCTGGACGCCCTGCTGGCGCACACCCGGGACGCCCTCGCGGACAGCGGCGACCTGGCGATGGTGGAGGAGGCCGTTCAACGGCTGCTGCGGGACGGCAACGGCGCCGACGAGCAGCGGCGACTGCTGGCCGACACCGGCAGCCTGCGGGACGTCGTCACCGAGTGTGTGCACCGTACTCAGGTGGCTCAGCTCTGATGTCTCCGGCCGAGCACTCCCCGTACGGTCAGGGCTTGCGGGCCAGTACGAACGCCCGGGGCCACTTCTCCTGGCCGAGCGGCTCGCGGATCAGGGTGGCCGCCACCTCCAGGCCCGCCTTGGCGAGCATGTCGCCCACCGCGTACGCCGGGCGCCAGTAGTAGTGGAGGTCGATCTCGTGGCCGAAGCGTTCGGTGAGGTGGAGGCCGGGCTGTTCGCCCTTCTGGAAGGCCAGCAGGACGTGGCCGCCGGGGACCAGGACGCGGTGGAAGCCGGCGAAGGTCGCCGGCAGGTGGGCGTCGGGGACGTGGATGATCGAGTAGAGGGCGAGGATGCCGCCCAGGGTCGCGTCGGGCAGGTCCAGGGACGTCATCGAGCCCCGGTGGAACCGCACGCCGGGGTGGGCCTCGCGGGCCAGGGCGACCATGGCGGGGGAGAGGTCGATGCCGAAGGCCGGGACCCCCAGCTCGTTCAGGTGGGCGGTGACGTGGCCGGGGCCGCTGCCCAGGTCGGCCACGGGGGCGGTGCCGTTCGCCTTCACCAGTTGGGCGAAGGCGCCGATCAGGGACATGTCCACCGGTTGGTCCGGGGGGCCGGCATAGGCGGCGGAGTAGTCCTCGGCGATCGCGTCGTAGGACGTACGGGTGGTTTCTATGAAGTCGGTCGTCTCCGGGTCCGTCACGGTCGCGCACGCTACCGGGCGGGCGTGCCGCGCGTGTCGAAGTCGCCGTTCCGGCCCGGTTCCGTTTCGGTACGTGGACAGAAACGGCGTGATTGCCGCGCGGCGTGGTATGCGTGGAAGAGGAAACATAGGTTTTACCCAGCCACGTCCGAGGTCATGCCATCGCGGTCAGATTTTCTTCCCCTAACGGGCTGAACTTTTGTTGATCTCGGGGCAGTTGACCCCCCGGGCGTCCTACCCTTCAGAGGGTGAACCAATTGATGTCCCTAGAGTCCGAGGCCGACCTCCCAGGGGATGTGCTCCCCGGTGTGCTCAGCGAGGAGCTGCACGCCGAACTCGTAGCCTTCCGGCGCGACCTGCACATGCACCCCGAGCTGGGCAACCAGGAGTTCCGCACCACGGCCGCGATCAAGGAACGGCTGGAGAAGGCCGGTCTGAGGCCGCGGGTGCTCTCCATGGGAACCGGGCTCAGCTGTGACATCGGGCCCGAGACCGACGGGCTGCCCGTGCTCGCCCTGCGCGCCGACATCGACGCCCTGCCCATCCCGGACATGAAGACCGAGTGCGCCTACCGGTCCACCGTGCCGGACCGGGCGCACGCGTGCGGGCACGACGTGCACACCGCCGTGGTGCTGGGCGCCGGGCTCGTCCTCGCCGAGCTCCACGAGCGGGGGCTGCTGCCGCGGCCCGTACGGCTGCTCTTCCAGCCCGCCGAGGAGGTGCTGCCCGGCGGTGCCGCCGACGCCATCGCGTCCGGGGTGCTGGACGGGGTGGGGCGGATCATCGCCGTGCACTGCGACCCGCGGGTGGACGCGGGGCGGATCGGGCTCAGGACCGGGGCCATCACCAGCGCCTGCGACCGTATCGAGGTGGCGCTGGACGGGCCCGGCGGGCACACCGCCCGGCCGCATCTGACCACCGACATGGTCACCGCCGCCGCCCGGGTCGCCGTCGACGTGCCTGCGCTCATCGCGCGGCGCGTGGACAGCCGCAGCGGGCTCGCCGTGACCTGGGGACGGATCGAGTCCGGGCACGCGCCCAACGTCATCCCCCAGCACGCCGAGCTCTCCGGGACCGTGCGGTGCCTGGACCTGGCCGCCTGGCGGCAGGCGCCGGACGTGGTGCACGCGGCGATCGACGAGATCGCGACCCTGCACCGGGCCAAGTCCGAGATCAACTACGTGCGCGGGGTGCCGCCGGTCGTCAACGACCCGGTGATCACCGAACTGCTGCGGGACGCGATGACCGCCCGGCGCGGCACCGACTCCATCGAGACCACCGAGCAGAGCCTCGGCGGCGAGGACTTCTCCTGGTACCTGGAGCACGTGCCGGGCGCCCTGGCACGGCTCGGGGTGCGGACGCCGGGCGAGCGGACCGTGCGCGACCTGCACCAGGGTGACTTCGACGCCGACGAGCGGGCCATCACGGTCGGGGTGGAGCTGTTCACCGCCGCCGCCCTCATCGACGCGACCCGCTAGCGGCGGCACGGGCGGCCGCACGGGCGGCGGAGTGGACGGCCGGGGAAGAACGCCGGAGAAACGGTCAGCGGACGGCAGGGGACGAGGATGCCCGACAGGGGTCCATTCGTCCCCTTGTGTCACCCCGGCGTAACCGATGGTCTCTTCTTGTAACCCGGGGTCGGCACGGTTCGATAACGGCCCGGAGAAACCCCGTTCCCCTTCCCTTCTACGCGCGTTACTGTGCGCCGAAATCGCCACCGCAGGTGGCCGGTTGGGGAAGCGGGCCGGTGACGGTGCCGTGGGGACGAAGGGGTACGTGCTGTGCGTTCTGTCTCTCGGAGGACGAAGTTCTCCCAAGCCGCGGTGACGGTCGCCGTCATCGCCCTCGCGGCTGCCGGATGCG
Source organism: Streptomyces sp. NPDC026538 (assembly GCF_055567535.1). Classification (NCBI taxonomy): domain Bacteria; kingdom Bacillati; phylum Actinomycetota; class Actinomycetes; order Kitasatosporales; family Streptomycetaceae; genus Streptomyces; species Streptomyces sp. NPDC026538. The sequence continues at coordinate 231,635 of NZ_JBVHQG010000005.1, forward strand.
GTAAGTCCAGCCAGGACAGCGGTGCCTCCGGCACCGGCTCGTCCGGCAAGTACAACGGCAAGGGCATCGGCCTCGCCTACGACATCGGCGGCAAGGGCGACCAGTCCTTCAACGACGCCGCCTACGCCGGCTTCCAGAAGGCCGAGAAGGAGTTCGGCATCGGCGGCCGGGACGTCGAGCCCGCCGACAACGAGACCGACGCCGACAAGGTGCAGCGGCTCGACCAGCTGGCCAAGGCCGGCTACAACCCGATCATCGGTGTCGGCTTCGTGTACGCGCCGGCGGTCAAGGAGATCGCGGCCAAGTACCCCAAGATCACCTTTGGCATCATCGACGACAACGAAGTGACGGCCAAGAACGTCGTCGACATGGTCTTCGCGGCGGAGCAGTCGTCGTACCTCGCGGGTGTGGCCGCGGCCTCGGCCACCAAGAAGGACCACATCGGCTTCATCGGCGGTGTGGACATTCCGCTGATCCACACCTTCGAGGCCGGGTTCGACCAGGGTGCCAAGTCGGTCAACCCGAAGATCAAGATCGAGTCGCAGTACCTGACCCAGACGCCCGCGGAGGGCGGCTTCTCCAGCCCCGACAAGGGCAAGGCCGCGGCACAGGGGCAGATCGAAGCGGGTGCCGACGTCATCTACCACGCGGCCGGTCTCTCCGGCCAGGGTGTGATCCAGGCCGCCGCCACCGCCAAGATCTGGGCGATCGGTGTCGACTCCGACCAGTACGGCCAGAGCGCTCTCGCCAAGTACAAGGACTACATCCTGGGCTCCGCCCTGAAGAACGTCGGCGGCGCGGTGTACGACCTCGTGAAGTCCGTCTACCAGGGCAAGCCGGAGAGCGGTGTCATCGAGGGCACCCTCAAGACCGACGGCGTCGGCTTCGCCGACTCCAACCCGAAGTACAAGGCCATGACCAAGGTCGTCGCCGCCGTCGACAAGGCCAAGCAGGACATCATCGACGGCAAGGTCACCGTCAACACGAAGTAATGCGACATATATGAGTCGCCGGGTGAGCGGCCGTACCGACGCGTACGGCCGCCCGCCCGCCGTTGCAGTCCGTGCGCCCCTTGCCTCCCGCAAGGGGCGCACTGCTGTCCGTCACCTTGGCCGTGACTGTGGCCACAGGTAGATAACGGACCGGACATTGGGGGTTTTCCGTCTGGTCTACGCGCGTTACGCTGCCGCGGAACCAGCGCCTGGTTTGGGCGCTTGCACGAAGGAGTCAAGTTCCATGCGCCGGGTGTCCCGTATCGCGGTTGCAGGCGTTGCAACCGCAGCCCTCGCCGTCACTGTTTCAGCGTGCGGCAGTTCGTCCAGCTCGTCCACCGGCAAGGCCGGCGCGTCCAAGGGTGTCGGTCTCGCGTACGACGTCGGCGGCAAGGGCGACCAGTCCTTCAACGACGCCGCGTACGCCGGCTTCCAGAAGGCCGACAAGGAGTTCGGTGTCAGCGGCCGGGACGTCGAGCCGCAGGACGGCGAGTCGGACGCGGACAAGGTGCAGCGGTTGGAGACGCTCGCCAAGTCCGGCTACAACCCGGTGATCGGCGTCGGCTTCGCCTACGCGCCCGCCGTCAAGGAGGCCGCCGCGAAGTTCCCGAAGGTCACCTTCGGCATCATCGACGACAACCAGGACCAGGCGAGCAACGTCGCGGACATGGTCTTCCACGAGGAGCAGTCCTCGTACCTGGCCGGCGTCACCGCCGCGCTGACCACCAAGTCGAACACCGTGGGCTTCATCGGCGGCGTGGACGTGCCGCTGATCCACAAGTTCGAGGCGGGCTTCGAGCAGGGCGTCAAGGCCACCAAGAAGAACGTCAAGGTCAAGGCCCAGTACCTGACCCAGACCCCCCAGGAGGGCGGCTTCTCCAGCCCCGACAAGGGCGAGGCCGCCGCCGATGGCCAGATCGCGGCCGGTGCCGACGTGGTCTACGCCGCAGCCGGTCTCTCCGGCCAGGGCGTCATCAAGTCCGCCGCCGCGCACAAGGTGTGGGCGATCGGCGTCGACTCCGACCAGTACAACCAGGCCGCGCTGTCGAAGTACAAGAACTACATCCTGACCTCGGCCCTCAAGAACGTCGAGGGCGCTGTGTACGACCTGGCCAAGTCCGTCATCAAGGACAAGAAGCCGCTGTCCGGCGAGATCCGCGGCTCCCTGAGCAACGGCTCCGTCGGCCTGGCCGACTCCAACCCGGCCTTCAAGAACAACGCCACCCTGCAGGCCGCGCTCAAGAAGGCCGAGGCCGGCATCAAGGACGGCTCCATCACGGTCAAGACTTCTTGATCCAGCACCATCGGGCCGCTCGGCCCATGGCCAAAAGAACGCTGTAATGGCAGCGTTACGGCCACGGAACGGGGTGCGGGGAGGATGACCTTCCCGCGCCCCTGCCGTAGAACCAGTACCGTCCAGACGGTCTACGGCGGGGACCCACCCCGTTCGCGCGGCAGAATGCTCGGAACGGATCGAGAGTCGTAAAAGCTCGGTCAGGTCCGGGCACTATTTAAAGCAGGGGCGCTACGCGCGTAGAGCGGCCCCTTTCCCTAGGAGAGTGCGCCATCGACGCGTCCAGCAGCCCTCCGCTCACCGCAGAGACGACAGCCGCGGTCGAGCTGGCGGGGATCACCAAACGATTCCCGGGTGTCGTAGCCAACCACGACATCCACCTGTCCGTCCGCAAGGGCACCGTCCATGCCCTCGTCGGGGAGAACGGCGCCGGCAAGTCGACCCTGATGAAGATCCTCTACGGCATGCAGAAGCCGGACGAGGGCACCATCGCGATCGACGGCGAGCAGGTCTCCTTCTCGTCCCCGGCCGATGCCATCGCCCGCGGCATCGGCATGGTCCACCAGCACTTCATGCTGGCGGACAACCTGACGGTGCTGGAGAACGTGGTGCTCGGCAGCGAGAAGCGCTACGGCATCGGCGGCAACGCCCGGAAGAAGATCCGTGAGATCTCCGACCGCTACGGCCTCGGCATCCGCCCCGACGCCCTGGTCGAGGACCTCGGCGTCGCCGAACGGCAGCGCGTGGAGATCCTCAAGGTCCTCTACCGCGGTGCCAAGACCCTCATCCTCGACGAGCCCACCGCCGTCCTGGTCCCGCAGGAGGTCGACGCGCTCTTCGACAACCTGCGGGAGCTGAAGTCCGAGGGCCTGTCGGTCATCTTCATCTCGCACAAGCTCGGCGAGGTGCTGTCGGTGGCCGACGACATCACCGTCATCCGCCGCGGAACGACGGTCGGGACCGCGATCCCCTCCGAGACCACCCCGCGCCAGCTCGCCGAACTGATGGTCGGCAGCGAGCTGCCGACCCCGGAGACCGCCGGGTCCACGGTCACCGACAAGCCGGTCGTCACCGTCCGCGACCTCACCGTCTACGCCAGCGGCGGCGCCTCGCTCGGCGAGCTCGGCGCGCAGCCCGAGACCGCGACACCCGGCTCGGCCGGTGCCACGGCCGGTGCCGACGTGCTCACCGAGGCCACCGCCCCCGGCGCGGCCAAGCGCGTCCTCGACGACGTCACCTTCACCATCCACGCCGGCGAGGTCATGGGCATCGCCGGTGTCGAGGGCAACGGCCAGACCGAGCTGATCGACGCGCTGATCGGCACCCGCAACGCGGATTCCGGCACGATCGAGTTCCTCGGCGAGGACATCACCGGGTGGGCCACCCGCAAGCGCCGCGAGTCCGGCGTCGGCTACATCCCCGAGGACCGGCACCGCCAGGGCCTGCTCCTGGAGTCGCCGCTCTGGGAGAACCGCATCCTCGGTCACGTCACCGAGAAGCCCAACGCGAAGGGCTTCTGGCTGGACATCAAGGGCGCCCAGGCCGACACCCGCCGGATCGTCGAGGAGTACGACGTCCGCACCCCCGGCATCGACGTCACCGCCGCCTCCCTGTCCGGCGGCAACCAGCAGAAGCTGATCGTCGGCCGCGAGATGAGCCACAGCCCGAAGTTCCTGATCGCCGCCCACCCCACCCGCGGTGTGGACGTCGGCGCGCAGGCGCAGATCTGGGACCGCATCCGGGAGGCCCGCCGGAAGGGCCTGGCCGTGCTGCTGATCTCCGCGGACCTCGACGAGCTGATCGGCCTGTCGGACACCCTGCGGGTGATCTTCGACGGAAAGCTGGTCGCGGACGCCGACCCGGCCACCATCACCCCGGAGGAGCTGGGCTCCGCCATGACGGGTGCCGCGTCCGGCCACCTGGAACACGTAGCAACCACCGACGATGGCGCCGCTGGTCCGGAGGACGAGGCCCGATGAAGAAGTTCGACAAGGAGCGGGTGCTCCTCGCGCTGGCCGGCCCGGTCATCGCGCTCGTCCTCGCGATCGCACTGACGTCGATCGTGCTGCTCGCCTCGGACCGCAACCCGTTCGAGCCGTACTCCCTGATGCTCCAGCAGCTGCCGTACTCGGACATCCAGGTGCTGATCGTCAACCAGGCGGCGATGTACTACATCGCGGCCATCGCGGTGGCCCTCGGCTTCCGGATGAACCTGTTCAACATCGGCGTCGACGGCCAGTACCGGCTCGCCGCCGTGATGACGGCCGTGGTCGGCGCCAACGTCGGCCTGCCCGCCGCCCTCCAGATCCCGATGCTGCTCCTGGTCGCCATGTTCACCGGCGCCTTCTGGGCCGGCATCGCGGGCGTCCTCAAGGTCACCCGAGGGGTCAGCGAGGTCGTCGCCACGATCATGCTGAACGCCATCGCCACCAGCGTCATCGGCTACGTCACCCTCTCCAACGTGTGGGGCGTGCAGGTCGGCAACAACATGACGACCGGCGTGATGAAGAAGTCCGGCTGGTTCCCGGGCATCGACCTGGGCTCCGACGTCGGCGAGATCTACGGCATGGTCTTCGTCGCCATCGCCCTGGGCATCGCCTACTGGCTCGTCCTCAACCGCACCCGCTTCGGCTTTGACCTGCGCGCCACCGGCGCCTCCGAGTCCGCCGCCGCGGCCTCCGGCGTCGACGCCAAGCGCATGGTCCTGATCTCCATGCTGATCTCCGGCGCGGTCTCCGGCCTCGCGGGCCTGCCGCTGCTGCTCGGTGACTCCCACACCTACAGCCTCGACTTCCCGGCCGGCCTCGGCTTCACCGCCATCGGCATCGCCCTGCTCGGCCGCAACAACCCCGGCGGCATCGCCTTCGCCGCCCTGCTCTGGGCCTTCCTCGACAAGGCCTCGCCCGCCCTCGACTACGCGACCCCGGTGGCGTACGAGAAGGAGATCGCCACGATCATGCAGGGCCTGATCGTCTTCTCCGTGGTCATCTCCTACGAAGCCGTACGCCAGTGGGGCCTGCGCCGCCAGCAGCGCCAGGTCGGCGCGGAGCTCGCCGCGGCCGCCGCCCAGAACACCAAGAAGGAGGTGGCGGCCTGATGTCCACCGCGACCATCGCCAAGCCGCAGGCGAAGCAGCCCGGCAAGGGCGGCCGCCGAATGTCGCTCCCGGTACTCCTGCTGGTCATCGCGGGCGTCCTGATCCTGACCTCGGCCGTCCGTCTGATCACCGGTGCCGACGGCATCACCTCGACCGGCCAGATGTCCACCGCGCTGCGCCTCGCCGTGCCGATCGGCCTCGCCGGTCTCGGCGGTCTGTGGGCCGAGCGCGCGGGCGTCGTCAACATCGGCCTCGAAGGCATGATGATCCTCGGCACCTGGTTCGGTGCCTGGGCCGGTTACCAGTGGGGTCCCTGGGCCGGGGTGGTCTTCGGCATCATCGGCGGCGCGCTCGGCGCCCTGCTGCACGCCATCGCGACCGTCACCTTCAACGTCAACCACATCGTCTCCGGTGTGGCCCTGAACATCCTCGCCCTGGGCGCCACCCGCTACCTCTCGAAGTTCACCTTCGAGGACGCCCCCGGCGGCTCCTCCAAGCAGTCCCCGCCGATCGACTCGCTCGGCACGTTCAGCGTGCCAGGCCTGTCCGACTGGCTGAACACGCTCAACGAGAAGCACTGGTTCCTGATCTCCGACATCGGCGGCCTGGTCGGCGGTCTGCTCACCGACCTCTCCCCGCTGACGGTCATCGCCGTCGCCCTCGTTCCGATCACCTGGTGGGTGCTGTGGCGCACCGCCTTCGGCCTGCGCCTGCGCTCCTGCGGTGAGAACCCGGTCGCGGCCGAGTCCCTGGGCGTCAACGTCTACAAGTACAAGTACATCGCGGTGATCATCAGCGGTGGCTTCGCCGGCCTCGGCGGCGCGTTCCTCTCGATCGTCGCCTCGAACGTCTACCTGGACGGCCAGACGGCCGGCCGCGGTTACATCGGTCTCGCCGCGATGATCTTCGGCAACTGGATGCCGGGCGGACTGGCGCTGGGCGCGGGCCTGTTCGGCTACACCGACAGCCTCAACCTGCGCGGCGGCACGGTGAACGTGCACGCGCTGATCCTGCTGCTCGCGATCCTGCTGGTCTTCGGCGCGGTCTACCTGGCCTGGCGCAAGAAGTACGTTCCGGCCGTCATCACGATCGTCATCTCGGTCCTGATGTTCATCTGGTACGCCTCCACCAACGAGGTCCCGCGTCAGCTCGTGACCGCGACCCCGTACCTCGTCACCCTGCTGGTGCTGTCGCTGTCCGCGCAGTCCCTGCGGATGCCGAAGGCGGACGGCCTGCCGTACCGGAAGGGACAGGGCAAGTGACGACCGCCGCCGGCTTCGACTGGGAGACCCTGCGGGCGGAGGCGCGGGAGGCCATGTCCCACGCCTACGCGCCGTACTCCGGCTTCCCGGTCGGGGCCGCCGCCCTGGTCGACGACGGGCGTACGGTCGCCGGCTGCAACGTGGAGAACGCCTCCTACGGCCTGGGCCTGTGCGCCGAGTGCGGACTGGTCTCCCAGCTCCAGCGCACCGGCGGCGGCCGGCTGACCCACTTCACCTGCGTGGACGGCACGGGCGGGCTGCTCGTCCCGTGTGGCCGCTGCCGCCAGCTGCTCTACGAGTTCGGCGGCCCGGACCTCCTCCTGGACACCCCGGAGGGCGTCCTGCCCCTCTCCGAGATGCTGCCCCAGGCCTTCGGCCCGGCCCATCTCACCAAGTAACTCCCGTGCGGCCCCTCCTCACCCGGAGGGGCCGCGCGCTTCGCACTGCCGCAATGCTTCGAAGGGAACGTCATGGCCATGGACGCCATCTCCGTCATCCGCACCAAGCGGGACCGCGGTGAGCTCAGCGACGAGCAGATCGACTGGGTCATCGACGCGTACACGCGCGGCGAGGTCGCCGACGAGCAGATGTCGTCGCTCGCGATGGCCATCCTCCTCAACGGCATGAACCGGCGCGAGATCGCCCGCTGGACGGCGGCGATGATCGCCTCCGGCGAGCGCATGGACTTCTCCTCCCTGTCCCGCCCGACCGCCGACAAGCACTCCACGGGCGGTGTGGGCGACAAGATCACCCTCCCGCTGGCCCCCCTCGTCGCGGCCTGCGGCGCGGCCGTCCCCCAGCTCTCCGGCCGGGGTCTCGGCCACACCGGCGGCACCCTGGACAAGCTGGAGTCGATCCCCGGCTGGCGCGCCCTGCTCTCCAACGAGGAGATGCTGTCGGTGCTGGACGGCACCGGCGCGGTGATCTGCGCGGCCGGCGACGGCCTGGCACCGGCGGACAAGAAGCTCTACGCGCTCCGCGACGTGACCGGCACGGTCGAGGCGATCCCGCTGATCGCCTCCTCGATCATGTCGAAGAAGATCGCCGAGGGCACCGGCTCGCTGGTCCTGGACGTGAAGGTCGGCACCGGTGCCTTCATGAAGACGATCGAGGACGCGCGTGAGCTGGCCTCCACCATGGTCGGCCTCGGTACCGACCACGGCGTGAAGACGGTCGCGCTCCTCACCGACATGTCCACCCCCCTGGGCCTCACGGCGGGCAACGCCCTGGAGGTCCGCGAGTCGGTCGAGGTCCTGGCCGGCGGAGGTCCTTCCGACGTCGTCGAACTGACCCTCGCCCTGGCCCGCGAGATGCTCGAGGCGGCCGGCCTGAAGGACGCCGACCCGGCCAAGGCGCTGGCCGACGGCTCGGCGATGGACGTCTGGCGCCGGATGATCGCGGCCCAGGGCGGCGACCCGGACGCGGTGCTCCCGGTGGCCAAGGAGCAGCACGTGATCAAGGCGCCGTCGTCCGGCGTCCTGACCCGACTCGACGCCTACGGCATCGGCGTCGCCGCCTGGCGCCTGGGCGCGGGCCGCGCCCGCAAGGAGGACCCGGTGCAGGCGGGCGCGGGCGTCGAGCTGCACGCCAAGCCCGGCGACACGGTCACGGCGGGCCAGCCCCTGCTGACCCTGCACACCGACACCCCGGAGCGCTTCGAGTACGCGCTCCAGTCGGTCGAGGGGTCCTACGACATCGCGGCCGCCGGCACGGAGTTCACGGCGTCGCCCGTCGTGCTGGAGCGCATCGCCTGACCGGCCCCGGGCGGCGGCCCCCGTCACCCCAGCAGCGCCGCCACCACGACCAGCACCGGTACCGACAGCACCGTGGACAGCAGGATCGAGTCACGGGCCAGTTCCTCGCCCACCCGGTAGGTGCTGGCGTAGGTGTAGAGGTTCTGGGCGGCCGGGAGGGCCGAGGTCACCGTCACGTCGAGGAGCGGGGCGCCGTGGAGGTCGAAGACCGCTGACGCCAGGGCCCAGGCGATCAGCGGCTGGCCCACCGACTTCAAAGCCACCGAGAGGAACACCGGGTGGCGGTCACGGCCCCTGCCGGGCGGGGTGCTGCCGTGCAGGGAGATGCCGAAGGCGAGCAGCACCGCCGGGACCGACATGTTGCCGATCAGGGTCAGGGGGTCCATCACCGGGCCGGGGAGGCGGATGCCGAGCCCCGAGACCAGGACCCCGGTGAGGGAGCCGACGGCTATCGGGTTGCGGAGCGGGGCGAGGAGCCGGCGCCACCAGGGGCCCTTCTCGCCCATGCCCGACAGGTCCAGGATCGTCAGGGCGACCGGGGTGAGGACGACCACCTGGAAGAGCAGGACCGGGGCCACCAGGGACGCGTCGCCCAGCACGTACACCGCGATCGGGATGCCGAGGTTGCCGGAGTTGACGTAACTGGAGCACAGCGCACCGATGGTGGTGCGTCCCACGCCCCAGTGCCGTACGGCACCCACCGCCACGAACGCGCCCGCCGCCGCTGCCGTGCTCAGGGCCGTCACCAGGAGTCGGCTGGAGAAGATCACCGCCAGGTCGGCCTTCGCGAGCGTGGTGAAGAGCAGGGCGGGGGAGGCGACATGGAAGGCGAGCTTGGTGAGCACCTCGCGGCCGTTGATCCCGAGGTGGCCGCCGCGGCCGAGGACGTATCCGACCCCGATGACGATCGCGATGACCGCGAAGCCGCTCAGCACCCCCTGCACGGGACCCCCTCGGGGCGCGGAAGGCCGTCGGGTATCCGTCGAGACGCTGATCTGTGGGGCATACACCCAACCCTCTGGTGCGGGTCAGGTGCAGGTCAACGTTACGATCCTTGTGATCTACGCGACGACGTGCGAAAACCCGGCACCCTACCGATGAGTTGTCGCGCCGGTGACGGTCTACCGGTTCGTGGATGCCATGCCCCCCGCCGTGCTCGTGCTGCCCGGCCCCGTCGCCAGGGACGCGGTGGCCGCGCTGTGCGCCGAGGTGCGGGCGCTGCTGGCCGGCGCCGCGGCCGGGATCGTCGTCTGCGATGTCGCCGGGATCGGGCCGCCCGGGCTCGCGGCCGTCGATGTGCTGGCCCGGCTGGAGCTGACCGCCCGCCGGGCCGGAGGGCGGATACGGCTGCGGGACCCCGACCCCGCTTTACGCTCCCTCCTCCGCCTCGTCGGCCTTCGCCTCCAGGTGGAGGGGGAGACCGAAGAGCGGGAACCAGCGCTTGGTGTCGAGGAAGAAGTGGAACCCGGTCAGTCGGCCGTCTGAGATCTCCAGGACCTGGACCGCCCAGGGGCTCCAGCCGCCGGTGTCCGGGTCGGGCTTGTACTGGGCGAACCCGGGCAGGCCGTTGACCTGGACCGGGAACAGCCGGGAGCCCTCGCAGGCGGAGCCGATGGTGGTCATGAAGCCGGCGATGTCCTCGTGGCCGACGAGCCACAGGTCGAACGGCGGCATCGTCATGATGGCGTCCTCGTGGAGGAGTGCCGTCAGCGCGGTCATGTCGTAGCCCTCGAAGGCCGCGACATAGCGCTCCAGGAGCTTCTGCTGCTCCTCGTCGAGCGGGTCGGAGACCTCGGCGGCGGCGCCCGACTGCTGCTGCTCGGCCAGTGTGGCCCGGGCCCGCTGCAGGGCGCTGTTGACCGAGGCGACGGTGGTGCCGAGCAGTTCGGCCACCTCGTTGGCCTTCCAGGCCAGCACCTCGCGCAGGATCAGCACCGCCCGCTGCTTGGGCGGCAGCTGTTGCAGCGCGGCCATGAAGGCGAGGCGGACGGACTCCTTGGCCACGGCCGCCTCCGCCGGGTCTTCCACGGTCGGCAGCACCCGCGCGTCCGGCACCGGCTCCAGCCAGGTGTTGTCGGGCCGGGGCGACAGTGCCGCCCGGGCGAGCGGGGTCGACTCGGAGAGGTCCATCGGGCGGGCCCGCTTGTTGCCCGCGGACAGCATGTCCAGGCAGACGTTGGTCGCGATCCGGTACAGCCACGACCGCAGACTGGAGCGGCCCTCGAACTTGTCGTAGCTCCGCCAGGCCCGCACCAGGGCGTCCTGCACGGCGTCCTCGGCCTCGAACGACGAGCCGAGCATCCGGTAGCAGTACCCGGTCAGCTCGGTCCGGTACTTCTCCAGTGCGACGTCCAGCTCCGCCGTCGCCGTGCTGTTGCTCATTTCCGTCCACCCACCCCTGTGGCCGTTCCTGCCCGCGCGCCGTTGCGCTCCAGCATCTGGAAGCTACCGCAGGGGACTGACAATGGCTCCCGGAGTGGGGAAACGTGCAGGTGAGATGGGGTGCGCCCAGGGACTCGAGTGATGCGGTCCGGGGGCGGGTGCGGCGCCGTCGTGGCTGGTCGCGCCCACGCGGCGGAGCCGCATTTCAGATGGGCCCCGCGCCCCTTTCGGGGCGTTCCGGTGCGGGCGCCGATCAGTGGGCGTTCGCCAGGACCTGCCTGCGCGCGGCCACCGAGCCGAGAACGGTGATCGTCACCACGCCCGCGATCGCCAGCAGGGCCACCCCCACCGTTCCCGGCCAGCCGCTCGCGTGGAAGGCCAGCGCGCCCACCGTGCTGCCCGCGCTGGAGCCGATGTAGTACGCGGACTGGTAGATGGCGGAGGCCTGGGCCCGCCCGTGGGTGGCCGTCTTGCTGACCGCCGAGGACGCGACCGCGTGGCCCGCGAAGAAGCCCGCGGTGATCAGGACGAGGCCCAGCAGGACCAGGGGGAGCGAGTCGGCCAGGGAGAGGAGGAGGCCGGCGGCCGTGGTGCCGCCGCCCAGGTAGAGGGCGCCTCGGCGGCCGAGCCGGCCGACCAGACGGCCCGCCGTGGAGGCCGAGACCGTACCGACCAGGTAGACGAGGAAGATCGAGCCGACGATTCCCTGGGGGAGCGAGAACGGCTCCTCGGTCAGGCGGTAGCCGATCACCGTGTAGACGCCGCCGAAGACGGTCATGAACAGCGCGCCGATCGCGTACAGGCGGCGCAGCAGCGGGTTGGCCAGATGGTCGCGGACCGTGCCGAGCAGCCGGCGCGGGTGCAGCGAGCCGGCCCTGAAGTGCCGCGGGGCGGGGAGGAGCAGCCGGAAGGCCACCGCGCAGCCGACCGCGATGACGCCTATGACGCCCAACGCGACCCGCCAGCCCCACTCCTGTGCGACCCAGCCGGTGATGACCCGGCCGCTCATCCCGCCGACACTGTTGCCCGCGACGAACAGGCCTATCGCCGTGACCAGGGCCCTGGGGCGGACCTCCTCGGCCAGGTAGGCCTGCGCCGAGGCCGGCAGCCCGGCCAGCGCGGCGCCCTGGATGCCGCGCAGCACCACCAGCACGCCCAGCGACGGCGCGAAGGGGACCAGCAGACCCACCGCCACCGCCACCGCCAGCGACGCGGTCATGACCGTACGGCGCCCGAAGCGCTCGGAGAGGGCGCTCATCGGGATGACGAACAGCGCCAGACCGCCGGTCGCCGCCGCCACGGTCCAGCTCGCGTCGCTCGCGCTCACCCCGAAGCCGTTCGAGATCAGCGGCAGCAGGGCCTGCGTGGAGTAGAGGAGGGCGAAGGTCGCGACACCGGCGAGGAAGAGGGCGAGGCTCATCCGGCGGTAGCCGGGGCCGCCCGGGGTCATCCGGGAGTCGGAGGTGTCGGAGGCGGGGAGGGTCGTTGCGGCGTCCATGGTGGTGGACGCCCCGGTACTGGCGGGAGACATACCTCGAACCTAGGGACCCCTATTTGATCCGTCCAATGCATGGAATCGCCATAATCGTTCCCATGCAGCATCAACAGAGGTCAGCGAAGCGCCTGTCACCGGACAGTGACACAGAAGACATGACGATGTTGCTGGCTCCGCGCCTCGCGTACTTCGCCGGCGTGGCCCGCACGGAGCATGTCACCCGGGCCGCACAGGAGCTCGGCGTCCCCCAGTCCACGCTCTCCCGCGCGATGGCCCGCCTGGAGCAGGACCTCGGCGTCGACCTCTTCACCCGCCACGGGCGCACCGTCTCCCTCACCCCGGCCGGACGCACCTTCCTCACCTCGGTCGAACGCGCCCTCGCCGAGGTCCGGCGCGCCGCCGACGAGGTACGCGCCGACGCCGACCCCGCGACGGGCAAGGTCGCCTTCGGGTTCCTGCACACGATGGGCGCGGAGACGGTCCCGGGGCTCCTCCATGCCTTCCGCGCCGACCACCCCCGGGTCCGCTTCAGCCTCGTCCAGAACTACGGCGAGGCGATGATCGAGAAGCTCCGGGCGGGCGAGCTGGACCTGTGCCTCACCTCCCCGGTGCCGGACGCCCCGGACCTGGTGGCCAGGCGCCTGGACGAACAGAAGCTCCGCCTGGTGGTGCCCGCGGACCATCCGCTGGCCGGCCGCAAGCGCATCCGCCTCGCCGAAGCGGCTGACGAGACGTTCGTGACCCTGGAGCCGGGCTACGGGCTGCGCCGCATCACCGACGACCTGTGCCAGGAGGCCGGCTTCCGGCCGCGGATCGCCTTCGAGGGGGAGGAGGCGGAGACCCTGCGGGGCCTGGTTGCGGCGGGGCTGGGAGTCGCGCTCCTGCCCCCACCCGCGTTTCCCCGCCCGGGAGTTGTGGAACTGACGGTCACGGCGCCAAGGGCGGCGAGGGAGATCGGCGTGGCGTGGCTGGACGGCCACCCGGACACCCCACCGGTGGTGGCCTTCAAGAAGTTCCTGCTGTCGAGAAGGGGCAACTTGCTTCCCACCTAGGGAATGGCGCCCGGCCAGGGGCGCGGGGCTGTATTGATATGCGGCTCCGCCGCATGGGCGCGACCGGCCCCGACACACCCGCACTCCGAACCCGGACGTCAGCCCTTACGAAGCGACCGCCCGAACCCCGCCGCGAGCGGCATCCGCAACCCGATGGGCGGCGGCGCGGCCAACGCGTCCTCCACCGGCCGCGACACCGCGTGTCCGTACAGCGCCCCCATCACGAAGTCCGAGGCGAGCGCGAGGACTTCGTCCCGGTGCTGATGCAACCCGTGCCCGTCCGAGTGCACCTCGAACCGGCACACCTCCCGGTTCGCCTTCTTGGCCCGCGCCGCCAGCCGGAACGACTGCTCCGGGTCGGTCCGTTCGTCGTTCGTGCCGTGCACGATCAGCACCCGGCGCCCCACCAGCTGCCGTACCGGTTCCTCGGGCGCCGCCACATCCGTCTCCGGCAGCCAAGGGGCGATGGAGACGACGGAGTTGACGGCCTCTTGGCCGCCCGCGCGCAGCGCGGCCCGGCCGCCCATGCCCAGCCCCAGCAGGCACACCGGGACATCACCGTACCGCCGCACCACCTCGTCGGCCGCCCAGCTCGCGTCCCCCGCGAGGTGCGCCTCGTTGCCGTTCCAGCCGCGATAGCGGTAATGGACGATGTGCGCGGCCAGTCCCTCGTCCCGGCCGTCCCTGGCGAGCCGGCGTCCGAGCGCGCGGACGAAGGGCGTCGCCCATACGAGGGATGGCTTGCGGGCGGAGACCTCCTCGCCGCCCGGGAGCAGCAGGACCGCTCCGCTCACCGTCGTCGGCTCCTGACCGACTGCTCTGCCCAGCCTGGCCGTTCGGACCGGCGTCGCTTGCTGTGCCATGACAGAACAGTGTCAGAAGAAGCGGTGTACGCGACCCGTCCGTGCGGTCACCGTTACGTATCGACGGGAAACGGAATATGCAGAGTACCGGGCGATCTACGCGCGTAGGAGTTACAGTGCGGAAATGACGAGCCAGAGCATCGCGAACACCCCGACGCCGGAGCAGATCCGCCGGGCACCGAAGGTTCTGCTGCACGACCATCTCGACGGCGGTCTGCGCCCCGGTACCGTCGCCGACCTCGCCCGGGAGACCGGGTACGCCGGCCTTCCCGAATCCGATCCGGACAAGCTCGGCGTCTGGTTCCGGGAGGCCGCCGACTCCGGCTCGCTGGAGCGGTACCTGGAGACCTTCTCGCACACCGTCGGGGTCATGCAGACCCGGGGCGCCCTGGTGCGGGTCGCGCGCGAGTGCGCGGAGGACCTCGCCGAGGACGGCGTCGTGTACGCCGAGGTGCGGTACGCACCCGAGCAGCACCTCGAAGGGGGCCTGTCCCTCGAAGAGGTCGTCGAGGCCGTCAACGAGGGCTTCCGGCAGGGCGAGGCGCTCGCCCGGGAGAACGGCCGCCGGATCCGGGTCGGCGCCCTGCTCACCGCCATGCGGCACGCGGCCCGCTCCCTGGAGATCGCCGAGCTCGCCAACCGCTACCGGGACCTGGGCGTCGTCGGCTTCGACATCGCAGGCGCCGAGGCCGGCTACCCGCCCACCCGGCATCTCGACGCGTTCGAGTACCTCAAGCGCGAGAACAACCACTTCACCATCCATGCCGGCGAGGCCTTCGGACTGCCGTCCATCTGGCAGGCCCTCCAGTGGTGCGGCGCCGACCGGCTCGGGCACGGCGTGCGGATCATCGACGACATCCAGGTCCACGAGGACGGCACGGTCAAGCTCGGCCGGCTCGCCTCGTACGTCCGTGACAAGCGGATCCCGCTGGAGCTGTGCCCCAGCTCCAACCTCCAGACCGGGGCCGCCGACTCCTACGCCGAGCACCCGATCGGGCTGCTGCGCCGGCTGCACTTCCGGGCCACCGTGAACACGGACAACCGGCTGATGTCGGGGACCAGCATGACCCGGGAATTCGAGCACCTTGTCGACGCATTCGGTTACACGCTCGACGACATGCAGTGGTTCTCCGTCAATGCGATGAAATCAGCGTTCATTCCTTTCGATGAACGACTCGCCATGATCAATGACGTCGTCAAGCCGGGTTATGCGGAGCTGAAATCCGAATGGCTGTTCCGGCAGACCGCCTCCACCAGCGGTTCTGCCGATCCGCAGGGCTGATCGGGAGCTCCGGCGGGGCTCGGAATGCGGACGGTCTCCCGCTGTCCGTCCGCATTCCGGTGTTTGCGGTGGGTGGTCCGGCATGTTTACGGTCGTGGACCGCTCAGCGCGTTATTCAAAGATCCCCGTCACCGTATTCCAAGGACGCATCAACGATGAAGCAGTCTGCTGCCAAGACCCTCGGTGTCGCCGCTCTCGGCGCCGCCTTCGCCGCCGTCGGCGCGGGCGCGGCCAATGCGGCCCCGGCCGTCCCGGACTCCTCGCAGGCCCTGGACACCGTCACCAAGACGCTGCCGGCCGAGAACGTCTCCAAGGCCCTGCCGGGGGCCGGTGAGGCTCTGGCGCAGGGGCGGACCGCCCTCGCCGCGGGTCTTGCCGCCGCCCAGCCGGCCGCCGAGCAGCTGCTCGCCGGTGGTGGCCCGACCAAGCCCGTCGCCGGCCTGCTCGGTGGACTGCCGGTCCAGGGCATGCCCACCCACGGTCTGCCGGTGAACGGGATTCCGATCGGCTGACCTCTCCCCAGCGGATCGGCAACGCCGCCGGGGCGCACCGGAATCGTCCGGTGCGCCCCGACGGCGTTGCCGTCCCCAGGTGTTACCAGGCGGTGGCCTTCTCCTCCGAGGGGAGGAGGATCCACAGCGCGATGTAGAGCAGGAACTGCGGTCCCGGCAGCAGGCAGGACAGCAGGAAGATCACCCGCATCGTGGTCGCGGAGGTGCCGAAGCGGCGGGCCAGCGCGGCGCACACTCCGCCGATCATGCGGCCATGGGTGGGGCGGGCGAGGCTGGACATCCGCGTCTCCTTCGTGAGTGTCCGGTGCTGGGCGACCGGTTCGAGGCGGCCCGTGCGGCCCCTCATCTGTCCTCCACGGTACGAAGACGAACCGGGTCGAAGCGTCGCTCTACGGGGCGATCCCGACCCTGGGAATCGTCGGGGTACGACCCTGAGCCGCGTCCTCCTGGGGGAGGGCCGCGGGCCGTCGCCGCGCACCCCGCCGGCGGAGCCGGGAGCGGGCCGCCGGCACCACCGCCAGATGCGCCAGGATCACACCGACCGTGTTCAGCAGGATCGAGTCGACGTCCACCACCCGCCCGGGCACCCCGGTCTGCAGCAGGGCTATGCCGAGCGAGATCAGGGCGCCGGTGGCGGCGGTACCGATCAGGGAGGCGAGCGGGGAGACGCGCAGCCGGCCGTGGACCAGCGGGAGCAGCACGCCCAGCGGGGCGAGCAGCGCGAGGCCCTCACCGATCCGGTGGGCCGCCTCGCGCGGGCCCAGCGCCAGGTCGGCGCGGATACCGGCGAACGGGTGCAGGTTGGCGGGCATCACCCACGGCACGTCCAGTGGCCGCAGCATCAGCCAGGCGACGAACGCGAGATGTGCGACAAGGAGGACACCCCCTGTCGCACGGACGCGGATCGCGGCGCTGCCGCCGATGGAGCCTTGACGCTGCACGCCCCCGTAGACGCGCCCGCGCACGCGAACGGTTCCGGATGCTAGGGGGTGAGGCTTTCGACACACGGTACGTGGAGCGCCCCGTCAGGAGCGCGGGGCTGTATCAATATGCGGCTCCGCCGCTTGGGCGCGATCAACCACACACCACCGGCACTCGCCCCCCAGCCTCGGGCGACACCCCATCAGGCGCCGAAACACCCCTCACCCGGAAGAAACCTCACTGGCCGGCGGCCGGTTCCCACTCGGAGAGTTCCGCACCGCGTCCGTGCACTCGTACCGCAGCAGCGACTCCCGCCCCGGCCCGCCGAGGATCACCGAACCGTCGCCCTCGGCCGCGGCCGAGTCGGAGAGCGTGCACACGATCTGGCCCAGCGCGTACGACGTCAGCTGGGCCGGGGACGTGCTCAGCCGCAGCGTGTCCTCGGGGTCCCCGGGCCGGGGCTTGACGACCGACATCCCGCCGCGCACGTACGTCGTGTAGCCCGCCGCCTTCTCGGCGGCCGTGGGCGTCTCCGCGAGCTGGTCGAGGAGCCCCTGCGCGACGATCACCCGCCGCTGCGCGTCCGCCGTGCCCTCCGGGACCCGCACCTCCCGGTCCACGGTCACCAGCGAGGAGCCGCACAGCAGGAACACCTGCACCGGCACCCCGCGCGCGGACTGCGCCGACAGATCCGGCTGGGTCATCGAACACGGCACCCGCGAGGGCGCCCCGCCGAAGTCGGTCGGCACCTCGGTGGCCCGGATCCCGCACCCGGAGAGCGCGAGCGCCAGCCCGGCGACGGCCAGGAGTCTTCGTCCCTGCATCAGGCGTCCTTCTCCCCGGCGTCCTGGCTCTCCGCGGTGAGCGTCGAGGCGTCCCGGGGCAGCCGCAGGGTGAACACCGCACCGCCCTCGGGAGAGTTGGCGGCGGTGATCGAGCCGCCGTGGATCCGGGCGTTCTCCGTCGCGATGGACAGACCCAGCCCGCTGCCCTCGGAACGCGGCCGGGAGGCGCTCGCCTTGTAGAACCGGTCGAAGACGTGCGGCAGGACGTCCTCGGGGATGCCCGGACCGTGGTCGCGTACGGCGATCACCAGGTCACCGCCTTCTTCCTGGTCCATGCGCACCGACACCCGCACCGGCGAACCGCCGTGCTTGAGCGCGTTGCCGATCAGGTTGGCGAGGATGACGTCGAGGCGGCGCGGGTCGAGGCGGGCGTGGATGCCGCGCTCGGCGTCCAGCTCCACCGCGTCCAGCCAGGCCCGGGCGTCGATGCAGGCGGTGATCTGGTCGGCGATGTCGACGTCGTCGAGGACCAGCCGGGCCGTACCTGCGTCGAAGCGGGTGACCTCCATCAGGTTCTCGACGAGGTCGTTGAGGCGGCGCGTCTCGCTGACGACCAGCCGGACCGCGGGCTCGATCATCGGGTCCATCGACCCCGACTCCGCCTCCAGCTCCTCCTCCAGGATCTCGGTCACGGCGGTGATCGCGGTGAGCGGCGTACGGAGTTCATGGCTCATGTCGGCGACGAAGCGGCGCGAGGCGTCGTCGCGCGCGGCCATGTCGTCGACCCGTTTCTCCAGCGCCTCGGCCGCGTCGTTGAACGTCCGTGAGAGATCGGCGAGTTCGTCCGTCCCCGACACCCGCAGCCGGGTGTCCAGCTTGCCCTCGCCGAGTCGCCGCGCGGCGACGCCCAGCCGGTGCACGGGCTTCAGCACGGTCGTGGCGGCGGCCTGCGCCAGCAACGCCGAGCCGATGAGCGCCAGCCCGGTGGCGATCCCCAGCGACCACGCCAGCGAGTTGAGGTCCTTCGCCTCCGGCTCCAGTGACTTCATCATGTAGCCGGACGGCCCGCCGCCGATCAGCCGGGTCCCGGCCACCAGGTACGGCGTGCCGTGGTCGACGACCCGCTGCCAGTACAGGTGGTACGCCGACTTGTTGGAGTCGGTCAGCTTCTGCTGCTTGTCGACGGCCGTGCGCAGCGACCGGGGCACGTCGTCGAGCGCGAACGCGCTCAGCCCGTCCGAACTGCCGTACACCGTCTTGCCGTCCGGGTCCTGGCCGACCAGTAACACGCTGAACCGCTGACTGCTGACGGCCATCTGCCCGGCCGTGCGCTGGAGTTCGTCCTGGGTGGGATGGACGGGCAGCGCTCCGGCCCGGTTCTGCATCTCCTGCTGGAAGTCGCGCAGCACCGCGTCCTGGGTACGGGTGAGCACGGCCTCGCGGTTGAGCCAGTACGCGATGCCGGAGGCGGACACGGCCGCGGTCAGCGCGACGAGCCCGAAGACCACGACGAGCCGCAGCCGCAGACTGGTGAAACGCAGCCTGGACACGGCTCCCTTGCGATCCGCGGCCCAGCCGCGGAAACCCCCTTGCCGGTCCGTCACTGAGGAGCGTCCAGGCGGTAGCCGACACCACGCACGGTACGGATCAGGGTCGGGGAGGAGGGCACGTCCTCCACCTTGGCGCGCAGCCGTTGCACACAGGCGTCCACGAGCCGGGAGTCACCGAGGTAGTCGTGCTCCCAGACCAGCCGCAGCAACTGCTGCCGGGACAGCGCCTGCCCGGGCCGCCGGCTCAGTTCGAGCAGCAGCCGCAGCTCGGTCGGCGTCAGCTGGAGGTCCTCGCCGTTCTTCGTCACGGTCATCGCGGACCGGTCGATGACGACATTGCCGTAGGTCGCCGAGTCGCTGGACTCCCGCTCCCCGCGGCGCAGCACGGCCCGGATCCGGGCGTCGAGCACCCGGCCCTGGACGGGTTTGACGACATAGTCGTCGGCCCCGGACTCCAGCCCGACCACCACGTCGATGTCGTCGCTGCGCGCGGTCAGCAGAATGATCGGCAACTGGTCCGTGCGCCGGATCCGCCGGCACACCTCGAACCCGTCGATGCCGGGCAGCATGACGTCGAGGACGATCAGATCGGGCCGCTGCTCACGCAACAGCTTCAGACCGTCCTCACCGGTCGCAGCGGTGGCCACCCGGTGCCCCTGGCGCGTCAGTGAGAGCTCCAGGGCCGTACGGATGGCGTCGTCGTCCTCGATCAGCAACAGGGAAGGCACGGGCTCATTCTGGCCCATGCGGGGCCTGTCGTACGACCTGTGCGACCGGTAGCCGCCTGCAAACCTCCCTAGCGCCACCATCTGTGCATCTTGTGTGGACTCTCTGTGCCGAACCCCTGTGACAGGTCTGTGACAGTCGGCGGATACGGCCGTGAAGGTGGCCCGGCAGAGTTCTCGGCACAGGCAAGCGAGCGGAACGAGGCGAGCGGCCTGAGCAAGCCGAACTACCGGAAGTCCACGACGGGGGGCGCGAGATGAACACGCTGATCGGTCACAGCACCAGCGCAGTGATCACGCGTCTGCACGATGTGCACCGGGGTTCCGAGAAGTCCGGTGCCGTGAGCGGGCGGGGGTGCGCTCGCGGCACCGGACGTCAGCACGCCGCCTACATGACGGTGGTCGACGGCTTCACGGGGGAGCCGCATGGGGGATCCGCGCACGGGGAGGACACGGGGGAGCAGCGCTCGCTGACCGAGGCGGAGTTCACCGCCTACGTCCAGGAACGCCGAGCCTCCCTGTACGCGACCGCCTACCACCTGACCGGTGACCGCTACGAGGCCGAGGACCTGCTGCAGAGCGCGCTGTTCTCGACGTACAAGGCGTGGGACCGGATCAGCGACAAGGCGGCCGTGGGCGGTTACCTGCGGCGGACGATGACCAACCTGCACATCAGCGCCTGGCGGCGCCGCAAGCTCAACGAGTACCCGACCGAGGAACTGCCGGAGACGCCCGGCGACACGGACGCGATGAGCGGCACCGAGCTGCGCGCGGTCCTGTGGCAGGCGCTGGCCCGGCTCCCCGAACTCCAGCGCACCATGCTGGTCCTGCGCTACTACGAGGGCCGCACGGACCCGGAGATCGCGGAGATCCTCGACATCAGTGTCGGCACGGTGAAGTCCAGCATCTGGCGGTCGCTCCGCCGGCTGCGCGAGGACGAGGTCCTCAGCTTCGGCCGTGACGAGGAGAGCGCCTTCGGGGAGCTTGTCGCCTGAAGGTAAGGGGATCCGGGGGGATCCCGACGGGGAGGGCCCGGGGGGACTCACGGGGGACGCGAGTCAGGGCCCATGGGGGAAGCGAGTCCGGGGGGACTCGCGGGGAAAGCACGGGGGAGCTCCGCCACGGGGGACACGGGGGTGTTCGGCGGAGCAACGGGGGAGCGGGACTGGAGGGCCGGGGGGTCCATCCAGTCCCGCGCCCTTTTGCGCGTGACCCGGCGCCACTCTCGCGGACGTGGTTGCTCGCCGCCGTGGTTCCTCAGTTGATGGGTGCGGTGGTCTTCGCTGTCCCGTGACGCCCGACGGCGGCCGCGGCCAGCCGGCCCAGCGCCTCGTCCCGGTCGCACGGGTGCGCGCCCAGCGACACCTGGCGGGCCACGATCGCCCGCTCCGCGCGCATCAGCCGCCAGCCCCGGCGCAGCAGGAACGGCACCGACTTGCGGCCCTCCTTGAGATCGCGCAGGAAGCGCCGCCGGAAGGTCCGCATCGGGCCCCGGTTCAGGCAGAGCGCGTCGGCCAGCAGCCCCAGCTCCCGGCAGCGCTCCACTATCTCGGCGGCGAAGATGCCCTCCGCGATGAACAGCGGGGTACGGCCGATGTGCAGCGGTTCCTCGCCGGTACGGGCGCTCAGCGCGATGTCGTACACCGGCACCGGCGCCGACCCCGTGGCGCAGAGCCGGGCGATGGCCTCGACCGCGACCTCCGCGTCCCAGGACTCCGGGTGGTCCCAGTCGATGTCCGAACTCCCCGCCACCAGCGGCAGAGTCGGGTCGTCGCCCTCCTTGTAGAAGTCGTCGAGGCGCAGGACGGGCAGCCCGGAACGGGCGGCGACGAGTGACTTGCCCGAGCCCGAGGGGCCGCACAGCAGCACCACACGGGCGGGGGACGGGAGATGAAGGCTCACGGAACACCAGTTTGACGCATGGGGGGCCTGCTGCCGACCCCGCGGGTCGGCTTTGGAGCGTGAGTCACACCTCAACTACCCTGAGTGTCAATCCGATCACCCTGAGCATCCGAAGGTGGCATCAGCAATGGCCCGAACCGCGTCCTCCCCGCATCCGACCGCTCAGCGCGCCCTGGTCGCACTCGCCACGGCGGGGGTCGCGCTCGGCGCGGGCGCCACGACGGCCGCCGCGGACACCCAGCACGTCATGGACCCCCTGGTGCGGACCTCGCCCACCTCGCTCGGTCACATCGACCCGAAGGCGGGCATGCAGGCGCTGGGGGCCGTACTGCCGTATGTCACGGGGCCGGTGACGGGGCTGAAGCCCAACCCGCTGGCGGGCACGGGTGTCGACCCGCTGGACAACGGGGTGGGCACGCAGGTGGCCGACTTCCAGCCGGTGTCGTCGAAGATGCTGACGGGTCCGGTGGCGCAGGCGTCGTCGGTCGGGGCGGTTCCGGTGCTGGGGCAGGCGCTGGGGAACGCGGGGAGTTGAGCGCCCCGTAAGGGGGCGTGGGGAACTGCGCGACCAGTCACGGCCGGCCCGCGGTTCCCCACGCACGGAGGCGAATCAGTAGGAGGACCCCGACGCGCCCAGCGCCCCCGTCGGGTGCCAGACCGTCTTCGTCTCCAGGAAGGCCGTGAGGCGCTCGGTTCCCGGGGTCACGGCGTAATCCACAGGCTGTGGACGCAGCACCCGCTTGAGGTTGTCGGCCGCCGCGATCTCCAGCTCCTTCGCCAGCGCCTCGTCCGCGCCCGCGAGGTCGATCGCGTTGACGTCCTGGTGGGCGGCGAGGGGCGCCGCGATCTCCGCCGTACGGCCGGAGAGGACGTTGACCACTCCGCCGGGGACGTCGGAGGTGGCGAGCACCTCGGCCAGGGAGAGCGCCGGGAGCGGCGCCTTCTCGCTGGCGACGACGACCGCCGTGTTGCCGGTCGCGATCACGGGCGCGAGCACGGACACCAGGCCCAGGAACGACGACTCCTGCGGGGCCAGGACGGCCACCACACCGGTCGGCTCGGGGGAGGAGAGGTTGAAGAACGGGCCCGCGACCGGGTTGCCGCCGCCGACCACCTGGGCGATCTTGTCGGTCCAGCCCGCGTACCAGACCCAGCGGTCGATGGTCGCGTCCACGACCGCGGCGGCCTTGGACCTGCCGAGGCCCTCCGCGTCCGCGACCTCGCGCGTGAACTGGTCCCGGCGGCCCTCCAGCATCTCCGCGACGCGGTAGAGGACCTGCCCCCGGTTGTAGGCGGTCGCCCCGGACCAGCCGCCGAACGCCTTGCGCGCGGCCACGACCGCGTCCCGGGCGTCCTTGCGGCTGGCAAGCGGTGCGTTGGCCAGCCAATTGCCCTTGCCCGCCGCGTCAGCGGCTTTCGGCTTCGTGGTCACCTCGTACACCCGGCCGCTCTCGCTGCGGGGGAACTTGCCCCCGACGTACAGCTTGTAGGTCTTGAAGACGCTCAGACGCTGCTGCTCGGACTTATCGGACATCGAGGTACGCCTCCAGACCGTGGCGGCCGCCCTCGCGGCCGAAGCCCGACTCCTTGTACCCGCCGAACGGCGAGGTGGGGTCGAACTTGTTGAACGTGTTGGACCAGATCACGCCCGCGCGCAGCTTGTTGGCGACGGCGAGGATCCGCGAGCCCTTCTCGGTCCAGATGCCGGCGGACAGGCCGTAGGGCGTGTTGTTGGCCTTCGCCACGGCCTCGTCGGGCGTGCGGAAGGTCAGGACCGACAGCACCGGGCCGAAGATCTCGTCGCGGGCGACGGTGTGCGCCTGGGTGACGTTCGTGAAGAGCGTCGGGGCGAACCAGTAGCCGGCGGAGGGGATCTCACAGGCCGGGGACCAGCGCTCGGCGCCCTCCGCCTCGCCCTGCTCGACGAGGGAGGTGATGCGCGCGAGCTGCTCCGCGGAGTTGATCGCGCCGATGTCGGTGTTCTTGTCCAGCGGATCGCCGAGGCGAAGGGTGGACAGGCGGCGCTTCAGGGAGTCGAGCAGCTCGTCGTGGATCGACTCCTGGACGAGGAGCCGGGAGCCCGCGCAGCAGACCTGGCCCTGGTTGAAGAAGATGCCGTTGACGATGCCCTCGACGGCCTGGTCGATGGGGGCGTCGTCGAAGACGATGTTCGCGCCCTTGCCGCCCAGTTCGAGGGTGAGCTTCTTGCGGCTGCCCGCGACCGTGCGCGCGATCTCCTTGCCGACGGCGGTGGAGCCGGTGAAGGCGACCTTGTTCACGTCGGGGTGGGCGACGAGCGCGGCGCCCGCGTCACCGTAGCCGGGGAGGATGTTGACGACGCCCCTGGGCAGGCCCGCCTGGCGGCAGATGTCCGCGAAGAAGAGCGCGGAGAGCGGGGTCGTCTCGGCGGGCTTGAGGACCACCGTGTTGCCGGTGGCGAGCGCCGGGGCGATCTTCCAGGCCAGCATCAGGAGCGGGAAGTTCCACGGAATGACCTGGCCGGCCACGCCGAGCGGCTGCGGGTTCGCGCCGTAGCCCGCGTGGTCGAGCTTGTCCGCCCAGCCCGCGTAGTAAAAGAAGTGCGCGGCGACCAGGGGGAGGTCGGCGTCGCGGGTCTCCTTGATGGGCTTGCCGTTGTCCAGCGTCTCCAGGACGGCCAGCTCACGGCTGCGCTCCTGGATGATCCGGGCGATCCGGAAGAGGTACTTGGCGCGCTCGGAACCCGGCAGCGCGGACCACTTCCCGAAGGCCTTGCGGGCGGCCTTGACGGCCCGGTCGACGTCCTCGGCACCGGCCCGGGCGACCTCGGAGAGGACCTCCTCGGTGCTGGGGCTGACGGTCTTGAAGACCTTGCCGTCGGCCGCGTCGGTGAACTCGCCGTCGATGAAGAGGCCGTAGGAGGGCGCGATGTCGACGACGGAGCGGGACTCGGGCGCCGGTGCGTACTCGAATGCGGTGGTCATCTTTTCCTTGGCCATGGTGATCAGTCCACCGTCACGTAGTCGGGGCCGGAGTAGCGGCCGGTGGCCAGCTTCTGACGCTGCATCAGCAGGTCGTTCAGGAGCGAGGAGGCGCCGAAGCGGAACCAGTGGTTGTCCAGCCAGTCCGCGCCCGCCGTCTCGTTCACCAGGACGAGGAACTTGATCGCGTCCTTGCTGGTCCGGATGCCGCCGGCGGGCTTGACGCCGACCTGGACGCCGGTCTGCGCGCGGAAGTCGCGCACGGCCTCCAGCATGAGGAGGGTGTTCGCGGGCGTCGCGTTCACCGCCACCTTGCCGGTGGACGTCTTGATGAAGTCGGCGCCGGCGAGCATGCCCAGCCAGGAGGCCCGGCGGATGTTGTCGTACGTCGACAGCTCGCCGGTCTCGAAGATGACCTTGAGCCGGGCGGCGCCCGAGGCCTCCTTCACGGCGACGATCTCCTCGTACACCTTGCCGTAGTTCCCCGCGAGGAACGCCCCGCGGTCGATGACCATGTCGATCTCGTCGGCACCCGCGGCCACGGCGTCCCGCACGTCGGCGAGCTTGACCGGCAGGGCCGCGCGGCCCGCCGGGAAGGCGGTGGCGACCGAGGCGACCTTGACGCCGGAGCCGGCGACGGCCTCCTTGGCGGTGGCCACCATGTCGGGATAGACACAGACGGCGGCCGTGGCGGGGGTCGTACGGTCCGTCGGGTCCGGGTGGACCGCCTTGGCGCCGAGCGCCCGGACCTTGCCCGGGGTGTCGGCGCCTTCCAGCGTCGTCAGGTCGACCATCGAGATGGCGAGGTCGATGGCGTACGCCTTCGCGGTGGTCTTGATGGAGCGGGTGCCGAGGGAGGCGGCACGCGCCTCCAGGCCGACCGCGTCGACGCCGGGCAGCCCGTGGAGGAAGCGGCGCAGCGTGCCGTCGGACGCGGTGACGTCAGCAGCTGCGTGGGGTGCGGTGGTGGGCATGGTCACCACCCGAGCATATCTACGCGCGTAGCGGCTGTACACCCCGGAGGAACGGTTCTTATCACTGGCGGCTGGGTGGGCGCCCCTGGAAGGGGCGCGGGTCGTATCGATACGCGGCTCCGCGTGGGCGCTAGCAGCCAGGAACCATCCGCACCCGCGCACCGCACGTATCCCGCACGGCGCGAAGGCGCAGAGCTGAGGCAGAATCGCGGCATGACCACGCCCCTCGTCAAGGACCGCATCTACCGCTCGCCCCAGGCGCTGATCGGCGGCGTACTTCTGCTCGGCATCATCTGCTGGCTGGGCATCGACGCGCTGATCCGGGGCCACGGCCACACCCCCTGGCTCGCGCTGGCGGCCATGATCCTGCTGGTGCCGCTGGTGGTGGCGTTCACGCTGCGCCCGGCGGTGTTCGCGGGCGAGGACCGGCTGCGGGTGCGGAACCCGTTCCGGGTGATCACGCTGCCGTGGGGGGAGATCGCCTCCCTGCGCTCCGGTTACTCGAACGAGGTGATCGTCAAGTCGGGCGCGAAGTACCAGCTGTGGGCGATCCCCGTCTCGCTGCGGGGCCGCAAGAAGGCGGCCAGTCGGCAGGCGAAGGCGCAGGCGAAGGCGGGGTCGGACGCGCGGCGCGGCCGGACGGGGTTCGCCGGGGGCGGGCTCGGCGGCTTCGGGCTCGGCGGCGCGATCGGGGGCCAGCGGGAGCCCGACGAGGCGACCGGGCCGGCGCGCGCGGACACCGACAAGGTCATGGACGACCTGCGGGAGACGCTGGAGCACCGGGGCCAGGCGGAGTCCGCGCAGGGTGAGGTCACGGTCCGCTGGGCGTACGAGGTGGCTGCCCCGGCGATCGCGGGAGCGGTACTCCTGGCGATCCTGCTGGCGACGGGCTGACCGGCACGCACGCGGTGCCGGGCCCCCCGTGGCGGGTGGCCCGGCACCGTCGTTCAGGGGTTCACCCGGTCGGAGGTCAGCGGACGTCGACTTGGTCGGACGGGGAGACCGCGGCGGCGGTCGTGGCCGTGCCGGCGTAGGACCAGCGGTGTCGCCGTCGGCGTACGCGCGGACGGTGGTGGCAACCGGTGTTCCGCCAGTGAGCCGGGGCGGCGCAACACCTGGGGGGCGGATGCCTCCAGGGGGGCCGGGAGCGCATCACTGCCGCGGTCACAGCCTGCGGTCACCCCTTCGGCGGTAGGCGTCCCAGAAGCAAGCGAAGGCCCAACTCCCCGTGAATCACGGGGCACTCGGCCACACCAGCAGCATGTACGCACCGCAGTAGGCCGAACCCGCCACCGCCGCCGTCAGCGCGAGCACCCGCAACCGCCGTGAGGCGCGGGCGAGATACCCGGCGACGGGCAGCAGCAGCGGGAAGGCGGGGAGGAGGAAGCGGGCCCGCGGGAAGTAGACGCCCCCGCTGGCCACCACGATCACCAGCAGGACCGCGCCGAACACCAGCAGCGGCACCGGCTGCCGGTCCGCCACCGCGAGCCCGAACAGCACGACCGACGCGAGCATCGTCAGGCTCACCACCACCAGGAACAGCTCCGGCCGCGGGACCTGCCCGAACAGATGCCGGAGCCAGCGCACGGTCTCCGCCCCGCCGTCCAGTTCGTTGTGCCACATCCGCTGCACGGCGAAGTAGCCGTCCCAGCGGCCCAGCCGGAGGCCCACCCAGCCGACGTACGCGCACCAGCCCAGCGGCGCCAGCACCGCCGCCGTCAGCGCGCGGGCCGAGAACCGCGAGCGCAGCGAGAGCAGCGCGGTGACCGTCACCGCGGCGGCCACCGCGATCCCGGTCGGCCGGGTCAGCCCCGCCAGCACCGATCCCGCCGCCGCCCACAGCCAGCGCTCGCCGAGCACCGCGTACAGCGTCCACGCGGCGAACGCCGTGAACAGCGACTCGGTGTAACCCATCCACTGCACCAGACCCACCGGGTACGCCGCCCACAACACCGTGAGCAGCACCCCGACCCGCCGGCCGGCCACCCGGTCGCCCACCGCGAACACGCCCCAGGCCGCGACCAGCGACGCCAGCCAGGCGAGTCCGAGCCCGGTACTGGCCCGGGTGCCCGGGGTCAGCACGGCCACGGCCTTGACCAGCAGCGGATACAGCGGGAAGAACGCCAGGTTGTTGTGGTCGTAGGCGATCCCGAGGGTGTGCGTGTACCCGTGGTCGGCGATCCCCAGATACCAGCGGGAGTCCCACTGCGTCGCCAGCATCGGCCACACCCCGTGGTGCCGCCGGTGCGCCCACACGGCGAGGAACACCAGCCCGGCGAGCCGTACGGCGAGATACCCGGCGAGGGCCGGGGCCGCCCGGCGCAGCGCGTGACGGGGGACGCCCGCGGTGGGGAGGTGGGGTCTTCGGGAGCCCGGGATGTGTCCGCTGGGGGCGGTGTCGGGGGCGGTCGAGGACACGGCGGCGGCTCCAGACTCCGGTACGGCGGCGGTGGCGGGCGTTACCCGACCACCGTTTCCCGGCCACCGGGGCACGGCGTGGAGCCCGGGTCAACTACCGCCGGGAAATCACCCGATGGGGTGCTGCGGAGCCGTACATGGGCCAACGAAGTCGAGGGGCGCCCGGGGCGCCCCTCGGTTCAGATGCCGGCTGCTGTCGACAGGTCCTGCTTGATCGCGGCCAGGGTCTCGGCCGCCCTGGCGCGGGCCGCCGGAAGGCCGGCGTGCGTGGCCACCGGGACGACGACCTCCAGGTAGCACTTCAGCTTGGGCTCGGTGCCGCTGGGGCGGACGACGACCCGGGCACCGGTGAGCGTGTAGCGCAGGCCGTCGGTGGGCGGGAGCCGGTCCGTGCCCCGGGTCAGGTCCTCCGCGCCGGTGACGGGGAGGCCGGCGAGCGCGGTCGGGGGCTGCTCGCGGAGCCTGCGCATGGCGTCGGCGATGACGGCGAGGTCCTCGACGCGGACCGAGAGCTGGTCGGTGGCGTGCAGGCCGTGCTCCACGGCGAGGTCGTCGAGGAGGTCGAGGAGGGTACGGCCCTCCTCCTTGAGGACCGAGGCCAGCTCGGTGATCAGGAGCGCGGCGGTGATGCCGTCCTTGTCGCGGACGCCGTCGGGGTCGACGCAGTAGCCGAGGGCCTCCTCGTAGCCGTAGCGCAGGCCGTCGACGCGGGCGATCCACTTGAAGCCGGTGAGGGTCTCCTCGTACGGCAGTCCCGCCTTCTCGGCGATCCGGCCGAGGAGGGAGGAGGAGACGATCGACTCGGCGAACACGCCGGTGACGCCGCGGCGGACCAGGTGGGCGGCGAGGAGGGCGCCGACCTCGTCGCCGCGCAGCATGCGCCATTCGCCGTCGTCCTTGACGGCGGCGGCGCAGCGGTCGGCGTCCGGGTCGTTGGCGATGATCAGGTCGGGGTCGCTCTCGCGGGCCTTCGCGAAGGAGAGGTCCATCGCGCCGGGCTCTTCCGGGTTGGGGAAGGCGACGGTCGGGAAGTCCGGGTCGGGATCCGCCTGCTCCGGGACGAGGACCGGCTCGGGGAAGCCGGCGCGGGCGAAGGCGGCGAGGAGGGTGTCCTTGCCGACGCCGTGCATGGCCGTGTAGACGGTCCGTGCGGTGCGGGGGGAGCCGGGGGCCAGGACGGCGTCCGTACGGGCCAGGTAGGCGTCCAGGACGGTGTCGTCGAGGGTTTCCCAGCCGGTGTCGGGGCGGGGGACGTCGTTCAGGCTCGCGATCGCGTGGATCTCGGCGGCGATCTCCGCGTCGGCGGGCGGGACGATCTGGGAGCCGTCGCCGAGGTAGACCTTGTAGCCGTTGTCGCGGGGCGGGTTGTGGCTGGCGGTGACCTCCACGCCGGCGACCGCGCCCAGGTGCCGTATGGCGAACGCCAGGACCGGGGTGGGGAGGGGGCGGGGCAGGACGACGGCGTGGAGCCCGGCGCCGGTCATGACGGCCGCGGTGTCGCGGGCGAAGTCGGCGGACTTGTGGCGGGCGTCGTAGCCGATGACGACGGTGCCGGTGCCCTGGCCCTGCTTCCTGAGGTAGCCGGCGAGGCCGGCGGCGGCCCGGATGACGACGGTGCGGTTCATGCGCATCGGGCCGGCGCCGAGTTCGCCGCGGAGGCCGGCGGTGCCGAACTGGAGGGTGCCGGCGAAGCGGTCCGACAGTTCGGTGGTGTCACCGGCGTCGATCAGCTTGGCCAGCTCGTCACGGGTGTCCGGGTCCGGGTCCTCGGCCAGCCAGGTCCTGGCCCGGGCGATGAGATCGTCGTGCACGGTCGTCGTCCAACCTCTCGTGGTGTGCCTGCGGCGCCGGTGCTGCTTCGGTGGGGGTGCGCGTAGCGCCTACGGGTGGTGGTGAGTCGGGGTCGGGGCGGGGAGTCTCCGTCCTCGGACCGGCGGTGGACCATCTCGGGTGGTGCGGGGTGACGAACGCCGGCCGCTGCGGGCGGGAACTCCCCACCCCGTTCCTTCCCGCCGCGTGCGAGGACCATGGCGGACCGCTCATGCGGCCAACGGTCCGTTGTGGCGCCGGGTGCGTGTGCCCACTCAGGGGCGCGGGGAACTGCGCGACCAGCCACCGGCGGTCCCGCAGTCGCTCTACGGCCCTCCCTGGCACCCTCTGCCGTGTTTCTCAGATCCTGCCCAGTACCTGCGCGAGCAGCTCGCCCATCCGCGCCGCCGAGTCGCGGCCGGCCTGGAGGACCTCCTCGTGGTTCAGCGGTTCGCCGGTCATGCCCGCCGCCAGGTTCGTCACCAGGGAGATGCCCAGGACCTCGGCGCCGGCCTCGCGCGCGGCGATCGCCTCGAGGACCGTGGACATGCCCACCAGGTCCGCGCCGATGACGCGGGCCATGCGGATCTCGGCCGGAGTCTCGTAGTGCGGGCCCGGGAACTGCGCGTAGACGCCCTCTTCGAGGGTGGCGTCGATCTCCTTGCACAGGGCGCGCAGGCGGGGCGAGTAGAGGTCCGTCAGGTCGACGAAGTTCGCGCCGACGATCGGGGAGGTCGCCGTGAGGTTGATGTGGTCGCTGATGAGGACCGGCTGGCCGGGGCGCATGCCCTCGCGCAGGCCGCCGCAGCCGTTGGTGAGGACGATGGTCTTGCAGCCCGCGGCGACGGCGGTGCGGACGCCGTGCGCGACGGCGGCGACACCGCGGCCCTCGTAGTAGTGCGTGCGGCCCAGGAAGACCAGCGCACGCTTATCACCGAAGGAGTACGAGCGGATCTTGCCCCCGTGTCCCTCGACGGCCGGCGGCGGGAAGCCGGGCAGCTCGGTGACCTGGAACTCGGCGTCGGGAGCGCCCAGGGCGTCGACGGCCGGAGCCCAGCCGGAGCCCATCACGAGGGCGACGTCGTGGGTCTCGGCGCCCGTGAGCTCGCGCAGGCGCGCGGCGGCCGCCCCGGCAGCGGCATGGGGGTCGCCCTGGATGTCGTCCGGAAGAAGAGATGCGTTCACGCGGATGAGAGTAGCCGGTCTGGGCCTACGCGCGTAGATGACTGAGCTCACGGGATGGCGATCGTTGTCTTGTCGTTTCCAACGAGCGGTGTGACGCAGGCAACTTTTGGGTCGGCTGTGTGTGGTCTGTGCGGTTTGGGGGCTCAGCAGGGGCGCTTGCGGAGTTCCATGACGTAGTCGTGCGGGGCGCCCGCCGACTCCGCCGCGTCGGCGATCTCGCCGAGGTAGCGGGCCGAGGGCAGACCGCCCTCGTAGCCGTTGAGGACGTAGAGCCAGGCGGACTCCTCGCCCTCCAGCGTGTGCACGCGCACGCGTGCCCGGCGGTAGATGCCCATGCCGACGCCCTCCCAGCGGTCCATGGACTCCTCGTCCATCGGGGCGAGGTCGTAGAGGCCGACGAAGACCTCGGCGAGGGGGTCCTCGACGATGGTGGCCAGCGCGCCCTCCCAGCCCATCTGCTCGCCGCCGAAGGTCAGCCGCCATCCGTTCAGCCAGCCGGTGGCACGGAGGGGGGAGTGCGGGGCGCGGCGGGACATCAGCCGTGCGTCGAGATTGCCGGCGTACGCGGCGTAGAGCGACGACATGGGGAGAGGGTACGGCAGCCGCCACAGGTACCTCTCCAGCCCCAGGATGCGGCCGGGTGGTGCCCCCGGGCAGTAGCACCTTGAAGCGTGCGGGACAATGGAGTACGTGACTCGGATCGTGATCATCGGTGGCGGACCCGGCGGCTATGAAGCGGCGCTGGTGGCAGCGCAGCTCGGCGCGGAGGTGACCGTCGTCGACTGCGACGGTCTGGGCGGAGCGTCGGTGCTGACCGACTGCGTGCCGTCGAAGACTCTCATCGCCACGGCCGAGGTGATGACGAACTTCGACTCCTCGTACGAGGAGCTGGGGATCATCGTCGCCGACGACACCCCGCCGCTGGAGCAGGCGGCCCGGGTGGTCGGGGTCGATCTGGGCAAGGTCAACCGGCGTGTGAAGCGGCTTGCGCTCGCTCAGTCTCACGACATCACGGCCTCGGTGACGCGTGCCGGTGCCCGGGTCATGCGGGGGCGGGGCCGGCTGGAGGGCATGCAGGCCCTGGACGGCTCGCGGAAGGTCGTGGTCACGGCCGCGGACGGGAGCGAGGAGACCCTCACGGCGGACGCGGTGCTCATCGCCACCGGCGGTCACCCGCGCGAGCTGCCCGACGCCCAGCCCGACGGCGAGCGCATCCTGAACTGGACCCAGGTCTACGACCTCACCGAGCTGCCCGAGGAACTCATCGTGGTCGGGTCGGGTGTGACCGGTGCCGAGTTCGCCGGCGCGTACCAGGCGCTGGGGTCGAGGGTCACGCTGGTGTCGTCGCGGGACCGGGTGCTGCCGGGCGAGGACCCGGACGCGGCCGCCGTTCTGGAGGACGTCTTCCGTCGCCGTGGCATGAACGTCATGGCGCGCTCGCGGGCCGCCGCCGCCAAGCGGGTGGGAGACCGGGTCGAGGTCACGCTCGCGGACGGCCGGGTGATCAGCGGTTCGCACTGTCTGATGGCCGTCGGCGCGATTCCGAACAGCGCCGGTCTCGGGCTGGAGGGCGCGGGCGTCAAGCTACGTGACTCCGGGCACATCTGGACCGACAGGGTGTCGCGGACGACGGCTCCGGGTGTGTACGCCGCCGGTGACGTGACGGGCGTGTTCGCTCTGGCGTCGGTGGCCGCCATGCAGGGGCGGATCGCGATCTACCACTTCCTGGGCGACGCGGTGGCTCCGCTGAACCTGAAGACCGTGTCGTCCAACGTGTTCACCGACCCGGAGATCGCGACGGTCGGCTACACCCAGGCGGACGTGGACGCGGGCAAGATCGACGCCCGGGGTGTGAAGCTGCCGCTGCTGCGCAACCCGCGCGCCAAGATGCAGGGCATCCGGGACGGCTTCGTGAAGCTGTTCTGCCGACCGGGGACGGGGATCGTGGTGGGCGGTGTGGTGGTCTCGCCACGGGCCTCGGAGCTGATCCATCCGATCTCGATCGCCGTCGACAACAATCTGACGGTCGAACAGATCGCGAACGCGTTCACCGTGTATCCCTCTCTTTCGGGGTCGATCGCGGAGGTCGCGCGGCAGCTGCACACGCGGAAGACCGGCAGCGAACTCTGACGGCCGGAATCGACTCCCCGCTGGTCACGGGGAGTTGTCGAGCATGCGTACGGCATAGTCGGGTGGGGTAGCTCCTATACCACTCCCGACCCTGCTGTGCGAACAACTTCTGCTATTCGGCGCAAACTGCTGAAAGCAGACGGTCGTTGGGGTTACTGTCAGTTTCGTGTTCGCTGCAGAACGTCGCCAATTGATCCTCGAAATGGTGCGCGCGAACGGGGCCGTATCGCTCCGTGAGCTCGCCCGCGTCGTCCAGACCTCAGAAGTGACCGTACGGCGGGACGTGCGCGCACTGGAGGCAGAAGGACTCCTCGACCGCCGGCATGGCGGTGCGGTTTTGCCGGGCGGGTTCACGCGGGAGTCCGGCTTTCCGCAGAAGTCACATCTCGCGACCGCCGAGAAGACGGCCATCGCCGATCTCGCCGCGGGTCTCGTCGAAGAGGGCGAGGCCATCGTGGTCGGGGCGGGTACCACCACCCAGGAACTCGCGCGCCGGCTGGCGCGCGTGCCCGGACTCACCGTCGTCACCAACTCGCTTCTGGTGGCGCAGGCGTTGGCCCATGCCAACCGGGTCGAGGTCGTGATGACCGGCGGCACCCTGCGCGGCTCCAACTACGCCCTGGTCGGCTCCGGCGCCGAGCAGTCCCTGCAGGGGCTGCGGGTGTCGAAGGCCTTTCTGTCGGGCAGTGGCCTGACGGCCGAGCGGGGGCTTTCCACGTCCAACATGCTGTCGGCGTCCGTCGACCGGGCGCTGGTGCAGGCCGCCGCGGAGGTGGTCGTCCTCGCCGACCACACCAAGCTCGGTACGGACACGATGTTCCAGACCGTGCCGACGGACGTCATCACCCGGTTGGTCACGGACGAGCCGCCGGCTCACGACGACCGTGCCGCCACGGAGCTCCAGGCCCTCGCCGATCAGGGGGTGCAGATCGCTGTGGCCGGAGCGTCCGGAAACCCGGGGGGTGACCAGGTCCCGGCGCGTCAGCAACAGCATCAACAGCGTCGGGACGTATCCCTTCCGGGGCCGCGGCGGGGCCAGGTGCCCGGGTCGGGGCTGCGGTCGGCTTCGATGATGAACGGGGAGCCGCCGACGGGGGGCGAGCGGGGGCGGGTCGCCGACATGCGGCGGCGGTGAGCGCCGGGTGCCTGGGCGCCGTGCCGGTTCGATCGTCGCACGGGCGCAGGTCCGCCGGGGCCGGCCGCGCCCACGCGGCGGAGCCGCATATCAATACGGCCCCGCGCCCCTGGGCCTCTCTGGCGTGAGTCCCTTCAACGTCAGGGTCAGCAGGCGGTTCGCCAGCTCGGGATCTCCCGGTGACTCCTCCACTGCCAGGGCGATGGCGTGGATGAGTTGGAGCAGGTCGGTGATCTGTACGTCGGCCCGTACCGTCCCCGCTTCCTGAGCGCGGGCCAGCAGGGCCGCGCCGGCCTCCCGCATCGGAGTGCCGCAGCGGGCCAGGGCCGAGGCCGGATCGGTCGATGACGCCGACATCAGGGCCCGGGACAGACCCCGGTACGCCGCCGTGCTGGTGACCACCTCGTGGAGCCACGTGAGCAGACCCCTGCACGGCTCGGGAGCCGTCAGCAACTCGCGGGCCCTGGCGAGGAGTTCGTCCACCGCGTCCTCGAAGACGGCGCTCATCAGGGCGTGCCGGGTCGGGAAGTGCCGGTACAGGGTGCCGATGCCCACGCCCGCCCGGCGGGCCACGTCCTCCAGCGAGGCGTCGGTGCCGTGCTCGGCGAAGACCGTACGGGCCTCGGCGAGCAGCCGGTCGTGGTTGCGTCGGGCGTCGGCGCGCATGGGCCGTTCCAGAAAGTCGGGTGCCCGGCGAACGGGCGGGTGCCGTTCGCCGGGCGACGCGGTTCGGGGTCTCGTCAGTCCTTGATCTCGCAGATCACGGCGCCGGAGGTGAGGGACGCGCCGACCTCGGCGGCGAGGCCCTTGATGGTGCCGGCCTTGTGGGCGTTCAGCGGCTGCTCCATCTTCATGGCCTCCAGGACGACGACCAGGTCGCCCTCCTTGACCTCCTGGCCCTCCTCGACCGCGATCTTGACGATCGTGCCCTGCATCGGCGAGGCGAGGGTGTCACCGGAGGCGACCGGGCCGGACTTCTTGGCGGCCCGGCGCTTCGGCTTGGCGCCGGCGGCGAGGCCGGTGCGGGCCAGGGTCATGCCCAGGGACGCCGGGAGGGAGACCTCCAGACGCTTGCCGCCGACCTCGACGACGACCGTCTCACGGCCGGCGTCCTCCTCCGCCTCGGCGTCGGCCGGGGCGGCGAAGGGCTTGATCTCGTTGACGAACTCGGTCTCGATCCACCGGGTGTGGACCGTGAAGGGGTCCTCGGAGCCGGTGAGCTCGGGCGCGAACGCCGGGTCCCGGACGACGACGCGGTGGAACGGGATGGCCGTGGCCATGCCCTCGACCTGGAACTCGTCCAGGGCACGCGCGGCCCGCTCCAGGGCCTCCTTGCGGGTCCGGCCGGTGACGATCAGCTTGGCCAGCAGGGAGTCCCACGCCGGGCCGATGACCGAGCCGGCCTCCACGCCCGCGTCCAGGCGGACACCGGGGCCGGACGGCGCGTCGAAGGTGGTGACCGAACCGGGGGCGGGCAGGAAGTTGCGGCCCGGGTCCTCGCCGTTGATCCGGAACTCGAACGAATGACCACGCAGTTCGGGGTCGTCGTAGCCGAGCTCCTCGCCGTCGGCGATCCGGAACATCTCGCGGACCAGGTCGATGCCGGCGACCTCCTCGGTCACCGGGTGCTCGACCTGGAGGCGGGTGTTGACCTCCAGGAAGGAGATCGTGCCGTCCTGGCCGACCAGGAACTCACAGGTGCCGGCGCCCTCGTAGGCGGCCTCCTTGAGGATGGCCTTGGAGGCGCGGTACAGCTCGGCGACCTGCGCGTCGGACAGGAAGGGGGCCGGGGCCTCCTCCACCAGCTTCTGGTGGCGGCGCTGCAGCGAGCAGTCACGGGTCGACACCACGACCACGTTGCCGTGCTTGTCGGCCAGGCACTGGGTCTCCACGTGCCGCGGCCGGTCCAGGTAGCGCTCCACGAAGCACTCCCCGCGCCCGAAGGCGGCCACCGCCTCACGGACGGCGGAGTCGTACAGCTCCGGGACCTCCTCGAGGGTGCGGGCGACCTTCAGGCCGCGCCCGCCACCGCCGAAGGCGGCCTTGATCGCGATCGGCAGGCCGTGTTCCTCGGCGAACGCCACGACCTCGTCGGCACCCGAGACCGGGTCCGGGGTACCGGCGACCAGCGGGGCGCCGGCGCGCTGGGCGATGTGCCGGGCGGCCACCTTGTCGCCGAGGTCGCGGATGGCCTGCGGCGGCGGACCGATCCAGGTCAGGCCGGCGTCCAGGACCGCCTGGGCGAACTCCGCGTTCTCGGAGAGGAAGCCGTAGCCCGGGTGGACGGCGTCGGCCCCCGCCTCGCGTGCCGCGTTCAGGACCTTGTCGATGTCCAGGTAGCTGGTGGCCGGGGTGTCACCGCCCAGGGCGAACGCCTCATCAGCGGCGCGGACATGCAGAGCGTCCCGATCCGGGTCCGCGTAGACGGCCACGCTCGCGATCCCTGCGTCCCGGCAGGCCCGGGCCACGCGGACAGCGATTTCGCCACGGTTGGCGATGAGCACCTTGCGCACGATTGAGGCTCCCTCCTTGAAACAAGCCGAGTTTAGGGAAGGCCGACACGGCACTTCGACCCGTCCCCAATGGTGAGCTTGCCCACACGGAGCGTGATGCGAGGCTCGCCCGACCCGCGAAAGCCCTTGTCGCACCGCGGTACGCAGGACTCCTTCGGAAAACCCTAGCCCCGCGATGTGCTCAAGGTCTCTGTGAGAGCGTGCCGCGCCCCACAGCGTTTCTTTGTTGAGTCCCTACGAATGGCCCAACGAATCTTTGCCGACGCCCGGCCCCTTGTCCCCGGGTTTACCCGTTAGTAGCGTTCGCGATGTCTTGAACGTACTTCAAGTAACAGCGGCTCTCGTGGGGCCGTGACCTGAAAGTGGGTGGGGGCCGGTGGTGCGCAGACCGGTGGCTTGGGCCGTGGCGGTCATACTCCTCGCGGAGGCACTCGGCGTCGCCGCGCTCAACTGGTTCATGGGAGTGGTGGTCGACCGTCAGGACATGTCCCTGGCCGGGCTCGACCCTGACAACATGTCGATGACCGCGAAGATCGGCGCCGTGGTCTTCGGCCTCTACTTCGCGCTGTGCGCCCTGGTGGCCCTGCTGGTGGCCATACGCAACCGGGCGCCCGCCGGCCTCGGCCGCATCCTGCTGATCAGCGTCGCGGTCGTACACGGCCTGCTGGGCGCCGTGGCGTGGGGCCTGATCGGCTGGACCGCGTTCCTGTCCATGGTGGTCGTCCTGGCCCTCGTCGTGCTGCTGTTGATGACGTACGACCGGACGGAGGGCGCGGGCGCCGGGGCGCAGGCCGACGGGGGTGCGGACGGTTCCGGACCGGCTGCCGGTGAGCCGGAACCGGAACCGAGGAAGGACACGCCGGCCGCCGGGCCGGTCACTCCGCCGGCGCCCACAACTCCGTGATGCCGATGCCGAGCTCCCCGAGCAGCCGGCGGACCAGGGGCAGGCTGATGCCGATCACGTTGCCGTGGTCGCCCTCGATGCCGTCGATGAACGGCGCGCTGCGGCCGTCCAGGGTGAACGCGCCCGCCACGTAGAGGGGTTCGCCGGAGGCGACGTACGCGGCGACCTCC
Source organism: Streptomyces sp. NPDC026538 (assembly GCF_055567535.1). Classification (NCBI taxonomy): domain Bacteria; kingdom Bacillati; phylum Actinomycetota; class Actinomycetes; order Kitasatosporales; family Streptomycetaceae; genus Streptomyces; species Streptomyces sp. NPDC026538. The sequence goes on from NZ_JBVHQG010000005.1 coordinate 269,701, forward strand.
ACGTCGGTGGGCTCGCCGAACCGGACGACGGTGGAGGCGGTCGCCGACACGTGCCGGTTGCTCGCCGTGTCCCACACGCAGTGCCCGGTCTGCAGGGTGCCGGCCCGGCCGCGCATCGACTTCCAGCGGGCGGTCGCCTCCTCGGCGTCCGTCGGCTTGCCGAGCGCCCGGCCGTCGAGGTCCAGCACCGAGTCGCAGCCGATCACGATCGCGCCCTGCACGTCGGCGCGGGCGGCGACGACGGAGGCCTTGGCCTCCGCGAGGGCGAGGGCCAGTTCGGCCGGGGTGGGGGCGGTGACGGCGTCCTCGTCGACGCCGCTGACGATCACCTCGGGAGCGAGACCCGCCTGGCGCAGGAGGTTCAGCCGGGCGGGGGACTGGGAGGCGAGGACGAGTCTGCGCATGGCGTCAGCGTATCGGTGGGCGCGGACAGGTGAGTGCTCACCTCACGCCGAGAACGATCATCAGCAGGAGCATGACCAGAGCCAGGAAGACGCCGAGCCGCCGGAGGGTGTTCTGCATGTCCTGCAGGTCCTTCGGCGGCTCGTCGTCAGGGTCCGACCACAGCATGCCACCAGCGTGCGGCTCGGCCGACCCAGGGCGCCTGAGTAGGGGTACTTAGATCGGTGCCCCGGGTTGTTGTTCCGTGCGCGGTTCCCCGCGCTCCTTGGGCGTTTTTCTCAGCTTGGCCAGTACGTGCGGGTCCAGGCCGTCGGGCTCGGGGCGGGGACCCGGTGCTGGGCGATGCGGGACGGGTCGGACCAGGCGGCCCGTGCCGTGGGGGTGCCGGACGGGGCGGTTGCCAGGGCCGCCGCCCTCGCCCTGACCACCGCCAGAGCGGCGGCCAGTTCCTCCGGGGTCGGGTTGCCCCGTATGACCTTGATCGTCACAGCGGCTCCTTAGAGGGGGATGTTGCCGTGCTTCTTCGGCGGCAGGGACTCGCGCTTGGTACGGAGCTGGCGCAGGCCCCGTACGACATGGCGCCGCGTGTCCGACGGCATGATCACGGCGTCGATGTAACCGCGTTCGGCGGCCGTGTAGGGGTTGAGGAGGTGGTCCTCGTACTCCTGGATCAGACGGGCGCGCACGGCTTCGACGTCCGCGCCGTCGGACTCCGCCTCGGCGAGCGTGCGGCGGTGCAGGATGTTGACGGCGCCCTGGGCGCCCATGACGGCGATCTGGGCGGTCGGCCAGGCGAGGTTGAGGTCGGCACCCAGGTGCTTGGAGCCCATGACGTCGTAGGCGCCGCCGAAGGCCTTGCGGGTGATGACGGTGATCAGGGGGACCGTCGCCTCGGCGTAGGCGTAGATCAGCTTGGCGCCGCGCCGGATGATGCCGTCGTGCTCCTGGTCGACGCCGGGGAGGAAGCCCGGGACGTCGACGAAGGTGATGACCGGGACGTTGAAGGCGTCGCAGGTGCGGACGAAGCGGGCCGCCTTCTCGCTCGCCTTGATGTCCAGGCAGCCGGCGAACTGCATCGGCTGGTTGGCGACGATGCCGACCGGGTGGCCCTCGACCCGGCCGAAGCCGGTGACGATGTTCGGCGCGAACAGGGTCTGCGTCTCGAAGAACTCACCGTCGTCGAGGACGTGTTCGAGCACCGTGTGGATGTCGTACGGCTGGTTCGCGCTGTCCGGGACCAGGGTGTCCAGCTCGCGGTCCTCGTCGGTGACGGCCAGGTCCGCCTCCTCCGGGAAGACCGGGGCCTCGGAGAGGTTGTTGGACGGCAGGTACGACAGCAGCTGCTTGATGTACTCGATGGCGTCCTTCTCGTCGCCGGCCATGTGATGGGCCACGCCGGAGACCGAGTTGTGGGTGCGGGCGCCGCCCAGCTCCTCGAAGCCGACGTCCTCGCCGGTGACCGTCTTGATGACGTCAGGACCGGTGATGAACATGTGGGACGTCTGGTCGACCATGACCGTGAAGTCGGTGATGGCCGGGGAGTACACGGCGCCGCCGGCACAGGGCCCGACGACCAGCGAGATCTGCGGGATCACACCGCTCGCGTGCGTGTTGCGGCGGAAGATCTCGCCGTACGCGCCGAGGGAGGCGACCCCCTCCTGGATCCTGGCGCCGCCGGAGTCGTTGATGCCGATGACCGGGCAGCCGGTCTTCAGGGCGAAGTCCATCACCTTGACGATCTTCTGGCCGTAGACCTCGCCGAGGGCGCCGCCGAAGACGGTGAAGTCCTGGGAGAAGACGGCGATCGGGCGGCCGTCCACCGTGCCGTATCCGGTGACGACGCCGTCGCCGTACGGGCGGTTCTTCTCCAGGCCGAAGTCGGTGGAGCGGTGGCGGGTGAACTCGTCCAGCTCGACGAAGGAGCCCTCGTCGAGGAGCAGCTCGATCCGCTCACGGGCCGTCAACTTGCCCTTGGCGTGCTGCTTTTCGACCGCGCGCTCCGAACCGGCGTGTGTCGCTTCATGGACACGGCGCTGGAGATCCGCGAGCTTCCCCGCGGTCGTGTGAATGTCGATCTCTTCCGGCTCGGACATCGGGATGCGGCTCCCTGCCTGCTCAAAAGGGGGGACGGTTACTCATCCGTAGCGTAGTGGGGCACCTACCAAACGGCAGTGCGGCGTACAACACACCTAGGGTGGCTTGCATGACGCCGCGAGATGCAGCAGACGAGAACAACAATCGCTGGTCCGACCTGGACCGTCCACCGCTCGGGGCGGCGGGGCTGCGCAGGGCTCTGGTGCGGGACGGCGGCCATGGCGGCCTCTACTGCGACATCGAGGTCGTGCAGCGCACCGGCTCCACCAATTCCGACCTGGTGGCGCGGGCCCTCGCGGGGGACGCGGACGAGGGCGCCGTGCTCGTCGCCGAGGAACAGACCTCCGGGCGGGGCCGTCTGGACCGCCAGTGGACGGCTCCGGCCCGCTCCGGCCTGTTCTTCTCGGTGCTGCTGAAGCCGGCCGAGGTGCCGGTGGCCCGCTGGGGCTGGCTGCCGCTGCTGACCGGGGTGGCGGTGGCGACGGGGCTGGCCCGGGCGGCCGGCGTCGATACGGCACTCAAATGGCCGAACGACCTGCTGGTGACCGTCGGTGACGAGGAGCGCAAGGCCGGGGGCATCCTGGCGGAGCGGGCCGGCGAGGACGCCGTCGTGGTCGGCGTCGGTATCAACGTCACGCTCCGAGCGGAGGAGCTGCCGGTGCCGCAGGCGGGGTCGCTGGCGCTGGCCGGCGCCGCGACCACGGACCGGGATCCGCTGCTGCGGGCGGTGCTGCGGTCGCTGGAGGACTGGTACGGGCGCTGGCGCGCGGCGGGCGGCGATCCGGCGCGCAGCGGGCTCCAGGAGGCGTATGCGGCGGGCTGCGCGACGTTGGGGCGGACGGTCCGGGCCGAGCTGCCGGGGGACCGGTCGCTGGTCGGGGAGGCGGTGGCCGTGGACGGGGACGGACGACTGGTGATCGCCACGGAGGCGGGCGTGCAGGAACCTGTCGGGGCGGGCGACATCGTGCACCTACGGCCGGCGTGAGCCGGTGTGGCGGGGGCGGGGTATCGCTCACGTCATTTCGAGCGGCACGACCGCCTACGGCGACGACGGGCCCCGTTGGAGCGCGGGGCTGTGCCCGATTTGCGGCCACCCCCGCGGGGGCGCGCTCGGCCCCCGTCGGCCCGGCAGGTGGGATCCGGGCCGTCCGTGCTCGGCTTCGCTCGAGCTGGGGCACCCGCCCCGAGCGGCACGACTGCCCGCGGTTGCGACGGCCCCGTAAGGGGCGCGGGGTTGTAATTGATTTGCGGCCACCGCCGCGTGGGCGCGCTCGGCCCCCGTCGGCCCGGCAGGCGGGATCCGGGCCGTCCGCGTCCCCTGGCGCGGGGGTCCGGGGGGCGTAGCCCCCAGGGAACGCCGGCGGGGCGACCTGACATCGGCCCACCTCACGAAGTGAGCTACCGCACAGCTGCCGTAGAGTTGAGGCCGGTCGATACGTGACCGCGGCAGATCGGAAGGGCAGCAGGCGTGACCGTCGACGACACGGGCTCCGGCGAGGGCGCGGACGCCGCCGACTCCGGCGAGGACCCGCTCGCCCTGCGCCTCGAAGGCCTGATCCTCGGTGCCGAGCGCCGCTACACCCCGTTCCAGGCGGCCCGCAGCGCCGGCGTCTCCATGGAACTGGCCTCGAGGTTCTGGCGGGCCATGGGCTTCGCGGACATCGGGCAGGCAAAGGCGCTCACCGAGGCCGACGTGCTGGCCCTGCGCCGGCTCGCCGGTCTCGTCGAGGCGGGCCTGCTCAGCGAGGCCATGGCCGTGCAGGTGGCCCGGTCGACCGGGCAGACCACCGCCCGTCTGGCCGAATGGCAGATGGATTCCTTCCTGGAGGGCCTGACCGAGCCCCCCGAGCCGGGCATGACCCGCACCGAGGTCACGTACCCGATCGTCGAACTGCTCCTGCCCGAGCTGGAGGAGTTCCTGGTCTACGTCTGGCGCCGTCAGCTCGCCGCCTCGGCCGGCCGGGTCGTGCAGTCGGCCGACGACGAGGAGATGGTCGACCGGCGGCTGGCCGTCGGCTTCGCCGACCTGGTCGGGTTCACCCGGCTGACCCGCCGGATGGAGGAGGAGGAACTCGGCGAGCTGGTCGAGGCCTTCGAGACCACCGCCGCCGACCTGGTGGCGGCCCGCGGTGGCCGGCTCATCAAGACCCTCGGCGACGAGGTCCTGTACGCCGCCGACGACGCCGGCACGGCCGCCGACATCGCGCTGCGCCTGGTGGAGACCATGGGCCACGACGAGACGATGCCGGAGCTCCGCGTCGGCATGGCCTTCGGCACCGTGACCACCCGAATGGGCGATGTCTTCGGTACGACCGTGAACCTGGCCTCCCGGCTGACGTCCATAGCCCCGCGGGACGCCGTGCTCGTCGACTCGGCGTTCGCCGAGGAACTGATCCGCTCCGGCGAGGCGCCCGCCTCGGAGGCGGAGGCCGCCGAGGCAGCGGCCACCGCCGAGAAGGAGGGCGAGGAACCCCCGACGTACCGCTTCGCGCTCCAGCCGATGTGGCAGCGCCCGGTGCGTGGCCTGGGCGTGGTGGAGCCCTGGCTGCTCACCCGCCGCGACGGGGAGCCGTCCTAGCGGCGACCGGCCTGTATCAGTGGGTCCACGCACAGTCCGACGACGGGCAGGCAGACACCGTCGCCCGGCGGACGGGTACCGGGCGTGGAGGTCGGGGTGGGGGTCGTGGCCGGGGTGCTGGTCGCCGGAGCCGGCGCGGTGCCGGCCGGTCGTGCCGGGCTCGTCGGGATGGTGGTCGGGACCGTGACGGTCCTGGCGGGCGGTGCGCTGGGTGAGACCGACGCCGGTGCGGACGGCGTGGCGGACGGCGTGGCCGTCGGGGTCCGGCTCGTGCCGCCCATGACGGTGGCCGCCGAGGCGGTGGCCGTGCGGACCGGACCGAGGGTGGCGGCCGCGTTCGCCGACCGGTCCGTGGCGTCGGCGGTCGGATCCAGCCGGGGCTCCGCCTCCGCGGTGCCGGGCGTGCCGACACCGCCCTCCGGGACGATGCGTACGAGGCTCAGCACCCCGGCGGCCAGTGCGAGACCTCCGGCGGCGAACAGCACCTTGCGGGGGCGGGGCTTGCGGTGCCGCCCCCGGCGGCCGACTGACGGCGTTTCTGTCATGACGCTCCCTCCCCGCTGCGCGCCCCCCGATGCGCCGTGGCGAGCGCACGTTATGCGCTTCCATGGGGTGTGCGCCGGGAGTCTCCCGGGATGTCACCCGAACGAGGGTCTCCGGAGGTGGTCGATGCCCCTTTCCCCGAGCCGGGCCCGGCTGCGATGATCGTGCGGTTAACAAGCGTTAACGCGAGTGCGAGTCGAGCGGAGGGTGCCATGAGCGAGGAGCGGTACGGGGAGTTCGTGCTGGTACGACGCCACGGTCACGTGGTGGAACTCGTACTGGACCGGCCCAAGGCCATGAACGCGGTGTCGGCGGACATGGCCCGCTCGATCGTGGCCGCGTGCGCCGCGCTGGGCGCCGACCGGGACGCCCGGGTGGTGGTGCTGACCTCCTCGCACGAGCGGGCGTTCTGCGTCGGCGCCGACCTCAAGGAGCGCAACTCCATGACCGACGCGGAGCTGGTCCGGGCGCGGCCGCTGTCGCGCGGGGCGTACACCGGCGTACTGGAGCTGCCGATGCCGACGGTCGCCGCCGTGCACGGCTACGCGCTCGGCGGGGGCTTCGAGCTGGCGCTGTCCTGCGACGTGATCGTGGCCGACGGCACGGCCGTGGTGGGCCTGCCCGAGGTGTCGGTGGGCGTGATTCCGGGCGGCGGCGGTACGCAGCTGCTGCCCCGCCGGGTCGGCGCGGCCCGCGCGGCCGAGCTGATCTTCTCGGCGCGCCGGGTGGAGGCGCCGGAGGCGCATGAGCTGGGCCTGGTCGACCAGCTGGTGGAGACGGGCCAGGACCGGGACGCGGCGCTGGCGCTGGCGGCACGGATGGCGGCGAACTCGCCGGTGGGGCTGCGGGCGGCGAAGCGGGCGCTGCGGCTCGGGCACGGGCTGGACCTGCGGACGGGGCTGGAGGTCGAGGACGCGGCATGGCGGTCGGTGGCGTTCTCGGGGGACCGTGCGGAGGGCGTCGCGGCGTTCAACGAGAAGCGGAAGCCGGAGTGGCCGGGGGAGTGAGGTGCGGGTGGGCCGGGGCGCGGGGAACCGCGTGATCGGCCCCATCGGGCCGCGCCCCGGGACGGCGCAGGTCGTCGCTACACCTGTTCGCCGCACCAATGTCCCGAATGAGCCCAAACCTCCCTAGCCTGGAGTAATGGGTGAGGACATACGGCTCGCCGCCGTCGTGGCGCTGGCTCAGGGCATGGCTGCGGCTCACACCCCACACGAGTGCTGGCGCGCCGCCGCGGCCGGGGCCTGCCGTGCCCTGGACGGCAGCTTCGCCGCGCTCTCCGTCTGGGAGCGCGACCTCGGCCGGCTGCGGGTCCTCGTGAACGTCGGGGAGCGCGCCCCGGACGAGGAGGAGTTCCCGGAGGCCGAGGCCTACCCGGTGCACCAGTTCCCCGAGATCACCGAGTTCCTCCACGAACGCTGGGCGGGCGGCGGCGGCCCCAACGCCTGGGTGGAGACGGCCGAGGGTCCCGCCGCCGGCCGCCCCGGCTACTCGCACCGGCGGGTCGACGCCCTGCGCCGCAGGGGCCGCGGCTGCTGCCTGGTCGCGCCGATCCTGCTGCACGGCAGGGCGTGGGGCGAGCTGTATGTCGCCCGCGCCGTCCAGACCCCCGTCTTCGGTCACGGCGACGCCGACTTCGCCACCGTCCTGGCCTCCGTGGTCGCCGCCGGGATCGCCCAGACCGAGCGTCTCGAGGAGGCCCGCCGGCTGGCGTACACCGACGCGCTCACCGGGCTCGCCAACCGCCGTGCCGTCGACGTACGCCTCGACGAGGCGATCGACCGGCACCGCGCGGACGACGCCGTGGTCAGCCTGGTCGTCTGCGACCTCAACGGGCTCAAGCGGGTCAACGACACCCAGGGGCACGCCGTCGGCGACCGTCTTCTCGAACGGTTCGGCTCGGTCCTGTCCCTGTGCGGGGCGATGCTCCCGGGTGCCCTCGCCGCACGGCTCGGCGGGGACGAGTTCTGTCTGCTGGTGGTCGGCCCGCAGGCCGACGACGTGGTCAAGGCGGCCGACGAACTCTGCCGCCGGGCCGGGGAGCTGGAGCTGGGGGAGGGGGTCGCGTGCGGGGTCGCCTCGACCGCGGACCCGATCGGGCCGGTGCGCTCGGCCCGCCGCCTGTTCCGGCTCGCCGACGCCGCGCAGTACCGCGCCAAGGCGCTCCGCGCGGAACGGCCGGTGGTGGCCGGGCGGGAGGGGCCGGACGATCCCGTCGTCCGACTGGCCGACGCGCCCCCGCCGGAACGGGCCGAGCGGCGCAGCTTCCGGGGCCGGCGGTCATGACCGTACAGCTGTTTACGCAGAAGTGACCTAGAAGTAAGGGGCAACCCTGCACCCCACTAGTGACAGCAGCTGCATTCACTGCGTACGCTCCTGAATATGGATATGCACACTGTGGTGGTGGGGACGTCCGGTGTCACCGCGTCCGACGTCCTCGCCGTGGCGCGCGGCGGCGCCCGCGTCGAACTGTCGGCGGAGGCGGTCGCGGCGCTGGCGGCGGCCCGGGAGATCGTGGACGCGCTGGCGGCCAAGCCGGAGCCGGTCTACGGCGTGAGCACCGGCTTCGGCGCTCTCGCGACCCGGCACATCAGCCCGGAGCTGCGGGCCCAGTTGCAGCGCAACATCGTGCGCTCGCACGCGGCCGGCATGGGGCCGCGGGTGGAGCGCGAGGTCGTACGGGCCCTGATGTTCCTGCGGCTGAAGACCGTCTGCTCCGGACACACCGGTGTGCGTCCCGAAGTCGCCCAGACCATGGCCGACGTGCTGAACGCCGGAATCACCCCGGTCGTGCACGAGTACGGCTCCCTCGGCTGCTCCGGCGACCTGGCGCCGCTGTCCCACTGCGCGCTCACGCTGATGGGCGAGGGGGACGCGGAGGGCCCGGACGGCGTCGTCCGCCCCGCCGGTGAGCTGCTCGCCGAGCACGGGATCGCGCCCGTCGAACTGCGCGAGAAGGAGGGGCTCGCGCTCCTCAACGGCACCGACGGCATGCTCGGCATGCTGGTCATGGCCCTCGCCGACCTGGACATGCTCTACAAGTCCGCCGATGTCACAGCCGCGTTGAGCCTGGAGGCGCTGCTCGGCACGGACAAGGTGCTCGCGCCCGAGCTGCACGCGATCCGCCCGCACCCCGGGCAGGGCGACAGCGCCGCCAACATGCTCGCCGTGCTCAAGGGCTCCCAGCTCACCGGGCACCACCAGGACGACGCGCCGCGCGTCCAGGACGCGTACTCGGTGCGGTGTGCTCCGCAGGTCGCCGGGGCCGGTCGGGACACGCTCGCGCACGCGCGCCTCGTCGCCGAGCGGGAGCTGGCGTCGGCCGTCGACAACCCGGTCGTGCTGCCCGACGGGCGGGTCGAGTCCAACGGCAACTTCCATGGCGCGCCGGTCGCCTACGTCCTCGACTTCCTCGCCATCGCGGTGGCCGACCTCGGGTCCATCGCCGAGCGCCGGACCGACCGGCTGCTGGACAAGAACCGCAGCCACGGGCTGCCGCCGTTCCTGGCGGACGACGCGGGCGTCGACTCGGGCCTGATGATCGCCCAGTACACGCAGGCGGCGCTGGTCAGCGAGCTGAAGCGGCTCGCCGTGCCGGCGTCGGCCGACTCGATCCCCTCCTCCGCGATGCAGGAGGACCATGTCTCCATGGGGTGGTCGGCGGCGCGCAAGCTGCGGACGGCCGTGGGCAATCTGGCGCGGGTCATCGCCGTCGAGCTGTATGCGGCGACCCGGGCGATCGAGCTGCGGGAGGGGCTGACGGCGGCGCCGGCTTCGCTGGCCGTGATCGAGGCGGCGCGCTCCGCGGGGGTGCGGGGGGTTGGGCCCGACCGGTACCTGGCGCCCGACCTCGCGGCGGCGGAGGAGTTCGTGCGGGGCGGAGCGCTCGTGGAGGCCGTCGAGAAGGTGACCGGGGCGCTGCGGTAGGCCTCGGCCGCATCGTCGGGTGCGGGTGTGTGGGGGCTGGTCGCGCAGTTCCCCGCGCCCCCAGGATGCGGAGTTGCCCGCGCCCCCAGGATGCGGAGTTCCCCGCGCCCCCAAGATGCGGAGTTCCCCGCGCCCCCAGGATGGGGAGTCTCCCGCATCGTCGGGTGCGGGTGTGTGGGGGCTGGTCGCGCAGTTCCCCGCGCCCCCAGGATGCGCAGTTCCCCGCGCCCCCAGGATGCGGAGTTCCCCGCGCCCCCAGGATGCGGAGTTGCCCGCGCCCCCAGGATGCGGAGTCTCCCGCATCGTCGGGTGCGGGTGTGCGGGGGCTGGTCGCGCAGTTCCCCGCGCCCCCAAGATGCGGAGTTCCCCGCGCCCCCAAGATGGGGAGTTGCCCGCGCCCCCAAGATGGGGAGTTGCCCGCGCCTCGAGATGCGGAGTTCCCTGCGCCGCCGAAAGGGCGCGGGGAACTGCGTGTTACTTCAGCTTCGCTGACTGGGCCTTGATCACCGGGGGCGGTACCGTGTACGTCTGTCCGGCCATCATCGCCCCGATGTTCATCGTGAAGTACGTCGCGAGCGTGTTGCCGTGGCGTACCACCTCCGCGTGCAGGGGGCCCTTGTCGCCGTCCATGTCGGTGACCGCCGTGAACGCCACCGACTCGTCGCCGGCGCCCGAGGGCTTGGTCGCCGTGACCTTCGTGACCTTCTGCTCGTCGCCGGCCGCGCCGCCCGTGAAGCCGCTCGCGCAGTCCTTGACCGCCGCCGAGAGGGCCTTCAGGGCCTGCTGCGCGCCCTTCCCGTCGTACGACGACAGGTCGAGGGACGTGACGTCCAGGTTCAGCGAGTCCTTGAGCGCGTCCTCGAACTTTCCGTCGGCCATGTCATCGAGGGAGGTCGCGTCGTCGGTCGGGTCCTTCTTGTCCTCGCGGACCGTGCGGCCGATCTCCGCGGGCGCCTCGGCCGGTGCGAGGCCGGTGAGGACGTAGGCCAGCGGGCGGCACTTCTCGTCGCTCGCCTTGATCTTGCTGCGGGTCGGCGCGGCCTCGCCGATCGCGTTGACCTTGTAGCCGTCGACCTCGCCCTGCGCGAGAATCTGCTGCTTCAACTCAGCGGCGCTCGACGCCTTGACGCTGGAGGCGGAGTCCGTGGTGGCGGACGGGTCCTCGGAACTCCCGTCGGAGCAGCCCGTGATGAGGGCGAGGGACAGTGCGCCGCCGGCGGCGAGGGTGCACATCCGCAGGGCCGATGATCTCTTCATGAGGGGACTCTGAGTCCCCGGTCAAGGATCGGTCAAGTTGTTTAAAATTCCAGCCGTTCCCGGCGGACCGAGTACACCACGAACCCGGCGCCGACGGCGAGGAAAAGGGTGCCGCCGATGACGTACGGCGTGGTGTCCGGGCTTCCGGTGTCGGCGAGTTGACCGGCGTCCCCGGTCGCCTCGGACAGCGCCTTGGCCTGCTGGGTGACCTGTGTCGCCGTACTCTCCGACGTGCCGGTTCTCGCCGGGGTGTCCTGGGACGCGTTGGCGGACGGGACGAACCACAGCGCGCACAGGAGCGTGCCTGCGGCGGTGGCGGTCAGCAGCGGGCGGCGAACGGATGACACGGAATATCGATCCCCTTGTGACGCTGGCGAATTGGCCGTGTGGGGCGATGTTAGTGAAAATCGCGGGTCACGGGAAAGTCACAGGAGGTTTCGGCCGTACGCTCCCGGCATGAGCACTCCAGAGACATCACGTTTTGTGCGGCTTCGAGTGGAGCTGGTCCTCGAAGTCGAGGACGCCGACGAGGTCACCAAGGCCGCGCTGCAGCGGATCGCCGAGGACGCCGAGCTGCCCGGCGAGGAGCGTGCGCACGCCGAGAGCGCTGTGACGGAAGACACCGCCGAGGCCCTTGCCTATCTCGTCGACCCGTTCGACCTGGTCAGCGAGGTGCCCGGAGTCGAACTCCAGCAGGCCTCCTGGTCCAGCGAGCAGGTCTCCTACGATCCGGATTCGCCGGACTGGGACCTCGACGAGGATGATGGCGAGGGCGACGACGAGGAAGAGGACGGCATCGGCTGAGCGTTCCGGGGAACCAGTGACCCCGGACGGCGACCGCCGTCCGGGGTTTCGTCGTCTGAGACAGCGCACGGACCGACCCCTGCCGCACCGCCCGCCCCGGCGGACGTGGTGTGCCCCACACCTCCCAGGAATGTGGAACGGGACGAAGCGGCCGTAGCGTTGAAGGTTCTTGACGGGGACTCTCGGTGTGTTCGCGGACTCGGCAACGATGGAGAAGCGTGTGATGACGGACAGTAAGCGGCGCAAGGGCCTGATGGCCGCGTCCGCACTGCTCGGCGGTGTGCTGGTGCTCACGGCGTGTTCCGGAAGCGACGACAAGGCGTCCGGCAGCGGTGAGAGCTCGCAGGCCCAGTCGGATCAGGCGGCGGCGAAGAAGTCGTCCCAGGCCGACATCACGATCACGCCCAAGGACGGTTCGGACAACGCCTCCATCAACAACTCCGCGGCCGTCACCGTCAGCAAGGGCACGCTCACGAACGTGACGATGACGACGGCCGACGGCACCGCGGTCGCCGGCGCCCTGTCCGCCGACAAGACGACCTGGAAGCCCTCCACCCAGCTGGAGCGGTCCACCACCTACAAGGTGGACGCCGAGGCCAAGGACTCCGCCGGTCTGGTCGCCCACGAGAACGCCTCCTTCACCACGGTCTCCCCGGCCAACAGCTTCATAGGCACCTTCACGCCGGAGGACGGCTCGACCGTCGGCGTCGGCATGCCCGTGTCGATCAACTTCGACAAGCAGATCACCGACAAGGCCGCCGTCCAGAAGGGCATCACGGTCACCTCCAGCAGCGGCCAGGAGGTCGCCTGCCACTGGTTCTCCACCCAGCGCATGGACTGCCGTCCCGAGGACTACTGGAAGGAGAACTCCACCGTCACGCTGAAGCTCGCGCTCGACGGTGTGCAGGGCGCCTCCGGTGTCTACGGCGTCCAGCAGAAGACGGTCACCTTCCACATCGGCCGCAACCAGGTCTCCTACGTCGACGCCAAGACCAAGGAGATGAAGATCACCCAGGACGGCAGGACGGTCAAGACCATACCGATCTCTGCGGGTTCGCCCGAGAACAAGACGTACAACGGCGTCATGGTGATGTCCGAGAAGTTCAAGGAGACGCGCATGAACGGCGCGACCGTGGGCTTCACCGACAGCGACGGCAAGGGCGAGTACGACATCAAGGACGTGCCGCACGCCATCCGCCTCACCAGCTCCGGCACCTTCCTGCACGGCAACTACTGGGGCGCCAAGTCCATCTTCGGTGCCGTGAACACCAGCCACGGCTGCGTCGGCCTGTCCGACACCAAGGGCGCCAACGACACCAGCACGCCCGCCTACTGGGTGTACAGCCACTCGATCGTCGGTGACGTGGTGGTCATCTCCAACACCGGCGACAAGACCGTGGCCCCCGACAACGGCCTCAACGGCTGGAACCTGAACTGGGCCGCCTGGAAGGCCGGTTCGGCCGTCTGACGCACAGTCGCCACACAGCTCGCCGATGCCGCCCCCAGGGGCGGCATCGGCATTTCTGGGGCCCGCCACAGCCTTCTCATGCTTCTCTTATTTCGGCCTTATCGAGCCATCACGGTGCGTCCCTACCTTGCGGTCATGTTCTTCACCTACCTGAGGCGCGAACTGCGCCGCCGCAGAAAGGCGGCTCTCGTCGTCGCCTCCGGCCTCGCGCTGGGCATCGCACTGGTCATCGTGGTCAACTCCGTGTCCAACGGCATGGGGAAGGCGCAGGACAAGGTCCTCCAGTCGCTGTACGGCCTGGGTACGGACATGACCGTCACCAAGGCCGCGTCGGCGTCCACGAGCGCCTCCCAACGGCCCCGCTTCAACTTCGACGCGCAGAACAACGGCTCGTCGAGCACGCAGAGCAGTGACCGCGTCATGGTGCAGGGTTTCACCACCCTCGCCTCCACCACCGTCACCAAGGTCGGCGGCCAGAAGGGCGTGGCGACCGCGGTCGGCGGGCTGAACCTCAACGTGGTCAAGATCAGCGGCCAGTTCACCCGGGGTCAGTTCCAGCAGAACCAGGGCTCCGGCGGCAACCAGCAGGGCGGCCAGGGCCAGGGCAACGGCGGGGGCACCGGCGCCCCGCAGGGTGAGGTCCGGGGCGGCGGCGCCAACTTCGACGTCAACTCGTACACGGTCTACGGCACCGACGTGACCCAGACCGAGGTCGGCCCGCTGACCTCGTCGAAGATCACCAGCGGTCGTACCTTCAAGACGACCGAGACCGACGCCAAGGTACTGGTCGCCGACTCGGCGTACGCCAAGGAGAAGAAGTACAAGGTCGGTTCGACCGTCACCATCAACAAGGTCAAGTACACGATCATCGGCATCGCGACGGCCGACAGCGGTGACGCGGCGGCCAACCTGTACATGCCCCTGAAGCAGGCGCAGACGCTGGCCGACGAGAAGAACAAGGTCACCACGATCTACGTCAAGGCGACCGACTCCAAGCAGATCTCGGCCGTCAAGTCGACCATCCAGAAGAACGTCTCGGGTACGACGGTCACCACCTCCGCCGACCTCGCGGACACCGTCTCCGGCTCCCTCTCCACGGCGTCCTCGCTCGCGACCAACGTCGGCAAGTGGCTGTCCATCGCGGTGCTCGTGGCCGCGTTCCTGGTGGCCGGACTGCTGACCTCCTCCGCGGTCTCCCGCCGGGTCCGCGAGTTCGGCACGCTGAAGGCGCTGGGCTGGAAGTCCCGCCGGGTCACCGGTCAGGTCATCGGTGAGGCCATGGTCAACGGCCTGGTCGGCGGCGCGCTCGGTATCGCGCTCGGTCTGGCGGGCGCGTACGTCGTCACCGAGATCAGCCCGACCCTGGACGCCTCCCTCGGCGGCGGTGGCGGCGGCAACGCGGGCGCCGCTCCCGGCGGCGGTGGCGGCTTCGGCGGTGGCGGTGGCGGCGGCTTCGGCGGCGGGCGGCAGGCCGCGAAGACGCTGGAGGTCGCCCTGACGGCACCGGTCAGCGTGACGACGATCGCGGTCGCGGTGGGTCTGGCGGTGGCCGGCGGCCTGATCGCGGGTGCGTTCGGCGGCTGGCGCGCGTCGAGGCTGCGGCCTGCGGATGCGCTGCGGCGAGTGGAGTAGCCGGCGCCGGTTGTGGCTGGGGCGGGGGGGTGTCGCTTACCGGCGCCGGCAGGGTGCCGCCGCGCCCGCCCTCCCCCGCTCTCGGCTTCGCTCGAGCGGGGGGACCCCCATCGCCCCAGCAGCACGACTGCCCGCAGCTGAGTGAGCTGACAAGGCGCCCGCGACTGCAGCGCCCCGTAAGGGGCGCGGGGAGCTGCGCGACCAGCCCCCCACCCACCCGCAGCCAATGACGAAGCCGCCCCCCTCCAAACCCTCCAGGAGCCACCATGTACGAACTCAGAAGCGTCACCAAGCTCTACTCCCGCGGCAAGGACACCGTCCGCGCCCTCGACGGCATCGACCTCACCATCTCCGACGGCGACCGCCTGGTCATCCAGGGCCCCACCGGCGGCGGCAAGTCCACCCTCCTGCAGATGCTCGGCGGCCTGGACCGGCCGACCTCCGGCGAAATCGTCCTGGACGGCACCGACCTGGCCAAGCTCTCCGAGACCAAGCTGACCCGGGTCCGCAGCGAGAACATCGGTTTCGTGTTCCAGTCCTTCAACCTGATCCCGACGCTCACCGCCCAGGAGAACGTCGAGACCGCCCTCGTCCCGCTCGGCGTCAAGGCCAGGGAAAGGCGGGAACGCGCCGCCGAGGCGCTGACGTCGGTCGGCCTCGGCGAGCGCCTCGGCCACCTTCCCGGCGAGATGTCCGGCGGCCAGCAGCAGCGCGTCGCCATCGCCCGGGCCCTCGTCAAGCAGCCCAAGGTGCTGCTCGCCGACGAGCCCACCGGCAACCTCGACGAGGGCATGCGCGACGAGATCATGGACGTACTGGAGCGCATGTGGAAGGAGCACGGGCTGACCTTCATCATGGTCACCCACGACTCCGCGATCGCGAGGAAGGCCCCCCGGCTGGCGACCATCCGCAAGGGCAAGATCACCGTCAAGGAGAACGCGGGCGCGTGAAGTGCGTCACTGGCTGACGCCACCTAACACCGAACTCCCGCGCACAACCGCGCAGTTGGGTAACAGTGTCCACCCCGGCGCGTAACAGTTCTCCTGTACTCCTCTTACCGGTCTCTCATCTCTTGAGCCCGCTGATCACCCCCCGGCATACTCCGTATTCCGGGGGGTTGACGTATACACGTACGGGACTGCCTCCGGCCGGGTGAACGGGGAATTCGCCCGGGACACCGTCTCCCAGGGGGAGTCTTGCGCAGACAAGTGAAAAGAGCTGCCGCGGCCACGGTGGCCACGGCGGCAGCCGTCGCTCTCGCCGCAGGCATGACCAGCCCGGCGTCGGCGAAGCCGGAGCAGCGCGCCGCCGCGGCCTCCGCGGCCGCTTCATCGGTCGCCGGCAGGCACCACGTCACCCTGATCACCGGTGACCGGGTCGCCCTCGACGCCAAGGGCCGGGTCGTCGGCCTGGAGCGGGCCGAAGGACGCGAGCACATACCTTTCCAGATCCGCAAGGCCGATGGCCACACCCTCGTCGTCCCCGGTGACGCCGTGCGGCTGGTCGCCTCCGGCAAGCTGGACCAACGGCTCTTCGACGTCACCGAGTTGAACAAGGCCGCGACCCGCAAGGCGCAGAAGAACGGCCTGAAGGTCATCGTCGGGTACCAGGGCGCGGCCGGTGCCGCCAAGGCCGACGTCCGCGACGCCGGCACCCTGCGGCACAGCCTCAAGACGCTCAACGCCGACGCCGTGCAGACCCCGGTCAAGGACACGCCGGAGCTGTGGGACGCGGTCACCAACGGGGACAAGGCGGCCTCCGGCATCGCGCACGTCTGGCTCGACGGCGTCCGCAAGGCCAGCCTCGACAAGTCCGTGCCGCAGATCGGCGCGCCCAAGGCGTGGGCGGCCGGTTACAACGGCAAGGGCGTCAAGATCGCCGTCCTGGACACCGGTGTCGACACGACCCACCCGGACCTCAAGGACCAGGTGATCGAGTCCAAGAACTTCAGCACGGCGGCCGACGCCTCGGACCACTTCGGGCACGGCACGCACGTCGCCTCCATCGCGGCGGGCACCGGCGCCAAGTCGCACGGCAAGTACACCGGTGTCGCGCCCGGTGCGAAGATCCTCAACGGCAAGGTCCTGGACGACACCGGCTCCGGTGACGACTCCGGCATCCTGGCCGGCATGGAGTGGGCGGCGGCCGAGGGCGCCGATGTCGTCAACCTCAGCCTGGGCGGCTACGACACCCCGGAGATCGACCCGCTCGAAGCCGAGGTCAACAAGCTCTCCGACGAGAAGGGCATCCTGTTCGCGATCGCCGCGGGCAACGAGGGCCCCGAGTCGATCGGTTCGCCGGGCAGCGCGGACGCCGCGCTCACCGTCGGCGCCGTCGACGGCAACGACAAGCTCGCCGACTTCTCCTCCACCGGCCCCAGCGCCGAGGGCACCATCAAGCCGGACGTCACCGCGCCCGGCGTCGACATCACCGCGGCCGCGGCCAAGGGCAGCCTCATCGACCAGGAGGTCGGCGAGAACCCGCCCGGCTACCTGACCATCTCGGGCACGTCGATGGCGACCCCGCATGTCGCCGGCGCCGCCGCGATCCTGAAGCAGGAGCACCCCGACTGGGGCTACCAGCAGCTGAAGGCCGCGCTGACCGGCTCCGCCAAGGGCGGCAAGTACACGCCGTTCGAGCAGGGTTCGGGCCGTATCGCCGTCGACAAGGCCATCAAGCAGACCGTGGTCGCCGACCCGGTGTCGGTGAACTTCGGTGTGCAGCAGTGGCCGCACACCGACGACACCCCGGTCACCAAGCAGCTCACCTACCGCAACCTCGGCACCAAGGACGTCACCCTCAGCCTCACGGCGAGCGGTACCGACCCCAAGGGTGCGGCCGCCCCGGCCGGCTTCTTCAAGCTGGGCGCGACCAAGGTGACCGTCCCGGCGGGCGGCACGGCCGCCGTCGACGTCACCGCCAACACCAAGCTGGGCGGCACCCTCGACGGCGCCTACTCGGCGTACGTCACGGCGACCGGCGACGGCCAGAGTGTCCGCACGGCGGCCGCGGTGCTGCGTGAGGTCCAGTCGTACAGCGTCACCGTCAAGCACATCGGGCGCGACGGCAACCCGACCGGTGTCTACAACACCGCCCTGATGAGCTACTCGGGCCTCGGCGACGGCCGCGCCTACGCCGTCCCGACCGCCGGCTCCGGGACCGCCACGATCCGGGTGCCCAAGGGCACGTACCTGCTCGACGCCTGGATCGCGAAGGACCTCACCACCTTCGACGGCGGTCTCGACTGGCTGGTCCAGCCCAAGCTGAGCGTCACCAGGGACCTCACGGTCACCATCGACGCCCGCACCACCAAGGCGGCCGACATCACCGTGCCGGACGCCCAGGCGAAGCCGGGCTCCGCGACGATCGACTACATGTACGACCCGGCGGGCATCGGGTTCGGGGTCGGCTTCGACACCTTCGACAAGATCCGGATGGCCCCGCTGGGCGGTGAGGTCGCGAGCGGTCTGACCCAGACCTGGAGCGGCCAGTTCACCAAGGGCGACCGCGAGGAGTACGACGTCGCCACCAGCGCCCAGGTCAGGAAGATCCAGGGCGACAAGGTCCGGCACTTCAAGGCCGGCGAGTTCGCCACGGTCAAGAACACCCTCGGCGCCTCCGCTCCCGGCAAGACCGGCTCGGTCAGCCCGTGGGGCATCGTCGGCGAAGACGTGGTGATGGGCGGTGAGGGGGAGCAGAAGCTGCCCAGCGCCCGTACCGTCCATGTCTCCACCGTCGACGGCGCCCTGTGGGGCTTCGACTTCGCCCAGTTCAGCGGCCATGACGCCCAGGGCCTGCCGATCGCCGACGCCTTCTACACGAGCGACCCGCAGCAGTACAAGGCGGGCAAGAGCTACCAGAACACCTTCAACAGGGCGATCTTCGGTCCGCATCTGACCAACGAGTTCGGTCTGTACCGCGACGGAAACCAGATCTACGGCATCGTCCCGCTGTTCTCGGACAGCGCCAAGCACGCCGGGTCCTCCGACTTCCTGTCGGTGAACACCACCCTGTACCGCAACGGCACCAAGGTGGGTTCCAACAAGGACCCGCTGTTCGGTGACGGCTCCTTCACCGTGCCGTCCGCCGACGCCGAGTACAAGCTGACCACCTCGGTCATCCGCTCGGTCAGGGTCGCCGCCGCCTCCACCCGGATCGACGCCAGCTGGACCTTCCACTCGAAGAAGTCGGCCGGCGCCGCCCCGCCGGCCAAGCTCCCCGCCTCCACCGTCCACTTCGGCGCCAACACCGGCTCGGACAGCCGCGTCGCGGCGGGCAAGACGGTCACCTTCCCGGTCACCGTCGAGGGCGCGGCCGCCGGCCGCAACCTGAAGTCCCTCTCGGTCTACGTGTCGTACGACTACGGCCAGACCTGGAAGAAGCTGACGGTCAGCCACGGCAAGATCACCGTCAAGAACCCGGCCAAGGGCAAGGCCATCTCGTTCCACGCCAAGATCGCCGACAAGAAGGGCAACAAGTCGACGATCTCCATCTACAACGCGTACTACGCCAAGTGAGCCGTAGCCGCGGAGCGGCCGGGCACCGGGTGGACCGCCACTGGGCGGACTGCCGCTGAGTGGATCCACAGCGAGCGGCCCGTCGGAAGCGCTGCTTCCGGCGGGCCGTTCCGCATGCCCGGGGTCAGGTCAGGGGGCGGGGGCGACGCGGGTCGCGTCCGTGCCCCAGCTGGCCAGCAGCCGCAGCGCCTCCGCCGACGCCGAGCCAGGCTCCGCGTGGTACGTGACCAGGGACTGGTCCGGGTCGTCGGGCATCCGGAACGACTCGTAGCTGAGGGACAGCTCGCCCACCAAAGGGTGGTGCAACCGCTTCACCCCGTGGCTCTTCTCCTTGACGTCGTGCGTCGCCCACAGCCGGCGGAACTCCTCGCTCTTCACCGAGAGCTCGCCGACCAGCGCGGACAGCCGGGTGTCGTCGGGAAAGCAGCCCGCGTCCATACGCAGCAGGCAGACGATGTCGATCGCCTTCTGCTCCCATTCGACGAAGAGATCGCGGTACTCGGGCCGCAGGAACACCAGCCGCGCCCAGTTGCGCTCCGTGACCGGCAGCTCCGACCAGTCACCGAAGACCGCCGCCGCCATCCCGTTCCACGCCAGGATGTCCGAGCGGCGCCCCCCGATGTACGCGGGCACCCCGTCCATCGCCTCCAGCAGCTGCCCCAGCGCCGGCCGCACCTGCTGC
The DNA here is from genome assembly GCF_055567535.1 of Streptomyces sp. NPDC026538. Lineage (NCBI taxonomy): Bacteria > Bacillati > Actinomycetota > Actinomycetes > Kitasatosporales > Streptomycetaceae > Streptomyces > Streptomyces sp. NPDC026538. Next base: position 289,605 of record NZ_JBVHQG010000005.1, read on the forward strand.
GGCCGCGCCGACGCCTTCTTCTTGTGCTGCTTGCCCTTGGCCAGGTGCATGAGATGCGCGTGCTCGGCGTCGGACAGCCGCAGCGCGCGGGCGATCGCGTCCAGCACCTCCGCCGACACGTTCCGCCCGTTGCCCTGTTCCAGGCGCGTGTAGTACGCCACCGAGACGCCGGCCAGCTGCGCCAGCTCCTCGCGCCGCAGCCCCGGCACCCTGCGGTGCCGCCCGAAGTCCGGCAGCCCCACGTCGCCGGGGAGCAGCCGGGCCCGCCGGGTGCGCAGGAACTCGCTGAGCTCGGCACGCCGGTCCAGCGGCGGGGAGGGGGAGGTCGGGGGCTGCTCTTCCATACGTCCAGTATTCACGGTCGTACGCACGCGAACCTGACCCCGCCAGTGGTAGGCACGCCAGACGTACGCAGAGGCGGGGACTGGGTGGCGGACGTAGCGTGAGGGAGCCTGGATGTGTGCCCGGGAAGAAGGCGACCGGGTACGAACACACCCCTAGGAGAACCCCCCTCATGACCACTGTTGCTGCTTACGCCGCGCCCGCCGCGAAGGCCCCGCTGGAGCGGACCACGATCGAGCGGCGCGCGGTCGGTGAATTCGACGTCCTCATCGACATCGAGTTCGCCGGTATCTGTCACTCCGACATCCACCAGGCCCGCGAGGGCTGGGGTACCGCGATCTTCCCGATGGTGCCCGGGCACGAGATCGCGGGCGTCGTCTCCGAGGTCGGCCCGGGTGTCACCCGGTACGCGGTGGGGGACCGGGTGGGCGTCGGCTGCATGGTCGACTCCTGCCGCGAGTGCGACAACTGCAAGGCCGGTCTCCAGCAGTACTGCACCGGCGGCGGTCCGACCTGGACGTACAACGCCGTGGGCAAGGACGGGCAGCCGACCTACGGCGGCTACTCGCAGAAGATCGTCGTCGACGAGAACTACGTCGTCCGCATTCCCGACGGCCTCTCCCTCGACGTCGCCGCCCCGCTGCTGTGCGCCGGCATCACCACGTACTCCCCGCTGAAGCACTGGAACGCGGGTCCCGGCAAGAAGGTCGCGGTCGTCGGCCTCGGCGGCCTGGGCCACATGGGCGTCAAGATCGCCGCCGCCCTCGGCGCGGAGGTCACCGTCCTGTCCCAGTCGCTCCGCAAGAAGGACGACGGCCTGAAGCTGGGCGCCACGGACTACCGGGCGACCAGTGACCCGAAGACCTTCGAGGACCTCAAGGGCACGTTCGACATCATCCTCAACACGGTGTCGGCGCCGCTCGACTTCGACGCGTACCTGTCGCTGCTGCGCACCGACGGCGCGATGGTGAACGTCGGCATCCCGGAGGAGCCGGTGCACATCCTGCTCTCCTCCGTCTTCGGCAACCGTCGCGTCCTGAGCAGCTCCGGCATCGGCGGTATCCAGGAGACCCAGGAGATGCTGGACTTCTGCGCCGAGCACAACCTGGGGGCGGAGATCGAACTGATCAGCGCCGACCAGGTCAACGAGGCCTACGAGCGGGTCGTCAACAGCGACGTCCGCTACCGCTTCGTGATCGACACGGCGACGATCTGAGTCACCGTCTCTGCTTCCGGCCGAGGAGCCAGAGCGGATAGGGACCGCCGGCCAGGGAGGTGAGCGCACCCACCGGGATCTCCAGCGGAGGTACCAGGGTGCGCGCCACCGGGTCGGCGGTCACCCGCACCAGGCCGCCCGTCAACGCCGAGCAGACCAGCGGCAGCTGAGGCGTGCGGGTGAGCCGCCGAGAGGAGCAGCGCGAGGGCGACGATCACCGACCGCGGGTGCCGGCGGTCGGGACGATGCCGAGGGTGAGCAGGTCGTCGAGCTGCCCGGTGGAGAGCACCGCGATCCGATTCGGCCGGGCCTTGATGGTGGTCCTGCCCGCGAAGTGGGTGACCGTGCGCGGGAAAAGGCCGTCGGTCTCGTTGTCCGAGCCCATGCCGTCGGCGAGGGCGCTCGGCGCGGCGGAGGGGCCTTCGGAGGCGCCGGCGACCTTGTTGACAGTTCCGTCGGCGTGCGACGCCCCGGCATCGCGGGCGGAGGCGGAGGCGGAGCAGCCGGCCAGCAGGGCGCCCACCACGGACACGGCGGACATGGCCAGGACGGCCTTCATTCTCGACGCACGCACAACCAGGTCTCACGATCGGCGACTAAGGCAAGCCTGACCTTAACCGGCGCCGGGAGTACGTTGGACAGGAGGAGGTCCCACGATGACCGTGAACCTGAACCACACCATCGTCGCCGCCCACGACAAGCACGCGTCGGCGAGGTTCCTGGCCGACATCCTCGGTCTTGAAGTCAGCCCCGAATACGGCCCGTTCGTCCCGGTGGCGCTGCCGAACGGCGTCACCCTCGACTACCTGGACAGCCCCGGGAACATCCCGCCGCAGCACTACGCCTTCCTGGTCTCCGAGGACGACTTCGACGAGATCTTCACCCGCGTCCGGGACGCCGGCCTCACCTACTGGGCCGACCCGCACCACAACCGCCCCGGCGAGATCAACACCAACGACGGCGGCCGCGGCACCTACTTCGACGACCCCAACGGCCACCGCCTGGAAATCCTCACCCGGCCCTACGGCAGCGGCGGCTGACCCAGCGGCACGGCCTCCCCGGCCGCGTACGACCGTACGACCGCACCCGCCCCGTCACCAGCGGACGGCCGTACGACATGCACGCGCCCACGCCCGCCGACCAGCCCCCGCTCGTCCGCCACCGTCAGCACGGTGTTCTCGTCGACCGCGACGCCGTACGGCACCCGGCCGTGCGCCACGGCCGCGACCAGCCGGCCCAGCGTGCCCCACTGCGCCGCGTGCACCTCCACCGCGAAGGGCACCAGTCCGAGGCCCGGCCGGACCTCGACGTCGGCCAGGTCCTCCGCGGTGTCCGGCGGACAGACCGGCGCGCCGTCCACCAGCCAGCCGCCGACCACGGCCCGTCGGGCGGCGAGAACGGCGCCCGCGGAGAATCCGGCGTAGGGGATGCGATGCTCGGCGAGCACCTCGGGCAGCAGTTCCAGACAGCCCGAGAACGCGTCCTGGTAGGCAGGCGTGAGCCCACCGCACACCAGCACCCCGTCCAGGCCGTCCTTCAACGACCCGGGTTCGAACCGCCCTCCGACCGGCACGAGCAGCGGCACCGGAACGCACTCCCCGGCCGCCCGCAACGCCCCCGCGTACCGTCCGAACTGCTCCGCCCCGTCTCCCTCGTCGACGATCACACACCCGATACGACGGCTGCCCGCGCCCGCGGCCCGCAGCAGCGGCCCGTACACCTCGGGAGCGTCCCAGCCCCCGCCGACGAGAAAGATCCCGCTGCTCGGTGCCCCGGGCCCGCCTCCCCGGTCTCGGGTGCTCACCCGCGCAGCCCCTTGATTCCGTCCTGCGCGGCCATGACCAGCTCGATCGCCCGGTTGTCGGTCGCCGGTTCACGCATCTGGTTCGTCACGTAGGCGATCGCCGTCCGCTCGTCCGGGTCGACCCAGACCAGCGCGCCGCCCCAGCCGCCCCAGCCGAGGGCGCTGCCGAAGAGGCCGTAGCCCAGGCCGTAGCGGGAGGGCATGCCCAGGACCCGGTCGTCACCGTCGAACTGCACCTCCCGGGCCCGTTCGCACCCCGCCTGCGACAGCACCCGCACCCCGCCGACGGTTCCGCCGCAGGCGATCAGGGACTGCACGAGGGCGATGGCGCGGGCGTTGCCGAAGCCGCTGGCCGCGGGGATCTGGGCGCGCCGCCAGGCGAGGCTGTTGCCGTCCCGGACGCGCAGGGTGGCCACGCCGGCGCGTTGTGGCGCGTCGCCGTCCCGCGCGCCGGCCGCGTAGTCCTCGTCCCTGCCCGGCGGCGGCACGGTGAGCGCCACCCGCCGGTCGTGCTCGGCGCCCAGCCCGATATGGAAGTCCGCGCCCAGCGGGCCGGCCACCTCGGCGGCGAAGAACTCGCCCAGGGTCCGCCCGGTGATCCGGCGCACCACCTCACCCACGAGGAACCCCTGGGTGAGCGAGTGATACCCGGCCGCCGTCCCCGGCTCCCACTGCGGAGCCGTCCCGGCGAGCCGGGCCGTGGCCGTCGTCCAGTCGTACAACTCCTCCGTCGGCCCTTCCCAGTCGGGCAGCCCGGCGGTGTGCGAGAGCAGATGCCGTACCAGCACGCCCTCCTTGCCCGCCGCGGCGAACTCGGGCCAGTACCGGGCCACCGGCGCGTCGGGATCCAGCTCACCCCGGTCGACCAGGACCAGCCCGCACAGGGCGGTCATCGTCTTGGTCACGGAGAACACGTTGACGATCGTGTCCCGCTCCCACGGCACACTCCGCCCCGCGTCGGCGAACCCGCCCCACACGTCGACCACGGGCTCCCCGTCCACGAAGACGGCGACGGCACCTCCCACATCCCCCTCGTCCAGCAGCCCGGAGAGCATGGTGGGCACAGCGGCGAACAACTCGTCGTAGGAGCCATGGATGTCGGCCATACGGGCCATTCAGCCCGCCGCCGCACGACCGACGCAACCCCATTCCCGGCACCGATCCCGGGCGACCTCGGCCGCCCCAGGTCCCGGCGGTACCAGCCGGCGGCTCACCCGGCTCGATCCCCGCTCCAACGGGTCCGCGACCTCGGCGACGACGGCCGCGCGGCCGGTCGGACGGGTGCGGAATCGCACGGGGTCCTCGCGCGTTGTGGGGAGTGGGCGCGGGACGCCGGTGATGTGCGAGCCGAACAGCCCGAGTGACCGAGCTGACAGGAATTGGAGGGTCCGTAATGGCTGCGCAGACGCAGAGGGCCGTGCTGGCGGGCGGATGCTTCTGGGGGATGCAGGACCTGATCCGCCGGCTCCCGGGCGTGACCGGGACCCGGGTCGGATACACCGGGGGTGACGTGCCCAACGCGACGTACCGTAACCACGGCACGCACGCGGAGGCCATAGAGATCCTCTTCGACCTCGAGAAGACCGACTACCGCGCGATCCTCGAGTTCTTCTTCCAGATCCACGACCCGAGCACCAAGAACCGCCAGGGCAACGACATCGGCCTCAGCTACCGCTCGGCGATCTACTACGTGGACGACGAGCAGAAGCGGATCGCCGAGGACACGATCGCGGACGTGGACGCCTCCGGACTCTGGCCGGGGAAGGTCGTCACCGAGGTGGAGCCGGTCGGTCCCTTCTGGGAGGCCGAGCCCGAGCACCAGGACTACCTGGAGCGTTACCCGGACGGCTACACCTGCCACTTCCCGCGCCCGGGCTGGCGACTGCCGGCCCGCACGGAGGGCTGACCGCGGGCCGGCCCACCGGACAGACCACGCGGACAGGCCCCCGGTGCTGGGGGCCTGTGCCGCCGTGCGGCCCATCGGCCGTCACTTGCCGTCCGGTGGGTCGGCCCGCCCCCCAGGCACCGCCGACCAGGGCCTGGACGTCGACCAGGGCGTGGACGTCGTGGGTGAGCGGGGTCACGTCGTGGATGGCCACCGTCCACCCGCCCACGGAGCGACTTACGGCCGCGCCGCACAGCCCCCGTCGCAGGGACCGGCCGGGAACAGCCACTCCATCGAGGCAAGGCTGTTGTCGACGTAGCTGCTCTGTCCCGTCTCGATGCCGTGCGCCAGGTCCTCGAAGACACTGCACCTGGCGTAGAACAGGGCGCGCTCGCCGAGCGCCGCGAGGTCGTTGGCGTCGGTTCGGTAGCCGCTGATGGCGGCGCGGGCGGCGGCAGGGCCGAGATCGCGGTGGAGCAGCCCGAAGTCGTAGGCCGGATCGACGACGGCCGCGTCGCTCCAGTCGATGACGCCGGTCACCGTCCATGCGACCGGGTCGACGAGAACGTGTTCGATCCCCAGATCGTTGTGGGAGAACGTCGGGGTGTACCCCTCGTGCGGTGGTGCGGCGTCCAGGAACGCCTCGACGGGTCGGCGGTGCACCGCCGGTACCTGCCCGGCCACCGTCGCATAGCTCTCCGTGGCCTCGTGCCGCCACTCGGCCAGCGGCCGGCGGTCCGCGTCCACCAGATCGGCCAGCCGTCCGATCGGAACAGCATGCAGTGCGGTGAGCAACTGGCCGAGCGTGGCGGCGATCGACGAGCCGTGCGCCGACCGCTGGTGCCGCGGCAAGTCCGACAACGGCACGCCGGGGAGCTTGCGGTAGGCCAGACATCCCAGCTCCGCGACCGTGAACGCCGGTTCGGGGACGGGCAGCGGCGAGATGTCGGCGACGGCGGCAAGCAGGCGGGCCTCGTGGCCCACCAGGGCGGTCCGCCGCGCCAGGTCGGGCTCCTTGCAAAAGCGCACGACCAGCTCACCGTTGACCTCGTACGCCAGGTTGTCCAGGCCCTCGCCGAGCGGCACAACGGACTCGATCCGACAGTCGGGCATGTGCGCGGCCACGACGCTCTGGACGTCTGCGACGTGGTCGCGGCTGCGACTGGTCATCCGCCGACCTTAGCAACGGACCGCATGAGGCCGACGGTGGTCGTCGGCCGGCCCCGCGGTCGCCGGCCGGACGTGCACTTGCGCGGATGGCATCCCGTCGGGCACGCACCTGGGTTGCGGGCCGGGCGTCAGGCTTTCAGCCGCTCCCGGTCTCCCATCACCACGACGGGGTGAAGGTGGGGATCGAGGGTGCTCAGCAGGGTCTTCATGCCCGACTCGGGGACGGTGACGCAGGCAGACGTGCCGTCGCCGTGGTCCAGGTGCAGCCATATGCCGCCGCCCTTCTCCACTCCCTGGGGACGGTTCCAGTCGAACGGCGGGACACCCTTGAGCCGGTTGTAGTCGATGGCGATGACGTAGTCGAAGTCGTGGGCGTGGTCGTCGCCGTCCTCGGTCATGGACGCGAAGGCGTTGTCGTCGTACCAGTAGCGCAAGCGGCTGCCCGGATCCTCGAGATTGCCTCCCGCATCCGTCAGGGAGAACGCGCCGACGGGACTGCGCTCGTCGTCCATGCGATGGTCGGTCGTCCAGCCCTCCCTGCCGTTGTGCGCGGGCCAACTGCCCTTGCGTTTCCAGGCGGCGCCCTGTCTCTCGTAGAGCACGACGGTGCTCTCGGCGGAGTCCGGCCCGTCGCCGTAGACGACCACGGCCTGGCGGGTGTCGGCCGGCACGCGCTTCCACATGCGGCTTCCGACGCCCGGAACGGGCGGGCCCGCTTCCGGGCCGGGGGAGCCGTGCGCTGCCGGGTTGTTGACGCCCGGCGCACCGACATGACTCCGGTGCCCGCCGGCTCCACCGCACGCCGCGGTGCCGGCCAGCAGGACTCCGCAGGCAAGAGCCGCGGATATGGCATGACGCGCGCCGCCGCGCCGCGCCGGTACAGGACAGGGCCGTATGACAGTAGATGTCCGCATGACCAGGATCCTGTGACGGGACGGCACCGGCACGCATCTCGAACACGGCATCCGGCCTAGCGGCCACGCCGAGCCCGGCTGCCCCTGCCGCGGACTGCTCTTGTGCCACGCGCGGTTGCTTCTCGGCCGAGCGCGGTAGTCCGCCGACGCGGGGCCCACCAGGCGGCGACGGCGACGGAGAAGGCGCCGGGTCCGCACCCGTCAGCCGATCGAGTCCATGAAATCCAACATCCTGCGGTTGACCTCGTCCGCGTGGTCGATCTGCGGTCCGTGACCGGTGTTCGAGACGATCTCGGCCCGGGCACCCCGTATCAGCCGCGGAACGCGCTCCACTTGCCGCGTCGGATGCACAAGGAGGCTTCGCTTGCCGAGCACCAGATAGAGCGGGGTGCGGATGGTGGACAGTTCCTCCTCGGACAGGGGCAGTGGAGCCGGGCGGCGAATGCGGTAGGCGCGGACGCCTGCTCTGATCATCGCGCGCAGCTGCGGCACGACGAGGACCGGCTGCTCCAGCCAGGCCGCCAGCCGAGGGCGCAGCCTCTTGGGTGCGAAGGTCGCGAAGAGGCTGACGAAAATCCAGACGAAGAAACGCAGGCCGACCTTCTCCAGGCCGCCCGGGTCGAGCAGGGTGACCGAGGCGAGGCGTGCGGGCCTGCGGTGCGCCTGATTCAGGGCGAGCCATCCTCCATAGGAGGAACCAACCAGGTGGACGCGGTCGAGGCCGAGGCCGGCGAGTGTCTCGTCCAGCCACTGGGCGGCACGTTCGGGCTGGTGAATGGGTTCACGCTGAACACTGCGGCCGGGATCGCCGGGTGTGTCGATCGCGTAGACGGGGCGCTCGGTGCTGAGCGCCGGGGTGTTCGGGTACCACATCGCGGAGCAGCTGCCCGCGCCATGCACCAGGACCACCGGGGTGCGCGACGCGCCGGCCGGGTCGTCGGAGCCGTACCGGTAGACGTGCGTCGTCCCGAAGCTGGTCTCCACGTCCTCCTGCGCGACAGCCGACGCACCCATGGCGTAGACGGCGTCGCACGCGGAGAAATATCGCTCGCGAAGGGCGTCGCTCACATATCGCCCTACGTCGGGGCGGACGCGTTCGCGGGTCGTGGTCTCGGGCACGGAAGGCACCTCCAGAGGCGACAACTTGATCGTGGTACGACCGTATCATCAACTTGATACAGTCGTATCATGAAAACGGCCGAGCAACCGGCCCGGACGGAGGAGAGGCGCAACCGATGCCGAAACGTGTGGACCACGCACAACGACGAACCGAGATCGCCGAGGCACTCGTCAGGGTCGCGGGGCGGAACGGGCTGCACGCCGTGGGGATGCGCGATGTGGCGGCGGAGGCCGGCGTGTCACTGCGGCTGGTCCAGTACTACTTCGAGACCAAGGAGAAGCTGCTGCTCTTCGGGCTGCACCATCTGACGGAGAGGTTCGGAGCACGGGTCGCCGCCCGGGTCCGTGCCGCCGGGAGCAGTCCGGGCCCACGCGCCGTGATCGAGGCGCTTCTGATGGCGGCGCTGCCGACCGATGAGGAAAGCCGCACGTTCCACTTCCTCTACACCTCGTACGCCGTCCTGGCCGTGACCGACGAGGCCCTCGCCGCGCAGCCCTTCATCGCGAACCCTGATGCCGCCGAGGACACCCTCACCGGGCTCCTCCGGGAGGCGCAAGAGGCCGATCTCACCGGGCCTGGAATCGATGCGAGAGACGAAGCGTCCGGCCTGCTCGCCATGTCAGCCGGACTCGGCACCAGCATCCTCGTCGGCCAGCGCAGCCCGGAGTCCGCAGCCGCGATCCTGAATCGTCACCTGAACCGGATCTTCCTGCCGTCGGTATGACGGTCGTCCGTACTGCGGGTCCACAGGGAGAGGTCGCTGCTCGTCGCCACGGCGATCGTGCGGCCGGAGGGAGAGAAGCCGGCCGCGCGGAATGTGGAGTAGTTCGAGTGGAAGATGTGCCACCACTGCGCTCCGTGCGGACCCGCGTGGGGGAGTCCGCCGTCAAGGGACAGCAGGACCCGTTCGTTCGGCCAGGCCGGGGTGACGACTTCCAGGGTCCAGCCGTCTTCGGTGGTGGTGTGCAGCCCGCCGCCGAAGAGCCCGGCGATGCGTACGCGGCTTCCGGTGATCGGCCCAAGCCCGGGGCAGGACAGGTCGGCGACTGCGTCGGGGGTGCTGTCCTCGGGAGCGGGGTCGCGGTCCCTGGCGATCTTCTCGCCGGTCACGGCGTCGAAGAGACCGTGACCGTCGGAGGAGACGACCATCACCAGATCGCGGCCGCTGTCGGGGTCCCTCGCGAAGCCGATCCCGAGCAGTCCGCCCACAGGGATGCCGTACTCGTACGCGAAGACGGGCCGCCAGGGTTCGGGTGCGGGCATCACCGGGGCCGCGAGAAGTCGGTTCCTCATCGCCCGCTGGTAGGCCGAGAGTTCGGGCTCATGCTCGGACTGCCCGACCGGGGGCGTCTCCTTCGTCCACTTCACCACACCATGATCCTCGCCCCGAGAGGCCGGCCCGAAGGCGACCTCGGTCCAGCGCGCAGGCATAGGTTCTTGTGGGCGGTGAACGCTGCTTGATGACCCATGTCGAGCCTCGCTCACAGCTCTTGCCAGGTCCGGCATTCTGGAGTCGGGCCGCTCACGAGGTGGCGGGTGGGATGTTCTGGTTGGCGTGGAAGAAGTTGTCGGGGTCGTAAGTGTGCTTGATCGCGGCGAGCCGGTCGTAGTGTTCACGGTACGTACCCCGGACCCGGTCGGCGCTTTCCTCCTCGCCAAGGAAGTTGATGTAGGCGCCGCCCATGGAATAGGGGTGCAGATCGCTCCAGTAGTCGGTGCACCACTGCCGGACCAGGCCGGCGTTGGCGGGCTCGGGGTCGATGCCCGCGATGACGCCGGACCACGTGGCATGTCGATAGGCCCAGGCCGTGTCGTCGGCATCGACCCGGCGGGTCGCCCCGTCGATCGGGTACAGGTGCATCGTGGACAGGCCGGTGGGGAGGTTCTGGCCGTACGTCTCGTGTACGGCGATGGCGTCGTCGGGGACCGCGTCGAAGAAATCGCCGCGCCAGTACCACTGCAGCCCCTTGGGCATCAGCCCGTCAAACATGCTCTGCAGGGCGGGGTAGGGCATGGGAGTGGTGAAGTGGAACACCGGCGGCCCGGGCGCGTTCACGACGGTCAACGCCTTCTCCAAGCGATCCCCTTCCAGGTCACCTGTGTAGCACCACACCACGCCACACACCTTCCGTCCGTGGATCGGCTCGGGGAAGGGCGGCCCGGGCGGTACCGTCAGGAGGGCGAAGAAGCCGCTGAGCTCCTCGGGCGCACCGGGCAGGAACTCCCGGTACCACTGGAGCACTTCACGGGTGCGGTCGACGGGCCAGACGGTCACCCCGAGGCCGACGGTGTCCACGGGGTGCAGCTGGAAGGTGAACGACGTGACCACGCCGAAGTTGCCGCCGCCGCCCCGCAGCGCCCAGAACAGGTCCGGGTGGTCGTTCTCCGATGCGGTGACGAACGTGCCGTCGGCGAGGACCACGTCGGCGGACAGCAGGTTGTCGATGGTCAGGCCGTACCTGCGGGTCAGATGCCCGTGCCCACCGCCGAGGGTGAGACCGCCGACTCCGGTGGTCGAGACGATCCCGGCCGGAGTGGCCAGGCCGAACGTGTGGGTCGCGTGGTCGAGGTCGCCCCACTGGCTTCCGCCGCCCACGCGCGCGGTCCTCGTCTGCGGGTCGACGTCCACCCAGCGCATCGGCGTCAGGTCGAGCATCAGCGCGTCGTCGACCACACACAGCCCCGGACCGCTGTGTCCGCCCCCACGCACCGTCAGCTCCAGCCCGGTGTCCTGGGCGAACGAGAGCGCCGTCCGTACGTCCGCCACGTCGACGCACCCCGCGATCACCGCCGGACGCCGGTCGATCATGGCGTTGTAGATGCTGCGGGCCTCGTCATAGCCCGCTTCTCCCGGAGCGAGGACGGGTCCCCGCAGTGCCTCACGCAGACTCTCAAGAGCCGGTCCGTCGATGCCGCCCATGCTCGAGCACCCTTCTGCTCACGCGCGCGGAGCGCTGACCGGGAGGGCTGCGAAGGGTGTACGACGCAGGTCCGTGTGACCCTGCGACGAGGACCTGCAGCAGAGTTCAAGCACCCCGCACCAATATTGTCCGGCTGCCCGCCGGGTCCCGCACGTCGGCCGTCGGCCCGAACGACGCTCAGTCCGCCAGAGCCCTCACGGACCGCGGCCCGGGTTCGCGCCCCTGCCCCCTGCAGCGCGGTTCGCCGGGGCCGGAGGTGGGCGCAGGCCCCGTCCGGCGATCTCCTTGCAGCGGGCGGTGAGGCGTTCGAGGGCGCCATGGGTCTGTCCGGTTCGCGGCGAGTTGTCTTGCTCGCGCAGTGGGCTGTTGCTAAGCCTTGGGCACTCGACTCCATGGAGGACGCCTTGTATCAAGAGCCCCCTCTTCCCGTTCCTCCGCGTTCACGTGTCCGGGGATTCATCTGCGCCGTCGTGGCCATCGCCCTCGTGACGCTCACCGCCGCGGCAAGTCCCCCCGACGCGGACACCCGGACCGCGGCGGCCCCGGCAGCCGTGGTCCGGGAGTGGAACGCCATCGCCACCGACACGATCAAGTCCAGCCTTGGCCCACGCCCCTCCGGGCAGGCGGCGATCTGGGAGGGGTTCGTCTCCGTCGCCGTGTACAACGCCGTGGTGGGGATCGAAGGCGGCTACGCCCTGTACAAATGGCGCGAGCGCGGTCCGGCCAAGGCATCCTCCGCGGCGGCCGCCGCCACTGCGGCCCACGACGTGCTGCTCACCTATTTCCCTGCCTTCAAGGAGCGCCTCGACACCGCCTACGCGGACTCGCTCGCCGCTCTTCCGGCCGGTCAGGCCCGAGACCGGGGCGTCGACTACGGAAAGCGCGCCGCCGCCCGCATCATCGAACTCCGGGAAGGGGACGGAAGGTTCGCGGACGTCCCCTTCACCGCTTCCCCGGCACCGGGGGTCTGGCGGCCCACCCCGCCCGCGTTCCAGCCCTTCAGCGACACCTGGCTCGCCAGGCTCCGCCCCCTCCTGCTCACCTCCCCGCAGCAGTTCCGCCCCGGCGCACCACCCGCCCTCTCCTCGGCCGCTTACGCCGATGATGTCCAGGAGCTGAAGGCCATGGGCGGGAAGACCGGCTCGGGCAGGAGCGCGCAGCAGACCGAGACCGCCCTCTTCTTCAGCGGCAACCTGGTCGAACAGGTTCAGGCAGCCGTACGAGACCACGCCGCCCGGCACCGGCTCGGCATCGCCGAGACAGCCCGGCTGTTCGCCGCGGTGAACACGTCCGCGACCGACGCCGTCGTCACCGCATGGGACGCCAAGCTCCACTACGGCACCTGGCGGCCGATCACCGCCATCCGCCTCGCCGACACCGACGGCAATCCCGCGACGACGGCGGACCCGGCCTGGGAGCCGCTGCTCCTCACCCCGCCGCACCCGGACTACGTCGCCGGCCATACGACCGTCGCCGCCGCCGTGGCACGCGCCCTGACCGGCGTCCTCGGCACCTCGCGCATCGACCTCCACGTCCCCTCCGAGGTCACCGGCACCACGCGGTACTACGGGTCCGCCGACCACTTCAACCGGGACGTCGTCGACGCCCGTGTGTGGGGCGGTGTCCACTCCCGCACGGCGGACGTAGTCGGCTGCCGGGCCGGCACCCGCGTGGCGGCCTGGGCGCTGGACCACTACTTCCAGCCGGTCGCCAAGGGGGCCACCCAGCCGTCCCCGCGGACACGAACGGCTCGGCAGGACAGGCTCGCCGAGCCCAGGTGCGGCGACGTCACCGGCTGAACCACAGAGGCGAAGAGGACCCGGCGTCGAGCCGGGCTTCCGATCCTGCATTGAGCACGGGTCTGTGAACACCCCTTGACGACCCATGTCAAGGCGTGTTCACAGACCCTTTTTTGCTGAGATGTCACTCCATGTGCCGGACGCTACTTGGCCCGCGCGGGCAACTGCCTGCCGTTTGCGGCCGACGTGCTCCGTCGGATCGGGCAACGGGTCGAAAACCGGTGGTCACCTGAGCTGACCGAGCCCACGCCGTACGCCATGGAAGAACCGCTCCGCAGCACCGATGCGGCGATCATCGAACACGGACGCCGGCAAGCGACCAGTCATCCGTGGGAGTCGGCGTGCGGCCCGTCGGGCACATGGAGGACAGGCCGGAGTGGCAGGCCACCGCTGTTGACGTCGGCCGGGCGTGGGCTCCGTGTCAGAGTCGGCGGTACTTGTCGATGTCCTCCGCGAACTCCTGGATGGCCTGTGCGGTGAGTGTCGGTCGCGTGTCGGCGATGGCGGTCATGTAGTCCTCGGTCGTGGCCGGTCGGCCTTGACGATGGGTGACTTCGCGCTCGAATGCCGCCTGTGCGCCCTTGCGGGCGGCGAATTCGATGTCGGCCGGAGTGAACAGCTCGCTCGCCCGGACGAGTTGGGCGATGTCCACCGACTCGGCGGAGGCCCGGAGATAACGACTCCAGATCGCCGCGCGGGCAGTTGCGTCCGGTGGGCCGATGGGGATGACGTAGTCGAACCGGCCCGGCCGCAGGAACGCCGCGTCGAGGGAGCGAACCGAGTTGGTGGCACAGGCCAGCAGCCGCGCGTCGTGCTCGCGGAAGATGGGGATGAGCTTGAGCAGCTCGTTGGTCACGCCGTGCCCGGGATCGACCGCCTTGCCGGAGCGCGCACCGGCGATCTCCTCGACCTCGTCGATGAAGAGGAGGACCGAGTCCAGTTCCGCCAGGTCCGCGAAGACCTCCCGCAGTGCCACGGCCAGGCCCTCGCTCGTGTCGGCCGCGAGGCGTGAGGGGAAGAGCTCCACGAACGGCCAGCCGAGCCGTGAGGCGACCGCTTTGGCGAAACTGGTCTTTCCGGTGCCTGGCGGGCCGAACAGGATGATCGCCTTGGGCGGGACGACGCCGTAACGGTCTGCCAGCGCCGGTTCGGTCAGCGGGAGCACGACACGGCGTTCGACGACCTGCTTCTCCTGCTCCATGCCGGCCATGGCGTCCCAGAGACCCTCGGGCAGCATGCGGCCGCCCAGCGCCGCGAGGACCTCCGAGTTGGCGGTCTCGGGAGGTTCGAGTTTCTCGTAGTAGGTGAGCCCGTCGCGGAACCGGTAGCCGGAGTTCTCCAGCGCCTTCGTCCCCGCCGCGCCGGCGGGCAGCAGCGCACTGATGTGCCGCACGCCCAGTGCCCGCAGGCGCCGTTCGAGATCGGAGAGCAGGGCGCTTCCGATCCCGCGCTCGCGCCAGCGGGAGGCGAGCGCCACCAGGAGGATCCACCCCCGCTTTCCGTACGCCTGTGCCACGGCCATGCCGACCAGTTCATCGCCGACAACCGCGACGACCGAGGTCTGTCCGGCCTTGGCCGCCGTCATGACCTCGGAAACCGCGAACACCTGGTCCTCCTCGGCCCGGCGGCTCTGATCCCAGATGTCGATGGCCTGGTCGAGATCGTCTTCGTGATAGTCACGCAGGTGCCAAGCAGGCATTGCCACCACCTCACACGGCGCGGGGCTCCCATTCTTCCTCTCCGCGGCGCTGAGTGACGAACCCGGGCGGGCTCCAGGCAGACCGCGGGATCCCCCGGGGGTGGCATGGGTGTGACAGAAACGAGGGCAGGGAAGAGCGCTGTCGCCTGACGTCGGCCGACGATCGGCCGGGCCCCACCCGCCCGCAGCCGGCACCCGACCCTTCTTCTTGCCGGCGCCCTCAGCTGTGCAGCGTCGCCGGGCTTCCGCCGTTCGCCTCGTAGCCCGCCACCGCCAGCGCGCGGTAGAGGGCGAACTCGGCGGCCGGGTTCGCGGACAGCGTCCAGGGCAGGGCTCCCACGTGCCCGTCGACGTGTATCAGCTCGCCCATGGCCTCCGCCCAGCGCTCGGAGCGGACCAGGAAGAAGACCAGCAGATGCCGGACGTGGGCGAGCATCGGGTCGTCCTGGCGGGCCGAGTGCACCGCGTGCAGAGCGCCGTGCACCGCCTTGGTGACGACCTCGCTCTGGTAGAAACTCGCCACCAGGTTCACCTCGGGGAGGTGCTCGAAGACCGCGAACAGCGGCATCGCGGCCAGCAGCGAGCCCCGCGGGGCGCGCGCGGCGGCCGCCTCGGCGAAGGAGTACGCCACCGCGCGAGAGCCGTGCCACTTCTCGCACCAGTAGTGCAGGGCCGCGAGATGCGCTCCCATGTGCGCCGGCGCGCGGTCCAGGATCTTCAGCCACAGCTTCTCGAACTCGGTCTGCGAGTAGTTCAGCCCGCGGGCCACCGAGAGCTCGACGATGTACGGCACCGGGTCCCCGGGGGACAGCAGGGCCGCCTGTCCGCAGGCGTCCCTGGCCTCCTCCATGATGATCCGGAAGTCGTCCGTGCCCGGCGTCGACGTCCGCCACGCCTGCTGGACCAGGAACTCCGCGTGCACGGCGGCGCCGCCCGCGTCCTTGGGCTGCTCGGCGCGCCACACCCGGAGCCACTGCCCGCCCGGCGTCTCGCTGACCCCGCCCGGCCGCTGCTGGAGCTCCAGCGCCGCCGCCCCGGCGAAGGCCTGCACCCGCTGCCAGCGCAGCTCGCCGGCGATCTCCGTGCCCGCGAGCAGCTGCGCCGCCGCGTGGTAGTCGTGGGTGCGCTGCACCAGGTCCAGGACGTCGAGCAGGTCCTGGTCGGGTCCCGGCATCCGGATGTCCAGCTCCTCCTCGCGCACGAAGCCGTAGTCCGCCGGGTCTGCGGCGTCCGGGTGGCTCGGGTGGACCTGCTCGATCATGCCGCGCCGCCGCCGCAGGACGGGGAGCAGCACGAAGCTCAGCAGGAGCAGCGCCATCAGGGCCCAGAGAATCGCCATGCGTCAAGCGAACCAGACGGCGCGGACAATTGGCCAACCGGTGGTCACGACCTGTGGACAACGCGGGGGCGGGGCGCGACGGCGGGCCGGTGGGAGCCTGTCGCGCCCACCCGGCAGAGCCGCACATCGACACGGCCCCCCGCCCCTCCGGGGCGCGTGCGCAGGCACGTGAGCACTAGGCTCATGACCTATGAGCGACAGGCACATCAGTCAGCATTTCGAGACGCTCGCCATCCACGCGGGCAACACGGCGGACCCCCTCACCGGTGCGGTCGTACCGCCGATCTACCAGGTCTCGACCTACAAGCAGGACGGCGTCGGCGGCCTGCGCGGCGGCTACGAGTACAGCCGTAGCGCCAACCCCACCAGGACCGCCCTGGAAGAGAACCTCGCCGCGCTGGAGGGCGGCCGCCGCGGGCTCGCGTTCGCGTCCGGGCTGGCGGCCGAGGACGCCCTGCTGCGCACCCTGCTCAGCCCCGGCGACCACGTGGTCATCCCGAACGACGCCTACGGCGGCACGTTCCGGCTGTTCGCGAAGGTCGTCTCCCGGTGGGGCGTGGAGTGGTCCGTCGCCGACACCAGCGACCCGTCGGCCGTACGTGCCGCGATCACCCCGAAGACCAAGGCGGTCTGGGTGGAGACCCCGTCCAACCCGCTGCTCGGCATCACCGACATCGCCGCGGTCGCGCAGGTCGCCCACGACGCGGGCGCCCGGCTCGTCGTCGACAACACCTTCGCCACGCCGTACCTCCAGCAGCCGCTCTCGCTCGGCGCGGACGTCGTCGTGCACTCGCTGACGAAGTACATGGGCGGTCACTCGGACGTGGTCGGCGGCGCGCTGATCGTGTCGGACCAGGCGCTGGGCGAGGAGCTGGCGTACCACCAGAACGCGATGGGCGCGGTCGCCGGGCCGTTCGACTCGTGGCTGGTGCTGCGCGGCACCAAGACGCTCGCGGTGCGCATGGACCGGCACAGCGAGAACGCCACCAGGGTCGCCGACATGCTGAGCCGGCACGCGCGCGTGACGCGTGTCCTCTACCCGGGCCTGCCCGAGCACCCCGGTCACGAGACCGCCGCCAAGCAGATGAAGGCCTTCGGCGGCATGGTCTCCTTCCAGGTCACGGGCGGCGAGGAGGCGGCCGTCGAGGTCTGCAACCGCGCCAAGGTGTTCACCCTCGGTGAGTCCCTGGGCGGTGTCGAGTCGCTGATCGAGCACCCGGGCCGGATGACCCACGCCTCGGCGGCCGGTTCCGCGCTGGAGGTGCCCGCCGACCTGGTGCGCCTGTCCGTGGGCATCGAGAACGTCGACGACCTGCTGGAGGACCTGCAGCAGGCGCTGGGCTAGGGCCTGTCGTCCGGGTCAGGTCGCAGGACAACGCCGCAGACGTGCGGGCCGGACCTCGCGTCCGCGGCATGATCCACACGACCGGCCCTAGGTCCGGCTCACCAGCCGACGATGGGCGGAGTCGTCGTGGACGGCGGCTGCGCCCACGGCCGGACCAGTGCCGCCCAGACGGTGAACGCCACCGCCGCCGCGCACAGCAGCAGCCACAGCAGGCGGCGGGCCGCGCGTCTGCGGCGCAGCAGGCGGCCTCCCCGGCGCACCGCCTCGCCGTAGAGGTCGGGCGGCACCCGCGGCGGTCTCTGGTCCATGATCCGCCGGGCGGCGGCCTCGCGTTCGGCGCGGTTCACGACGGTGCCACCTTCGCTCCCATCACCGTCGATGCCGCCTTCCTGGGCGGGTGCAGCAGGGTGGCGGTGGCCCGGTCACAGATGGCGTGCACACGGTCGGTGGGCAGGCCGAGCAGCGCCGCCGTCTGCTCCTCGGCGACCCCCTCGTACAGCCGGAGCACCAGGATCAGGCGCTCCTGGGGCGTCAGGACGGCGAGGGTGCTGTGCGGGTGCGGGCGGGTGCGGCTCAGCGGGCCGCCGTACTGGTGCCAGACGGAGTTCGCGAAGCGCAGGGCCAGGTGCTGGCGGGCCCGGTCGTACGGGTCCTCGCCGCGCAGCCGGTCCCAGCTCGCGTACGTGTGCGCGAGCGCGAGGGTCAGCAGGCGCCGCGCGCGCGGGTTGGCGTCCGGGGCCTCCGCGGTGAGCAGGGTCGCGGCATGCAGCAGCCGTCCTGCCGCGCCCGCGACGAACGCCTCGAACTCCCGGGCCCGGCGGGCGTCCTGGAACGCCTGCCGATCACGCACCGCGCCTCCCCGTCTGTGGGGCCCCACCGCGTCCGGGACCCGGACACGGATTCGGATACGACGGAGGCCCGGTCTCATATGAGGCCAGGGGTGCCCCCACGGTCAAGAGCCGGGCGACACGCGCGGCGGATGTTCCGCGGGCGGGTGCCGTCCACGGCTCAGGACGCCGGACGGGTCCGGGCCGGGGGTTCAGGACGCGGTCAGGTCCCGGCCTGGGGTCAGGACACCGACGGCGGGTCCGGGCCATGGCTCAGGACGCGGTCGGGTGCCGGCCGGGGTTCAGGACACCGACGGCGTGTCCGGGCCGGGCTGGATGGTCATGCGCGCGGACAGGGCGCTGTTGAAGCGCGTGAGCAGCGCACAGAACGTCTCCCGCTCCGCCGGCTCCCAGTCCTGGGTCAGCTCCGCCATCAACTGCCGCCGCGAAGAACGCACTTCGTCCAGCCGCGACAGCCCGCGGGGGGACAGTTGGAGCACCACGGCCCGCCCGTCCTCGGGGTGCGAGGTGCGCTTGACGAGCCCGGTGTCGACCAGCGGGGCCACCTGCCGGGTGACCGTGGAGGAGTCGATCCCCATGCTCGCGGCGAGCGCCTTGACCCCCATGGGGCCTTCCTTGTCGAGCCGGTTGAGCAGCAGGTACGCGGCGCGGTCCATGGAGTTGCGCACCTGCCCGACGCCGCCGAGCCGGGTCTGTTCGGCACGGCGGGCGAACACCGCCACCTCGTGCTGCAGCGTATCGAGGAGACCGGTGTCACCGACGGTCGTCATGTCCATCGACATTTCAGGTGTTGTGGGCATGGCCGGAGGCTCACTTCATGAAGAGTGCTGGTGTGGGGGACAGAGTACGCGGACAGGGGGCGAGCCGTACCGGCGCTGCGCAAACCGGTCTCGGAGCTTGGTCACACCCGAGGCTTCGGCCTGTGAACTGCGAGACTTGGGTCATGAGCTACAGCACGGCTGACTCCTTGCGCCCCGTCACCCTCGACGACGTACGCGGCGCTCAGAAGATGCTCACGGGCGTGGCGCGGGTGACCGCGATGGAGAGCAGCAGGTACCTGTCCCAGCTGGTCGGCTCGCCGGTGCACCTCAAGTGCGAGAACCTCCAGCGGACCGGTTCGTTCAAGCTGCGCGGCGCCTATGTGCGGATCGCCGGGCTGCTGCCCGAGCAGCGAGCCGCCGGGGTCGTGGCGGCCAGCGCCGGGAACCACGCGCAGGGCGTGGCCCTGGCCTCCGCGCTGCTGGGCGTGCACGCCACGGTGTTCATGCCCAACGGCGCCCCGCTGCCCAAGATCAGCGCCACCCGCGAGTACGGCGCGGAGGTACGGCTGCACGGCCAGGTGGTCGACGAGACGCTGGCCGCCGCCCAGGAGTACGCGGCCGAGACCGGCGCGGTGTTCATCCACCCCTTTGACCACCCCGACGTCATCGCCGGTCAGGGCACGGTCGGCCTGGAGATCCTGGACCAGTGCCCGGAGGTCGGCACGATCGTCGTCGGTATCGGCGGCGGCGGGCTCGCGGCCGGCATCGCGGTCGCGGTGAAGGCGGTCAGGCCGGACGTGCGGATCGTGGGCGTCCAGGCGGCGGGCGCGGCCGCGTACCCGCCCTCGCTGGCGGCCGGGCGCCCGGTCTCGGTGCGGAACCCCGTGACGATGGCCGACGGCATCAAGGTCGGACGGCCCGGCGACGTGCCGTTCGCGCTGATCGAGGAACTGGTCGACGAGGTCCGCACGGTCGGCGAGGACCAGCTCTCCGCCGCCCTGCTGCTCTGCCTGGAGCGGGCCAAGCTGGTCGTGGAACCGGCCGGCGCCGCTCCGGTGGCCGCCCTGCTCGCCGAGCCGGGCGCCTTCGCCGGACCGGTCGTCGCGGTGCTCTCCGGCGGCAACGTCGATCCGGTGCTGATGCAGCGGGTGCTGCGGCACGGCATGTCCGCGCAGGGCCGTTACCTGGCCGTACGGCTGCGGCTGACCGACCGGCCGGGCGCCCTCGCCACGCTCCTCGGGGTGCTGTCGGCGGCCGACGCCAACGTCCTGGACGTGAGTCACGTGCGGACCGACCCGCGGCTCGGGCTCTCGGAGGCGGAGGTCGAACTGCACCTGGAGACCAAGGGTCCGGTGCACTGCACCGAGCTCGGGCAGGCGTTGCGCGAGGCCGGTTACACGGTCATCGACTGAGAGAGCGGCCGCTCCCGGCGGGAAACGGCCAGGTCAGGACCTGTTCATTCACTCGTTCGAGGAATTCTGTCGACGGACGCGATACATCGCGTTATGGTGTGTCGCGTGGCCACGGCCGCGCCCGGCTGCCGTCGCGCCGGCGAAAACCATAGGCGGCCCGCAGCGCGCTTCCCTAGCCTTTCTCGAAGAATTCTCGACGACGTGGAGACTCATATGCCAGGCGCCATCTATGCCGAAGGCCTGGTGAAGACCTTCGGTGACGTAAGGGCTTTGGACGGCGTCGACCTCGATGTCCCCGAAGGCACGGTCCTCGGACTGCTCGGGCCGAACGGCGCCGGCAAGACGACGACCGTCCGCTGTCTGACGACCCTGCTCCGCCCCGACAGCGGCAGGGCGGTCGTCGCGGGTCTGGACGTGGTCAGGCAGCCGGACGCGGTACGCCGCTCCATCGGCCTGTCCGGACAGTTCGCGGCGGTCGACGAATACCTGACCGGCCGCGAGAACCTGCAGATGGTCGGCCGTCTCTACCAGATGGGCGCGAAGCAGGCCAAGGCCCGCGCGGTCGAGCTGCTGGAGCAGTTCCACCTCACCGACGCCGCCGACCGCCCCACCAAGACCTACTCCGGAGGCATGCGCCGCCGCCTCGACCTCGCGGCCGCCCTGGTCGTCTCGCCGCCCGTGATGTTCATGGACGAACCGACGACCGGCCTCGACCCCCGCAACCGCCAGCAGCTGTGGGAGGTCATCAAACAGCTGGTCTCCGGCGGTACGACGCTGCTGCTCACCACCCAGTACCTGGAGGAGGCCGACCACCTCGCCCACGACATCGCGGTCGTCGACCACGGCCGGGTCATCGCGCAGGGCACCTCCGACCAGCTCAAGGCCCGCACCGGCGGCGAGCGCGTCGAGGTCGTGGTGCACGAGCGCGACCACATCCCGACCGCCGCCGAGGTGCTGCACGGCTTCGGCAAGGGCGAGACCACCGTCGAGGAGCACACCCGCAAGCTCACCGTCCCCGTCACCGGCGGTGCCAAGCTGCTCGCCGAGGTCATACGCGAGCTGGACTCCCGGGGCATCGAGATCGACGACATCGCGCTGCGCCGCCCCACCCTCGACGACGTCTTCCTGTCCCTGACCGGACACACGGCCGAGGAGAAGACCGAGGACAACGGTGAACAGGGCCCGAAGGACACCCGCAAGGACAGCCGCAAGGAGACCGTGAAGTGAGTGCCGCCAGCGACACCGTGCGGGTAGCCGCCCCGGGCAACGCCCTCAGCCAGTCCTTCCGCGACTCGATGGTGGTCGCCAGACGCAACCTGATCCGGATGTCCCGGATCCCCGAGATGCTGATCTTCGGGCTCATCCAGCCGATCATGTTCGTGGTGCTGTTCACCTATGTGTTCGGCGGCTCGATCCAGGTCGGCTCGTCCACCTCCACCCAGGCCTACCGCGAGTTCCTGATGGCGGGCATCTTCGCGCAGACGGTGACCTTCGCCACCGCGGGCGCGGGCGCCGGCATCGCCGACGACATGCACAAGGGACTCATCGACCGCTTCCGGTCGTTGCCCATGGCGCGCGGCGCGGTGCTGACCGGACGGACCATCGCCGACCTGGTGCAGACCGCGCTCACCCTCGTCGTGCTGGCGGTCGTCGCCCTGATCGTCGGCTGGCGCGCCCACGAGAACTTCGGCAAGGTGCTCGCCGGCTTCGGTCTGCTCCTGCTGCTCGGGTACGCGTTCTCCTGGATCGGCGCGCTGATCGGCCTGTCCGTGCGTACTCCGGAAGCCGCGACCTCGGGCGGTCTGATCTGGCTGTTCCCGCTCACGTTCATCTCGAACGCGTTCGTGGACGCGAGCCACCTGCCGACGTTCCTGCGTCACATCGCGGAATGGAACCCGTTCAGCGCCACCGTCCAGGCGGCCCGTGAGCTGTTCGGCAACCTGCCGCCGGGCTTCAACGCGTCCGACGCCTGGCCCATGCAGCACCCGATCCTGGCCTCGCTGATCTGGTCGGTCGCGATCATCCTGGTCTTCCGGACGCTCGCGGTCCGCAAGTACCGCTCGGCCACCGCGTGAACCGGACCATGATCGCGCGACGCATGGCATGACAAGGCCCCCGGCGTCCCACGGGCGCCGGGGGCGGGTCTGTTCGCGTCAGCCGGAGTAGGGCTCGGCCTTGAGGATCTTCACCGAGGCCTTCTTGCCGTTCGGCAGCTCGTACTCCGCGTCCTCGCCCACCTTGTGTCCGATGACACCGGTGCCCAGCGGGGACTGCGGCGAATAGGTCTCGACGTCGGCGCTCGCGTATTCGCGTGAGGCCAGGAGGAACGTCATGGTGTCGTCCTCGTCGCCGTCGAAGGCGATGGTCACCACCATGCCGGGCGCGACGGCGCCGTCCGCGGAGGTCGGAGCCTCGCCGACCTTGGCGTTCTCCAGAAGCTGGGTCAGCTGGCGCACACGGAGCTCCTGCTTGCCCTGCTCCTCCTTGGCCGCGTGGTACCCGCCGTTCTCGCGCAGGTCGCCCTCCTCGCGCGCGGCCGCGATCTTGGCGGCGATCTCCGTGCGCGCAGGACCAGACAGGTACTCCAGCTCGGCCTTGAGCTGGTTGTACGCCTCCTGGGTCAGCCAGGTGACGTTCTCGCTGGTCTGGGTCACAGGTGCTCCTCGTCGGTACTGGGAATACAAAGCATCGCCCTACCCAGAAGCATGTTCCTCCATGGAAGGGCGAAACCACGAGCCTAACAATTCAACGGCGTAAGGGGGAGGACATAAGCCATCAGAATTACGTCAACGCAGGTGAGGGCCTACGTATTCATGGCTGACGTCAGTCGGCGTGGCAGCCGAGCAGCTCCGCCGTGGTGCCCCGGGCCGTCGTACGGAGCGTGACCACCCGGTCGATCTCGGTGGCGGAACCGGTGAAGCGGAAGTCCGCACGGCCCACCTCGGAGCCGTCCGCGGCCTGGGAACGCAGGGTGCAGTACCCGGAGGCGCCGGCGTCCTTGTGGACCTCCAGATGCACCTTGACCGCGCTGTCCGAGGCGTCGAAGGCGACCACCTGGGCGCTGATCTCGCTCTTCACGACATAGTGATAGGCGAAGTAGCCGACCAGGGCGAGCAGCAGGGCGCCCAGGACGGCGCCGGTGATCTTGAGCCTGCGGTCGGCGACCTCGTCCGAGGAGCGGCCGTAGCGGCCCTCGGGCAGCCGCGTACTCGCGGTACTCATGATCGTCCTCCCGGCAAGAACCCCTCCCGGACCCGGCGAGACCCGGACCCCGGAATTATTCGCCCCCCGATTCGGTCACTATAGAAGCGCCGATCGCACCCGAAGACACCGGGGCGCCGACTTACTGAGGATGAGTCTTGACTGACCAGCTGCGACTGATGGCCGTGCACGCCCACCCCGACGACGAGTCGAGCAAGGGCGCGGCCACCATGGCGAAGTACGTGTCCGAGGGGGTGGACGTGCTGGTGGTGACCTGCACGGGCGGGGAGCGCGGCTCCATCCTCAACCCCAAGCTGCAGGGCGACAAGTACATCGAGGAGCACATCCACGAGGTACGCAAGAAGGAGATGGACGAGGCCCGCGAGATCCTCGGCGTCAAGCAGCAGTGGCTCGGTTTCGTCGACTCCGGCCTGCCCGAGGGCGACCCGCTGCCGCCGCTCCCCGAGGGCTGCTTCGCCCTGGAGGACGTCGACAAGGCGGCCGGCGAGCTCGTCCGCAGGATCCGCGCGTTCCGCCCGCAGGTGATCACCACCTATGACGAGAACGGCGGCTACCCGCACCCCGACCACATCATGACCCACAAGATCTCGATGGTGGCCTTCGAGGGCGCGGCCGACCCCGAGAAGTACCCCGAGAGCGAGTTCGGCCCCGTCCACCAGGCGCAGAAGCTCTACTACAACCAGGGCTTCAACCGCCCCCGCACCGAGGCGCTGCACAACGCGCTGCTGGCACGCGGCATGGAGTCGCCGTACGGCGACTGGCTGAAGCGGTGGAACGAGGTCGAGCGCACCGAGCGCACCCTGACCACGCACATCCCGTGCGCGGACTTCTTCGAGATCCGCGACAAGGCGCTGATCGCCCACGCCACGCAGATCGACCCCGACGGCGGCTGGTTCAAGGTCCCGATGGACCTCCAGAAGGAGGTCTGGCCGACCGAGGAGTACGAGCTCGCGAAGTCGTTCGTCGATACCTCCCTCCCCGAGGACGACCTCTTTGCGGGCATCCGCGACAATGCCTGACATGAGCGCAAGCGCAAGTCTGGCACTGACGCATCTCGTCCCCCTCGCCAAGGAGGTCGACGAGAACAAGGTCACCCCCGGGGTCCTCGGCTTCATCGTCTTCGCGGTGATGGCCGTGGCGGTCTGGGGCCTGATGAAGTCCATGAGCAAGCACATGCAGAAGGTCGACTTCAAGGAGTCCCCGGACGCCAAGGCGGACTCGGGGACTCCCGCGGCCGAACCCAAGGGCTGACCGGCGTCACGCCCCACCCGGCACCGGCACCCCCATCACCTCGCGGGCGTGCCGGCTGGGGACCATGCCCAGACGCCAGGCCTGCCAGCCGGACTCCAGGGTGACCCCGCGGTCCAGCAGCAGGCCGTACGCCGTGACGTACTCGGCCAGCTTCTCGTCGCGCAGCGGATGGGCGCCGCGGGAGAGCTGGGCCAGCTCCTCCTGGGCGACCGCCGTGCCCACCTCCACACCGCCCGGCGCGGCGTAGGGGAGCAGGGTGCAGCGCAGGAAGCGAGCCCAGTCCTCGCCACGGCGGTCGCCGTACGACGAGAACAGGGTGACCGCCTCGTCGCACAGGGCCAGGGCCTGCTGGGTGCGGTTGTTGCCGGCGTCCACGACGGCCAGCTCCAGACAGGTCCAGGCCTCGCCGTGGACGACACCGATGCGCTGGAAGTCGGCGCGGGCGTCGACCAGGAGCTGACGGGCGAAACCCGAGTTGCGCAGCGAGCCGGTCTGGGCCGCCCGCTGGTCGCGGGTCGCCCGGGCCGAGTGGTGGCGGGCACAGGCCAGCCCGTAGACGTCCCGTATGCGGGAGAACATGGTGCGCGAGCGCTCCAGCTCACGGACCGCCAGGTCCAGCGTGCCGGTCTCCTCCAGGGCCTGGCCCAGGTAGTAGACGGTCCAGGCCTCGCCGCGCGCGTCCTCGTTCTCCCGGTGCCGGGCGGCCGCCTGGCGCAGTGCGTCCACCGCCGGGGCGGCGTCACCGTCCACCAGCCGGGCCCGCGCCAGCTGGGTCAGCGCCCAGGCCTCGCCACGGGCGTCGCGGGTACGGCCGTAACGCTCCAGCGCCGCCCCCAGCTCCCGCTCCGCACGCGGTACGTCACCCATCCGCAGCGCCAGCTGACCGAGCTGGAAGTGCGCCCAGGCCTCGCCGTGCACCGAACCGCCCTCCCGGTGCAGCACGAGCGAGCGGGTGAGCAGGTCCAACGCCTCCGGCAGCCGGGCACGGTCGCGCTGCACCGCCGCCAGCGCGTGCATCGTCCAGGCCCGGTCGGTCGCCAGCTGGGGGGCCGCCTGGAGATCCAGCGCCTCCTGGAGCCTGGCCGCCGCCTCGGTGAGGTTGCCCTGATGGTGCAGGGTGATTCCCAGGGAGCACAGGGCGCGGGCCGCACCGGCGTCGTGATGCGCCTCCATGTAGAGGTCCACCACCGAGGTGAGGGTGGTGCGCGCCTTGTCCAGTTCACCCAGCTGACGGGCCGCGATACCGGTACGCCACTGCACCGAGCGCACCAGCAGGCCCTGGTCCACCGCCTGCGCCAACTCGCTGATCTCACCGAGCCGGTACAGGTCGCCGCGCAGCAGGCAGTAGTCGCACAGGGCGCCCAGCAGACTCTGCACGGCCGCCTGGTCGACGCCCTCCGCGTGTCGCAGCGCCGCCGTGATGAAACTCGACTCGTCGTCCAGCCAGCGCAGCGCCTCGTCGAGCGAGGTGAAGCCGTGCGGGCTGAACCGGTCCGAGCGGGTCGACATGTTGCCGTCCACCAGCCGCAGCACGGAGTCGGCCAGCTCCCCGTAGTTCACGATCAGCCGCTCCTGCGCCGCCGTGCGGTCGGCCGGCTCCTCCTCGTCGGCGAGGCGGGCCTGGGCGAAGGCACGGACCAGGTCGTGCAACCGGTAGCGGCTGCCCCGGACGTGGTCGATCAGACCGGCCTGCGCCAGCGCGACCAGATGACGGGTCGCCTCCGCCTCGTCCGTGGCCAGCAGAGCGGCCGCGGCCGCCGCGCCGAGCGAGGCCCGGCCCGCCAGCGCCAGCCTCCGCAGCAGACGACGTCCGGTCTCCGACTGGTCGGTGTAGCGCAGCCACAGCACCCGCTCCACCGGCTCGACCGGGCCGTACGCGCCGAGATCCGCCGCCAGCTGGAGCGGCGACCGCGAACCCAGCGACGAGCCCGCCACCCGCAGCGCCAACGGCAGGCCGCCGCACAACTCCCGGATCCGCTCCGCGGACTGCGCGTCGTACGGCCCCGACGTGTCCTGCGCCGCCGCGTCCAGCAGCTCCTCCGCGCCCGCCGCGTCCAGCGCCGTCACCGGAAGCTGATGCACCCAGGCCGGCAGGTCCGCGGGCAGGTCGAGCTGCTCCCGGGCAGTGACCAGGACCAGGCTGTCGGACCGCTCCGGGATCAGCGTGCGCACCTGCTCGGCATCCGAGGCGTCGTCCAGCACGATCGTCACCGGCAGACCCGTCAGGTGCTGGTGGTACAGCTCGCTGAGCCGCTTGACCTGCTGGTCCGCCGAGGAACGCTCACGGAACAGCAGCTGTTCACGCGGCGCACCCAGCCGGTTGAGCAGATGCAGCAACGCGTCCCGGGTGGGCAACGGCGGCTCGCCCCGGGTGTCGCCGCGCAGATCCACCACGACCGCACCCCGGAAGAAGTCCTTCAGATCGTGGGTGGCCCGGACCGCGAGCGTCGTACGCCCGGAGCCGGGCTCGCCATGCAGGACGACCACCGTCGGACGGGTCTCCGTGGTCGCCCGCGCCGCCTGCGCCCACTGCCGGATCCGCGCCAGCTCCTGGTGCCGGCCGGCGAACGGGACGTCCGGGTCGGGGAGCTGACCGAACGACTGCTGCAGCACCGTACGCCTGCGGGCCGCCGCGCTCTTGTCCGCACCACGCAGCCCCGGGCCCTGCTTCTTCGGCCCCGTGGACGCGCTCAGCACCCGCTGCTGATCGAGGAACGGACGGATGCCCCGCACCTCCAGCGCGGTCAGCCACTGCAGCCGAAGCTGCTCGGGACCGCCGGGCTGACCGGCCGCGCCGGCCTGGTGATGAGCGGCGGGCAGATGAGCACCCGCGACCTTGACGACCGTGGCGGCCGCGCCGATCACTCCGGCGGCCACGCCCGCGCCGAGTGCCGTACCGGCGCCGGTGCCCAGGGAGAGGTCGGCGACGGTGGCGGCGACCGCGGCGACGGCCGCTACCAGCAGGGGAGTTCCGGCACCCTCTCTGGCGTACCGCTGGCCGAAGCTCTGCCGGCCGGCCTCGCTCTCGTCGAGAGCGTGGGCGTAGGTGTCGTACTCCTCGGCGGCGCTCTGTGCCATCGCGTCCAGGCCGCCGCGGGCCCGGGACAGCAACAGCTGCCCGTCCACGCGGCCGCCGGAGCGGCGGACCTCCTCCTCCACGGCCCGGACCAGCAGCCGGTCGGCCTCCGCCCGATGGGCGTCCCGCATGTCCCGTCCCCCTCCAGCGGTAACTCCTTTGCTTATGAGTGTCCTTGGGAGAGAGCGAAGTTGCGAGAGGGCCGGATCATCGAAGCCGGATCATCGAAGCGGGATCGTCGCGGAACGGATCGGCTACCGCGGCACGGGCTCGCTCTGCCGGCCCTTCGACAGCGCCAGGAAGACGCATGCCGCGGCCAGACCCGCCTCCGCCACCGCACTGCCGAGCGCCTCCAGCAGTTCTGTGCCGACCGCCGACGTCGTTATGTCGAACCAGGCGTCCAGGATCGCGACCGATGCCGTCGCCGAAGCCGTCAGACGGGCCCGGGCGTCCCCCCGCAGCCCCAGCACCGCCGTGGCCGCGCAGCCCATCGCCATCAGGACGTCCAGCCCGATCCAGGCCAGTGACCAGTGGTGCACCTCGGCCTTGGTGGGCAGCGTCAGCGCCAGCACCACCATCCACGGCACCAGCAGCACGGCGGACGACCCGAGAAGGATCAGTGCCCACCTCTTCAACCGCCTCGTCCGCTGCATCCTCCGCGCCTCCGTCGCCGTTAACCGCTCCAACACCTCGGCCCCCTCACCTTGTTCCGGCTTCCCCGAAGCTGGGACCTCACGGGTCCTCCGCCATGCCCCCACGCTAGACCGCAGAGAAATGTCTGCAAATAAAATTCGGCAGACATCGGGGAAGGGTCAGGGTTCTCTCAGGGGTCTCAGGGCTACGGTGATCGCATGACCGACGTCACGCCCGGGACGGCCGCAGCGCCCGACCCCGCCGCACACACCGAGCTGACCGGCCTCGAACGCACCGCCCTCTACAAGTCGCTGGGCAATCCCCTGCGCCGCCGGATCCTCGACTACCTCGGCCGGCACGGCGAGGCCAACTCCACCGTGCTCGCCCGCGAACTCGGCGAGAGCTCCGGCACCACCAGCTACCACCTGCGCAAACTCGCCGAACAGAAGCTCATCGAGGAGATCCCGGAGAAGTCGGGAGGGCGGGAGCGGTGGTGGCGGAGCCTGCCGTTCAGGCACACCACCCCCGACCCGTCCACGATGACCAGCGAGGAGTACGCGGCGGCCGAGCACCTCGCCCTGCTCAGGATCGAGGTCGACACCGCGCTGTTCCGCCGCGCCCACGAGGAGTACCGGGGGCCGCAGGGCTGGGCCCAGGTGCAGCGCACCGGCACCTGGATGACCAAGGACGACCTGCACGCCTTCGTCCACGCCTACCAGGAACTCCTCGCCCGCCACAGCCACCCGGACGACGCCGTTCCCGAGGGGGCACGCCGGGTCAACCTGCGCTTCTACGCTGCTCCCGACGCCGTGGGAGAGTGGGAGGGTGAACCGACTGGCCCATGAGACGTCCCCGTACCTCCTCCAGCACGCCGACAATCCCGTCGACTGGTGGCCCTGGTCGGCCGAGGCCTTCACCCGGGCCCGCGAGACGAACAGACCCGTCCTGCTGAGCGTCGGATACAGCTCGTGCCACTGGTGCCATGTCATGGCCCACGAATCCTTCGAGGACCAGGACACCGCCGACTACCTCAACGAGCACTTCGTCGCCGTGAAGGTCGACCGTGAAGAGCGGCCCGATGTCGATGCCGTCTATATGGAGGCCGTGCAGGCCGCCACCGGGCAGGGTGGCTGGCCGATGACCGTGTTTCTCACGCCCGACGCCGAGCCCTTCTACTTCGGCACCTACTTCCCGCCCGCCCCGCGCCACGGCATGCCCTCCTTCCGGCAGGTGCTGGAAGGTGTCCGGGGCGCCTGGGCGGACCGGAGGGACGAGGTCGCCGAGGTCGCCGGGAAGATCGTCCGTGATCTCGCCGAGCGGGAGATCAGCCACCAGGGCTCCCGGCCGCCCGGCGAGGAGGAGCTCGCCCAGGCCCTGCTCGGGCTCACCCGTGAATACGACGCGCAGCGCGGCGGGTTCGGCGGCGCCCCCAAGTTCCCGCCGTCCATGGTCATCGAGTTCCTGCTGCGCCACCACGCCCGGACCGGTTCCGAAGGCGCCCTGCAGATGGCCGCGGACACCTGCGAGCGGATGGCCCGCGGCGGCCTCTACGACCAGCTCGGCGGCGGCTTCGCCCGGTACTCCGTCGACCGCGACTGGGTCGTGCCGCACTTCGAGAAGATGCTGTACGACAACGCCCTGCTCTGCCGGGCGTACGCGCACCTGTGGCGGGCCACCACCCGCGACGGAGCCGCCAGTGAACGCAGCGAGCTGGCCCGCCGGGTCGCCCTGGAGACCGCCGACTTCATGGTCCGGGAACTGCGCACCGGCGAGGGCGGGTTCGCCTCCGCCCTGGATGCCGACAGTGACGACGGGACCGGCAGGCACGTCGAGGGCGCGTACTACGTGTGGACGCCCGCGCAGCTCGTCGAGGTCCTCGGCGCCGACGCGGATCTCGCCGCCCAGTACTTCGGGGTCACCGAGGCAGGCACCTTCGAGCACGGTCAGTCCGTCCTGCAACTCCCGCAGCAGGAGGGCGAGTTCGACGCCGAAAAGATCGAGTCGATCAAGCGGCGGCTGCTCGCGCGGCGCGCGGAGCGCCCCGCGCCCGGCCGGGACGACAAGGTGGTCGCCGCCTGGAACGGCCTCGCCGTCGCCGCGCTCGCCGAGACCGGCGCCTACTTCGACCGGCCCGATCTGGTCGAGGCCGCCGTCGGTGCGGCGGATCTCCTCGTACGGCTGCATTTCGACGACCACGCACGGATCGCCCGCACCAGCCGGGACGGCCGGGTCGGCGCCAACGCGGGCGTGCTGGAGGACTACGGCGATGTCGCCGAGGGCTTCATGGCGCTCGCGTCGGTGACCGGCGAGGGCGTCTGGCTGGAGTTCGCCGGGCTGCTGCTCGACCACGTCCTGGTCCGGTTCGCCGACCCGGAGACCGGTTCCCTCTACGACACCGCCTCCGATGCCGAGCGGCTCATCCGCCGGCCGCAGGACCCGACCGACAACGCCACGCCCTCCGGCTGGACCGCGGCCGCGGGTGCGCTGCTGAGTTACGCGGCCCACACCGGGTCGGAGCCTCATCGCACCGCGGCGGAACGGGCGTTGGGTGTCGTCAGGACGCTCGGGCCGCGGGTGCCGCGTTTCATCGGGTGGGGGCTCGCCGTCGCCGAGGCGTTCCTCGACGGTCCGCGCGAGGTCGCGGTCGTGGGACCCGACCAACGGGACGGCCGTACAACCGCCCTGCACCGCATCGCACTTCTGGGCGTCGCACCCGGCGCGGTCGTGGCCATGGGGACTCCGGGGAGTGACGAGTTCCCGCTGCTCGCCGAGCGCCCGCTCGTCGGGGGCGAGGCGGCCGCGTACGTCTGCCGTAACTTCACCTGTGACGCCCCGACCACCGACCCGGAGCGGCTGAAATCGGCGCTTGGGGGCTGAAGGACCAGGTGGGCGGCCCTCATCGGGGCCCCCACCCCCTCTCCACCCGGAGCCGTGGGAAGAACAAGTGACCGGGATCGGGACGGGGTTGCCTGCGGCGGGGGGTGTGGGCCGGTAGCCGTCTGCGGGTGCGTGGGGGCCGGTCGCGAACGCGCGGCGGTAGCCGCATGTCGATGGCCGCCCGCGCCCCTTCTCGTGATGTCGATGGCCGCCCCGCACCCCTTCCGGTGTGCGTGTTCGAACGGGCCGCGCTTTCTGCTCGTTGCGCCGAAACATGCCATTTATCGGAAGAGTTCGTGCTCTTCACATCACCCCCATATGATCCTGCTCCAGCCGTGACGCGTGTGACGCGCCGTCACGGCTGGGGAGAGAATGGGGAATCGGGGGTCCTGCACACCTGTCGTACGACGGTTCGTCGCGTCCGTGGCGAGTGGTGTGTGAAGATTTTGTAAGCGAAGTTTGCGTTTTGTGTGACCCTCGTTCACCCAAGATCTCCTAGCATCGCTGAAGCAGTGCCCGGTTCTGTCCCTTTCGGACCGAGGCAGCCGTGTTATGTGGGGGGAGAACGCAACATTGTCCGAGTTCTTCGACCAGGTCTGGTCGTGGATCGTCGAGGCTGTGGGGGAGACTTCGTGGCGAGAGCTGATGCCGCTGGGGCTTGCCGGACTCTTCGTCTGGGCGCTCTGGCTGTACCGAGCGGTGCTCTCCCGGTTCGCCAAGCCGGTCGTCAACAACTTCCGTACCAGTGTCTCCGTGGTGGTCCCGGCATACCGGGAAGACCCTGACATCCTGCTGGAATGCCTGGACACCTGGCTCGCCCAGGACCCGGCCGAGATCATCATCGTTCCCGACGTGGAGGACCACGAGGTACTGCGCCGGCTGTCGCTGGTGGAGGACCCCCGGGTGCGGGTGCTCGCCTTCGAACACAGGGGGAAACGTTCCGCCTTGGGCGTCGGCATTCGTGCCGCCACGGGGGAGCTGCTCGTCCTGGTGGACTCCGACACCCGCTGGGAGCCGGGCCTGCTGGACGCCGTACAGATGCCCTTCGTGGACCCGACGGTCGGCGGGGTGGGCACCCAGCAGAACGTCTACCAGCGCACCACCAGTGTCTGGCGCCGAATAGCCGACTGGCTGGTCAACCTCCGTTACTACGACTACGTCCCGGCCATGGGCCGGGCCGGTGCCGTGGCCTGTCTGTCGGGCCGTACGGCCGCCTACCGACGGGCGGCGGTCCTGCCGGTCCTGGAGAACCTGGAGAACGAGTTCTTCCTCGGCCGCCGCTGTGTGGCCGGCGACGACGGCAGGCTGACCTGGCTGGTGCTCGCCTCCGGTTACAAGACGGTGCACCAGTCCTCCGCACGGGCCATCTCCATGTTCCCCTCGTCCTTCCGGGCCTTCGTCAAGCAGCGCGTCCGGTGGAGCCGCAACTCCTACCGGTGCTACCTGACCTCGCTGTACAAGGGCTGGCTGTGGCGGGCCCCGCTGGTCACCAAGATCACCGTGCTGCAGATCCTGCTCACCCCGGTGACCATGGGCATGGCCCTCGGCTATCTGCTGCTGAGCCGGCTCGACTTCAGCGGGCGCGGCATCGTCCTCACCCTGGTCTGGCTGATGCTGGGCCGTGCGGTCCGTGGCTACTCACATCTGCGCAGGCATCCGCAGGAGATCCTGCTGCTGCCACTGACGGCTCTCGTGGTCATCATGATCTCGCTGCCGATCAAGCTGTACGCCTTCGTCACCATGAACAAGCAGGGCTGGCTCACCCGCAGCTCCACCAGCATCGGAGGCGAGGGCCAGAGCGCCTCGACCCTCTCCGGCGGCGGTCAGAACCACTCCGCTCTCCAGCCGGAGGTGATCTGACGTCATGTCGGCACGACTCATCACTGCCAGACCGGGCCCCGGCACGGGGCTGCGCCGGGCCGGTGCCAGAACGGCGGCGCTGCTGGGCTCCTTCGCGGTGGCGGCGACGCTGCTGCTGGGCACGTCCACCGCGGCGCACGCCGACGGGGACGGCGACAAGCAGAAGCTGGCCGCGGAGGACGCGGAGACCCAGGCCGCGCTGGTCGCCGACGAGGACCACCGGCTCAACCAGGTACGGGCGTTCACCTCGGTGGCGCCCCTGCAGAGCACCAAGTGGACCGTGCCGTACCGGCTGGACACCGACAACGGATACACCCTGGTGCTCACCCAGCGCAGCAACGCATACACCATCGCCGACCTGCTGAAACTCGCCCCGCAGACGTTTGTGCGGCGCAAGGACGGTTCGTACCTGCTGACCGAGAACATCTACCTCAACGTCGGCGCCAAGCTGAAGCTGTCCAACCCGGGCGGCCTCACCCTGCGGATGGCCAGCAACCGCACCGGCTTCGTCTCCATCGTCTCCTTCGGCGGCGAACTGGCGCTCCAGGGCACCGCCCAGGCGCCGTTGACGATCACCAGCTGGGACCCGCAGGCCAACAAGGCCGACACCGACGTCCGGGACGGCCGGGCCTATGTCCGCACCATCGGCGGCCAGTTCGAGATGACGCACACCAAACTCGCCAACCTGGGCTTCTGGAGCGGCCGTACCGGCGGGCTCAGCCTCACCGGCACCGACCGGCCGAACACCGGCTCGCTGGAGGACACCGGCCAGATCCACGGCAAGACCGCGCGCGAGCGGGCCGAGGAGCAGGGGAACGCGCAGGACGACGACGGCTCCAGCAGCGGTGACGTCACCGCCATGCCGTCCGGCGAACTGACCACTCCCGACGCCCGGTTCTCCACCGGCGGACTCTCCTACGTCTCCGGGTCGATCACCCACTCGACCATCACCGGCAACGCCTTCGGGATCTTCATCTCCAGTGCCACGGGGATCGAGATCAGCGACACGACCGTGGAGAACAGCCTGGAGGACGGCGTGGTGCTGCACCGCTTCGTCTCCAGCTCGCTGGTGCAGCGCACGGTCGCCAAGGACAACGGCGGCGACGGCTTCATCCTCTCCCGCGCCACCCAGCAGGTGCGGATCAGCGGCTCCACCGCCCAGGGCAACGGCGGCAACGGCTACACCCTCAGCGGCAAGCCGCTCGCCGACGGCCCCTCCGCCTCCGGGCAGGCCGTCGACAGCTACGGCTCCAACTCGGTCGCCAACAGCGTGGCCAAGGACAACGGCCGCTACGGCGTCGAGGTACTCGGCGGGTTCGACGTCGGGGTGCAGAACAACCGCATCGAGGGCGGTGACATGGGGATCGTGGCCCGCCTGGCGGCGGACAAGGTGTCCATCACCGGCAACCGCCTGAGCGGCCAGAACCGGCAGGGCATCTCGGTCCGGGACGGCGTCAGCGACGCCACGGTCACCGGCAACATCATCGACGGCCCGGAAACCGGCGTGTACGTCCGCGACTCGGCCGCCGAGATACGCGGCAACACCGTCCAGGACGCCACCAACCACGGTGTCAGCCTGGTCGGCGGCGTGGACGGTACGACGGTCTCGTTCAACGTGATCGGCGGGGTCGGCCCCAGCGCGCTGGACTCCAGCCGCTCCCACGGCGGGGCCGACATCAAGGAGAACCAGACCTTCGCCTGGTACGACACCAGTTCCTTCTGGGTCAAGGTGAAGCACTACGCGAGCCCGATGACCCTGCTGTGGACCGGCATCCTGATGCTGATCCTGTTCTCGGCCGTCATGGGCCGGCGCAGGCGGCGCGGTCACGGGCGGGCCGGCCGGATCGTCCACCCGTACTCCGACAAGGCACCGCTGCCCGCGCCGCCCCCGGACGAGATCGAGGTGGCGGGGCGCCGCAGGACACCGGTGATGAGCGAATGAGCGACGACACACCGGGCGGGACAGGTGCCGGCACCCCGGGAGCACAGCTCACGCCGGCGGAACGGCTGCGCCGGATCTGGCTCTCCGGCGGCCTGCCGCTGTGGGTGGCCTCGGCCGCCCTGCTGATCTCGGTGGTGGCGCTGATCGTGGCGGCCTCCACCGGAGACGGC
This sequence comes from Streptomyces sp. NPDC026538, assembly GCF_055567535.1. Taxonomy (NCBI): domain Bacteria; kingdom Bacillati; phylum Actinomycetota; class Actinomycetes; order Kitasatosporales; family Streptomycetaceae; genus Streptomyces; species Streptomyces sp. NPDC026538. The sequence continues at coordinate 325,211 of NZ_JBVHQG010000005.1, forward strand.
CCGCCCGTGGTGTACGGGGCGGGCCCCGACGCGGGCCCCACCATTGCGGTGGCCACACCCACCGACGGCACCGACGCCACCGACGGCCCCGGTGCCACGTCCGCCGATCCGGAACCGAGCGGTACGGCGTCCGACGAGGCGACGGCCGCGCCCACCGCGTCCGGCTCCGCGGCGGCCGCCGCGTCCGGACCGGTGAAGTGCCCGGCCGCCACCGTCACCGTCAGCGACGCCAAGTCCCTTGACGACGCCCTGGACCACGCCCAGCCCGGCGATGTCATCCAGATGCGGGACGGGGTGTACGACGACAAGTTCACCGCCGCCACCCCCGGCACCGCGGCCAAGCCGATCTTCCTGTGCGGCGGCCCCGGCGCGGTGATCGACGCCGGTGACGTCGACGGCGGCTACGCCTTCCACCTCGACGGCGCCAGCCACTGGCGGCTGATCGGCTTCACGGTCCGCAACGGCCAGAAGGGGGTCATGGCCGACAAGGTCCAGGGCACCGTCATCCAGGGCCTGACCGTCGAGAACATCGGCGACGAGGGCATCCACCTGCGCGACTTCAGCTCCGGCAACGTGGTCGAGAACAACACCGTCCGCGCCACGGGCAAGCGCAAGGAGCAGTTCGGCGAGGGCATCTACGTCGGCTCGGCCGAGTCCAACTGGTGCACGGTCACCGACTGCAAGCCCGACAAGAGCGACGACAACGTCATCCGCGGCAACCACGTCAGCGCCACCACCGCCGAGTCCGTCGACATCAAGGAGGGCACCACCGGCGGCTCCCTCACCGGCAACACCTTCGACGGCGCCGGGCTCAGCGGGGGTCACAACGACTCCTGGGTCGACGTCAAGGGAAACGACTGGCTGATCAAGGGCAACGTCGGCCGTCACTCCCGTGAGGACGGCTTCCAGACCCACCGGATCCTCGACGGCTGGGGCACCGGAAACGTGTTCCAGGCCAACACCGCGCAGGTGGACGGCCCCGGCTACGGCTTCCATCTCGCGCCCGTCGAGAACAACAAGGTCGCCTGCGACAACAAGGTCAGCGACGCGGCGAAGGGCCTCGCCAACACCGCCTGCTCCTCCTGACGCGGGGGGCCCGGTTCGCACCCGGGCCCCACACGCGGCCGCAGTCCCCTCTCCTTCACCCAAGCGCGTCCTCGGCATGCGCACCTTCAGCTCGGGAAACCCTCTCGGAGGCATCATGGACACTCTTCTCGACGGCACCGACGCTCCCCGTCTCACGGTCATCGGCACCGGCTACCTGGGCGCCACGCACGCCGTGTGCATGGCGGCGCTGGGCTATGAAGTACTGGGCGTCGACGTGGACCCCGGCAAGATCGAGCTGCTGAGAGCCGGGGAGGTGCCCTTCTTCGAGCCAGGGCTGCCCGAACTCCTGGTCAAGGCCCAGGAATCCGGCCGGCTGCACTTCACCACCAGCCTGGCGGAGGCCGCGGAGTTCGGCGACATCCACTTCGTCTGCGTGGGCACCCCGCAGCAGCCCGGCTCCTACGCGGCGGACCTGCGCCATGTGGAGGGAGCGGTCACCGAGCTGGCCCGGCACCTGCGCCGCCGGGCCCTGGTGGTCGGCAAGTCCACGGTGCCGGTGGGCACCGCGGCCCGGCTGGCGGAGCTGGTTCGCGAGACCGCGCCGGCCGGGGACGAGGTCGAACTCGCCTGGAACCCGGAGTTCCTGCGGGAGGGCTTCGCCGTGGAGGACACCCTGCACCCCGACCGGCTGGTGTTCGGCACCGAGTCCGCGTGGGCGGAGGAGCAGCTGCGCGCCGCGTTCGCGCCGGTCATCGCCCAGGGCACCCCGGTGGTGGTGGCCGACCTGCCGACCGCCGAACTGGTCAAGGTCGCCGCCAACTCCTTCCTGGCCACGAAGATCTCGTACATCAACGCCATGGCGGAGGTCTGCGAGGCCACCGGCGCCGATGTGCACCTGCTGGCCGAGGCGCTGGCCTACGACGACCGGATCGGCGGCCGGTTCCTCAAGCCGGGCCTGGGCTTCGGCGGCGGCTGCCTGCCCAAGGACATCCGGGCCTTCATCCACCGCGCCGAGGAGCTGGACGTCGCCCAGGCGGTGGCGTTCCTGCGCGAGGTGGACGGGATCAACCAGCGCCGCCGGGCCCGCACCGTGGACCTGGTCCGTGAACTGGTCGGCGGGGAACTGGCGGGGACGAAGGTGGTCGCGCTGGGGGCGGCCTTCAAGCCCAACTCGGACGACATACGGGACGCCCCGGCGCTGGACGTCGCCGCCACGCTGCACCGGGCCGGTGCCCGGGTGACCGTCTACGACCCGGTGGCGATGGACAACGCCCGCCGTGTCCACCCGGAGCTGGAGTACGGCACCGATGTCCTGCAGGCCGCCGCGGACGCCGACGTGGTGGTGCTGCTGACCGAGTGGGCGCAGTTCCGGGAGATCGACCCGGAGGTCATGGGTTCCGTGGTGAACCGGCGCCGGGTCGTGGACGGCCGGCACGCCCTGGACCCCGCGCAGTGGCGGGCGGCCGGCTGGGAGTACCGGGCGCTGGGCCGCAACTGACCCCGGGCCCCGGCCGCCTCAGGCGAACTCGGCGAGGGCGCGCTCCACGATGGCCTCCAGCTGCTGGTGGTGCGCGCCCTTCCAGTAGGCGCGGCCGCACTCCGTGCACTGGGCGAAGACGTCGTACGACTTCTGTGTGCCGCCCTTCAGCTGGTCCGCCACCTCCTCCTTGGTCGCCTTCCTCAGCAGGCCGTTGCAGGCCGTGCAGCGGGTCCAGGGACGCAGCTCGGGGGTGAAGCGGTCGAGGATGTCGTGGAGTTGGTCGTCGGGGCTGGTGCTGTAGACGTAGGCGCCGGCCCACAGTTCGCGGCGGCGCAGCAGGCCCCGGTCGCGGCTGAGCAGGACGCGCTTCTCGGCCGCCGAGCGGGCCGAGAGGGCCGGGTCGCCGATGTCCGTCGACTCGTACGCGGTGTCCACGCCCAGCAGGCGCAGCCGGCGGGCCAGGGTGCCGAGGTGGACGTCGAGGAGGAAGCGGAGCGGAGCGCCCGGGATCTCCTGCGGGCGCCGGACCGCGCGCACGGCCACCGACTCGCCGTCCGCCGGGATGTGCGCGGCCGGCACCTCCCGGCCGTCCACCACCAGCGCGCCGACCTCGGTGAGCGGGACGCCCAGGGACTCGATCACATGGCCGAGCGTGGAGACGCCGTCGACGGTGAGCAGGTGTGCGCCGGTGCGGCGGGCGTGCGGGACGAACAGGGCCAGCCCGGGGGCGACTTCGACACGGATCTCGGCAGTGTTCACCTGGTCAGGATGGCACGGGAGGCGCCCGGTACCTCAGGGTTTTTCCGGCGGCAGTCCGTGTTCGATGACCTTCAGGGCGCGGTCCACTAGGGCCGTGAAGTCGGGCTCGTGGTCCTGCTCCGCCCAGTACATCGAGGTCTCCATCAGCCCGCCGACGATGGACATCGCGTAGACCCGCACCTCCAGGCTGTGCGGGTCGCGCCCGGTGCGCTCGCCGATGGCCTGGCACAGCAGCCGGCCGGTCTCCGACATGCTCTCCATCATCCGGGAGCGCACCGCCGGCACCTCGACCATCAGCCGGGTGCGCAGCCGGGAGACCGAGTGGGCGTCCTTCATGCCGAGGGCCACCGCCCGGTGCATCACATGGCGGAGGGACTCCGGCCACGGCTCGTCGGCGGGCCGGGCCCGGAGCTCCTCCAGGATCAGTGGGTCGTACTCGTCCGTGAGGACGATGTCCTCCTTGGTCGGGAAGTACCGGAAGACGGTGGACGGCGACACCTCGGCCCGCTCGGCGATCTGCTCGATCGTCGTGGCCTCGTACCCCTGCTCCTCGACCAGCGCGTACATCGCCTCGCGGATCGCCTCGCGGGTCTTGATCTTCTTCCGTTCGCGCAGGCCGAGCCGGGGGTTGTCGGCCGGGGAGAAGGAGGTGTGCGGTGCCGTCATGCTGGTCATTGTCCGGCATCGGCGGTGGCGGGGGCCACGGCCGCGTCCTCGTTGCCTTCCGCTTCGGTGGGGTGGGCGGTCGGTGTGTTGGGCAGCAGCGCGGCGGCCAGCAGCGCGGTGACCAGCGCGGCGGCACCGCAGACCAGCAGGACCAAGCCCATGCCGTGCACGTACGCGGCGTTCGCGGAGGCGACCAGCGGGGCCGAGCCGGTCTTCTCCGCGACCAGGTGGGCGGCGACCACCGACTCGCCGGCGGTGTGGCCGAGCGGGGCGGGCAGGCCGGTCACGTCCAGGCGGTCACGGAAGGTGCTCGCGAGCAGGCTGCCGAGCAGGGCGATGCCGATGGCGCCGCCGACCTGGCGGGTGGTCATCAGCAGCCCGGAGCCGCTGCCGGCCCGGTCGGTGGGCAGGGCGGCGAGGGCGCCGTCCATGGCGGGGACCACCGAGAAGCCGAAGCCGAGGCCCGCGATCGACAGCCACAGCGCGGTGTAGCCGTAGCCGGAGTCCACGGTCGTACGGCTGCCGAGGATCGCGGCGAAGGCGAGGGCGACCAGGCCGGTGGCGATCACGGCGCGTGATCCGAAGCGGGCGACCATCGCCTCGGCGCCCCGGGCGGCCACCAGCAGGCCGCCCATCATGGGCAGCAGCCTCAGGCCGGTGCCGAAGGCGTCGTTGCCGAGGACCGCCTGGAGGTAGGGCGGCAGCACGAACAGCAGGCCGGACAGCACGAACATCACGAGCGTCGCGGCGAGGGTGTTGAGCAGGAAGCCGCGGTGGGCGAGGAGGGTCATGTCGAGCATGGGGCGCTCGACCCGGCGTTCGCGCAGCACCAGGCCCGCGACGAGGACGACGGAGCCCGCCAGCAGGGCCAGGACCAGCGGGTCGCCCCAGCCGCGGTCGGGCGCCTCGATGATGGCGTAGATCAGGGCGCCGAGGCCGGTCACGGTGAGCGCGGTGGAGAGGACGTCGACCCTGGGGGAGGCGGGGTCGCTGGTCTCAGGGAGCAGGAAGACGCAGGCGGCGATCCCGATGGCGGCCATCGGGACGTTGATCAGGAAGACCGAGCCCCACCAGAAGTGGTTGAGCAGGAAACCGCCGATGATCGGGCCCAGCGGCAGGCCGAGCGCCGAGGCGGCCGAGACGATGCCGACGGCCCGGGTGCGCTCCTTCGGCCCGAACAGCGAGGGCAGCACGGACATGGCGAGCGGCATCACCAGTGCCGCGCCGACGCCCATCACCGTGCGGGCGGCGATCACCCAGTTCACGTCGTCGGCGAGGGAGCCGACCAGGGACCCGGCCAGGAAGATCACCAGGCCGGTGACGAGCATCCGGCGGCGGCCGAAGCGGTCGCCGAGGAGCCCGGCCGGGAGCATCAGCGAGGCGAAGACGACGACGTACGCGTCCGCCATCCACTGCTGCCGGCTGGTGGTGGCGCCGAGCTCGCCGGCCATGGTCGGGAGCGCCACATTGAGGATCGTCGTGTCGAAGCCGAGCACCAGCATGCTCGCGACCAGGGCGCCCAGGGCCCACCAGCGGCGGGGGTTCTGATGTGTCTCTTCCAGCTGAGTGACAGTAGCCATGAAATGAGAGTAGCTCTCAAAATCTAGTACATGTCGATGGGGAGCTGCTGTCAGGGCATGAAAAAAGTGGCCACGGCTCGGGAGCCGTGGCCACTCGGAGAGGGCGGGGGACTACGCGTGCTGGTAGGCCACCAGCGAGATCCCCACGTAGTGGACGACGAACGCGGCCAGCGTGAGGGAGTGGAAGACCTCGTGGAAGCCGAAGTAGCGCGGTGACGGGTTCGGGCGCTTGATGCCGTAGATCACGCCGCCCGCGCTGTAGAGGAGGCCGCCGACGATCACCAGGACCAGTACGGCGATACCGCCGGTGCGCATGAAGTCGGGCAGGTAGAAGACCGCCGCCCAGCCCATCGCTATGTAGCAGGGCGTGTACAGCCAGCGAGGGGCGCCGACCCAGAAGACCCGGAAGACGATGCCGGCGGCCGCCGCGGCCCAGACGCCCCACAGCAGCCACTGCCCCTGCGCGGCGGGCAGGAGCAGCAGGGTCAGCGGGGTGTAGGTGCCCGCGATGATCAGGAAGATGTTGGCGTGGTCGAGCCTGCGCAGGATGCCGTCCATGCGCGGGCTCCAGTTGCCCCGGTGGTACAGCGCGCTCACGCCGAACAGCAGACATGCCGTCAGGGCGTAGATCCCGCAGGCGACACGGCCGCGCGGTGAGTCGGCGAGTGCGGTCAGGAAGAGGCCCGAGACGAGTACGGCCGGAAACATGCCCAGATGCAGCCAGCCGCGCAACTTGGGCTTGACCTGGTGCGACAGGGACGAGAGCGCACTGGACCCGTGGCCGGCGGCCGGCGAGTCCGTGGGCGCGTCGGGGACGGGTGCAGTCATGCACCGCATCGTACCTACGGAACCGTAAGTCACGGATCAGTCTCGGCCGATGACGGCCCGGGAGTGGCCATCGTCTCACGGGTGACCCGTCGGCGGCACGGCGGTCTTGCGATACCGGGCAAAAAGACCTTGAGGCGAACTCAATGTGGACGCAAAGAAACGCAGGTCGGCACCGCGACCGTGGCCTTCCTCACGTCGCTCATCTGTGACTCCCTCTGGACAGATGGGTGATCGAGTCGGAGGATCAAATGAGTGCGGTCGGCACCGGATGAGCGCCAGACGGTCGATGACCGTGAAGCATCCGGGTCGCAGCCCCCACGGGGCGCAAGGTCCTCAGCGGACCAAAAAGATCAAAAAATCCCTCATTTAGGAGCAATCGTGGCGCGCGACATCGCGGCTCCCACCGTCATCCCCACCAAGCACCAGGAACTGATCTCGTGGGTCAACGAGATCGCCGAACTGACGCAGCCGGACAGCGTGGTCTGGTGTGACGGATCCGAGGCCGAGTACGAGCGACTGTGCGAAGAGCTCGTGGCGAAGGGCACCTTCAAGAAGCTCGACCCGATCAAGCGCCCCCACTCCTACTACGCGGCCTCCGACCCGACCGATGTCGCCCGGGTCGAGGACCGCACCTTCATCTGCTCCGAGGAGGAGAAGGACGCCGGCCCGACCAACAACTGGAAGGCTCCCGCCGAGATGCGCGAGATCTTCTCCGGCGAGCAGGGCCTGTTCCGCGGCGCGATGAAGGGCCGGACGATGTACGTCGTCCCGTTCTGCATGGGCCCCCTCGGCTCCCCGCTCTCCGCGCTCGGCGTGGAGATCACGGACTCCGCGTACGTCGCCGCCTCCATGCGCACCATGACGCGCATGGGCCAGGCCGTCCTCGACGAACTCGGTGACGAGGGCTTCTTCGTGAAGGCCGTGCACACCCTCGGCGCCCCGCTGGAGCCCGGCCAGGCGGACGTCCCCTGGCCCTGCAACCAGACCAAGTACATCTCGCACTTCCCCGAGTCCCGCGAGATCTGGTCCTACGGCTCCGGCTACGGCGGCAACGCCCTGCTCGGCAAGAAGTGCTACGCCCTGCGCATCGCCTCCGTGATGGCGCGGGACGAGGGCTGGCTCGCCGAGCACATGCTGATCCTCAAGCTCACTCCTCCGCAGGGCGAGTCCAAGTACGTTGCCGCCGCCTTCCCGAGCGCCTGCGGCAAGACCAACCTCGCCATGCTGGAGCCCACCGTCTCCGGCTGGACCGTCGAGACCATCGGCGACGACATCGCCTGGATGCGGTTCGGTGAGGACGGCCGCCTCTACGCGATCAACCCCGAGGCCGGCTTCTTCGGCGTCGCGCCCGGCACCGGTGAGCACACCAACGCCAACGCCATGAAGACGCTGTGGGGCAACGCGGTCTTCACCAACGTGGCGCTCACCGACGACAACGACATCTGGTGGGAGGGCATGACGGAGGAGCTTCCGGCCCACCTGACGGACTGGAAGGGCAACGACTGGACGCCGGACTCCGAGACCCCGGCCGCCCACCCCAACGCCCGCTTCACCGTGCCCGCCGCGCAGTGCCCGATCATCGCGCCGGAGTGGGAGGACCCGCGGGGTGTGCCGATCTCGGCGATCCTCTTCGGCGGCCGGCGCGCCACCGCGGTCCCGCTGGTGACCGAGTCCTTCGACTGGAACCACGGCGTGTTCCTGGGCGCCAACGTGGCCTCCGAGAAGACCGCCGCGGCCGAGGGCAAGGTCGGTGAGCTGCGCCGCGACCCGTTCGCGATGCTCCCGTTCTGCGGTTACAACATGGGCGACTACATGGCGCACTGGGTCGACGTCGCCAAGGGCAAGGACCAGGCGAAGCTCCCGAAGATCTACTACGTCAACTGGTTCCGCAAGAACGACGCGGGCAAGTTCGTCTGGCCCGGCTTCGGCGAGAACTCCCGGGTCCTGAAGTGGATCGTGGAGCGGCTGGACGGCAAGGCGGCGGGCGTGGAGACGCCGATCGGCGTGCTGCCGACGCGTGAGGCCCTCGACACCAGGGGACTCGACCTGGCCGACGGCGACCTCGACTTCCTGCTGACCGTCGACAAGGAGGCCTGGCGCGAGGAGGCCGCGCTGGTCCCCGACCACCTCAACACCTTCGGCGACCACACGCCGAAGGAACTGTGGGACGAGTACCGGGCGCTGGTGGAGCGCCTGGGCTGAGCCCCGAGTGAAGACTCCGCGGCCGGTACGGGTGTGCCCTGACCAGCGATCGTCACGACCGGCCGCGGTGTGAACGGGCGAGGCCGCGCACAACGGAGTGCGTGGCCCTGGGCCTGCCGTCCCCGTCACTTCCCGTCCGCCCCGACGGGGGCGGGGGCGGCGGGCCTTCGCCTGTACGGGGTGCGTTGTCGGGTGCCGCGCCGTCGTGGCTGGTCGCGCCCACGCGGCGGAGCCGCATATAGATACAGCCCCGCGCCCCTTTCGGGGGCGCTTCAGTTGCCCCTCTCCTCCAAATAGCGGGTATGCGTTTCCTGGCGTCTCGCTTCCGCGTCCCTCAGCCCCGCTGCCAGGCGTTCGGCCTCCTCCTTCAACAGGGTCAGCTGCCGTTCCAGGTGCTGCTCCGGTGGCTCCTGGCCGGGGGTCAGACGCGTCCACCACCGGGTGCGGACGAAGCTGTCGACCGCCTCCGGGATGTCCTGCCGTACCGTCCGCGACAGCACGTGGACGCCCTCCGGGTCCTGGGCCAGCAGCTCGGCCGCCCAGCCCGGGTCCAGCAACGCGGTGAGCAGGTCGGTCAGTTCGCCGAGCCGGGCCTGTGCCGAAGCGGGCAGGCCGACCTCCGCCAGATAGGTCTCCAGTTTCCCGAAGTCGGCCCGCACCCCCTCCAGCTGGGCCGACGGCGTCGGGAAGTCCGGCAGCGGCGGCCGCTCCGGCGGGGCGATCAGCGCGCCCGCGCCGTACAGGCCCGCCACCACCACCGGCCAGTACGGGCCGGCCACCCCGGTGAAGGTGAGGACCAGGCCGAGCAGGCCGCCCGCCGATCCGGTGAGGTTCTTGCGGGACTCCAGATAGCCGAGGAACTTACTGGTAGCCACGGATCTCCTCGAAGGCGCCGTCCAGGGAGCCCTGCTGGGCGTCGAAGAGACGGCCGCCGGTCAGGGCGGCGATGTGCTGCAGTTCGGTGCGGGAGGAGTCCCCGAACAGGATCGGGAAGACGGGGATGTTCCGCCGGCTGGTGGACAGGCCGCGGTAGAAGTCGTCGAACTCGCCGGCCTTGGCGCCCGTGGTGTTCTCGCCGTCCGTCATCAGCACGATCGAGGTGAAGGTGTCCCGGTCGGCGCGCAGCCGGCCGTACGCCTTCTCCAGCGAGGTGTAGATGGCGGTGTTGCCGTCGGCCCGCAGGGCGTCGGTGTCCTTGCGGATCGCGTTCAGGCCGGTGTCCGGGTCGGCCGGGTCGACGACGTGCGTGCTGACGTTCTTCACGTCCGAGCCGAACGGCATCAGGGTGACCTCCTCGCGGTCGCGGAAGTCGCCCGTGAGGTCGGTGAGGGCCTTCTTCAGGCGGGCGAGACGGTCGCCCTCCATCGAGCCCGAGGTGTCCAGGACATAGACCGTGCGGGACGGCCGGCGCAGTTCGTTCTCGTACGCGGAGATCAGCCCGTCGGCCACCGACTTGCTGCCGGGGAAGGGGAGTTCACGGCGGCGGGAGGTGTCGAGACCGGCGGCAGGCGGCACCGAGGCGACCACCGGGCGGCGGTGGGTGGTGTCCGTGAGGAGCTTCTGCACGGCCGTCGTCCGCAGGTCCTCGGCCACCCTGCGGACGTCCTCGCGGGTGTCGGCCGAGGAGGCGGCCAGCGAGGAGAGCGGGTAGTCCGCGGTGATCACGCCGTCGGCGGGGCGGATCACGGTGAGGCCCGGGATGCCCTTGAGAACGGACTCGTAGTTGAGCAGGGCGTCGACGTCGCCGCGCCGCCGGTAGGCGGAGGCGAGCCAGCCGGAGGAGCCCGAGGTCAGGGTCTGGCCCTTGAAGAACTTCTTCAGCCGCGGGGTCGCCTTGGTCACGTCGGCGTCCGTGAGCGCCGACTGGGCGCCGGAGAGCGCGGAGGCCACCGAGACCAGCGTGGAGAAACCGGAGTTGGAGCGGGCCGGGTCGGTCATGCCGTACGTCAGCCGGCCGGCCTCCACGGCCTGCTCGATCTGCGACCAGGTGACGTCGGCCGGCTTCCAGCCGAGCGACCTGAGGGTGGCCGTCCGGACGCCGATCGCGACCGGGCTGGACATGATCGAGGTCTCCGAGACCACCTTCTTCGCCGCCTGGGGGCGCAGCCGCAGGTAGTCGTCGGAGGACAGCCACAGGGCGTCGTACCTGCCGTCCGCCTTGCCCTGGGCGACCAGGTCCACGGCGTCCAGGGTGCCCAGGTAGGTGGGGCGGATCGTCACGCCGGTGTCCTTGCGGACCCGGTCGAAGACGGCCGTCATGTCGCTGAGTTCGGAGGAGGCGAGGACCCGCAGCGTGCCGGGCTTCGGGGCGGTGGAGTCGTCGTCCCGGTGGCTTTCGGAGGTGCACCCGGTCAGCAGGGCTGCGGTGGCGAGCAGGGTCAGCAGCGGGCGTCTGTTCATGCCGGGCCGCCCTCCAGCGCGCCCTTGGAGCGGCTGCGCTCCAGGTAGGCGCCGGCCGACTGGAGTTCGTCCGTGAGGGACTGCACGGTGTTCGCCATCACCTCGGTCGCCTGCACCTTGTAGGTGTCGATGGCGTCCAGGGTGCGGTAGATCTGCTGGAAGGCGGCGCGCAGCGTCTCGGCGCCGACGGCCGGGTCGGCGGCGATGCGCTGGATCTCCCCGCTCTGGCTCGCGAGCATCTCGGCGTTGCCCCGGATGAGGTCCTCGGTCGTCCCGCGCAACGCGTTGACCTGCTCGATGACCTTCTTCTGGTGGTCCAGCGCGGAGGCCAGCATCACCGAGATGCGCAGCGCCGACACGGTGGTGGTGGCGGCGCGTTCGACGCCCTTGATCAGCTCGTCGTTGTTGCGTCGTACGACGTCCATCGCCAGGTAGCCCTGCGCGGACACCGCGAGCTGGGTGAGCAGGTCCTGGTGCTTCTGCCGGACCGGGAAGAGCACGTCGGCGCGGAGCGCGTCGGCCTCCTGGGGGTCCGGGTGCCGGCCGATGTGCTGCTCGACGGCGGTGTCCAGGGCCTGGGTGAGGACGACGTACTCCTGGAGCTTGCCCATCGTCTCCCAGAGCCGGACCCGCTCGGTCTGCAACGCGGCGTTGTCGCGCCGCAGTTCGTCCTGGCCGCCGCGCAGCGACCCCACGATCTTGTTCAACGTCCCCTGCGCGGAGGCGTACTTGGCGACATGGTCGCGGAGCCTGTTGCCGCCGGGCAGCCGGGAGAGGAACTTGCGGCCCTTGCCCGCGGGCAGGTCGCGCGGGTCCAGGTCCTCGACGACCCGGCGCAGTTCGACCAGTGAGCCGGCGACCTTTGCCTGGGCGTCCCCGCCCTTGTCGGGCAGGCTGCGGACGGCCCGCTCCAGCATGCGGTTGGACTGCGAGGCGGCGCTGCGCATCTCGCCGGCGCCGAGACCGGTGATCTCGCCGACCTTGCTCGCGAACTCCGGTGACCGCGCGTCCAGGGCGGCGAGGTCCCGGACGTACACGGAGGCCTTGTGCGCCATGTCGGTACGGACACTGTCGTCGACGGGCACGAGTCCGCCGGCCCTCTCCCGCGGCACCGGCGCGACCGCCTCGGGCGGGGTCAGCGTGAAGACGTCCTCACCGCTCAGCGTGGGCGGGTGCTCGCCGCCGCCCGGCCTCATCTTGTCGAAGTTGCTCACAGGTTCCCCCCGTCAGCCGCGCGCCCGGCGGGCCATCTCGTGCAGCACCGCGGAGGTGGGCACGGGCGCCTGCCGGACGCCGGTCAGTGTCTGGTTGAGGTACGCGGCCCGGTCGGCGGTGGCCGTGACGAACTCGGCGGAGTCGCCCTGGGGCCGGAAGCCGTGCTGCACGGCGAGCTTGCGCAGGGCCGGGTCGGTGCTGAGGAGTTCGCCGAGCTCCCGGCCGGCGTCGTCCATCGGCACGATCGTGTGGTCGCTGTTGACCGTGGTGTCCGGGTAGAGGACCACCAGGTCGTCGGCGCCGTGCCGTTCGGCGAGCAGCGAGACGACCTGCGACTCGTAGAGACACACCAGCGGGTTGCCGGCACCGCTGATGAAGTCCCGGAAGACCGAGTCGCTGCTGGGCTGCTGGGCGCCCTGGACGCTGACCAGCTTGTGCAGCAGGGGTGCGGTCTTCGCGACGGCGGCGTCGCCCGCCACGACCTGGCCGCCGTTGGCGACGTAGGAGGCGGCGGCGAGGTACAGGGCGCCGGAGTTGGAGGTCTCCGGGTCGGTGCTGGTGATGTACAGCGTCCCGGTCAACTCGCCGTGCGCCTTGGCCCCCTTGAGCTGCTGCCAGGTCCGGTCGTGCCGGGCGGCGTCCAGGTATGCGGCCATCTTCAGGGTGCCCTTGCCCTTGCCGTCGAGCACGGCGAGGCCGTTCGCGGCCAGTACTTCGGCGGCGCTGCGATGGGCCACCACCACGAGGGGCGAGTAGAAGGGCCGGGGGAGCGGCTGGCGGGCGTGGTACTTCGCGGCCAGCTGGTCGGCGGGTGCCGAGCTGGACGGGAACGCGAAGTCATAGCCCTTCAGGTCCAGGCCGTCCATGGCCCAGGACCCCGACGCCTCCGTCTTCACGGTGTAGCCCTTGGCGGCGAGGGCCTTCACCACATCGGGATCGGCGAAGAAGTCCGACTTCTCCGAACCGATCACACCACGCACGGTCTTCGTTGCCGTGCCCTTGTCGTCCCCTTGCCGGCCTGCGACGACGGCAGCCACCACGCCACCGATCAGCAGTACCGCCAGGACGATTCCCGCGATACGTCTCACGCCGGGGAGCGTGCTCGCGGAACTCCACATTCCAGGGCGCTCGGGGTGAACGGGGCGTGAAGTGGACGTCCCGGATTACAACGGGGGGACGAGGACCGATCAGGGGTGCGGCGGGGCCGGCAGAAGAGCCCGCCGCGACGGCGCTCGGCCTGTGCGGTGGGATGCGGCGGTGCCGGACGCATCGGAGCGGCACCGCCGGGCCGAGTCGTGGTGGCTGGTCGCCGTTGCGGCGGGAAGGGACCGCCTGCGGGGAGGTGGGGGTGGTGGCAACCCGGTCCGCGCGGGGTTTGGGGGCGCGCGGACCGGGGCCGTCGGGGGGCCCGGCTGATCGGCCGGGGTGGGTGGTCGGCCCGGGTCAGGCCGTCGTGGTGAGTTCGGTCGCGGCCGCGTGGGCGTCCATGCGTTCCGCCGCGAGGATCGCCGCCGCGGTGTCCGCCCGGGAGGCCGCGACCACCAGCGCGCGGCCGGCCAGTGCGTGGGCGCGCTCGTGCAGGGGCGCCGGCCGTCCTGCCGCGGCCGGCGACGCGCGGACCGGCGTACGTCCGCCCCGCAGCCGGGTCACCTGCTCCGCCAGCCGGGTCGCGGCGGCGTCCAGGTCGGTGGACGGTGTGAGGCCGCGCAGCTCGTCGGTGACGGCGAGCAACGCCGCGAGATGTCCCGCGAGCTGGATGTCCAGCTCCTCCTCGCGCGTCCGGTGAGGGAAGTCGGCAGCCGCGCCGGCCATCGTGCTGTGGACCGACTTGGTGCGGATCGCTTCGTACATGGGAGATGGCCTCCTGTGCTGTCAGGAAGCCATCCTACCTTAGATCTCGTCTAAAGTTGACCCGGTTCACGGTCCGTGGTCCGGCGGCTACGACGGGCCCCGGCCACCCCGGCTACGGCTGCCCGTAGCCGTCCAGGAACCGGCCGATCCGGCCGATCGCGTCCCGCAGGTCGCCCACCGACGGCAGGGTCACCACCCGGAAGTGATCCGGCTCCGGCCAGTTGAAGCCGGTGCCCTGGACGACCATGATCTTCTCCTGCCGCAGCAGGTCCAGGACCATCTGCCGGTCGTCCTTGATCTTGAAGACCTGGGGGTCGAGGCGCGGGAAGAGATACAGGGCGCCCTTGGGCCGAACGCAGGTCACGCCAGGGATCTGGGTGAGCAGCTCGTACGCCGTGTCCACCTGCTCCTTCAGGCGCCCGCCCGGCAGTACCAGCTCGTTGATCGACTGGCGCCCGCTGAGCGCGGCCACGACCCCGTGCTGGCCGGGCATGTTCGCGCACAGCCGCATGTTCGCCAGGATCGTCAGGCCCTCGATGTAGGAGTCGGCGTGTGCGCGGGGGCCGGAGATGGCCATCCAGCCGACCCGGTAACCGGCCACCCGGTAGGCCTTGGACATGCCGTTGAAGGTGAGCGTGAGCAGGTCCGGGGCGATCGCGGCGGTCGGGGTGTGCGTGGCGTCGTCGTAGAGGATCTTGTCGTAGATCTCGTCCGAGCAGACCAGGAGGTTGTGGCGGCGGGCGATGTCGGTCAGCCCGCGCAGCATCGCCTCGTCGTACACCGCGCCCGTCGGGTTGTTCGGGTTGATGATGACGATGGCCTTGGTGCGGTCGGTGACCTTGCGCTCGACGTCGGCGAGGTCGGGCATCCAGTCGGACTGCTCGTCGCAGCGGTAGTGGACCGCGGTGCCGCCGGAGAGGGAGACCGCCGCCGTCCACAGGGGGTAGTCCGGTGCCGGGACGAGGACCTCGTCGCCGTCGTCCAGCAGGCCCTGCATCGCCATCACGATCAGCTCGGAGACGCCGTTGCCGATGAAGACGTGCTCGACGTCGGTCTCGATGCCGATGGTCTGGTTGTGCATGACGACCGCGCGCCGTGCGGCCAGCAGGCCCTTCGCGTCGCCGTAGCCGTGCGCCGAGGAGACGTTGCGGAGGATGTCCTCCAGGATCTCCGGCGGGCAGTCGAAGCCGAAGGCGGCCGGGTTTCCGGTGTTGAGCTTGAGGATGCGGTGTCCCGCCGCCTCTAGCCGCATCGCCTCCTCGAGAACCGGGCCCCGGATCTCGTAACAGACGTTGGCGAGCTTGGTCGACTGGATCACCTGCATGCCGGTGAGCTTACGGTGCGGTATGGCTCGTCGCGTCGTGTTTTCCACCACGTGAGACACGAAAAGTCCCCGGAAGTTTGGCCTGTTATCGCCGGTAGCTGTCTCATCGGCTCCTTCCCTCCTAGAATCCGCGTCCATGCCGAGACCTGCCGAGGACGAGACCGGGGCGCCCAGCGTCTACCAACCGCAGGGGGGCGGACCGGCCCCCGTGTACGAGGAGTACCGGGACCCGGCGTCCGCACACGGCTGGCTCAACGCGTACGACGAGACCCGCGAGCTGCCCCGGATCACGCCCGCCGCGCCCGTCGTACCGGCACCCGCGCCGGCACCCGTACCGGCGGTGGGCCGGGCGGAGCGGCGGCGGTCGGCCCGCGACGCGGAGGGCCGGCGTCCGAGGCGATGGGCGGTCGCCGTGGGCGCGGCGGGCGCCGCGTCCGTGGCCGCGCTGGTCGCCGGGTTCGCCCTCTCCTCCTCGTCGGACGGCACCCAGGACGTCCGGAGCCGTACGGAGCGGACCGTCGGCGAGTCCTCGCCGCAGCCGCCGCAGGACGGCCCGAGCAGCGCGTCGGTCACCCCCTCCGCCGCGTCGGCCGTACCGGCGGCAGGGGGCGTGCCGTCCACCCGGGCGGCCTCGCCCGCGAGCGTCCCGCCGTCCGCCACCGCCTCCGCCGCCGCGCCGCCCGCCGGCACCTCGCCGAGCGGCGGCCCGACCGCCCGCCCGAGCGCGACACCCTCACCGACCGCCACCACCGAGACGCCGGCCGAGACCCCCACGTACGGGGGTCACGGCTGGGGGCACGGGCGGGGCGGCGGCGGCCGGTCCCACTAGGGCCTGTCTGACCATTCCCCTGGCCCCGAGCGGACCCACCGCCGAGCGGATTCTCCGCACCCACACCGCCATCGATCTGCTGGTCTCCGATGTCGCGCGAGGCCCGGACGCGGACGCCGGGTTCACCGATCTCGCGGCCGGCCGGGACGAGGGCCTCTTCACGGGCCCCGCGGTGTTCTGCACGGGCCGTGTCACTCCGGCCCGTGAGCAGCGCAGCCACGACCTCGATGCGCGGATCACGGCCGGCATTCCGGCGTTCTTCGAGTACGTCGACGCCGCGTGTGCGGAAATCCGCCAACGCCGGTCCTGAAACAACTCCTTGCCCCACCACCCCCCTCCCATCACAATGCACATGACAAAACAAGTGGCGACCGGAAGATCTCCGGTCGCCTTGTCGTCAAGAGGGGACCCCCACATGAACAAGCCTCTCGTCGCCGCGCTCGCTTCCCTGGCCATCACCGGGATCGGCACGGCTCCGGCGGTCGCCGTGCCACAGACGGCAAAGGCCGCCGCGGTGACCGTCAACTTCGCCGGCACCGTCTCGCTCAGCAACTGCTCCGGATCGGTCATCCGGTTCCCGAACTCCGCGGACACCGACCCGGCGCTGGTGCTCACCAACGGCCACTGCCTGGAGACCGGCTTCCCCGAGCCCGGCGAGGTCATCACCGGCCAGTCCTCCAGCCGTACCTTCGGCCTGCTGAACTCCGCCGGCACCAAGGTCGCCACGCTCCGCGCCAACCAGGTCGTCTACTCGACGATGACCGACACGGACGTCACGATCTACCGCACCACCACGACGTACGCGGCGATCAAGAGCTCCTACGGCATCAGCCCATTGACCGTCAGCAGCGCGCACCCCGTCGCCGGCACCGCCATCAAGGTCGTCTCCGGCTACTGGAAGACGATCTACAGCTGCAGCATCGACGGGTTCGTGTACCGGCTGAAGGAGGGTGACTGGACCTGGAAGGACTCGGTCCGTTACACCTCCGCGTGCAACACGATCGGCGGGACCTCGGGCTCGCCCGTGATCGACACCACCACGGGGCAGGTCGTCGCCGTCAACAACACCGGCAACGAGGACGGGGAGCGGTGCACCGTGGACAACCCGTGCGAGGTGGACGCGAACGGGAACGTCACGGTGCGGCAGGGGATCAACTACGCGGAGGAGACGTACATCATCCCGGCGTGCTTCACGACGGGGAACGTGCTGAACCTGAGTGCGAGTGGCTGCACCCTGCCCAAGCCGTAGGGGGTGGCGGGCGGCCGTGTGTGTCTGCGGGTGGGTGGGGGCCGGTCGCGCCCACGCGGCGGCAGCCGCAGATCGACACGGCCCCGCGCCCCTAAAAGCATGACGGCTCGCGACGGACAGAACGTCCCGCCAGTTCGTCCGTTCTCCGGCCGTCCTCCATCACGAAGCGGCCGTCGATCAGGACGTGTGGGATGCCCGTCGGGAGTCTGCGCGGGTTGTCGAACGTCGAGCCCGCCGCCACCGTCTCCGGGTCGAAGAGGACGACGTCGGCTCGGTAGCCCTCGCGGATCAGGCCGCGGTCCGGCAGGCGCAGCCGGGCCGCGGGACGGCCGGTGAGGTGGGCGACGCACTCCTCCAGGGAGAGGACTCCCAACTCCCTTACGTAGTGGCCGAGGTAGTGCGGGAACGTGCCGTACGCCCGGGGGTGCGGCTTGGTGCCCTGGAGGATGCCGTCCGAGCCGCCGGTGTGGACGCGGTGCCGCATGATCGCGCGGACGTTCTCCTCGTGGCCGACGTGCTGGAGGATGGACGGGGCCAACCGGTCCGCCAGCAGCAGGTGGCGGGCCGTCGTCCACGGGGCCTCGCCGCGCAGCCGGGCCGACTCCGCCACCGTACGGCCGACGAAGTCCGCCAGCGCCGGGTCGGCCACGCCGGAGATCTCGATCGTGTCCCACTCGATGGGGACGCCGTGGCAGCCGTCGGAGCCGAGGGCCTCCAGGTGGTGGCGGATGCGCTCGGCCGTGTCCCCGTCCGCCAGCCTCGCCAGGACCGCGTCCGGGCCGCCCTCGTTCGCCCAGCTCGGCAGCATCGCCGCGAGGGTCGTGCTGCCTGGCGTGTAGGGGTAGGTGTCGAGCGTGATGTCGGCGCCGGCCGCGAGGGCCTGGTCCAGCAACGACAGCAACTCGGGTGCCCGGCCCTTGTTCACGCCGAAGTTCATGGTGGCGTGGGCCAGGTGGAGGGAGCAGTCCGCCTCCCGGGACAGGGCCACCATCTCCTCGTACGCCTCCAGGGCACCCGCCCCGTACGAGCGGTGGTGCGGGCAGTAGTAGCCACCGTACGACGCCACCACCCGGCACAGTTCGGTCAGTTCGGCGTCCTTCGCGTACATGCCGGGGGTGTAGGTGAGGCCGGAGGACATGCCGACCGCGCCCTGTGCCATGCCCTCCGCCACCAGCCGGCGCATCCGGTCCAGCTCGGCCGGGGTGGCCTCGCGGTCCTCCCAGCCGACGGCCAGCGCGCGGACCGTGCCCTGGGGGATCAGATAGGCCGCGTTGACGGCGATGCCCCGGTCCAGGCGGTCCAGGTACTCGCCCACCGAGCGCCAGTCGAAGTCGATGTCGTCACCGTGGCCGTTCCAGCCGGCGATGGCCCGGCGCACCTCGGCGAGGGTGCGGTCGTCGACGGGGGCGTACGACAGCCCGTCCTGGCCCAGGACTTCGAGGGTGACCCCCTGTGCGGCCTTGGCGCTGTGGTCCGGGTCGCGGAGCAGGGCCAGGTCGCTGTGGGCGTGCATGTCGATGAAGCCGGGGGCGAGGACCAGACCCTCGGCGTCCAGCTCGCGCGTCGCGCGCGGGCGCTGGCAGCCCGCCGCCGCGGCCTCCTTGACGATGGTGACGATCCGGCCCCCGTCGATGACCACGTCCGCGCGGTAGGCGGGGGCCCCGCTGCCGTCGACGACGTCCGCGTCCCGGATGACGAGCTGATCCACGGCTCCTCCTAGAAGAACGTGCGGACGTAGTCGACGACCGTGCCGTCCGCTTCGGCGACCGGGATCAGCTGCCACTTGTCGAACGACGTGCACGGGTGCGACAGGCCGAGGCCCACCCAGTCCCCGACCTCGACGTCCGCCTCGGGGGTGGTGGCGAGCCAGGCGTGCTGGTCGGACAGGCCGGTGACCGACACCCCGGTCGCCGGGCGCTCCGTGCCGTCCCGGCGGATCACCTGGGCGAACGGGAGGTCCAGGTCATAGGCCGCGTCCCGCTTGCCCGCGTTGGCGAAGGCCTGCTCGGCGGAGGGGCGGGAGACGATCTGCGCCCAGAGCCGGAAGGCCGGCTCCAGGGCGCCCTCCTCGGGGACACGGTTGAAGGGGGTGACCTCCCGGTAGCGGCCGTCGTCGTGCGAGACGTAGGCGCCGGACCGCAGCAGCTTCAGTACGGGGAGGGAGAGCGCGGGGATCCCGGCGAAGACGTCGGCGACCGCGTCGAACCAGGCGCTGCCACCCGCGCTGACGACGATCTCGTCGGTGCCCGCGAACCGCCCCGTCTTGTCGAGGTCGACGGCGAGTGCGACGAGCCGGCGCAGATAGGCGTGCACCCGGTCGGGGTCGGCCCGCGGGACCTCGCCCTCGTACCCGGCGACCCCGACCAGCCGCAGGGTTCCCGCCGCCCCGGCCACCGCGTCCGCGACCGCCGCGCACTCCGCCTCGGTACGGACGCCGGTGCGGGCGCCCTCCCCGGCGGCCAGCTCCACGACGACGTCGACCGGACGGGAGCTTCCCTTCAGCGCCGCGTCCATCAGCTCCACCCCGCGCACGGAGTCGACGTAACAGACGAAGCGGAACTCCGCGTCGCGCTCCAGCTCGGCGGCGATCCAGCGCAGCGCCGGGGCGTCCACGAGCTCGTTCGCGAGGAAGATCCGCCGGGTGCCGAAGGCGCGGGCCACCCGTACCTGGTGCGGGACGGCGAGGGTGATGCCCCACGCCCCGTGCTCGACCTGCCGCTGGAAGAGCTGTGGGGCCATGGAGGTCTTGCCGTGCGGGGCGAAGGCGAGGCCGTGCCGCTCGGTGTACGTCTCCATGAGCGCGAGATTGTGTTCCAGGCGCTCGGCGGAGAGGGCCAGCACGGGCGTGGCGAAGCCGTCGGAGAACAGGTTGCGGCGCTGGGCGGTCAGCTCGCCGACGGTGAGGCCCTCGGCGTCGGGCGGGAGGCCCTTGAAACGGTGGTCGACGCGTTCCTCCGTGAGACGGGCGAGCGCGTCGGTGCCGGTGTCGAAGGACACGGAGCCTCCCTGATCTGGTGAGTTGCACTGTGTGCAACGTCCATTGCGTATATCGCTTACCGCTGTCTAACATCCACGCCAACGCCGGGTCAATGGAGCCCGCAGCGACCCGAGACGAGGAGCCACGACCATCGTGAAGGCCACGGACGCCGTTGACGCCGTTTGCGTCTTGGACACCGTTGACGTCGTGGCCACTGTTGACGTCGTGGACGCTGTTGATGCCGTGGACGCCCTCGACGTCGTCGCGCTCGGCGAGTCCATGGTGACGTTCCTGCCCACGCGGCCGGGGCGCCTCGCGGACGTGCCGTCCTTCGACCGTGCGATCGGCGGCGCGGAGTCCAACGTGGCGTGTGCGCTGGCCGCGGCGGGACATGCGGTGCGGTGGGTCAGCCGGGTCGGCGCGGACGGGTTCGGCGACCATCTGGTGGAGACGGTGGCTTCGTACGGCGTGGACGTCGCGTGCGTGGACCGTGATCCCGGGCGTCCGACGGGGGTGTACTTCCGAACGGCCGGGGACCGGGCGACGGACGCCCATGAGGTCGCGTACTACCGGGCGGGGTCCGCGGCGTCCGCGATGTCGGTGGCGACCGTGGACCTGGCCGCGGTGCGCGCGGCCCGGATCCTGCACCTGTCCGGCATCACGGCCGCGCTGTCGCCCGGGTGCCTGGACCTGCTGAGGGAGCTGACGGCTCCCGCCGAGGGGCGGCCGGTGGTGTCCTTCGACGTCAACTACCGGCGCGGGCTGTGGGATTCGGGCGACGGGCCGGATGTCCTGCTGGAGCTGGCGCGCCGGGCCGACATCGTGTTCGTGGGGGAGGACGAGGCGGAGGAGGCGTGGGGGGTGACGGGAGGCCCGGAGGCCGTTCGCGAACTGCTGCCGGAGCCGGGCGTGCTGGTGGTGAAGCAGGGGGGAGTGGGGGCCACGGCTTTCGTGTCGGGTGCGGCTTCGTCTCTGGGTGCGGGTGCGGGTGCGGGTGCGTGGGGGCTGGTCGCGCAGTTCCCCGCGCCCCTTACGGGGCGCTTCGCCAGCCGTTTCTCTTCAGCCGCGGGCAGTCGTGCCGCTGGGGCGACGGGGGTCCCCCCGCTCGAGCGAAGCCGAGAGTGGGGGAGGGTGGGCGCGGGCGACGCCCTGCCAAGGCCGGTGAGCGACCCCACCCCCACCTTCGAACCCGCCCCCGTCGTGGACGTCGTCGCCCCCGTCGGTGCCGGGGACGCCTTCGCCGCCGGGTTTCTCTCCGGGACCCTGCGCGGACTGTCCCTGCGGCGCACACTGCGGCTCGGTCACCTCTTCGCCGCCGCCGCCCTCACCACCCCCGCCGACCTCGCCGCACCCCCCGCCCGCGACACCGCCGACCGTCTGACCGCCTTCGACGCCGACGCGTGGGAGAGACTTCGACTCGGCCCCGGCTGGACCGAAGCCGACGCGGCCGAAGAGGAGGTACGCACCCCATGAGCCAGACCGTCGACCGAGCGCTCAGCATCCTGCCGCTGCTCGCCGAGGGCCCCGCCGACCTCGGCCGGGTCGCCGAGCGCCTCGGCGTGCACAAGTCGACCGCACTGCGGCTGCTGCGCACCCTCCACGAACACGGGCTGGTCTACCGCCAGTCCGACCAGCGCTACCGCCTCGGCGCCCGGCTCTTCGCGCTCGCCCAGGAGGCGATGGAGAACCTCGACATCCGCGAGATCGCCCACCCCCACCTGGCCCGCCTCAACGAGGCCTGCGGGCACACCGTGCACCTCGCCGTGTTGGAGGAGGGCGAGGTCCTCTACATCGACAAGGTAGAGAGCCGCTACCCGGTGCGCATGTACTCGCGGATCGGCAAGCCGGTGGCCATCACCGTCGCCGCCGTCGCCAAGCTGCTCCTCGCCGACCTGCCCGAGCCCGAGCGGCGCGCTCTCACCGACAAGCTCGACTACCCCATGTACACGGCCCGTTCGACACCGAACGCGGAGGCCTTCCGCAAGGAACTGGCCAAGGTGCGCGAACAGGGCTGGGCCACCGACCTCGGCGGCCACGAGGAGTCCATCAACTGCGTCGCGGCCCCCGTCCGCGGCGCCGACGGCCGGGTCGTCGCCGCGATGTCGGTCTCCGCGCCCAACGTCGTCGTCACCGCCGACGAACTCCTCACCCTGCTCCCGCAGGTGCGCCGTACGGCGGACGCGATCAGCGGCGAGTACTCCGGCAGAACTCCGATCAAGGAAGCCAGCAACTGATGACCGAGAAGACCGCCCTCACCCCCACGACCCACACCACCCCGCCCGCCAAGTTCTCCCACGGCGTGCGCAAGGGCAACATCCTCCAGGTCGCCGGCCAGGTCGGCTTCCTGCCCGCCGAGGAGGGCAAGCCCCCGACGCCGGCCGGCCCCACGCTCCGCGAGCAGACCCTCCAGACCCTCGCCAACGTCAAGGCGATCCTGGAGGAGGGCGGCGCCTCCTGGGACGACGTGATGATGATCCGCGTCTATCTGACGGACGTGGACCACTTCGCCGAGATGAACGGCATCTACAACACCTACTTCGAGGAGCAGGGCCTCACCGCCCCGCCCGCCGCCCGCACCACCGTCTACGTCGGTCTGCCCGCCGGCCTCCTCATCGAGATCGACGCCCTCGCCGTCCTCGGCTGACGACCCATCAGTTCCCGCACACCGTACGTCTGTCACGGCACGGCCCCCGCACCGGGCGCCGTGCCGCGATCCCCCCTGCCCGGCTGTGCCTGTCGGGGGGACACCCCCCAAACCCCCCGGACCATGTACTTACGAAGAGGACCCCCACATGTCCCTACCGCTCGCCGCATCCGCCACCTCGGCCCCAGCCACCCCACCCCACACCGGAGGACTGCTCCTCCTCCTCGACGGCACCGCGGGACTGCTCACCGTCGCCGCCATCGGCATCGCCCTGCTGCTCTTCCTCATCATCAAGGCGCGGCTCCAGCCCTTCGTCGCCCTGCTCGCCGTCTCCATAGCCGTCGGCCTGCTGGCCGGTCTCTCCGTCACCGAACTCTTCGGCACCGTCCAGCGTTCGGACGCCGTCTCCACCATCGAGTCCGGCATGGGCGGCATCCTCGGCCATGTCGCGATCATCATCGGCCTCGGCACCATGCTCGGCGCGATCCTCGAAGTCAGCGGCGGGGCAGAGGTACTGGCCTCCCGGCTGCTCAACCTCTTCGGGGAGAAGCGGGCCCCGCTCGCCATGGGCCTCACCGGGCTCATCTTCGGCATCCCGGTCTTCTTCGACGTCGGCATCTTCGTGCTGGCCCCGCTCGTCTACGCGGCCGCCAAGCGCGGCGGCAAGTCGATCCTCCTGTACTGCCTCCCGCTGCTCGCCGGTCTCTCCATGACCCACGCCTTCCTGCCCCCGCACCCCGGCCCGGTGGCCGCCGCCGCGCTGCTGCACGTCCAGCTCGGCTGGGTCATCCTCATGGGCATCGTCTGCGGCATCCCGGCGGTGCTGGCCGCATGGGTGTACTCGGCGTGGATCGGCAGGCGGATCTTCGTCGCCGTACCGCAGGACATGGTCGAGGCGGCGGAGGAGGCCAAGCAGGCGGTGCTGGCGGAGCAGCGGTCGGCGGGAGTGGAGCCCCAGGAGAAGCCGGTCCCGCTCGGCACGGTCCTGGCCATCATCGGCACCCCGCTCGTCCTCATCCTCGCCGCGACCTTCTCCTCGATCGCCCTGGACCCCTCCACCGGCCGCTCGGTGATCGAGTTCTTCGGCACGCCGATGGTCGCCCTGACCATCGCCCTGGTGCTCGCCTACTACCTGCTGGGCATCCGGCGCGGCTGGTCCCGCCAGTCCCTGGAGAGGGTGTCCACCGCGTCCCTCAAGCCGGTCGGCAACATCCTGCTGGTGGTCGGCGCCGGCGGGATCTTCGGGGCCGTGCTGAAGGCCAGCGGGGTCGCCCAGGCACTGTCCGACACCTTCAACGGCGTGGGCCTCCCGGTGATCGTCCTCTCCTACCTGATCTCCGTCGTGCTGCGGGTCGCGCAGGGCTCGGCGACGGTGGCGATCGCGACGACGGCGGGCATCGTCGCCCCGCTGCTGAGCGAGGGCCACCACTCCCAGGCCTTCGTCGCCCTCGTCATCATGGCCATCTCGGCGGGCTCCATCTTCGCCTCGCACGTAAACGACGGCGGCTTCTGGATGGTCGCCAAGTACTTCGGTATCAGTGAGCGGGACACCCTGAAGACGTGGACCGTGCTGGAGACGGTGTTGTCGGTGGCCGGGTTCGCGGTGGCGGGTGTGCTGAGCGTCTTCGTGTAGGCGTCTGATAACGAAGTCGGGGCTGGCTGTCTCCGGCACAGGTTCTTGGACCATACTGCCCGCTGTGGAGCAGCGCATAGGAGCCAACAGCCAGCCCCTGGAAGGCGCCGGATTCGACCCGGCCTTCATCCCCGGGCTCACCTCGCCCGCGTCCGCCCAGCCGGAGGACGCGCAGGCGAAGGACGCGGAGGCGAAGGCCGCCGAGGCGGAAGAGGGCGAGGCCGTCGAGGGCACGGCCGAACCGGCGTCCGCGACCTGGGTCGCGGCGGACGAGGACGACGACGAGGAGACCGTCGACGGTCCCCTCTTCGAGGCCTCCGACCGGCGCGCCCGGATAGTGGCCGACCGCCAGGGCGTGCGCCTCAGTCTCGACGAGGAGAAGTGCGAGTTCCGCTGGGACGAGATCGGCGCGATCGAGACCGAGGCACCGCGCTTCGGGAAGCGCTTCACGATCACCGTCCACACGCCGGACCGCCGCTGGTATCCCATCGAGATCGAGGCGACGTCCCGCTCCCGCTTCAAGGAGTGGGAGGACGACCTGGACGCGGTCCTGGACGCGTACTTCGAGGACGGCGAGGCAGAGGAAGACGCCCTGGAGACGGACGACAAGACCGAGGCCGAGGACAAGACCGAGGCCAAGACCGAGGCCGGAACCGAGGACAAGGTCCGCGACGAGAAGTAGCCCGGCGCAGGCGGGCGGCCCCGGTCCCGTGGCCGCCTAGCCGCAGTACTGTGCCTCCTTCCCGATCGACCGGTACATGCAGTCCGCGTTCTCCAGCAGCTGGAACACCGCGTCCCGGTTCCGGGAGGTCTCCCGCTCGATCACCTCGTCGGGCGGATAGAACCCGCCCCCGAAACTGGACGTCGGGTACATCTCGAACGTGAAGTCGAAGATCTTCTGCGTACCCCACAGATAGTCGTCGATCGACCCGTCCGTGATGTACAGATCGCTGGACTGCTCCGGCGTGTAGCCGTTGCTGGCCGCCATCTTCTGCCCCACGGCCTTGAACGCGGCCGCGTCGTCCGCGGTCATCCCGGTGGCGGTGTCGGCCGTCGTGTACCCGTACGGCCACAGCACCAGTTCGCTGTACGTGTGGAAGTCGATCCCGGCCTTGATCTGCTGCTTCCCGCCGACGACCCGGCTGCGCACGAAGTCGGCGACGACCTTCACCTCGGGCGCCGACTCGGCGGCCGCGCCCCGGTAGGTCTCCGCGGACGTGCTGCCCGAGGAGCCGCCGCAGCAGCCCCATCGGTAGTTCCAGTTCCGGTTGAGGTCCGTACCGACGTACGAGGAGCCCGAGTTGGGCTGCCGGTTCTTGCGCCACGACCGGTACGAGCCGGTGGCGATGTCGTACTCGCCGCCGTCCGGGTTGAGGTCCGGCACGATCCAGATCTCCCGGCTGTTGACGATGTTCGTGATCCGGGGGTCGGAGCCGTATCCC
The DNA here is from genome assembly GCF_055567535.1 of Streptomyces sp. NPDC026538. Lineage (NCBI taxonomy): Bacteria > Bacillati > Actinomycetota > Actinomycetes > Kitasatosporales > Streptomycetaceae > Streptomyces > Streptomyces sp. NPDC026538. The sequence continues at coordinate 351,337 of NZ_JBVHQG010000005.1, forward strand.
GCGCCCAGCTCCCGCAGCAGATACAGCGCCATCTCCACCGTGAGGTGCTCGCGCGCGTGCTGGTGGAAGGTGAGGAGGACCTCGGGTTCGTTCTCGTCCGTCGCCACGTTGTCGCTGACCTTGACGGCGACGATGTCCCGGCCCTGGTACGACTTGCCGATCACCTGCCTGCTCATGATGGCGGGGTAGGCGGCGAGCCGCTGGCCGATCTCGGCGTTCGCCTCGGCGTAGTTGTGGTACTTCGAGTCGGCCGTCGGGAAGTCGAACAGGCGCAGCCCGTCGGCGGCGGTGGACCGGTCGGGGGCCGCGCCGAGGGGCGTGACGTCGTAGCCGAGGCGTTTCAGCGCGGCGATCTGCTGGGCCCGTCCGGAGACGACCACCGTCTCCTCGTCGGCCTCGTCCACGGTGACGCCGGTCTGCTGGATGGCCGCGCGGGTCACCGGGGTGGTGCTCTGGTGGATCTCGTACTGCCGGACGTCGTCGGCCGAGGGCGGCGCCGGGCGCGCGCTGTCGGCGGACGCGTGGGTGGCCGTCGCCGACACGGGGGCCGCGAGGGCGAGGGCCAGCAGGGCGCCGAGCGCGGCGGTCCGGCCGCGGGCGCCGGAGCCGCGAATGCGAAGTCGCATGAAGTCTCCTGGGGGAGGTGGGGGTGGTTCAGTGCGACGTGCCTGTGCAGTTGTTGTGCGAAGGCTGTGCGAGTGTCGCTCATCGTCCAAGGAATGGCATGGACAGGTCAAGACGGTAAAATCAGCCGCGGATACCGGCCGTGCGAAACGGCGCGCAGATTACGCCTTTACCCCCAACCGCAGGTGGCCCCCACCGAAATACACCCGCCCGCGTGACGTCCATGTGCGTCTGCCCGGTCCCCCGGGAGACCGTGGACGGAGGGCCAGAAGGAGGGCTGGGTGATGATGAGCACCGGTACGAGCGCGCGCCCCGCCGCGGCCGAGGGCCACTTCGACCACCGGATGGCCGTGTTCGGCTCGGACGAGGCGTTCGTCGCCGCCGCCCTGCCCTTCCTCGCCGAGGGGCTCGCCGCCCCCGACGAGCCTCCGCCCGTCGCCATCGCCGCCCCCGGCCTGCTGGCCGCCCTGCGCGACGCGCTCGGCGCCGACGCCGGGGACATCGGCTTCATCGACCACACCGACTGGTACACGGGCACGGCCGCCAACGCCGTGGCCCAGGGCGCCGGCTACCTCGCCGTGAACGCCGGGCCCGGCGGCCGTGTCCACCTGCTCATGGAGCCCGACTGGGCGGGCCGGGCCGGTCGTTCGGTACGGGAGAGCACCGAGTGGATCCGCTACGAGTCCCTCGCCAACCTCCTGTTCGCCCCCTTCGCCACCACGGTCCTGTGCGCGTACGACAACCGGACGGCGGGCCCGGCGGTCGTCGACGCGGCCCGCCGCGCCCATCCGGGTACCGGGGTGTACGAGCAACCGCCGGTACTGGTGCGCGAACTGGACGCCGTACCGCTGCCCCCGCCACCGCGGACGGTCATCCGGCTGCCGGCCGCGGAGTCGGTGGGCGCCTGGGCGGCCGGGCAGGGGCTGGCGGCCGCGGACGCGGAGCTGTTCGCACGGGCGGTCGTGGCCGCGGCCGGCGCCCATGGTCCGGTCGTCGAGTTCCTGGCCTGGGGCGAGGCCCCGGCCTGCGTCTGCGAGCTGCGGCTGTGCCGGGCCGTGGGGGACCCGCTCGCCGGGTTCGTGCCGCCGCCGGCCGGGGAGCCGGAACCCGGGCAGGGGCTGTGGTTCACCCGCCAGGTGTGCGCGTACGTCGATGTGCGGGACGGGGCGCCGGGGGACCGGGCGAAGATCCGCGTCCAGTACGCGTGAACGGTGGTTCGGGCTCGGAACGTGTGAGTGCGACTGGCCCCGCCGGGTGGGCCGCGACGGGGGGTGGTCGTCGCGGCCCGTTCGCGGGGGCGGGGGCTGGTCGCGGCCCCTTGGGCGAGTTCACCCAGGGGGCGCTTTCCAGTGACCGCTACGGCAGGCCGTGGACGTGGGCTCCCACCGAGTTGGACCACGCGTTGCCCGACGACGCGTCCCAGTTGGTAGACCAGGTCATCGCGCCCCGCAGGTCGGGGTACGCCGTCGACGGCTTGAAGGAGCCGCAGTTGGTGAGCTTGGTCAGGCAGTCCAGGGCGTTGTTGACCACCGTCGGCGAGACGTAGCCGCTGCCCGCCGCGCTGGTCGACGCCGGCAGCCCGAGGCCCACCTGGGACGGCGACAGGCCGCCCTGCAGCTGGATGCAGGCCAGTGCGGTGAGGAAGTCCACCGAGCCCTGGCTGTACACCTTGCCGTCGCAGCCCAGCATGGAACCGCTGTTGTAGTACTGCATGTTGACGACCGTGAGGATGTCCTTGATGTTCAGGGCCGTCTGGAAGTACCCGTTGGACGTCGACTGCATGTCGATCGTCTGCGGTGCCATGGTGATGATCAGCGACGAGCCCGCCTTCGCCGACAGCGAGCGCAGCGCCTGGCTCATGTAGGTGGCGTTGATGCCGTTCTCCAGGTCGATGTCGACGCCGTCGAAGCCGTACGTCTGCATCAGCGAATAGACGGAGTTGGCGAAGTTCGTCGCGGAGGCCGAGTCGCTCACCGAGATCGTGCCGTTCTGGCCGCCGATCGAGATGATGACCTTCTTGCCGGCCGCCTTCTTGGCCTGGATGTCGGCCTTGAACTGGTCGACCGTGTACCCGCCGAGCCCGGCGGAGTCGAGGGTGAAGCTCACCGCGCCCGGTGTGCCGGTCGCGTCCGCGAAGGCGACGGCGATGATGTCGTAGGAGGAGGGCACGTCGGAGATCTTCTGGACGGTCGCGCCGTTGTTGAAGTTCTGCCAGTAGCCCGTCACCGCGTGCTTGGGCAGCGTGCCGCCGCCGTTGCCGCCGGAGGCGGTGGTGGTCGCCGTCACCGCCGTCGACTTGGCGGACTCGCCCGCCGAGTTGGTCGCGGTGACCTGGAAGGAGTACGACGTCGAGGCGGCGAGCCCGGTGATCGTGGCCGAGGCGCCGGTGACCGCGGTGATCTTGGTGCCGTTGCGGTAGACGTTGTAGCCGGTCGCGCCCGACACCGCGCTCCAGGACAGGGACGCCGAGGACGACGTCGTACCGGAGACCGCGAGGCCGGTCGGGGTCGCCGGGACGGTCGGCGTCGGGTCGGAACCGCCGCCGCCGTCGGGGCCGAAGACCGAGAAGTCGTCGGCGTAGTAGGCGGCCTGGCCGTACCAGCCGTGCGTCCAGACCGTGACCGAGGTGGTCGAGGAACCGGTGGTGAAGGTCGTCGACAGCTGTGTCCAGGACGTGTTCGGGGTCCAGGTCGACACGTCCGTGGTGCCGGTGCCGGTCACCCCGAGGTAGGTGTAGGAGCCCTGCACCCACGCGCTCAGCGTGTAGGTGGAGTTGGCCTTCACCGCCACCGTCTGGCTGCACTGGGCGTAGTCCTGCCCGGCCGGGGTCGCCTTGAGGGCGGCGGCGCCGGAGTGGACGGGGGAGGAGACGGTCGTACCGCTGGCGGCGGAGCAGGTCCAGTTGGCGAGGGCCGACTCGAAGCCGGCGTTCTTCACGTTGTTGACATCGGCGGCGGAGGCCGGGGAGGAGGCGAGGCCCGCCATCGCGAGGGCGGTGGCGAGCGCGGCCACGGCCGACCAGGTTCGGATACCTCGCTGTCCGGCATGCCGGGACACGAGTCGGGGGATGAGTCTGGGCATGACAATCAAGGTGGTCCAGACCAATTCACGTGTCAATAGGTCCAGACCAAATTCAAAGCCGCCGCTGACCGGGTCAGGCCCCGGTCATATGCTCAACCTGTCCCGATTTGAAGCTACTTGTGTGGTCACGGATCCCAGACAGCTGGACAAACGCTGTTCTCCGGTCACAGAGGCGTGGTTACAGTGCTGAGGTAGTCACGCAATGAAGTCGTCCCGGCTCATTGGAGTAACACCGGTGGGCCGCCGGGGTGTGAAGAGCGGGGAGCTGCGCGTGCCAACTGCCATTGCCGTGACCAGCGCCGACATGGCGCTGCCGGTGCAGGACGAGCGGACCATGCCCGCGGTCGTGCTCCGGGACCTGGACCAGCGGCCGCTCGACCAGACCCTCGCCGAGTTCGTGGCGCTCATCGAGCAGCACGGGCACGTGATCGTCGTCTGCTCCGCGGCCGTACCCGAAGCCGTGACCCGGCGCCTGCACACCCTGCGCTCCCTGCTGGAGAGCGACCGGATCGCCTTGTTCCGCCCCGACCTGCCGCCCCTCGGCATCGCCGTCCTGGCCCGGCAGTTGCGGCAGCTGGCCTCCTGCGACCTCAGCCCCGGCGTCCTCGCGTCGGCCGGCCGGCTGCTCACCCACTACATCCACTCCGGCGCCGTCCTCGGCTCGGTCGCCAAGCTGGACCGGGTCCCGGTCACCCTCAAGGCGCACGCCAAGTCCTGGATGCCCGGCACCCAGTTCGCCGTCGTCGCGCACCCCCAGCCGCGACTGGTCCGGATCGGCCCGGACGCGACCCTGCCCGGACCCGAGTTCAGCACCTGGATGCTGGTCGCCAGGGGACAGCTGCAGTCCGAGTGGATCGGCGGCCTCGCCAAGACCTGGGGCTCCTACGGCCTGCGCGAGACCCCGCTGCCGGCCGAGTCGTCCCGGTGGTGGGGGACCGGCCGGATGATCGAGTTCACCAGCTACCTCGCCGACCTGTCGGTCCTCTACCAACTGGTCACCTCGGTCCGGCGGACCAGCTGTCACTGGTGCGGCATCGACGTCATCGGCGACCGCTGTGTCTTCTGCTCCGCCACCCCGCCCGTCTACGACCCCCCGGCGCACCGCGCGCTGGAGCAGCGGACGCCCGCCTGACCCGTACCACCCACCGCTCGGTTCCCCCACTTCCCCGCTTCCCCCGATGAGGTCGCACGGTCCATGAACTCCCGTCAGCGCCGCGGCGTGATACTCCTGATCCTGTCGGTGATCTGCGCGCTCGGCGCGTTCGCCGGCGTGCTCTCGGTCATCGACAACGCGAAGTCCGAGGTCGGCCCCAAGGTCACCGCGTACAAGGTCCGGTCGGACGTCAAGCCGTACACGACCCTGAGCGCCGGCCAGTTCGAGAAGGTCGAGATGCCCAAGCGGTGGCTGTCCGCCAACGCCGTCACCAGCCTCAGCGCGATCGAGGGAAAGATCGCGGTCACCACGCTGAAGAGGGGCTCGCTGCTCCAGACCGACATGATCGTCGCCCAGCCCGCGCTGAAGGCCGGCCAGCAGGAGGTCGCGATCATGATCGACGCGGCCACCGGAGTGGCCGGCAAGATCACCCCGGGTTCGCTGGTCAACGTCTACGCCACCTTCCAGGGCAAGCAGCAGAGCGACCCCGACCAATCGAAGATCATCGTGACCGACGCCCGGGTCCTGGACGTCGGCGCCCAGCTCAGCTACGTGGACCCGGACAACCGGAACCAGCAGCCCAGCGACGCCGTCCCCATCACCTTCGCGCTGTCCACGCTCGACGCCCAGCGCCTCACCTACGCGGAGTCCTTCGCCCAGCGGGTCCGGCTGGCCCTGGTCGCGCCCGGCACGACCACCACCGTGCCGGACAAGGACCGCACCTACGAACTCGCGACGGACAAGTGAGAGGCGCCTCGCATGCCCATCAGGATCCTCCCCGCCGTCGGTGACGCGGACGCCGTCCGCTCCCTGGTCTCCCTGCTCAGCCAGCTCCCGGACAGCGAACCGCTGTCCCCCGTCGTCGACTCCACCCAACTCGTCGACACCCTGGCCCGGTTCGCCGCCGAGTCCGTCGACGAACTCCCCGAGGTCGTCGTCGTCCACGAACGCATCGGCCCGGTCCCGGCCCTGGAGCTGATCCGCGAGGTCGCCCTGCGCTTCCCCGCGGTCGGCGTCGTCCTCGTCACCACCGACACCAGCCCCGGCCTGTTCGCCGCCGCGATGGACGCCGGCGCCCGCGGCCTGGTCGGGCTGCCCATGAGCTACGAGGAGCTGGCCGGCCGCGTCCAGGCGGTCGCCCAGTGGTCCACGGGCGTACGGCGCCACCTCGGCCACGGCGCGGACGCGTTCGCCGGCGTCGGCGGGACCGTCGTCACCGTCAGCGGCGCCAAGGGCGGGACCGGCGCGACCCTGGTGGCGATCCAGATCGCCCTCGCCGCGCAGGCCTCCGGCCACTCCACCGCCCTGGTCGACCTCGACCTCCAGACCGGGGACGTCGCCTCCTACCTGGACGTCCAGTTCCGCCGCTCGGTCGCCGACCTGGCCGCGGTCAACGACATCTCCCCCCGCGTGATGGCCGAGGCCGTCTTCCGCCACGACTCCGGGCTCGCCCTGCTCCTCGCACCCGCCGAGGGCGAACGCGGCGAGGAGGTCACCGACCGGGCCGCCCGCCAGATCCTCAGCGCCCTGCGCTCCCGCCACGAGATCGTGGTCGTCGACTGCGGCGCCCAGCTCGGCGGGGCGGGCGCGGCGGCCGTGGAGACCGCCGACCTGGCCCTCCTGGTGACCACGCCCGACGTGGTCGCCGTACGCGCCGCCAAGCGCACGGTGCGGATGTGGGACCGGCTGCAGATCCGCAAGGCCGAGGAGACCACGGTGGTCGTCAACCGGCACACCAGGGCCACGGAGATCCAGCCGGCCCTGATCCAGCGGATCACCGGCACCGCGCTGGCGGGGACCCCGATCCCCGCCAACTTCAAGGAACTCCAGGGCGTGGTGGACGCCGGACGCGTCCACGAACTGGACGCCCGCAGCACGGTGAAGCAGGCGCTGTGGGCGCTGGCCGGGGAGCTGGGCCTGGTACGGACGGCGGAGGGGACGGTGCCGCGCCGGGCGCGGGGCGCGGAGCGGCCGGCGGTGGGATTCCGGCGGCGGAGGGAGCTGCCATGAAAGGCCGTCGGCCGGGTGCGGGTGCGTGGGGGCTGGCCGCGCAGTTTCCCGCGCCCCTTGGGCGCGCTTCAGCGAAGCGCGTCTTCGAAGCGTCCCGCAAGGAAGCGCCCCGTAGGGGCGCGGGGAACTGCGCGCTCAGCCCCCACCGGCCCGCACCCGGCCGACGGCCCGCCGCGCCCGCACCCGACCGCGGCCAAGTCACTGTCGAACTCCTCGGCATGACCCCGGTCATCATCCTCACCCTCGTGCTCATGTGGCAGGCCGTCCTCGTCGGATACGCCGTCACCCTCGCCGGAAACGCCGCCGACGAGGGCGTACGCGCGGGCACGGCCGTCCCCCGGGGAGAACGGTTCGGTGTCTGCGAGCAGGCCGCGCTGAAGGATCTCTCCAGCGCCTGGCGGGAGGGGGCCACGGTGGACCGGTGCGGCGGCACCGGCATGGTCACCGCCGACGTCTCGCTGCGCGTCCCGGTGCTCTTCCCCGGCACCATCGACTTCCCCGTCACCGTGCACGGCCACGCCGGCACGGTGGAGGAGGTGAAGCAATGACGCGTCGCACCGAGCGCGACCGCGGCCAGGTCGCCGTCGAGTACCTCGGATTCATCCCGGTGCTGCTCATCGTCGGGCTGGCCGGCATCCAGCTCGGCGCCGTCGCCTACGCCGCCGAGCAGGCCGGGACGGCGGCCCGGGCCGGGGCCCGGGCCGCCTCGCTGAGCCAGGACGTCGGCGCGGCCTGCGCCGGCGCGGTCAGCGGCGGGATCGACGTGAGCTGCGCGTCCTCCGGCGGCGGCGACTCGGTCACCGTGACCGCCACCGTCCACATCCCGAAGATCGTCTGGGAGCTGGGCAACGCCACCAAGTCCGCCACGATGCCCGTCGACCACTGAACGAGGAGCACGGCAACCATGAGCCTGCGGGCACGTATCAACTCCCCCGAGGAGCACGGCAGCCGGGGCGAGGACGGCCATCTGGTCTCCTCCTACCGGGCCAAGCTCCTGGAGGAGATCGACCTCGCGGAGATGAGCGCGCTGGCCGCCGCCGAGCGCCGGGCACGCCTGGAACGCGTCCTCGGTCACATCATCAGCCGCGAGGGCCCGGTGCTGTCGACCGTCGAACGCTCGCAGCTGATCCGCCGGGTCGTCGACGAGGCCCTCGGCCTCGGCATCCTGGAACCGCTGCTGGAAGACGTGTCGATCACGGAAATCATGGTGAACGGCCCCGATGCGATCTTCGTCGAGCGCGGCGGCCGGGTCGAGCAGCTGCCGCTGCGGTTCGCGTCCGCGGACCAGCTGATGCAGACCATCGAGCGGATCGTGTCGACGGTCAACCGCCGGGTGGACGAGTCGAATCCGATGGTCGACGCCCGGCTCCCCTCCGGCGAACGCGTCAACGTGATCATCCCGCCGCTCTCCCTGACCGGCCCCATCCTCACCATCCGCCGCTTCCCGCGCTCCTTCACCCTCCAGGAGCTGATCGGCTTCGGCTCGCTCGACGAGCCCATGGTGTATTTGCTGGCCGGCCTGGTGCAGGCGAAGTTCAACATCATCGTCTCCGGCGCCACCGGCACCGGGAAGACCACCCTGCTGAACGCCCTCTCCGGGCTGATCCCGGCGCACGAGCGCATCATCACCATCGAGGACTCCGCCGAACTCCAGCTCCAGCAGTCGCACGTGGTCCGCCTGGAGTCCCGCCCGGCGAACGTCGAGGGCAAGGGCCAGGTCAGCATCCGCGACCTGGTCCGCAACTCGCTGCGGATGCGCCCCGACCGGATCGTGGTCGGCGAGGTCCGCGGCGGCGAGTCCCTGGACATGCTCCAGGCCATGTCCACCGGCCACGACGGCTCGCTCGCGACCGTCCACGCCAACAGCGCGGAGGACGCCCTGACCCGGCTCCAGACCCTGGCCTCCATGTCGGACGTCGAAGTTCCCTTCGTCGCCCTGCACGACCAGATCAACAGCGCGGTCGAGGTCATCGTCCAGCTGACCCGATTCGCCGACGGCGCCCGGCGGATCACCGAGATCGCGGTGCTGGACAGCCACGGCAGCGAGCCGTACCGGCTGGCGACGGTGGCCCGCTTCGACGCCCGGCCCATGACCCACGACGGCCATGTCCACGGCGCCTTCCAGTACTTCCCGCTCCCGCGCCGCACCGCCGACCGCCTCTACATGGCGAGCCAGCCGATCCCGCAGGCCTTCGGCGTGGCCCAGCACTTCGACCAGCTCACCACCCGAGAAGCGAGGTAGGCCATGACCCTCCATGACCTCGTCACCCTCACCACCGGCATCACCCTGCTGACCTGCCTGCTGGCCGTGGTGGGCCTGTACACCTACGCCTCCGGCCGGGCCCAGCGCGCCGCCCTCGTGGACCGCCTCTCCGCCACCGGCCAGGCCCCGCTCACCGGCCGCCGGCGCCGCTTCCGCAACCTCGACCGGCGGCTGCGCGGCACGGGGATCGGCAGGCGGCTGGAACTCCGGCTGGCGGCGACGGGCCTGGACGTGACGCCCGGCGAGTTCTTCGTCTACCTGCTGGCCGCCGTCGTGGCCCTCTGGCTCATCGGCCAGGCCGCCCTGGCTCCCTTCTTCGGGCCGATCGCCGGCCTCCTCGGGGTCTTCGCCGCCGTGCAGTTCCTCAACTGGCAGCGGCAGAAACGCATCGAGCGGTTCATCGCACAACTCCCGGAACTCGCCCGCATCCTGGCCAACGCCACGCACGCCGGACTCGCCCTGCGCACCGCGATCGGCATGGCGGCGGAGGAGCTGGAGGCCCCGGCAGGCGAGGAACTGGGCAAGGTGGCCGACCAGTTGGCGATCGGCCACACCATGGACGACGCACTGGGCGAACTGACCGACCGGCTCCCGTCCCGCGAGCTGGTCGTCCTGGTCACCACGCTCGTCCTGTCCAACAAAGCGGGCGGTCAGGTCGTCTCCGCCCTGCGCAACCTCACCGAGACCCTGGAGGAGCGCAAGGAGACCCGCCGCGAGGTCCGCACCCAGCTCTCCCAGGTGACGATGACGTCGTACGCCGTCCCGGTGCTCGGCATCGGCGCCCTGTTCCTGATGAACGGGGTCAAGGGCGACACGCTGGACCGCATGACGGGCACCACCCTGGGCCAGGCGGCCGTGCTCATCGCCTTCGGCCTCTACGTCATCGGCTTCGTCCTCATCCGCCGCCTCAGCCGCATCGACGTATAGGGGGCTGTGACCATGGAACTACTCCTGGCCCTCCTGATGGCCCTCGGCGTCTGGGGTGTCTTCGCGGGCGTCCGCATGTACCGCGCGGACGCGAAACTCCCCGCCGACCTGGCGATCGCCCTGGAGGTGGGCGCCACCCGCACCGGCGCCGCCAACTCCCTCATCGACCGCATGGGCATGCGCTACGCCCCCGCCGTCCTACGCCTGATGGGCCCGCGCCTGGTCGCCAAGTACCGCCGCAGGATCGACCTGGCGGGCAACCCCGGCGGCCTGACGATCGACCGGTACGCGGCCCGCCGGGCGGTCTACGGCGCACTCGGCGGCGTCGGTTTCCTGGTCTTCCTGCTGAGGGGGCAATGGCTGATGGCCGTTCTCCTCCTCCTCTTCGGCGCGTTCTGGACGGAGGTCGGCATCTGGTCGGCGATCCGTGTCCGCAAGGACGTCATCGAACGCACCCTGCCCGACTTCCTGGACGTCCTCGCGGTGGTGGTGAGCGCCGGCCTCGGTTTCCGGCAGGCCCTGGACCGGGTGGCCTCGCACTACGAGGGCCCCTGGGCGGACGAACTCCGCATCACGCTCCGCCAGCTGGACCTGGGCATGAGCCGCCGCCAGGCCTTCGCGGAACTCCGCCGCCGCAACGACTCCGAACAGGTGGCGATGTTCGTCACGGCGCTCCAGCAGGGCGAGGAACTGGGCGCGCCGATCGTCGACACCCTGGTCGCCCTGGCCAAGGACATGCGTCGTACGGACGCCCAGAACGCCCGCCGCAAGGCGGCCCGGGCGGTGCCGAGGGCCACGCTGATGATCACCACGTTCATGGTTCCGGCCACGATGCTCCTGCTGGCCGCCGGCCTGCTGCTGGGCTCCGGGGTCGACTTCGGGTCGGTCACGGGGAAGTAGCCGAGGGAGGGCGGTGATGGTGATGGCGGCACGGGAGGACGACGGGAAGGTCGAGATCCGGGCCCTGCGGGCGATGGGCCGCCAGGTCTTCGGCTTCCGCCTGGCGATGATCGCCGTGGCGGCACCCGCGGCCCTCCTCAACGCCACCCCCGGCCTGGGCACCCGCCTGGTCGGCTCGGCGGTGGTCGTCACCTTCATGATCTCGTACGTCCTCTTCCGGGACTGGCAGCGCTTCGGCCCGCTTCTCCTGCGCCACCCCACCCTGCTGGCCGCCGACACCCTCTTCGGTTCCTTCCTGCTGGTCTCGGCCGGCCCCGACACCACCCTGGCCTACGTCAGCGTCTGCACCCCGCTACTCGCAGGCCTCCTCTACAGCTGGCGCGGAGCGGCGGTCTTCGCCTCTCTCCAGTCGCTGATCCTCCTGGTCGTGGAGGAGACGCTGGAGCACCACACCGGTGTGGCGGACTCCCTCCTGCTGCCCGGCCTCTGCGTGATCACCGGCGCGATGGGCTCCACACTGCGCACCCTGATACTCCGCTTCGGCACCGCCACCGAGGCCCTCACCGAGACCCGCGCACGCCTGGCGGCGACGGAGGCGGTGAGCGCCGAACGCGCCCGCCTGGCCCGCGAGATGCACGACTCGGTGACCAAGACCCTCTACGGCGTCGCACTGATCGCCGACGGTCTGGCGGAGTCGGCGGCCGCGTCCCCGGACCGCCTGGACCCGGCGCTGATCAGACAGCAGGCGGAACTGGTGGCGAACGCGGCCCGCAAGGCGGCGGAGGAGTCCAGGGACCTGCTGACGGACCTGCGGACCGCGACGGACGCGCACCCCTCGGACGTACTGGCGGAACTGGAGTCCCTGGCGGCGGACTTCACCACCCGCACGTCCCTGCCCGCCACGTACGACGGCCCGGCCGGCCCCTTCCCCCTCGCCCCCGCCGCGAGCCGCCAGCTGCTGAGCATCGCGGCGGAGGCCCTGGAGAACGCGTACCGCCACGCACGCGCGACGAGGGTCGAGGTACGGGCTCGGACCACGCCCACCCACCTGGTGGTGACCATCCAGGACGACGGCCGGGGCCTGCCCCCGGACGCGACTCTCGAAGACCTGCGCCGCGCCGGCCACTTCGGCCTCCTCGGCATGACGGAACGGGCCGCGTCGATGGGCGCGTGCCTCCGGTTGACCACCGACGAGGGCACCGAGGTCCGCGTGGAGGTGCCACTGACATGACGGAGACGAGAGGAGGCCCCCCGATGCCGCAGCACCCCTTCACGGAGCGCGAAGAGCCACCGCCCCCGCCCCTGCGCGTCCTGGTGGCCGACGACAACCCGGTGATCCGCGCGGGCCTGACGGCCGTTCTCCGTGCCGCGGACGGCCTCACGGTCGTCGCCGAGGCCGACGACGGCCGCGCGGCCTACGAGGCGGCCCTGCGCCTGCGTCCCGACGTCATCCTGCTCGACGTCCGCATGCCCGGTGTCGACGGCATGTCGGCGCTGCCGCACCTGGTTCGCCTGGCCCCGGTCATGATGCTGACGTACAGCGACGAGACGGAGATCGTGCAGGAGGCCGTACGCCTGGGCGCCGGCGGCTACCTGGTCCACGGCGAGTTCACGACAGCACAGCTGGCGCAGGCGGTACGGGACGTGGGCGGCGGCCGGCCGCACTTCACACCGACGGCCACGAACGCATTGCTGGCCCATATCAGAGGCCATGCAACTGCACACGCAAAACCCGAACTACGCGCCCTCCCAACACATTTTCCACCCAAAGGGCTTTCGCAACTGCAATCAGCTGTGGGACAGTCATCGAGGTCCCGTTTTCAACTGAGCGGCAGGGAGGCGGAGATCATGAACCTCATCGCGTCCGGCATGAACAACCAGCAGATCGCCGCCGTCTGCTTCATCAGCGAGAAGACGGTCAAGAACCACATCAACCGCATCTTCGCCAAGCTCCACACCGCCACCCGCGCCCAGGCGACGGCCAAGTGGCTGGGGGTGTCATGAGGCTGAACAGGATGAACTGGGTCCGGATTTGGGTCCTGGGACCCTCCGCGGACGGGTATGTTCCGCCGTACGTTGCCACGATCGGAACCGAACCCGGAGGGGAGCACCATGAGCGACCGGATGCTGAGGATGCTTGTCGCGCTGCAGCGCCGCGCCGACGACCGGGGGCAGACCGCGGTCGAGTACCTGGGGATCATCGCGGTGGTGGTGGCGATCGTGCTGGCGATCACGGGTACGAGTATCGGTCAGACGATCTACGACGCGATCACCTCGAAGATCGCCGAGGTCACCGGCTGACGGACGCGCGCCGTTACCGAGACGCGGGGCAGGCCTTTCCCATCTACATCACGGTGGTGGCGGGTCTGCTCTTCCTCGCACTCGCCTACCTGGCGGTCGGCCAGGCCGCGGTGAATCGCAATGGCGCCCAGACGGCCGCCGACTCGGCGGCTCTCGCGGCGGCCCTCGACACCCGTAAGCAACTCGCGGACCAGTGGCTGCTGGACGTTCTCGACCCGACCAAGTGGCAGGACGTCTTCCAGGGCAATGTCCTGGTCTCCGACTCGTGCTGGCGCGCCGACCAACTCCTGTCACAGAACGACGCCACCCGTCTGCAGTGCCATGCGGAAGGTCCGCTGAGCTATGAGGTCGAGGCCCGGACCAACAAATCGGTGGGGGACTCCGTCGTACCCGGTACGGAGAACGTCAAGTCGCGGGCGCGGGCCACAGCGGTGATCGAGTCGCTCTGCACGTTCCCCGCCCCGGACCCGTCTCCAACCCCTTCCCCGGACCCCACCGCGAGCCCCTCCTCGGGCGACGACCGGCCGCTGCCCGAACTCACTTGCCGGGGCCGTGGTGTCTGGGACCTGGACCCGCACCACCTCACGGATCTCCCGAAACCCGAGGACCTCTTCGACGTCCATCTGGCCGACTGACAATCGAATCGACGAGTGATGAAGGAAGCGGAGCGATGAGCGTTCGGTTCACCACGCAGGCCCGCAGGGGGATGGTCGCTCTGATCGCCGCGGCCGGTCTGGCCCTGGGCGCGGCCGCATGTGGCAGCGGCGGGGGAGGCGGCGACGACGGGAAGACGCCGCAGGCCTCGGCGGCCAGGAGCGGCCAGGCCGACCCGAGCACCCAGGAGGGTCAGTCGTCCACTCCCATCGCGGAGTTGCAGGGGTCCAACGGTCTCCTTCTCCAGATCAGCTCCGCACAACGCGACTCCGGTGGATTCGTCACGGTGAACGGCGTCCTGAAGAACGACGGCGCTCAGACCGTCGTCATTCCGTCCGCCCTCAGTGGCAACGAGACGGAGATCATCAGGAACGGCCGGTCGCTCGGCGGTGCCACGCTCGTCGACTCCAAGGGGAAGAAGCGGTACTACGTGCTGCGGGACACGGACGGCCGCCCTCTGACCACGACCGGTTTCTCGACACTGAAGGCGGGACAGACACTCGCGGTCTTCATGCAGTTCCCCGCCCCACCAGCCGACACCACCGAGGTCACCCTCCAACTCCCCACCTTCGCCAGCGGCACGATCCAGATCTCCGGGTGAGGCCGAAGTGACCACACCACGCCTCCCGCTGACCCTGGGCGCCGCGACGCTCCTGCTGGTCACGAATCTCTACGGCGCGACGGCCGCCCGTGCCGACGGCGGCGACCCGAGCGTCCCCCCGGGCACCGAGCCCTCCGCCGCCGCGCCCGTGAAGATCGACCCCACCGACCCCGACCTCAAGCTCCCCGAAGGTGCCACCCTCGCCGATCCCAAGGTGCTGGACATCAAGTCGGTCGTCGAGGACCAGAGCGGTGACGAGCGCCGTGAGGACACCAACGCGGACGTGACGTTCGCCCTCCAGGCCGAGGTGCTGTTCAGCAAGGACAGCTCGAAGCTGAGCGCGGCGGCGAAGGCGCGGATCGACACGATCGCGGAGGAGATCAGGAAGCAGAACGCGACCCAGGTCCGCGTCTTCGGCTTCACGGACAACCTGGGCTCCTCGGCCCACGGAGACGTCCTCTCCCGTCAGCGCGCCAACGCCGTACAGGGCGTCCTCGACCAGGACCTGAACGACCCGAACATCACCTTCGACGTCCGCGGCTACGGCGAGCAGTACCCGATCGCCGACAACTCCACGGAGGAGGGCCGCAAGAAGAACCGCCGCGTGGAGGTGACGTTCCCGAGGACGGGGGGCTGAGTGACGAGAGTGACGGCCGACGCGCAGGCGTGAACCCGGGCCTGCCGGAGAGGGCGGTCCGCGCCGAGTGAGCGGCTACTCCGTCTCGACGCCCACCCGTGCCCCCACCTCCACACCCCACCCCGCCATGGCCCCGGCCTCCGCCTCCAGCACATGCCGGGACCGGAGACGCGGCAGGCCGAGACGTCCCGGCGGCATGGTGCGGACGGCGATGACGGTCAGACGCCGGTCCAGATAGGCGACGTCGATCGGCATCCGCATCCGGAACGTGTGGATGCTGCTGGCGGGGGAGAGCAGGATCGCACCGTCGAGCCCATCACGTCCCAACAGACCTTTGGCGCGAGCGCGATAGGAGGTGGCGATCTCGAGCGGGACGACGACCGGTTCCTCGCCGCCATGGATGACCAGCCTTCCTCGCCCGTCCCGCCAGCGCCTCATGGTCTGCCTCTCGCTTGTCTCCCAGCGGTTCCCGAAGTGACCGTATCCGCAACACGGACGAGTGAAGCTTGCCGCAGTGCTCAAGTGCGCATCGCGGCAGGGTTTTTCGCCTCAGAGCAGGGAGACCGGTCCGGCCGGTCGCCCCCGGCCCGCCGGCTCCGTACCCGGGGTCGCCCATGTCCCGCGGATATCGTCGGGAGGACCAAGAGACCTCCGGCCCCACCTGGAGTCCGCAAGTGCACCGCCCTGCCCGGTTCCTCACGACTGCCCTCGGTGTGGGCTGCCTGCGGCCCTCGGGTGCCACGTCGGGTGATCTTCCGGACGACGCCTTCGCCACCACGGTGACGAGGTGTCCTCATGGCTGAGCGGCTGAAGGTCGACGGCACGGAGCTCGGCCGTTTCTTCAAGGACTTGAAGCGAGCGCAGGAGTCGTTCACAGCCCTGCAGAAGGTACTGCGTGACCCAGGCGTCAGTGGTCTGGGCACCGACGACCTGGACCAGGCCTGTGACCGGTTCCAGGAGGACTGGCACCACGGGGCCAAGGAGATCGCCGAGCAGATCGGGGAGCTCACGGACATCACGAAGAAGGCCAGGGACGACTTCCACGAGGTGGACGTGGCCCTGGAGAAGGCGTTGGAAAAGGCGAGGCGGGAGAGCGGGAGCAAGTGACGGTCACGGACCCCTACCCGCACCTCGGCTTCAACCCCGCCCCCGGCAGCACGGACCTGGTGCACGACATCCACCGCAGACTGTCCGGCTGCGCGAAGGAGATGGAGAAGGCGCACTCCAAGGTCACCGGACTGATGAACGGCAGCTACTGGGAGGGCGATGCGGCCGTCGCGTTCCGCGAGCGGTTGGAGGGTGGCCCGCTGCCGCTCAATCTGAAGAACGGTGCCCACTCCGTCGACAAGGCCGCGAAGCAACTGGACCTGTGGGCGGGGGAACTCGAGGAGTTCCAGCGGCGCGCGAAAAAGCTCGACGGTGAGGCCAAGGACGCCCGCGCGGCGCTGCAGCGTGCTCAGGACCACGCGGACGAGGTTAAGAGGGCCCCGGAGACCCCGGACGCGAGTAGGCGCAGGGCACAGGGCGATACCGGCTCGGCTGTGGACCAGGCGAACAGCAGGGTCAGGGCGGCGCAGGACGACCTGGACGACGTACTGGAGCGGGCCCGATCCCTGGCGGGCGAGCACGAGGACACCGCCCGCAGGCGGGCCCGGCACATCAGCGACGCCACGCACAGGCTGGCGCCGCAGGAGCCGAGCGCGTGGGACACGTTCACGGGCTGGCTGGGCGACAACCTCCCGGACATTCTCAGCGCATGCGCGGCAGTGCTGGGCGTGATCGCGCTGCTGGGCCTGACGGCCGTCGCTCCGTGGATGCTGTTCCTGGCAGCCGGACTGCTCAGCGGACTGGCCTTCAGCCTGCGCGTAAGCGACCCCGAAGTCCTGGCGACCTTGAAGGACGGCCTCACGAAGGGCGAACTCGACGTCGACTTCTGGGGCAACCTGCTGGGGGTGGCGGGTGACTTCCTGGGGATGCTGCCGGGGCTCGGGGTGGTGGCCAAGGGCAGTTACCTCGGGCTCCGCGCAGTGGGCGAGTCCGGGGAACTGCTGTCGCTCGTGGGAGAGGGCGAAGAGGTGCTGACGCTCGGACAGAAGCTCGTGAGGGCCGGCACCAATGTCGGAACATCGCTCAAGACCGTGGGGACGTCGATCAAGTCAGAAGCGGCCGCAGCTGGAGGGGCTGCGAGCCTGCTGGCCCATCCAAGGGTGTTCGGCGGCCGGCTGGCACCGATCGTGGAGAAGATCGACAAGCCGGCGACGATGGTGGGGGCCGGGACGGCTCTCTATGGTGTAACGAGCAGTTTTGTGAACACCTTGGACAACGACGCGGCCAAGACGGTAGGCAACCTCCTCGACGGGCCCAGAACCCTGGGCGTCGATGTTCCGGCGACCGTGGGTGCTCTCCACTTCCTGCTGCGCGGCGCTGGTGAAGCGTCATGAGCAGTGCTCCTTATGCGATCGATGCCTCCGCCCAGAGCGAGGACGCCGATATCTGGTTCGCGTTGGTCCCGGGATTCGTTTCGCTGCCACTCCAGGAACTGACCGCGGCCGGGCGTGAACCGGATCAGGCGGACGGCCGCTTCACCGACCTCGGTCCCGTGCTCCGGCTGGCACGGCTGCTTCTGGAAGCCGGAACGGTGCACTGTTGCCTTGGACTGCACGCCGACGACCAGGGAGACGGCGGGCCGCTGTTGTCCTTATTCACGCTGGCCTGGCGGCGGACCGAATGGGCCCCGCGCAGTATCCTCGCGGCCCGCGCCGCAGCCGGAGCGCAGCGGCCGGAGCATCTCGAGACTCTGGACCTGCCGTGCGGGCCGGCCTCACTTGTACAGACCCGCTTGATCGCGCCGCCCGAACTGGGACTCGACGCCCCGTGCGAGCTGCTCCAGCTCACGGCCTACGTGCCATGCCCGGACGGCGCGCGTATCGCAATCCTCTCGCTGGCCACGACGGCTGTCGCGCGGGCGAGGCACTACCGTGCGCTGCTCTTGGACATCGCAGGTACGGTCAGTTTCGAAAACCCCCTTCCGGAAGAGTTCGACGACGTACCCGACGAGGACTGACATGCCCGCTCCGCACCCACCGACGGCCTGGGACGATCCGGCGACCCGTCGTGCCTGGACGAAGCTGCTGATCTCCGCCGCGTTCGGTCAGCTGCTGTGGCCCGCGGCCTGGGTGGGACTGCTGGCTTGGTACGTGTCCATGTCGGTCACGTGGACGTTGTGGCTCTTCTTCGTCCCGATGGCCTACACGTTCTACCGGACCTTCCTCCAATGGGCCTATTGGCGGGGAGCTTTTCGCGCACGGCGCCTCCTGCGGCAATATCCCTGGCAGGTGTACGAGACCCCGGAAAGCGGTATCGGCAACCTCGCCGGTGTCCGCAACGGCTACGCCTGGCTCAAGCTCCCCAACCCCGAAGTGCCGGATCAGCAAGTGACGATGGTGATGCACTCGCATGTGCGCTCCATCTGGTGGGGTGGGCGCCTCGGGAAGCGTGCCACGGCTGCGCGAAAGGCGGAAGTACGGGAGATCTGGTTCGCCGGTGACCCACGATTCGCCGCAGTGATCGCGGCCCCGGGACCACGCCGCATCTACGTGATCCACCAGCGCCCGAGCTGCCACCAGGGCATTCCCGCAGACGGGCACAGAGCTGGATCCCAGGCTCTCGAACTCGCCCGGCGTGCCGGGGTCCGGGTGGCGGACTCCGATTCGGTCGGCCCCTGACGATCGTCCGCTCCGACAGCGCGGCAATCCAGTTGTGACGCCCCCGGGCCCGGGTAGGACCTTCCCCATGACCGCACTAGGCGCCGTATTCCGCCCCCAGCTGCCCCCCGAGCGACTCCGTGCCGTGGTTCGGGTCGCGGATGATGTCGGGCTCGAGGAGTTGTGGCTGTGGGAGGACTGTTTCCGGGAGGGTGGGATCTCCACCGCCGCCGCTGCCCTCGCCTGGTCGGAGCGGGTGCGGGTCGGCGTAGGGCTGTTGCCCGTACCGTTGCGGAACGTCGCCATCACCGCCATGGAGGCCGCCGCGCTGCACCGGATGTTCCCGGGGCGCGCGATCCTCGGCGTCGGCCACGGCGTGCAGGACTGGATGGGCCAGGTCGGCGCCCGCGTCGAGTCCCCGCTGACCCTGCTCCGTGAGCATCTCGACGCCCTGCGCGCACTGTTGCGCGGCGAGCGGCTCACCGTGGACGGGCGGTACGTCCGGCTCGACGACGTCACGCTCGACTGGCCGCCCGCCGACCCCGTCCGGATCCTCGCCGGAGCCGAAGGCCCCCGCACTCTCCGCCTCTCCGGCGAGGCCGCCGACGGGACAGTCCTGACCGCCGCCACCCCGCCCGACGGCGTCCGCCGGGCCCGGCGGCTCATCGAGGAGGGACGGGCGGCCGCCGGCCGGGGCGCGGACGAGCCGCACCAGGTCGTCGCCTATCTCCTCACCGCCACCGGGGCCGACGCGCCCGCCCGGCTCCGCGCCGAACTCGCCGCCGAGGGCCTGGAGTCGGTCCCCGAACTCGGCGTCGCCGGAGACGCGGGCGCCGTCGCCAAAGCCGTGCGGCGGCTCACCGAGGCCGGCGCCGACACCGTCATCCTCCAGCCGACGGGGGACGAACCCGATCCCGAGGGCTTCGTACGGTTCACCGCCGAGGAGGTCCGGCCACTGGTGCCGTGAGCGGTCCGGCGGTCGGTACTGCGGTACTGCGGTACTGCCGGAGGGCCCAGGGCCCGGGGCCCAGTCAGGCGGGACTGCCGCACGGCCCGGTCAGGTTGCACCGCCGGACGGCGGCCCGCTCGGTCGCCCCCCGGCCGGTTTTCAAGCGGCACCGCCGGACTGCCCACTCGGTCGGTACTACCGGCACCGTCCGACGGCCCCGTCGAGCGCCCCCGTCCGACGGCCCCCTCAGTCGCCCCCGTCCGACGGCCCCCTCAGTCGCCCCCACCCGACGGCCCAGTCAGCCCGTACCCCCGGTCGCGGGCCGCCGGTGATCGCCCGTCGTTCCGTCGATCAGCTCGCGCAGGATGTCGATGTGCCCGGCGTGCCGGGCGGTCTCCTCGAGCATGTGGACCAGCACCCAGCGCAGGGAGACCGGGTGGTCCCGCCAGTCCGGGCGGCCCAGTGCCTCCAGCGGGCGCCCGGTGATCACCGCGTCGGCCGCGGCGCGCGCACGGCCGTAGAAGTCGATGATCTGCTTGGTCGTCTCGCCGGGGCCGACCGACAGGTCCTCGTCCGTGTACGGGTCGAACCAGAGCGGCTCGACCTCGCCGCCGAAGGTCGCCACGAACCACCCGTACTCCACCGACGCCAGATGCTTCACCAGCCCCAGCAGGTTCGTCCCGGACGGGGTCATCGGGCGGCGCAGCTGTTCGTCGTCGAGGCCTTCCAGTTTCCACAGCACCGCGTCCCGGTGCCGGTCCAGGCTCGCGTGCAGGATTTCCTTCTCACCAGCGGTGTACGTGCCATCCGTCGTCGTCATGGTGGGCGAAAATAGCAGCGGGCACTGACATTCCGTTGGGATCATGCGGGCCATGGCCGAGCAGACGCACCGTACTTTCGAGGACCTCGTCGCCGAGGGCGCCGCCGTGCCCACCGAGGGCTGGGACTTCTCCTGGTTCGAGGGCCGGGCCACCGAGGCGCGCCCCTCCTGGGGCTATGCCCGCGCCGCCGGCGGACGACTGGGCCGGGCCACCGCCGTCCTCGACATCCAGACCGGCGGCGGCGAGGTCCTCGACTTCGCCCTCAAGACGCTTGACACCGCCGCCCCCGGCCGCCGGCCCCGGCTGCTCGCCGCCACCGAGGGCTGGGCGCCGAACGTCCCCAAGGCGAGCGCCCTGCTGAGCGCGCGGGGCGTCGTGGTCGTCGCCTCGGCCGAGGACGCCCCACTGCCGTTCGCCGACGAGTCCTTCGACCTGGTGCTCAGCCGGCACCCGGTGCGGGCCCACTGGTCCGAGATCGCGCGCGTGCTGCGCCCCGGCGGCACCTACTTCGCCCAGCACGTCGGACCCGCCAGCGTCTTCGAGCTGGTGGAGTACTTCCTCGGGCCGCAGCCGGAGGCGGTCCGCGGCGCGCGTCATGCCGACCGGGAGCGCGCCGCGGCGGAGGCGGCGGGGCTGGAGGTCGTCGGCCTGCGGGGCGAACGGCTGCGGATGGAGTTCCACGACGTCGCCGCCGTCGTGCACTTCCTGCGGAAGGTCGTATGGATGGTCCCCGGCTTCACGGTCGAGGAGTACGAGCCCCAACTCCGCGCCCTGCACCGGCGGATCGAGGCGGAAGGACCATTCGTCGCGCACAGCGCCAGGCACCTCTTCGACGCCCGCAAGCCGGAGCGCCGGCCGTGATCCACCGGCCTTGGAATGCCAGGCGACGAAGAATGGCCAAGAACTGCCGTTCGACGCCCCGGACGTCCACCCGGTACCGGGTGGACCCAAAGGATCATCGAAGATCATCGTGGTGCATGTCGTGACAGTGGTGACCCAATCGGGGCAAGTCGTTCGCTAGTTCGCGGATCTACGCATACGTGAACAGCCAGCCCCTCTGTTCATCTTTCATTTCCCCAGTGTTTTCACATCGTTACCTCTGACGTCCCGTATCACCCTGTTGGCTCACGTAAGTTCAGACCAAGGTAATTCGCGTGAGCAAAGCTGCGCGGGCGGCACCGCGCAGTGGAGGGGGCTGCGCGGTGCCGCGATGCCCCACCGGCTCCCGTCAAGCCGTCGTTCGCGGCCGGGGTAGCCCATCGGAGGGACGGGTGCGCAACCCGCCGAGGCGTCACCAAGACGGCCCAAACCCTCTTGATCTCCCCGAATGCGGCCAGTTTCCCTGGGATTCCGCCGCGAATCGGCCATGCGAGGCCCTTGAATCCAGCGTTCCGGGCCCATCGTGGCGTCGCCGGACGACTCCGGAGAGTAGTTGTGGCACGCCGATGCACGCAGCATCACTTACAAAGGGTTATGGTGGAAACCCCCCCTCGGGCCGGTCCGTCTCCCCCCCACGGACCGGCCCGTTTTTTTCACCCACTTCTCAGGCGGCCTCGGGGCCACGCCGTCGAAGGGGTGCCGGGGCTGCGCACATCGGCGGCTCCGCCGCGGGGCGCGACCAGCCACAACCGGCCCGCGGCCGGGTGGCGACCGGAACCCCCGCCCCCGGGGCGCCCTGCCTCCCGCGCCTCCCTCAACTCCCCGCGGGGTAGGCTTCGGCGGGCGGACTCCCGCATTCGAACCCCGCGGACTCCCGCATCCGATCACGCGGACCCCCGCATCCGAATCACGAGGGGCGGACCTCAAGTGAACCTGCGCGACAAGCTGCGCGGCCTGCTCGTCAGGCTCTACGCACGCCGGGTGGAAGGTCACCTGGACCACGCTCAGGTGCCCAAGCACATCGGCGTCATCATGGACGGCAACCGCCGCTGGGCGAAGGCCGCCGGATCCAGCACCGTGCACGGCCACCGGGTTGGCGCCGAGAAGATCGAGGAGTTCCTCGGCTGGTGCTCCGAGACCGATGTCGAGGTCGTCACCCTCTGGTTGCTCTCCACGGACAACTTCGACCGCGCCAAGGAGGAACTGGTCCCCCTCCTCGGCATCATCGAGGACGTCGTCCGCACCCTCGCCGCCGACGGCCGCTGGCGGGTCCACCACGTCGGCACCCCCGACCTCCTGCCCTCCCCGATGCAGAACGCGCTCAAGGAGGCCGAGGAGGCCACCGCGCACGTCGACGGAATACTGGTGAACGTCGCCATCGGCTACGGCGGCCGCCAGGAGATCGCCGACGCCGTCCGCTCGATGATCCTCGACGCCCAGGACAAGGGCATCGCGATGGGCGACCTCGCCGACTCCGTCGACGTCGACATGATCGGCCGGCACCTCTACACCGGTGCCCAGCCCGACCCGGACCTGGTGATCCGCACCAGCGGGGAGCAGCGGCTGTCCGGATTCATGCTCTGGCAGACCGCGCACTCCGAGTACTACTTCTGCGAGGTCTTCTGGCCCGCGTTCCGCAAGGTCGACTTCCTGCGCGCCCTGCGGGACTACGCGGCCCGCCACCGCCGCTACGGCGGGTGACGTGATCGTGACGGCGGTCGTCGACGCGACACAGGACCCCTGTCACCGTCGCCACGCTGGATAACCCCCTCGCTACGGTGGATGACCCCATCGGGCGCATGAGGCGTGAATCACCCATTTCAGGGCGCCAGTAACACGGAGTTCACCTGCGCGTCGTTGCAGACCGTGGCATGGCGGCGCATGTTCGAGGGCATAAGGCAAGCAGGTCGATGCCCGAACCACGGGCATCGGATCTCAGCGGGCGACTCGGGGTCGTCCGCCCGGGAGGCCCTTTGCACCAGCCCGACCGTGCGGTCACGGCACGGAAGAAGCAGCGGAGGGCCGGTTTTCGGCCCGTGCAGGGTGGCCGTCAACCGGTCCAGCTCCTCTTCGTCGCTCCCCGACCTCATCCGAGGGGGTACGTCCTTCCGTGGTGACCAGCACAACGCGCCGCAAGTCCGACCGGCGCACCTATGTTCTCGACACCAGCGTCCTGCTGGCCGACCCGAACGCCATGACCCGCTTCGACGAGCACGAGGTCGTGCTTCCGATCGTCGTGGTCACGGAACTGGAGGCCAAACGGCACCATCCCGAACTCGGCTACTTCGCCCGGCAGGCCCTGCGTCTGCTCGACGACTACCGGGTCCGGCACGGCCGTCTGGACGCCCCCATCCCGATCGGGGACCTCGGCGGCACGATCCGTGTCGAGCTCAATCACTCGGACCCCAGCGTGCTGCCCAGCGGCTACCGCCTGGGGGACAACGACTCCCGCATCCTCGCGGTGGCCCGCAACCTGCAGGCCGAGGGATACGACGTCACCGTCGTCTCGAAGGACCTCCCGCTCAGGATCAAGGCGTCGTCGGTCGGCCTGCTGGCCGAGGAGTACCGCGCCGAGCTCGCCATCACGGGCGCCTCGGGCTGGACCGGAATGTCCGAACTGACGCTCTCCGGCGAACAGGTGGACATCCTCTTCGAGGAAGGTCACGTGTACGTCCCGGAGGCCTCCGACCTCCCCGTGCACACTGGCCTGACCATCCAGTCCGAGCGTGGCAAGGCACTCGGCCGGGTGACGGCGGAGGGCAACGTCCGTGTGGTACGCGGCGATCGGGAGGCGTTCGGCATCAAGGGCCGCAGCGCCGAGCAGCGCATCGCGCTCGATCTGCTGCTCGACCCGGACGTCGGGATCGTGTCGATGGGCGGCCGGGCCGGCACCGGCAAGTCGGCGCTGGCGCTGTGCGCGGGCCTGGAGGCGGTCCTGGAGCGCCGCCAGCACAAGAAGGTGATGGTCTTCCGTCCGCTGTACGCGGTCGGCGGGCAGGAGCTGGGCTATCTGCCCGGTTCCGAGTCCGAGAAGATGAGCCCCTGGGCGCAGGCGGTCTTCGACACCCTCTCGGCGGTCACCAGCCGCGAGGTCATCGAGGAAGTCACCGCGCGCGGGATGCTGGAGGTGCTGCCGCTCACCCACATCCGCGGCCGCTCCCTGCACGACGCCTTCGTGATCGTCGACGAGGCCCAGTCGCTGGAACGGAACGTCCTGCTGACCGTTCTGTCCCGGATCGGCGCGAATTCAAGGGTGGTTCTGACTCACGACGTGGCCCAGCGGGACAACCTCCGGGTCGGCCGGTACGACGGTGTGGTCGCCGTGGTGGAGAAGCTGAAGGGGCACCCGCTCTTCGCGCATGTCACCCTCACCCGGTCCGAGAGGTCCCAGATTGCCGCACTTGTGACCGAAATGCTGGAGGACGGACACCTTTGATCCATCTGATCTCTGTGTCCAACTTGGGCTGATTAGCCATCCGTTGGCGCCGTCCGGCAAAGGCAGTGAGCCTAGCCGGGCGGCGTCTTCGTGCGTGCGGCTTTCCTGAAATCCCCTGGGGGAAACGGGATGTGAGCTTTCACACGCAACTCGGAATTGCCACCCGGCGTCGGGTTACGGCAGAGTCTCACTCCTGTCAGGCCCCGCATACGACACACCTGTACCCCCAGCGGTAGGGCAACACAGAAGCATCACGGCTAATTCCATAGCGACGTCGTATGCCGCCCGAGCACCACACGGCGCTCCCCACGGGGGAGCCGCCCATCGGGCCCGTGCCTCCCGTGACCCCGCAGTTGGGAGGCCAGCGTCAGGGGAACGATTGCGTCCGCCAGGGTCACCGAAGCGGGCGATGCTGGAAGGAAACCGTGTGAGCCGGATTTCGGTCCGGGGATTCGCAGTGGCCTCGGCCACCGCGGTCACCGCCGTCGGAAGCGTTGTCGGTGTTGCCTCGGGCAGCGTCGCGCAGCCCAACGACGCTGAGGCGACGGCAGCCGACACCACGCTGCTCGCGGACATCCCCGCGGGTCAGCAGGCAACGGTGCAGACCGCGTCCCTGACGCAGCAGGCCGACGCCGTGGCCATCCAGGCCGACGCGACCGCCAAGAAGGACGCCGAGCAGGCGGCCCGGGTGGCCGCCGCCAAGGCCGCGACCGCCAAGAAGGCCGAGGCCGAGCAGGCGGCGAAGGAAGCGAAGGAGCGCGCCGAGGCGAAGAAGGCGGCCAGCCGTTCCTCTGTCACCTTCGCGGTCCAGAGCTCGTACACCGTGGCGCAGATCCAGGCGATGGCGCAGCAGATGGTGGCCAGCGGCCAGTTCCAGTGCTTCAGCAACATCGTGAGCCACGAGTCCGGCTGGAACTACCAGGCGGTCAACGCCTCCTCCGGTGCCTACGGTCTCTTCCAGGCTCTGCCCGGCTCCAAGATGTCCTCCGTGGGCGCCGACTGGCAGACCAACCCGGCCACCCAGATCAAGTGGGGCCTCAACTACATGAACTCCCGGTACGGCAGCCCCTGCCAGGCCTGGTCGTTCTGGCAGGCGAACAGCTGGTACTAGAGGCCACTCGGCTTCTCTCAACCTTCGACAGCCCCTCCCCGTCCTAGGGGGAGGGGCTGTCGCCCTGTACGGTCGGAACGAACGACTCCAGGGGGGAGTGGTGAGGAGCACCCGGAGACGCGGGGGAAGAGAGCGGATCATGTCGCGAGTGCCGGAGTGGCTCGGCAGGCTGGGTGCCGGACTGAGTGAGATGGGCGAGCGGTTGGACGAGCGCCGCGCCGAGGTGGCGCGCGAGCACGCCGAACCCGAGTCGCCCGCACTGGGCGCACAGGCCCCCGCTCCCGCACCGGCGTCCCCCGCCGCCGCTCCCAGGCCCGTCCGGAAGCCCGCCCCGCGCCCCGACCCCGTGACGGCCATCCCCTGGGGCGTACGGGTCGCCGCCGAGGCCGGCTGGCGGCTGCTGGTGCTGGCCGGCACGGTGTGGATCCTGATGCGGGTCATCAGCGCCGTACAACTCGTGGTGTTCGCCTTCGTCATCGCGCTGCTGATCACCGCCCTGCTCCAGCCCACGGTCGCCCGGCTGTGCCGCTACGGCATGCCCCGCGGCCCCGCCACCGCGCTCACCGCCATCCTGGGCTTCGTGGTGATGGGCCTGATGGGCTGGTTCGTGACCTGGCAGGTCATGGAGAACATCGACACCCTCTCCGACCAGGTCCAGAACGGCATCGACGACCTGCGCAACTGGCTCTTGAAGAGCCCCTTCCACGTCACCGACAAACAGATCAACCAGATCGCCAAGAACCTCCGCGAGGCGATCGGCGCCAACACCGACCAGATCACCTCGTTCGGCCTGGAGGGCGTCCAGGTCGTCGTGGAGGCCCTGACCGGCATCCTGCTGGTCTTCTTCTCCACGCTCTTCCTGCTGTACGACGGTGCGCGCATCTGGCAGTGGTTCCTGAAGCTCGTGCCCGTCGCCGCCCGCGAGGGCGTGGCCGGCGCCGGCCCGCGCGCCTGGCGCACGCTCACCGCCTACGTCCGCGGCACGGTCCTGGTCGCCCTGATCGACGCCATCTTCATCGGCCTGGGCATCTACTTCCTGGACGTCCCGATGGCCGTCCCGCTCGCCGTCTTCATCTTCCTGTTCTCGTTCATCCCGCTGGTCGGCGCGGTCGCCTCGGGCGCCCTGGCGGTGGTGGTCGCGCTCGTCACCCAGGGCGTCTTCACGGCCGTCATGACCCTGGCCGTCGTCCTCGCGGTCCAGCAGATCGAGGGCCACATCCTGCAGCCCTTCATCCTCGGCCGCGCGGTCCGCGTCCACCCGCTCGCGGTGGTTCTCACGGTCGCGGCCGGCGGCCTGGTCGCGGGCATCGGCGGCGCGGTGGTGGCCGTACCGCTGGTGGCGGTGACGAACACGGTCGTCAGCTATCTGCACCAGTATTCGAACGACAGATACGCGGACGCGGAGCCCGACGACGGCGCTCAGCCACACACGTCAGCCGGTCCGGAGTTTGCGGACGAGGCCGTTCAGGCCGAAGGGGGGTCCGGGGGCGCAGCCCTCAGGAACGCGGAGGACCCCGCCCATTGAGGGGTGAGCGGGGTCCACGGAGCGTCGGCGCCTACTCGAACTCGGCGAGCACGGCTTCGGCTTCCAGGGCGGAGCCCACCGCCTGAACCACCGAGGCGATCTTGAACGCCTCCTGGATCACCTCACGGTCGACACCGGCCTTGCGCAGCACCTGCTCGTGCGAGTCCAGGCACATCCCGCAGCCGTTGATCGCGGACACCGCGAACGACCACAGCTCGAAGTCGACCTTGTCGACACCGGGGTTGCCGATGACGTTCATCCGCAGACCCGCGCGCAGCGTGCCGTACTCGTGGTCGGAGAGCAGATGACGGGTGCGGTAGAAGACGTTGTTCATCGCCATCACCGCGGCCGCGGACTTCGCGGCCCGGTACGCCTCCGGCGTGAGGTTCGCCTTCGCCTCGGGCGCCAGCTCGCGCAGCACGATCGGGGAGCGGGAGGCGATGGCGGTCGCCAGGACCGTGCCCCACAGCTGCTGGGCCGGCAGCTCGGAGTTGCCGATGACCGAACCCAGGTTGAGCTTCAGGTCCTTGGCGTAGTCCGGGACCGCGGACTTGAGGGCGTCGAGCGACAACTCACTCACCGGCCAGCAGCGCGACCGGGTCCAGGGTGTCCTCGCCCTTGGTCCAGTTGCACGGGCAGAGCTCGTCCGTCTGGAGCGCGTCGAGGACCCGCAGGACCTCCTTGGGGTTACGGCCCACCGAGCCCGCGGTCACCATGGAGAACTGGATCTCGTTGTTCTGGTCGACGATGAAGACCGCGCGCTTGGCGAAGCCGTCCTCGCCCTCGATGCCCAGGTCGCGCATCAGCTCGTGCTTCGAGTCGGCCATCATCGGGAACGGCAGCTCGCGCAGGTCGTCGTGGTCCTTGCGCCAGGCGTGGTGGACGAACTCGGAGTCACCGGAGAAGCCGAGGACCTGCGCGTCACGGTCGGCGAACTCCTCGTTCAGCTTGCCGAACGCGGCGATCTCGGTCGGGCACACGAAGGTGAAGTCCTTGGGCCACGCGAAGACCACCTTCCAACCCTGGTAGGTCTTGTGGGTGATCGTCTCGAACTCCTTGCCCTTCTCCAGCGAGACACAGGCGGTCAGTTCGAACTCGGGGAACTTGTCACCGACAGTGAGCACATGCTCTCCTTGCAGCGCGGAAGCACCCCGGATCGCGGGGTCGCCTCCGATGGGTTGGACGCCGCCGATCGTGGCACAAGGTGCATTGATTCCTGAAATAGCTACACTCGGTCGGGTTGATCGGAGGTGGCTATCAGTGGCTGTGGGTAACCCCATGGGGAACGGCGTCGGCGTGGGGAACAAGCGCCGTCAACCGAGTCTCGCCCAGCTACGCGCCTTCGCCGCCGTCGCCGAACACCTCCACTTCCGGGACGCGGCCGCCGCGATAGGCATGAGCCAGCCCGCGCTGTCCGGAGCCGTCTCGGCCCTGGAGGAGACGCTCGGCGTCACGCTCCTGGAGCGCACCACCCGCAAGGTACTGCTCTCGCCCGCCGGCGAGCGGCTCGCCGTACGCGCCAGGGCCGTACTGGAGGAGATGCGGTCGCTGCTGGCGGAGGCCGAGGCGGTGCGGGCGCCGTTCACCGGCGCGCTGCGGCTCGGTGTCATCCCGACCGTGGCGCCGTATCTGCTGCCCACCGTGCTGCGGCTGGTCCACGACCGCTACCCGGACCTGGACCTCCAGGTCCACGAGGAGCAGACCGCCAGCCTGCTGGACGGACTGACCGCCGGACGCCTCGACCTGCTGCTGCTCGCCGTCCCCCTGGGCATCCCGGGTGTCGTCGAACTTCCCCTGTACGACGAGGACTTCCTGCTCGTCACCCCGCTGGACCAGCCGCTCGGCGGCCGGACCGGCATTGCGCGCGAGGCCCTCAGGGAGCTGAACCTGCTGCTCCTGGACGAGGGGCACTGCCTGCGCGACCAGGCCCTGGACATCTGCCGGGAGGCCGGGCGCAAGGACGCCCCGGTCACCACCACGGCCGCCGGCCTGGCCACCCTCGTCCAGCTGGTGGCCGGCGGGCTCGGCTGCACCCTGTTGCCGCACACCGCCGTCCGGGTCGAGACCAGCCGCAGCGACCGGCTGCTCACCGGCACCTTCGCCGAGCCCGCCCCGAGCCGACGGATCGCCCTCGCGATGCGCGCCGGGGCAGCGCGCGGCGCCGAGTACCGGGAGCTGGCGGACGCGTTGCGCGAGGCGCTGCGGCCGCTGCCCGTCCGGGTACTCGACGCCGACTCGTAGACCCCTACTCGGTACGCAGCCCGTCCGGGCGCATCAGGCGCAGCAGCGGCGGCAGGCTCAGCACCGTGACGGCCAGCACGACGGCCGCGCCGAAGCCGGTCATCGCCAGCACGCCCGGCCAGTCCACCCGCACCGTGGAGCCGACCATCTTCAGCAGCACCGTGCCCAGCGCCAGCCCCACCACGCCGGCCAGCAGCAGTCCGAGCCCGACCGGGATCGCGGTCTGCCACAGCACCGACAGGCTCAGCGTGCGCCGCCGGGTGCCGAAGGCGACCAGCGCCGACAGCAGCTTCTTGCGCTCGCGCAGCTGCTCCAGCTGGCCGACCAGCAGGCTCGCGCCGATCAGCGCCAGTACGGCGGCGGCGCCGGCGAACAGCCCGGTGCGGATCGACTCGAACTGGCCGTCCCGCTCGATCGAGGTCAGCGTCTCCGCGTGCATCAGCGGGTCGATCCCGACCGCGGTGTTGATCGCGTACTCCCTGGCGTCGCGCACCCCGGAGTCGATGGACAGGTAGACCACGCCCTGTACCGCCCTGCTGGCACCGTCCGGCAGGGCACCGGGGGTGAGCAGGAAGCCGCCGCGCTGGTAGCCGGTGGGGTCCTCGCGGGTCTGCGCCTGCTTCAGCCCCGCCGGTACCGTCCAGCGGCTCGCGGCCCCCTGGTCGTCGCCGGTGTAGGAGGGGTCGAGGTAGAGCGTCCGGCCGTGCTTCTCCACGGTCGTCAGCAGTTTCGTCGTCTCGGACCCGGTGTCCGAGCCCTGCACCACGAAGGCGTCGCCGTCGTGGCAGGACGGCAGGACGGCGACCTCCCGCAGTGAGGCGCAACTTCCCATGCTCACCTGGGCGGTCTGGCTCGGGTCCTTCTTCCGGTCGCCGACCTGGCCGTCGGCGATCGAGACCACCTTCAGCACGCCCTTGGTGCCGGCCATGGCCCGGGCGACCTCGGGCACCGGGACGCCGTTGGGCACCTGGACCGACATCTGCGCGCGGGTGAGGTCGTTGTGGGTCTGCTTGGTGTAGTCGGCCTCGACGCCGGCGAAGACCATCTGGAGCGCGATCGCGCCGGCCACCGCCACCGCGATCCCGTTGACCATGCGGGCCGCCGTACCACTGCTCAACTGGAGTCGTCGGACGGCCAGTTGCCAGGCCACCGCGCCCCGGCCGAGCCGTGCGACGACCGACTCGACGACCCACGGCAGCAGGGCCGTGACGCCGACCAGGAGCAGCAGGACACCACCGGTGACCAGGTACTGGTTGAAGTCGCCGCCGCCGCGGCCCTGCCCGATCATCGGGTAGAGCGCGGCCAGGCCCGCCACCGGGAGCAGCAGCCGCCACCACAGCCGGCGCCGCCTGGGCTTCGCCGTCCGCACCACGCCGAGCGGCTCGATGACCACCCCGCGCAGCGCGAACAGGGTCACCAGCACGGCCGCCGCCGGGACGGCGACCGCCACCAGCACGGCCAGCAGGGGGGAGGGGTTGAGATAGCTCGGGAACACGCTGATGCCGAACACCTCGGTGGTGCCCGCGAACTGCCGGCCGACCAGGAAGAAGCCGACGCCGAAGACCAGGCCGAGCAGCGCCCCCGCCATCGCCTCGCCCGCCGCGATCCGCCGTACCATCCGGCCGTCGGAGCCGACCAGCCGCAGCGCGGCCAGCCGCCGGTCGCGGCGCTCGCCGCCGAAGCGGACGGCGGCCGCGACGAACACGGCGACCGGCATCAGCAGCACCACGAACACCACGAGGACCAGCAGGGTGAGGACCGGGTCGGACTCCGCGTCCGGCGACCTGGGGCTGCCGAAGTGGTCGATCCGGGCCACGTTCGGCGGGTCGATGCGGGCCGCGAGGTCGGCGGAGCCCGCGTAGTAGGCGAGTTCCTGCGAGCCGGTCAGTCCGCTCTCCGCGATGGTGGCGGTGATCCGGTACGGCAGCCGGGTGCGCAGCAGCGCTCCGTCGGGGGAGTCCAGCAGCCGCTTCAGCGCGGGCGAGACGGCCATCTCGCCGGGCGCCGGGTACTTGGTGAGCCCCGGCGGCACCGGCGCCTTCGCGCCCTCCCGCTGGATCATCCGGCCGCGGATGTCGTCGCCGCGGTAGGGGGTCTCGATGTCCGCGATGACGAACGTCTTCTCGCCGGCCTTCATGGGGTGGCCGAAGACGTACGTGTAGTCCGCCCGCGCCACATCGCGCTGGTGGCGCACGGCCAGCGCGTTCGGAAGAGCCGTGGTGAGCAGCAGCAGCGCCACCCCCAGTCCCACGCCGACGGCCGTCAGCGTGGCCCGGAACCAGCCCTCGCGTCCGCCTCCGAAGGCGAACCGGACCCCCATGGCCAGATCTCTGGACCACTGCCTGACGTTCATACCACCCGCTCCATGTCCCGGGACTTGCCGTCGCGTACGACGATCTCGCGGTCCGAGTAGGCGGCCACCCGGGCCTCGTGCGTGACGAGCACGACGGCCGCGTTGGTGGAGCGGGCCGCGTCCGTCAGCAGCTCCATCACGCGCTCGCCGTTGAGGGAGTCCAGCGCGCCGGTGGGCTCGTCGGCGAACAGCACCCGGGGCTCGGTCACCAGCGCCCGGGCCACCGCGACCCGCTGCCCCTGGCCGCCGGAGACCTCGCCGGGCCGCTTGCGGCCCAGGTCGTCGACCTCCAGCTTCTCCATCCAGCCCAGCGCGGCCTTCTCGGCCTCCTTGCGGGAGGTGCCGTTCAGCCGCAGCGGCAGCGCCACGTTCTCCACGCAGGTCAACTCGGGTACCAGCTGGCCGAACTGGAAGACGAAACCGAACTCGCTACGGCGCAGGGCGCTGCGCTCGGTGTCGTTCATGGTGGCCATCTCGCGCCCGGCGTAGACGATCGAGCCCGAGTCGGGCGGCACGATCCCGGCGAGACAGT
The DNA here is from genome assembly GCF_055567535.1 of Streptomyces sp. NPDC026538. NCBI lineage: Bacteria > Bacillati > Actinomycetota > Actinomycetes > Kitasatosporales > Streptomycetaceae > Streptomyces > Streptomyces sp. NPDC026538. The sequence goes on from NZ_JBVHQG010000005.1 coordinate 384,039, forward strand.
GCAGCAGGGTCGACTTGCCCGAGCCGGACGGGCCCATCACGGCGACGACCTCGCCCGGGTGTATCGAGAACCCGGCCCCGTCGAGCGCGAGCGTGGGGCCGTAGGCCTTGCGCAGCCCCTCGGCCGCGAGCAGCGAACCAGCGGGAGCGGTCACTTGGTCACCTCCGTGCGGAGCTTGTCGAGGCGGGCGGCGGTCAGTTCCAGCCACCGCAGGTCCGCCTCCAGGTGGAACAGGGCGTGGTCGCAGACGAGCTGGTCGGCGAGGTCGCCCCGGCGCTTGCGGTCGGTGAGGATCCGCATGCTGCGCAGATGCTCGGAGCGCTGGCTGTCGAGGACGTCGCCGGCGTCGCGGTGCGTCAGCAGGGCGAGTACGACCTTGGTGTACAGGGTCGACTGGAGGTACTCCTCCGGCTTCTCCGGAGTGGCCAGCCACTTCCCGACGTCGGTGACGCCGGCGTCGGTGATGGCGTACCGCTTGCGCTCGGGGCCGCCGCCGGCCTCGATGCCGTCGACTTCCACGAGCCCGTTCTTCAGCAGGCGCGACATCGTCGAGTAGACCTGGCCGTAGTGCAGCGGCCGGTCGTGACCGAACTTCTCGTCGAAGGCCCGCTTCAGGTCGTAACCGTGGCGCGGGCCGGACTCCAGGAGTCCCAGGAGGGTGTGACCGATGGACATGGCAGCACTGTACACACGGTGTATACGCCCCATGTATACGCACGGTGTGTAGATCATGGCGGGGTGTGTGAACGCGCAGGTGGGAGCCGATTGTCACGGTTGTGCGACAGCGCGATGTCACGGCGCGCGAGCCTGTCTCGTCCTTGCTCCGGGAGTCTGTTCCTCAGCTCGGGAAGGTGATGGCCGTGCGGGTCTTCGTGGCGGGTGGCAGTGGTGTTCTGGGACGGCGGCTGGTGCCGCAACTGGTGGCGCGGGGGCATCGGGTGACGGCCACCACGACCAGCGCGGCCCGGCTGGATCTCCTGAGGCGACTGGGGGCCGAGGGCGTGGTGATGGACGGCCTCGACGCGCTGTCGGTCGGGGCGGCGGTGGCCGCGGCCCGCCCGGAGGTGATCGTGCACCAGCTGACCGCGATCTCCATGGCGCACGCGGGCAAGCCCGACATCAGGCATCCGGACCGCTGGTTCGCCCTCACCAACCGGCTGCGCACCGAGGGCACCGACCACCTGCTGGCCGCGGCCGAGGCGGCCGGCGTCCCCCATGTCGTCGCGCAGAGCCACGCCAGCTGGAACGGCATCCGCGAGGGCGGCTGGGTGAAGACGGAGGAGGACCCGCTGGACCTGATGGCCGGGACGGCGGCGCACCAGGGCATGCTGGCGCTGCGCCACTTGGAGGAAGCGGTCCTCGAAGCGGGCGGCGCGGCCCTGCGGTACGGCGCCTTCTACGGCCCCGGCGCCATCGACGACCAGGTGACCCTGGTCCGCAAGCGCCAGTACCCCCTGGTCGGCCGTGCCGACGGGCACAGCAGCTGGATCCACCTCGACGACGCGGCGAGCGCCACCGTGCTGGCGGTCGAGCAGAAGGCGCGGGGCGTGTTCAACATCGTCGACGACGAGCCGGCGCCGGCCGCCGAATGGCTGCCGTACCTCGCCGAGTGCGCCGGGGCGAAGCGGCCGCTGCGGGTACCGGTCTGGCTGGCCCGGCTGCTGGCCGGCGACCAGGCGGTGGTGATCATGACCGAGGGGCGCGGTTTCTCCAACGCCAAGGCCAGGCGGGAGCTGGGCTGGGAGCCGCGGTACCCGTCCTGGCGCCAGGGCTTCAAGGCGGAGCTGACGTAGGCCGCCGAAAGGGCGCGTCTGGCCGGGGAGCCGGCTGGATTCCGCGAAGTGCGCCGCAACAGGAACTCGATCTGCGCGTGGGCCGACCGCAACCCGTCCCCGGCCCGCCACACCGATGCGGTGATAACACTTTGGAGGGCAGAGGCAACCCTCTACCCTCTCCGCTCGTCGGTTCCGTTGGGGCGGGGTGCTGATTGTCACGTCCGTAAAGGGCGGATCGTCTGCTCTTTGTCATAGAGAGCGGTGTTAGCTTTCTGAGCTGACCTGAGCCACGTACTTGTGTGACACCCGTACACACGTGTGACAGCCGAGACGAAGCGGAGCAGACGGACTCATGGGACGAGCGGAAGAGAGAAAAGCGCGGCAGCGCGGTGGCCGCCGTGCCGCGCCCAGGCCCCGCTCGTCGCCGCAGGCCGCGCACGAGTCACCCGAGACCCCGGGCGGCACCGCGACGGCGGTCCAGGCCCCGCCGGCCGAGGGCGGCACCCGCGCGGAGCGCCGTAAGGCCGCCGCCGGGAAAGGCAAGCCGGCCAAGGGCGGCAAGTCCGCGAAGGGCCGCATACGCCGGCTGTTCACCTGGAAGAAGATGCTCGGCGCCTTCTTCACCGTCTGTCTGCTCGGCATCGGCGCCTTCGTCATGCTGTACGTGATGGTGGCCGTCCCCCAGGGCAACGCGCTCGCACAGACGCAGAGCAACGTCTACAAGTACAGCGACGGCTCGGTCCTGGCCCGCAAGGGCACCGTCAACCGCGAGATCGTGGACCTCTCCAAGGTCCCGAAGGACGTCCAGCACACCTTCGTCGCCGCGGAGAACAAGACCTTCTACACCGACTCGGGCATCGACCTCAGGGGCATGGCCCGCGGCCTCTACAACACGGCGCGGGGCCGCGGCACCCAGGGCGGCTCGACGATCACCCAGCAGTACGTCAAGAACTACTACCTCGACCAGAACCAGACCGTCTCGCGCAAGCTGAAGGAACTGGTCATCTCGCTGAAGGTGGACCGCGAGAAGTCGAAGGACGAGATCCTCGCGGGCTACATCAACACCAGCTACTACGGCCGCGGCGCCTACGGCATCCAGGCCGCCGCCCAGGCCTACTACCGCGTCGACGCCGACAAGCTCTCGGTCCAGCAGGGCGCCTATCTGGCCGCGCTGCTGCAGGCGCCGAGCCAGTACGACTGGGCGGTGGCGGGCCCCGTCGGCAAGAAGCTGGTGAAGCAGCGCTGGAACTACGTCCTGAACAACATGGTCGGCCAGGGCTGGCTGGACAAGTCCAAGCGCGACACCCTGAAGTTCCCCATCCCCAAGGAGCCGAAGGCCGCCTCGGGTCTGGAGGGCCAGAAGGGCTACCTCGTCGAACTGGCCAACACCCAGCTGGAGAACCAGCTGATGAAGTCGCAGGGCCTCACCCGCTCCGAGGCCGAGGCCCAGGTCGTCGACCAGGGCTGGACGATCACCCTGAACATCGACCCGAAGAAGCAGGCCAAGCTGGAGGCGGCCGTCAAGAGCCAGCTCACCAGCAAGCTCGACGGCAAGAAGCGCAAGGTCGACAAGAACGTCCAGGCCGGCGGCGTCTCCGTCGACCCCGAGACCGGCAAGATCGTCGCCCTGTACGGCGGCATCGACTACTACAAGCACTACACCGACAACGCCACCCGGGCCGACTACCAGCCGGCCTCCACCTTCAAGCCGATCATCCTCGCCGCCGCCCTGGACCAGGACGCCAAGACGCAGGACGGCAAGGAGATCAACGCCAACACGATCTACGACGGCACCAGCGGCCGCCCGGTCAAGGGCAGCGACATCGCCTTCTCGCCGCCGAACGAGGACGACGCCGACTACGGCAACATCACCGTGCAGACGGCGATGAACAAGTCCGTCAACTCGGTGTTCGCGCAGATGGGTGTGGACGTCGGCATGAAGAACGTGATGAAGGTCGCCGACGACCTCGGCCTGGACACCACGGACCTGCCGGCGGTGCCCGCACAGACCCTGGGCAGCATGGGCGCGAGCCCGCTGGAGATGGCCGGGGTGTACGCCACCCTCGACAACCACGGCAAGAAGGTCACCCCGACCATCCTCGCGTCGGCGGAGAAGACCGGCCGCAAGGTCGACCTGCCGGACCCGATCGGCGAACAGGTGATCAGCAGCAGCGCGGCCGACCAGGTGACCTCGGTCCTGACCGGTGTGGTCGACGACGGTACGGCGAAGGCGTCGGTGGCCCAGAACCCGCTGCGCAAGGGCCAGCAGGTGGCAGGCAAGACGGGTACCTCCGACAACAACAAGTCGGCCTGGTTCACGGGCTTCACGCCCGACCTGGTGACCTCGGTCGGACTGTTCGGCGAGGATGCCAAGAGCCACAACCAGGTCTCGCTGACCGGCGCCACAGGCCTCATCCCCGGCACCGGCCGCATCAACGGTGGCGGTTACCCGGCGCAGATCTGGGCGACGTACACCTTCGGGGTCACGAAGAAGCAGAAGTTCGATCTGAACACCGACCTGGGCGCGGCCGTCCAGCCCTCGGAGACCCCGTCGAAGTCCGCGACGCCGTCCGAGACCCCGTCGCAGACGCCGAGCCAGACTCCGTCGAAGTCGGCGACGCCGTCCCAGACCCCGTCGCAGACGCCGTCCCAGACTCCGTCGAAGTCGGCGACGCCGTCCCAGACCCCGTCGCAGACGCCGAGTCAGTCCCCGACGGGAGGCATCACGGACAACCCGCTGGACCCGGCGGACGACTTCCAGTAGTCATCCGGGTGCCCCGCGCCCCTGAAAGGGGGCGCGGGGAACTGCGCGACCGGCCCCGCCGGCCCGCGGTTCCCCGGCGACCTCACGTCCTACGGCGCTACCGGTTCAGCTCGAACCAGACGACCTTTCCGGTGCTCAGCCGGGTCGCTCCCCACCGTCTGGCCAGTCTGTTGACGAGGTACAGCCCCCGGCCGCCCTCGTCCGTCGCCCGCGCCTGCCGCAGCCGCGGCAACTGCGGCACGTCGTCGCCGACTTCGCAGCGCAGCACGTCGGTCCGCAGCAACCGCAGCGTCACCGGCCGTGACGCGTACCGCACCGCGTTCGTCACGACCTCGCTGACCAGCAGCTCGACGGAGTCGGACAGTTCCTCGAGTCCCCAGCGCGCAAGCGCCCGCCGGGCCAGCCGCCGGGCCCGCCCCGGCGCCGCGTCCTCCGGCTCCAGGAACCAGTACGCCACATCGCTCGGCGCGATCCCGTCGAACCGGGCCGCGAGCAGCGCGATGTCGTCGTCGCGGTCACCGGGCCCGAGCATGTCGAGCACCTCGTCGCACAGCGCTTCCAGGGGCGGCGGGTGGTCCGGCCCGGTCAGCTGCGCGGTCGCGGCGAGCTTCTCCCGCAACTGCTCTATCCCGGTCCACACGTCCCGCAGCCGGGACTCCACCAGCCCGTCGGTGTACAGCAGCAGCGTCGCCCCGGCGGGCGCGTCCAGCTCGACCGCCTCGAAGTCGACCCCGCCGACCCCGATCGGCGCCCCCGGCGGCACCCGCAGCACCTCGGCCCGCCCGCCCAGGTGCAGCAGCACCGGCGGCGGATGGCCCGCGTTGGCGATGGTGATGCGGTGCGACACCGGGTCGTACACCGCGTACAGGCAGGTCGCCATCCGGTCGCTGCCCAGCCGCTGCGCCTGCTCGTCCAGATGGTGCAGGACCTCCTGCGGCGGCAGGTCGAGTCCGGCCAGCGTCTGCGCGGTGGTGCGCAACTGCCCCATGATGGCGGCCGAGGTCATCGAGTGCCCCATGACATCGCCCACGACCAGCGCCACCCGGCTGCCCGGCAGCGGGATCGCGTCGTACCAGTCACCGCCGACCCGCGCGGTCTCCGCGGCCGGCAGGTAGCGCGAGGCCAGCCGCACGCCGGTGGCGCTCGGCAGGTGCTCCGGCAGCATGGTCCGCTGCAACTCGTCGGCGATGTAGGCCTCCCGGCCGTACAGCACCGCCTTGTCGATGCCGAGCGCGCTGTGCGTGGCCAGCTGGGCGGCGACCAGCAGGTCGTCCGTCTCGAAGGCGAGCCGCTCCGGGCGGCGCAGGAACAGGGCCGCGCCGATCACCCGGCGCCGGCCGCGCAGCGGGGCGAGGATCGCGTGCTGTCCGCCGGGCACGAGGGACTCGGCGCCCTCGCCGAGGAGTTCGGGCAGCGCGGCACGGGCGGCGGGGGAGTCGGCGAAAACCGGTCGTACGCCCCGCAGTACCTCGTTGAGGGCGCCGCCCGGCCGTACCTCGCACAGTTCCGCGGTGAGCGCGGACAGGCCGATGTCGGCCGGTTCCGGCTCCGGGACGGGCAGCGGCGGGAAGCCGTCGGTGTCCCGCTCCTCCGGGATCCGGTCGGTACGGCGCAGCCGCAGCACCACCGGGCCGACCGGCCGCTCGTCGCCGACCGGCAGCGGGTCGCGCAGATAGACCAGGATCGCGTCCGAGAACGTCGGCACGGTCGCCCGGCACAGCCCCATCACGATCTCGTCCAGGTCGATGCCCCGGGCGATCCGGCGGGTCGCGGCACCCACGAAGCGCAGCCGGTCACCGTCCCGGCGCATCGGCATCGGCCGGCCGGGCGGCAGCCCGCGTCCGGTACGGCGCTCCTGGGCGCCCGCGCCCGCCACCCGCTCCTGCTCGGCGCCGGGCTGCGGCGGAATGCCCTCCGGGGCGGGGCGCGGCCGGTGTGGATCGGGCTCAGCGCTGGTGGGCTGGGCGTGCTCGGGGCCGTTGACGGAGTGCTCCTTGGACGTGCTGGTACCGGGGCCGGAGGGCGTCTCGCCCGCGCGGGCCTGTGCCGGTAAGGCGGTGGCGCCGAGCGGACGGGGCGGTGCCTGCGGCTGCGGCGGCGGTTGCGGGGTACGCAGGAGCGCCCCGCGGGCCTCCGCGGGGTCGGCGCCCGGCTGGGGGCGCTCGTAGGAGGTGGGGTGCTCCGTCACGCGTGTCGAATCCGTCCGTCCGGGGCTGCGCGCCGGGCGCGCAGGTGGTCCCGCCGAAACTCCGATACCCGGATTAGGTGCCCCAGGAACGGAATTCCGGCGTGGCTGGAGGCTGTTCCTGTGCCACCGGCGGACGATCTGCGGGCCGGGCCCCGCTCGCCGGTGCTGCCCTCGTACCCCTCGCTCACGTCCTGCCGCCCCTCGGTGACGTTCGGTCAGCCCGGATGAACACTCCGGGAGTTGTGCTCAACGCGCCCTTGCGGAGGACGATCCTACGGTTGTGCACCGGGGGCGCATCAAGGGTCTCATGTGGACACGCGCGCGGGCGTACGGTCCCAGTCCTCCGGCAGCGACGGTACCGCCCAGGCCGGGTCCGGGCGCCAGTGCTGCCAGCCGTCCGGGAACGGCGGCTCCCAGGCCCGTACGGCGGCCACCGCGGCCAGGGCCGCCGCCCGCACCCGTTCGGCCGTCTCCGCGTCCATCAGGCCGTCCCGCTGGGCCTGGGCGAACTCGTCCTCGTCGAGCCAGTGCCAACTCCGGTCCGGGTGCACGGAGATGTCCAGGAAGTGATCCTCCGAGTCCACTCCGCCGTCCCAACGGACCAGCGGCTGCTCAAGATTGACGTACCAGTTCTTGAACCGCCAGCCAGGTTCCCAGAACAGCCACACCGACCAGGGCTGACCGGGCCGGGCCAGCTTCAGCACCCCGGTGCCGAACCAGTGGCCGCGCGCCACGGTCCGCGGCTTGGTGTACCGGGACTCCAGCGGCTCCTCGCCGACCGACGTGCCGTCGGCGAACACCGGCCTGACGCATTCGGTGCCGGGAGCCAGCCAGACGGCGAGCAGCTCCTCGTCGTCCCGTACGACGGTGACGGGGCGCGCGATGTGGAAACCGTCTCCGGCGTTCTCCCGGTACCGCCACAGGATCTGGCTCCCCGGAGCCCAGAACCCGGCTTCGTCACCGGTCGTACCGCCCGTTTCCCCGCGCGTCACGCGTCTCACCGCTCCACCGTCTGCCATGCACAGATATTAGGTGCCGTAGGCATACGACGCTGCGGCGGACGTCACGGTTCTGGCCGGGCGGCGCGAAACGTTCGCACGCGGTTACGGCCGTGTCATCCGCAGGACATCCAGCGCCTCGTCCAGCTGCTCGACGGTCAGATCACCCTTGTCGACGTACCCGCCCTCGATGACGACCTGGCGGATCGTCTTACGTTCCGCCAGCGCCTTCTTGGCCACCTTGGCGGCCTCCTCGTACCCGATGTACTTGTTGAGCGGCGTCACCACGGACGGCGACGTCTCGGCGTACTCCCGGGCCCGTTCCCGGTGCGCGGTGATGCCGTCCACGGTCCGGTCGGCGAGCAGCCGCGAGACGTTGGCGAGCAGCCGCACGGATTCGAGCACGTTCTTGCCGATGACCGGAAGCATCACGTTCAGCTCGAAGTTCCCGGCCGCGCCGGCCACCGCGATCGTCTGGTCGTTCCCGATGACCTGCGCGGACACCATCAGCACGGCCTCCGGGATCACCGGGTTGACCTTCCCCGGCATGATCGAGGACCCCGGCTGCAGATCCGGCAGCGCGATCTCGGCGAGCCCGGTCCGAGGCCCCGAGGCCATCCAGCGCAGATCGTTGGCGATCTTCGTCAGGCCGACCGCGACGGTCCGCAGCTGCCCGCTGGTCTCCACGATCCCGTCCCGCGCGCCCTGCGCCTCGAAGTGGTCGCGCGCCTCGGTGAACGGCAGCCCGGTGACCCGTGCGACCTCCTCGATCACGGCGGCGGAGAACCCGGGCGGGGTGTTGATGCCGGTACCCACCGCCGTGCCTCCGAGCGGCAGTTCGGCCAGCCGGGGCAGCGAGGCCCGCAGCCGCTCCACGCCGTACCGCACCTGTGCCGCGTACCCGCCGAACTCCTGCCCCAGGGTCACCGGAGTGGCGTCCATCAGATGCGTCCGCCCGGACTTCACGACGTCGGCGAACTCGTCGGACTTGCGCTCCAGCGACGCGGCCAGATGCTCGAGGGCCGGGATCAGGTCGCGCGTGACGGCGGCGGTGGCGGCGATGTGGATGGACGACGGAAACACGTCGTTCGACGACTGCGAGGCGTTGACGTGGTCGTTCGGATGCACTTCGCGTCCGAGGCGCTCGGTCGCCAGCGTCGCGACGACCTCGTTGGTGTTCATGTTCGACGAGGTCCCCGACCCCGTCTGGAACACGTCCACCGGGAACTGGTCGTCCCACTTCCCCTCGGCGACCTCCTCGGCCGCCTCCTGGATCGCCTGGGCCATGTCCTTGTCGACCACCCCCAGCTCGGCGTTCACCTTGGCCGCCGCGCCCTTGATCCGGGCCAGCGCCTCGATGTGCGCGCGCTCGATCCGCTGCCCGGAGACCGGGAAGTTCTCGACGGCCCGCTGCGTCTGGGCCCGCCACTTGGCGTGGGCCGGTACCCGGACCTCGCCCATGGAGTCGTGTTCGATGCGGTAGTCGCTCATGCCGATAACAGCGATCGGGGCGTCGCGGTTGTTCCGGACCGTGGGCCGCACGGGGCACGGTCGGACCTCGGCCTGCTGCATTGGCACCACCGACGTCACCGGGTCGGGGGACTGCGTCCCCGGCCGCCAGGGCGGACATCACGGATAAATGTGACTATCACCCCGAGGTGACAAGGCGATCCCCGCCGTCACCACGGCTGGCAGGAGGACCAACCGATGAACTTCACTCCCAAGGGTCTGCTCGGCGTCATCGCGGCGGTGTCCATAGGCGCGGCGGCCCTGCTGGGCACGGGATCCGGCACCGCGGCCGCCACCGGCCGCGCCCACCGTGCCCACTGCGACCGCGCCGAACGGCCGGTCTGGAGTGGCGATCCCAGCCGCAACGTGACCGGCCGCGGCTGCAGCGTGCCGTCCGACGAGGACCGCTGGTACCGCGTCGAGGTCGACACCCTCGTGGAGCCCCACCACAAGACGGACTACCAGAACGGACCGGTCGAGCGGACCGAGACGGAGCACGACACGACCCTCAGATGCATGGGCTACACCAAGGACGGCGACCAGCTGAACTGGTTCGGCTGCATGCCCCACTGACCGGTACGGCTGAGGCGGTCCCCGGGACGGGCGGGCGGCGGGGGCGGAATCCCCCCGCCGCGCCGGACGGGCTACGCCAGGCCGGGGCCCCGGACCGGAATCGACGTGAACGTCGGAGCCGGGGCCGGATCCTGGAAGAAGTCGTTGCCCTTGTCGTCGACGACGATGAACGCCGGGAAGTCCTCGACCTCGATCTTCCAGACGGCCTCCATGCCGAGCTCCTCGTACTCGACGACCTCGACCTTCTTGATGCAGTCCTGGGCGAGCCGTGCGGCCGGGCCGCCGATGGAGCCCAGGTAGAAGCCGCCGTGCGCGTCGCACGCGTCGGTGACCTGCTTGCTGCGGTTGCCCTTGGCGAGCATCACCTTGGAGCCGCCGGCGGCCTGGAACTGCTCCACGTAGGAGTCCATGCGGCCGGCCGTGGTCGGACCGAAGGAGCCGGACGCGTAACCCTCGGGGGTCTTCGCCGGGCCCGCGTAGTACACCGGGTGGTCCTTCAGGTACTGCGGCATCTCCTCGCCCGCGTCGAGCCGCTCCTTGATCTTGGCGTGCGCGATGTCACGGGCGACGACCAGCGGACCGGTGAGGGAGAGCCGCGTCTTGACCGGGTACTTGGTCAGCTCGGCGAGGATCGTGTCCATCGGCTGGTTCAGGTCGATCTTCACCACGTCGGAGGACTCGTCCAGATGCTCGTCCGTCGTCTCCGGGAGGAACCGGGCCGGGTCCGTCTCCAGCTGCTCCAGGAAGACGCCCTCGGCGGTGATCTTCGCGACGGCCTGCCGGTCCGCCGAGCAGGAGACCGCGATGGCGACCGGGCAGGAGGCGCCGTGCCGGGGCAGCCGGACCACGCGCACGTCGTGGCAGAAGTACTTGCCGCCGAACTGCGCGCCGATCCCGATCTTCTGCGTCAGCTCGAAGACCTTCTGCTCCAGGTCCTTGTCCCGGAAGCCGTGGCCGAGCTCGGAACCCTCCGCCGGGATCTCGTCCAGGTAGTGCGCGGAGGCGTACTTCGCGGTCTTCAGCGCGTACTCGGCGCTCGTGCCGCCCACGACGATCGCCAGGTGGTACGGCGGGCAGGCGGCCGTACCGAGCGAGCGGATCTTCTCCTCCAGGAACTTCATCATGGAGGCCTCGTTGAGGACCGCCTTCGTCTCCTGGTAGAGGAACGACTTGTTGGCCGAGCCGCCGCCCTTGGCCATGAAGAGGAACTTGTAGGCGCCGCCGTCGGCCGCGTACAGCTCGATCTGGGCGGGCAGGTTGGAGCCGGTGTTCTTCTCCTCCCACATGGTGAGCGGAGCCATCTGCGAGTACCGCAGGTTGAGGTTCAGATAGGCGTCGTAGATGCCGCGGCTCAGCGCCGCCTCGTCGCCGCCCTCGGTCAGCACGTTCTGTCCGCGCTTGCCCATGACGATCGCGGTGCCGGTGTCCTGGCACATGGGCAGCACGCCCGCCGCCGCGATGTTCGCGTTCTTCAGCAGGTCGAGGGCGACGAACTTGTCGTTGGCCGACGCCTCCGGGTCGTCGATGATCCGCCGGAGCTGGGCGAGGTGGGCGGGCCGCAGATAGTGCTGGATGTCGTGGATCGCCTCTTCGGCCAGCTTGCGCAGCGCCTCCGGCTCCACCCTGAGGAACGTCCGCCCGTCCGGTCCCTCGACGGTGGACACGCCCTCCGAGGTCACCAGCCGGTACGGGGTGGTGTCCTCGCCCTGGGGGAGCAGATCGGTATACGCGAACTCAGGCATCTCAGCCCATTCCTCACTCTGACGGACGGCCGCCCGCCGACGCTGGCGAGCGCTCTCCAGCGTAGGACCTGGCTCTGACACGGAGCTTGTGAGGTAAGGCTCAGTTCGACACGCCCGGGGTTGTCCACACCCCTAGTCGCGATCTATCGCGTTTCGGTACTCTGCTGCCGTGGACCTTCAGAAGCAGACCCCTCAGGAGCGCGCCGGAACGCCGGTCGCCGAGCTGCGCGCCTCGGACGCCGACCGTGACCGCATCGCCGACATCCTGCGGGAGGCCCTCGCCGAGGGGCGCCTGACCGCCGACGAGCACGCCGAGCGCGTGGAAGGCGTGCTGAGCGCCAAGACGGTGGGCGAGCTGGAGGTCTTCATACGGGACCTGCCCGCGGCCCACGCCCGCCCGGCCGCGCCGCCCTACATGCCGGTACCGCCCCGGCCGACGCCCGGCGCGATCCCCGTCGAGCCGGACGGCAACGTGGTGGCCGTCTTCAGCAGCGCCCGCCGCCGGGGCCGCTGGCGGGCGGGCCGACGGCTGCACGCGTACGCGGTCTTCGGCTCCGTCGAGCTCGACCTCACCGAGGCGATCTTCGAGTACCAGCAGGTCGTCATCAGGGCGTTCTCGATCTTCGGGGACGTCCAGATCCGCGTCCCGGAGAACGTGTCGCTGCGCGGCACCGGCGGCGGCGTACTGGGCAACTTCGAGGCGGACACGCTCGATTCGGTCGACTCCGACGCGCCCGTCGTCTACGTCGAGGGGTGGGCCGTCCTCGGCAATGTGGAGGCGCGGCCGAAGCGCGGGAAGCTCGTCGAGGACATCCTGGACCGGGTCCATGACAAGGTCGACAGGAAGCTGCGCAAACACCTGGATCGTTGACGGACGCGAATCACTGCTCGACGGACGGCGCTCGGGGCCGTGAACAGGCCGCCGCGGCACGGCTGTTGAGGACGCTGTGCATAGGCCCGCGCACAGCGGGTAGGCCTTGCTGCATCGTCTCTCGCTCGCGAAGCCGTCGTCAGGAGTAGACCCGTGCTGCAACCGCCGCATTCGTCCCTGCAGGTAGCTGCCGTACCGGCCCAGCGGGTGCCAGTGCGGGACAGGGACCAAGACGCACCCTGGCACACCGAGGCGGTGTGCCGGCGCGACGAGGCCGGCCTGTTCTTCGCACCCTCCAAGGAACCAACCGCCGCCCGGCTGTCCCGGGAGGAGGCGGCCAAACGGGTCTGTGCCCGCTGTCCGGTGATGGTCGAGTGCCGCGAACACGCGCTGCTCCAGCCCGAGCCGTACGGCGTCTGGGGCGGTCTCACCGCAGCGGAGCGCCGCGTGGTCCTGGCCAGGCGCAGGCGCCGTGACATGGAACTGAAGAAGGCGGCACGAGCGTCGGCGGCGAACCGCATAGCGCAAGCCGGCTAGGGAAAAGGCGCCCTCTCCGCACAGAGGGCGCCTTTTGCGTAGTGCCCCGAAGGGGCGCGGGGAACTGCGCGACCAGCCACAGCACATCTGTAGCCGCGTACGGTCAGCAGCCCCCCGTGGGCTTTACTTGGCCCGGTCGAAGTCGACCGTGCTGTACGCCCGCAGCTTGCGCAGCCGGTGCTCGGAGTCGATCCGCCGCACCGTCCCCGACTTCGACCGCATCACGATGGACTCGGTGAGCGCGGTCTCCGACCGGTACCGCACCCCGCGCAGCAGCTCACCGTCGGTGATCCCGGTGGCGACGAAGAACACGTTCTCCCCGGTCACCAGATCCTCGGTGGTCAGCACCCGGTCCAGATCGTGCCCGGCGTCGATGGCCCGCTGGCGCTCCTCGTCGTCCTTGGGCCACAGCTTGCCCTGGATGGTGCCGCCCAGGCACCTCACGGCGCACGCGGAGATGATGCCCTCGGGCGTACCGCCGATGCCGAGCAGCATGTCGACGCCCGTGCCCTCGCGCAGCGCGTAGATCGAGCCGGCGACGTCACCGTCGGAGATCAGTTTGATGCGGGCGCCGGCCTCGCGGATCTCCTGGATGATCCCTTCGTGCCGCGGCCGGTCGAGGATGACGACGGTCACGTCCTCGGGCGTGGCCCGCTTCGCCTTGGCGACCCGCCGGATGTTGACCGCGACCGGCGCGTTGATGTCGACGAAGTCCGCCGCCTCCGGGCCGGTGACCAGTTTGTCCATGTAGAAGACGGCGGACGGGTCGAACATGGCACCGCGCTCGGCGGCGGCCAGCACGGCGATGGCGTTGGGCATGCCCTTCGCGGTCAGCGTGGTGCCGTCGATCGGGTCGACGGCGATGTCGACCTCGGGCCCGGTCCCGTCACCGATGCGCTCTCCGTTGAAGAGCATCGGGGCCTCGTCCTTCTCGCCCTCCCCGATGACGACCACGCCGTTCATCGAGACGGTGGAGACGAGGGTCCGCATCGCGCGCACGGCGGCGCCGTCGGCGCCGTTCTTGTCGCCGCGGCCCACCCAGCGACCGGCGGCCATCGCGGCGGCTTCGGTCACCCGGACGAGTTCCAGGGCGAGGTTGCGGTCGGGGGCCTCGGAGGGGACATCGAGTTCGGATGGCAAGTGATGATGCTCGGTCATCGGAGCGCACCTTTCTGATACGACGACGGCCGGATGAGGGTTCCTGTCGACTCTATCGCCAGGCTGACAAAATGAGCAGGGGACCCCACGGATGAGCGCAGCGGGCACCTGCGACGATAGGGGACGTGGCAGGCACGAACGGCAAACAGCAGACGGTCCGGGACATGATCCTCTCCCTGGCCCTGATCGGCCTCGCGGCGGGCTTCATCTACCTGCTCGTCCCGCACGACGATCACGCTCCCGACATCCAGCGGGTCGACTACCGGGTCGAGCTGCTGACGGCTCGGCGGGCGGCGACCTACCCGGTGGCCGCGCCGGAGGGCCTGCCCAGCGCCTGGAAGGCCACCTCGGTCCGCTTCCAGGGCGAGGCCGGCGACCGCTGGCACCTCGGCTACCAGACCCCCGACGGTCAGTACGTCCAGATCGAGCAGTCGACTCAGAAGCCCACGGACTTCATCAGCGACGCGAGCCAGGGCGCGTCGGCCACGAAGACGACCGAGAAGATCGGCGACCGCACCTGGACGCACTACACGGGTGGCCGCTACGACGCGCTGGTGCTGGAGAACACCCCGGGTTCCACGACGGTGGTGGCCGGCACGGCCTCCTTCACCCAGCTGGCGAAGATGGCCGCGGCCCTGAAGATGTCCTGACCCGCGCGGTCCTGACCCGCGCGGTCCTGGCCCGCGCTGTCGTGATCGGCGCTGTCACTACCCGTCCTGTCGTGACCCGTTCCGTCGTGACCCGTTCCGTCACACGCGAGAGGCCCCCGGCGCCGTTGCCGGGGGCCTCTCGCGTGTGTACGGGGTGGCTCAGACCGTCGTGACGACCTCGTCGTAGGCCAGGCGCGGGGAGCGCGGGAACCAGGCGTCCGGGCCCGGCTTGCCGATGTTGATGACGACGAACGGGGTGTGGTCGTCGTCCAGGAACTCCTTCTGGATGCCCGCGAAGTCGACGCCGGTCATCGGGCCGGCGGCGAGGCCGGCGGCACGGACGCCGATGATGAAGTACGCGGCCTGGAGAGCGGCGTTCAGGGCGGCGCTGCCCTCACGGACCGCGCGGTCGCCGAAGACGGCGTCCTTGGCCTGCGGGAAGTGCGGGAAGAGCTGCGGCAGCTCCTCGTGGAACTCGTTGTCCGCGGCGAGGATCGCGACCAGCGGGGCGGTGGCGGTCTTCTTCTGGTTGCCCTCGGCCATGTGCTGCACCAGGCGCTCGCGGGCCTCGGGGGAGCGGACCAGAACCACCCGGAGGGGCGACTGGTTCATGGAGGTCGGGCCGTACTTGACCAGGTCGTAGATCGCCTGGAGCTGCTCGTCGGTCACCGGCTCGTCGGTGAAGGTGTTGGCGGTGCGGGCCTCGCGGAACAGCAGGTCCTGGGCGGCGGGGTCAAGAACAAGAGACATGTTTTCGAACTTCCTGGAGATCGCGATCCGTCGAATCCGGACCGCGGTCCGGATAGGCTGACGCCACGACCATAACCCCTGAAGGTTCAACCTTCAACAAAGGTCAGGGCCTGGTGATCCGCCTCACAGCCACCGCCCGCTCACACCGCCCGCTCACTCCCCCTCCGTGTCCCCGTCCTCCCCTTCCCCCTGCCCCTCTTCCTCGGCCAGCGCCGCGTCCAGCCGGGCCCGCGCCCCCTCCAGCCACCGCCGGCACACCTTGGCCAGCTCCTCGCCCCGCTCCCAGAGCGCGAGGGACTCCTCGAGGCTCGTCCCGCCGGCCTCCAGCCGCCGCACGGTCTCGATCAGCTCGTCCCGCGCCTGCTCGTACGAGAGGGCGGCCTCTTCCGTCCTGCTGCTCATGCACTGACCTTTCTCATCGACGGGTACGACACGGCGTCAGCCGTCCACCCGCACCGTGAACTCGCCCTCGGAGACCCGCGCCCGCAACGCCTCGCCCGGCTCGACGTCCCCCGGGTCGCGCACCACGTGACCGTCGTCCTTCTGCAGCACGGCGTATCCGCGCTTCAGCGTGGCGGCGGGGGAGAGGGCCACCACGCGCGCGTGGGTGTGCGTCAGCTCGGAGTCGGCACGGTCGAGCAGATGCCCGAAAGTGCGCCGCGAACGGTCCACCAGCGAGGCGACATGATCGGCCCGCTCGTCGACCATCCGGTGCGGATCCTCCATGACGGGCCGCGCCAGCGCATGCGCCAGCCCCCGCTCCTCCCGCCCCACCAGCCCGTCGACACACCGCCGGGCCCGGTCCCGCAGCATCCGCACCCGCTCCAGCTCCTCGCCGACGTCCGGGACCACCTTCTTCGCGGCGTCGGTGGGGGTGGAGGCGCGCAGGTCGGCGACGTAGTCGAGCAGCGGGGTGTCGGGCTCGTGCCCGATGGCGGACACGACGGGCGTACGGCACTCGGCGACCGCCCGCACCAGCTGCTCGTCGGAGAACGGCAGCAGATCCTCCACGCTGCCACCGCCACGAGCCACGATGATCACGTCGACGTCCCGCAGCGCGTCGAGCTCCTTGACCGCCTGCACGACCTGCGGCACGGCGTGCACGCCCTGCACCGGCACGTTGCGCACCTCGAACCGCACCGCGGGCCACCGATGCCGGGCGTTCTCCAGGACATCCCGCTCGGCGGCCGAGGCCCGCCCGCACACCAGCCCGATCAGCTGCGGCAGGAACGGCAACGGCTTCTTCCGCTCGGCGGCGAACAGGCCCTCGGCGGCCAGCGCCTTCTTGAGCGCCTCGAGCCGCGCCAGCAGCTCCCCGACCCCGACCGGCCTTATCTCGGCCGCCCGCAACGACAGCTGCCCACGCGGGGCGTACCACTCCGGCTTCGCGTGGACGACGACCCGCGCGCCCTCACCCACCACGTCCGCGACGGCGTCGAACACCTGCCGGTAGCAGGTGACGCCGATCGAGATGTCGTACGACGGATCCCGCAGCGTCAGGAACACCACACCGGCACCCGGCCGCCGGGAGAGCTGGGTGATCTGCCCCTCGACCCACACGGCACCGAGCCGGTCGATCCACCCACCGATCAACCGGGACACCTCGCCGACGGGCACAGGCGCTTCGACAGACGTGTTCAAAGCCATGCGCCGAGAGTAACGGCGCCGACTGACAGGCCCGTCACCCCGCGGGCCGCCTGAACGCGGCGAACGCCACCGCGGCCGTGGCGACGGCATGGACGCGGGCCACCGTGCCGTCCGACGCGGCGTCCAGGGGCGTCGGTCTCCCCGGAACCGTCACCGGGACGCGATCTCAGGCCCCCCGAACGCGGCCTTACGATGGGTGCCATGACTGCTTCGCCTGGCCGCCGTGTCCTGCTCGCCGCCCCCCGTGGCTACTGCGCGGGTGTGGACCGCGCCGTGATCGCCGTCGAGAAGGCCCTGGAACAGTACGGGGCCCCGATCTATGTCCGCCACGAGATCGTCCACAACAAGTACGTCGTCCAGACCCTGGAGAAGAAGGGCGCGGTCTTCGTCGAGCGGACCGAGGAGGTCCCGCCGGGGAACATCGTGATGTTCTCCGCGCACGGCGTCGCCCCCGTCGTCCACGAGGAGGCCCAGCGCGGCCGCCTCGCCTCCATCGACGCGACCTGCCCGCTCGTCACCAAGGTCCACAAGGAAGCCGTCCGCTTCGCAGGCGAGGACTACGACATCCTCCTGATCGGCCACGAGGGTCACGAGGAGGTCATCGGCACCTCCGGCGAGGCCCCCGACCACATCCAGCTCGTCGACGGCCCGGCGGACGTGGCCAAGGTCGAGGTCCGTGACGAGTCCAAGGTCGTCTGGCTCTCCCAGACCACGCTCTCCGTCGACGAGACCATGGAGACGGTCGACGCGCTGAAGGAGAAGTTCCCGCAGCTGATCTCCCCGCCGAGCGACGACATCTGCTACGCCACCCAGAACCGTCAGCTCGCCGTGAAGCAGATGGGCGCCGAGGCCGAACTGGTCATCGTGGTCGGCTCCCGCAACTCCTCCAACTCCAAGCGGCTCGTGGAGGTCGCCAAGCTGGCCGGCTCCCGCGCGGCCTACCTGGTCGACTTCGCCGCCGAGATCGACGAGGCCTGGCTGGACGGCGTGACCACGGTCGGCGTCACCTCCGGTGCCTCCGTCCCGGAGGTGCTGGTCGAGGAGGTTTTGGAGTGGCTCGCCGAGCGCGGCTACGGCGATGTGGAGATCGTCAAGGCGGCCGAGGAGTCCATCACCTTCTCGCTGCCCAAGGAACTCCGCCGTGACCTGCGCGAAGAGGCGGCCGCCCTGGTCGCCGAGCGCGGCGGCAGCGGCACCGGGGCATGAGCGGCGCTCGTACGACGGTGTGACCGGCGGCCGTCCCGGCGTCGTGACTGTCAGTCGTACCACGTAACGTGGAGCCATGCAGATCTTCGGCGTGGACATCGGTGGTTCCGGGATCAAGGGCGCTCCTGTGGACCTGGACAAGGGCGACCTGGCCCAGGAGCGCTGCAAGGTGCTCACCCCGCATCCGGCGACGCCCGACAGCGTCGCCGACGGGGTCAAGCAGGTCATCGACCACTTCGGGTGGACCGGCCCGGTCGGGCTCACCTTCCCCGGAGTGATCAGCGACGGCACTCATATCCGTACGGCGGCGAACGTCGACAAGAGCTGGATCGACACCGACGCGCGCACGCTGTTCAGCGACCGGCTCGGCGGCCTGCCGGTGACCGTGGTCAACGACGCGGACGCGGCGGGCGTGGCCGAGATGCAGTTCGGCGCCGGCCGGGACCGCAAGGGCGTGGTCATGCTGCTCACCTTCGGCACCGGCATCGGCAGCGCCCTGTTCACCGACGGCGAGCTGGTCCCCAACACCGAGCTGGGCCACCTGGAGCTGGACGGCCACGACGCCGAGAAGAAGGCCTCCAGCAAGGCCAAGGAGGACAACGACCTCACCTGGGAGCACTGGGCACGCCGGGTCACCAAGTACCTCGCCCATGTCGAGATGCTGTTCACCCCGGAGCTGTTCATCATCGGCGGCGGGGTGAGTCGCAAGGCCGACAAGTTCCTGCCCCTCATCGAGGGCATCCGGGCCGAGATCGTGCCGGCCCAGCTGCAGAACAACGCGGGGATCGTGGGCGCGGCGATGCGCGCGGCGCACCACGCCAAGTAGCCGCGGGCAGCCGGCAGGCGGCACGCGGTGGTCGGCAGCGGGCCGCCGGGAGCAGCCGGGGGATCAGCCTCCGCGCCGGTGCCGGATCAGCCGGATCCGGCGGACGACGACGATCACCCCGGCGACCAGCGTGCCGCCGTAGAGCCAGCCGGCCTGCGTGGACAGGGCCGTCACCAGGCCCATCACACCGCCCAGGAAACCGCCGCCGCCGTCGTCGGCCACGGTCAGCAGGCCGGCGGCGAAGGCGATCGGGAAGACGACGGGGGCGGTCAGCAGATCGCTCCCGCGCACCCACAGCGCGGTCAGCGCGCACACCGGCAGGGACAGCACGCCGTACACCGGCAGGGACGCCCCGAACAGCAGATTGTCCAGGAAGCCGACCAGGAACATCACGGTCCCGCAGAACAGGCCGCCGCCGAGTCCGGTGAGCCGGGGGCCGGACGGCCGCGGGGGCCCGGCAGCCGCCGTACGGGACCCGCCCGGGGCCGGCCGGCGTTCGGCCGTCGCCGGCCGTCTTCCGGCCTGCGGAGGCAGGGGTGGTTGGGGGGCTCCACGGCGCTGTCCGTGCTGTCGGGGACGGGTCCTGTGATGCTCCACCGGACCAACTTAGGTCGGTTAATGTGCCCAGTCGCAGCCCAGACACGCCGAAACCAAGCCGAAGAGCTGAGCTTGTCCAGGTGTTCGACGCGGCCGCCGGCCCGGGCCCCGAACCCCGTAAACTGGTGGATCGGCCGGCCCGCCGGCACTGGCAGCCTCCGGCTCACTCACCCACTCACTACGGGAAGTCGCAACGTGTCGCTCACGATCGGAATCGTCGGCCTGCCCAATGTCGGCAAGTCGACCCTGTTCAACGCCCTGACCAAGAACGACGTGCTGGCGGCCAACTACCCGTTCGCCACGATCGAGCCCAACGTGGGTGTGGTCGGCGTCCCCGACGCCCGCCTGGCCAAGCTGTCCGAGATCTTCTCCTCGCAGCGGATCCTCCCGGCCACGGTCGACTTCGTCGACATCGCGGGAATCGTGAAGGGCGCCTCCGAGGGTGAGGGCCTGGGCAACAAGTTCCTCGCGAACATCCGTGAGTCCGACGCGATCTGCCAGGTCATCCGCGCCTTCAAGGACGAGAACGTCGTGCACGTCGACGGCAAGGTCTCGCCGAAGGACGACATCGAGACGATCAACACCGAGCTGATCCTCGCCGACCTCCAGACGATCGAGAAGGTCCTGCCACGCCTCCAGAAGGAGTCGCGGATCAAGAAGGACGTGGCGCCCAAGGTCAAGGCCGTCGAGGAGGCCAAGGAGATCCTGGAGAAGGGCGACACCCTGTTCTCCCAGGGCATCGTCCAGGGCTCGGACCGCGCCGAGCTCCTCCACGACCTGCATCTCCTCACCGCCAAGCCCTTCCTCTACGTCTTCAACGTCGACGAGGACGAGCTGACCGACGACACCTTCAAGGCCGAGCAGCGCGCCCTGGTCGCCCCGGCCGAGGCGATCTTCCTCAACGCCAAGCTGGAGCAGGACCTCGCCGAACTCGACGAGGAGGACGCCCTGGAGCTGCTGGAGTCGGTGGGCGCGGAAGAGCCCGGCCTCGCCACCCTCGCCCGCGTCGGCTTCAACACGCTCGGCCTCCAGACCTACCTCACGGCCGGCCCCAAGGAATCCCGCGCCTGGACCATCAAGAAGGGCGCCACGGCCCCCGAGGCGGCCGGTGTCATCCACACCGACTTCCAGAAGGGCTTCATCAAGGCCGAGGTCATCTCCTTCGACGACCTGGTGGAGACGGGCTCGGTGACCGAGGCCCGCGCGAAGGGCAAGGCCCGCATGGAGGGCAAGGACTACGTCATGCAGGACGGCGATGTGGTGGAGTTCCGCTTCAACGTCTAGCCGCAGCCTCACCTGAGCAGGTCGGACGGGGTTCGGCTCTTCGGAGCCGAACCCCTGCTCAGCCTCGCGGCGGAGTGAGCCCGCTGATCGACCCCGACTCGCCAGATGCGGCCAGTGGGGGCATTGCGTGAGGTTCGGCTTCGAGAGCAGGGCCGGGAGGACGACACGTCCTGGCCCAACCACGACCGCAAGATGCTCGCCCGGATCAACAAGCGTGTCGAGGACGTCAGGCGTGACCTCGTCACGGGCATGGGCGCGCCCGAGCACCGGCTGGCTGGAGGAGCGGAGCCTCAGCTGTTTTGGATGCGCCGGGCCTCCGCCACGAGTTCGGCCGGCAGTGCGGGACCAGCACACGCGTGATCGATCAGCAGGTCCCGGTACGAGTCGTTCGGCAGATTCGGCGCCAGTTCGACGAGTTCGCTCAGATCGGCGCCTGAGCCCGTCAGTCGTGCACGGTAGGCAGCCCCGGCCGCGCGAAGTGAGAGCTCGGCCGGCTCGTACCTCATCCCCTGATCGATCAGCTGGACCGCAGAGGCGAAGTCGCCCTGCTCGGCACGTACATCGGCCAGGTCGAGATAGAGCGACCAGTTGGCCGGTTCCAGGGCGAGAGCGCGCTCGAACGCTGCCACGGTCTGCCGAAGATCACCCAGCTTGCGCCACGTGCCCGCCCGCACAACTTCCGTCAGCATGATCCGCTCACCGGAGTCGGCCTGGTCGCAGAGGGCGAACGACGCATCGGTGAGACCGCATGCCCGCAGCAGGATCGCCATCTTGGCCAGCGCATCCGGCAACGGCTGGCGGGCGGAGACCACGTCGATGGCCTCGAACCAGGGCCGAAACCGTTCCCGCATGCTTTCGGCGTCCAGATCATGGCCATAGTCCATCGTCCGCATCGCGGCCTCGGCCAACGCATCGGCACTCACCACACCAAGAAATCGTTCATCGCTGAACCAGGCGGCTTTGGCCCACGCGATGCCGGGTCGCACACCCGTGACCGACCCGATGGCCAGCGCCGCGGCGTCCATGTCCCCCTCAAGGAAGCTGATGTACGACTGCGCCAGCACCGTCCTCAAGGAGTCGGCACCCTGAACGACCTCGCCCAGCTCCGACGGCTTGTCCCTCCACAACTCGGCGAGAACCGCATAGGGCTCGGGGTTCTCAGGCGAGGAGGCGATGGCACCCGCCAGATAGTGCACGGCTGCCGCTGGGCTGCCCCCGCAGTGCGCCATCACCCGCGCGAGACCTACGCCAGCCGCTACCGCCCGATTCGACATCCTCCGAGGGTATCCCTGGTCCGGCCTTTGTCGGCCGTCCCCCCATGGGGCGCACGAACCTGACACTGCGCCGGCTCTCGCGGTGTCGTAGGCGGCCGCGGCCGGGGTGATGTCGCCGGGGGTGAAGGTCAGTGCAAGGCGGTCAGTGTGCTTTCGGCCGCCGCCAGTACCGTGCGGGTCTGGTGGGCCACCTGCCGGCGCACGGGTACCCGGCGTAGTCGCAGGGTCTTCTCGAAGTTCGTGCACCAGGTGGTGAACAGGCCGTCCAGGTCGCGGTGGAGCCCCGGCGCCGCGGGGTCGTCCGCCGCCTCGAGCAGTCGTAGCAGCAGACCGGCGGCGCGCAGCGGCTGTCGGCGGGCCACGATGTCCAGCGCGCAGACCTGGGCCGTCGTCAGCCCCGGCGGACCGTCGGCCGCCTGCCGGGCGAGCGGTTCCCAGGAGCCGGCGACCAGGTCGTAGAGGCCGTCGGCCATCCACTCCAGTACGCGTCTGGGCGCGCAGTCCCGGGCCGGCGGCAGAAAGGGGCGCGCCTTGTCGAGGACGGCGGTCACCTGCCGTCCGCCGTCCCGTACCAACTCGGTCAGGCCGCGCAGGACGGCACCGGCCTCCGGGTGCGGGGACGGGTCGTCGGCCAGGTCGGTCGCCCACAGCGGTACCTCGACGATCGCCGTGACCCCGCCGTACCGCCCGGGAGCGCACCAGGTCGACGCCCCGATGTTCTCGGACCCGGCGGCCAGCCGGGCGGCGCTCTCCGGCGGCGGCAGGACGTAGATGCCGGGGCCGGGGTTCTCCCAGTACAGGGCGTCGAACGTGCCGCGCTGGAGCGGGATGCCGAGCGACGCGGCCGACTTCTCGAACGGTGCGGCGAGTTCGGGGAGGACGCGGGTCAACTGGACCCAGGTGCCGCCCGCTTCGACGCTGTGCAGGGAACACTGGAGGATGGGCCGCAGTTCGTCGATGACGTCGAACAGGGCCTGGCTCTCGGGGAGTTCCCGGGACTCGATGGGTGCCCACTCCGGCTGTTCCGCCGCGACCGGGCGGTAGGCGGCGCGGTAGTAGTCGGCCAGGGTGCGGCCGGTCCGGGCCGTCGCCTCTTCGATGCCCCGGCTCAGCGCGGCGCCGTCCGGATCCAGGCACAGGACGATGTCCCAGGTGACGAGGGACGGGTCGGTCGCCGTGGCCATCAGGTCGCCGCGCGGTCCCCGCGCCACGGGGACGCTCGGCTCCCGCTTCGCCGGGCCGCTCGGCCCCCGTTCCGTCAGGGCGCCCGCCACCTGCTCCGCCAGGGCGATCGCGGTCGTGCCGCCGACGGGCTCGTCGGGGTGCGGCCGGGCGACCACCAGGACGTGGTGCGGCCCGTGTCCCACGGACAGCATCAGGATCGGGCGGCCGGCCCGGGACGTGCCGATCCGGCGCAGCCGGCCGGTCCCGGGGAACCGGGAGACCAGCCGCCTCGCCGCGTCGGTGACTTCCGCGACCGTGAGGTAACGGTCAGGCATCGGCGTCTGGGTTCAGCTGCCGCCGTTGCCACCGCTGTCGCCGGTGGTCTCCTTCTTGTCCAGCGGCCGGATCTCGATCTTGTTCGGCATGCCATGTCCTCCCGGTTGTGGCGGTGGCGTGCGGTGATCGGTGTGCTCTTGCCAGAGTTCGCCGTACCGGCAACCCTTGTCAACGTCCTTGGTCCACTCGCGAGTTGAGGCTCAGGAGATTGGCGCGAAGATGACGGTACCCGCGATGCGGCGGCCTCGGATCAAGCCGGAACACCGGGCCTACCGGACCGTCGACGGCCATGTGCGGATCGGGAGTGTCGTACACGGCATCGGGGCCGAGGTCACGGATCCCGACGGCTGGGTGTGGACGCTGGTCGAGACCATGGACGGCACCCGGAGCGCGGCGGACATCGTCGCCGAGGTGTCCCGCCGCCATCCGGGACTGCGGCTGCCGGACCCGGACATCGCCCAGGCGATCACGGACCTGACCCTGGCCGGGTATGTGGAGGACGCCGGTGTCGCGCCGCCGGCGGAGCTGTCCGAGCGGGAGCGCGAGCGGTACGGCAGGGGCATGACCCTGCTGCGCTGGATGGACCTCCGGCCCCGGGAGAGCGCCTGGGAGCCGCAGCTGCGGCTGCGCCGGGCCCGGGTGCTGCTGGTCGGCGTCGGCGGAACCGGCGGGGCCGCCGCGCGGGACCTGGTGGCCTCCGGGGTGGGCCGGCTGCACTGCGTCGAACCGGACGTCGTCGAACTGTCCAACCTCAACCGGCAGACCCTCTTCGGCGAGCGCGACCTCGGCACGCCGAAGATCGACGCGGCGCTGGCGGCACTGCACGCCCTGAACTCGGACGCGACGGTCACGGGCGAACGCCGGGAGGTGCACGGGCCGACGGACCTCGAAGAACTGCTGACCACGGCCTCCGACGGCGACGCGAAGTACGACGTGCTGCTGCTGGCCGCCGACCGCCCCGCGGTGATCCGCAGGTGGGCCAACGAGGTCTGTCTGGCCACCGGCACGTCGTGGGCCGAGGCCGGATACCGGGGTCCGCTGGTCAGCGTCGGGGTGTTCACGCCCGGCCGGGGTGCGTGCTGGGAGTGTCTGCGCAGCGCCGAGATCGAGCGGCGCGATCTGCGGCTCGCGCCCGGCCAGGACGAGGAGGTCGCCTCACCCCGGATGCCGTGGAACCCGGTCAACGCGGTGACCGCGGGCCTGTCCGGCAGCCTGCTGGCCCATGCCGCGCTGATGCTGCTGTGCGGGATCCCGCCGGTCGAGCCCGGATGCCGGTTCGGCCTCAACCTCATGCTGCCCGGCGACCCCGTCATGCAGCGCTCGGAGCGCCGCCCCGACTGCCCCGCCTGCGGCGCGGCCCGGCCGGCCGGGGAGCTCGCGTGACGGAGACCGCGGCGATGGACCGGCCCCGGATCGAGCCGTCGACCCGGGTCCTGCTGCACGACCTCGGGATACGGCGGGACCGGGACGAGTGGATCGTGGGCCGCATGGCCACCCGGACCTTCGTCGCCCTGCCCGCGGCCGGGGCCCGGGCGGTGGAACTCCTCGGCCGGGGACTGACCGTGGCCCGCACGGCGGAGCTGCTGCGCGAGGAGACCGGCGAGGAACTCGACATCGCGGACTTCGTCAGGGACCTGGCCGCCCTGGGTTTCGTGGCACGGATCGGGGACCGCCCGGTCGCGGACGCCGTGCCGCCGCGCGCGTCACTGCCGTGGCTGCGGCCCCGCGCCGTCCGGCTCGCCCTGCACCCGGGGCTCGCGGTGCTCGTCGCGGTACTGCTGACGGCCGCCGTCGCCGTCCTGGTCCGCCGTCCCGACCTGGTCCCCGGCTACCGAGACCTGCTGTGGAGCCCGCACGGCAGCCTGGTCCTGCTCACCGGGGCGGCGGCCGGGTGGGCGCTGCTGTTCGCCCACGAGCTGGCGCATCTGGTCACCGCCCGGGCCGCGGGTGTGCCGGGGAGGATGCGGCTGGGCACCCGGCTGCAGTTCCTCGTCATGCAGACCGACATCAGCGGCATCGAGCTCGCGCCCCGCCGCCACCGGCTGACGGCCTACCTGGCGGGCATCGCCCTCAACCTGTCCGTGGCCTCGGCCCTGGTGCTGGTCCTCGCCCTGACGCCCACCGGGACGACGGCCCACCGGCTACTCGCCGCCGCCCTGCTGCTGGCCCTGCTGCCGCTGCCCTTCCAGTGCATGGTGTTCACGCGCACCGACCTCTACTTCGTCCTCCAGGACGTCACCGGCTGCCGGAATCTGTACGGCGACGGACTGGCCTACGCCCGCTACCGGTTCCGACGGCTCCTGCGCGCCACCCACCTCGGCGTCGCCCGCTCCGGCGCTCCCCACCCCGCCGCGGCCGGTGACCCGAGCACCCGGCTCCCGCCGCACGAGCGCCGCGCCGTCCGCCTCTACAGCGTCGTCCTCGTGGCCGGCACGGTGGCCTGCCTGGCGTTCATGGCCGCCGTCACCCTTCCCGCCGACCTCACCCTGCTGGTCCGCGCGGTCCGCGGGCTGGGCCCGGACCACGGTCTCGCGCGCAACGCCGACTCGGCGGCCGTGCTGGTCACCCTGGGCGGGATCAACGTCCTGTGGCTGGTGACCCGCTGGCGCAACCGCCGCGCCCGCGGGTCCGAGGAAGGAGCCTGAGCACGGCGACCGTGCCCGGGAACCCACCGCCGCCCTGAGAGGGGCCGACCGCTCCGCCGGTGCCACCGGGACAACGGGCCGCGCACAGGCGGCGCGCCCGGGCACGGCGGACCCGAGGCAGGCCACCGAGCCCGCGCGACCGGCCCGCCGGTGACGCCGCCTCACCCAGCCGTTGTTCCCGGCGCCGGCTACGCCGACTCGCGCAGCCGCAGTTGCGCCCCCACCGTCAGTTCGTCGGGGCGCAGCGGAGCGGCTCCGGTCAGGAGTCTGGCCGTCTGTTCGACGGCGAGCGCGCCGAGGCGGCGGGTGTCCAGGGCCACCGTGGTCAGCGCCGGCTCGACGAGGGTGCCCAGGCCGAGGCCGTCGAAACCCAGCACGGCGAGATCCCCGGGGACCTGGCGGCCGAGCCGGCGGGCGGCGCGCAACGCTCCGAAGGCGATGATGTCGTTGAACGTGAACACGGCGGTCAGGTGCGGGTGCCGGGCCAGGAGTTCCTGGAGCGCGCGCTCCCCGCCGTCCACGCTCTGGTCGGCGCGGGCCACCGAACCGGAGTCCAGCGCGCACGCGGACATCGCGGTGTCGAACCACTCGTGCCGGACGCTGGGCTCGGAGCGTTCCGCGTGGTCCAGCATGCCGATGTGCCGGTGCCCGGCCTCCATCAGGTGGCGTATCGCCGCGTATACGCCCGCCTCGCCGTCGATCCGGATCGAACTGAACCGCTCGGTGGGGCTCTTCCGGTCGATGAGGACGACGGGCAGCCCACGGGTGAGCCGCGCGATCTCGTCCTCCGGCAGGCTCAGATAGCCCACCACGGCGTCCACCTGCGAGGCGATCACCTCCAGGGTGCCCTGCTCCTCCTCGACGCGGTCGCCGGTGTCGTACACCACGACGTGCCAGCCGCGGCCCCGGGCCGCGTCCAGCGCGGCGGCGGCGACCTCGGTGAAGAACGGGTTGAGCAGATCGGGGATCACCAGTCCGACGCTGATCGTGTCCTGCCGGACCAGCCCCCGGGCGAACCGGCTCGGCCGGTAGCCCAGTTCGAGGGCGGCGTCCAGGACGCGCTGCTTGGTGGAGACGCCGATCTCGCCCTTGTCGTTGAGCGCGCGTGACACGGTCTGCCGGGACACACCCGCGGCCTCGGCCACATCGTCGATCGTCACCCTGCGGGGTCCGGTCCCCGACGGCGCCATCTCTCACCTCCGTGCAGTTGCCGACGCGACCGCGTCGCAGGGACACCGAGTATGCCGGGTCCGACGTCTTGAGCCTTGACACTCCGGCGGACCGGAGCCCACACTCCCAATCACTTCCCGTTACCGCTCCCGTGAGCGCTCACGTTACCGCTCACGGAACCTGATTCCAACCAGAAGGCATCCGCCTCCAGGTGTCAACGTCGACCCGCCTGCCGACCTTCGCCAGGCGTTCTCTGGAACGGAAGACATGACCAGCACAGCCACACGCACCCGCCTCGCCGCCGCGGCCGCCACAGCGGGCATCGTCGTACTCGCCGGATGTTCCTCGTCCGGTACGTCGGACAAGGCGGCCTCCGCCTCGTCCTGCGCACCGGCGAAGGGCAAGGTCACCCTCCAGTACTGGAACACCGTTCCGGGCATGGACAAGGTCGTCGCCCTGTGGAACAAGCAGCACCCCGACGTCCAGGTCGAGACCAAGAACATCTCCAACGACCAGTACGGCACCCTCGGCAACGCCCTCAAGGCGGGCAAGGCGCCGGACCTCGCCCAGGTCGGCTACGACGAACTGCCCAACCTGCGCACCCAGAACGCCTTCGTGGACGCCTCCGCCTGCAAGGCGGCCACCGCGGCCAAGTCGAAGTTCGTGCCCTGGACCTGGTCGCAGACCAGTTTCGGCAACACCGGGGTGTTCGCCCTCCCGCAGGACACCGGCCCCATGGCCCTGTTCGTGCGCACCGACATCTTCAAGAAGTACGACGTCGCCGTCCCCAAGACCTGGGACGAGTACGCCACCGCGGCCGAGAAGCTGCACAAGGCGGACCCCAACCTCGACATCACGTTCTTCGACCCGAACAACGCCGAGTGGTTCAACGGGCTCCTCTGGCAGAACGACGCCAAGATGTACGGCTACTCCGGCGACAAGTGGCAGGTCAGCGTCGAGTCGGCGCAGAGCAAGCAGGTCGCGGACTACTGGCAGAAGCTGATCTCCGGGAAGCTGGTGCGCACCGACCTCGCCAACGGGTCGACGCAGATGTACGCGGCGTACCAGAAGGACCAGATCGCCAGTTATGTGGGCGCCGCCTGGGGCTACAGCATGTTCCGCGACAACCTGCCCAAGCAGTCGGGCAAGTGGTCGATCGTCCCGATGCCGACCTGGGGCACCAACGGCTCCTCCGGTGACTGGGGCGGCTCGACCGTCGCGTTCATGAAGGGCAGCAAGCACCTCTACGAGTCGGTCGAGTTCAACACCTGGCTGAACAGCGACCCGCAGGCGCTGGCGATGGAGAACGAGCTGGGCGGCCTCTACCCGGCCGCCGACGCCGGGCTGAAGCTGCCCGCGCTGTCCAAGGGCGTGCCGTACTACAACAACGAGAAGATCTTCGACGTCTTCGCCGACTCGTCCAAGAAGATCGACACCAGCTTCAGCTGGGGCCCCACCCAGAAGACGGTGAACCTGGCGCTCCAGGACGCGATGGCCAAGGCCGCGGCCGGCGACGGCACCCTCACCGACGCCCTCGCGGCCGCCCAGGCCGCCGCGCTGAAGTCGATGAAGGACCAGGCCATTCCGGCCGAGGCGGGCAAGTGACCGCCGTATGACCGACATCGCGCCCCGCCCGACCGGCGCGGTGCTGCCGACCGGGGGCCGCCGCCGTCGTCTCGACGGCGGCGGCCCCCGGCTGGGCACCATCGCCGCCTTCGTCACCCCGTTCTTCCTGCCGTTCCTGCTCTTCTACCTGGTGCCGGTCTGCTACGCGCTCTGGCAGAGCTTCCGCGTGGTGCGCCGCAGCGGAGGGCAGTACGGCACCTCGTACACGACCTTCGGCGGCTTCGACCAGTACGTCCAGGTCTTCCAGAACACCGAGTTCTGGTCCAGCATCGGCCGGATCGGCCTGTTCGGCATCGTGCAGGTGCCGGTCATGCTGTTCGTCGCGCTGACCATCTCGCTGCTCCTGGACACCCCGCTGCTGAAGGCCAAGGCGTTCTTCCGGATCACCGCGTTCATGCCGTACGCGGTGCCCGGGGTGATCGCCGCGATCATGTGGTCGTACCTCTACTCGCCGCAGCTCAGCCCCGTCGTCGACCTGCTGAACAGCGTCGGGCTGCACCCCGACTTCCTGGGCCCGGGTGCCGTGCTGTGGTCGGCCGCGAACGTCTCCACCTGGTTGTGGACCGGCTACAACATGCTGATCATGTTCTCGGCGCTCCAGTCGATCCCGCAGGAGCTCTACGAGGCCGCGAAGATCGACGGCGCTTCCAACTGGACGATCGCCTGGCGGGTCAAGGTCCCGATCATCGCCCCGTCGATCGTCCTGACCACGGTGTTCTCGATCATCGGCACGCTCCAGCTGTACGCCGAGCCGGCCGTGCTGCGGCAGATCTCCTCGAACATCTCCAGCACGTTCACCCCGAACATGCTCGCCTACACGGTGGCCTCCGGGAACAACTACCAGCAGGCCGCGGCCATCTCCGTCGTCATCGCTGTCATCACCTTCGTCTTGAGCTTCGGGTTCATGCGACTGACCTCGAAGAAGGCCGGCCTGTGAGCAACCAACCCTCCGTGATCAAAGAGAGCCGCGTCAGCCGGACCGCCGCCATGGGCCTGATGCTGCTCCTGGCCGTCTACTTCCTGCTGCCGGTCTACTTCCTGGTCGTCGCGGCGACCAAGCCGCAGGGCGACCTCGCCACCACCAACGGGCTGGCGTTCTCGCACTTCAACCTGTTCGACAACCTGCGTGTCCTGTTCACCCGCAGCGACGGCATCTTCGGCCGCTGGGCCCTGAACACCGTCATCTACGCGGTGCTGGGCGCGGCCGTCGGCACCCTGATCTCCGCGCTGTGCGGCTACGCCCTCGCCAAGTTCCGGTTCCGCGGCCGGGAGTTCCTGTTCTCCGTCATCCTCGGCGGGGTCCTGGTGCCCACCACCGCGCTCGCCCTGCCGCTGTTCCTGCTGTTCTCGGCGACCGGGCTGGTCAACACCTACTTCGCGGTGTTCCTGCCGAGCATCGTCAGCCCGTTCGGCGTCTATCTGGCGCGGATCTTCGCCAACGCGGCCGTCCCGCAGGAGCTGATCGAGTCGGCGCGGCTGGACGGCGCCGGTGAGTTCCGGACCTTCTTCTCGGTGGCCTTCCGGCTGATGACACCGGCCCTGGTGACCATCTTCCTGTTCCAGTTCGTGGCCATCTGGAACAACTTCTTCCTGCCGATGGTGATGCTGCAGAAGGAGTCCCTCTTCCCGATCACCCTCGGCCTGTACGAGTGGAACGGCCAGACCGCCCGCGCCCCGGCGCTCCAGCAGTCCATCATCACCGGCTCACTGGTCTCGATCGTGCCCGTGATCATCGTGTTCATCCTGCTCCAGCGCTTCTGGCGGACCGGTCTCGCCGCCGGCTCCCTCAAGTGACCACCCGGAAGGTGCCCCACGTCATGCCCGACTCCGCCGTCTTCGTGCCCCACTTCCACTGGGACCGGGAGTGGTACGAGCCGTTCCAGGTGTTCCGGCACCGCCTCGTCACCGCCCTCGACACCGTGCTGGCGACCGCCGACGCCGACCCGGACTTCCGGTTCACCGTCGACGGGCAGATGGCCGCGGTCGAGGACTACCTGGAGATGCGCCCGGAGAACCGCGACCGGGTCGCCGCCCTGGTCCGCGAGGGCCGGCTGGCCGTCGGACCCTGGCTGATCCTGCTCGACGAGTTCCTCTGCTCCGGCGAGACCATCGTCCGCAACCTCCAGATGGGGTGGGCGGCCGCGGAGCGCCTCGGCGGGGCCATGCCCATCGGCTACCTTCCGGACATGTTCGGCCATGTGGCGCAGATGCCGCAGATCCTGGCCCGCGCCGGCATCGAGCACGCCGCCCTGTGGCGCGGGGTGCCCGGCTCGGTCGACGGCCACGCCTTCCGCTGGCGCGCCCCCGACGGCTCCGAGGTCCGCACCGAGTTCCTCTTCGACGGGTACGACAACGGACTCGACGTCCTGCTGGTACCCGACCGGATCCGGCAGGCACTCGCCGAGTACGCCGAGCTGACCGCCGGACGGTGGGGCGCAGACCCGCTCCTCGCCATGGCCGGCACCGACCACAACGCGCCCGACCCGAAGCTGGGGGACTGGCTGCGCCGGGCCTCCGGCGAGCAGCGGCCGATCACCGTCGGCACGCTCGACGAGTACCTCCGCAAGCACGTCCGGGACGAGGTGACCGCCGTCGTCACCGGTGAACTGCGCAGCCATGTCCGGGGCAACATCCTGCCGGGCGTGCTGTCCGTGCGGCTCGGGCTCAAGCAGCGGATGGCCCTCGCCGAGCGGACCGTCGACCACGCCGAGCGGATGAACGCCCTGTGGTCCCGGCGCGACGAGTCGCACTTCCTCGCCCTCGCCTGGCACAAGATCATCGAGTCGACCGCCCACGACTCGGTGGTCGGATCCGGCACCGACGAGACCTGCGACCAGGTCGCCGCCCGCCTCGCCGAGGCCACGCAGACCGCCCGGGCGGTCCGGGACGCGGCCCTCGCCGAGCCCGCCGCCCTGGTCCCGAGCGACGGCCACCTGGTCGCCAACCCGCTGCCCGTACCCCGTACCGCGCTGGTCGAGGTGGACGTCGTGGCCGCACCGGAAGGGCGCACGCTGGTCGCGACCACCGCCGACGGCTCCGCGCACCCCGTCCAGCTGGTCTCCGAGGCACCCACCGTCCTCAGCGACGAGCGGCACGACGCCTCACAGCTCGAACGCGTGCTGCGCCGGATCCACCGCCGCGAGCTGTTCGGCCTGCTCATCGACAGCTACGAACTCACCCCGAACTCCCTGGTCTTCCACCTCGCCGAGGCGCCGGCCGGACCCTTCGACCTGATGACCCTGCGCGGCGAGGTCGCCGCCGCGGCGGCCGCGCACCCGGGGGAGTGGCGGGTACGGACCCTGGCACAGGCCCGGGCCACCGCGCTGGTGGCCGTGCCCGTCCCCGCCGGCGGACTGGCCGCCTTCCGGGTCGAGCCGGCCGACCGGCCCACCTCCTCGGCGGCGCAGCCGGTGACGGCGGCACCCGACCGCCTCTCCAACGGTCTGGTCGAGGTCACGGTGGCCGCCGACGGCACCCTGGAGGTGACCGGACCCGACGGCACCGTCCTGTCCGGAGTCGGCCGCCTGGTCGACGGCGGCGACCGGGGCGACAGCTACAACTACGCCCCGCCGGCGCGGGACGTCCTCGTCTCCGAGCCGGCCCGGGTCGGCGTCGAACTCCTCGACCAGGGCCCGCTGCGGGCCCGGCTGCGCGTCACCCGCGTCTACGACTGGCCGGCCGCGCTCGCCGACGGCGACCGGGACCGGCGCGACGGCCGTACCGTCCCGACCCCCGTGGACATGGTGGTGGAGGTCCGCGCGGGCGAGCCGTTCGTCCGGATCGCCACCGCGTTCCTCAACCAGAGCGCCGATCACCGGCTGCGCTTCCACGTGCCGCTGCCCGAACCCGTCACCAGCTCCGCGGCGGCCGGGCAGTTCGCCGTCACCGAGCGCGGACTGACCGCCGAGGGCGGCTGGGGCGAGTACCCCCTGCCGACCTTCCCCGCGAGCTCCTTCGTGTCGGCTGGCCCGGCCACCGTGCTGCTCGACCACTCCGCCGAGTACGAACTCGTCGACGACGGCTCCGCCCTCGCCCTCACCCTGCTGCGCGCCATCGGCTCGATCAGCGTCAACCTCCACCCCCTGCGCGACGAACCCGCGGCGAGCGAGATCCCCGTCCCCGGCGCGCAGGACCTCGGCATGCGCATCGAGAACCGGTTCGCCGTGCTGCCCTCGGCGAGCGGCTGGCAGGACGCGGACGCGGTCGCGCTGGCCGAGGAGTTCCGGGCCGACGTCCTGGTCGCCCGCGGGACCGCGACCGGCGGCGGCCCGCTGCCCCCGGACGCGACCGGGGTGCGGGTCGACGGCCAGGACGTCCAGGTGTCCAGCGTCCGCCGGGTCACCGACCCCGAGCACGGGCCCGGCACCGAGGTCCGGCTGGCCGCCCTGCGCGACACCGCGGCCGCCGTCCGGGTGACCGGCGCCTTCACCGAGGCCACGACCGTCGACCTGCTCGGCCGGCCGATCGCCGCGGAGCCGGTGACCGGGGACGGGCTCGAACTCGTCCTCGGCCCCTGGGAGATCCGCACCGTCGTCCTGCGCTAGCCACCACCCCCGATACAAAGAAAGTTGTGAACTCTTGCCCTCCGAGCACTCCGCGTACGTATCGGACACCGCCCCGTGGCGTGGCGCCCTGCGCCCGGCCCGCTCGTGGCTGCACTCCGACGCCCCCGCCCTCTCGCTGAACGGGAACTGGCGTTTCCGGCTGTCGCCGACGGCGGCCGTCGCCGAGGAGTTCGCGGCCGAGGACTTCGACGACCACGGCTGGGACGGCATCCCGGTGCCCGCGCACTGGGTGCTGGAGGGTGACGGCGCCCACGGCCGGCCGATCTACACCAACATCCAGTTCCCGTTCCCGATCGACCCGCCGCACGTCCCCGACGAGAACCCCACCGGCGACTACCGCCGCCACTTCGGGCTCCCCGACGGCTGGTCGGACGCCGAGCGGGTGCTGCTGCGCTTCGACGGGGTGGAGTCGCTGTTCAAGGTGTGGGTGAACGGCGTCGAGATCGGCAGCGCGAGCGGCAGCCGGCTGGCCCACGAGTTCGACGTGACGTCCGCGGTCCGCCCCGGTGACAACGTCGTCGCCGTCCGGGTGCACCAGTGGTCCGCGGCCAGCTACCTGGAGGACCAGGACCAGTGGTGGCTGCCGGGCATCTTCCGGGACGTCACCCTGCTCGCCCGGCCGGCCGGCGGCGTCGAGGACGTCTGGCTGCGCCCCGGCTACGCCGACGGACACGGCCGGATCGACCCCGAGATCACCGCCGACGCCGCGGCCTTCCCCGTCACCCTGCGCATCCCCGAACTCGGCGTCGAGCGGGTCTGGGAGACGGCGGCCGACGTGACGCCCCTCGACGTCCCGGGCGTGCAGCCGTGGTCGGCCGAGGAGCCCCGGCTGTACGACGTCACCGTGTCGTCGGCGGCCGAGACCATAGCCCTGCGGGTGGGCTTCCGCACCGTCGAGATACGCGGTGACCGCTTCCTGGTCAACGGCCGCCGGGTGGTCTTCCACGGCATGAACCGGCACGAGGCCCACCCCGAGCGCGGCCGGGTCTTCGACGAGGCGCACGCCCGCGAGGACCTGGCCCGGATGAAGCGGTTCAACGTGAACGCCATCCGCACCAGCCACTACCCGCCGCACCCCCGGCTGCTCGACCTCGCCGACGAACTCGGCTTCTGGGTCGTCCTCGAATGCGACCTGGAGACCCACGGCTTCGACCACGTCGGCTGGACCGGCAACCCCACCGACGACCCGGCCTGGCGCGCGGCCTGCCTCGACCGCATCGAGCGCACCGTCGAGCGCGACAAGAACCACCCCGGCGTCGTGATGTGGTCGCTCGGCAACGAGGCCGGCACCGGCGCCAACCTCGCCGCCATGTCGGCCTGGGTGCACGCCCGTGACCCCGAGCGTCCCGTGCACTACGAGGGCGACTACACCGGCGAGTACACCGACGTCTACTCGCGCATGTACGCGACCGTCACGGAGACCGAGCAGATCGGCACGGACGGCTCCCGCGCCCCGCTGCTCGGCTGCACCCCCGCCCAGGGCGCCCGGCAGCGCACCAGGCCGTTCCTGCTGTGCGAGTACGCCCACGCGATGGGCAACGGACCCGGCGCCCTCGACCAGTACGAGGAACTGGTGCACCGGCACCCCCGGCTGCACGGCGGCTTCGTCTGGGAGTGGCGCGACCACGGCATCCTGGCCAGGACCCCGGCGGGGACGCCGTACTACGCCTACGGCGGCGACTTCGGCGAGGTCGTGCACGACGGCAACTTCGTCATGGACGGCATGGTGCTGAGCGACGACGTGCCGACACCCGGCCTCCACGAGTTCAAGGCCGTGGTGCAGCCGATCCGCTTCGCCTTCGACGGCGACCGGCTCGCGATCACCAACCTGCGGCACTCCGCGGACACCTCCGACCTGCGCTTTTGCTGGCGCGTCGAGCACGACGGCACCCTCGTGGCGTCCGGGGACCTGAAGGTCCCGGCGGTGGCGGCGGGCGAGTCGGAGCGGGTGCCGCTGCCGCAGGTCCCGGTCGCACCGGACGCCGAGACCTGGCTGACGGTCGAGGCGGTACTGGCGGCGGAGACGGCCTGGGCACCCGAGGGGCACCAGATCGCGACCGCCCAGCTGGACCGCTCGACACCCCGCCCGGTGCCCGCAGTCCGGCGCCGGACCGGCTGGCGGCCGGCCGCGGGCACCCTCGCCCTCGGCATCGCCGAGTTCACCGGCGGCTCCCTCACCCGCCTCGCCGGTCGGCCGGTGAGCGGCCCGCGGCTGGAACTGTTCCGCGCCCCGACCGACAACGACGAGGGCACCTCCGACCGGCTGGAGGGCAGCGACGACAGCGCCGCCGACGTGTCCAGCGCCGACCTGTGGCGCCGGGACGGACTCGACCGCCTCACCGCACGGCGGGTCACCGTGGAAGAGGCCACGGACGCCCTGCGCACCGTCGACCGGGTCTCCGCCGCGCACTCCGCGCTGTCGGTGACGGTGGAGACCGTGTGGTCCGTCGAGGACGGCGAGCTGGAACTGCGCGTGGACATCGAGCCCTCGCGCGGCTGGACGACGGTGTGGCCGCGGATCGGGGTGCGCTTCGAACTGCCCGACGCGACGGCCCCGGTGGACGGCGCCGACTGGTTCGGCCTGGGCCCGCACGAGTCCTACCCCGACAGCCTCCGCGCGGCCCGCACCGGCCGCTTCTCCGCCGCCGTCGCGGACCTCGCGGCCGGCTACGCCCGCCCCCAGGAGACCGGCCACCGCTCCCGGCTCCGCCACCTCACGCTGACCAGCGCCGACACCGAGGTACTGCACCTGACGGCGCTCCCCGACACCCGGGGACGGCGCCCCGGCTTCACCCTGGCCCGCCACACCCCCCAGCAGCTCGCCCGGGCCGCCCACCCCTTCGAACTCCCGGAGTCCACCACCAGCCACCTGATCATCGACGCGGCCCAGCACGGCCTCGGCTCCCGGGCCTGCGGACCGGACGTGTGGCCCGAGTTCGCGCTGCGCGCCGAGGCACGCACGATCAGGCTGCGGGTGACCGGGGGCCGGGTATCGCCCGCCGTCTGACGCCGTCCTGGACGGGGCTCCGGCAGCGGTACCGGCTTCGGCTAGCCGGCGCCGCCCGCCGGCTCCGTGACCCAGCCCGCCGCCAGCACCAGCCGCGTCTCCCGGTGCACGGCGAGGAAGCCGAACGGGCGGTCGAAGGCGGCCCGGACGACGGTCGACTCGTGCCGGTACTGCGGCGGGCCGCCGCCCGGCGCCGCCAGCACGGCCGTCATCGCGGCGGCCCGGAAGCCCAGCGGGCCGAACTCCGCGACCGCGGACTGCCCGGCCGCCCCGATGGCCAGCGGCGCGTCGCTGATGCCGGGGAAGTGCCCCTCGCGGGCGTCGGCGGCCGTGGAGAGCCCGAACAGACCGTGCAGTTGCAGCAGATCGTGGTCGGCGCGCACCTCGAAGCCGACGGTCGTCACATCCAGCAGCACGGGGTCCGGGGTGGCCGACGGCAGCCGCTCCACGGTCACCCCGGGACCCGCCGGCCCGTAGGGGAGCTGACCGCCGGTGGTCACCGGCAGGGCGCGCTCCAGGACGCCGATGCCGGTGTGCAGCACCTGCCCGGGCGCCATCCCCTCCTCGCCCAGGAGCAGATGGACGTCGAGGGCGTTGCCGCCGAGGACTTTCAGCGTGGTGACGTGCCCGTCCGGTCCGGCGGTCACCCCGATCCGGTCCGTGCGGACACTGCTGCGCTGCAGACCGGCCAGCGTACGGCCCTGCCAGGGCCCGGAGCCGGGCCGCAGCACGGTCTCCCGGAACGGCTGCCGCCAGTCCGTGTGCAGGGCCAGCGCGGTCGCCAGCACCATCCGGGCGCCCTCGGTCAGCTTGACCGGCATCCGCCCGACCAGCCCCTCGGTTTGCCTGACCGCCCAGGCGTCCAGCGCCTCCTGGGAGGCCGCGGGGTCGGCGCCGAGCACCCCGTGCGCGCCGGCGGGCAGCCCCGCCGCCCACTGGGCGCGCAGCTCCAGCGCACGGTCGGTCCACAGTCCCAGGGCCGCCCCGACACCGTGCGTCGAGTCGAGCCCGCCGAGTAACTCCCGTGCACCTGCGGCCGCTTGGTCCGCTTGCAGTCCCACGGCCTGGGTCAGTTCGTCTCGGGCGCGGCCGGTGGCGCCGTCGGCGAGGAGGGCCAGCAGCGGCCAGACACCGGCGGCCGAGAAGACCGTGCCCTGTCTGGTCCGCTGCGCCCAGCGTGCGGTGAGCGCGTTGACGGCGCTGACGGTGTTGACGGTGTTGTTCATTCGTCGTCCTCCCAGGAGTACTCGGGGAAGGGCAGGGGATCCGTGACCCAGCCCGCCGCGAGGACGAGCCGGGAGTGCCGGTGCAGGGCGAGGAAGCCGAAGGGGCGGTCGAAGCGGGCGTCGATCCGGGTGGTGACGTAACGCCGCTCGGGCGCGGGGCCGGCGGATGCCGACGCCGGCCCCCAGTACCTGTCCCGGCGTCATCCGCTCCTCGCCGAGGAGCAGATGGACGTCGAGGGCGTTGCCGCCCAGCACCTTCAGCTCGGTGACGAACCCGTCCGCGGTGTCCGCCACGCCGATCCGGTCGAGCAGCGCGCTGGAGCGCCGCAGGCCGAGCCGCTCGGTGGCCGCCCAGGGCTCGTACGCCGTCTCCAGCGCCACCTCGTCGAACGGCGCCAACCAGCGGGTGCGCATCGCCAGCGCGCTCGCCAGGACCAGCTCCGTGTCCTTGTCGAGGGCGACCGGCATCCGGTCCACGAGGCCGCCCGTGCGCCGCGCGGCCCAGGCGTCCAGTGCCTCGCGGTCCACCGGCTCGTCCCCGGTCAGCACCCCGTGCGCGTCGGCGGGCAGCCCGGCCGCCCAGCCCTCCCGCAGCTCCAGGGTCCGCTTCGTCCACACGCC
Source organism: Streptomyces sp. NPDC026538 (assembly GCF_055567535.1). Classification (NCBI taxonomy): domain Bacteria; kingdom Bacillati; phylum Actinomycetota; class Actinomycetes; order Kitasatosporales; family Streptomycetaceae; genus Streptomyces; species Streptomyces sp. NPDC026538. Next base: position 422,748 of record NZ_JBVHQG010000005.1, read on the forward strand.
CAGCGCGGTGTCCAGGCCTTCCGCGCCGGCCATCGCGCCGAGCAACTCCCGCGCGGCACCGGCCGCTTCCCCGGCCGGCAGGCCCAGCGCCGCCGCCAGTTCGGCCCGCGCCCGCCCGTGCGCCCTGTCCGCCAGAAACGCCAGCAGCGGCCACACCCCGGCCGCCGAGAACACCGTGCCGTCCTCCGCGGTGGTCGCCCAGCGGGTGGTCAGCGCGTTCACCGCGCGCACGACCGCTCTGTCCACCCTCATTCCGCCCCCGTTCACGGCGCGCTTACGATGCGCGCAGTCGTACGTCAGTTCAGCCGTCCGTTTCACGCGGCCAGACGCCCCCTCAGGAGCACGGTACCGGTGTCCATACCTCCGCCTCCCGGCCCCCAGCAGCCACAAGGGCCGTACCAGCCGCCCCAGACGGGCCTGCCGCAGTACCCGCAGTACCCGCAGGGACCGTACGGACAGCAGCCGCCGTATCCCTCGCCGTACCAGCCCTGGGGCCAGGGCTACAGCCCCTACGCGGTCCCGGCGCCCGTCAACGGCCTCGCCATCGCCTCCCTCGTGCTCGGGCTGCTGTGCTGCCTGCCGGGGGTGGGGCTGGCGCTGGGACTGGTCGCGCTGAGCCAGATCCGCAGGCGCGGTGAGCGCGGCAGGGCGATGGCGGTCGTCGGGTCGGTGTTCTCGGGGCTCGGGCTGGCCCTGTGGGTGCTGCTGCTCGCCACCGGCGGCGCCGGCGACTTCTGGGAAGGCGTTAAGGAGGGCGCCGCCGAAAGCTCCAGCCTCTCGCTGTCCACCGGCGACTGCTTCGACACCCCCGACGGCACCCTCACCGGCGACCTGGTCACCGACGTCACGCACGTCACCTGCGACGACGCGCACGACGGCGAGGTCTTCGCCACCTACGACCTCAAGGGCACCGACTACCCGGGCGACGACTCGGTCGGCGACTCCGCGGACCACCGCTGCTACGGCCTGGAGGACACCTACGCCTTCGACGTCTGGGCGGTCCCCGACGACGTCGCCGTGTACTACTTCACGCCCAGCGAGGACAGTTGGGCGGCCGGGGACCGCAGTGTCGTCTGCGCCTTCGGCAGTGCCACCGACGGTGACAAGCTCACCGACTCCTACCACCAGGACGCCGACTCCTACGCCCCCGAACAGGTCGCCTACCTCAAGTCCGCGCACGTCCTGAACACGGCCCTGGACACCGCACCGGACACCGAGTACGTCGAGGACGACCTGCCCGGGAACAGGGCGTGGGCGGGCCGGGTGGCCACGGCGCTCGGCAAGGAGTCGGCGCTGCTGCGCTCGTACGAGTGGACCGCGGGCACCAGGAAGCCGGTCCTCGCCCTCGCCGCCGACCTCGACAAGGCGCGTACGGAGTGGGCGAAGGCCGCCAAGGCGTCGGACGTCGATACCTTCTACGCGCACTACGACAAGGGGTACAAGCTGATCGACCCGCACCGCACGGTGACCGTACGCGATGCTCTGGGCCTCACCACCGTCCCGCCCGCGTACGACGACGGAGACAGCGGCTCCGGCAGCGGAGGAAGTGGCTCCGGTATGCAGGTGTGACCGCGGTCATAGCGGGGAGAAAGTGCCTGCGTAAAGCCTTCCCCAGTCACATGTCATCACATCGAGTGATTCTCTGGCCTTTGCTTGCGTGGTGGAACCCAGGGTTGCCAGGCTGTTGCTGTCTGTACAACCTGATGGGAGCGGCCAGTGACTTTCGGTGAGCAGCCGGCGTATCTGCGTGTCGCGGGTGATCTCCGTAAGAAGATCGTCGACGGTTCGCTGCCCCCGCACACCCGGCTCCCCTCCCAGGCCCGCATCCGCGAGGAGTACGGCGTCTCCGACACCGTCGCCCTGGAGGCCCGCAAGGTGCTGATGGCCGAGGGGCTGGTCGAGGGCCGCTCCGGCTCCGGGACCTATGTGCGGGAGCGGCCGGTGCCCCGGCGGGTGGCCCGCTCCGGGTTCCGCCCGGTCGGCGGCGCCACCCCGTTCCGGCAGGAGCAGACCGAGGCGGCCGCGCGCGGCACCTGGGAGTCCAGCAGCGAACAGGCCGAGGCCGGCGCCGTGATCGCCGACCGGCTCGGCATCCACGTCGGCGACCGGGTGATGCGTACCCGGTACCTGTTCCGGGACGCGGGCGAGCCGATGATGCTCTCCACCTCCTGGGAGCCCCTCGCCGTCACCGGCCGCACCCCGGTGATGCTTCCCGAGGAGGGCCCCCTCGGGGGCATGGGCGTGGTCGAGCGGATGCGGGCCATCGACGTCATCGTGGACAACGTCACCGAGGAGGTCGGCGCCCGCCCCGGCCTCGCCGAGGAACTGCTCACCCTGGGCGGTGTCCCCGGCCATGTGGTCCTGGTGATCCAGCGGACGTACTACGCCTCGGGCCGCCCGGTGGAGACCGCCGACGTCGTCATCCCGGCCGACCGGTACCGCGCCGCGTACCACCTGCCCGTGAAGTAGCGCACACCCTTGCGATAGTTGACGTCTGCACGGCCTCTGTCGGGGCCTGGGCCGGCCGCTGCGCTCCGGCCGTTCTCGCAGGTGGCCCGGGCTGTCCGCGGTATGTCCGCGACCCGAAGTGCCAGGCGCGCGACCGGCGCATTCGTCATCGTGCGCCCCCACCCTTCTGGCTGGTTGCGTACCTCTTTGTGAAAAGCCGTATTCGCTGCGTAAAGGTTAGGCGTACGCTCGGGCATATGCGGAGTGCGGTTTCCTTAGCGGGGCGGGGATGGGCGGGAGCCGGGAGAGACGGAGGGGTGCGATGACGGAAGGCACGGTCTCTCTCCCCTGGCTGGTCATACGGCAGGACGACAACGGCAATCGCTACCGCGTCGGCCGGTACGCGACCCGGGCCGAGGCGCAGAAGATCGCCGACAGTCTCGACGACCGCGGACACAAGCAGCTCTACTGGGTCGAGCGCATCGGCCTCGGCGGTGGCGGCGGGGGCGGCACGCGCAACTGACCGCGTACCGCCTCCCGTAGGCTCCGGGTCATGAGCGAACGGATCGTGGTGGTCGGAGCCGCCCTGCTCGACGCCGGCCGCCTGCTCGCGGCCCGCCGCAGCGCACCCCCGGAACTGGCCGGCCGCTGGGAACTGCCCGGTGGCAAGGTCGAGCCGGGCGAGACCCCCGAACAGGCCCTGGTGCGCGAACTGCACGAGGAACTGGGGGTGGCGGCGGAGCCGCTGACGCGGGTGCCGGGCGAGTGGCCGTTGCGGGACCCCTACGTCCTCCAGGTGTGGACGGCCGCCCTGCGTCCGGGTTCCCCCGCCCCGAAGTCCCTCCAGGACCACGACGAGCTGAGGTGGCTGACCATGGACGAGCTCTGGGACGTGAACTGGCTGGACCAGGACGTGCAGGCGGTACGTGAGGTTGCCGCGATGGTGGAACTCGGGGCGTAGCCCCGGTTCCCCCGGGGGCGCGGGGCTGCATTGATACGCGGCTACCGCCGCGTGGGCGCGACTGGCCACGACGGCGCCGCAGCCGCCCGACGCCCGCACCCCCTACCCCCTGGGCGCCCGGCCCTCTTTCTGTGCGCCGTTCGGGCCACAGTGCGCCCTCCCGTGCGGTACTGCATCCCGGTAACCGGGTATGTGCCCATTAACCCCACGAAACCGGACATGGGTGGGCTCGCGGCCAGCGATGCGACTGGGAAGTGATCGGTGTGATCGACACCGAAGGTGAGACCGCCGACTGGACCTTTCCCGCGGAACCGGGCGCCGTGCGCACCGCACGGACCGCGGTCCGTGACCAACTGACAGGCTGGGGCCTCGACGGCCTCGCCGACATCACCGCCCTGCTGGTCAGCGAGCTGGTCACCAACGCGCTCCGGCACGCCACCGGCCCCATCGGCGTCCGCCTGGTCCGCCCCGCGGACCTCGGCCACACCCTCCGGGTGGAGGTCTCCGACCCGCTCCCGGACCCGCCCCGCGAGCGCGCCGCCAGCCCCGACGACGAGAGCGGCCGCGGTCTCCAACTGGTCGCCGGCTCCTCGCGGAGCTGGGGTACCCGGCCCGGCGACACCGGCAAGACGGTCTGGTTCGAGCTGGCGGTACCCGACCGGACGGGGTGAACGGGGTGTACACGCAGTGCTACGGCGTCCACTCTCGGGAGTGGCCGGGGAATGGGTGCCGCAGCGCGTGATTCGAGGGCGTGTTCCCTGGTTAGAAGACTGGAAGTGTTGTCACGGTCCGGTCCGGAAATCGTCGGGACCGTGCTGTGATCGTGAACACCGTGTCAGGCGGCACCGTAGTGCTGGATACTGCGGGCAGCCGCCCCCGGTGACCGGTGCCGGGCGCGGTGAGCTGGAGGGGACGGTTCGCGTGAGCGAGATACCAGCTAAGGCCACGGAGTCCGAGGACCCGTCGGACGGTGCGAGGGCGGGGACCGCGGAGACAGCCGCGGCCCCCGGCGACGCCATGTGGCAGAGCAGTCCACCCGGCTCGATCTACGACTACATCAAGGTCGCCTCGTTCTCCATCGGCGCCGGCGGCCTGGTCGACCAGTGGAGCCTGCGCGCCGAGCAGATCTTCGGCATCCCCGCGGAGCGCGCCGTCGGCATGGACCCCATCGAGGCGTTCGTCGACCCCGACCTGCGCGAGCGCGGCCAGCGGAAGATGGCCGAGATCCTGGACGGGCGGGAGTGGACCGGTGTGGTTCCCTTCCGGATGCCCGACACGGCGGACGGCGAGCGCGGCGAGGAGGGCCTCGCCGAGGTCTACGTCATGCCCACCCGCACCGCCGAGGGCGAGAACGCGGCCGTCTGCATAGTGGTCGACGTCCGCACCCTACGCAGCATCGAGACCGACCTCGCCGCCTCGCAGTCGATATTCGGTCAATCTCCGTTCGGCTTCCTGCTGATCGACCCCGACCTGCGGATCCGCCGCGCCAACGTGCGGTTCTCCTCCGTCTTCGGCGGCAGCCCCGACGACCACCGCGGCAAGGGCGTCCACGACTACCTGCCGCGCTCGGAGGCCGAGCGGGTCGCGGCCACCCTGCGGCGGGTCCTGGAGACCGGCAACTCCATCACGGACATGCACGTCACGGGGTTCGTGCCGGGCTCCGAGGAGCGCCGGCACTGGTCCATCAACCTCTACCGGGTGCACAGCGGCACCGGCCGTCCCATCGGCATCGCCTGGCTCGGCCTGGACATCACCGCCCGCCGCGCCGCCGCCCGCGAGGCCGCCGCGGCCCGGCGGAATCTCGCCCTCCTCAACGAGGCGGGCGCCCGGATCGGCAACTCCCTCGACCTGGAGACCACCGCCCGCGAACTCCTCGACGTGGTCGTGCCCGGCTTCTGCGACCTCGCCACCGTCGACCTCTACCAGGGTCTGCTGGCGGGCGACGAGCGGCCGCCGGGGCTCTCCGACGGCAGCGCGGAGCTGCGCCGTGTCGCGTTCGCCAGCGCGGTCTCCGACGCGCCCTTCGTGGGCGGCGGCGCCCCGGTCGCCGTCGGCGCGGTCCACCACTACCCCTTCAACTCGCCCTGCGCGGACGCCCTGCGCACCGCCCGTCCGCAGCAGGTGCCGGCCGAGGAGGGCGGCCTCGTCCAGTCCACCCTCGCGGTCCCGATGGTCGCCCACGACACGGTCGTCGGCCTCGCCCAGTTCGCCCGCACCAAGGGCAGCGAGCCGTTCGGCGACCGCGACCGCGAGCTGGCCGTCGAACTGGCCGCCCGCGCCGCCGTCTGCATCGACAACGCGCGCCTCTACCGCCGTGAGCACGAACGCGCGTTGATACTGCAGCGGTCCCTGCTCCCACCCGGCGACCCCGAGGCGTCCGGGCTGGACATCGCGTGCCGCTACCTGCCCGGCAACGCGGCGACCGAGGTCGGCGGCGACTGGTTCGACGTCATCGAACTCCCCGGCCACCGCACGGCGCTGGTGGTCGGCGACGTGATGGGCCGAGGGCTGCGCGCGGCGGTCGCGATGGGCGAACTCCGCACGGCGGTCCGTACGCTGGCCCTTCTCGATCTCGAACCCGCCGAGGTGCTCTCCGCGCTGGACGAGATCGCCCGCGGCCTCGGCACCCCCGGCGGAGTCCAGCAGGCCACCCGCACGGCCCGCCAGCCCCGCGACGCCGACCTCTCCGAGGTCTACCTCGCGACCTGCGTGTACGCCGTCTACGACTCCGTCACCAGGCGCTGTACGTTCGCCAACGCCGGCCACCTGCCGCCGGTGCTCGTGGAACCGGGCGAGGACGCGCTGATGCTCGACGTGCCGCCCGGCATGCCGCTCGGCGTCGGCGGCGAGCCCTTCGAGGAGGTCGAGGTCGAACTCCCCGAGGGGGCGCTGCTCGCCCTCTACACGGACGGCCTGGTCGAGTCCCGCGACCATCCCCTCGACGAGGGGCTCCAGGCCTTCGTGGGGGCGCTCACGGACCCCTCCCAGCCCCTTGAGGACGTCTGCGACCACGTCCTGAACACCCTCGACACGCACCACGGCGAGGACGACATCGCGTTGCTGATGGCACGTGTACAGGGGTTGCCGGCCGAGTCGGTCGGCGACTGGACGCTGCCGCGCGAGCCGCGCAGTGTGGGCCGGGCCCGTGAGTACGCGCGCGGCCAGCTGCTCAGCTGGGACCTGGAGCCGCTGGTCGACACGGCGGAGCTGCTGGTCAGCGAGCTGGTCACCAACGCGCTGCGGTACGGAGAGGGCGAGATCCGGCTGCGGCTGCTGCTCGACCGGACGCTGGTCTGCGAGGTCTGGGACTCCGGCCTGGTCCAGCCGAGGCGCCGGCGCGCCCGCGACACCGACGAGGGCGGCCGGGGCCTCCAGCTGGTCGGGCTGCTGAGCGCGGCGTGGGGCTCGCGCCGGACGCCACGCGGGAAGACCGTGTGGTTCGAACTCCCCCTCCCGGACGGCGAGACGGGCCTGACAGACCCCGCGGAGGCCCTGCTCAGCCTGTTCTGAGACCAGCGGCGCCGCCCGCCTCAGGGCCCCGGCGCCGTCGTGGCCGTTCGCGCAGTTCCCCGCGCCCCTTACAGGGGTTGCGGCCGGTGCGCCCGTGCGGCGCCGCGGGGGCTGGTCGCGCAGTTCCCCGCGCCCCTGGCGGGGTTGCGCCGGGTTCGCCGTGTGCGGCGCCGCGGGGGCTGGTCGCGCAGTTCCCCGCGCCCCTGGCGGGGTTGGGGTGGGGTTCGCCGTGTGCGGCGTCGTCGTGGCTGGTCGCGCGGTTTCCCGCGTCCCTGGCGGGGTTGGGGTGGGTTGGCTGTGGGCGGCGTCGTCGTGGCTGGTCGCGCGGTTTCCCGCGTCCCTTTCAGGGGTGTCAGGCGCAGCGCCCCTTCAGGGGCGCGGGGAACTGCGCGATCAGCCCCCACGCACCCGCAGCCGCCTGACTGGCTCTCGCGGCTAGCCCAACCGCGTCCGTGTCTCCGGGCCGCCGAACGCCACCACCGGCCCGCCGGTCCCGTCCTCGCCGAGCAGTACACCCCCCAGCACCGCCCCCGCGAGCCCGCTCTCGTGGGCCGCCTCCCCGGCGTACGGGTTGCCATGGGCGCGTACGTCCCGCCCCGCCAACTCCCGGGCCCGCCGTGCCAGCCGGTCCGCGTCCGCGGGCGCGGCCCGCCGCGCCTCCGCCAGCAGCGCCCGCGCCTCCGCGCCCACCGCCCCCCGGTGCACCCCCACGAAGTCGTCCGCCGCCTCCAGCGCGCTCCGCGCCACCAACTCCGCCCCCGCGGCGATCACCCCGGACCGCCCGCCCCCGGCGCCCTCCACCGCCCGTACCACCCGGCGCAGGGCGTCCAGCGCGTCGTACGGCCCGCCGGTCACCTCGCCCCGCACCGCGGCCAGCACGGTGTCGGCGTGGGCCAGGCGGGACGGCGAGGCGGCCGCCCGGCCGCCCGCCAGTTCCGCCTCCGCGCCCGTGAGCGCGGCCGGCACCAGGGCCGCCGCCGTGCGCAGTTCCGCCGCGAGCCGGGCCACCCCGCCCAGCAGCACCCCGGCCTGCGCCACCGCGCCCTCGGCGGCACGCACGCCACGGCGGAACCCGTCGCCGTCGCCCGAGTCGGCGTCCTGGCGGGCCTGGTTGAGCCGTCCGGTCGCGAACACCAGCCGGTCCTTGGCCTGTTCGACGTAACCCACCACGGCGGCCACGGCCCCGTTCCCGTACCGCTCGCCGGCCTCCGTCAGCGCGGCCGCCACCCCGCCCGTGCCCGCGGCCAGTTCCCGGAACCGCCCCTCGGCCACCGCCAGCGCGTCCCCCGCACCCCACTCGGCGTCGAACCCCTCCGCCGCCGCGTCCAGTTGCCGCCCCGCCTCCGCACACCGCCCCACCACCCCGACCAGCGCCTGACGCCGGCCGGTGTCGTCCCCGGGTATCCCCTCCTCGTACCGCCGCCATATCGCGAACGCCGCCGACAGCTCGGCCCCGGCCGCCCGCAGGGCCCCCGCGACGGAGTCGCCGCCGTCGACGTACCCGAGCGCCTCCCGGCTGGTGCGGACGCAGTCGTCGGCCAGGACCAGGGCGGTCCGCGCCTGCCGCTCGAGATCGACCGGCGACGGCGTCGGCGGGGCGGCGGAGACGGTCCCGGGGGTGGTCCGCGAGCGGGACCGCCGGACCCGCCGTACGTACCCGTAGCCGCCCAGCGCACCGGCGGCCGCCACCGCGACCAGCGGCATGACGTAGTCGGCGGTGGACGCCCCGTCCGCCCGGGCCGCGGCGACCGGCTCGCGCGCCGCGGGAACCGGATCTTGAGTGGTGGTCGTCATCACCGGCAACACCAGCCAGACCGCTCCGGCCACCCCGCCCAGCACGGCATGCCCCACCCGCACACCTATGTGGCCGGGGGCGTGCCTCGGACGGCCCCGGATCAAGGATGACGTCACATTTCGGAGCGTATGGGCAGCAAGTCGGACTCGCGACCGGGGCGGGGACGGCTGGGGGACGACGAGAACCGGGGGGCGACCGATGGCAACGGAATCAGAGTCGAAGGGGGAGGGGGACGGGGCGAGGGAAGCGGAGCGGGAAGGCGAGGGCGCGCCGGAGGTGCCCGGCGCACGGAAGAGGGCCCCCTGGGTCCGCCGGGCCCGGCGCATCGGGCTCGCCGCCGTCCTGCTCCTGATCCTCCCTCTCGTCACCGCCGAGACCGCCCTCCGCGTCAACTACACCGGCGACCCGAGGCCCGGCACCCACACCCGGGACAAGGACGTCCTCTGGCTCGGGCACGCCTGGGTCGACGGCCGTAAGACCGACGCCGACGTCACCGCCCTCGCCGCCCGGCTCGCGGACACCGGCATACGCGACCTCTACGTCCATGCCGGACCACTGGAACACAACGGCACGCTGCCCAGAACGGACTACCCCAAGGCCCGTTGGCTGATAACGGCCGTGCATCGAAAACTCCCCGGCGTCCGGGTCCAGGCCTGGCTCGGGGACGAGGTCGCGCCCGAGAAGCCGTACGCCATGCATCTGGAGAAGAGGCAGACGCGTGCCGCCGTCGTCGCCTCGACCCGGCAGGTGATCGCCGCCGGCTTCGACGGGGTCCACTTCGACCTGGAGCCCCTGCACTCCGGCGACCGGAACTACCTGGCGCTCCTGGACGCGCTGCGGCCGGTGACCCCGCTGCTGTCCGTCGCCGCACACCAGATCGATCCGCTCCCCGCTTTTCACTCCTTCTGGGGTACTGTCACCGGCCATCCCAAATGGTGGTCACAGGAGTATTTCGGGCAAGTCGCCCGCCGGGTGGACCAGATCGCGGTGATGTCGTACGACACCATGCAGCCGCTGCAGAGCCTGTACGGCGGGTACGTCGCGCAGCAGACCAGCCTCGCGCTCGAGGTCACCCCGGCGGACACCGACCTCCTGATGGGTCTGCCCTTCTACCACGAGAACCGTTTCGGCCACTGGGCGCACGCGGAGACCGTACCGGCCGCCGTGCGAGGGGTTCGGCTGGGACTGTCCCGCACGGACCCGGATCGCGCTAACTTCGGCGTCGCCCTGTACGTCGACTTCGCCGCCACCGAGGATGACTGGACCTCTTATCGGAAGGACTGGGTCCGTACGTCATGACAACCGCTCGTGCCCACCTCACCCGTGACGACCTCGCGCCGCTCGCCCGCGAGGCCCTCGGCCGTGCCCCCGCCGCCGTCACCCGGCTGCGCGGTGGCTCCAAGAAAGGCGTCTACCGGCTCGCCCTCGACAACGGCAGGACCGCGATCGCCTACGTCTGGTCCCCGGAGGAGGACTACTGGGGTCCCGCCGACGCCGACATCCGCGACCCCTTCGCGCACGCCTCCGGGCTCGGTCTCTTCCTGTCGGCCTATGACCGGCTGACCGAGCTGGGTGTGCGCACCCCGCGTCTGCTGTTCGCCGACGAGGAGGCCGAGCACCTGCCCTCGTACGCGGCGGTCGTCGAGGACGTCCGCGGCGGCAGCCTGGAGGTGCTGCTGCGCAGCGACCCCGGCGCGGCCCGGGTGCCGCTGGCCCGGCTGGCCGGGGCGCTCGGCGTGCTCCGGGAGTGCGTGTCCCCCGGGTACGGCAAGGCCGCCCTGGTGGAGGAGGGCGGCAAGCCGCTCGGCAGCTCCTGCGAGCAGGTCGTCGCGGACCGCGCCGTGCACGACATCGCGGAGGTCGCCGAGCGGGACCCCCGGGTGCGGGAGGTCCGCCAGGCACTGTCGGAGCGGGTCCGGCAGCTCTACGACGCGATCGAGCCGCGCGACCACGTCTCCCTGGTCCACGGCGAACTGGGCCCGGACCACGTCCTGGTGACCGAGGAGGGCGATCCCGCGCTCATCGACATCGAAGGCCTGATGTACTTCGACGCCGAGTGGGAGCACGTCTTCCTCCAGCACCGCTTCGGGCCCGCCTACGACGTGCTGCGCACCGCCGACCTCGACGAGGACCGCATGGAGCTGTACCGGCTCGCGATGCACCTCAACCTCGTCGCCGGGCCGCTCAGGCTGCTGGACGGCGACTTCCCGGAGCGCGAACCGATGCGGGACATCGCCGAGTCCAACCTCCGGCGGGTGCTCAGCCTCCTGCGGGGCGCCTCCTGATCTTCGAGCCGAGCCACACCAGCGGGTCGTACTTGCGGTCCACGGCCCGCTCCTTCAGGGGGATCAGCGCGTTGTCGGTGATGTGGATGCCCTCCGGGCACACCTCCGTGCAGCACTTGGTGATGTTGCAGTAGCCGAGACCGTGTTCGTCCTGGGCCGTGCGCTTGCGGTCCAGGCCGGACGCCTCGGCCGCGTCCAGCGGGTGCATGTCCAGCTCGGCGACCCGCATCAGGAAACGCGGCCCGGCGAACGCCGTCTTGTTCTCCTCGTGGTCGCGGACCACATGGCAGGTGTCCTGGCACAGGAAGCACTCGATGCACTTGCGGAACTCCTGGGAGCGGTCCACGTCCTCCTGGAACATCCGGTACTCGCCGGGGCCCACTCCGGCGGGCGGTACGAACGCCGGGACCTCCCTGGCCTTCTGGTAGTTGAAGCCGACGTCCGTGACCAGGTCGCGGATCACCGGGAAGGCGCGCAGCGGGGTGACGGTGAGCGTCTCGTCCCGTTCGAAGACGGACATCCGGGTCATGCACATCAGGCGCGGGCGGCCGTTGATCTCCGCCGAGCACGAACCGCACTTGCCCGCCTTGCAGTTCCAGCGGACCGCCAGGTCGGGGGCCTGGGTGGCCTGGATGCGGTGGATGATGTCCAGGACCACCTCGCCCTCGTTCACCTCGACCTTGAAGTCCTCCAGGCCGCCGCCCTCGACGTCGCCTCGCCACACCCTGAAGTGGGCCGTGTAGCCGCTCATTCGTACAGCTCCTCTTCGGCGAGGTACTTGACCAGCTCCTCCTTCTCGAAGAGGGCGAGCAGGTCGGCGCGGATGGGGTCGGTGGTCTCGCGGGTGAGGGTGATCTGGCCGCGCACCGGGTCGGTGGCCGCCAGCCCGCCCGTGGGGTCGGCCAGTCGGCAGAGCAGGTTGATCCGGCGCCAGTCGCGGTCCATCGTCGGATGGTCCTCGCGGGTGTGGCCGCCGCGCGACTCGGTGCGCTCCAGGGCCGCCCGGGCCACGCACTCGCTGACCAGCAGCATGTTCCGCAGGTCCAGGGCCAGATGCCAGCCCGGGTTGAACTGGCGGTGCCCCTCCACCCCGGCCCGGCGCGCCCGGACCCGCAGCGCACCGAGCCGCTCCAGGGCCTGCTCCATCTCGCCCTCCCGGCGGATGATGCCGACCAGGTCGTTCATGGCCTGCTGGAGCTCCTGGTGGAGCGTGTACGGGTTCTCCGGCGGGCCGGAGTCCGGTTCCTGGCCCTCGGCGGAGAAGGGTCGCAGCGCCTCCGCCGCAGCCGCGTCGATCTGCTCGTCGTCCGTTTCCGGCCGGGCGGCGAGGCCGGCCGCGTAGTCGGCCGCGTGCCAGCCCGCCCGGCGCCCGAACACCAGCAGGTCGGAGAGCGAGTTGCCGCCGAGCCGGTTGGAGCCGTGCATGCCGCCGGCCACCTCACCGGCCGCGAACAGCCCGGGCACCCCCCGCGCCGCCGCCGTGTCGGAGTCCACCGCGACCCCGCCCATCACGTAGTGGCAGGTCGGCCCGACCTCCATCGCCTCCGCCGTGATGTCGACGTCCGCCAGCTCCTTGAACTGGTGGTACATGGAGGGCAGCCGACGCCGGATCACCTCGGCCGGCATCCGGGTCGACACGTCCAGGAAGACCCCGCCGTGCGGGGAGCCGCGGCCGGCCTTCACCTCGGAGTTGATGGCCCGGGCCACCTCGTCGCGGGGGAGCAGTTCGGGCGGGCGCCGGTTGTGGTCCGGGTCCTCGTACCAGCGGTCGCCCTCCTCCTCGGACTCGGCGTACTTCTCCTTGAAGACGTCCGGGATGTAGTCGAACATGAACCGCTTGCCCTCGGAGTTGCGCAGCACCCCTCCGTCGCCGCGCACCGACTCCGTGACCAGGATCCCCTTCACCGACGGCGGCCAGACCATGCCCGTCGGGTGGAACTGCACGAACTCCATGTTGAGCAGGGGAGCCCCGGCCAGCAGGGCGAGCGCGTTCCCGTCGCCGGTGTACTCCCACGAGTTCGACGTCACCTTGAAGGACTTGCCGATGCCGCCGGTGGCGATCACCACGGCGGGCGCCTCGAGGACGAAGAAACGGCCGGACTCCCGCTCGTACGCGAAGACGCCCGTCACCCGGCTGCCGCCCGCGGCGGAGCCGCTGTCGGACGCGGTGAGGATCCGGGTGACCGTGCACTCCTGGAAGACCTTCAGGCGGGACTCGTAGTCGCCGGTCTCCTTCTGGTCCTCCTGCTGAAGCGAGACGATCTTCTGCTGCAGGGTCCGGATCAGTTCGAGGCCGGTGCGGTCGCCGACATGGGCCAGGCGCGGGTACTCGTGGCCGCCGAAGTTGCGCTGGGAGATCTTCCCGTCCTTCGTACGGTCGAACAGGGCGCCCCAGGTCTCCAGCTCCCAGACCCGGTCCGGGGCCTCCTTGGCGTGCAGCTCGGCCATCCGCCACTGGTTGAGGAACTTGCCGCCGCGCAGGGTGTCGCGGAAGTGGACCTGCCAGTTGTCGTGCTCGTTGACATTGGCCATGGCCGCGGCGATACCGCCCTCGGCCATCACCGTGTGCGCCTTCCCGAACAGCGACTTGCAGATCACCGCCGTACGGGCGCCCCGCTCGCGCGCCTCGATCGCGGCGCGCAGGCCCGCGCCACCGGCACCGACCACGACGACGTCCCACTCCTGCCGGTCCACCACGGGCATCAGAAAAACCTCGGATCGTCGAAGACACCGGACGCGAGCAGATAGACGTAGAAGTCGGCGAGCGCCACGCTCACCAACGACGCCCAGGCGAGCTGCATGTGCCGGGCGTTGAGCCGGCCGACGAACTGCCACGCCTTGTAGCGCACGGGGTGTTTGGAGAAGTGTTTGAGCTTGCCGCCGACGATGTGCCGGCAGGAGTGGCAGGACAGGGTGTACGCCCAGATCAGCACGATGTTGACCAGGAAGACCAGGGTGCCGAGGCCCATGTGGCCCCAGTTCTCGTGGGGGTCCCGGAAGGACAGCACCGTGTCGTAGGTCAGCACGCACGCGACCAGCAGGGCGAAGTAGAAGAAGTACCGGTGGAGGTTCTGCAGGATCAGCGGGAAGCGGGTCTCACCGGTGTACTTCGCGTGCGGCTCGGCCACCGCGCAGGCCGGCGGGGAGGCCCAGAAGCTGCGGTAGTACGCCTTGCGGTAGTAGTAGCAGGTCAGCCGGAAGCCCAGCGGGAAGATCAGGATGATGATCGCCGGGGAGATCGCCCACCAGCTGCCGAAGAGGTCGGCGTTCGGGCCGGACGGCATGGTCTTGCAGTTCTCGGCCAGACAGGGCGAGTAGAACGGCGAGACGTACGGCGCCGAGTAGTAGTCCGCGTTGGCGAAGGCCCGCCAGGTCGAGTAGACGACGAACGCGAACAGACCGGCCGCGGTGACGGCGGGTGCCAGCCACCAGCGGTCGGTCCGCAGGTGCGGGGCGGAGATCGCGGCGCGCGTACGGGTGCGTACGCCGCCGCTGTTCGGATGTGGTTCCGTACCAGTGGCCAATGGGTGACTCCGGTCGGTTCGGGGGTCGGGGCCTGCGGGCAGCACGCCTGCCGGCGGTGCCGGTCACGCCTCCTACGGGGCGCGCCGGTCGCGGGCGCCGAGACCCTCGTCGTCCGTGTCCGTCCACAGGTTGATGTCGTAGGGGTCGTCGGAGATGGTGACGAGCTCGGGGCGCTTGCTCGGGGTGCCGGCGTGGGCCGTCTCCCGCAGCAGTGCCACGCTCTCGCGCAGGTGATCGGCGTCGGCACGGACGCGGCGCATCTCCAGTCCGCCGCTCCCGAGCTGCTGCTCCAGGCGGCCGACGGACCGGTTCAGGTCGTCAAGGCAGCGCTGTACTGACGTCAGGTCGTCGTGCACGGACATGACGTGACCTCACTTCCACGGACTTCGGTGTCCAAGGCGGCAACGTTCATGCGCCTGCGAGTGTTGCGCGTCACACCTGCTGATGTGAAGGCATGTGCAGCGATTGGCGGATTGCGCGCCTCCGTCGCACGCCCGCACGCGCTCTGCGTGCGCCGGGGACGGGCGCCGCCACGAGGGATGCCGCCCCGTGCGCCGCCCGGGTGGGCGTTGCGCCGCACGGGTGGGCTTTGGCAGCCCCCGCCGCCGTGTCGTCCCCGGCCGACGGACCCCGTCCATTTCAGTGGGGTCCGTACTTCTTACATGTGATCAACTCCAAAATACCCCCAAATGTGAACAGACCCCACCCGTGTCACCGGGCCTCCCGGAGGTAGCAGAGATGTCTCACCACGGCGTCGGACCCAGGGCTGGCCGCAGTGCGGTCATGCGCTCCGTCACGTTCCTGACCGCGGGCGCCCTCGCGGTGCCCTTCCTCGCGGGCTGCGGCTCCGACGACGAGGGGAGCAAGCCGCTGGCCGGACAGGACATCGCGGCGGCCGCCCGTGACGCGGTCGCCGAGGGCGGCACCCTGAAGTGGGCCGTGGACGCCGTACCGGAGACCCTCAACACCTTCCAGGCCGACGCCGACGCGGGCACCACCCGGGTCGCCCAGGCCGTGCTGCCGTCGATGTTCACCATCGACGCCACCGGCCGTCCGGTCCGTGATCCCGACTACCTGGAGTCCGCGAAGGTCATCGAGACCGAGCCGCGCCAGGTCGTCCTCTACAAGCTCAACCAGCAGGCGGTATGGAGCGACGGCCGGGAGATCGGCGCCGCCGACTTCGC
This sequence comes from Streptomyces sp. NPDC026538, assembly GCF_055567535.1. Classification (NCBI taxonomy): domain Bacteria; kingdom Bacillati; phylum Actinomycetota; class Actinomycetes; order Kitasatosporales; family Streptomycetaceae; genus Streptomyces; species Streptomyces sp. NPDC026538. Next base: position 438,456 of record NZ_JBVHQG010000005.1, read on the forward strand.
CGCCCAGTGGCGCGCCCTGTCCGGCAAGGACTCCGCCTACTGGACCGCCCGCAACGCCGGCTACGACCGCATCGGCAAGATCGAACGCGGTGCCAACGACCTGGAGGTCCGGGTCACCTTCGAGCGGCCCTACGCCGACTGGAAATCGCTGTTCTCACCGCTCTACCCCAAGGAGGTCACGGGCACCCCGGACGCCTTCAACGACGGCGCCCGCCGCAAGCTCGCGGTCACCGCGGGACCCTTCAAGGTCGACAAGGTCGACACCGCCAAGAAGGACGTGGTCCTCACCCGCAACCCGCGCTGGTGGGGCCGCCCGGCCAAGCTCGACGAGATCGACCTGCACGCCGTGGACCGGGAGAAGCGGGCCACCTCGCTCGCCGCCGGCACGGTCGACGTCGCCGACATCGACGCCTCCGAGGCCCAGCGGATCATCATCGCCGGGCGGGACAAGGGCACCGGCACGCCGTTGCAGGGCTCCGGGAAGACCTCCGCGAAGAAGCTGCGCTCCTGGGCGCTCACCCTCGGCATGGACGAGGAGAAGCTGCCCAAGGGCCCGAAGAAGCTCCGCAGGACCATCGCCAAGTGGCTGGAGCAGCAGCAGGAGCTGCGCGACTTCGACGTGCGCAAGTCCCTGGAGCCCGCCTACACGCAGCTCGCCCTGAACGGCTCCGAGGGCCCGCTCGCCGACGAGCGGGTTCGCCGGGCCGTCGCCCGGGCCCTCGACCGCCAGTCCCTGGCCAAGCTGGTCCTCACCCCGCTGGGGCTGCCCGCGGTACCGGTCGGCAGCCATCTCGCCCTGTCCGGGCAGGCCGCCTACGCCGACAGCAGCGGGTCGATCGGCGGCCTCGACACCCACGAGGCACAGGCGCTGCTCGCCGACGCGGGATGGGTGGCCGGCGGTCCGATCAAGGCCGGGGACAAGGCGGCCGGCGCGCAGACCGGGGACGGCGGCAAGACGGGCAAGGGAGACAAGGGAGACAAGGGAGACAAGGGCGGCAAGGGCGACGACTCCGAGGGCGGGAGCGACGGGCAGTACATCGTCGGGGAGGACGACAAGGGCCCCGACGGCAGGAGCCCCGACGACAAGGACACCCGCGACCACCAGAGGGACCACGCCCACGGGGCGCCCGGGGCGTACGCGCCGAAGGGCACGGCCGCGCCCAAGGGGGCGCAGGCCGTGTCCGCTCCGCTGGCCAAGGACGGCAAGGCGCTGAGCCTGCGCTTCGTGCTGCCGTCGGGGCCGGGGTCGGAGACGCTCCAGGACGTCGCCGAGCGGGTCCGGCAGATGCTGGCGGCGGTCGGGATCCAGGCCGAGATCACCAAGGTCTCCGACGAGAGCTACTTCAAGGACCACATCGCGTCCGGGCAGTACGACCTCGCGCTGTACTCGTGGCCGTCGTCCGCGTTCCCGGCGACGGACGCACGGCCGATCTACGCGAAGCCGGTGCCGGCCGCCGACGGGTCGCTGAACGTCGAGCAGAACTACACGAGGGTGGGCACCGACCAGGTCGACCAGCTCTTCGACCAGGCGCTCGGGGCGCTGGACGAGGACGAGGCGGACGGGCTGCTGCGGAAGGCGGACTCGCGGATCTGGGCGTCGGCCGGGTCGCTGCCGCTGTACCAGCGACCGCAGATCGTGGGGGCCCGGAAGGGTCTGGTGAACGTCGGGGCGTTCGGGTTCCAGACGCCGGTCTACCAGGACATGGGGTTCCTGAAGAAGGGGGCCAAGCCGTCGCCGAGCGCGTCGGGCCGGTAGGGCCCGCAGCCCCCACATGAGTGTGGCCGGACCTCCTCGCAGGTCCGGCCACACTCATGTCTCGTGGCAGGGAACGGTATGAGGCCTTCGCGGCCTTCTTGGCCGTTTGCAGGCGGATCCGAGGCGGGAAAACCGCGGTGAAGATCACACGGAAGGCTCCGGAATGAGTCTCCCGCCGGGGCCACGTAGGATGGAGTAAGGCCGTGGCGTGTCCAGCCCGGCAGGGTCCGCGTATCACCGACGTACGCGCCGGGCCTTCCTCACATTCCAGGAGATACGCCTTCATGGCCACGCGCCACGACATCCGCAACGTCGCCATCGTCGCCCACGTCGACCACGGCAAGACGACCCTCGTCGACGCCATGCTGAAGCAGGCCGGCGCCTTCGCCGCGCACGCCGCCGAGTCGCTCGACGACCGCATGATGGACTCGAACGATCTGGAGCGTGAGAAGGGCATCACGATCCTGGCCAAGAACACGGCCGTGAAGTACCACCCGAAGGACGGTGGCGAGGTCGTCACCATCAACATCATCGACACCCCGGGCCACGCCGACTTCGGCGGCGAGGTCGAGCGCGGTCTGTCGATGGTGGACGCGGTGGTGCTGCTCGTCGACGCCTCCGAGGGCCCGCTGCCCCAGACCCGCTTCGTGCTGCGCAAGGCGCTGCAGGCCCGCCTGCCCGTCATCCTGTGCATCAACAAGACGGACCGCCCCGACTCGCGCATCGACGAGGTCGTCAACGAGGCCTACGACCTCTTCCTCGACCTCGACGCCGACGAGGACCAGATCGAGTTCCCCATCGTCTACGCCTGTGCGCGTGACGGTGTGGCCTCGCTGACCAAGCCGGAGGACGGCACCGTCCCGGCCGACAGCGACAGCCTGGAGCCGTTCTTCTCCACGATCCTGTCCCACGTCCCGGCTCCCGAGTACGACGAGGCCGCCCCGCTCCAGGCCCACGTCACCAACCTGGACGCCGACAACTTCCTCGGCCGCATCGCGCTGCTCCGGGTCGAGCAGGGCGAGCTGCGCAAGGGCCAGACCGTCACCTGGATCAAGCGTGACGGCACGATGGCCAACGTCCGTATCACCGAGCTGCTGATGACCGAGGCGCTCACCCGCAAGCCCGCCGAGATGGCGGGACCGGGTGACATCTGCGCGGTCGCCGGTATCCCGGACATCATGATCGGCGAGACCCTCGCCGACCCCGAGAACCCGATCCCGCTGCCGCTGATCACGGTCGACGAGCCCGCGATCTCGATGACCATCGGCACCAACACCTCGCCGCTGGTCGGCCGCGGCGGCACCGGCAAGGGTGCCGACAACAAGGCCGCCGTCAAGGACCGCAAGGTCACCGCCCGCCAGGTCAAGGACCGCCTCGACCGCGAGCTGGTCGGCAACGTCTCGCTCCGCGTGCTCGACACCGACCGTCCGGACGCCTGGGAGGTCCAGGGCCGTGGTGAGCTGGCGCTCGCCATCCTGGTCGAGCAGATGCGCCGTGAGGGCTTCGAGCTGACCATCGGCAAGCCGCAGGTCGTCACCAAGCAGGTCGACGGCAAGACGTACGAGCCCGTCGAGCGCATGACGATCGACGTCCCCGAGGAGCACATGGGCGCGGTCACGCAGCTCATGGGCGTCCGCAAGGGCCGGATGGACAACATGTCCAACCACGGCTCCGGCTGGGTCCGCATGGAGTTCGTGGTGCCGTCCCGCGGTCTCATCGGCTTCCGCACCGAGTTCCTGACCGGCACGCGCGGCACCGGCATCGCCCACTCCATCCACGAGGGCCACGAGCCGTGGTTCGGCGTCCTGACGACCCGTAACAACGGCTCGCTCGTCGCCGACCGCGCCGGCGCCGTCACCGCGTTCGCGATGACGAACCTCCAGGAGCGCGGTGTGCTGTTCACCGACCCCGGCACCGAGGTGTACGAGGGCATGATCGTCGGCGAGAACTCGCGCTCCGACGACATGGACGTGAACATCACCAAGGAGAAGAAGCTCACCAACATGCGGTCGTCGTCGGCCGACTCGTTCGAGGCGATCGTCCCGCCGCGCAAGCTCTCCCTGGAGCAGTCGCTGGAGTTCTGCCGTGACGACGAGTGCGTCGAGGTGACCCCGGAGGCCGTTCGCATCCGCAAGGTGAACCTGGACGCCCGGGAGCGGGCCCGCGCCGCCAGCCGCGCCAAGCACGGCTGATCGCAGGACATCGAGGCCCGGGTGCCCCCATGATGGGGGCACCCGGGCTTTTTGCAACCCGTTTTCGGGTGGCCAGGAGTGAGTCACCTTCGGCCAGTGTCCGAAATGCGGAGATCCTCGCCCGATACCCATGTAACAAGTCCGTTTCGTGGCCTTCTCCCGCCGAACAGTTTGTCCATTTTTCGGAAGAACTTGGCATCGGCTGTGACTGAATTGAGATTTAAAGACAGTGGTCGGCACCTGGCTCATGGCAGATAGTTAGCCGCGTAGCGCTCGGGTCAATGGGTCTCGCGCTGTGGGGACAGCGCCGACTCACGAGCACCAGGGGGCGTCTGACCCTCCGTCAGGGGTGTCGGAGGGAAGACGGAAGCCCTCTCCGGTTGGTGAACACGTGAAGTCATGAGGAGGGGTCCCATGTGCAGTGTCACAGGCACCAGGTGGGTTCCATCGTCGTCCGTTCCCGAATGCCCTTGTTCGTCCGGCGGCTGGTTCTGAGGAACCGGCCGGCCGCGTAGCGCCGTCGCTCGCCTACGCGCGTCCGGCTGTGGGTTTCCCGCATGCTCCGGGATGCCCTGACACGCCTTCAGATCCTGCCCCCCGCGGCCGTGCTCCCCCATGCCGGTCGCCGGTTCGGCACACCCAGACCTGTGAATTGGACGAACTGTGACCAGTCCTACGGACATAGAGGGTGGCGGAAGGCCGGCCGTCATCGACGGCGGGCCGCAACCCGACACGAAGACCGAGGCGAGGCAGCTCGAGGGCCGGTCCCCCGGCCAGCTGATGTGGATGCGCTTCAAGCGCGACCGCACCGGCGTCCTCTCGGCCTACGTCGTGGGCTTCTTCTTCCTGATCGCTCTGCTCGCCCCGCTGATCTCGATGCTGTACGGCAAGAACCCGTACACCGTCTACGCGGACGAGCGTCCCGAACTCTTCGACAGCGCGGGCGTGCCGGTGCAGCCCAACGGCGGCATCAGCGGTGACTTCTGGTTCGGTCTCGAACCGGGCAACGGCTACGACGTGTTCACCAAGCTGATCTACGGCATCCGGACCTCGCTGATGATCTCGGTGGCGGTGACGCTCGCGACGGTGCTGACCGGCATCCTGCTGGGCATCGCGGCCGGCTATCTCGGGGGGAGGACGGACTACTGGATCGGGCGGGTCATCGACTTCCTCCTCGCCTTCCCGGCCCAGCTGTTCTTCATCGCCAGCATGCCGGTGGTGGTCTCGCTCTTCGTGAACCCGCGCGACGAGACGCCCACCTATGTGCGGGTGGTCGCGCTGATCCTGGTGCAGTGGTTCCTCGGCTGGATGGGCCTCGGCCGCATCCTGCGCGGCACCTCGCTCGCGCTGCGGGAACGGGAGTTCATCGAGGCGGCCAAGGTCAGCGGGGCCTCGCCCTGGCGGATCATCCGCAGGGAGATGCTGCCGAACGTCGTCACCCCGATCCTCGTCCAGTCGACGTACATGCTGCCGGGGTTCGTGACCGCGGAGGCGGGGCTGTCCTACCTCGGGGTGGGCATCGTCGAACCGACCCCGGACTGGGGGCAGATGTTCGCCAAGGCCTCCACCGAGCTCGTACTGCAGAACGACATCACCTACATGTTCTTCCCCGGCATCTCGATGATCATCTTCATCGTGGCCTTCAACCTGCTCGGGGACTCGGTCCGCGACGCCTTCGATCCCAAGACGGCGCGCTGACCGCTCGTTCGTGGGCGTCCTCGCCCGGATACCGCACGGCAATTCCCTTTGTGCACCGGTGACACGGAGATAGGTGGAAATTCAGTGATGAGTAGGGGCGGACGCCACGCATACACGGCGGTTTCAGTGCTCGCGGCCGGAGCTCTCATGCTCACCGGTTGCAGCAAGGGGGGCAGCGATGCGAGCGACGACAGCAAGAAGGACCAGGACAACGCCAAGGCGCAGCAGGCGGCCATCAAGTTCGGTGACGCGGCCGACTCCCAGGGCCCCGCGAAGGCGGTGCCCGGCGCCAAGAGCGGCGGCAAGATGGAGGTGCTGCAGCGTGACAGCTACGCCCACCTCGACCCGGCCCAGATCTACGTCTCCGACGAGGGCTCCCTCGCGACGCTGATCCACAGAGGCCTGACCGGGTACAAGGCGACCGACGACAAGGGAGTGGGCCACGAGGTCGTCGGCGACCTCGCCACCGACTCCGGCACCACCACCGACGGCGGCAAGACCTGGAAGTACACCCTCAAGGACGGCATCAAGTTCGCCGACGGCACGCCCATCACGTCGGCGGACTTCCGGCAGACCTACGAGCGGCTCTTCGCGTCCTTCATCAACCAGGGCCCGACCTACCTCCAGCAGTGGCTGGCCGACACCACGGGCGCCGACTACCGCAAGTTGCTGCCGGACGGCCCCTACAAGGGCAAGCACCTGCCGGACAGCATCCTGGAGACGCCCGACGCCAAGACCGTCGTCTTCCACTTCAAGACGGCCCACCCGGACCTGCCGTACGCGCTCGCCATGGCGGGTTACGCGGTGGTGTCCAAGAAGGGTGACACCCAGGCGAAGTACGACAAGACCCCGGTCACGAGCGGCCCGTACAAGATCCAGTCGTTCAAGTCCGGCAAGTCGATGGTCCTGGTCAAGAACACCAACTGGGACCCGAAGACCGACCCGATCCGCAGCCAGTACGTGGACGAGTTCGACTTCACCTTCAACCAGCAGTTCGAGACGTCCACCAAGGCCCTCCTCGCGGACAGCGGTGCCGACCAGACCGGCGTCAGCTTCAACAACCAGGTCGACGCGGGCAACCTGTCCAAGGTCCTCAGCGACTCGACCCTCAAGGCCCGTACGGTCGCCGGCTACCAGCCGTACGTGGGCCAGATGAACATCAACTTGAACCACATCAAGGACAAGAAGATCCGTCAGGCCATCGCGTACGCGCTGCCCATCACGCCGTTCATCCGCGCCTACGGAGGCAACGACGCCATGGAGGTGGCCGGCGGTCTGATCTCCCCGACCGTCACCGGCTACGACGCCAAGTTCGACCCGTTCGGCAAGAAGGCGAAGCCGGCCGGTGACCCGGACAAGGCCAAGAAGCTCCTCCAGGAGGCCGGCAAGGTCGGCATGAAGCTGACCTTCGGCTACATCAACACCCCTGAGGGCCAGCAGTACTCGACCGCCATGGCGGCGGGCCTGGAGAAGGCCGGCTTCGACGTCCAGCGCCAGGAGATCCCGGCCGAGACGTACTACGACCAGATCGGCAAGGTCACCAACAACTACGACATCTACCACACCGCCTGGGGCGCCGACTGGCCGTCCGCCTCGACCGTGATCCCGCCGCTGTACGACGGCCGGGCGATCGCCGACGGTTCGCCGAACTACTCGCACGTCAACGACCCCAAGGTCAACAGCGACATCGACGCCGCCAACGCGATCACCGACCCGGCCAAGTCCGCCGCGGCCTGGGAGAAGATCGACAAGTACCTGCTCACGGACGTCGTCAACGTCGTTCCGACCGCCTACTACAAGCAGGTCCAGATCGCCGGCTCCAAGGTCGGCGGGCTCGTCTACGACAACGTGATCGGCGGCATCGACCCGCGTCGCCTCTACATCAAGTAACCGCCGCCGTCGGTCCGGTACCCGGTACGTCCGTACGCCCCGCGCGGGTGACGGCGTACCGGGTACCGTCCGGCCCGCCGACGCGAGAGAGCTGCCCCTGTCATGCTGCGTTTCCTCGTCCGCCGGTCCCTCGGTGCGATCGTCATCCTCTTCCTGCTGAGCATCGTCACGTTCCTGCTGTTCTTCGGGATGCCCCGGGACCCGGCGCTGCTGATGTGCGGCAAGACGTGCAACCCCACGTCGCTCGCGAACATCCACCATGTGCTCGGCCTCGACAAGTCGATCCCCGAGCAGTACGGAATCTTCCTGCACAACCTGGTACTGGGCAGCAACCAGTTCGACCAGGGCCCCTGCCCCGCCCCGTGCTTCGGGTACTCGTACCACACCAACGACCCGGTCTGGCCGACGCTCATGGACCGGCTGCCCACCACGGTCTCGCTCACCCTGGGCGGCGCGGTCTGCTTCCTGATCATCGGTCTCGGCACCGGCCTCGCGGCCGCCTGGAAACGCGGCACCCTCGTCGACAAGGCCGCCACCGCCGGGGCGATGGTGCTCAGTTCGATGCAGATCTACTTCCTCGGCCCGCTCGCGCTCGCCATCCTCGTCTACCAGACCCACTGGTTCGACAAACCGGCCTACAACAACTTCGAGGACAACCCGGTCACCTGGTTCACCGGACTGATCATCCCCTGGGTGGTGCTGTCCACGATCTTCGCCGCGCAGTACACCCGTATGGCGCGCTCGGCGATGATCGAACAGCTGCAGGAGGAGCACGTCCGCACGGCCCGTGCGAAGGGCATGTCCCGGCGGTACGTCTTCTTCCGCTACGCCTGGCGCGGCTCACTGATCCCGATCGTCACCATCTTCGGCATCGACCTCGGCTCGCTGCTCGGCGGAGCCATCATCACCGAGTACACGTTCAGCCTGCCGGGGCTCGGCCAACTCGCCGTGCAGTCCGTGTTCTTCAGCGATCTTCCGCTGCTGCTGGGCGTGATGCTGTTCTCGGCCGCCATGATCCTGCTGTTCAACATCATCGTCGACGCGGCGTACGCGTTCATCGACCCGCGCATCCGGCTGGCCTAGCCGGGTAAGAGGAGAACCGTCGTGACCACTTTGACCAAGGACGCCGGCGCCCCCGCCCCGGCCGACGCGGGCGCCTTCCTCTCCGTGCGGGACCTGTACGTCAGCTTCCGCACCGAGGACGGTGTCGTGCGGGCCGTGGACGGGCTGTCGTTCGACGTGCAGCGCGGCAGGACGCTCGGCATCGTCGGCGAGTCGGGCTCCGGCAAGTCCGTCACCAACCTCACCATCCTCGGCCTGCACAACCCGCAGTTCACCACCGTCGAGGGCGAGATCCTCCTGGACGGCAAGGAACTGACCACCGCCAGGGAATCCGAGATGGAGAAGCTGCGCGGCAACAAGGTCGCCATGATCTTCCAGGACCCGCTCACCGCGCTGTCGCCGTACTACACGGTCGGGCGCCAGATCGCCGAGCCGTTCATGAAGCACAAGGGCGCCTCGAAGAAGGCGGCCTGGGAGCGGGCCGTGGAGATGCTCGGCAAGGTGGGCATCCCCAACCCCGCGGCGCGGGCGAAGGACTACCCGCACCAGTTCTCCGGCGGTATGCGCCAGCGCGCGATGATCGCGATGGCCCTGGTCTGCGACCCCGACCTGCTGATCGCCGACGAACCGACCACGGCTCTGGACGTCACGGTCCAGGCCCAGATCCTGGACCTCCTCAAGGACCTGCAACAGGAGTTCGGATCGGGCATCATCTTCATCACCCACGACCTGGGGGTGATCGCCGACATGGCCGACGACATCATGGTGATGTACGCGGGCGGCGCGGTGGAGCGCGGCACGGTGGACGAGGTGCTGCGCGCACCCCAGCACCCGTACACCTGGGGCCTGCTGAACTCCATGCCCCGCCTGGACTCCGACCTCGCCACCCCGCTGAGCCCGATCCCCGGCGCTCCGCCCTCGCTGCTGAACCCCCCGTCCGGCTGCCGCTTCCACCCGCGCTGCACCTTCCAGGACCGGGTCGGCGGCGCCCGCTGCGTCACCGAACGCCCGCTGCTGGCCCCCGACCGCGCCTCGGCCTGCCACCTCACGGCGGACCAGAAGCGAACCATTTTCATCGAAGAGATCAAGCCCCGACTGGGCTAGGAGACGACACGTCATGACCCAGGACACGATCCTTCCGGCCCAGCGCGAGGCCGCCGCCGGAGAACCGCTGCTGGAGGTCTCCGGGCTGACCAAGTACTTCCCGGTCAAGGGCGGCTTCCCGATCAGGCGGACGGTCGGGCACGTCCAGGCCGTGGACGGCATCGACCTGACCGTGGGGGTGGGTGAGAGCTTCGGCCTGGTGGGCGAGTCGGGTTGCGGCAAGTCGACGACGGGCCGCCTGATCACCCGCCTGATGGAGCCGACCAGCGGTTCGATCTCGTACCGCGGCAAGGACATCAGCCGTGCCTCGCGCAAACAGCTGGCGCCGATCCGCTCCGAGATCCAGATGATCTTCCAGGACCCGTACTCCTCGCTGAACCCGCGCCAGACCGTCGGCAAGATCATCTCGGGCCCGATGGAGATCAACGGGATAGAGCCGGAGGGCGGCCGGGAGAAGCGCGTACGGGAGCTGCTGGAGATCGTCGGCCTCAACCCCGAGCACTTCAACCGCTTCCCGCACGAGTTCTCCGGCGGCCAGCGCCAGCGCATCGGGGTGGCCCGCGCGCTGGCCCTGGAGCCGAAGCTGATCGTGGCCGACGAGCCGGTCTCGGCCCTGGACGTCTCCATCCAGGCCCAGGTGGTGAACCTCCTCCAGCAGGTCCAGCGGGAACTGGGCATCGCCTTCCTCTTCATCGCCCACGACCTGGCGGTGGTACGGCACTTCTCCCAGCGGGTCGCGGTGATGTACCTCGGCAAGATCATCGAGGTCGGTGACCGGGACGCCATCTACAACCGCCCCCGCCACCCCTACACCCACGCCCTGCTCTCGGCGGTGCCCGAGGTGAACCTCTCGGGCGGGGAGGACGCGGTCGGCCGCGAGCGGATCCGGCTGGCCGGCGACGTCCCCTCCCCGATCTCCCCGCCGTCCGGCTGCCGCTTCCGCACCCGCTGCTGGAAGGCCCAGGACAAGTGCGCGACGGAGGAACCGCCGCTGGTCCAGATCTCGGGCAACCGGGAGGGCCACCTGACGGCCTGCCACTTCCCGGAGGAGCCGACGACGGAGGCGAGGGACGAGGACATCGTCCTGGACCCGGCGCTGGCGGCGCTGGAGGACAGGGAGGAGAGGGGGAAGTAGCGGGGGGGGGGGGCTCTGCCGTCGGGGTTGCGCCGTTGGGCGACCGGCGTGGGCGTTCGCCCGGTGAGCGCCCGGTTCACGCCTAAGCGGTAGCCGCGCTTCCGCACGCTCGTGGATGCCGTCGCGGGGATGGAAAGGCCTATGGGGCGTCGGGTTCCCGGCGTACGGCACACGCCGACCGTTCCATCTCTCCCGGTCGGCGGCGCAGAGAGGAAGCGCTCCGTGAGCAACCCGCATGACGACGACACCATCGGCGCGGTCACCGCGGCACAGTTAGCCGAGATCGCCGACCGAGGCGTCTACACCTCGCCCACCTCGATCGACCCGGCCGCCGCCCACCTCGCCGAGGCCCTGGTGGCCACCCTGAGCGGCACGGCCGAGAGGACGCTGCTGACCGCCGACCTCCAGCAGCTCACCGAACGGGTGCGGCAGGCGGCCACCGTCGGCTTCCCCTGGATCACCGCGGACGACGGCGTACGGCTGTCGGCCCACACGATCAAGCTGAGGACCACGGAACCCCGGCCGGTGGTGATCGTCCCCGCCGGTTGGACGCCCTTCGGCTGGGTCCTGTTCGAGTACACGTACCTCCAGCTGGCGCTGCGCGGATACCACGTGCTGGCCTACACCCCGCGCGGTATCGGCCTCACGCTGCGGATCCCGGGCGGCGGCTACATCGACAGCCCGTTCACCTCCGGCGGCACCATCGACGTGGGCGGCCCCGCGGACTGGGCCGACGGTTCGACCGTCATCGGCTACGCCCAGCGGCACTTCAACCCGAGCAAGATCGCGTTCCTCGGTGAGTCGTACGGCTCGGGCATCAGCCAGCTGGTCGCCGCGCACGATCCGGAGGAGCGTGTGGACGCGGTCGTGGCGCTGAGCACCTGGGGCGACCTGGCCGACAGCCTCTACCAGTACGACACCCGGCACCTGGCCGCGGTGACCGCCCTGGTCAACTTCACCGGCGGCCCGGTCGAGCGGAAGTTCGACGCGGCCACCCAACAGATCCTGGACGACTTCCAGGCCGGCCGGAACATGGACGACGTGGTGGCGTGGGGCAAGGAGCGGGCTCCGTCGGCATACGTCGAGGAGACCAACGCCCGTGGCGTCCCCACGTTCATCTCCAACACCTGGCACGAGACGCTGTTCCCGGTGAACGAGGTCATCGAGCTCTTCGACCGGCTGACGGTACCCAAGCACCTCAACCTCTGGATCGGCGACCACGCCGCCCCCGAGAGCGCCGGTCTGACCGTCCCGTTCAGCGGCCCGAACGTGGCGGTCGAGGAGGCGTTCGCGTGGCTGGACCACCATGTGCTCGGGGCCGACAACGGCGTACCCGGCTGGTCCCCGGTCACCAGTCAGATCATGTTCACCTACCGGACCCGGATCGACCCGGAGACCGGTAAGGACGTCATCACGGAGCCGGCCGTCCGTGAGCCCCGCCCGTCCTGGGGAGATGTCACCACCTCCACCGAACGCTGGTACCTGACCGCCGCAGCGTCGGCAAGCAGGGACGGCGGTCTGGGCATCGAACCGGAGACGGGCTGGCAGCGGGAGTTCACGGCCGGTCAGCTGACCGACGCCACGGCCGTCGACGCCGTCATCACCACCGGCCAGGCCGAGTGGAACGGCAACCCGAAGAGCTACGCCACGGACAAGTTCGACCGCCAGTACCTGGCCGTCTGGACCAGCGACCCCCTTCCGGCGGGCCGCGAGGGCGCGGCGGCCCGCCGCATCCGGGGCATCCCCGAACTGACGCTGACGGTGCGCAGTACGGCCGACTCCACCACCCTGGTGGCCTACCTGTTCGACGTGAGCCCCGACAACACGGCCCGCATCGTCACACACGAGCCGCTCACCCTCACCGGCCTGAGCGCCGGCCAGAACCGAACGGTCACCTGGAAACTCCAGGCCGCGGGCTACGACGTGGCAACGGACCACCGCCTGATGCTGGTCGTCGGCAGCAAGGACCAGCTCTACTCGGACGAGAGCGTCGACGGCAGCACCACGACGATCACCTCCCCGGAGGGCGAGGCGTCACACCTGACGCTGCCACTGGGCTGACCGGGTTCAGCGCGCGGGCCCCGCGACCGTGATGATCTCGGGGCTGTCGGGGGTGACCGGGCCGCGTGCCCAGTCGCCGTATTGCTCGACGACCTTCAGACCGACTCCGGTGAGGAAGCCGGCGAGGGCGTCGGGGCCGAGGAAGCGCAGGGTGGCGCGGCACACCCGGGGCCGGGGCCAGTGGGGGCCGTCGTAGGTCTCCGTGAAGGTCACCCGGTCCCCGGCCGGGGTTCCCTCGACCTCGTGCCAGACCCGGACCTCACGGCCGTCCGGGTCGGTGACGTGGTGCACGCGGTCGGGGGTCCAGCTCTCCCAGGCGCGGGCGGCGGGGTTGCGGGTCTCGAAGACGAAGCGGCCGGTGGGGGAGAGGGCCTGCCGTACGGCGGTCAGCGCGACGCGCAACTCCTCGTCGCCCAGCAGCACCTGGAAGGCGTGACCGGTCATCACCACGAGGTCGAAGCCGGGTCCGTCCCAGAGCCGGGTACGGAGATCGCCGAGGATCCATTCGACGGTCGGGTCGGCCTGCCGCCCCTGCACGAGCATCGCGGCCGCCGGGTCGAGCCCCGCCAGCCGTCCCTCGTGCCCCGCCTCGCGGGCCTGCCGCAGCAGCCGCCCGGTGCCGCAGCCGACGTCGAGCACGGACCCGGCGGCCATGACGAGACCCAGGTAGAAGTCGTCACCCGGACCCCACGGGTTGAGGCTGTCGTACAGCGCGGCGAGCGAAATATCCGCGAACGAATGATCGACCACCGCGGCAGTCTGCCACACGATGTTGAACGAAGGGTCAGGAACGGCTGTCTTCTTGACTTTCTATCAACTTCCTTTGGGGCGAGGATGCTTCATCACGTAGAGCTGTGGGTGGCGGACCTGGGCCGGGCTACGGAGTCCTGGGGCTGGCTGCTCGAGCGGCTGGGCTGGACGCCGTACCAGGACTGGCCGGCGGGCCGCAGCTGGCGGCTGGGGGCGACGTACGTCGTGATCGAGCGGTCGCCGGCCCTGCGGGGCGGCGACGCCGGGCACGACCGGATGCGCCCGGGCCTGAACCACCTGGCGTTCCACGTGGCCGACCGGGCGACGGTGGATGCGCTGGTGGAGGAGGCCGCGGGACACGGCTGGGAACTGCTCTTCACCGACCGCCACCCGTACGCGGGCGGTCCCGGGCATTACGCGGCCTACCTGGAGAACGGGGACGGCTTCGAGGTGGAGCTGGTGGCTCAGGAGGTGTGAGGGGCGGTGCCCTTCAGGGCGTCGAGGAACGGAGTGAAGGCGGCGGCGGGGAAGGTGAGGGTGGCTCTGGTGGGGGCCTTGGAGTCGCGGATGGATATGTGGGTGGGGCGGGTGGCGATCTCCAGGCAGTTGTTGCCGTCGCCGCCACCGGAGTAGGACGATTTCCGCCAGGTGTCGAGAGCGATCACGGTGAGTCTCACAGTTCCTTGGCCAGGCGGTGGATGAAGTCACGGGAGCGGGTGGGGTCGAGAGACGCTGCTTCTACTCTACGAAAGAGTGTTCGCAGTGCGCCCAGTTGAGCCTCGGAGTCGATGAGCCCGGTGCCGTCGGGATGGTCACGAGCGGCGGTGTCCAGCTTGGGTACGGCACCTCCCGCGAGCATCATTGGGCTCCAGGCCCCACCGAAGCCGTCCAGTTCGAAGGTGATGACGCGCACGGTGATGTGGTCGGCCTCGGAGAGTTCCAGGACCTGAGCGAGCTGGGCTCGTGAAGTGACGCGGTCGCCGACTTTGATGCGAAGTGCCGCTTCGTGGACGACGGCCTCGTACGGGAGGGGGTCGGTCCTTTCGAGGACGACCTTGCGCCGCATGCGGTGCCGCACCCGTAGCCCCAGCTCCTCTTCGGGGAGTTCGGGAACCCTGGAGGAGAACGCGGCGCGGGCGTAGTCCTCCGTCTGGAGCAGGCCCGGGATGACCAGGAACTCCACATCCCGCCGGTACGTCGAGTGGTATTCCAGCTCGGCCAGGTCGAGGAAGGGTGTCGGCAGCAGTTCCCGGTACTCCTCCCACCAGCCTCGCGTGCGGTCGGTCGCCATGGCCACCAGAGCTTCGACGAGTGCGTGGTCCGAGCAGGAGTAGTTGGACGCAAGGCGACGCAGGCGGTTCTCGCTCACCCCGGTCAGGCCGGATTCGATCTGGCTGATGTGCGGAGGGCTCACACCTAGCAGTTTCGCCGCCTCCCGAGCGCTGAGGCCTGCTGCGTCTCGAAGCCTGCGCAGCTCGACGGCGAGACGCATCTGACGTGCCGTCGGTTCGGCCCTCAATGCCATCGGCTGGTCCTCTCAACACGTCCGGGAAGTCGACTCGTTCGGGCGTCAGATTACGCGACCGGGTTGCGACGCATTAACAGTTACGTCTACCGTCGGTGACGCAACGCACACGCTGAGGAAGCGCACCGTACCGTCGTGCGGCGATGCCACCGAGTGTGAAATCCCCTTCACTCGACCGGAGTTGATGACGCATGCCCGAAATCTGGGACTACACGCTCTCCGTCCCGAACGACCTCAGAGCGGTGACGATCTGCCGCCGCACCCTGCGTCTGATCCTGACGATGCATGGGCTCATCGGCCTGGCCGACACGGCGGAGCTGCTGGCGGCGGAGCTGGTGTCCAACGCCGTACGACACACGAAGGGACCGGCCGCACTGAGGGTCCGGTGTTCCCCGGAGGGCGTCGTGTGGATCGGGGTGTGGGATGCGGATCCCGTGCCTCCGGAGCCGCCGGGGTCGTTGGATGCGGTGGCGGGTCTCGAGGAGGCGGGGCGGGGGTTGGGGCTGGTGGTGGCGTGTGCCGACTGCTGGGGTTGGCAGCCGTCGTCCCGGTTCGGGGACCGGGGCAAGTACGTGTGGTGTGAGCTGGGGGTGGCGTGATGGTGGGGTCGCCACGGTCTTCGTGCAGTTCGTCGACTCGTGCCTGGTGTGATGCCGTGCGCGAGCTGGTGCAGGCCCTGCACTGACCCGGGCCAGCTTGAGGTCTGGGCCCAGCCGGCGATGCACGTCACGGACGCCGCGGAGCTGTTCGTCGAAGAGTGACCGCAGGGGGAGAGAAGGGCCCGAGACGCCGAAGGCGTAGTGTGCCCGTCCATGTCTGTCGCCGACCGCACCCCCTCTTTACTCCGCAACGCCGCCTTCGTCCGGCTGGCACTGGCCCGGATCATTTCCGTCCTGGGCAATGGATTCGCCCGGATCGCGCTGGCTTTCGCGGTGCTCTCGCTGCCCGGCGCGACCCCGGGGGAGCTCTCGCTGGTCGTCGCCTGCCAGGCGGTGCCGCAGCTGGCTCTGGTCCTGGTGGGCGGTGTGATCGCCGACCGGGTCTCCCGCTCCGGGCTGATGGTGGTGTCGGACGTGCTGGGCGCCCTCTCCTACGGCGGACTCGCGGCGATGGTGCTCAGCGGCCACGCCCCTGTCGCCGCGTTGTGCGCACTGGCCGTCACCGCGGGAATCGCATCCGCCCTCTTCGGGCCCGCGATGGACGGGGTCATCCCGCGGCTGGTGCCGTCCGAGGTGCTCCAGCGAGCCAACGGCCTGCTGCGGGTCGGTACCAACACCTCGCTGCTGCTGGGGCTGGCCCTGTCGGGCGTGACCGTGGCATGGGTCGGGGCCGGCTGGGCGCTGGCCCTCAACAGCCTGTCCTTTGTCGTCAGCGCGGCGCTCACCGTCCCGCTGCGGCTGAGCCGTCGGCCACGGAAGGCCACCTCGGGCTGGACCGATCTACGCGAGGGCTGGCAGGAGTTCGCCTCCCGTCAGTGGCTGTGGGTGGTCGTCGTCCAGTTCTCCGTGGTCGTCGCCGCCATGAACGCCAACGCCGGTGTCCTCGGGCCACTGGCGGCGAGTGCCCACTTCGGCGGGGCCCGCGCCTGGTCGCTGGTGGTGGCCGCACAGGCCCTGGGGGCCGTGGCCGGTGCCGGGATCGCGGGCCGTACCCGGGTGGGTCGGCCGATCCTGGCGGCGGTCCTGTTCACCCTGCCCGTCGCCCTGCCGCCGGTCCTCCTCGGGGTCGGGGCGCCGCTGTGGGTCGTGGCGGTGGGCGCCTTCGCCGCCGGCGTCAGCCTGGACTTCTTCGGCGTGCTGTGGTCCACCACCATCCAGCGTGAGGTCCCCGAGGAGGCGCTGTCCCGGGTCAGTTCCTACGACTGGTTCGGCTCGCTCACCCTCGCGCCGCTCGGCCTCGCCCTGGCGGGTCCCGCCGCCGACGCCTTCGGCACCGACCGGATGCTGGAGGTCTGCGCGGTCCTGATCGTCACCGCCACGCTCGCCGCACTCCTGTCTCCCGCGGTGCGATCGCTGCGGGCGCCGGACGCGGACCGGCCCCGGTCCTCGGCGGCCGGTACCGCGACATCGGACACCCCGCCGCAGACCGACGTGCCGCTGCCCGACACCGGTGCGGGCGACGCCACGCCCACCTGACGGCGGCGGCCATGAGAAAGGCCCGCACCTGGGGAGGTGCGGGCCTTTCTCCCCTGGAGCGGACGTTCGGGGCTCGGGTCAATGGGCCGGTGAAAGTCCGTTCCGCAGGCGGCGGCTGACGGAAAGGGGTGTGTCAGGCCGCTGCCTCGGGGTCCTTGGAGAGGCGCGGGGCGGGAACCATGTCCCGCACCTCAGGATAGTGGCATGCGGTCAGGTGGCCGGGCTTGTTGCCCTCGGCCTGGACCAGCGGCGGGGCCTCCGTCGCGCACTTCTCCGTCGCCTTCCAGCAACGGGTGCGGAAGCGGCAGCCGGACGGCGGGTTGATCGGGGACGGGACGTCGCCGACCAGGCGGATCCGCTCGCGCGGCTCCACATCCACCGTCGCCTCGGGCACGGCGGACAGCAGCGCCCGCGTGTAGGGGTGGCGCGGGTTTTCGTACAGGTCCTCGCGGTCGGCGATCTCCACGATCTTGCCGAGGTACATGACCGCGACCCGCTGCGAGAAGTGCCGCACGATCGCGAGGTCGTGGGCGATGAAGACGAACGCGATGCCCAGTTCCTTCTGAACCTTCTGGAGAAGGTTCACGACCTGGGCCTGGATCGAGACGTCCAGAGCCGAGACCGGCTCGTCCGCCACGATCAGCTTAGGCTCCAGCGCGAGGGCACGGGCGACGCCGATGCGCTGGCGCTGGCCGCCGGAGAACTCGTGCGGGAAGCGGTTGAAGTGCTCCGGGTTGAGGCCGACGATCTCGAGGAGCTCGCGGACCCGGGCCTCGCGGCCGCCGGGCGGGTTGATGTCGTTGATCTCCATCGGACCCGCGATGATCTTGCCGACCGTCTGCCGCGGATTGAGGGACGCGTACGGGTCCTGGAAGATCATCTGGATCTCGGACCGGATCGGCGCCAGCTGCCTGCGGCCGGCGTGCGTGATGTCCTGCCCGCGGTAGGAGATCTTGCCGCCGGTCGGCTCCAGGAGGCGGGTGATCAGCCGGCCGGTGGTCGACTTGCCGCAGCCCGACTCGCCGACCAGGCCCAGTGCCTCGCCCTCGGCGACCTGGAAGTCCAGACCGTCCACGGCCTGCACCGCGCCGACCGTCCGCTTGATCGGGAAGCCGCCCTTGATCGGGAAGTGCTTGGTCAGCCCGGAGACGTCCAGGAGGGGGTTCGTGTTGCTCATGATCGTGAAGTCCCGTCTTGTCCGTCAGTTGTGGCTGGTCGCCGCGTAGTCGGCGAAGAGGTCGTCACGCTGGCTGAGTTCCAGGTGGCAGGCAGAACCGCGGCCCTCGGTCAGCTGGAGCAGCGGCCGCTCGGTGGAGCACCTGTTGCCCGGCACCTTGTCCGCGAACGCGCAGCGCGGGTGGAAGCGGCAGCCGGTGGGCGGGTTGAGCAGCGAGGGCGGCGAGCCGGGGATGGGCGACAGCGGGACGTCGACCGGTCCGTCGAGGCTCGGCATGGAGTTGAGCAGGCCCAGCGTGTACGGGTGCTGCGGCGCGCCCAGCACCTGCTTCTTGGTGCCGCGCTCCACGCACCGGCCGCCGTACATCACCAGGACGTCGTCAGCGATGTCGGCGATGACACCGAGGTCGTGGGTGATGAAGATGATCGCCGTGCCGAACTCCTGCTGGAGGTCCTTCAGCAGGTCCATGATCTGCGCCTGGACGGTCACGTCGAGCGCCGTGGTGGGCTCGTCCGCGATCAGCAGCTCGGGGTCGCACACCAGCGCCATGGCGATCATCGCGCGCTGGCGCATACCGCCGGAGAACTGGTGCGGGTAGTCGTCCACCCGCACGTCCGGCTGCGGGATCCCGACCCGCCTGAGCATCTCGATCGCCCGCGCCCGGGACTCCTTCTTGGAAGCGCCGGTGTGCTTGCGGTACACCTCGGAGATCTGAGTGCCGATGGTGTGGTACGGCGACAGCGAGGCCAGCGCGTCCTGGAAGATCATCGACATCTTGTTGCCGCGCAGCTTCTCCAGCTCCCGCTCGGAAGCCGTGAGCAGCTCCTTGCCGTCGAGCAGGATCTCGCCGTCGATCTGGGTGCGGGCGGGGTCGTGCAGACCCAGGATCGTCAGGTTGGTGACGGACTTGCCGGAGCCCGACTCGCCCACGATGCCGAGTGTCTGGCCCTTGACGAGGTCGAAGCTGAGCCCGTCGACGGCCTTGACGATGCCGTCCTCGGTGGAGAAGTGGACTTTGAGGTCCTTGACGGAGAGGAACGGCTGCTGATCGGTGCTCGTCACGGTGACGCTCCTGGGGGGTGATGCGAGAGGTCGGGGGTGGGGCGGAGGTCAGGCGAGCCGGATCCGCGGGTCGATGAGGGCGTAGACGGCGTCGACGACGATGTTGAAGATCACGATCGCGCCGGCGGACAGCAGGGTCACGCCGAGCACCATGGGCAGGTCGCTCTGGTCCACGGACTTCAGCGCGAGCTGGCCCACGCCCTGGAGGCTGAAGACGGTCTCGGTGATGATCGCGCCGCCGATGAGCGTGGCGAGGTCGATGCCGAAGATCGTGACGATCGGACCCATGGCGCCACGCCAGGCGAACCGGAAGAACACGTTGCGGCGGGACAGACCCTTGGCCCGAGCCGTGCGCACGTAGTCCTCGCTGAGCGTCTCGACCAGCTGCGAGCGCGTCATACGGGTGTAGTTCGCGGTCCAGATGAGGGCCAGCACCAGCCACGGCAGCAGCAGGCCGGAGGCCCACTCGATCGGGTTCTGGGTGAGGGGGGTGTACGACGGGTTGTCCAGGATGCCGAGCTTCGCGACGAAGAAGTACATCGCGATGTAGCCGACGAAGTAGATCTGCATCGAAGAGGCGACCAGCGACGCCGAGCTGGCGACCTTGTCCTGCCACTTGCCCTGCTTGACGGCGGCGAGCATGCCGGAGCCGATGCCGAAGATGAGGAACACGACGGCCGAGCCGAAGGCGAGCGACAGGGTCAGCGGAAGCCGGTCCAGGATCGTGCCGAGGACGGGCTCGCGGTTGGCGAACGAGTACCCGAGGCAGGGCGCGCTGCAGTTGCCGAAGTCGCCGTAGCTGCGTCCGACGAAGATGCCCTTGAGCCAGTACCAGTACTGGACCGGAACCGGGTGGTCGATGCCCAGGTTGTGCCGGACCTGCGCGAGCATGTCGGGCGTGCAGTTCTTGCCGCAGGACAACGTGGCGGGGTCACGCGGGATGGCGTAGAAGAGCCAGAAGGTGACGGCGCTGATGATCAAAAGGATGACCAGCGCGCCGAAGACTCGGCGGACAAGGAAGCGGAACATGGGGCGTGACTTTCCGGACGGGGCGCCGTCGCCGGGGTGAGGGGTGGGCCGTAGGGGGGCGGCCAGGTCATGGCCGCCCCCCGAGGGTCTGGTGCGCTTACTTCTTGACGTACAGCTTGCAGAGCGCGACGCAGGTGTTGCCGGCGTCGTAGACGACGTTGCCGATCTTGGATCCGTACATCCAGTTACGGATGGAGTGGTAGTCCGGGACGACCGCCGCGAGCTCCATGATCTGCTTGTCGATGGCACCCCAGGCCTTGTTGGCCTCGGCGACGTCAGCGATCTTGGCGGCCGCGTCGATCGCCTTGTTCACGCTCGGGTCGTTCAGCTGAGCGTAGTTGCTGCGGCCGTCGCCGATGTTCTTGCCGCTCCAGCAGGGGTAGAAGACCGAGTAGCCGTTCGGCCAGTCCGGGCTCCAGCCGGCCGCGAACAGGTCGTAGCCGTTGTCGATCTTGCCGATCTGGGTGTAGAAGGTCGTCTTGTCGACCTGCTGGTTGACGACCTGGAAGCCGGCCGCCTCAAGGGCGTTCTTGATGGCCACGGCCTGCTTCACCGCGTTGTCCGACTGCTGGTAGGCGATGACCAGCTTCTGGCCGACCTTGCCGGCCTCCTTCAGCAGCGCCTTGGCCTTGACCGGGTCGCCACCGGGCTTCGTGGTCACGCCGTACAGGTCGAACTTCTTGTAGCCGGGGGTGACCGGGCTGAGGATGGTGCTGGCCAGCTCGCTGGTGGAGGCGCCACCGCGGATGGTCTGCAGCTGCTGGTGCGGCCACGCCCAGTTGATCGCCTGGCGGACCTTCACGTCCTTGATCCGGGTCATGTTGATCGGCCAGTAGTAGGTGACCGTGTCGACCTGGGTGAGGACGCGCTTCTTCAGCGAGGCGTTGGTGAGGACCTGCGCCGTGCGCTCCGCGGCGACCTCGTTGAAGATCGACATCGCGTACTGGTCGTTGCCCTTGTCGGCGATGTAGCGGTCGGTGGAGGCGACCGGCTGGAAGCCGAACTGGAAGATGTACTTGTCCGGGTACGCGTTGCGGATCGAGTCCGTGGCGGCGTCCCAGTGCTCGTTGCGCACGTAGGTCATCGACTTGCCGATGCTGCGGCTGTCGATCTTGTAGGGACCGAGGGAGTACGGACGCTTGTCGTACTTCTCCTTGGTGTCCTTCTTCTTGTTGACGAGGCCGTAACCCGGCATGCCGAGCGTGTAGTTGAAGTCGGTGCGGGCCTCGGTGAGCGTGAACGTGATCGTCCTGCCGGAGATCTCGATCGAGGAGAGCTTCTTGCCGTCGTAGGGGCCCTTGTACTTGTCGCCGCCGACCAGCCACTGCTGGACGTAGCGGGGGCCCTCGGTCACGAAGGAGGCGAAGAGGCGCTCGAAGGTGTGGCGGACGTCGTCCATGGAGAGGTCGGTGCCGTCCTCCCACTTGATGCCGTCCTTGATCGTGAACGACCAGGTCTTGCCGCCGTCCTTCATGGTGCCGGCGTCGGTCGCGACGTCGCCGACGAGCGTGGCGCCGCCCTTGTCGTCGACCTTGTAGCCGGTCAGACCGCGCAGGATCGGGCGGGTGATGGCGCCCTCGGTGGAGACGTAGATCTGCGCCGGGTCCAGGTGGTCCATGTCGAACTGGTCGAGCGAGTAGACCGTGCCGCCCTTGACCGCGCCCGGGACCTCGGGCGCCGGACCCGTGGAGTCCGCCTTGGTGCCGACCGGGATGTTCATGGTCTTCGCGGTGGAGACGGACGGGACCTTCGACGAGCCCTTGCTGTCGTCACCGCTGCTGCAAGCGCTCAGCACGGTCGTGGAAGCCGCAGCCACACCGGTGGCGATCAGGAAGTTTCTGCGAGAAAAAGACATGCTGAGCCTGCCTATAGGGGTCAATTCGGATGGTCGGAACCAGCCGGACGTCATCGAACCGGGCCGGGTGGTGCAGGGGGTCGCTACCGCTTGGACTTCGGGTCGAGCGCGTCGCGCACCGAGTCACCGAGCAGGTTGAAGGCGAGGACGAAGATCACCATGGAGATGCCCGGGAAGAGCATGAAGGTGATGTCCTCGGTGTAGAACTGCGCGCCTCGGCCGATCATCACGCCCCAGTCGGGGGTCGGATCGATCATGCCCACGCCGAGGAAGGCGAGGCCCGCCTCCGCGGTCACGAAGGCCGGCAGCAGCAGGGTGGACTGGATGATGATCGGAGTCCAGAGGTTGGGCAGCAGTTCCTTGAACACGACGCGCATCGGTGACGCGCCCGTGACCTTGGCCGCCTCGACGAACTCCCGCTCGCGCAGGCCGAGTACCTGCCCGCGTAGCAGTCGGGCGATGGACGCCCAGCCGAAGGCGGACAGCACCAGGATCAGCGCGGTGGCGCGGAGCGAGGTCGGGATGTTCTCGTCGGGGGCGACGAAGAAACCGAACACGACGGGCATGAACGCGATGAAGAAGAGCGTGGACGGGAACGACAGCAGGATGTCGATGATCCGGCTGACGAGGTAGTCCGTCTTGCCGCCCAGGTAGCCCGCCGTGACACCGATCACGACGCCGAGGACCGTGGTGAGCAGGGCGGCGGCCGTCGCGATACCGAGGGAGTTGCGGATGGCGTACAGCAGGAACGTGAAGACGTCCCGGCCGAGCTGGGGTTCGATGCCGAACCAGTACTCCGAGCTCATGCCGCCGTTGGGCCCTGCGGGGTACGAGAAGGCGTTGAGCAGCTCGGGGTGCTGGGTGGTGTAGGTGGTGTACGGGTCCTTCCCGTACAGCTTCGCGATGAGCGGCGCGGCTATGCCGATCACGAAGAAGAAGATCACGACGTAAGCGGATATAACGCCCGTCCGGTCGCGCTTGAAGCGCTTCCAGGCCAGGCGGCCCGGCGACCTGCTCTCGCTGCCCTTCGAGCCGTCCGAAGTCGTCGACTTCTTCTCGGTCTCGTCGGTCACCTCGAGCGGGGCAGCCGCGGATGGAGTTGGGGGGGTCATGGTGCTCCTGGCCCAAGGGAGGGTCTGATGACTCCGCAGGGCACTCCCCTACGGGCTACGCCGGACTTTTTCAACGCAATTCATTCAAGGTCAATAAATTCTCGGGCGGCTTGGGTTTCTCTTTACTTTTTTTACCTGGCCTTGACCGTTCCGTAGCTACGCGGGTAGCACCTCGTAATCACCCCGTGCTTTAGTTCGGACTAATTGGGCTAAACGGGCAAGGAGTTCGATATGCGGACGCGAGTGTGCCGAAATGCGTACATCGCTGGGTCGCAATCCAACGTTTCGGCATCGTTACGCGTAGATCCATTGCGCTGCGACCTCAAGATCCTCAACCGGCTCTCGAGGGGTCGTCTGCAATCGGGTGACGTGTCCCCCTAAAGGTCGTCATGGGGCTCCTGAGGGCCGCCGTTCGGTGCAGTGGGTGAGCGATATCGACCGATTGAGTCGATATTGACCGGTAGCGCACCTTTCGCGGATGACCCTTCATGGAGGAGGCACGCCATGCGTTCAGCCACGCACGCCCGATGGGCGGCCTGCGCGGCCGTGACGGCGCTCGCCGCCACGGCCTGCGGGGGCGGCGGCGGCAGCGGCGGGGGCGGCGGTGACAGCGGCGTGCTCAGCTCCTCCTGGGGCGACCCGCAGAACCCCCTGGAGCCCGCCAACACCAACGAGGTCCAGGGCGGCAAGGTCCTCGACATGATCTTCCGGGGTCTGAAGAAGTACGACCCGAAGACCGGCAAGGCGCAGGACATGCTCGCCCAGAACATCGACACGAGCGACTCGCAGAACTACACGATCACCGTCAGGAACGGCTGGACCTTCTCCAACGGCGAGAAGGTGACCGCCCGCTCCTTCGTCGACGCCTGGAACTACGGGGCGAGCCTCAAGAACAACCAGAAGAACGCCTACTTCTTCGGGTACATCGAGGGATACGACAAGGTCCATCCCGACAGTGGAAGCCAGAGCGCCGAGGCGCTCTCCGGTCTGAAGGTCGTCGACGACCAGACCTTCACGGTGAAGCTGAACCAGAAGTTCTCCAGTTTCCCCGACACCCTCGGCTACGCGGCCTTCGCCCCGCTGCCCCGGTCCTTCTTCACCGACCACGCCGGCTGGCTGAAGCAGCCGGTCGGCGACGGGCCGTACGCCATCGAGTCGTACACCAAGGGATCGCAGATGTCCCTGAAGAAGTGGGACGGCTACCCCGGTGCCGACAAGGCGCAGAACGGTGGAGTGACGCTCAAGGTCTACACGGACAGCGACACCGCCTACACCGACCTCATCGCCGGCAACCTCGACCTCGTCGACGACGTTCCCGCCTCGCAGCTGAAGAACGTCAAGAACGATCTCGGTGACCGTTACATCAACACCCCGGCCGGCATCATCCAGACGCTCGCCTTTCCCTACTACGACGGCGCCTGGAACAAGAGCGGATCGGAGAAGGTCCGCACCGGCCTTTCCATGGCCATCAACCGGAAGCAGATCACCGACACCATCTTCCGGAACACCCGCACCCCGGCCACCGACTGGACCTCGCCGGTGCTCGGCCTGGTGGGCGGCTTCAAGGAAGGGCTGTGCGGGAGCGCCTGTGACTACGACCCGGCGCAGGCCAAGAAGCTCGTCCAGGAGGGCGGGGGGCTGCCGGGCGGACAGCTCAAGATCACGTACAACGCCGACACCGGCTCGCACAGAATGTGGGTGGACGCCGTGTGCAACTCCATCAACAACGCGCTCGGCAACGACAAGGCGTGCGTCGGGAATCCGGTGGGCACCTTCGCCGACTTCCGCAACCAGATCGGCCAGCACAAGATGACCGGCCCGTTCCGCGCGGGCTGGCAGATGGACTACCCGCTCATCCAGAACTTCCTCCAGCCGCTCTACTACACCAACGCCTCCTCCAACGACGGCAAGTGGTCCAACAAGGACTTCGACAAACTCGTCGACCAGGCCAACGCCGAGACGGACACCGGCAAGGCCGTCGGC
Organism: Streptomyces sp. NPDC026538; assembly: GCF_055567535.1. Taxonomy (NCBI): domain Bacteria; kingdom Bacillati; phylum Actinomycetota; class Actinomycetes; order Kitasatosporales; family Streptomycetaceae; genus Streptomyces; species Streptomyces sp. NPDC026538. Next base: position 463,982 of record NZ_JBVHQG010000005.1, read on the forward strand.
ACCTTCCAGAAGGCCGAGGAAGTCGTCCGCGACAACATGGCCGCCATTCCGCTCTGGTACCAGAACGGCAGCGCCGGCTACTCCGAGCGGCTCTCGAACGTGGCCCTCAATCCGTTCAGCGTCCCCGTGTACAACGAGATCAAGGTCAGCTGACGCGGCATGGGGCGCTATGTCGTCCGGCGGCTGCTCCAGATGATCCCGGTGTTCGTCGGGGCCACGCTGCTGATCTTCCTGATGGTCAACGTCATGGGCGACCCGATCGCCGGGCTGTGCGGAGAGCGGGCCTGCGATCCGGCGACCGCCGCCCAGTTGAAGAAGGAGTTCGGACTCGACAAGCCGGTGTGGCAGCAATACCTCACCTACATGGGGAACGTCTTCACCGGGAACTTCGGTACGGCGTTCAACGGACAGCCGGTCACCGAGCTGATGTCCACCGCTTTCCCCGTCACCATCCGGCTGACGATCGTGGCCATCGTCCTCGAGGTCGTCATCGGTATCACCCTCGGCGTCCTGACCGGTCTGCGGCGCGGGCGGCCCGTCGACACGGGGGTGCTGCTGGCGACCCTGGTCGTCATCTCCGTACCGACGTTCGTCACCGGCCTGTTGCTCCAGCTGCTGCTCGGCGTGGAGTGGGGCTGGATCAAGCCCTCCGTCTCCCCGGACGCCACCTTCGGCGAGCTGATCGTGCCGGGGCTCGTCCTCGCCTCCGTCTCGCTCGCCTACGTCACCCGGCTGACCCGCACCTCCATCGCCGAGAACAGACGGAGCGACTACGTCCGTACGGCCGTCGCCAAGGGGCTGCCCCGGCACCGGGTCATCACCCGGCACCTGCTGCGCAACTCCCTCATCCCGGTCGTCACCTTCATCGGCACCGACATCGGCGCCCTCATGGGCGGCGCGATCGTCACCGAGCGGATCTTCAACATCCACGGCGTGGGCTACCAGCTCTACCAGGGGATCCTGCGGCAGAACACCCAGACGGTCGTGGGCTTCGTGACGGTCCTGGTCCTGGTGTTCCTGGTGGCCAACCTGCTGGTGGACCTGCTCTACGCCGTACTCGACCCGAGGATCCGCTATGCCTGAGCAGCCGTTCGAGCCCGACCGGGGGGCGATCGCGGGGACCGGGGCGGGCGGGGCCATGGACCTCGCGACGAGCGAGGCGCAGACGCTGGAGAGGACACCGGGCGGGCCGCCGGGCACGGGTCCGGCGGCCCAGTACCCATCAGCCGCCTCCGGCGGACGGGCGCGCTCGCTCTGGTCCGACGCCTGGCGGGACCTGCGCCGCAACCCGGTCTTCATCGTCTCCGCCCTCGTCATCCTCTTCCTCGTCGTCATCTCCCTGTGGCCGTCCCTGATCGCCTCCGGCTCCCCCCTCAAGTGCGACCTCGCCAAGGCCCAGGAGGGCTCCCAGCCGGGCGCGCCCTTCGGGTACGACGGACAGGGCTGCAACGTCTACACCCGGACCGTCTACGGGGCCCGTACGTCCGTCACGGTGGGCGTCTGCGCCACGCTCGGGGTCGCGCTGCTCGGGTCGGTCCTCGGCGGGCTCGCCGGGTTCTTCGGCGGGTTCTGGGACTCTGTGCTGTCCCGGATCACCGACGTCTTCTTCGCGATCCCGGTCGTCCTCGGCGGTCTCGTCCTGCTCTCCGTGGTGACCAGCAATACGGTCTGGCCGGTCATCGGGTTCATGGTGCTGCTCGGCTGGCCCCAGATCTCCCGGATCGCCCGCGGCTCGGTGATCACCGCCAAGCAGAACGACTACGTCCAGGCCGCCCGCGCGCTCGGCGCCTCCAACTCCCGGATCCTGCTGCGGCACATCGCGCCCAACGCGGTGGCCCCCGTGATCGTCGTGGCCACCATCGCGCTCGGCACCTACATCGCGCTGGAGGCGACCCTGTCCTACCTCGGCGTGGGCCTGAAGCCGCCCAGCGTCTCCTGGGGCATCGACATCTCCGCGGCCTCGCCCTACATCCGCAACGCCCCGCACGCGCTGCTGTGGCCCTCCGGAGCCCTCGCGCTCACCGTCCTGGCCTTCATCATGCTCGGCGACGCGGTGCGCGACGCCCTCGACCCGAAGCTGAGGTGAGCGCCGCCGTGCTGCTCGAAGTGCGCGACCTGCACGTGGAGTTCCGGACCCGGGACGGGATCGCGAAGGCCGTCAACGGCGTCTCCTACGCCGTCGACGCCGGGGAGACGCTGGCCGTGCTGGGGGAGTCCGGGTCCGGGAAGTCGGTCACGGCCCAGGCGGTGATGGGGATCCTGGACACGCCGCCGGGGCGGATCGGCGGGGGCGAGATCCTCTTCCGGGGGCGGGATCTGCTGAAACTCAAGGAAGAGGAGTGGCGGAAGATCCGGGGCGCCGAGATGGCCATGATCTTCCAGGACGCGCTGTCGGCGCTGAACCCGGTGCTGAGCGTGGGCGACCAGCTGGGCGAGATGTTCGTCGTGCACCGGGGGATGTCCAGGAAGGACGCGCGGGCCAAGGCGGTCGAGCTGATGGACCGGGTGCGGATCCCGGGCGCCGCCCAGCGGGTGCGGGACTATCCGCACCAGTTCTCCGGAGGCATGCGCCAGCGCATCATGATCGCCATGGCGCTGGCCCTGGAGCCGGCGCTCATCATCGCGGACGAGCCGACCACGGCGCTGGACGTCACCGTCCAGGCCCAGGTCATGGACCTGCTCGCGGAGTTGCAGCGCGAGTACCGCATGGGGCTGATCCTGATCACCCACGACCTGGGCGTGGTCGCGGACGTCGCCGACCGGATCGCCGTGATGTACGCGGGACGGATCGTCGAGTCCGCGCCGGTGCACGACATCTACAAGGCGCCGGCGCATCCGTACACGCGCGGGCTCCTCGACTCCATCCCGCGCCTGGACCAGAAGGGCCAGGAGCTCTACGCCATCAAGGGCCTGCCGCCCAACCTCATGCACATCCCTCCGGGCTGCGCCTTCAACCCGCGCTGCCCCATGGCCCAGGACGTGTGCCGCACCGACGAGCCACCGCTGTACGAGGTGGATCGACACCGGGGCAGCGCCTGTCACTTCTGGAGGGAGTGCCTCAATGGTTGACGCGATGGTTGAGCCGATCCTGGAAGTGAGTGGACTGGTCAAGCACTACCCCTTGACGCAGGGCATCTTGATCAAGAAACAGATCGGTGCCGTCAAGGCCGTCGACGGTGTCGACTTCGTGCTCAAGAAGGGAGAGACCCTCGGCATCGTCGGGGAGTCCGGCTGCGGCAAGTCGACGGTCGCCAAGATGCTCGTCCATCTCGAGCGGCCGACGGCCGGGGTGATCAAGTACAAGGGCGAGGACATCACCAGGTTGGGCGGGCGGGCACTGAAGGCCGTCCGCCGCAACATCCAGATGGTCTTCCAGGACCCGTACACCTCGCTCAACCCCCGGATGACCGTGGGCGACATCATCGGGGAGCCGTACGAGATCCACCCCGAGGTGGCCCCCAAGGGCGACCGTCGCAAGCGGGTCCAGGAACTGCTGGACGTCGTCGGTCTCAACCCCGAGTACATCAACCGCTATCCGCACCAGTTCTCCGGCGGCCAGCGGCAACGCATCGGCATCGCACGGGGGCTGGCGCTGCGCCCCGAGGTGATCGTCGCGGACGAGCCGGTGTCCGCGCTGGACGTCTCCGTCCAGGCCCAGGTGATCAACCTGCTCGACCGGCTCCAGAACGACTTCGACCTGTCGTACGTCTTCATCGCCCACGACCTGTCGATCGTGCGGCACATCTCGGACCGGGTCGGGGTGATGTACCTCGGGCGGATCGTGGAGATCGGCAAGGACGAGGAGATCTACGAGCACCCGACCCACCCCTACACCCAGGCGCTGCTCTCCGCGGTGCCGGTGCCGGACCCGGAGGCGCGGGAACACCGGGAGCGGATCATCCTGAGCGGGGACGTGCCGTCGCCGACGAACGTTCCGTCGGGGTGCCGGTTCCGCACGCGGTGCTGGAAGGCGCAGGAGCGGTGCGCGCTGGAGGTGCCGTTGCTCGCGGTGCCCGCCGTGTTCCAGCAGACGTCGGGGCCGGCGGCCCATGACTCCGCCTGCCACTTCGCGGAGGAGAAGCAGGTGGTGCCGCCGGAAGAGCGGCCGGACGATCTTGCCGACGGGGGTGCATAGCAGGGCGAACCGGGGTCAATCTCGTTAACACGGAGGCAACTTCGCCGACCCGGTCCCGATATACGGACGCGGCACTGTAATCAGCGTACGGCCGTGCGGGTGCCGTAAACGGGCCGGAGCGCGCCATGTCGCTCCGGCCCGTTGCCCCTTTTTGCACCTAAACCGGCGCCGCTCTCGCGGACCTGGCTGGTGCTTCGCCGTGGTTCCTCAATTATTGGTTGCGGTGCTCTGCGGAGAGTTGTTGCTCAGCCCAGTCCGAGAGCGCGCCGGAGGAAGTCCAGCTGGAGCAGGAGGAGGTTCTCCGCCACCTGTTCCTGCGGGGTCATGTGCGTCACGCCCGACAGCGGGAGCACCTCGTGCGGGCGGCCCGCCGCCAGCAGGGCGCTGGACAGGCGCAGTGAGTGGGCCACCACCACGTTGTCGTCCGCCAGGCCGTGGATGATCATCATCGGGCGGTGCGGTTCGGCCGCGTCGACCAGGCCCGCGTCGTCGATCACCGAGTTGCGGCGGTACACGTCCGGCTGCTCGCCCGGGTCGCCGAGGTAGCGCTCCTGGTAGTGGGTGTCGTACAGGCGCAGGTCGGTCACCGGGGCGCCCACCACGGCCGCGTGGAAGACGTCCGGCCGGCGCAGCGCCGCGAGTGCGGCGAGGTAGCCGCCGAAGGACCAGCCGCGGATCGCCACCTTGGTGAGGTCGAGGGGGAAGTCGGCGGCGAGCGCCTGGAGCGCGTCGACCTGGTCCTGGAGGACGATCGCCGCGATGTCGTCCTTGATGCACTTCTCCCAGGCGGGGGAGCGGCCCGGCGTGCCCCGGCCGTCGGCGACGACCACCGCGAAACCCTGGTCGGCGAACCACTGGGAGGTGAGGTGGGCGTTGTGCGCGGCGACCACGCGCTGGCCGTGCGGACCACCGTAGGGGTCGAGCAGAACCGGAAGGGGAGTGTCCCCGTGGTAGTCCCGTGGCATAAGCACGGCGCACGGAATTCGGCGTGCGCCCCCCTCGGTGAGTGTCACGCGCGGGGACAAACCGGGATCTTCGGCGTACGACGTGACAGTTGCCAGAGGTTTTCCGTCACGCAGCACCTGGACACGGGCGCCCGGGGTGTCCAGAGCGGCGGACACCAAAACGGTCACGCCCCCGGCGCGCACGGCCGTGTGCACGCCGGGCGCCTGCGACACGCGCTCCACGCCGAGTTCGTTGACGCGGTAGACGTGTACCTCGCCGATCTCGGGGGACTCGGCCTCCTCGCCGGCGGACGCGGAGACCAGCACGTCGTCGGCGGTCACGTCGAGAACCGCACGGATGTGCAACTGGGCGCCCGTGAGCGGCCGTTCACCCACCGCGAGCACCCGGGCGCCGCCCTCGTCGGCGATCCGGATCAGCTGTCCGGAGGGGCTCCAGCAGGGCACTCCACCGAACAGTTCAAGCCATGTTGGATCTTCGTCGGCGTGCACCATCCGGGTCGCCCCCGACCCCGGGTCCACGGCGAGGAACAGCTGGCTGCGCTGGTCGCGCGCCTGTACGAGCAGCAGCGGTGCACCCGCCTCTGACCAGTGCACATGCGCCAAGTACGGGTAGCGTGCCCGGTCCCAGGAGACCTCCGCGCGCCCCCCTTCGAGGTCGTAGGCGAACAGCCGTACGTCCGCGTTCTCGGTGCCCGCCGCCGGGTAGGCGACATGATGTGGCTCACGCTCGGGGTGGGCGGGGTCGGCGATCCACCACCGCTGTACCGGCGTGTCGTCCACGCGGGCCACGAGCAGCCGGTCGGACCGCGGCGACCACCAGAATCCGCGCGAACGCCCCATCTCCTCGGCCGCGATGAACTCGGCCAGTCCATAGGTGACCTGTTCCGACTCGGGCTCCGCCAGCGCCCGGTCGCCCTCGCCGCCGGCGCCCACGACACGCAGGGCGCCCTCCGCGACGTACGCGACATGACGGCCGTCGGGAGAGGGGCGCGGGTCGATCACCGGCCCGGGGACCGTGAGTTCGCGTGTGGTGCCGGCTCGGAGCTCCGCCGTGAAAAGCCGCCCTGACAAGGCGAAAGACGCCAGCTCCAGGGCCGCGTCGGCGGCGTAGCCGACGATGCCGGCACCGCCCTCACGGCTGCGTTCGCGACGGGCCCGCTCCTGCGCCGAGAGGTGCTCCTCGGCGCCGCCGAGCAGGGTGCGCGGATCCGCCGCCAGGCGCTCCTCGCCGCTCGGCACATCGAGAATCCACAGGGAATTGGCCCGGTCCGTACCGGAACCGGAGCGCAGGAACGCCACGCGTGAGCCGTCGGGGGCCACGGTGAACGCGCGCGGCGCGCCGAGCGTGAAACGCTGGGTGCGGGCGTGCCGGCGGGGGAATGAGACAGCCTCGGTCTTCATGCCCCGACCATATTGGCCATGCGCCCCCTTGTGCGGCCGTGCGCCGAGCGATGCGCGAGCACGCATAGTTATGATCACTACCGCTGAGTGGGTATGAACCCGCTGGCTTGCGCATGGATTTGCTGTACCGATCTACAACCCCCATACCCGAACCCCCCGCGTCCCAGGGACCTTTGGAGGTGAGCCGCCGTGGCACTCTCGATTTCGGCGGTGGTGCTGCTGGCGATCATCGTCTTCTTGCTGATCAAGAAGTCGGGTCTGAAGGGCGGGCATGCGGTCGTCTGCGTGCTGCTCGGTTTCTATCTCGCCTCCTCGACCATCGCGCCGACGATCAGCGATCTGACGACCAACGTCGCCAGCATGATCGGCAGCATCAAGTTCTGACCCGGACCACCTTCCGACCCGGCCGACCTCACGGACCGGGGCTGCGTGGCGCTGTCGGTGGCGTTTCGTAGGCTGGGCACATGACGGAACCGCCCGCCCGGCCGCTACCCGCCCGGCGACTGCTGCTGGTGCACGCGCACCCGGACGACGAGTCGATCAACAACGGCGCCACCATGGCCCGCTACGCGGACCAGGGTGCCCATGTGACGCTGGTCACTTGCACCCTCGGTGAGGGCGGTGAGGTCATTCCGCCCGAGCTGCGGGATCTCACCGGCCCGGCGCTGGGCGAGTACCGGCTCGGGGAGCTCACCGCCGCCATGCGCGAGCTCGGCGTCACCGACTTCCGTCTGCTCGGCGGCCCGGGCCGCTACCGCGACTCCGGGATGATGGGCCTGCCCGACAACGAAGCGCCCGGCTGCTTCTGGCAGGCCGACGTCGACGAGGCCGCCGGACGCCTGGCCGAGGTGATCCTGGAGGTCCGCCCCCAGGTCCTCGTCACCTACGACGACAACGGCGGATACGGCCACCCGGACCACATCCAGGCCCACCGTGTCGCCATGAGAGCCGTCGACCTGGCCGCCGAGGCCGGCCACCGCGTCTCCAAGGTCTACTGGAACCGCGTCCCGCGCGCGGTCGCCGTGGCCGCCTTCGCCCGGCTCCAGGACGAGCTGCCGGGGCTGCCCTTCGCCAAGTCCGCCGCCGTCGACGACGTGCCCGGCGTGGTGGAGGACCGTCGTGTCACCACCGAGATCGACGGCACCGGGTACGCCGCCGCGAAGACCGCCGCGATGGCCGCCCACGCCACCCAGATCGAGGTGGCCCCGCACGGTGCCCCCTACTTCGCGCTGAGCAATGAGTTGGCGCAGCCCGTATTCATCACCGAGTACTACGAGTTGGCGGTCGGCGAGCCGGGCGCGGCGCGCGAGACCGATCTCTTCGCCGGTATCGGGGAGGCGTCATGAGCTCCGCAGGACGTGGCTCGATGCTGGCGCAACCGTTGCAGCGGCCCCCCGCCGGGCGGATCGCCGCCCTGCTCGGGCTGATCGTGCTCGGCGCGGTCGTCGGCCTCGCCGGAACCCTCGTCCAGGCCGCCTGGTTCCCCGGCGGGCTGCTGCTCGCCCTGGCCGGCGCCGCCGGGCTCTTCCTCGGCGGGTCGCGGGCGCTGGGCAGCCGGTCCGGGGCAGTGGCACCCGCGTTCGGCTGGGTCGTCGCCGTCATCCTGCTCACCGCCAGCAGACCCGAGGGCGACTTCCTGTTCGGTGCGGGAGGCGGCTCCTACCTCTTCCTGCTCGGCGGCATGGCGCTGGCTGTGATCTGCGCCACTATAGGTTTGGGGCGGCAACCCGACACGGACGGCGCCCGACTTGGCAAGTGACGTACCACTTCGCCGTGCGGCGCGCGTGCGAGTCCGGTGTGGGTTTCCCCAGCGGTCATGGGATAAGCGACAGAAGTGGCCAGTATGGTGGTGCGCGCCGCCGAGCCGCCCGAGCAAGGTCGTACGGGCGGCGGAGCCAACCGGGAGAACCTGCCTTGAGTCGTGAAACTGACACTCCTTCCTCCGGGCCCGACGGGCACGGGGGAGCCGCTTACCCCTCGGGCACGCCGCCGTACGGGACCCCCATGGCTTCCGACGACGGGAAGGGCGCGGGCCGTTCGGCCGCGCAGCCGGAGGAACGAAAGACCGAGACCACGCTGACGACCCGGATCCGGATCAACATCCCCGGATCCCGGCCGATTCCGCCGGTGGTCGTCCGTACCCCCGTCACCGACGCCGAGAGCGGCGCCGGTGAGGAGACGGGCACGCACGCGCAGCCGACGGGCGCCGCCATGTCCACCGGCACCGTCGAGCCGCCCGCCGAGACCGCGCCGGGGCCCGCCACCGGCGAGCAGGCCAGCGACTGGTTCGCGCCGCGCAAGTCCGGGCCGGCCAAGGGCGGTCAGCGCGGCGGCGCCACCAACGGTGCCGGCCTGCCCGGCGGTTCGCCCGCCGCGGCGCCGAACGGCCCGGCCGCGCAGGGTGCCCCCGGTGCCGCGCGTCCGAACGGCGGCCGCCCCGGCGGTGTCGTCGGCTCCATGAGCGTGCCCGGCACGTCCCGGCCCGGCTCGACCAACGGCGCGGGGCTGCCCACCGGTGCGACCGGCGGCCCGGTGGCCCCCGGACACGGCGGCGGCACCGGCTCCTTCGACGTGACCGAGGCGCTCGCCGCGGGCCCGCTCGGCGGCCCCCGGGGCGGCGCGAAGGGCCCCGGCGAGCCCCGCCGGGACGAACTGCCGTACTTCTCCGAGAACGGCGGCCAGAACGGCGCCCAGCCCGGTCCCGGCGCGCCCGGCGGCGGCCCGGCCGGTCCTGGCGGCCCCAGCGGCTTCAACGGCCCCGGCCTGCCCGGCGGTCCCGGCGGCCCGCAGGGCCCGGCGGGCCCCACCGGCGGCCCGGTCACCGGCGACGGCCCGTTCATCCCGCCGGTCAACGGCGGTGAGTCCTTCGCGGGCCCGGGCGGCGCGCCCTTCAAGGGTGGCGAGCCCTTCGGCGCGCCGGGCGGCCCGGCCGGCCCCGGTGGCCCCGCCGGCCCCGGTGCACGCCCGGGCGGCCCCGCCGGCCGGCACGCCCAGGCCGGACCCGGCGCGCGCACCGCCCCCGCCGGTCCCGGCCTCGGCCCCGGCGGCGGCCTGAGCGACGACACCGCGATCCTCACCCCGCAGAAGCCCGCCCCCGAACCGGGCACGCCCGGCTACGGATCCCCGGCGGGCAACGTCTCCGGACACACCGTCACCAGCGGTATCCCGGTGGTACCGCCGGGCGCGAACTCCCCGTTCGCGCCGGGCGCGCCCGCCGACGGGCCGCTGCCGCACACGCCCCCGAAGCTGCCCGAGCCTGTCTCGCCGCCCCCGGCCGAGTCCAAGGGCAAGGCGAAGGCGAAGAAGAAGCGCGGCAAGCTGCCGCTGCTCGTCGGTGTCGTGGTGGTCGCCGGCCTCGGCGTCTACGGCGCCGGGCTCCTGATGAACCACTCCGACGTGCCCAAGGGCACCACGGTGCTCGGCGTCGACATCGGCGGCGGCACCCGTGACGACGCCGTCAAGAAGCTCGACGACGCGTTCGGCTCACGGGTGAACAAGCCGCTGAAGCTGTCGGTCGACGGCAAGGCCGTCTCGCTGCCGCCGGACCAGGCGGGCCTGCAGTTCGACATGCAGTCCACGGTCGAGGCCGCCGCCCAGAGCGACTACAACCCGGTCTCCGTGATCGGGTCCCTGTTCGGCCAGAAGCGGGTCGTCGAGCCCGCCATGCCGGTCGACGAGGAGAAGCTCCAGGCCGCTCTCAAGGGCCTCGGCTCCGGCTCCGGCTCGGCCACCGACGGCACGATCAAGTTCACCTCGGGCAAGGCCGTCGCGGTCTACGGCAAGGCGGGCAAGGGCATCGACGCGGCCGCCTCCACGAACGCGGTGAAGCAGGCGTACGAGTCGATGGTGGAGACGGGTACGGCCTCCGCGGTCGCCGTACCGACGACCACCGTGCAGCCGACGGTCTCCAACGCCGAGGTCGACCGCGAGATGAAGGCGTTCGCGGAGCCGGCGATGTCGGCCAAGGTCTACGTGCAGACGGACGCGGTGCACAGCATCCCGTTCGGTGCCGTGTCCCTGCCGAAGATCCTCGGCTTCAAGGCCGTCGACGGCAAGCTGGTGGAGACGTACGACCTTGAGGCGCTCAAGAACGCATACGGCAGCACCTTCGACGGCGTGCTGATCACCCGGGGCAATGGTCAGAAGACGGCCGTCACCCCGCAGGACGTCGCCTCCGTGCTGCGCAGGGCACTGGTCGGCAAGACGCCGGCAGAGCGCATCGGAGTCATCGACACCAACCCCAGCTGACGCCCACTCCAGAGGGGGGCGCCCGGTGAGTACCGGGCGCCCCCCTCCGGCGTGTCACGCCGTGCGGATGACATCTGTCATGCGGCTCTCCGGACGGTCGGCACTGCCCCCGGCCAGGGGCTCGCCGCGAACATGGACGGCATGACAACGACAGCGGCGACCACCGCCACCGGCACCCCGGTGGTGGTCGGGTTCGACCAGGTGAGCAAGATCTACGGGAAGGTGCGGGCCGTCGACGGGCTCTCGCTGCGGCTGCACCCGGGGGAGACCGTGGCCCTGCTCGGGCCCAACGGCGCGGGCAAGTCGACCACGCTCGACCTGCTGCTCGGCCTCAAGCAGGCCGACACCGGCTCGGTGAGCGTCTTCGGCACGACCCCGCGCGAGGCCATCGTCGCCGGACGGGTGGGCGCGATGCTGCAGAGCGGCGGCCTGATGGACGAGGTCACCGTCGCCGAACTCGTCAGGCTCGCCTGCCGGCTGCACCCCAGGCCCTACAAGGTCACCGACGTCCTCGCCCGCGCGGCCATCTCGGGGATCGCCGACCGCAAGGTCAACAAGCTCTCCGGGGGCCAGTCCCAGCGCGTCCGCTTCGCCCTCGCGACAGCCGGCGACAGCGACCTGATCGTCCTGGACGAGCCGACCACCGGCATGGACGTCTCCGCCCGCCAGGCCTTCTGGGCCACCATGCGGGAACAGGCCGACCAGGGGCGGACGGTTCTGTTCGCCACCCACTACCTCGAAGAGGCCGACGCCATCGCCGACCGGGTGCTGGTGCTGCACCGGGGCCGGCTGCTCGCCGACGGAACGGCCGCCGAGATCAAGGCCAAGGCGGGCGCCCGCCGGGTCTCCTTCGACCTGGAGGGCGAGATCGACGAGGCGCCGCTGCGGGCGCTGCCGTTCCTCACGGCCGTCGACATTTCCGGCCAGACCGTCCGCATCCAGTCGTCCGACGCCGACGCCACCGTCCACGCGCTGTACGGCCTCGGCCTCTACCCCCACAACCTCGAAGTCGCCGGGCTCGGCCTGGAGCAGGCCTTCGTCGCCATCACGGAGGCCGAAGAGGCCAAGGAGGCCACGCAGTCGTGAACGCACTGATCAAGCTGGAGCTCGCCCGGGCCCTGCGCAACCGCAAGTTCCTGTTCTTCTCGGTGATCTACCCGTCGATCATCTTCCTGCTGGTCGCCAGCCAGGGCGACACCAGCCAGACCGTCGACGACTCGGGGCTCTCCCTGGCGGCCTACGTCATGGTCTCCATGGCCTCCTTCGGCGCCCTGACCGCCGTCCTGATGGGCAACAGCGAGCGCATCGCCAAGGAGCGCGAGAGCGGCTGGGTACGGCAGCTGCGACTGACCACCCTGCCCGGTCGCGGCTACGTCCTCGCCAAGACCGCCAGCGCCGCCGTGGTGAGCCTGCCCTCCATCGTGGTCGTCTTCGTGATCGCCGCCACGGTGAAGGACGTACGGCTGGACGCCTGGCAGTGGCTCGCCCTCACCGGCGCCATCTGGGCCGGCAGCCTGGTCTTCGCCGCGCTCGGCGTGGCCATCGGCTACCTCGCCTCCGGTGACGCGGTCCGCCCGATCACGATGATCACCTACTTCGGCCTGTCGATCCTCGGCGGCCTGTGGTGGCCGTCCTCCTCCTTCCCGACCTGGCTCCAGGACATCGCGAAGTGGCTGCCCACGCACGCGTACGCTGCACTGGGTCGGGCCATCGAACAGAGCCAGGCCCCGCAGGCCAAGGACATCGCCATCCTCGTCGTCTTCTTCGCCCTGTTCGTCGGCGGCGCGGCCTGGCTGTACCGGAAGGACACGCTGAAGGCGTGAGCACGATGACGGAAGACCCGAGGCCGGACGAGCAAGCGCGCGGAGACCGGCTGGTGCGGATCGGTCAGCCGCCCCGCAGCCGGGGCGAGGCGCTGCGCAAGATGGTGTGGGTCCTGCCCTGGCTGATCTACCTCGCCTCCCCGGCGGACGATCTGGCCTCCGGCCACCACGGCACCGGGGCGACGGTGGCCGGCTGGGCGGGCCTGGTGGCCTTCGCCGGGATCTACCTGGCCATCGTCTTCCGCTCCATGGGCCGTCCCTTCCGGGGCTGGATCGTCGACGCCGCGATCGCTGTGGAGGGGGCGCTCGCGGTCGTGCTGGCCTTCGGCCTCGGCGGCTCCTGGTTCGGTCTGTTCGTGTACGTCTCCGTGATGTGCGGAGTGACCTTCCCGCTGCGGGTCGCCTACTGGACGATCCCGCTGAACACCGCCGCCATGATGCTGGCGGGCTGGTACCACCACGACCTGGACGAGGCCTGGGGCCTGTTCCTGGTGGTGCTCCTGGTCGGCTACTCCATGATCGGCGTACGGCAACTGGTCGCCACCACCGTCGAGTTGCGCAAGGCCCGCGCCACCGTCGCCCAACTGGCCGCGAACGAGGAGCGGTTGCGGCTCGCCCGGGACCTGCACGACCTGCTGGGGCACTCGCTCTCGCTCATCACCCTGAAGAGCGAGCTGGCCGGCCGGATGCTCCCCGACCACCCCGACAAGGCGGCCCAGCAGGTCTCCGACATCGAACAGGTCAGCCGGCAGGCCCTGGTGGACGTCCGCGAGGCGGTCACCGGCTACCGGCGCCCCCGGCTCGCCGCCGAACTCGCGGGCGCCCAGGTGGCCCTGACCGCCGCCGCGGTCACCGCGGAGATCCCGGCCGAGCCCGACCTCACCGGAGTGCCCGAGGACGGCGAGGCGGCCCTCGCGTGGGCGCTGCGCGAGGCGATCACCAACATCGTCCGGCACAGCGGCGCGAGCGCCTGCACGGTGGAGCTGCTGCGCCGTCAGACCCTGGACGGCCCGGTCCTCGAACTCTCCGTCGAGGACAACGGCTCGGGCGGCTCCGGCAAGGTCCCCGGCAACGGTCTCACCGGGCTCACCGAGCGGCTGGAGAAGGCCGGCGGCACGTTGGAGGCGGGCCGCGTGAAGCGCGGTTTCCGGCTGGTCGCCCGGGTCCCGCTCGGCGTCGGCGGGGCCGTAGGATCCGGGGCATGAGCAGCACGATCAAGGTCCTCCTCGCCGAGGACCAGTCGATGGTCCGCGAGGCGCTGGCCGCCCTGCTGGGCCTGGAGGACGACATCGAGGTCGTGGCCCAAGTAGCGCGCGGCGACGAGGTGTTGGCGGCGGCGCGGGCGCACGGCGTCGACGTGGCCCTGCTCGACATCGAGATGCCGGGCTGCACGGGCATCGAGGCGGCGGCCCAGCTGCACAAGGCGCTGCCCGCCGTGAAACTGGTCGTCCTGACCACCTTCGGGCGGCCCGGCTATCTGCGCAGCGCGATGGAGGCGGGCGCCGACGCGTTCCTGGTCAAGGACGCCCCCGCCGCCCAACTCGCCGAGGCCGTCCGCAAGGTCCTGGCCGGCGAGCGCGTCATCGACCCGACCCTGGCCGCCGCCGCCCTGGCGGAGGGCGCCAACCCCCTCACCGACCGCGAGCGGGAGGTCCTGCGCGCGGCGGCCGACGGCTCCACGAACGCGGAACTGGCGGCGGCGCTGCACCTCTCGCAGGGGACGGTACGGAACTACCTCTCGACGGCCATCCAGAAGCTGGCGGTACGCAACCGGGCCGAAGCGGTCCGGATCGCCCGGGAGAAGGGCTGGCTGTAGGAAACCCGGGAGCCTGAGCGACAGCAGTCTCCCGGCGCCGGGCGGGGCAGCCCACCCAGGGGCGCGGGGAACCGCGCGACAAGCCACGACGCACCCGCAGCCGCGCACCCACCACCACCCCTACGGCGAAGCGGAGGCGGCCTCACTCCTGTCAGTTGAGCCGGGCCCGTGCCGCCCGGGCCTCGCCCCGCACCTTCTCCGCCGCCCCCTCGTCGACCGCGTCGATCAGCCCCGCGTACTCCTCCAGCTCCTCGGCGCCGTCGACGAAGTCACCCCGCTCCACCAGCAGCCGCGCCCGGTCGTACCGCAGCCGGGCCGGGTGCGAGGGCATCAGCAGGGACAGGTCCACCGCCCACAGGCCCACGTCCGACCGCTCCGGCCGGGCCGCCGCCCAGGCCCGCACGTTGTTGAGGATCCGCCGCAGGACGTCCAGCGGATCGGCCGGTTCCAGCATGGCCGGCTCCAGCGGCACCCCCGCCGCCCCCGTAACCAGCGTCTGCGCGTCCGACCCGGTCAGCACCCGCCCCCCGTCGAACGGATCGGCCAGCACCTGCTCGTCGGCCGGCCCGAACCCCACCACGAAATGCCCGGGCAGCGCGACCCCGTACACCGGTGCCCCCGCCCGCCGGGTCACCTCCAGCCAGACCACGGACAGCAGGATCGGCAGCCCGCGCCGCCGCCGCAGCACCGCGTGCAGCAGGGAGGACTCCAGCCGGCGGTAGTCCGCGGCGGCACCGTGGAAGCCGGACCGTTCGCCCAGCACCCGGTGGGCCGCCGTGGCCCAGGCGAGCGGCCCGCCCGGCCGGTACGGCAGCTGCCCGGCCAGCCGGTCCAGCTCCATCTGCGCCGCGTCGATCCCGGCCTCGTCCAGCGAGCCGTCCGCCGCCGCGCCCAGCAGCAGACACAGCGTCGCCAGATCGGGCCGCTCGGACCGCACCTCCTCGGCGAACCGGGCCCGCACCTCGGCGGCCCGATCCGGCGACGGCGGACGTGGCTGCGGACGAGGATCCGGATCCGGATCTGGAAAAGGGGGATGCATAGCTGTTCGATGCCCTTCCGGAACGATCCGTGCCGCGGCGGCCTCAGCGGCCGTCCGCCCCCGGCGCCCTGTAGTGGTGGTAGGTGTGGTGCGCCCCGAACCCGAGCCCGGTGTACATCGCCCGCGCTCCCGTGTTCTCCGCCTCCACCTGCAGCCAGGCCGCCGACGCGCCCTCCTCCAGCGCCCGCCGGGCGAGCGCGGCCATGACCTCGCCGGCCAGCCCCCGGCGTCGTAGCGCCGGATCCACCTCGACGGCGGCGAACCCGGCCCACCGGCCGTCCACCACCAACCGCCCGATGGCCGCCGGGGCACCCTCGCCGGGAACGGTCGCGAACCACACGGACGGCCCCCCGCCCAGCACCCGCAGGGCGACCTCGCTGACCCCCTTGCGCTGGTAGCGCGCCAGCCAGGCCTCGTCGGCGGTCCGGGAGAGCATCACACCGGCCCCCTCCGCCCGGTCCGCCACCGGCGCCAGCGCGCCGGTCCACAGCTCGGCGCTCACCTCACGCACCCAGCCCCGCCGCTCCAGCTCCGCGCACAGCAGCTCCTGGGTGCCCTCGGCGCCGGTCGCGGCCTGTACGTAGGCGGGCAGCCCCCGTTCGGCGTACCAGCCCCGCACGGCTTCCAGGGCCGCGTCGAGCGGCAGCCCCGGATCGCCCAGCGGCAGCACGCTGTTCGCCCGCCGGGTGAACCCTCCGGCGGCCCGCAGCTCCCACTCGCCGAGCTGCTCGCTCTCCAGCGGCCGCCAGCCGCGCGAGGCGACACGCGCGAGCTCCCGGTACGTCGCCGCCGGTCCCCGGCGGCGCGCCGGAGCGGCCGGTACCACCTTGGCCGCCACCAGCGTGGACTCCGGTATCCGGACGATCTGCCCGTCCCGCCTGGTGATCGTCAACACGCCGGTGTCGTCCCATGATGTGAGAACACCCACCGTGTCGGTGAACTTCTCCTCGGTGACGCCATTTCCGGCCAAACGGCGCACGGAGACCCGTTTGCCCACGTCAGCAGCGGTGATACGGACCTCGAAGCGTCCTGCGGCCGAGATTTCCACTGGTCAGTTCACCCCTCCTGTTCGGATCATGCCCGAGAACGGAGATACTAGAGGCGGGCATCGACGACGCCGCGCTCCCGCGCGCCAGGCGGCGGAGCCTACGGAGGCCCGCCAGCGCCCAATCGAGGAGGAACGACAGCGTGACCTACGTCATCGCGCAGCCTTGTGTCGACGTGAAGGACAAGGCGTGCATCGAGGAGTGCCCGGTCGACTGCATCTACGAGGGCCAGCGGTCCTTGTACATCCACCCGGACGAATGCGTTGACTGTGGCGCCTGTGAGCCGGTCTGCCCGGTCGAGGCGATCTTCTACGAGGACGACACTCCGGAGGAGTGGAAGGACTACTACAAGGCCAACGTCGAGTTCTTCGACGAGCTCGGCTCGCCCGGCGGCGCCAGCAAGCTGGGCCTCATCGAGCGCGACCACCCCTTCGTCGCCGCGCTGCCCCCGCAGGCCGAGTAAGCCGTACCGGCGGCCGCCGCACCACCGTGCCGCCTCGGTCCCGTACGGCCTGATCGCACCCGATCGGCGCCTGCGGGACCGAGGCGTTTGCCGTTCCGGTCGTGCCGGTCGTAACCGGCCGTACCGGTCGTACCGAAGAAAGTGAGCCAGTGACCGTGTCCGCAGTCTCCGACCGTCTGCCCACCTTCCCCTGGGACAAGCTGGAGCCGTACAAGAAGACGGCAGCGGCGCACCCGGACGGCATCGTCGACCTCTCGGTCGGCACCCCGGTGGACCCGGTTCCCGACCTGATCCAGAAGGCCCTCATCGACGCGGCGGACTCGCCCGGCTACCCCACGGTCTGGGGCACCCCGGAGTTGCGCGACGCGATCACCGGCTGGGTCGAGCGCCGCCTGGGCGCCCGCGACGTCACCCACCGCCATGTCCTGCCCATCGTCGGCTCCAAGGAGCTCGTCGCCTGGCTCCCCACCCAGCTGGGCCTCGGCCCCGGGGACAAGGTCGCCTACCCGCGCCTCGCCTACCCGACCTACGAGGTCGGCGCCCGGCTGGCCCGCGCGGAGTACGAGGTCTACGACGACCCACGCGACCTGGACCCGGCGAACCTGAAGCTCCTCTGGCTGAACTCCCCGTCCAACCCCACCGGCAAGGTCCTCTCCCAGCAGGAACTCACCGAGATCGTCGCCTGGGCCCGCGCCCACGGCGTCCTGGTCTTCTCCGACGAGTGCTACCTGGAACTGGGCTGGGAGGCCGACCCGGTCTCGGTCCTGCACCCGGACGTGAACGGCGGCTCGTACGACGGCATCGTGGCCGTGCACTCCCTCTCCAAGCGGTCCAACCTGGCGGGCTACCGCGCGGCCTTCCTGGCCGGCGACCCGGCGGTGCTCGGCCCCCTCCTGGAGATCCGCAAGCACGGCGGCATGATGACGTCGGCACCGACCCAGGCGGCGGTGGTGGCGGCCCTGTCCGACGACACCCACGTCCAGGAACAGCGCGAGCGCTACGCGTCCCGTCGTACGGCCCTCCGCGCGGCCCTGCTCTCCCACGGCTTCCGTGTCGAGCACAGCGAGGCGAGCCTCTACCTGTGGGCGACGAAGGACGAGTCCTGCTGGCAGACGGTGGCCCACCTGGCCGAACTAGGCATCCTGGTGGCACCGGGCGACTTCTACGGCACGGCGGGCGAGAACTTCGTACGCGTGGCCCTGACGGCGACGGACGAGCGCGTTCGAGCAGCGGTGGCGCGACTGACCTAGGGGCGCGGGGCTGTGCCGACGTGCGGCTCCGCCGCGCGGGCGCGAACACCCCCCACCGGCCCCGCACGCGACACACAACGAGAAGGGACCCGGGGCGGCAAACCCCGGGTCCCTTCTCGCATCACCGGCGTCGCGGCATCGCCGCGTCAGCCGCCCAGCGGCAGGCCCTTGACCGGCAGCCCGCCCTTGGTGAGCCCCTGCGTGGGCAGCCCGCCCTTGGTGAGCCCCTGCGTGGGCAGCCCGCCCTTGGTGAGCCCCTGCGTGGGCAGCCCGCCCTTGGTGAGCCCCTGCGTCGGCAGCCCGCCCTTCGTCGCCGTGGCCGCCGTCTCACCGAGCAGCCCACCGGCGGAGCCGGCCGCGTCACCGGCGGCGTGCTGCACCACCGGCGTCGCCACCTTGACGGCCTTGCCGCCGGTCTTGCCCGCGGCCGGGAGCGCCGACTCGACCGTCCTGCCACCGGTGTGGCCGACGGTCCCGGTGACGCTCTGCGCCGCGGCGTCGGCGGTGTTGCCGACGCTCGCTCCGTCCAGCGCGGTCAGACCGCCCAGGTTGGGGGTGGTGGCCGGCAGACTCGGGGCCGCGCTGGCGGAGCCGGCCGCACCGACCCCGGCAGCCGCTCCCGCTGCGACGAGCAGCGCGGCACGGGCGATCCGGCGGGTCAGAGGGAGGGACATGATGCTCCATTCGACGGGAGGGAACGTGATCGCCGTGACTACCGCTCGAAGCCCGCGAAGGTTGCGGAGGCCCAGGGTAAAGAATTGATAACGCATCGCATTATCGGGTGTGGATAAAAACGGGCAAAGAGTGCCCGGGCCGAGACCTCGCCGTAACCCGAAGAATCCTTACGTCCCCGTGCTCCCAGGGATTTCGCGCGTGCGCGAGTGACCGTGCGAAAACCTGGGCACAGCATCTACCCGATCGGCCCGGGCCGACCCGACGGAGTGAAACGCCGAACTACTGCCCGGTTACGATCCGCACCGACCCCGCGGACTTCTCCGCACCGCCCGTGCCCTGTGAACCGGCCGCCGGCTGCCACTGGCTTTCCGTGCTCCCGGCGGACCACTCCCGGCCGGCGTACGACACCCGCTGGATGCGCAGCGCCGAGGAGTTGGCCACCGCCCAGTGCGCCAGCTGCCAGCCGCGCTCGCTCTCGGTACGCCCGGACCTGTCGGTCTTCCCGCCCTCCGGCACCGGCACGGTCACGGTCCGCCCGTGTGCCGTGGCGGTCACGCTCGGCGTAGGTGTCGGCGAACTCGCGGACGTGTCGTTCACCTCCGCACCGGCCTCCTCGACCGCGTCCCGCCCGAAGTCCCGTACCAGCGCGGTCCGTACCGCGTCCGGACCCGTCGCAGTCGCCGTCGCCCCGGTGCCGGCCGCCGGGCGCCCGTCGCAGGTCAGCGTGGCCGCCGCCTGCCCGGTCAGGGCGGCCGCGAGCAGCGTGGCGTCGGTCTCGTGCTTGGCGTACGCCTCCGGGTAGCCGCTGCGCTGCACGCGCTGTGCGGCGACCGTCAGGGGCAGGGTCTCGTAGTCGCGCACCTTGGCCAGGTGGGCGTAGAACATGCCCGCCGCGTACGCCGGGTCGAGGATCTGCTTCTCGGTGCCCCAGCCCTGCGAGGGCCGCTGCTGGAACAGGCCCAGGGAATCCCGGTCGCCGTGCTCGATGTTGAGCAGCCCCGACTCCTGGATCGCGGTCGCCAGCGCGATGGCCACCGCCCGCTCGGGCATACCGCGCCCGGTGCCGACGGCGGCGATCGTCGCGGCGTTCACCGCCTGCTCGGGCGTGAACTCGTACGACGCGCTGTCGCTGCGGTCCGACACGACCTTGCAGCCCTCGGCGCCACCGCCGCCGGTGACGTACTGGACGACCAGATAGGCAGCGACGGCGGACAGAATGAGCAAACCCGACACGAAACGCAGGGCACGGCGGCGACGCGTGGGGCGAGTGGGGGACGGCTCTGGCACGCGTACAACATACTGGAGAGTACGAGCGGCTCAACCCTGGGTGCGGAAGCCTGTGAAACCGCCCGCGCGATGCCGCGCGCTAGGGTCGGGGCCATGGCCGACACCTCGCTTGACCTCACGCTGGACGCCGCCGCGCTGACCGCGCGACTCGTCGACTTCCCCTCGGAGAGCGGCACCGAGAAGGCGCTCGCGGACGCGATCGAGGCCGCACTGCGTGCCCTGCCGCATCTGACGGTCGACCGTCACGGCAACAACGTGATCGCCCGCACGAACCTCGGCCGCTCCGAGCGCGTGATCCTGGCCGGCCACATCGACACCGTCCCGATCGCGGACAACGTGCCGTCCCGGCTGGCCGAGGACGGCGTGCTGTGGGGCTGCGGCACCTGCGACATGAAGTCCGGTGTCGCCGTCCAGCTGCGCATCGCGGCCACCGTCCCCGCCCCGAACCGCGACCTGACCTTCGTCTTCTACGACAACGAGGAGGTCGCCGCCCATCTCAACGGCCTCCGGCACGTCGCCGAGGCCCACCCCGAGTGGCTGGCGGGCGACTTCGCGGTCCTCCTCGAACCGTCGGACGGCGAGGTCGAGGGCGGCTGCCAGGGCACCCTGCGCGTCCTTTTGAAGACGACCGGCGAGCGGGCCCACTCCGCGCGCTCCTGGATGGGCTCCAACGCGATCCACGCGGCCGCCCCGATCCTCGCCAGGCTCGCCGCCTACGAGCCGCGCTACCCGGTCATCGACGGCCTGGAGTACCGCGAGGGCCTCAACGCGGTCGGCATCTCGGGCGGGGTGGCCGGCAACGTCATCCCCGACGAGTGCGTGGTCACCGTCAACTTCCGGTACGCCCCGGACCGTTCCGAGGCGGAGGCGATCGCGCACGTCCGCGAGGTCTTCGCCGACTGCGGGGTCGAGGAGTTCGTGGTCGACGACCACAGCCCCGGCGCGCTGCCCGGCCTCTCGCACCCGGCCGCGGCCGCCTTCATCGAGGCGGTCGGCGGTACCCCGATGCCCAAGTACGGCTGGACCGACGTCTCCCGTTTCTCCGCCCTCGGCGTCCCGGCGGTCAACTACGGGCCCGGCAACCCGCACTTGGCCCACAAGCGGGACGAAAGGGTGGAAACCGGCAAGATCCTGGCAGGTGAGAAGCGGCTCCGCGCCTGGCTGACCGACTGAGCCACACGGCGGCGCTTCGCACCGGACATGCCGACGTCCCGCGCCTGTAACCCGGGTGGATCTACGCTGGGGCGGATACACCTGCAAGCGGAGGGAGCGCACATATGCCTACCGGGAACCCCGAGGGGAAGAAGGTGCCGCCGGACGAGCAGCGCCTGGGACCGGTCCTCCGACGGCGCGGTCAGGTGACCGCGAGCACGACGGACCAGCGTCTGCTGGACGCGGGCGGCCCCTCCGACTGGGTCCACACGGACCCCTGGCGGGTGCTGCGCATCCAGTCGGAGTTCATCGAGGGCTTCGGCACGCTCGCCGAACTCCCCGCCGCGATCAGCGTGTTCGGCTCGGCGCGGACGCCGGTGGACTCGCCGGAGTACGACGCGGGCGTGCAGCTGGGCCGGGGCCTGGTCGAAGCCGGCTGGGCGGTCATCACGGGCGGCGGGCCCGGCGCGATGGAGGCGGCCAACAAGGGCGCCCTGGAGGCGGGCGGCGTCTCGGTCGGCCTCGGTATCGAGCTGCCCTTCGAGCAGGGCCTGAACGCCTACGTCGACATCGGCCTGAACTTCCGCTACTTCTTCGTGCGGAAGATGATGTTCGTCAAGTACGCGCAGGGCTTCGTGGTGCTCCCCGGCGGCCTCGGCACCCTCGACGAATTCTTCGAGGCGCTCACCCTCGTCCAGACGCAGAAGGTCACCCGCTTCCCGATCGTGCTGTTCGGCAGCGCGTACTGGGGCGGCCTGGTGGACTGGCTCAAGAACACCCTGATCGCCCAGGGCAAGGCGAGCGAGAAGGACCTGCTCCTGTTCCACGTCACGGACGACGTGGGGGAGGCGGTGGCTCTGGTGTCGAAGGAGGCGGGCCGCTAGGAGCGGTCGCCTCCCGCCCACCCACTCGACCCGCTCTGCCGAGAAGTCAGGGTCCGAGCCGCCAGGACGCTACGCCAGCCCCCGCCGGGCCACCGCCGGGGGCCGGTGGCCCGCGATCGACGCCACCATGTCCAGGACCTGCCGGGTCTCCGCCACCTCATGGACGCGGTACACCTGCGCCCCCAGCCACGCCGACACCGCCGTCGTCGCCAGCGTGCCGATCACGCGCTCCTTCACCGGCCGGTCCAGCGTCTCGCCCACGAAGTCCTTGTTGGACAGGGAGACCAGCACCGGCCATCCCGTCTCGACCATCTCGCCCAGCCGCCGCGTCGCCTCCAGGCTGTGCCGGGTGTTCTTCCCGAAGTCGTGTCCGGGATCGATCATCACCGACTCCCGGGGCACCCCCAGCGCCACGGCCCGCTCGGCCAGCCCCAGGGTCACCCGCAGAATGTCGGCCACCACGTCGTCGTACGTCACCCGGTGCGGCCGCGTCCGCGGCTCCGCCTCGCCCGCGTGCGTGCACACCAGCCCCACCCGGTACCGCGCCGCGACCTCCGCCAGCCCCGGATCGACCCCGCCCCACGCGTCGTTCAGCAGATCCGCCCCGGCCTCGCAGACCGCCTCCGCGACCGACGCCCGCCAGGTGTCCACGCTGATCACGACCTCCGGGAACCGCCGGCGCACCTCCGCCACGAACCCGACGATCCGCCGCGCCTCCTCCTCGGCCGAGACCTCCTCGCCCGGCCCGGCCTTCACCCCGCCGATGTCGATGATCGCGGCCCCCTCGGCGATCGCCTGCTCCACGCGCGCGAGGGCGGGCTCGTCGTGGAAGGTCGCCCCCTGGTCGTAGAAGGAGTCCGGGGTCCGGTTCACGATGGCCATGATCACCGGTTCGTGCGGCGCGAATTCCCGCTTGCCCAGCCTGAGCATCGCCTGTGACCTCTCGTAGTAAGTCCCTCGGTACGACCGCCTGCGCCCCTGACTGTCAGACTCGCATGGCACGATCGGACACAGACACATTCGACACCGAGCACACTAAGCGCACTCGGCACCATGAGTGCGCCGAGCTTCATCGAGCCTGGGGGCCACCGCGATGGTTATGTTCCTGTTCCTGGTCGTCGCGCTCGCGGTCGTGGTCGCCGCGGTCACGCTCTCGGTGGTGAGCGGCGGCGAGAGCGGCCCGCTGCCCGAGGTGGCGCCCGAGCGCTTCCAGGACCCACTGCCCCCGGACCGCCCGGTACACCGCGCGGACGTCGAGAGCCTCCGCTTCCCGCTCGCCCCGCGCGGCTACCGCATGGCGGACGTCGACGACGCGCTCAGCCGCCTCGGCGCCGAACTCGCCGAGCGCGACGCCCGGATCGCCGACCTGGAGTCCGCACTGGCCGGCGCCCAGGCCGCGCCACACGCCAGGCACACCTCGCTGGACAAGCCCGGGCCGGAGGACCGGCCGTGACCGACCTGACGGACGTGACCGCCGGCGCGGCCGTGGCCGGGCCGGACGGCAGGCTGCGCTGCCCCTGGGCCCTGTCCACCGAGGACTATGTGGCGTACCACGACGAGGAGTGGGGCCGCCCGGTCCACGGCGACGACGCCCTCTACGAACGCCTCAGCCTGGAGGCGTTCCAGTCGGGACTCTCCTGGATCACGATCCTCCGCCGCCGCCCCGGCTTCCGGGCCGCCTTCGCCGGCTTCCGCATCGAGAAGGTCGCCACCTTCACGGACGAGGACCGGGAGCGGCTGCTGGCGGACCCGGGCATCATCCGCAACCGCTTGAAGATCGACGCGACGATCGCCAACGCGCAGGTACTGGCGGAGTGGGAACCGGGCGAGCTGGACGAGCTGATCTGGTCGTTCGCCCCGGAGCCGGGTACTCGTCCGGCGCCGAAGAGCGTCGCCGACGTCCTGCCGGTGACCCCCGAGTCGACGGCCCTGTCCAAGGCCCTGAAGAAGCGCGGCCTGCGTTTCATCGGCCCGACCACGGCGTACGCCCTCATGCAGGCATGCGGCCTGGTCAACGACCACTTGGAAGCATGCGTCGCCCGTAGCGCCCGGTAGGGGAGCGGGGCCGCATCGACATGCGGCTCCGCCGCGCGGGCGCGACCAGTCCCATCACACCCGCAGTTCCCCATGGCGGGTCACCGCCCCAAGTACTTCGGCTTCTCCTTGTTCACGAACGCCTGGACGGCGATCCCGTGGTCCTCGGAGGCCCCGGCCCGGGCCTGCAGCTCGTCCTCCTTGTCGAGCGTCTCGTCGAGGGAGTGCGTGAGCCCGTAGGCGACGGCCTCCTTCAGCGCCGCGTACGCCACGGTCGGTCCTTCGGCCAATTTCCGGGCGACCTTCTCGGCCTCGTCCCGCAGCTCGGCCGAGGGCACCAGCTTGTTCGCGATGCCCAGCTCGTACGCGTCCTGCGCGCTGATGCTCCGCGGAAAGAGCAGCAGGTCGGCGGCGCGCCCCGGCCCCACGACCCGCGGCAGCGTCCAGGACACCCCGGAGTCCGCGGTCAGCGCGACCCCCGCGAACGACGTGTTGAAGGCTGCCGTATCGGCGACCACGCGGTAGTCCGCGGCCAGCGCGAACCCGAGACCGGCACCGGCGGCGACACCGTTCACCCCGGCCACCACCGGCTTCGGTGCCCCGGCCAGCGCCCGCACGATCGGGTTGTAGTGCTCCCGGACCGTCGTCATCGTCTGCCCCGAACCCGTCTCCCGGTCCGACGCGAGCAGCGTGATGTGTTCCTTGAGGTCCTGGCCCACGCAGAACGCCCGGTCCCCGGCGGCCGTCAGCAGGATCGCCCGGACGGCAGTGTCGGCCGCCGCCTCCTGCGCGACCTCCCGAAGCGCGACCTTCGTCGCGATGTTCAGCGCGTTCATCGCCTCGGGGCGGTTCAGCGTGATCGTCGCGAGTCCGTCGCTCACCTCGTAGAGCACGGTGTCGGTCATGGTGCGTCCCCTCCGTCGTCTCCGTCGTCGCGGCTGACGTACCGCTCGGTACGTCTGTGTCCGAAGGACAGCATGGCGGAGTTCGCGGCCCGAGGACCGGACCCGTCGTGTGACCTGCGTCAAAGAAAACCGGAGCCTACTCGGTCGGCGTAAGGACGTGGGGCGGCGCAGTATCGCAGTCACATCGCCGAATTGGGTGGTTTTGCTCGCGCGCGTTGCCCAAGCGATGCCGACTGATGTTGGTCATCGGGTCCTGAGATGCGGGATAATGGCTTGGAAGCAATGTGTTCGATGCCGGTGCCGCGTGTCCCGTCAGGATCGCGCGTGCCCTCGTGGGCCGTCGGCAGACGATGAGCTGTTTTCAGGAAGGGGAACCAGCATGGCGGCCATGAAGCCGCGGACGGGTGATGGCCCGCTCGAGGTGACCAAGGAGGGGCGGGGCATCGTCATGCGCGTTCCGCTCGAAGGCGGCGGTCGGCTCGTCGTCGAGCTGACCCCTGACGAGGCCGCGGCGCTCGCCGACGCCCTCAAGAACGTCGTCGTCTGAGGCGTCAGCGACCATACCCTTTCGGCCGCCCCGGCACTGTATGCGGTGCCGGGGCGCAGCCGTACCCCCGGTCCTTCCCCGGCGGGGTCAGCGCTTGACGGCGCAGAGCAGTCCGTCGCCCACCGGCAGCAGCGACGGCACCAGCTCCGGGCTCTCCCGGACCGTGCGCAGCAGCTCGCGCAGCCGCAGCACCTCGGTCGGCTGCGGCCCGGAGTCGACCGTGCGGCCGTTGGCGAAGACGCCCTCGAAGACCACCAGGCCGCCCGGGCGCAGCAGGCGCAACGATTCAGCGAGATAGTCGGAGTACTCCTGCCGGTCGCCGTCGCAGAACACCAGGTCGTAACCGGCGTCCGCGAGACGGGGAAGTACGTCGAGGGCGCGGCCCGGGATGAAGCGGGCCCGGTTGCTGGCGAAGCCGCAGGCGCGGAAGGCCTGCCGGGCGAACTGCTGGTGCTCCGGCTCGGGGTCGACGGTCGTCAGGACACCGTCCGCGCGCATGCCGTGCAGCAGATGCATCCCGGACACCCCGCATCCGGTACCGATCTCGGCGACCGCCTTGGCGTCCACGGAGGCGGCGAGCAGACGCAGCGCGGCACCCGTGCCGGGCGACACCGAGCGCAGCCCTGCGTCGCGGGCCCGGTCACGGGCCCACCGCAGTGCTTCGTCCTCGGCGACAAAGGCGTCGGCGAACGCCCAGCTCGTCTGCCGGTTGCCGGTAATGACCCTCTCCTGTCCCCGTGGTTGCCTGGGCGTGACTGTATCCGTTGGTGCCGGGAACCCGCAGATGGGACCAGGCGTTTAGAGGGGTGGAAGACAGGGCGGGGGGACACGAATGGATCACGACGACGAGACAGCGGTCGAGCAACCGCTGATGCGGCCGGATGAGCCGTACCAGCAGAGATCAAATTCTCGTAAAACCGCTTATCCGGTCCTAACGGGCGAGGTGGCTATGGTAGGGGCTCCACTGGACACCACCAGAGCCGACAGGGGAGGTGCGGCCGCACCCGGGGATCGGGGAGGAGTGCTACGGCGCTTCCTCGGATCGGCGGGCAGGCCGAAATCCGTGAACGACACCGCTGCTGACCCCAGCCACGCCGAAGTGCTCGCCATGGGTGAGGACCGGACCGCGACCTTCTCCACCGACGCGGACGGGCAGGCATGGACTCCGCCCACGTGGGAGGAGATCGTCAGCACGCACAGCGGCCGCGTCTACCGCCTGGCCTACCGCCTCACCGGCAACCAGCACGACGCCGAGGACCTCACCCAGGAGGTCTTCGTCCGCGTCTTCCGCTCTCTGTCGACCTACTCGCCGGGCACCTTCGAGGGCTGGCTGCACCGCATCACGACCAACCTGTTCCTCGACATGGTCCGGCGCAAGCAGCGCATCCGCTTCGACGCCCTCGGCGATGACGCGGCCGAGCGCCTGCCCAGTCGCGAGCCCACCCCGTCCCAGGCCTTCAACGACGCGCACTTCGACGCCGACGTGCAGCAGGCCCTGGACACCCTCGCGCCCGAGTTCCGCGCCGCCGTCGTCCTGTGCGACATCGAGGGTCTGTCGTACGAGGAGATCGCCGCGACCCTCGGCGTCAAGCTCGGCACGGTCCGCTCCCGGATCCACCGCGGCCGTTCCCAGCTGCGCAAGGCCCTCGCGCACCGCTCCCCGGAAGCCCGCAAGGCCGAGCGCCGCTCCTTCGTGCCCCGTGTTCCCGCACTGGGAGGAGGGGGCGCGTCCGCGTGAGTGGTTCACGACCGAAACCCGCCGAGCGTCAGCTCGCCGAGCAGCATCTGGGAGACCGACTCTCCGCCCTGGTGGACGGAGAGCTCGGCCATGAGTCGCGCGATCGTGTCCTGGCCCACCTGGCGACCTGTGCCAGGTGCAAGGCGGAGGCCGACGCCCAGCGCGCGCTGAAGAACGTCTTCGCGGAGGCCGCCCCGCCCCCGCCCTCCGAGAGCTTCCTGGCCCGCCTCCAGGGGCTGCCCGGGGGTGGTGACACCGGCGGTTCGCCGTTCGGCGGGGGAGACCCCTCGGGACGCCGCTCCGACAGCGGGGTCTTCGGCATGAGCCAGGACGACCGCTTCGAGTTCGGCTACGTCCCGGCCCACCCGCACGACTCGGCCGTGGCCGCCGGCCGGGGCTTCCGTATCCACCCCGTCGGCCGCCCGGACGCCGACCGCTCCGCCTCGCGCGGCATGCGGTTCGCGTTCGTCGCCGCCGGCGCGGTCTCGCTGGCCGCCGTCGCCCTCGGCGGGGTCACCGCCGGCCTGCCCGGCTCCCCGGCCGCCGACGCCCGCAGCGGCACCGGCGGCAGTGTCGCCCCGGCCGGTACGGCGGGCGCGGGCACCGCGGGCGCCGCCGACGCGCAGCGCCGCCGCTCGCTCTCCCCGCTGCTGTCCTCCGGCACCCTGCTCGGCAGCGCCACGACCGCGGCTCCCACCTCGGTCTCCGCGCCGCTGCTGCCCGGGGTGCCCTCCCCGGCCGCCGGCGAGAAGGCGCTGCGTGAGCTGACCGCACCGGTGCTGGCCGGCGCGGCCGCCGTCTCCCCGCTGATACGGCCGCTGACCGCCAACCCGCCGTTCGCCCTCACCTCGTGGACCAGTACGCCCGAGGCGACCGGCCCCGCCCTGCTCGCCGCACCCGTCCCCGACACGACCTCCGCTCCCTCCCCGTCCCCCCGCCCGGCCCGCTGACCGTCTGCCGGGCGGCCCTGCGGTGACCCGCGACCCTGGTGGAATCCCGTGCGCAGGCTGTGCCCGTGGCGGCTGTGATCGGACAGGAACTGACAGAAACGTCACAGCCGGGACCGCGCGTGTGCCCCGACTAGGCAAACAACCCGGAAAACCGGTCGTACACACGCGGTCGGACACCTCGGGACGGTACCGGTCGGACAGGTACGCCGGGTACCGTGGACCCGGCCCGGACCACGGAACACCCGCAACAGCGACCGGAGGGCCGAGGACCGAGGACATCGCAAGGAGCTTCAGGTGTTCAATGACATAGGACCACTCGAGCTGGTGACCATCGTCGTGCTCGCCGTGCTCGTCTTCGGTCCCGACAAGCTCCCGAAGGTCATCCAGGACGTGATGCGGACCATCCGCAAGATCCGGGAGTTCTCGGAGAGCGCCAAGGCGGACATCCGCGAGGAGCTCGGTCCGGAGTTCAAGGACTTCGAGTTCGAGGACCTCAACCCCAAGAATTTCGTCCGCAAGCACCTGGACAGCGACGAGCTGGGGCTGAAGGAGATCCGCAACGGCTTCGACCTGAAGAAGGAGATGGCCGAGGTCACGGACGCGGTGCACAGCCGCGAGGCCGATTCCTCCCCTTCCACGGGTACGGGTTCCGCGGGCGGCCGCATCGACATGACCAAGAAGCCCGAGGACCCCGGCCAGGACGACCGTCCGCCGTTCGACGCGGACGCCACCTGAGCCGTACCGGACACTTGGGCCTGAGCGAGGTACGTGACGCGTTTCATACCGCGTCTGCGCCGCTCACGGCTTGATCCCGCCGCCCGCGCGACCCACGCGCCGGGCGGTTTCGCTGCTGGTCCCAGCGGGGTGGATATGCTGCCGAGTTGTTGTGCGGACCGGACGAGTGCGCCCGAAGGGGGGCGGGCCGCCCCGGACCGACGAGAGCTAGGAGGCGTCCGGGCAGATGGAGACGACAAGTCGGGTGGGCGAACATACGCCGGTCGCGGAGAACGGACAGCAGGTCCCCTCCGCCCGTCGCACGGTCGGCGGCTACCTGGAGGCGCCCTTCCCCTGGTACGGCCTCGACGAGGCGTTCACAGGGCCGCGCTGGCTGATGCAGGTGGGTACGGCGGCAGACGGTGCGGTGGAGCACGGGTCGATCGGGCACGGCGACGAGCCGTCGGTGCGGAACGAGCATCTGGCCGCGTCCGTCGGTGAGCCGAGAGAGAAGTTCGCGGTGGTCGTGACCGTCGCGGCGAGTCCGTCCCGGCGGAGCGCCGACGGGACGGGGCTGCTGGAGGCCACGTCGGTCTCGTCGGCCGCGTGGCTGGCGGGGGTAGGGCTGCTGTCCTTCACCTGGCCGGGGCAGATGGACCACAGCCTGCGGGACGACTGGCTGGAGCAGCAGACCGAGACGGCGTGGGAGCTGGCCGACGAGCTGAACGGACCGGAGTGGTCCACGCTCTCGCTGCCGGTGGACGGGGTGGCCACGCCGTTCCACTACCGGGAGTCGGAGTTCGGGTGGGTGCTCGCCGGGTCCACGTCGCAGGGGGTGCATGTGGGGGCGTACGGCCGGGGGATGTCCGCGTACGGGCTGGGGTTCGCGATGATCAAGGACATCGCCGCGTACGCGTGAGAGACATCGCCGCGTACGCGTGAGAAAAGAACATCGCCGCCTACGCGTGAGAAAAGGGGCGCCGGTGGTTCGTGGCGCCCCTTCGCCGTAGGGGTTGCGGCGCGTGTGCGACCGCGGGTGCGGTGTGGCCGATCGCGCCCACGCCGCGGAACCGCACAGTGAAACAGCCCCGCGCCCCCGAAGGGGCGCGGAGCCCTGGGTCTCTCAGAACTTGTTGCGCGGGGTGATACCCAGGGACAGGCCCGAGAGGCCTCGCTGCCTGCCTCCCAGCTTGCCTGCGATGCCGCGCAGCGCCGCGCCCGCCGGGCTGTCGGGGTCGGTCAGGACCACCGGCTTGCCCTCGTCGCCGCCCTCGCGGAGGCGGACGTCGATCGGGATGTTGCCGAGGACCGGGACGTTCGTACCCGTCGTGCGGGTGAGGCCGTCGGCGACCACCTGGCCGCCGCCCGTGCCGAAGACGTCGACCATCTCGCCGCAGTGCGGGCAGGGCAGGCCGGACATGTTCTCGACCACGCCGACGATCTTCTGGTGGGTCTGGACCGCGATGGAGCCGGCCCGCTCGGCGACCTCCGCCGCCGCCTGCTGAGGCGTCGTCACGACGAGGATCTCGGCGTTCGGGACCAGCTGGGCGACCGAGATGGCGATGTCACCCGTGCCGGGCGGGAGGTCGAGCAGCAGGACGTCGAGGTCGCCCCAGTAGACGTCCGCGAGGAACTGCTGGAGGGCGCGGTGCAGCATCGGGCCGCGCCAGACCACCGGGGCGTTGCCCGGGGTGAACATGCCGATCGAGATGACCTTCACGCCGTGCGCCGACGGCGGCATGATCATGTTCTCGACCTGGGTGGGGCGGCCGTCCGCGCCCAGCATGCGGGGGACCGAGTGGCCGTAGATGTCGGCGTCGACGACACCGACCTTGAGACCGTCGGCGGCCATCGCGGCGGCGAGGTTGACCGTGACCGAGGACTTGCCGACACCGCCCTTGCCGGAGGCGACCGCGTAGACCCGCGTGAGGCTGCCCGGCTTGGCGAAGGGCACCTCGCGCTCGGTCTGGCCGCCGCGCAGCGCGGACGCCAGCTCCTTGCGCTGCTCGTCGCTCATCACGTCCAGGGTGACGTCGACGCGGGTGACACCGTCGACCCGGGAGACCGCCTCGGTGACCCGCTGGGTGATCGTGTCCCGCATGGGGCATCCGGAGACCGTCAGGTACACGGTGACCGCGACCGCGCCGTCCTCCCCGATCTCCACCGATTTGACCATCCCCAGTTCGGTGATGGGTCGGTTGATCTCCGGGTCGTTCACCGTCGCCAATGCCTCGCGCACCGCGTCTTCGCTAGCCATACACACGATGGTACGGCGACGCGCAGGGCGTCTATAACGCCCCTCACCGGTCGTCTACGTCACGCCTCGCCGACCGTTCTGCCGGGAATACGCCGTGGCCGTCCCGTCGCTCCTCCATGTCCTTGAGCAGGTCCTGCAGCTCGGAACGGATCCAGTCCCGGGTCGCCACCTCGCCCAGGCCCATGCGCAGCGCGGCGATCTCCCGGGTCAGGTACTCGGTGTCGGCGATGGAACGCTCGTTCTGCTTGCGGTCCTGTTCGAGGTTGACCCGGTCGCGGTCGTCCTGCCTGTTCTGCGCGAGCAGGATCAGCGGGGCCGCGTAGGAGGCCTGGAGGGACAGGACCAGGGTCAGGAAGATGAACGGGTACTGGTCGAAGCGGAACTTGCCGGGCGCCGAGATGTTCCACAGCACCCAGACGATGATCACGAACGTCATCCAGACGATGAACCGCCCGGTGCCCAGAAAACGCGCGATGCGCTCGGAGAGCCGGCCGAAGGCCTCCGGGTCCCACTCGGGCAGGAGCCGGCGGCGCGGCGGGCGCGGCTGGTCCAGACGGGGTCCACGCGGCCGGGTGGCGGCGGTGGCGCCGGACGGTGTCCGCTCCCGGCCGCCCTCGCGTTCAGGCGTCACGGCTCCCCACCTCCTTGTCCTGCTCCTCCTCGTCCAGGTGGAACTCGGTCTCCCGCCAGTCCTCGGGCAGCATGTGGTCCAGGACGTCGTCGACGGTGACCGCGCCCAGCAGCGACCCGGTCTCGTCCACCACGGGCGCCGCGACCATGTCGTACGTGGCGAAGAACCCGGCGATGATCGGCAGCGTGGCCTCGGGGTCGAGCGGTTGCAGGTCGTCGTCGAGGAGCGAACTGACCAGGGTGTACGGGGGGTCGCGCAGCAGGCGCTGGAAGTGGACGGTGCCCAGGTACTTGCCGGTCGGAGTCTCGTCGGGCGGGCGGCAGACGTAGACCTGGGCGGCGAGGGCCGGTGACAGGTCGGGGTTGCGGACCCGGGCGAGGGCGTCGGCGACGGTGGAGTCGGGCCGCACCACGATCGGCTCGGTCGTCATCAGACCGCCGGCGGTGTGCTCCTCGTACGACATCAGCCGCCGCATCTCGGCCGCGTCCGCCGGCTGCATCAGGCTCAGCAGCCGCTCCTTGTCCTCCTCAGGGAGCTCGGCGAGCAGGTCGGCCGCGTCGTCCGGGTCCATGGCCTCCAGGACGTCCGCCGCCCGCTCCTCCTTCAGCTTGCCGAGGATCTCGATCTGGTCGTCCTCGGGGAGCTCTTCGAGGACGTCGGCGAGGCGGTCGTCGTCCAGCGCGGCGGCCACCTCGGCGCGGCGCTTGGCGGAGAGGTGGTGCAGCACGTTGGCGAGGTCGGCGGGGTGCAGTTGCTCGAAGGTGGCGAGCAGGCTCTCGGCGCCCTGGCCGTGCTCCTCCAGCGAGAAGCCGGTGACCTGCGACCAGTCGACGGTGAGCGACTCGCCCCTGGTCCTCCGGAAGGTGCCGGTGCGGCCCTTGCGGACGAAGACGCGGTCGACCTCCCACTCCCGGCGGGCCTGCCGCTGCTGTGCGCCCAGGTCCAGGACGGTGACCTCCTCGCCGGTCTCGACCAGCTGGACGCGGCGGTCGAGGAGTTCACCGAAGACCAGGCGCTCGGTGGGCCGCTGCTCGAAGCGGCGGACGTTGAGCACGCCGGTGCTGATGACCTGGCCGGACTCGATGCTCGTCACCCGGTTCATGGGCAGGAAGATGCGGCGTCGGGTGGACAGTTCGACGACCAGGCCGAGCAGCCGTGGCGGTTTGCGGCCGACGCGCAGCATGACGACGAGGTCCCTGACGCGTCCCACCTGGTCGCCGTTGGGATCGAAGACGGCGATACCGGCGAGGTGCGAGACGAAGATCCGGGGAGCGCCGGCTGCCATGGCTTCGCTTCCTTTTTCTGCCGAAGTACCGCTTGGTGACTTTCCTGTCCTTTTCGCCTGCTCGGTGGGGTTCAGGCTAGCCCGTACCGATCGGATACGCCCTGGTGGGCGGTCCGGACGGACTGGCTCCGCCGGGCGGGTGGGGCACCGGTACGCTGCGGTACGCCGTGCCGGACCCGTCAGAAAGGTGGCCCCGTCCGTGACCGCGATTGCTCCGGGCCGTAGCCGTACTCGCCGCGCCGCACTGGTGACCGCGATGTGCGCGCTGGCCCTCCTCACGGCGTGCAGTGAGGATCCGGACGCGGGCACCAACGGGGTGGGCAAGCTGGCCCCGGACGTCATCCAGTCGAAGACCCGTGCGGCGGCGACGTCGGTGGCGACGGTCCGGATGGCGGGGACCGTGGTCACGAGCGGGCGTACCTACCAGCTGGACATGCGCCTGAACGCGGACGGCGGGACCGGGTCGGTCACGTCGAAGGGCTCGACCTTCCACCTGCTCCGGGTGGGCGCGACGCTGTACCTGCAGGCCGACGCGGACTTCTGGAACCATGCCGACGGGAGCGACACGAGTGCGGCCGGCACCCTCGACGGCAAGTACGTGAAGGTTCCGCAGGGCGACCCTTCGTACAAGAAGTTCAGCGGCTTCACGGACAAGGACCTCCTCCTGTCGGGCCTGCTGACCCTGCACGGTTCCCTCTCGACCGACGGCCACCACGAACAGTCGGGCACCCCCACCATCCGCATCGCCGGCGACGGCGGCTCCGGCGGCACGTTGGACGTCTCGCTGAAGGGCAAGCCGTATCCGCTGCGCCTGGAGCGCGCCGGCGGCGCCGGCACCCTCACCTTCACGGACTGGGGCAGGTCCTTCAGCGTCACCGAGCCGAAAAAGGGCGAGACGGTCGACTACGGCAAGCAACTGCCCACGTCGTAGGGGGCACCGGGGCGGCGGACGCGCGCGGCCGGCGAGCCGCTGGAAGGCGATTCCGCCGGTACCGGATTCCGTCGCGACGGCGCTCAGCCCCGCCGTCGACGCTCGGCGATGCCGGGCTCGACTCGTGATGGTGGTGGCGGTGGTGCCGGGCTCGGCTCGTGTCGGTGGTGGCGGGTGGTGGCGGGTGGTGCCGGGCTCGGCCCGTGATGGTGGTGGCCGGGGGGCCGGGCTCGGCCCGTGTCGGTGGTGGCCGGGGGGCCGGACTCGGTCCGGGTCGGGCTACTTGGGCTTTCTGCGCCTTGCGAGGAGCTTCGGCAGGCCCGCCGGGATCGGGTGCCGGGTGGTCGCCGGGGACGGCGCCGGAGCCGCCGCCAGGCTTCCCGTCGGCAGCGGTGTCGTCGCTCCCGTCGGGCACAGGCGCAGCACCCGGCACTCCCTCGCCCAGCGGTCCGTCATGGCCTCGCCGTCGGGTGCGTTGAGGCGCTTGCCCTTCAGCTCCGCCACCGCCGCGTCCCACTCGGGGGAGCCGGCGGACAGCTCCGTCACCGTCGCCGTCCAGGTCACCAGCCGGCCGCCCTTGTCCTTGCTGCGAACGGTCACCTCGGCCGACCCCCCGTCGGCCAGCCCGGTCAGCGGCTGCTCGCTCCCGTCACCGACCAGGCACACGCCCCCGTCGGCCCAGGCGTGCCACACCGCACGAGCGGCCGGCGCCCCGGCGCCCCGGACCCAGATGAGGCCGGACTTCT
This sequence comes from Streptomyces sp. NPDC026538, assembly GCF_055567535.1. Classification (NCBI taxonomy): domain Bacteria; kingdom Bacillati; phylum Actinomycetota; class Actinomycetes; order Kitasatosporales; family Streptomycetaceae; genus Streptomyces; species Streptomyces sp. NPDC026538. The sequence continues at coordinate 498,904 of NZ_JBVHQG010000005.1, forward strand.
TCGTGGCCTCCTCGACGAGGGCCTGGCCGAGCAGCTCGCTTGTCATGCGCTCAGCCTAGAGCCAGCCGTTGCGCTTCAGGGTGCGGTGGATGCCGAGGCAGATGCAGACCGTGATGCCCATGATCACCGGGTAGCCGTACTTCCAGTGCAGCTCCGGCATGTACTTGAAGTTCATGCCGTACACACCGCACACCATCGTCGGTACGGCGATGATCGCGGCCCATGCCGTGATCTTCCGCATGTCCTCGTTCTGCGCCACGGACGCCTGCGCGAGGTTGGCCTGGAGGATGGAGTTGAGGAGTTCGTCGAAGCCGACGACCTGCTCCTGGACGCGGGCGAGGTGGTCGGCGACGTCCCGGAAGTACTTCTGGATGTCGGGGTCGACCAGCCGCATCGGGCGCTCACTGAGCAGCTGCATGGGACGCAGCAGCGGCGACACCGCGCGCTTGAACTCCAGTACCTCGCGCTTCAGTTGGTAGATGCGCGCGGAGTCCACACCACGCGAGACCCCGCCCTTGCGGCCGGGCGAGAAGACCTCGGTCTCCACCTCGTCGATGTCGTCCTGCACGGCGTCGGCGACCGCGACATAGCCGTCGACGACATGGTCGGCGATGGCGTGCAGCACGGCCGAGGGACCCTTGGCGAGCAGCTCGGGGTCGTCCTGGAGCCGGTGCCGCAGCGCCCGCAGCGAGCCCTGCCCGCCGTGCCGGACGGTGATGAAGAAGTCCCGGCCGGTGAAGCACATCACCTCGCCGGTCTCCACGACCTCGCTGTTGGCGGTGAGCTGGTCGTGCTCGACGTAGTGGATGGTCTTGAAGACGGTGAAGAGGGAGTCGTCGTAGCGCTCGAGCTTGGGGCGCTGGTGGGCCTGTACGGCGTCCTCCACCGCCAGCGGGTGCAGCCCGAACTCGCCCGCGATACCGGCGAATTCGGCCTCGGTCGGCTCGTGCAGGCCGATCCACACGAACCCGCCGTCCCGGCGCACCTGGCGCATCGCCTCCTGCGGCGTCAGCGGCTTGGGCGTCTCCACGCGGGCACCGTTGCGGTAGACGGCGCAGTCGACGACGGCCGAGGGCGTACCGGGGTCGCGGGTGGTGTCGTAGGGGCCGGTCTCGGCACGCAGGGTCTTGCGCAGGGAGGGGCGGGTCGGGCGGACCACGGCACGGAGGTCGCGGATCATCGACATGGGCAGGCTCCTTCGCGACAGGCAGCGGAAGACCGCGGCGAACGGGTGGAACTACCCGGAATGGGGACGTCCTGACTGCGGATGTTTGGCACGTCCACAAAGCGGGGAGCACCGCACCGTTGCGGTGGCGACTTCGCTACTGATTCGGATCGGACGAACGGATCCAGACAGATCCGGAACGGACCGGCCAGAGGGATCAGGCAAGCGAAAACAAAGTGCTCTTCCGAACGACAACGCGAACGTGAAGGCGGCAGCCGACCAGGAGACGAAATCAGCGGGCGGAAGAGCGAGTGGTACTGCACGGGTGACTTCGATCCATGACAGCCCCACCTCCTCCAGCCGGTCCCTCGTAAGGGAGTCCTCATGGCGTCGGGGTCTGACCGCGACGCTCTGCGTGCTGCCCCGAACCACCGCGGTCAGAGTAGCAGTAGCCCCCAGTGTCAAGGCGCTGCTTTGCCCGGTACTGACGAGTTCTATGCTCACGACATGGCTGATGTTCTTCCTCTGGTCGAGGCCCGGTTGACCACCGCACTGGGCGAACCGGACGCGCGCGCGGCGGTCACCTTCCTCGGCACGGACCGCGTCGAAGTGCTCCGGTTCCAGGAGGATCTCCAGGGCGAGAAGGTCCTGCGCTACGCGACGCTCGGCATGTCGGCGCACCCCATGACCGACCCCACCGCGACGCTCGCGGACCCCGTCAAGGGGCCCCGCGCCGAACTGATCCTGTCGGTCCGCGCCGGGCTCGCCGAGACCGACAAGGTGCTCCGCGCACTGGCCGTCCTGGCCGCGTCTCCGCAGGTGGAGGGGTTGATCGTGGCGCCGGGCGCGTCGCTGGACGTCGGCGAGCCGCTGTGGCCCGGCGCTCCCTTCACCTCGGTCCTGGTCGGCGAGCCGGGCGGCCTCGTCGAGGATCTGGCGCTGGACGAGCCGCTCGATCCCGTACGGTTCCTGCCGCTGCTGCCGATGACCCCGAATGAGGCGGCCTGGAAACGCGTGCACGGCGCACAGGCCCTTCAGGAGCGCTGGCTGGCCAACGGGACGGACCTCCGGGATCCGCACCGCAGGTCCGTCCCGCTGGACTGATGCACGAGGGTGAGCAAGCTCACCAAGGGCCATTCCGAATCAGTCAGTTGGCGAAGACGGTGACGCCGTCCTCCGTGGCGTGCGACGGCGCCAGCTCCGCCACCTCGTGCGCGAGCGCGTTCCGTCGTACGAGAACCACCACCGCGCCCAGCACGGCGGTGACCGCCGCCACCACGAACGGGATGTGGATGTCGGTCCACTCCTCGATCTTCGGCGCGAAGTAGGGGGCGGCCGCGGCGGCGAACCAGCGGACGAAGTTGTAGCCCGCGCTCGCCACCGGGCGTGGCGCGTCCGACACGCCGAGGGCCAGTTCGGTGTAGACGGTGTTGTTCACGCCGATGAACGCGCCGGACAGGATCGTGCAGACGATCGCGGCGACGTGGCTGCCGTAGCCGAGCACGACGACGTCCACGGCGAGCAGCACGAGTGAGCCGCCCAGCACCTTCAGCGAGCCGAACCGCCGCTGCATGCGCGGGGCCACCACCACCGAGAAGAGCGCGAGCAGCACGCCCCAGGCGAAGAACACGGCACCCGAGCGGTACGGAGTCATGTCCAGCACGAACGGGGTGAAGGCCAGCACGGTGAAGAACGTGTAGTTGTAGAAGAACGCCGAGGCGGCGACGGAGGCCAGGCCGCCGTGGCCGAGCGCCCGGATCGGGTCGAGGACCGAGGTCCTGCGGGCGGGCCTGGGCTGCTCCTTCAGGAACGCGGTGATGCACAGGAAGCCGACCGCCATCAGGGTGGCCGTGCCGAAGAAGGGATAGCGCCAGCTGATGTTGCCGAGCACCGCGCCCAGCAGCGGGCCGCACGCCATGCCGAGGCCGAGCGCGGACTCGTAGAGCAGGATCGCCGCCGCGCTGCCGCCGGCCGCCGCGCCCACGATGACGGCGAGCGCCGTCGAGACGAACAGGGCGTTGCCGAGGCCCCAGCCGGCCCGGAAGCCGACGAGCTGGCCGACGGTGTCCGACGTGCCGGCGAGGCCCGCGAAGACGACCACGAACGCGAGGCCGAGCAGCAGGGTCTTGCGGCCGCCGATCCGGCTGGAGACGAAGCCGGTGAGCAGCATCGCCACGGCGGTGATCAGGAAGTACGAGGTGAAGAGCAGGGATACCTGGCTGGTCGTGGCGTCCAGGCCCTTGGCTATGGAGGGCAGGATCGGGTCGACGAGTCCGATGCCCATGAAGGCGACGACGGACGCGCCGGCCGTCGCCCACACGGCCTTCGGCTGTCGCAGGAGGGTGCCCGCCCCCGCGTCGAACGGTTCTGCTGACTCTGCCATGCGCTTCCTCCGCAGCTCTGGTCTGCTCACGCCGATTTGGTTGGTGTATACACATAGTAAGTTAGGGTGGCTAATTAATGCAAGATGCATCTAACTCCATCCGGTGACCGGTTCCGCCCGGACGGGTGATCGTCCTTGACGTGGGGGATTCCGGGTAGGACCGTGGGGCCCTATGAGGGGCGAACCCAGTTGCCCGAAGTGCGGTGGCCGGGTCAGGGCTCCCGGCCTCTTCGCCGACACCTGGCAGTGCGAGGTGCACGGGACCGTGCATCCGGTACAGCCCGTGATCCCGCCCAGCGTCGAGGCCCTCGATGTCGTGGTGCACCGCACCCAGGTGCCGGTGTGGATGCCCTGGCCGCTGCCGGTCGGCTGGCTGTTCACAGGTGTGGCCTGCGCCGGTGACGACCGCAGCGGTGGGCGCGCGACCGCCGTCGCCTGCTCCGGACCCGCGCCGCTCGGCGGCGTAGGGGAGATGATCCTGGTCGCCGAGGAGCTGGGGGTCGGCCTCGGCGCCCGGTACGCGGGCATCGACGGACCGGATCCCGGGCCCTCGATGGACGTGGAGAAGCCGCCGCAGGCGAAGGTGCTCGCCGCCGGCCGGCCGGCGCCGCTGTGGCATGTACCGGGAGCGCCGGACGACAGAGCCGTCTTCGCGGGCGAGGCCCGGGGGATGTGGCTCTGGGCGGTGGTGTGGCCCGAGCAGACCGGATTGCTGATGTACGACGAGCTGGTGCTCACGGATCTGCGGGACGCGGGCGCGGAGGTGGACCTGGTGCCCTGCGGAGCGTTGTCGCCGCGCCTGCTGGAGCCCTAGTGCGTGCGAGCAGGGGCTGCCTGTGACCTGCCTGTACGGGGCGCCCCCGGCTTTCGGGTGTGACAGGGCATCCGCTCCCGGCCGCTATCCTTGACGCGTCCCTTCCGTCCCGTCCCGCCTGGAGTCCGCGTCGTGCGTATCGATCTGCACTGCCACTCCACCGCGTCCGACGGTACGGACAGCCCGGCCGAGCTGGTGCGGAACGCCGCCGCTGCCGGTCTCGACGTCGTCGCGCTGACCGACCACGACACCACCCGGGGCCATGCCGAGGCCGTCGCCGCGCTGCCCGAGGGTCTCACCCTGGTCACCGGGGCCGAGCTGTCCTGCCGTATCGACGGCGTCTCCATGCACATGCTGGCCTACCTCTTCGACCCTGAGGAGCCCGAGCTGCTCGCCGAGCGCGAGCTGGTCCGCGACGACCGGGTGCCGCGCGCCCAGGGCATGGTCGCCAAGCTGAACGGGCTGGGCGTGCCGGTCACCTGGGAGCAGGTGCGGCGGATCGCCGGCGACGGTTCCGTGGGGCGGCCGCATGTCGCCTCCGCGCTGGTCGAGCTGGGTGTCGTACCGACCGTGAGCGACGCGTTCACGAAGGAGTGGCTGGCCGACGGCGGGCGGGCCTTCGTGGAGAAGCACGAGACCGACCCCTTCGCGGTGATCCGGCTGGTCAAGCAGGCCGGCGGGGTGTGCGTGTTCGCGCATCCGGCGGCCGCCGAGCGCGGGCGTACGGTGCCCGAGTCGGCGATCGCCGAGCTGGCCGCGGCCGGCCTCGACGGTATCGAGGTCGACCACATGGACCACGACGCCGACACCCGGGCCCGGCTGCGCGGGCTGGCCGCGGAGCTGGGGCTGCTGGTCACCGGGTCCTCGGACTACCACGGCAGCCGCAAGACGGTGGCGCTGGGCGAGTACACGACCGACCCCGAGGTGTACGGGGAGATCACGCGCCGTGCCACCGGCGCGTTCCCCGTCCCGGGGACCGGCGGACGCTGAGGCTCACCCCCGTTCCCGAATTCCCCGCGCGGAGAGTCGGGCCCGCCCTCTCCCGGGCCGGGCTCGCGGCGCGTGGTGACTCCCATCGCCCTGCGGCACAACCGCCCGCAGCGCCGACCTAGGCACAAGGCTCACGCATGTTCGACGTCGCCGTCTTCGGCTCCCTCTTCCTGACCCTGTTCGTCATCATGGATCCCCCTGGGATCACCCCGATCTTCCTCGCCCTCACCTCCGGCCGGCCCGGCAAGGTCCAGCGGCGGATGGCCTTCCAGGCCGTCTGCGTGGCGGGCGGGGTGATCACCGTCTTCGGGCTCCTGGGCCACCAGATCCTCGACTACCTGCATGTCTCCGTACCAGCGCTGATGATCGCGGGCGGGCTGCTGCTCCTGCTGATCGCCCTCGACCTGCTCACCGGCAAGAACGACGAGCCGAAGCAGACCAAGGACGTCAACGTGGCGCTGGTGCCCCTGGGCATGCCGCTGCTGGCGGGGCCCGGCGCGATCGTGTCGGTGATCCTCGCCGTGCAGAAGGCGGACAGCGTCTCCGCCCAGGTGTCCGTGTGGGCCGCGATCCTGGCCATCCATGTCGTGCTGTGGCTGGTGATGCGGTACTCGCTGCTGATCATCCGGGTCATCAAGGACGGTGGCGTGGTGCTGGTGACGCGGCTCGCGGGCATGATGCTCTCCGCGATCGCGGTGCAGCAGATCATCAACGGCGTCACCCAGGTGATCAAGGGCGCGTAGCCGGGCGGCCGGACAGACGCGGAACCCCCGCACGGCCTCGTGCCGTGCGGGGGTTCCGAAGACTCTGCGGTGCTCCGCGCGTTGTTGTGTCTCGTGGTGTGTCGTCTGTCGTGGCTCGGGTCTCGTATCCCTTACGAGGCCTGGTTCTCGTCTCTTACGAAGCCTGGTTCTCGGCCGGTCGGATCCACAGTCGCTGCCCGATGGCGGCGGCCTGCTGGACGATCCTGTTGACGGAGGCGGCGTCCACGACGGTGCAGTCCACGGTGGTGCCGTCGACTTCGTCCAGTCGCCTGATTTCGAAGCGCATCTGCCTCTCCCTTCGTCTTGTGTTCCTCTGAGTCAACGGCTTGCGTGTTACAAACATTCCCTTGGCTAAAGAAAATTTTCGAACGCCTAATTACCGACCGGTAAGAGTCGTCCGGGAGACTGACCGGGACCGGTTGTGTTCGCAGCGTGACCGCCGGGACAATGGAGGCGATGAACGACGACCTCGCCGCCCTCCAGGCCCGCATCGATCGCACGAACGAGCTGCTCACCCGCATGCTCGCCGAAGTGGCGAAGACCCCTTCGACCCACGCGATCTTCGTCGACGCGGGCTACCTCTACGCGGCCACGGGCCGGCTCGTCGCAGGGACGGAGGACCGCCGCGCCTTCGACCTCGACGCCGAGGGCCTGATCGAGGCGCTCATCGACAAGGCACGCCAGATCTTCGCGGACAGCCGGCTGCTGCGCGTCTACTGGTACGACGGCGCCCGCCGCCGCATCCACACCGCCGAGCAGCAGACCATCGCCGAACTGCCCGACGTCAAGGTCCGGCTCGGCAACCTCAACGCCAACAACCAGCAGAAGGGCGTCGACTCCCTGATCCGTACGGACCTCGAGTCACTCGCCCGGCACCGCGCCATCAGCGACGCGGCCCTGCTCGGCGGCGACGAGGACCTGGTCTCCGCGGTCGAGGCGGCCCAGGGCTACGGCGCCCGTGTCCACCTCTGGGGCATCGAGGCGCCCGAGGGCCGTAACCAGGCCGAGCCGCTGCTCTGGGAGGTCGACAGCCAACGCACCCTCGACCTCGAGTTCTTCAAGCCGTACGTCGCCCGGCGCACCGCCCACGCCTACGAGGCCGGCGGCACCAGACCCAGCCGGGAGGACGTCCGTTTCGTCGGCGCGCAGATCGCCGCGAAGTGGCTGTCCTCGCGGGGCAGTGAGGCGCTCGTCGAGCTGCTGCCCGGCCATCCCTACCTGCCGGGCCCCGTCGACCAGGACCTCCTCGTCGAGGCCGAGGCCCTGCTCCAGTACTCGCTGCGCGGCCAGGCCGACCTGCGTCGAGCCCTCCGGGACGGCTTCTGGGAGCACCTTCAGACGCAGTACTAGCCGTTCGCGACCAGGGCCCGTCCGGCGGGCCAGGCCACAGGAAACCAGCGGTGCCACGCCCTCGCGTCGGCGGCGTGATCCGCACCCCGTGCCTGCGGCATGCGGCGTGATCCGCACCCCGCGTCCGCGGATGATCCGGCGCACGCGCCCTAGCCGATCGCGCCGTCCCAGAAGGCGGCGATCGCCTCGGCGGTGGGGGCCGGCCGGTCGGTGTTGGGGGAGTGCTCGGCACCCGCGATGACCGTCCGGTGCGCGCGCAGCCGTAGCGCCATCTCGTCCAACAGCGGCACCGGCCAGGTGTCGTCCCGCGCCCCCGACAGCACGTGGAACGGCAGCGGTACGGCGGCGAGTGCGTCGACGCGGTCCGGCTCGGTGCACAACTGACGTCCGGCTGCCAGGAGTTGGGCCGGCTTGTTGCCCAGCCAGCGGCGCCGCAGATCCTCCTGGTCCTCCCGGTGGGCCTGATCCTCCGAGTCGCCCTCGACCAACTCCTCCGGCGCCTCCATGGCCTGCATGGCCTCCCACACCTCGGCCATCGGCAGCACCGCGAGCGCGTCCCGCAGCAGCTTCACCCGCTGCTGCTGGGGAACGGAGATCTGCGCCGGGCCCGAGGACATCAACGTCAGCGAGCGGAACGGCGTGTGGTCGAGGAGCACGGCCGCGCGCGCGATCTGACCGCCGAGGGAGTGCCCCAGCAGATGCACGGGCCGGCCGTCGCCGACCGCGGCCGCCTGCGCGAGCACGTCCCGCGCCAACTCCTCCTGGGCGTAAGCCGATTCGTCGTGCTCCGGGCCGTCCGACTCGAACTGCCCACGGCCGTCCACCGCGACGGTCCGGTACCCGCGCGCGCCCAGCGCCTCGTGCAGCGGGTTGAAGTCCTCCTTGCTGCCGGTGAACCCGGGCAGCAGCAGCGCGGTCCCCTTGGACTCGGTCCCGGCGGCCGGGGGGGCGTCGATGACGGCGAACTCACCTCGCGCGGTGGCGAGCGCGTACGCGCGCGCACCGACGGGCGGGACAAAGGTACGAGGCCTGCTCATGGGGAGAGGTTATCCGTCGCACCGCGACGCCCCGGAAGCCGGCGGATGAATCCCGCGGCGACGGTAGGCGGTGGGCGGCGGAGGCGGGCGATGGGCGGAGGTGGGCGGCGAGCGGTAGGCGGTGGAGTCGGGCGGTAGGTGGTGGAGTCGGACGGCGGACGGGAGGCGGGCGGTAGGCGGTGGAGGTGGGCGGCGGACGATAGACGGTGGAGGTGGGCGGCGGACGATAGACGGTGGAGGTGGGCGGCGGAACTCAGGCGGCAGACGTTATGCGTCAGACGGCGGCAGGCGGGAGGCGGGACGCGGCCTGCGGCCTGCGGCAGGCGGTGGAGGCGGGCGGGCGCCTGGCGGTGGAGGCGGGCGGGGGACCCGGGCCGGGAACGCCGAACGGCCCGGTCCACACAGGGTGGGCCGGGCCGTTCGGTGAGGTGCTCAGGCCTCGGGAGCCGCCGCGGCGGCCTTCCGGGTCCGGCGGGCCTTCGGCTTCGCCTCCGCGTCGGCCGCGTCGGCGGTGCCGACCGCCTCGACGGACTCGGCCGCCTTCCGGGTGGTACGACGCCTCGGCTTGACCTCAGGCTCCCCGCTGGCCTGCGCCGGAATCTCCGCACCGGCGGCAGCGGCCGTCTTGCGGGTCCGGCGGGGCTTGACCTCGGCGCCTTCGACGGTGTCGACGGCGGCCTCGGCGGCCTTCCGGGTCCGGCGCGGCTTGGCCTCGGCGACCTCGGCGAACTGCGCGGTCTCCGGGGCGGCGGCTGCCGTCTTGCGGGTCCGGCGGGGCTTGGCCTCGGTGGCCTCGGCCGTGTCCACCGCCGTCTGGGCGGCGGCCGCGGTCTTGCGGGTGCGGCGCGGCTTGGCCTCGGCGACCTCGGCGGTCTCCGTGGCGGCGACCGACTCGGTGGCGGCGGCCGTCTTCCGGGTCCGGCGCGGCTTGGCCTCGGTTGCCTCGGCCGTGTCGACGGCCGCTTCGGCGGCGGCTGCCGTCTTGCGGGTCCGGCGCGGCTTGGCGACCTCCGTCTCCGTCGCGGCCTCGGCCTCGGCCGTCGCCGGAGCGGCGGCAGCGGCCTTGCGGGTGCGGCGGGGCTTGGCCTCGACGGCCTCGGCGGTGTCGACGGCCGCTTCGGCGGCGGCTGCCGTCTTGCGGGTCCGGCGCGGCTTGGCCTCGGTTGCCTCGGCCGTGTCCACCGCCGTCTGGGCGGCGGCCGCGGTCTTGCGGGTGCGACGCGGCTTGGCCTCGGCGACCTCGGCGACCTCGGGCTCGGGCGCGGTCACCACGGCCTCGGCCGGCTCAGCGGCCTTGCGGGTGCGGCGGCGGACCGGTGTCACCGGGGCCTCGACGGCCTGGATGGTCTCGGCGGTCTCCTGCGGAGCCTCCGTGACCTCGGCCGGCGTCACCGTGGCCTCCGCGGACTTGCGGGTCCGACGGCGACGCGGCTTCTCCGGCGCGACGGTCTCCACCACGGCCTCGACGGTCTCCACGACCGCCTCGGGCGTCACGGTCTCCGGGGCGGCGGCCGCCACCGGCTCCGGCGACGCCCCGCCGCGCGTACGGCGACGACGGCGCGGGGTGCGGGAACCCGCGGGCTCCGACGCCGTGACGGACTCGGCGGCGGGGGACGCGGACTCGGCGACCGGCGCCGAGGACGTCGTACCGGATGCCGGGTCCAGCGCCGAACCGGCGCGGGTGCGACGGCGGCGGCGCGGGGTGCGGGCCGAACGCTCGCGCTCCTCGGAGCGCGGCGCGCCCCGGTCGCGACGGTCGTCCCGGCCACCGCGACCCCGGCCACCACGGCCGCCGGTCTCGCCCAGGTCCTCCAGCTCCTCCGCCTCGAGCCCGGCCCGGGTGCGCTCGGAACGCGGCAGGACACCCTTGGTGCCGGCCGGGATCTTGAGCTCCTCGAAGAAGTGCGGGGAGGTCGAGTAGGTCTCCACCGGTTCGGGGAAGCCCAGCTCCAGCGCCTTGTTGATGAGCTGCCAGCGCGGGATGTCGTCCCAGTCGACGAAGGTGATCGCCGTACCCTTCGCGCCCGCGCGGCCCGTACGGCCGATGCGGTGCAGATACGTCTTCTCGTCCTCGGGGGACTGGTAGTTGATGACGTGGGTGACGCCCTCGACGTCGATGCCGCGCGCGGCCACGTCGGTGCAGACGAGGACGTCCACCTTGCCGTTGCGGAAGGCACGCAGCGCCTGCTCGCGAGCGCCCTGGCCGAGGTCGCCGTGGACCGCGCCGGAGGCGAACCCGCGGTGCTGGAGCTGCTCGGCGATGTCGGCGGCCGTGCGCTTGGTCCGGCAGAAGATCATCGCCAGTCCGCGGCCGTCGGCCTGCAGTATGCGGGCGATCATCTCCGGCTTGTCCATGGAGTGCGCGCGGTAGACGAACTGCTTGGTGTTCGCGACGGTCGCGCCCGTGTCGTCCGGCGCGGTGGCGCGGATGTGCGTGGGCTGCGACATGTAGCGGCGGGCGAGACCGATGACCGCACCCGGCATGGTCGCCGAGAACAGCATGGTCTGGCGCCTGGCCGGGAGCATGTTGATGATCTTCTCGACGTCGGGCAGGAAGCCCAGGTCGAGCATCTCGTCGGCCTCGTCCAGGACGAGCGACTTGATGTGCTTCAGGTTCAGCTTCTTCTGGCCCGCGAGGTCCAGGAGCCGGCCCGGGGTGCCGACGACGACGTCGACGCCCTTCTTCAGGGCCTCGACCTGCGGCTCGTAGGCCCGGCCGCCGTAGATGGCGACCACGCGTACGTTACGGACCTTGCCGGCCGTCAGCAGGTCGTTGGTGACCTGGGTGCAGAGCTCGCGCGTCGGGACGACGACGAGCGCCTGCGGGGCGTCGGTGAGGGCCTCGGGGGCGGCGCGTCCGGCCTCCACGTCGGCGGGGACGGTCACGCGCTCCAGGAGCGGCAGACCGAAACCGAGGGTCTTGCCGGTGCCGGTCTTGGCCTGGCCGATGACGTCGGTGCCGGACAGGGCGACCGGGAGCGTCATCTCCTGGATGGGGAAGGGGTTGATGATGCCGACGGCTTCCAGGGCCTCGGCGGTCTCGGGAAGGATCCCGAGTTCTCGAAACGTCGTAGTCAGGGTGCTGCCTCTTCTGTGTGTCGCGGTCCGAGGCGAGCGCGGGGGTCTTTGACGGACCGTGCCGGGGGACGTCGGCTGCCTTACGGCCGCCGTGTGGGGCACGCCGTATGACACGGGACCTCTACCAACGCTCTAGCGCTCGTACCGCTGAGGTGTCCCTCCGGTCGTCGTACGCGATGTGCCGTACGCGCCGGGAGGGCTGTCGGGTCGGAGCCGATCGGGCCACCGACCGGGCATCCTCATACGTGCGGCCTGTCGAGGTACGTCCGAATACGACGGCGTACCAGCAGGCGCATTACCACCATACCCCGGAATCGTGCACATGCGATGGCCGATTCGGTCACGTCGTGGTAGTCACAGCGGTTGACCAGCGGCTTCTCGGTTACTTGTCCGGGACTTCTCGGGGCTTCCCCGAGAAGTCCGGGGCCTTCCCCGGGGCTTCCCGGGGGCCGCGGGCGGGCTATTGTGCGCTTCATGACGAGCTCTGACAAGCCTGAGACCGCCTCCGCCGAACCGACCGGTGTCGCCGCCCAGGACTGGGCGCAGGCGGCCGCCGACCCGCAGTACCGTGCCGCGGTCGTGGACCTGCTCGGCGCCCTCGCGTACGGCGAGCTCGCGGCGTTCGAGCGCCTCGCGGAGGACGCCAAGCTGGCGCCCTCGCTGGTGGACAAGGCCGAGCTGGCGAAGATGGCGTCGGCCGAGTTCCAGCACTTCGAGCGGCTGCGGAACCGGCTGACGGAGATCGGCGAGGACGCGACGCAGGCGATGGAGCCGTTCGTCGCGGCCCTCGACGGCTTCCACCGGCAGACGGCGCCGTCGGACTGGCTGGAAGGCCTCGTCAAGGCGTACGTCGGCGACTCGATCGCCAGCGACTTCTACCGGGAGGTCGCGGCCCGGCTGGACATGGACACGCGCGAGCTGGTGCTTGCCGTGCTCGACGACACCGGGCATGCCGGATTCGCCGTGGACAGGGTGCGGGCGGCCATCGACGCCGACCCTCGTGTGGGGGGCCGGCTGGCGCTGTGGGCGCGGCGGCTGATGGGCGAGGCGCTGTCGCAGTCCCAGCGGGTGGTCGCCGACCGGGACGCGCTGTCGACCATGCTGGTGGGCGGGGTGGCCGACGGGTTCGACCTCGCCGAGGTGGGGCGGATGTTCTCGCGGATCACCGAGGCGCACACGAAGCGGATGGCCGCGCTGGGCTTGGCCGCCTAGCGCTCTGTGCGCCTGGGGGAACCAGGGGGAGTTGCGCGGCTGCGGGTGCGTGGTGGCTGGTCGCGCGGTTCCCCGCCCCCTTCCGGGGCGCTTCGGCTCGGGGCGCTTGCAGGTCTTCGGCGTCTGAACGTCCTCGGCGGCGCTCGGCGTTACGCCGGGATCGATCGTCGGCGCAGGTGGCGGCCCGCCGGGCGGAGCAGCAGCGAGAGGGAGGCCGCCGCGACGATCGCGGCACCCAGAAGGCTCACCAGGACCGTGTCGGGGCCGAGCGCGCTGTGGGTGACGAAGTCGCCGAAGAGAGCTCCCGCGACACCCGTGGAGAACACCAGGGGGCGGGCCGGAAGACGGTGGGAAAGGCGGCTGGCCGCAGCCCACGAAAGGGCCAGGCCGAGCAGTGCGGATCCTAGGGCTTCCAGCAGCATCACGAGGGGTCCCTCCCACGGTCGGCCGGTGCTTCACGGTCGTAGGCCGTCATACCCGTGACCTGCGGAATGCAATCCTCCTCTGTGGGTGACTTGTGGACCGGATGTGGAAAGCGGACACGACGGAGGGGCCCGTCGGACAGACGTCCGACGGGCCCCTCCGTGCTGCTGTGGCTAGACCGCGCTGAAGCCCACCTTGCGCACCGTCGGCTCGCCGAGCTCGATGTACGCCAGGCGGTCCGTCGGGACCAGCACCTTGCGGCCGCGCTCGTCCTCCAGGGACAGCACCTGCGACTTGCCGGCCAGCGCGTCGGCGACGAGGCGCTCGACCTCCTCGGCGTTGAGACCGCTCTCCAGCACGATCTCGCGGGGCGCGTGCTGCACGCCGATCTTGACCTCCACGGCTATGTCCCTCCGACGGTCAGTTAAGTGCGCGACCTTCCGCGCCGTACGCTGCACACATTAGCCCGGTAAGGGGACGTACACGCTGCGGGCGTGCACGCCAGGAGCGAACAGCGAACGGGAATTTCGTGCCGACAGGCCCGTGACGCCTCAGTGGTGGTCGGTGCCGTGCAGCGGGAAGCCGGCGATGCCCCGCCAGGCCAGCGAGGCCAGCAACTGCACCGCCTGGTCGCGCGGGACGCTGCGGTCGCTGTGCAGCCAGGAGCGCGCCACCACCTGGGCGAGGCCGCCGAGGCCGGAGGCCAGCAGCATCGACTCGGCGCGCGAGAGGCCGGTGTCCTCGGCGATCACGTCGCAGATCGCCTCGGCGCACTCGGTGGTGACCTTGTCGACGCGCTCGCGCACCGCGGGCTCGTTCGTCAGGTCGGACTCGAAGACGAGGCGGAAGGCGCCACCGTCGTCCTCGACGTACGCGAAGTACGCGTCCATGGTCGCCCGGACGCGCTGCTTGTTGTCGGTCGTCGACGCGAGCGCGCCCCGGACCGCCTGGATCAGGGCGTCGCAGTGCTGGTCCAGCAGGGCCAGGTAGAGGTCGAGCTTGCCCGGGAAGTGCTGGTACAGCACCGGCTTGCTGACACCGGCGCGTTCGGCGATGTCGTCCATCGCGGCCGCGTGATACCCCTGCGCGACGAAAACTTCCTGGGCGGCGCCCAGCAACTGGTTCCGACGGGCACGGCGCGGCAGGCGCGTGCCCCGCGGGCGCGCCGCCTCTGTCTGCTCGATGGCTGTCACGCCGCCTCCCAAAATCGTCCACATGCGGATTACGCCGCCCGGCCATCGTACTTTTCGGTAACCGTGCCGTGCGCGGTGCGAGCGCAGAATTTCACGTACCGGACGACGGCGAAAGCCGCACCGGGAAACGCGGACAGGCCAGACGGACCCGCCGGAGCCTTCGCGGTCAGCGGTAGTCCTCCTCGTCGAGGGAGACCACGCGCGCCTGTTCGATGAGATCGGCCTCGTTCGCGCGGTCCTCGTCCACGCCGGTGAGCGCGTCGTCACGGGACGGCGCGACGTCCGTATGCTGCTCGGCTGCATCGCCCTCGGGGGCCTCGACGTCGATCTCCGGGGCGTCCTCCGCCTCCAGCCGCAGATCGTCGAGCATGTCGGGGTCGGTGGGGTCATAGGCCATCGTGGGCTCCCTTCCATCGAATGTCCCTGGCAGAAGCAGGGGGCCATAAACGGGTGCCCTCTTTATGAGCCTAGGAGACACCGGTTGCGGACGCTATGCCGTCGACGGCCGTTCTATGCCGTCGACAGCCGTCCGCCCCTGATGCTGTCGACCGTCGGCCATACGGCCTCACCGACGACTAGCCGAAGCTTGTCGACGAGTTGTCGACGAGTTGTCGGCGGCCTGTCGCCCGACGGACCGATGGCCGGTCCGTGGATCGTCGGCGGTCGGGCGTCGGGCGTCGGGCGTTCGGGCGTCGGGCGTCGGGCGTTCGCGCCGTCCGCGGCCGGGCGCCGGAGGACCGTGCGTGGTGTGGCGCGGCGGCTCACCCTTCTTGTGGTCCGGCCGGCCGCCCTGTGGCGCGATGGCTCGCCGGGCGGTTCTGTGATGGCGAACACACGAATCACTGTGTGATCGTCTCGTAACATTGGCCCATGTCTTCGACCGAGCTGCCCTCAGTGCCGCCCACCAGCGTGCTGCCGAAGGCGGCGGCCGTCAGAGTCGCGGAGGGCGAGCGGCTGCGGACGGTCGGGCTGCCCGGCGTCACCCTCACGGTCCGGTCCAGGCCGCCCGCGCGCGCAGGCCTGCCGCCCGCGCTGTACGTCCACGGGCTCGGCGGCTCCTCGCAGAACTGGTCGGACCTGATGCAGCGGCTCGAAGGCGTGGTCGACGGCGAGGCGGTCGACCTGCCGGGCTTCGGCGACTCCCCGCCACCGGACGACGGCGACTACTCCGTCACCGGGCACGCGCGCGCGGTCATCCGCTACCTCGACGCGGTCGGCCGCGGTCCGGTCCACCTCTTCGGCAACTCGCTCGGCGGCGCGGTCAGCACCCGCGTCGCCGCCGTCCGCCCCGACCTGGTCCGCACGCTCACACTCGTCTCACCGGCCCTGCCCGAACTGCGCGTGCAGCGCACGGCCATGCCGACAGTGCTGCTCGGCCTGCCCGGCGTCGCCGGACTGCTCACCCGCGCGACCGGCAGGTGGACCGCCGAACAGCGGGTACGGGGCGTGCTGGCCCTCTGCTACGGCGACCCCGGCCGGGTCACGCCCGAGGCGTTCGAGTACGCGGTGGAGGAGCTGGAACGGCGGCTGCGACTGCCGTACTTCTGGGACGCGATGGCGCGGTCCGCGCGCGGGATCGTCAACGCCTACACCCTGGGCGGTCAGCACGGGCTCTGGCGCCAGGCCGAGCGCGTGCTCGCCCCCACCCTGCTGATCTACGGCGGCCGCGACCAGCTGGTCGGCTACCGCATGGCCCAGAAGGCCGCGCGTAGCTTCCGCCACTCCCGGCTGCTGTCCATGCCGGACGCCGGGCATGTGGCGATGATGGAGTACCCGGCGACGGTGGCCGGGGCTTTCCGTGAACTGCTGGCGGAGATCGACGAGTCGGGCGCCGGTGCGGTCGCGCCGGGCGTGGGGAGCTGAGGGGCGGGTGGGACGTCACAGCCGCCGTGGTCCGGCCCCCAGAGGCGATGCCGCGGACATAACCGGCATAGGTGCGAGCCGGAACAGCGACCCGAGGAAGGGCGAGCGCGAAGGCACCGGGCCGGTACCCCGCCCGACCCAGGGCACGCCTCAGGCAGGGCCCCCGCGCCCACCGGACGGCACGCCGGCTCAAGGGGTTCCGCGGCTGCCGGACGGTACGCCGGTGGGCGGAGCGCCGCGGTTCGCGGACGGTACGCCTGCCCGTGGTTTCCCGCGCCCCGCGAACCGCGCGCCGGCTCAAGGCGGCCCGCGCCCATCGGACGGCACGCCCGCGCGCGGGATGCCTCGGTTCCCGGACGGGACGCCTGCCCACGGTGTGCCCCGGTTGCCGGACGGGACGCCTGCCCACGGTGTGCCCCGGTTGCCGGACGGGACGCCTGCCCACGGTGTGCCCCGGGCCCGTGGCGGTCATCCCCAGCAGCGGGAAGCCGGCGGTGGCTGGGGTGAGGTAGGCGGACAGGCCGGAGCCGCCGCTTCCGGGGCGGCCGGGCCGTCGATACCTCGGCAGCGGCAGGGCGGCCCCGGTGTGCCCCGGCAGGACTACCTCGACGCCTTCGGCGAGGACGCCGACGTCTTCACGCCCCGCCCCGGCGCGGGTACCGGCATCGGAGGCCGGCGCGCGGAAACGTATCCGCCCTCCTCCGGCCCGGCTGCCTCCCTGCTCGACTCCGGCCCGCACACCTCCGCGCTCGCCTCCGAGCCGCTCGGCGGCGCCGGCGATGACGACGCGCCGCCCACCGGCGAACCCGCGCAGCCCAGGGGCGGCAAGGGGCGGGCCCTCACCGGCGTCGCGGCCGCCGCCGTCACCACCGTGCTCGCGGTGATCGTCGCCGGGCAGGTCGCCGACGGCAGTGACAGCGGCGTACGGTCCCAGTCGGCCGCCGGCGACGCACGGGTCACCGACGGTGCCGCCTCGCGCGGCAACGGCCGTACGACACCGTCCGTCTCCGCCTCGCCCCGCGTGGCGACGCTCTCGTACGAGCAGGCGATGGGCAAGAAGTACCCGCTCGGCGCCAGGCTGGCCGGGTCCGGGAAGTTCGACGCCGTGCCCGGGGTCGCCAAGGCACCCGGCAAGGGGCAGAAGTACACCTACCGCGTCGACGTGGAGCAGGGGCTGGGGCTGGACGGCGAACTGTTCGCCGCGGCCGTGCAGAAGACGCTCAACGACGACCGCAGCTGGGCCCACAACGGCGCCCGCACCTTCGAGCGCGTCTACTCCGGCAAGCCCGACTTCGTGATCACCCTTGCCAGCCCGGGCACCACCGCCAAGTGGTGCGCCAAGTCCGGCCTCGACACGACCGAGGACAACGTGTCGTGCGACTCGGCCGCCACCGAACGCGTCATGATCAACGCGTACCGGTGGGCGCAGGGCAGCAAGACGTACGGCGACAAGATCCACGCCTACCGGCAGATGCTGATCAACCACGAGGTCGGCCACCGGCTCGGCTACGGCCATGTGACCTGCGACAAGGACGGCGGTCTTGCGCCGGTCATGCAGCAGCAGACCAAGTTCCTCGACCACGACGGAATCCACTGTCTGCCCAACCCCTGGCCGTACCCCAAGAGTTGACAGGTGGCGCATACATCACATTGACATGGGCAGAAAGTTCATACATATTTCTGGGCATGTCGTCCCTTCACGCCTCCGCGCGCGCCGCCATCGAGCTGGCGCTCATCGGTGTGACCGCGCTCTGCGTGGCCGACATTCACTGTCGCTGACCCTCGCCCCTGGGCGTTCGCGTCGCGATCTTTCTCCGTCGCCGTGACTCGGTCACGGCTCTTTCGACGACCTGACGCCCGGGCAGACGTCTGTTCACCTTCGTCTCACTCCTCGTCAATCTGTCTCACCAACCGAGACTCGCCTTCCGAGAGGTCGTCATTCCGATGCGTCAACCGTCCGCCACAGCGCGCCGCCTGGCCGTGGCATCCGTCAGCCTGGTCGTGGCAGCGGGAGCCGTCGCCTGCGGGCCGAAGGACAACGATGCCAAGGGCTCCGGTGGCGACTCCACGCCGCACAAGGGCGGCACGCTCACGGTCCTGAACTCCGATCCCCAGTCGGACTTCGACCCCGCCCGCCTGTACACGTCCGGCGGCGGCAACGTGCCCTCCCTGGTCTTCCGTACGCTCACCACCCGCAACCGCGCGAACGGCGCGGCCGGCGCCAAGGTCGTCCCCGACCTGGCCACCGACACCGGGCGCCCCAGCGAGAACGCGACCGTGTGGACCTACACCTTGAAGAAGGGCCTCAAGTACGAGGACGGGACCGCGATCACGTCCGCCGACATCAAGTACGGCATCGAGCGCTCCTTCGCCCCCGAACTCTCCGGCGGCGCGCCCTACCTGCGGGACTGGCTGGTGGGCGCCGCCGACTACCAGGGGCCGTACAAGGACAAGAAGGGGCTCTCGGCGATCGAGACGCCGGACAGCCGCACGATCGTCTTCCACCTGAACAAGCCCGAGGGCGAGTTCCCGTTCCTGGCCACGCAGACGCAGTTCACGCCCGTCCCGAAGGCCAAGGACACGGGCACCAAGTACGAGGAGCACCCGGTCTCGTCCGGCCCCTACAAGGTCGTGAAGAACGAGAACGACGGGGAGCACCTGCTGCTGGAACGGAACACGTACTGGTCGTCGGCCGTCGACGACCAGCGCAAGGCCTACCCGGACAAGATCGACGTCAAGTCCGGGCTCGACTCCTCGGTGATCAACCAGCGGCTGTCGGCGTCCCAGGGGACGGACGCCGCCGCGGTCACCACGGACACCAACCTCGGCCCGGCCGAGCTCGCCAAGGTGACCGGCGACAAGGAACTCGCCTCGCGCGTCGGCACCGGACACTTCGGCTACACGAACTACATAGCGTTCAACCCGAAGGTCAAGCCGTTCGACAACGCCAAGGTGCGGCAGGCGATCTCGTACGCCGTCGACCGGTCGTCCGTGGTCAACGCGGCGGGCGGCAGCGCGCTGGCCGAGGCCGCCACCACCTACCTGCCCAACCAGAAGTCCTTCGGCTACACGCCGTACGACCTCTTCCCCGCGGGCGACACCGGCAACGCGGCCAAGGCCAAGGAACTACTGAAGGAAGCGGGCTACCCGAACGGGCTCACCGTCACGCTGACCCACGACAACGCCCAGAACTTCAAGACCAGCCCCGAGATCGCGACCGCCATCCAGGACGCCCTCAAGAAGGCCGGCATCACGGTCAAGCTCCAGGGTCTGGAGGACAACAACTACTCCGACACGATCCACGACGTGAAGACCGAGCCGGGCTTCTTCCTCTCCGCGTGGGGTGCCGACTGGCCCTCCGGCGGTCCCTTCCTCGCCCCGATCTTCGACGGCCGGCAGATCGTCAAGGACGGCGCGAACTTCAACTCGGCCCAGCTCAATGATGCTTCGGTCAATGCGGAGATTGACGCGATCAACAAGTTGACCGACCTTGACGCGGCCGCCCAGCGCTGGGGCGCACTGGACAAGAAGATCGGCGCGCAGGCCCTGACCGTGCCGCTGTTCCACCCGGTCTACAAGCGCCTGGTCGGCAAGGACATCAAGAACGTCGTGATCAGCGACTGGACCGGTGTCCTGGACATCTCCCAGGTCGCGGTGAAGTAGCGCCGTGAGCGAGGCACTTCTCGCCGCCCAGGCCCCCGAGGCGCCCGCCTCGGGGGCCTCGGGGGCTCGTCAGTTCTGGCGGCGGCTGCGCACCCGGCGCGCCGCCCTCGTCGCGGCCGCCGTCGTCGCGCTGCTCGTCCTGGTCGCACTCGCGGCGCCGCTGCTCACCGCGCTGGAGGGCCAGGACCCGACCACCTACCACCCCTCCCTCATCGACTCCGCGCGCGGCGGCGTCCCGATCGGCTCCTTCGGCGGCATCAGCGGCGACCACTGGCTGGGCGTCGAACCGCAGACCGGGCGGGACCTGTTCGCGCGACTGGTGTACGGGGCCCGGGTCTCCCTGGGCGTCGCGCTGGCCGCGACCACCGTGCAGGTCGTCCTCGGTGTCATCGTGGGTGTCACGGCCGCGCTCGGCAACAGATGGGTTGATCAACTGTTGAGCCGGGTCACCGACATCATCGTCGCCATGCCGCTGATCATCATGGCGCTGGCGCTGCTGGCCGTCGTGCCCGCCAGTTTTCCGCGGCCGGTCCTGGTCTCGCTCATCATCGGCTTCGTCGCCTGGGGCACCATCGGCAAGATCACGCGGGCCGCGACGCTCTCCCTGAAGAACCTCGACTACGTGGCCGCCGCGCGGCTCAGCGGCTGGAGCACCTGGCGGATCGCCCGCCGGGAACTGCTGCCCGGTCTCGCCGCGCCCGTCATCACCTACGCGGCGCTCATGGTGCCGGCCAACATCTCCATCGAGGCCTCGCTGTCCTTCCTCGGCGTCGGCGTGAAGCCCCCGACCCCGTCCTGGGGACAGATGCTGACCTCCGCCAACATCTGGTACCAGGCGGCCCCGCAGTACCTGCTGCTGCCGGCCGGCGCCCTGTTCGTGACCGTACTCGCGCTCACCGTGCTCGGCGACGGCATCCGCACGGCCCTCGACCCGCGGTCGGCCTCCCGGCTGCGCGTCGGCACGGGTCGCAAGCAGGAGGCGAAGGCGGCCGCCGCGACGCAGACGGCGAACACGGCCGCCGCGAAGGAGACCCAGTCATGACCGGCTTCGCCGGATTCGCGCTGCGCCGTGCCATCGGCGCGGTGATCACCCTGCTGGCCATCTCGGTGATCGTCTACGTCGTCTTCTACGTGACCCCCGGCGACGTCGCCCAGATCACCTGCGGCCCGCGCTGCTCGCCGGAACAGGTGCACCAGGTCTCCCAGCAGCTCAGGCTCGACGACCCGTTGTACCTGCGGTACTGGCACTTCCTGTCGGGCATCTTCGCCGGCCAGGACTACTCGACCGGCACATCTGTCGCGCACTGCTCGGCGCCCTGCCTCGGACTCTCGTACCAGAGCGACCAGCAGGTCACCCAGATCATCCTGACCAAGCTGCCGGTCAGCCTGTCCCTGGTGATCGGCGCCATGGTGCTCTGGCTGATCCTCGGGGTCGGCACCGGCATCCTCTCCGCCTGGCGGCGCGGCCGGTTCACCGAACGCGCCCTGACCGGCCTCACCCTGGCGGGCATGTCGACGCCGGTCTTCGTCATCGGGCTCGTCCTGATGATCGTGATCTGCGGACAACTGGAGCTGCTGCCGTTCCCGGAGTACGTGTCCTTCTCGGACGACCCCGAGCAGTGGGCCTGGAACCTGTTGCTGCCGTGGTTCACCCTGGCGCTCGCCGAGGCGGCCTACTTCGCCCGGATGACCCGGGCGTCGATGCTGGAGACGCTCGCCGAGGACCACATCAGGACCTTCCGGGCCTACGGCGTGGGCGAACGGTCGATCGTCGGCCGGCACGCCCTGCGCGGCGCCCTGGCACCGATCATCGCCCTGAACGCCAACGACTTCGGCAGTGCCGTGGGCGGCGCCGTCCTCATCGAGACCCTCTTCGGTCTTCCCGGCATCGGCCAGGAACTCGTCCACGCCGTCACCGTGGTCGACCTGCCCGTCGTCGTCGGCATGGTCCTGGTCATCGGCTTCTTCGTGGTCCTCGCCAACGCCGTCGCCGACGTGCTGTACGCGGTGGCCGACCGACGGGTGGTACTGGCATGAGTCTCGTCCAAGTCACTGATCTGACCGTCGAGTTCGGCGACCTGCGGGCCGTGGACGGACTCTCCTTCGAACTGGCCGCGGGCACCGCCCTGGCGCTGGTCGGCGAGTCCGGTTCCGGCAAGTCCACGGTCGCCTCGGCACTGCTGGGCCTGCATCACGGCACGGGGGCGAAGGTCGGCGGCACGATCCAGGTCGCCGGCACCGACGTACAGGCCGCCACCGACGACGAACTGCGGCGGCTGCGCGGCGCCAAGGCGGCGATGGTCTTCCAGGACCCGCTCTCCTCCCTCGACCCGTACTACGCGATCGGCGACCAGATCGCCGAGGTGTACCGCGTGCACACGCGCGTGTCGCGACGGGCCGCACGCGCGCGTGCCGTGGAGGTCCTGGACCGCGTGGGCATCCCGGACGCGCCCCGCCGGTCCCGGTCCCGCCCGCACGAGTTCAGCGGCGGCATGCGCCAGCGCGCGCTGATCGCCATGGCGCTCGCCTGCGAGCCCGACCTGCTGATCGCCGACGAGCCCACCACCGCCCTCGACGTCACCGTCCAGGCCCAGATCCTCGACCTGCTGCACACCCTGCGCGAGGAGACCGGCATGGGGCTGCTGCTCGTCACGCACGACGTGGGCGTCGCCGCCGAGAGCGTCGACCAGGTGCTCGTCATGCGGCACGGGCGCGTGGTCGAGCAGGGCCCGGTCGCCGCCGTGCTCGGGGCGCCCGCGCAGCCGTACACCCGCGAACTGCTCTCCGCCGTCCCGCGCGTGGACGCGGTGCGCGCGCCCTCACAGGCGTCCGAGGAGGTCGTGCTGGAGGCGTCCGGTCTGCGGCGCGAATTCGGGCGCGGCAAGGGGACGTTCGCCGCGGTGGACGACGTGTCGCTGTCCGTCCACCGGGGCGAGACCCTCGGCATCGTCGGCGAGAGCGGCAGCGGCAAGACGACGCTCGGCCGGATGCTGGTCGGGCTGCTGGAGCCGACGGCGGGAGAGGTCCGTTACGAGGGGCACGCGCGCGTGGGCGTGCGGCCGGCCGTCCAGATGGTCTTCCAGGACCCGGTGTCGTCCCTCAACCCCCGGCGCAGCGTGGGCGAGTCGATAGCCGACCCGCTGCGCGCCGGGGGCGAACGGGACCAGGGGCGCATCCGGCGGCGCGTGATCGAACTGCTGGAGCGGGTGGGGCTCGAAGGGGCGCACTACGAGCGCTATCCGCACGAGTTCAGCGGTGGCCAGCGCCAGCGCGTGGGCATCGCGCGGGCGCTCGCGGCCGACCCGCGCGTCATCGTCTGCGACGAGCCGGTCTCCGCGCTGGACGTCACCACCCAGGCCCAGGTCGTCGCCCTGCTCGGTGAGCTCCAGCGCGAACTCGGCCTGGCGCTCGTCTTCGTCGCCCACGACCTCGCCGTCGTCCGTCAGGTCAGCGACCGGGTCGCGGTGATGCGCCGCGGCCGGATCGTCGAGACCGGACCCGCCGACGAGGTCTACGACAGCCCCCAGGACCCGTACACCCGGCAACTGCTCGCCGCCGTACCCGCCCTCGACCCCGAGGCCGCGGCCCGGCGTCGGGCGGCTCGGCGGGAACTCGCGTCGGCGTGACGTTTCAGCAGCTCCCGGGAGCCAACCCCATGTGACGTTTCGCTGTCGATCGATCTCTTAGCGCGACCGAACGCGAACCGCACGGGAAAGTTACGACCGTTCACCCCTTTTGGTGGCGCGATGGACAACCGTCCGTCGCGCCACCGCCTTGTCCGCATACGTTCGTCCCGCTGCGAGCCACCGAGGCAACGGTGGCTCCCCATACGGGAGATCGATCGGGGGTGCACAGTGCGCATCGGACTGCTTACGGAGGGTGGCTATCCGTATGTGAGCGGTGACGCCAGACTCTGGTGCGACCGGCTCGTGCGCGGGCTCGGGCAGCATGAGTTCGACCTCTACGCGCTCAGCCGCAGCAGGCGTCAGGAGGACGAGGGCTGGCTGCCGTTGCCGCCGCACGTCAGCCGGGTACGGACGGCGCCCCTGTGGGCCGCCGAGGAGGACGGGGTCGCGTACGGCCGACGCGCGCGCCGGCGCTTCGTCGAGAGCTACGGGGAGCTGGCGGCGGTGCTGTGCGCCGGTCCGGGCGCCGGCGGCCCGGCCGGTACGGGCCTGGACGGAGCGGACGGCGCGGACGGTGCGGGCGGCGCGGACGGTGCGGGCGGCTCCGGTGCCGGACCCGGCCGTCTGGCGGACCGTTTCGGCAGCGCGCTCTACGGACTCGCCGAACTCGCCCGTGACGAGGGCGGACTGGTCGGCGCACTCCGCTCCGACAGCGCCGTCCGCACCCTGGAGCGCGCCTGCCGCGCGCCCGGCGCACTCGGTACGGCGCGCGAGGCGCGCGTGCCGGATCTGCTCGCCGTCGCCGCGCACCTCGAACGCGCCCTGCGCCCCCTCTCGCTCGACTGGTACGACGACGACGGCCTCGGCGCCGTCGACCTCTGCCACGCCACCGCCGGCGGCCCGGCCGCCCTGCCCGGCCTGCTCGCCCGCCACTTCTGCGACGTGCCGCTGCTGGTCACCGAGTACGGCGTGCAACTGCGCTCGCACTACCTCGCCTCCGGCCCCGACGCGGCCACCCCCGCCGTGCGCGCCCTGCTCGCCGCCTTCCATGGCCGGCTCGCCGCCGAGGTCTACGGCCGCGCCGCGATCATCACCCCCGGCAACGCGCACGCCCGCCGCTGGCAGGAGCGCTGCGGCGCCGACCGCGCCCGTATCCGCACCGTCCATCCGGGCCTGGAGGCCGCCCGCTTCGCCGAGGTCGGCGAGGCGCCGGACCGGGCCGACCCGGACACGCTCGTGTGGGTCGGCCGGACAGAACCGTCCAAGGACCTGGTCTCGCTGCTGCACGCCTTCGCGGAGGTCCGCAAGGAGGAGCCCAAGGCGCGGTTGCGGGTCGTGGGCGCCCCGGCGGGACCGGAGGGCCGGGCCTACCTGGGCCACTGCAAGGCGCTCGCCGCCCAGCTCTTCCCGGACGAGGCCGAAGGAGTGCACGCCGTCGGCGACAACCCGGTCGCCTTCGAGGAGATCGGCGGCCCGGAGGCACCGACCCTCGCCGACGCCTACGCGTCCGGATCGGTCGTCGTCCTCTCCAGCGTCGTCGAGGGTTTTCCGGTCGGCCTCGTCGAGGCGATGCTCTGCGCCCGTCCGACCGTCTCCACCGACGTCGGCGCCGTGGTGGAGGTCATCGGCGGCACCGGTCTCGTCGTTCCCCCGCGCAATCCGCGGGCGCTCGCGGAGGCGTGCGTGGCGCTGCTGCGCGACCCCGAGCGCCGTGAGCGCCTCGGAGCCGCGGCACGCGCCCGGGCGCTCGAACTGTTCACCGTCGAGCAGAACATCGCGGCATTTCACGGCATTTACCTGGAGATCGTCTCGCACTGCCCGGTGCGCCGGGTCGTCCTCGACGAGGCGGGCGAGCCGCTGCCGTTCGCCGCTCCCGCCGAGGCCCATGTCCCCGGCCGTTGGACCGGTCCGACGGCCCGCGTCGTGAGCCGGGGCGGCCCCGGCTGGGCCCTGGGCGCCGCACCGCGGCCGACCCCGGTACGGGCGACCCCGCTCGCGGCGCCGGAGGGTGCCCTGTGAACGGCGACGAGGACGACGCCGTGAACGGCGGTCCGGCAGAGCTGGACCGGCCCGAGCGCCCCGGCGGGGCCGACGCCTGGGACGCGCGGTCGGAGGAATGGCTCCTGGGCGTGGCGGACGACGGCTCGGAAGGCGCCCTCTCCCGGAGCGGGGCCGGGGATTCGGCCGCGGTCGTCGGCGGGGGCCACACCCGGACCGCCCCGGGCAGCCGGGGACGAACCCCACGTCGAGGCGCCGCCGATCCCGTGAAGGCGCTGATGCACCGCCACCGCGCCCTCTGTGAGCAGGCCGTCGACCCGCTGGAGATCGCGGCCGGCCTCGAAGCGCACGGCGTCACCGACCGGACCGCCGCCCGCTTCCGGCACCGTGACGTCTTCTCACTCGCCGAGGAGCTCTACGCGCGCGTGCCCCGCGACGGCGACCCGCGCCCGCGCCCGGAATCGGCGCCCGCGCCCCGCGTGCGCGCCGACTGGGCGCTGCTCACCCTCCTGCCGGGCGTGGTCGGCGCGGCGGTGGTGACCGGCCTACGGCTCACCGAGGGGCGCCCCCGCCTCCTGACGGCGGCCGTCGGCGTGCTCGCCCTCGCCCTGGCCGTGGGCCTGGCCCTGCGCCACGGCCCCCTCGCCGGGCCCGGCCGCCTCCCCGCCCGGCACACCGTGACCGGCACGCGCGCGTGGACCTGCTGGCTCCTTGCCTACGCCCTCCTCGGCAACGGCCTCCTGCGCGCCGTCCTTGACGGCGGCCCCGACGGCCTCCCGACCGGCGCCACGCACGGCCCCTGGCCGGTGACCGCCGCGCCCGTCCTGGCCCTCACCCTGGCCTGCGCCCCGGCCGCCTGGAGCGCCCATCTCTTCACGGCGGGTGCCCGCCGCAGGCTCACGGGCAGCCGGGGCCTGGAGGAGTTCGCCGGCTCCGTACAGCCGCTGCTGCTCGGCACGTTCGCCCTCTACCTGGGCGTCCTCACCGCCCTGCTCGCCGTGTGCGGCGCCGCCCTCGGAGAACCCGCCGGCTACCCGGAGGCCCTCACCCTCGGCGCCCTCCTGCTGCTCGCCCGCCTCCTCACCGTCCACAACGTGCCGCAGCGCCCCGCCCTCGCCCTCGCCGCCGCCGCCGAAGCGGCCGCCGTGGGGCTGGTCCTGGCCGGCCGGCTGCCCGGCTGCGCCTTCCTCGCGACCCCCGTCGACGCCGTGGCCGGCGCCTGGGGCGCGGGCGGTGTCCCAGCACTCGTCTGCGGCGTCGCGGCCCTGGCGCTGCTGTTCCAGGCGACCCGCACTCTCACCCGGGCCTCGGCCCACGCGCCGACGGGAGACCCCGAGTGAGCACAGCCGCCGTTCTCTTCGCCTGCCTCGCCGTGCCGTCGCGGCGGCAGGCGCCCGGCATCCCGCCGGAGGCAACCGCATCACCCCTTGAAGGAGACCGCCAGATGACCACCTCCCGACCCGGACCCGGAGCGTCCGGAACCACCGGAGTCGCCGGAGCGCACACCCCGGGAGCCACGCGATGAGGGTTCTGCTGATCGGAGCCAACGGGTACCTCGGCCGCTTCGTCGCCGACCGGCTACTCGCCGACCCGGCCGTCCAGCTCACCGCGCTCGGCCGCGGCGACGACGCCGACGTCCGCTTCGACCTCGCCACCGGCAGTCCCGGTGCGCTCACCCGCTTCCTCGACGCGGTCCACCCTGGCGTCATCGTGAACTGCGCCGGCGCCACCCGCGGCGGTGCCCGGGAACTCACCCGGCACAACACCGTCGCCGTCGCCACCATCTGCGAGGCCCTGCGCCGCAGCGGCTGCGGCGCCCGCCTGGTGCAGATCGGCTGCGGCGCCGAGTACGGCCCCAGCCAGCCCGGCTCCTCCACGGCCGAGGACGCCGTACCGCGCCCCGGCGGCCCGTACGGCGTCAGCAAGCTCGCCGCCACCGAACTGGTCCTCGGGTCGGGCCTGGACGCCGTCGTGCTGCGCGTCTTCTCGCCCGCCGGGCCCGGCACCCCGGCCGGCTCCCCGCTCGGCCGCCTCGCCGAAGCCATGCGCCGCGCCATGCAGTCCGGCGACGGCGAACTCAAACTCGGCGGCCTCGGCGCCCAGCGCGACTTCGTCGACGTACGCGACGTCGCCCGCGCCGTCCACGCGGCCTCGCTCTCCGCCGCCCAAGGTGTCATCAACATCGGCTCCGGCCGCGCCGTCCGCCTCCGCGACGCCGCCGCCGTCCTCGCCCGGGTCGCCGGATACGGCGGCGCCCTGCACGAACTCGACGGCCCGCCCGGCCCGATGCGCAGCCCCATCGGCCACCCCCGCCTGGACCCCGACCACGCGGCCCCGGTCGCCTACCCGTACCCGGACGGCTGCGGCAGCTGGCAGCAGGCCGACGTGCGCTGTGCCCGCGACCGGCTCGGCTGGCGGCCCCGTATCAACCTCGAAGAGTCCCTCGCGGACATCTGGATGGAGGCGGCATGCCGCATCTGACCAGCACCAGGTCGGGCGCCGCGGCCACCGGCGTCCGCACCGCCTTCGGCATCCCGGGCTACGCCCACCCCCTGCTCGCCCCCGCGCAGTGGGCCGAACTCACCCGCCCGGGCACCCCCTTGCGCTGGGTCGTCCTCAACGTGGCGAACGGCCCCGGCAGCCGCCCCGACCCGCACTGCCTGGAAGCAGTCGGCAGGCTCCGCAACGCGGGCGTCCGCGTCTTAGGCCGCCTGGACACCACCTACGGCGCCCGCCCCCACGCCGACCTGGTCCTCGACGCCCGCCGCTATCACGACTGGTACCGCGTCGACGGCTTCCTGCTGGAGCGCTGCCCCGGCGAACGCACGGCGCTCCCCGAGATCCGCCGCGCCGTCGCCACGCTCCGCACCATCGGTGACGCCCCCCACATCGTCCTCGGTCACGGCACCCACCCCCATCCGGGCTACGCGGAGAACGCCGACCAGCTGGTGACCTTCGCCGGCTCGTGGAGCGACTACCGCTGGTCGCACGTCGCCGAGTGGACCGCGGACTACCCGCCGGACCGCTTCTGTCATTTCGTGCACGGCATACCCCGCGGCCACCTCGACGAGGCACTGCGCATCGCCCGCTGGCAGGGCGCCGCGACCATCTACTTCACGGACCGCACGGATCACGGCGGGCGCGTGGACCCCTGGGAGAACATGCCCGGCTACTGGGACGACATCGTCTCGCGGGTCGGGACAGGTGTCTCGGAATGAAGATGGCCATGGCAGTGTTACACGGAGAACATCTGTAGTGATTGACCGACCAACGGAGTCCCCGTGTCGCTGCCACCCCTGGTCGAGCCAGCCTCTGAGCTCACCGTAGACGAGGTCCGCAGGTACTCCCGCCACCTGATCATCCCCGATGTCGGGATGGACGGGCAGAAGCGGCTGAAGAACGCCAAGGTGCTCTGTGTGGGCGCCGGCGGCCTGGGCTCGCCGGCGCTGATGTACCTCGCCGCGGCCGGTGTCGGCACCCTCGGCATCGTGGAGTTCGACGAGGTCGACGAGTCGAACCTGCAGCGCCAGATCATCCACAGCCAGGCCGACATCGGCCGCTCCAAGGCCGAGTCCGCCCGTGACTCCGTCCTCGGCATCAACCCGTACGTGAACGTGGTCCTTCACGAGGAGCGGCTCGAGGCCGAGAACGTGATGGACATCTTCAGCCAGTACGACCTGATCGTCGACGGCACGGACAACTTCGCCACCCGCTACCTGGTCAACGACGCCTGCGTGCTGCTCAACAAGCCGTACGTCTGGGGCTCGATCTACCGCTTCGACGGCCAGGCCTCGGTCTTCTGGTCCGAGTACGGCCCCTGCTACCGCTGCCTCTACCCGGAGCCCCCGCCGCCGGGCATGGTCCCCTCCTGCGCCGAGGGCGGCGTGCTGGGCGTGCTCTGCGCGTCCATCGGCTCCATCCAGGTCACCGAGGCCATCAAGGTGCTCACCGGCACCGGCGAGCCCCTCGTCGGCCGCCTGATGATCTACGACGCCCTGGAGATGCAGTACCGCCAGGTGAAGGTCCGCAAGGACCCGAACTGCGCGGTCTGCGGCGAGAACCCGACCGTCACCGAGCTCATCGACTACGAGGCCTTCTGCGGCGTCGTCTCCGAGGAGGCCCAGCAGGCGGCGGCCGGCTCGACGATCACTCCCAAGCAGCTCAAGGAGTGGATCGACGACGGCGAGAACATCGAGATCATCGACGTCCGCGAGCCGAACGAGTACGAGATCGTCTCCATCCCGGGCGCCAAGCTGATCCCGAAGAACGAGTTCCTGCTCGGCACCGCCCTGGAGGGCCTGCCCCAGGACAAGAAGATCGTCCTGCACTGCAAGACGGGTGTCCGCAGTGCGGAAGTCCTCGCGGTCCTGAAGTCCGCGGGCTTCGCGGACGCAGTCCATGTCGGCGGCGGCGTGATCGGCTGGGTCAACCAGATCGAGCCGGAGAAGCCGGTCTACTGAGCGCGGTCTCAGCGACGGGCGGGGGTTTCGGGCGCGGCAGGCGCCCGGAGCCCCCGCCTTCGTCATGAGCAGACCTTGCCGTCCTTCGGGACCGTGCCGTCCAGCAGATAGCCGTTCACCGTCGAGTCCACGCAGTCGCTCCCGCGGCCGTACGCGCTGTGGCCCTCGCCCTTCCAGGTCAGCTCGACGCCGACGCCCTTGCCCAGTTCGTCGGCCATTCTCCGGGCGCCCTCGTAGGGGGTCGCCGGGTCGCCCGTGTTGCCCACCAGCAGGATCGGGGCCGCGCCCGGGGCGCTCACCTCCGGGGTGTCGTACTCCCCGGCCACCGGCCAGTCGTGGCACCAGCCGGCCGTGTCCCAGCCCAGGAAGTCGCCGAAGACGGGCGAGATCTTCTCGAACTCGGGCAGCAGCCTCCTCGTCTGGGCGAGCGAGGGCCGCTGCTTGTCGTCCAGGCACGATATGACCCGCTGGGAGTGGGCGGCCGTGCCGTAGTGCCCCGAGGTGTCGCGTTCGTTGTACTGGTCCGCGAGCGACAGCAGCTCCGAGCCGTCGCCGTCCTCGGCCGCCTGGAGCGCGCTGGTCAGGGTCGGCCAGCTGTCCTGGCTGTACAGCGGCAGGACGATGCCGGTGACCGCGAGGGTCTGGGTCAGCTTCCGCCCGGAGGAGGTCGTGAGCGGCGCGGTGTCGAGCTTCTCCAGCAGGTCCACGATCTTCTGCGAACCCTGCTCCGGGTCCTGCCCGGTGGACTTGAGGTAGTCGTCCAGTGCCCGCTGGAAGCCCTGGGCCTGGTTCTTCGCGTGTCCGACCGAGTCCGCGGTCGGGTCGACCACCGCGTCCAGGATCAGCCGCCCCACGTTCTTCGGGAACAGGTGGGCGTAGACGCCCCCGAGTTCGGTGCCGTAGGAGATACCGAAGTAGTGCATCTTCGTATCGCCGAGCACCTGGCGCATCAGGTCCATGTCCCGGGCCGTGTCGGTCGTCGAGACGTGCGCGATCAGCTCGCCGGACGCCGTCTCGCAGCCCTTGCCGAAGGCGGCGGCGTCCTGGAAGTACGCCGTCTCCTCCGCCGCCGTGTCCGGGGTGGCGTCGATCGACTCGGCGGACCGCATGTCCTTGTCGCTGCGGCAGCGGATCCCCTCACTGGCGCCCACCCCGCGCGGATCCCAGCTCACCAGGTCGTACCGCTCGCGCAGCGTGGAGACGGTGGTGGCGTAGTACGGCATCGTCGAGACGCCCGAGCCGCCAGGACCGCCGAAGTTGAACAGCAATGAGCCGATCCGCTGGCCCGAACCCCCGCTGGCCTTCGCCCGGATCAGCGCCAGCCCTATGGTCTTCCCGTCCGGCTTCGCCCAGTCCAGCGGCACCTTGAGCGTCGCGCACCGCCACTCGCCACCGGGCGCGGCGGAGTCCGAAGTGGCTTTGCAGCGGCCCCAGTCGAGCTTCTGGGAGGTGAGGGAGGAGGGCAGGGCGGCAGAGGCCGGCGACGGCTGTTGGGACCGTGTCTTTCCTTCGTCCCCGCCCCCGCCGGAGGACCCACCACCGCACCCGGCCACCAGCAACCCGGCGGCAACAGCGGCCGCCCACCGTACAGAACGCAACATGCGCGCACACCCCCCACACAGGCTCTCCGCAGGTTCGTCGCGGAAAGCGGTCAGGTCATAGTAGGCGGATCGAGCGAAGGCTGTTGCGGCCTGTGGATAACCTTTTGACCTGCGATTTCTTAACTCCCCCCGCTCACGAACAGACCGTGCCGGCCTTCGGTACCTTCCCCTCCAGCAAGTAACCGTTCACGTCCGACTGCACGCACTTGTTCTTGCTGTCGTAGGCCCCGTGCCCCTGCCCCCGGTACGTCAGCTCCACCCCGACGCCCTTCCCCAGCGACTCCACCATCTTCTTCGCGCCCTCGTACGGCGTGGCCGGGTCGCCCGTGTTGCCCACGACCAGGATCGGCGCCGACCCGGGTGCGCTGACGTCGGGATGGTCGGCGGCACCCGGCACCGCCCAGCTCGTGCAGCTGACCATGCCCCACGCGAGGTAGTCGCCGAACAGCGGGGACGCGGCCCGGAATTCGGGCAGCCTCTGCTGGACGTAGTCGGCGGTGTACCGGGGCTTCTCGTCCGCGCAGTTGATGGCGATGTTCGCCGCCGTGATGTTGCTGTACTCGCCGTTCTGGCTACGGCCGTTCATGGAGTCGGACAACAGCATCAGGATCTTCCCGTCGCCGTCGTACGCCTCTTCGAGTCCCTCGGTGAGGTACTCCCAGAAGTCCTTGGAGTACAGGGACTGCGCGATGCCGTTGGTGGCGGCGGTCTGGGTCAGCTGTCGGGGGAGGATGCCGGGGATCGGCTTCTTGTCGAGGTCCACGAGGAGCTTGGCGATACGGTCCTTCACGTCCTGCGGGGTGTCGCCGATCGGGCACTCGGTCTTCTTGGAGGTGCAGTCCTCGGCGAAGTTGTCGAGCGCGAGCTGGAAGCCCTTGGCCTGTCCCAGCGAGCTCTGCTCGGGGTTCTGGGTGGGGTCGATGACGCCGTCGAGGACGGCTCGGCCCACGTTCTTCGGGAACAGGTGGGCGTAGACGCCGCCGAGTTCGGTGCCGTAGGAGATGCCGAAGTAGTGCAGCTGCTTGTCGCCGAGGACCTGGCGCATGAGGTCCATGTCGCGGGCCGCGTCGGTGGTGCGTACGTGCGGCAGGATCGTCTTGGAGTTCTTCTCGCAGGCGGCGTTGAACTGCTTGGTGCGGTTGATCAGCTGGGTGCGCTCGGCGCTGGTCTCGGGCGTCGCGTCCTGCTGGAAGTAGTTGTCGAGCTGTTCGTCGTTCTCGCACTCGACGGGGTCGCTGCGGCCGACTCCGCGCGGGTCGAAGCTGACGAGGTCGTAGCGGGTGCGCAGGGCCGCGTAGTCCTCGCCGAACGCGGGGAGCGTGGTGACGCCGCTGCCGCCGGGCCCGCCGAAGTTGAAGATCAGGGAGCCGATCCGCTTGCTCGCGTCGCCGCTGGCCTCGGCACGGATCAGTGCGAGACCGATGGTGGCGCCCTTCGGCTTCGACCAGTCCAGCGGCGCCTTCATGGTCGCGCACTGCCAGGCAGCGCCACCGGGCAGCGGCGAGGGGGCGCCGCCACCGCCCTCGGCCTCGTCGGGGGCCGGGCAGGCCTTCCAGTCCAGCTTCTGTGCCGCCAGATCCCCGGCCTTGGCACTGTCGCTGCACCCGGCCAGCAGGGAGGACAGCATCAGGGCGGTGACCAGGGCGGCGACACGGATCCGGAAGGGGTTCGGCATGCTCCCATCCTGGGGTCGCACGCGCCCACGCGCGCGGGGCGCGAGCCGTACGAGGTACGACCCCGGGATGCCCGCGGCGCATCCGGTGCGAGCGGGAGCGTCTCGTGCCCCCTGAAGCGTCTCGTGCCCCCTGGCGTCGGCGCCGGGGCTACAGCGCTCCCTTGCGGGACAGGTGGTTGAAGGCCAGCCAGCCGGGCAGGACCGGCAGCCACAGGGTCAGCAGCCGGTACAGCAGGACGGCGGGGGCCGCGACCTCCTTGGGGAGGCCGACGGCGATCAGGCCGACGGTCAGGGTCGCCTCGACCGCACCGACTCCGCCCGGGGTCGGCGCCGCGGAGCCGAGCGCGTTTCCGGCGAGGAAGACGACGGCGACACTGGCGATGCTGAGCGAGGAGCCCTCGTTGCCGAACGCCCGGATGGAGGCGTCCAGGCACATCACGAAGCAGGCGGTGAGCAGCAGCATGCCGCCGATGCCGGTGACGAGCTTCTGCGGCCGCTGCAGCACGTCCAGCATGCGAGGTACGACGCCCGCGAAAAGCGACCGCACCCGCGTGGAGACGAATTTCCGCAGGAACGGCACCGAGGTCACCACGAGGACCAGCACGGCGACGGTCAGCAGGCCCGCGATGACGGTGCGGGACGGCGACAACGACGGGGTCTTCTCGGTACCGGTCAGGTAGCCGAAGGAGAGCAGCATCAGGATGTGACAACCGAGCCCGAACAGCTGCGAGGCGCCGACGCTCGCCACCGCGAGGCCCGGGCGCACACCGGCGCGCTGCAGGAAGCGTGTGTTGAGGGCGACACCGCCGACCGCCGCGGGCGCCACGATCTTCACGAACGACCCCGCGACCTGCGCCGCCACGGTCCGCACGAACGGCACCCGCTCGGGCACGAACCCGAGCAGCGCCATCGCGGCGGCGACGTAGCTGACCGCCGAGAACAGCACCGCGGCGATCACCCAGCCCCACTGGGCGTTCGCGACCAGGGGGCCGAACTCGATGTGGGTGAGCTGGGTCAGCAGGTAGTACGCGCCGATCGCGCCGGCGATGAGGCTGATCAGCGTGCGCGGCCGGACCCGCTCCAGGCGGGCCGGCTCGACGGGCGCCTGCGGCCTGATCTTCAGCACCTGGTGCCGGATCTGGGTGAGCAGGTCCTCCTCGCGGGCCTCTTCCAGCGCGTCGTCCAGGGCCCGCTTCTCGGCCCGCTGCTCGGCGCGCACCGTCTTCTTGTCGGGTTTCTCGGCCTCCTCCGCGCGGGCCTGCTTGGCCTGCCGGGACGCCTCCAGGACCGCGTCGCGTTCGCGCTGGGCGCGCTCTCTGGCCAGTCTTCGCAGCGTCGCGCGCGTGGAGCGGGTGAGCGCGATCGGCTGGAGCATCGGCAGGCAGTCGGCGACGGCGTCGGGCCCGAGCACACCCACCGCCGAGGCCACCGCCCGCTCGGCGCCGACCCGCAGGCCGAGCGTGGTGACGAGCTGGGCGACGTCCATGCGCAGCAGCAGCTCGCCGGCCGCGATCTCACCGCCGCGCAGATCCGTGAGGATCACCTGGCCGGAACGATCCACCAGGATGGCGTCACCCGCGAGTCTGCGGTGCGCGATCCGGCGCGACTGCAGCGCCTGTACCTGGTGCCAGGTGTTGCGCAGCAGTTCGTCGGTGATCTCCTCGTCAGCCAGCGAGTCCAGGGTGCGGCCGCCGGTGTGCTCGTAGACGAGCATCACGGCGTCCGGGCCCAGCTCGGAGGTGGCGATCAGCTTGGGCGCGTTGGCACCGGCCGCGATCGCCGCGTACGCCAGCAGCGCCTCCTGCTCCAGGGCCTGGCGCAGCGACTGGAGGCTGGAGCGGGTGGCGAAGCCGCGCAGCGTCAGGTTGCGCCACGCGCGGTAGAAGAAGCCCTGGGCCTGCTGTTCCCGGTCGACGACCGTGACGTCCAGCGGCGGGCCGTCCTCCAGGGTGACGAAGTAGCGCCGGCCCCGGTCGCCGTTCTCGGTGTCGAGGGCCTCCTCGCGGGCCGCGCCGACCGGGTGGAAGCCGACGTGCCGCAGCCCCGCCAGCAGGGTCCGGCCGGTGGGGCGGACGTTGGGGGAGCCCACCGCGTAGAGCGTGCCGTAGGCGACGGTCCAGCCGATCAGCACCGTGAGGATGATCGAGAACGGTGTCGTGTAGCCGGTGACGAGCATGGAGAACGCGTCGAGCAGCAGCACGATCCACAGCACCGAGCGCCATCTCGGACGCCGGGACATGCCGACGGCCGTCATATAGGCGATGACGGGCGCGAGATAGCCGTGCACCGGGTCGGTGAGGGCATGGATGTCGCCGGGGGAGGGCTGGGTGAGCGCCTCCTGGATCGAGCCGGGGGCGGCTCTGGCCACCCACAGGTCGGTGGCGAGGGTCACACCGTGCGCGAGGACGGCCGCGAGCACGCCGTCGGCGATGCGCAGCCCGTCCCGCTTGATCAGCCGCTCGATGGCGAACGCGACCGGCACGAGCAGGATCGCGATGCTGGAGGCCAGCCCCGCGATCTTGATCAGCAGGTCGGGGGCCTGCCCGGTGCCTTTGTTGATGTCCTGTTCGAGCCCGGAGGTGGTGCCGTGCGCGAACGCGGCGATGCCGAGCAGCACGGCGATGGCGAGCACGCCGACCAGAAGACGCATGAGGTCGGAGGGGCGGTGCACGCGCGCGGGGAGCAGCGGTTCGTCGCCCTCCACCTCGTCCGTGTGGATCTCGTCCGGCACGTGTTCCGCCTCGGGGGCGTCGGGGGCGGCGTCGGGTCCGACGGCGGGGGGCGGGCGTCCGGCGTCCGGTTCCACGACCTCCGCGCGCGCGGATTCCGAAGGTACGGTGCCGGATTCGGCCGCGTCCGGGCGTGCGGCGGCGTCAGGGGTGCCCGCCGCTCCGTCGGGGTGCACGCCCTGCTGCTTGGTCGTCTCTTCTTGATCTCGTATCACCAGTCACCGCCCGCACGATGGTGGCATGCCCCACCGACACACGAGGGCATCAGGGTGCAGATGCGGGGGCGCACAGTCTGCCCCAAGCGCCGCCCGGGGGCGAGACGGCGACCTGACACGGACCGCGCGGGTTGTCGGTGGGGTGCGGCAGGATGGGGCGAATGAGCGAGCAGAGCCTTCCCGAGGGCACCCGAGAGGGGTACGCGGACGAACTGCCCGAGTACGCCGAGCGGGTCCTGGAGGTCGCCGAGCGGATTCCGCCCGGGCGCGTGATGACCTACGGCGACGTCGCGGAGTGGCTGGAGGAGGGAGGGCCACGTCAGGTGGGGCGGGTGATGTCCCTCTACGGCGGCTCCGTCCCCTGGTGGCGGGTGGTGCGCGCCGACGGGGTGCTGCTGCCGGGGCACGAGCTGAGCGCCCTGGACCACTACCGCGCGGAGGGCACCGCGCTGAAGGAGGCGAGCAGGGCCGCGGAGGGTCATCTGCCGCGGCTCGACATGAAGCGGGCGCGGTGGGACGGCGACGCGGACTCGGGGGCTCACACTTGACAGCTTCCGCCATCCGAGGCCCTCGGGGGGAACCAGTGGCCCGTTCGAGGGACATCCGGGACGTCCGTGGCATGACGTACGTTCGTGGGATGTGGGGTGCGCGTGCCACGAGTGCCGCCCGAGGCGGACGGGAAGAAGCGGAAGCTCTGCTTCCGTCCGGTTCGTCGGCGTAGCGTCGGCTGCGCGGGTCTCGCTCACCCCACGGCCACCGCACTGCCCGCGCGACCGCGAGCCAACCAGCACACCCACCAGGACCGGCGAACCACGTGAGCTCCTCTTCCTCCACCAGGCGCCTGTCGCACCCCCAGGTGCGACAGGGGACCCGTGGCGCTTACCGACTGGTGCGGACCCCGCCGGCCGACACGGGTCCCCCTCGTCTGGACGCCGCACAGCGCGCCGTGGTTGACCACGCGGCCGGCCCGCTGCTCGTGCTCGCGGGTCCCGGCACCGGGAAGACCACCACCCTCGTGGAATCGGTGGCCGCGCGGATGGCCCGCGGCGGGGACCCCGAGCGGATCCTGGTGCTGACGTTCAGCCGCAAGGCCGCCGTCGAACTGCGCGACCGCATGGCCCTGCGCGTCGGCGCCGCCCGCGCGCCCCGGGCGACCACCTTCCACTCGTACTGCTACGCCCTGGTCCGAGCCCACCAGGACAGCGGTCTGTTCGTCGACCCGCTGCGGCTGCTCTCCGGCCCCGAGCAGGACGTCACCGTCCGGGAGCTGCTGGCCGGCCAGGCCGAGCTGGAGCGGCTCGGGCTCGACCCGGTGCGCTGGCCCGACGAACTGCGCGCCTGCCTGACCACCCGGGGTTTCGCCGACGAGGTCCGCGCGGTGCTCGCCCGCACCCGCGAACTGGGCCTCGACCCCGCCGCCCTGGACGCCTTCGCCCGCCGTATCGGCCGCCCCGACTGGCGAGCCGCGGCCGCCTTCCTCGCCGAGTACCTCGACGTCCTCGACCTCCAGGGCGTCCTCGACTACGCCGAACTCGTGCACCGCGCGGTGCTGCTCACCCAGCGCCCCGAGGTCGCCCTGGACCTGGCCGGCCGCTACGACGCCGTGTACGTCGACGAGTACCAGGACACCGACCCCGCCCAGGTGCGGCTGCTGCACGCCCTGGCCGGCGGCGGCCGCACGCTGGTCGCGTTCGGCGACCCGGACCAGTCGATCTACACGTTCCGGGGCGCCGACGTGAACGGCATCCTGGACTTCCCATCCGCCTTCGCGCGCGTGGACGGCCGTCCCGCCCCGGTCGAGGTACTGCGCACCTCCCGCCGCTCCGGCGCCGCCCTGCTGGCCGCCACCCGCCTGCTGACCCAGCGGATGCCGCTGACCAGGCTGCCCGCCGACAAGGTGCGCGCGCACCGCGAACTGGACGCCGTGCGGGACGGCGGCGCCGTCGAGGTCTACACGTACCCGACGCCCGGCACCGAGCTGGACAACATCGCCGACATCCTGCGGCGCGCGCACCTTGAGGACGGCGTGCGCTGGAGCGACATGGCCGTCCTGGTGCGCGCCGGGTCCAGCACCATCCCGACGGTCCGCCGCGCCCTCACCGCGGCCGGCGTACCCCTGGACATCGACGGCGACGACGTGCCACTGCGCCACGAACCGGCGGTGGCCCCCCTGCTGACGGCGCTCAGGGCGGTGGCGGAGGCGGAAGCGGCACACCCGGGTGCGGGGACGGTCACCGACGAGGCGAGCCCCAGCGGGGACGAGAACACCGAGCCAGCCTCCTGCTGGCTGGGCACCGAGACCGCGCTCACCCTGCTCGCCTCCCCTCTCGCCGGCATGGACGCGGCCGACCTGCGCCGCCTCGGCCGCGCCCTGCGTGACGAGGAACGGGCGGCCGGCAACGCGCTGCCGCCGCCCTCGGACGACCTGCTCGCCCGGGCCCTCGCCGAACCCGAGCGCCTGGCCGTCCACGACCCCGGGTACGCGCGCGGGGCGCAGCGGCTCGGCGCACTGCTCGGGAAGGCCCGGGAGCGCCTGGCGGGCGGCGGTACGGCCGAGGAGGCGCTGTGGGACCTGTGGAACGGCACGCCCTGGCCCTCGCGCCTGGAACGCGCCGCGCGGCGCGGCGGCGCGGCCGGCCGCAACGCCGACCGGGACCTGGACGCCGTGTGCGCGCTGTTCGCCACCGCCGCCCGCGCGGAGGAGCGCAGCGGCGGCCGGGGCGCGCTGAACTTCCTTGCGGAGATCGAGGCCGAGGACATCGCCGCCGACACCCTCGCCGGGCGCGCGGTACGCCCCGACGCCGTCCGCCTGCTGACCGCGCACCGCTCCAAGGGCCTGGAGTGGCGCCTGGTCGTCGTCGCCGGCGTCCAGGAGGGCCTGTGGCCCGACCTGCGCCGCCGCGGCTCGCTGCTGGAGGCCGACCGGATCGGCCGCGACGGCCTGGCCGAACCGCTCACCCCGGGCGCGCTCCTCGCCGAGGAGCGCCGCCTGTTCTACGTCGCCGCCACGCGCGCGCGTGAGCGCCTCGTCGTCACCGCGGTGAAGGCTCCCGCGGACGACGGCGACCAGCCCTCCCGGTTCCTCACCGAACTGGGCGCCGAGCCTCAGGACGTCACCGGACGGCCCCGCCGCCCGCTCTCCGTGGCCGCCCTGGTCGCCGAACTGCGCGCGACCACGGTCGACCCGCGCGCGTCCGACACGCTGCGGGAGGCCGCCGCCCGGCGGCTGGCCCGGCTGGCCGCGCTCGCCGACGACGACGGCCGCCCCCTGGTGCCTTCCGCCCACCCCTACCGCTGGTGGGGCATGTTCGAGCCGACCGAGAGCAAGGTGCCGCTGCGCGACCGCGACCAGCCCGTCGTGCTCTCCGGCAGCGCCCTCGACCAGCTCGCCAACACCTGCAGCCTGCAGTGGTTCCTGGGCCGCGAGGTCAAGGCCGACGCGCCCGCCACCACCGCCCAGGGCTTCGGCAACGTCGTGCACGTCCTGGCCGACGAGGTCGCCTCCGGACGCACCCCCGCCGACCTCGCGGTCCTCATGGAGCGCCTGGAGTCGGTGTGGAACGCGCTCGCCTTCGACGCCCCCTGGAAGTCGGCCCAGGAGAAGGAGAACGCGCGCGTGGCGCTCGAACGCTTCCTGAAGTGGCACGTCCTGGACCGCACCGCACGCACCCCCGTGGCCAGCGAGCAGGACTTCGACGTCAGCCTCGAAGCGGGCGACTACGAGGTGCGCATCCGCGGCCAGATGGACCGCGTGGAGACGGACGGCGAGGGCCGGGCCTACGTCGTCGACTTCAAGACCGGCAAGCAGGCCCCGAGCGCCGCCGAGGTGGCCCGGCACCCGCAACTCGCCGTCTACCAGCTCGCGGTCCGCGAGGGCGCCGTGGACGAGGCCTTCGACGGCGTACGCCCCGAGGCCGGCGGCGCCGAACTGGTCCACCTCCGGCAGGGCGCCGCCCGGCGCGACGGCGGCGAGACTCTGCCCAAGGTGCAGGCCCAGGAGGCGCTGGAGGGGGAGTGGGTCGGCGACCTGCTGGCCACCGCCGCCGGCAAGGTCCTCGACGAACGGTTCACACCGACCACCGGCCAGCACTGCACGCACTGCGCGTTCCGGGCGTCGTGCAGCGCGCGACCCGAGGGGCGCCACGTGGTCGAGTGACGTACGACGCCCGTCCCACGGTTGTCAGTGGTCACCGTTAGCCTCGACGGCATGCCCGCCCGCATCACCGACCCCGAGCAGCTCAAAGAGCTCCTCGGCATCCCGTTCACCCCGGAGCAGACGGCCTGCATCACCGCGCCGCCCGCCCCGCAGGTGATCGTGGCCGGAGCCGGGTCGGGCAAGACGACGGTGATGGCGGCCCGTGTGGTCTGGCTGGTCGGCACCGGCCAGGTGGCCCCCGAGCAGGTCCTCGGGCTGACCTTCACCAACAAGGCGGCCGGCGAACTCGCCGAACGCGTCCGCAAGGCACTCGTCAGGGCGGGCGTCACCGACCC
This sequence comes from Streptomyces sp. NPDC026538, assembly GCF_055567535.1. Lineage (NCBI taxonomy): Bacteria > Bacillati > Actinomycetota > Actinomycetes > Kitasatosporales > Streptomycetaceae > Streptomyces > Streptomyces sp. NPDC026538. The sequence continues at coordinate 539,634 of NZ_JBVHQG010000005.1, forward strand.
CGATGTCATCGACCCGGACAACCCGCCCGGCGAGCCGGTCATCTCGACGTACCACGCCTTCGCGGGCCGGCTGCTGACCGACCACGGCCTGCGCATCGGCCTGGAGCCGGCCTCCCGGCTGCTCGCCGACGCCACCCGCTTCCAGCTCGCCGCCCGGGTGCTGCGCGAGGCCCCCGGTCCCTATCCGGCCCTCACCCGCTCCTTCGCCGACCTGGTCGGCGACCTGCTCACCCTCGACTCCGAACTCGCCGAGCACCTGGTACGCCCCGAGGACCTGCGCGCCTGGGACGCCGGACTGCTGAACACCCTCGCGGGCGCCAAGCTCGGCAACGCCGACCTGCGCAAGGTCCCCGAGGTGGCCGCCGCCCGCCGCGAACTGGCCGAACTCGTCCTGCGCTACCGGACCGCCAAGCGCGAGCGGGACCTGCTCGACTTCGGCGACCAGATCGCGCTGTCCGCCGCGCTGGCCCGCATCCCCGAGGTGGGCCGGCTGCTGCGCGACGAGTTCCGGGTCGTGCTCCTGGACGAGTACCAGGACACCTCGGTGGCCCAGCGGGTACTCCTGGCGGGCCTGTTCGGCGGCGGCACCGGCCACCCCGTGACCGCCGTCGGCGATCCCTGCCAGGCCATCTACGGCTGGCGCGGCGCCTCCGTCGCCAACCTGGACGACTTCCCCCAGCACTTCGCGCACGCCGACGGCAGCCCGGCCACCCGCCAGGCGCTCAGCGAGAACCGCCGCAGCGGTGGCCGCCTCCTCGACCTCGCCAACGGCCTGGCCGAGCCGCTGCGCGCCATGCACGCGGGTGTGGCGGCCCTGCGCCCGGCCCCGGGCGCCGAACTCGACGGCACGGTCCGCTGCGCCCTGCTGCGCACCCACGCCGACGAGATGGACTGGATCGCCGACTCCGTCGCCCACCTCGTCCGCACCGGCACGGCAGCCGGCGAGATCGCGGTCCTGTGCCGTACGGCGACCGACTTCGCCGAGATCCAGGGCGCCCTTGTCGCGCGGGACGTCCCCGTCGAGGTGGTCGGCCTCTCCGGGCTGCTGCACCTGCCCGAGGTGGCCGATCTCGTCGCCGTCTGCGAAGTGCTCCAGGACCCCGGAGCCAACGCCTCCCTGGTCCGGCTGCTGACCGGCCCGCGCTGGCGCATCGGCCCCCGCGACCTCGCCCTCCTGGGCCGCCGCGCCCGGCTGCTGGTGTCCCACGCGCGCGTGGGCGACCCCGACGACCCGGACCGCAGGCTCGCCGAGGCCGTCGAGGGGGTCGACCCGGCCGAGGTGATATCGCTCGCGGACGCCCTGGACACCTTCCTGGAGCTGCCGCTGGACACCGAGCGCCAGGACGACGGCCTGCCGTTCTCGCCGGACGCGCGCGTGCGCTTCGCCCGCCTGGCCACCGAACTGCGCGAGCTGCGCCGCTCCCTGTCCGACCCGCTGATGGACGTCCTGCACCGCGTCCTCGCGGTCACCGGCCTGGAGGTGGAGCTGTCCGCCTCCCCGCACGCGCTGGCCGCCCGCCGCCGCGAGACGCTGTCCAATTTCCTGGACGTCGCCGCCTCCTTCGCGGCCGGCGACCAGGAGGCGACCCTGCTCGCCTTCCTCGGCTTCCTGCGCACCGCCGCCCAGTACGAGAAGGGCCTCGACAACGCCCTGCCCGGCGGCGAGAACACCGTCAAGGTGCTGACCGCGCACAGGTCCAAGGGCCTGGAGTGGGATGTCGTCGTCGTCCCCGGCCTGGTCAAGGGCACCTTCCCGAGCAGCCAGGGCCGCGAGAAGTGGACCGCCCAGGCCAAGGTGCTCCCGCACGCCCTGCGCGGCGACACCGACACCCTGCCGGACGTCGAGGCCTGGGACTCGCGGGGCATGAAGGCCTTCCACGAGGCCATGAAGGACCACCAGCACACCGAGGAGCTCCGCCTCGGCTACGTCACCTTCACCCGCCCCCGCTCCCTGCTCCTCGGCTCCGGCCACTGGTGGGGCCCCAGCCAGAAGCGACCGCGCGGCCCCTCCGACTTCCTCCAGGCCCTGTACGACCACTGCGCCACCGGACACGGCGAGATCGAGGCCTGGGCCGACGAACCGGAGGAGGACGAGGAGAACCCGGCCCTGCACACGGCCGGTGCCGACCAGGTGTGGCCGCTGCCCCTCGACGAGGCCGCGCTGGCCCGCCGGCGCGCGGCCGCCGAGACCGTCCTCGCCCACCTGGACGCGCTCACAGCAGGGGAGGACGGCCACCCGGCGGCCGGTCACGACCCCGCCACCCACGAGGACCCGGAGTGGCCCCCGCCACCCGACGACGAGCCAGACCCCTACGAGGACGACTTCCCGCACGAGGACTCCGCCGACTGGGAATCCCTGAGCGCCGACCGACCCACGGTCCCGCACCAGGCGACGCCTGCCGAGCGCACGCCGGAGCACGCACGCCGACCGGAACCCGGGCACGCACGCGTCCCCGAACCCCAGGCCGCACGGGTGACGGAGTCCGAGCACGCGCGCGTGGCCGGGTCCGAGCACGCGCGTGCCCCGGAGCGCACCCTCCTCACCCCCGAGGAGGCTCGCGCCGTCGCGTCCTGGGACCGCGACCTCGACGCCCTCACCGGCGAGCTGCTGCGCGCCCGCCGGAGCGTCACCGACGTGCCCCTGCCGGCCGCGCTCTCCGCCACCCAGCTGATGCGGCTGGCCGAGGACCCGGACGGGCTCGCGCAGGAACTCGCGCGCCCCATGCCACGCCCTCCACAACCGGCCGCACGCCGAGGCACCCGCTTCCACGCCTGGGTCGAGGCGCGCTTCGAAGAGCTCACCCTGCCCATGCTGGACCCCGACGAGCTGCCCGGAGGCGACGCCGAGATCGCCGACGAACGCGACCTCGAATCCCTCAAGGAGGCCTTCGAACGCACCGAGTACGCCCACCGCACGCCCTATCGAGTGGAGGCCCCCTTCCAACTCGCCCTGGCCGGGCGGGTCGTACGGGGCCGTATCGACGCCGTCTACCGGACCGGGCACGGCGACGAGGCGACGTACGAGATCGTCGACTGGAAGACCAGCCGCACGCGGCGTGCCGACCCGCTCCAGCTCGCGATCTACCGGATCGGCTGGGCGGAGCAGCAGGGCGTGCCGCCCGAGTCGGTCAGCGTCGCGTTCGTGCACGTCCGCACCGGTGAGGTCGAGCGACCGGACGGGCTGCCCGACCGGGCCGCCCTGGAAAAGCTGATCATCGGACAGGCGGCCGGGCAGGCGGTCGGGCAAGCCGAGTGTGACGAACCGCCCGCCGAGGATGTCGGCGCGGGCCGATAGGCTCGTGACCATGAGCCAGACCCCGGACAGCGCTGTCCGTACGTACATCGAGCAGCACCGCGCCGCCTTCCTCGACGACCTCGCCGAGTGGCTGCGCATCCCGTCCGTGTCGGCCCAGCCCGAACACGCCGCCGATGTCCGCCGCAGCGCCGACTGGCTCGCCGCCGCACTCGGGGAGACCGGCTTCCCGACCGCCGAGGTCTGGGAGACACCGGGCGCCCCGGCCGTCTTCGCCGAATGGCCCTCCGGTGACCCCGAGGCACCCACGGTCCTCGTCTACGGCCACCACGACGTGCAGCCCGCCGCCCGTGCCGACGGCTGGGACAGCGACCCCTTCGAGCCGGTCGTCCGGGAGAACCGCCTTTACGCGCGCGGGGCCGCCGACGACAAGGGCCAGGTGTTCTTCCACACACTCGGCGTCCGGGCCCACCTCGCCGCCACCGGCCGCACCGCACCCGCCGTCAACCTGAAGCTGCTGATCGAGGGCGAGGAGGAGTCCGGCTCCCCGCACTTCCGGGCCCTCGTCGAGGAACACGCGGACCGGCTCGCCGCGGACACCGTGATCGTCTCCGACACCGGCATGTGGTCCGAGGACATCCCCACGGTCTGCACCGGCATGCGCGGCCTCGTCGAGTGCGGGATCGTCCTGCACGGCCCCGACCAGGACATCCACTCCGGCGCCTTCGGCGGCGCCGTCCCCAACCCGGCCACCGTCGTGGCCCGCCTGGTCGCCGCGCTGCACGACGAGCACGCGCGCGTGGCGATCCCCGGCTTCTACGACGGCATCGTCGAGCTCAGCGACCGGGAGCGGGAGCTGTGGGCCGAGCTGCCCTTCGACGAGGAGGGCTGGCTGCGCGAAGCGCACTCGTACGCCACCGAGGGCGAGGCCGGGCACACCACCCTGGAGCGCATCTGGGCCCGTCCCACCGCCGAGGTCAACGGCATCGGCGGCGGCTACCAGGGCCCCGGCAGCAAGACGATCGTCCCGTCCTCGGCCATGGTCAAGCTGTCGTTCCGGCTGGTCGCCGGGCAGGAGCCCGACCACATCGAGAAGGCCGTCCGCGCCTGGGCCACCGAGCGGATCCCCGCCGGCATCCGTGCCGAGATCACCTTCCTGCCGGCCACCCGCCCCTGTCTGACCCCGCTCGACCACCCGGGCCTCCAGTCGCTGGCCCGCGCCATGGGCCGCGCCTTCGAGGGACCGGTCCGGTTCACACGTTCGGGTGGCTCAGGACCGGCCGCGGACCTCCAGGACGTTCTCGGCGCACCCGTTCTCTTCCTGGGTATCTCCGTCCCCTCCGACGGCTGGCACGCCCCTGACGAGAAGGTTGAGCTGGACCTTCTCCTCAAGGGCGTCGAGACCAGCGCCTACCTGTGGGGTGACCTGGCCGAGAACTGGCGCCGTGCCCCCTGACCGGTCCGCGCCGTCCGGAGCGGCACCAGGCGCGGGGCACACTGGAAGGGCCGCCCCGTCGTCCCGCCCCCGCCCGACCCGGTCTCCTCCCGCCCTTCGTCCCGCTGAACCGCCCGCTGAAACATCCGTTGCACTGGGGGAGTTGGAAGCACCCGTGACCACCTGGACCGACCACACCGCCGACCGACCCATCTCGCTCACCGCCCCGAGCGGCATCGACCGCGCTGCCCACCACCGGCTCGACGAGGCCTGGCTCGCGGCGGCGTGGAGCCACCCCGACACCCGCTGCTTCGTGGTCTCCGGCGGCCAGGTCCTCATCGACGAGACGCCCGACGGCCGTACCGAACTCGTCATGACCCCCTCCTTCGAGGCTCCCCTCACCGAGGCGCACCGCTACTTCCTGGGCACCGACGAGGGGGGCGTCAGCTACTTCGCGCTCCAGAAGGACGCCCTGCCCGGTCGTATCGACCAGTCCGCGCGCCCGGCCGGCCTGCGCGAGGCCGGACTGCTGCTCTCGCCGCGTGACGCGGGCCTGATGGTGCACGCGGTCGGCCTGGAGAACTGGCAGCGCACCCACCGCTTCTGCTCCCGCTGCGGCGAGCGCACGGTGATCGCCGCCGCCGGCCACATCCGCCGTTGCCCCGCCTGCGGCGCCGAGCACTACCCGCGCACCGACCCCGCCGTGATCATGGCCGTCACCGACGAGGACGACCGCATCCTGCTCGGCCGCCAGGTGCACTGGCCCGAGGGCCGCTTCTCCACGCTCGCCGGCTTCGTGGAACCCGGCGAGTCCATCGAGCAGGCGGTGCGCCGCGAGGTCTTCGAGGAGGCCGGGATCACCGTCGGCCCCGTCGAGTACGTGGCCAGCCAGCCCTGGCCGTTCCCGTCCAGCCTGATGCTCGGCTTCATGGCCCGCGCGACCTCGACCGAGATCAACGTCGACGGCGACGAGATCCACGAGGCTCGCTGGTTCTCCCGCGACGAACTTGGCGCCGCCTTCGACTCCGGCGACGTCCTGCCGCCGTACGGGATCTCCATCGCGGCCCGCCTCATCGAGATGTGGTACGGCAAGCCGCTGCCGACGAGGAGCTTCGTCTGAGACGGCGACCCGGCTGATGACCGACACCCACGACACCTACTGGAACCACAACGTCCACTACCACCCGGTGGTGCTCGACGCCGTGCCGCCCGGCTGCCGTGCCGCCCTGGACGTCGGCTGCGGCGACGGCCTGCTGGCCGCCAAGCTCGCGGCCAGGGCGGATTCGGTGACCGGCGTGGACCGGTCACCGGAGATGATCCGGCTGGCACACAAAAGGGACGGCGTGGACAACGTCACCTTCCTGGAGGGTGACTATCTCGACGGGGAGCTCCTCGACGAGGGGAGCTACGACTTCGTCAGCGCGGTCGCCGTCATCCACCACGCCCCCTTCGACGACGCGATCGAACGGTTGGTGGGGCTGCTCGCCCCCGGCGGCCGGCTGGTCATCGTCGGCATGGCCTACAACCGCACTCTCCTGGACCGGGTGATCAGCGGTTGCGGGGTCCCCGCGGCGTGGCTGAGCGCGCGCAGGAACGGCGGTAAGCAGGGTCCGTCCGATATGCCTGTCGAGGACCCGATCATGAACTGGAAGGAAGTCCGGCGGGCCACCGCACACCTGCTCCCCGGACGCCGTTACCGGCGCCGACTGATGTGGCGTTACACCCTGGTGTGGGACAAGCCGGGCGCCATGCGCGAAGGCGGCCCCTGAACCGGATCAGGGACCGCCTTGTGCGAAGAACGCGAACAACGCGCCGGTGTGGAGCACGTGAAGGAAGATTACGCGCTGATCTTCTGCTTGACCTGGGCCAGCGAGGGGTTCGTCAGCGTGGAGCCGTCACCGAAGAGCACCGTCGGGACTGTCTGGTTTCCGCCGTTCGCCTTCTCGACGAACGCGGCCGACTCCGGGTCCTGCTCGATGTTGATCTCGGTGTACGCGATGCCCTCGCGGTCCATCTGGCTCTTCAGCCGGCGGCAGTAGCCGCACCACGTGGTGCTGTACATCGTCACAGTGCCCTGCATCTCGCTCGCGCTCCTTCGGCAGGTCGGGAAGTTCGTCCAGGAGAGGAACGTACGCGCCCCGTCCGCCATTCCCACACCGGCCCCGGGTGACGCCTGTCGCATTAGTACGACTGCGAGGGGCTGCCTGTGGACAACCGGCACAGCGGTCTCCGGCGACCTGGCAGCATGGCTGTGTGACAGCAGCAACGCACTCCTCCCTCTTCCCGCAGGTACCGGACTCTGCCGACGCGGTGCTCGAAGGGCTCGACCCCGAGCAGCGCGAGGTGGCGACCGCCCTGCACGGGCCGGTGTGCGTGCTGGCCGGAGCTGGTACGGGGAAGACCCGGGCGATCACCCACCGGATCGCCTACGGGGTGCGGGCCGGCGTTCTCCAGCCGTCCAGTGTGCTCGCCGTGACCTTCACCAACCGTGCCGCCGGGGAGATGCGCGGACGGCTGCGCCAGCTCGGCGCCCAGGGGGTGCAGGCCCGCACCTTCCACTCGGCCGCGCTGCGCCAGCTCCAGTTCTTCTGGCCGAAAGCGATCGGTGGCTCGCTGCCCCGGCTCGTCGACCGCAAGGTCCAACTGGTCGCCGACGCGGCCGCCGCCTGCCGCATCCGCCTCGACCGGGGCGAGCTGCGGGACGTCATCGCCGAGATCGAGTGGTCCAAGGTCACCCAGACCGTCCCCGCGGACTATCCGCCCGCCGCCGTGAAGGCCGGCCGTGAGGCTCCCCGTGACCCGGCCGAGATCGCCCAGATCTACTCGGTCTACGAGGACCTCAAGCGCGATCGCGCGGTCATCGACTTCGAGGACGTCCTGCTGCTCACCGTCGCCGTCCTGCAGGACCGGCACGACATCGCCGAGCAGGTCCGCGCCCAGTACCAGCACTTCGTCGTCGACGAGTACCAGGACGTCAGTCCGCTCCAGCAGCGCCTGCTGGAGCTGTGGCTCGGCGAACGCGACAGCCTGTGCGTCGTCGGCGACGCCAGCCAGACCATCTACTCGTTCACAGGAGCAACTCCCGACCATCTGCTCGACTTCCGCATCCGTCACCCCGGGGCCACCGTCGTCAAGCTGGTCCGCGACTACCGCTCCACCCCCCAGGTCGTCCACCTCGCCAACGGCCTGCTGGCCCAGGCCCACGGCCGCGCCGCCGACCACCGCCTGGAGCTGATCTCCCAGCGCCCGGCGGGACCTGAGCCCGTCTACACCGAGTACACCGACGAGCCCGCCGAGGCCGAGGGCGCCGCCCGCCGTATCCGTGAGCTCGTGGACGCCGGGGTCCCGGCCGCCGAGATCGCCATTCTGTTCCGCACCAACTCCCAGTCCGAGATCTACGAACAGGCCCTCGCCGACGCCGGCGTGGCCTCCCAGTTGCGCGGCGCCGAGCGGTTCTTCGACCGGCCCGAGGTGCGCAAGGCGGGTGTCGCCCTGCGTGCCGCGGCCCGCTTCGGCGGCAACGACGCGCTGCTCGACGACACTGTCGACCTGCCCTCCCAGGTGCGTGCGGTCCTCTCCGGGGAGGGCTGGACCACCGAGCCGCCGGCCGGCTCCGGCGCGGTCCGGGAGCGTTGGGAGTCACTGGCCGCCCTGGTCAATCTGGCGCACGACGTGGCCGCCGCCCGGTCCGCCGCCACCCTCGCCGACTTCGTCACGGAACTCGACGAGCGCGCGGGCGCCCAGCACGCCCCGACCGTCCAGGGCGTCACCCTGGCCTCGCTGCACTCGGCGAAGGGCCTGGAGTGGGACGTCGTCTTCCTCGTCGGTGTCACCGAGGGGATGATGCCGATCACCTATGCGAAGACCGACGAGCAGATCGAGGAGGAACGCCGTCTCCTCTATGTCGGCGTGACCCGCGCCAGAGAGCGGCTCCATGTCTCCTGGTCGCTCTCCCGCACCCCCGGCGGCCGCCCCAGCCGTCGGCCCAGCCACTTCCTGGACGGGCTGCGCCCCGGCTCCACGGGCACCGTCGGCCGTGGCTCCGGCGCCGGCTCCGGAGGTGTCGAACGCGGTTTCACCGGCGGCCCCGTGGCCGCACCCCGGCGTACCCAGCGCACCCCCGCCCGCTGCCGGGTCTGCGGGCGCACTCTCACCGATGCCGGCGAGATGAAGCTGATGCGCTGCGACAACTGCCCCTCCGACATGGACGAGGGCCTCTACGAGCGGCTGCGGGAGTGGCGCGCCGACCAGGCCCGGCTCAGCGGCCAGCCTGCCTTCTGCGTCTTCACCGACAGGACGCTGATGGCGATCGCGGAGAGCGCGCCCGAAGACGACCGCGAGCTGGCTCGCATCCCCGGCGTCGGCATGCGCAAGCTCAACCGTTACGGCGCCGATGTTCTGGCCATCTGCGCAGGTCGGCAGTCCGGGGGAGCCGTTGAGGGGGACTGACGCCAACTCGACGAAAAAATAGTTTGCGCATGCCCCAGCAATCCCCATAGGTTCTAGGCACGGAAGCGGCGGCCTTCTCGAAGGCCCCATTCCGTGTTGTACTTGCATATCCGAGCGGACTGGCTCAACCCAGTCCCCTAAGACGCCGAGAGGAGGCGAGTCCAGTGATCAGCATCAAGACCAACACCAGCGCGGCCAAAATGACCGATCTCTCGGCCGTCTCCGTGTGCATGCTCGGCGTCTCGAACCTGGGCACCGGTGTGTCCGGCATTCCTGCCGTGCGTCCGGCGTCCTCCGTTTCTCTCGCGGATCTTCCCGTCCGTGAGCGCAATGAGCGACCGACTGTGGCACTGGAAGCAGTAGTGGCAGGGGCCTACGCCTATGCCTTTACGGCAGCCGGTGCCGGAAGCCGGAAGCAGACGCAGCACCACCTGATGTGGGCCTTCCGTGGGCCAGAACCCTGGAGTGATCCAGCCTGAATCGATCAGGCCGGCGCCTTCAGGGCCGCGGAACCCCATCCGGGATCCGCGGCCCTTCTGTTTGTCCCCATCACAGGGACAGACGGGTGAAGGGGCCTCGGGGCAAGAGCAGAACCCGGTACCAGCCGCCAACCGGTCCAACCCGACCGGCACGACCAGACGAGGAAGAACAGCCGTGCAACTCGAAGCGCACGCCCCGTCCGTACCGCCTTCCGAAACGATCCCCCCGCCCGGCCCCACGGAGGACTCCACCTTGATCCCGCTCACCGCGCTCACCGCGCTCGACGACGCCATCGAGAACCTGGGCGTGCCCGTCCCCTGCCGTTCCTACGACCCGGAGGTCTTCTTCGCGGAGTCGCCGGCGGACGTCGAGTACGCCAAGTCCCTCTGCCGCACCTGCCCGCTGATCGAGGCCTGCCTCGCCGGCGCCAAGGAGCGGCGTGAGCCCTGGGGTGTCTGGGGTGGCGAGCTGTTCGTCCAGGGTGTCGTCGTCGCCCGGAAGCGGCCGCGTGGCCGCCCGCGCAAGAACCCGGTCTCGGCATGAACATCCAAGGAACGATCGACCGCCCCCTCACGCACGACCCCAAGAAGCAGGCCCCGATGAAGCCGTCCACCAGCGAGCCCACCGGCTCCGCGATTCCAGACTTCACCCCCGCCGGTACGACCACCGGCTCGCGTCAGAACAGGACCCGCGAGATGCAACTCATTCCAGAAGCCCTGGCTCGTGCGCATATGCACGAGCGACTGCACGAGGCCGAGCAGGAGAGCCGGGCCGTGCGCCTGGCGACCGCTCGCCGGATGCAGCGCCGGGCCGAGCGCGCCTCGATGCGCGCCCGCCGCGCGCTCGCCATGGCCGTCATGCAGTGATCCCGAACACCTGAAGCGGCGGCCTCCCGGCTGAGGGAGGCGAAAGCTTCCCGCGGGGGCCGGTCCGGCCGAACGGACCGGCCCCCGCGGTGCGTTGCGCCCGCGGATCCGCGCGCCGCGGCGTTATCGTCGCCGGGTGACGAGTCCTTCCGGAGGCAGTGATCACGGTGGGTCCGCCGCGGAGCCCCACCCTCCTGTGTGCGCCCGCTGCGGCACGCCGGCCGACGGCCCCCAGCCCGCCACCTGGACCTGCTCCATGGAGCACGGCGATCGCCGGTTCTTCTGCGACACCTGCTCCAGGGAGAACCTCAGAGCGATCGAGGGCCGGCTCGACACGTCCTGGTGGTGATCACCGCCCTGCCGTCCCCTACTGCGCCTCCACGGCCGCCTCCGCCACCTCGGCTTCCGTGGCTTCCACGACCTCCGGAACGTCGTCTGCCTCCCCGGCCTCTTCGAGTACGAACCCGGGCAGCCACGTCTCCAGTTCCTCCCGCAGCCGGACCGTCGCGCCCAGCTGGCACAGCACGCCGATGGTGCTCAGGGTCACCCGGTGTATCAGCAGGTAGGCAGGCGGCAGATTGAGCTGTTTGCCCAGCTGGTGGGCGGGGTTGCGGGGGTCGGCGATGCGGGCCGCCTGGCTGCGCATCCAGTTGCGGGTGAAGGTGAACTCGTCGACCTGCGCCGGTTCGATGATCGGCAGCAGATAGTCCAGGACGGCGTCGGGATCCAGCTCTATGGAGTCCTTGACGAACCCCTCGGCGCACAGCAGTTCGTAGACCGCCTCGGCGTCGCCGTCCAGCGTCATCCGCAGGGAGTCGCCGATCGGGGCGGGCAGGCCACCCGCGAGGCGGTCGACCGTGCCGAAGTCCAGCACGCCCAGGAGCCACTCCTCCTCGTCCTCCGGGCCACCGGGCAGCAGCCGGAAGTTCCCCGGGTGCGGATCGGCGTGCAGCAGGCCGGTGCGGGCCGGGCCCGAGAACAGGAACCGCGCCAGGAGCTGACCGGCCCGGTCGCGCTGCTCCTGCGTGCCCTCCGAGATGATCTCGGAGAGCGGTATTCCGTCGATCCACTCCGTGACCAGGACCTGCTCGCACTGGTGCACCACCGCGGGGACAACCACATCGGGGTCGTCCGCGAACTCCTCCGCGTGCGCCGACTGGGCCTGCGCCTCCAGGGCGTAGTCCAGCTCCTCGGAAACCCGGTCGCGCAGCTCAGCGATCAGGGGCTTGATGTCCATGCCCGGGATAAGCGGACCCAACAGACGGGCGAAACGGCTCAGTTGCCCGAGATCGGACAGCAGGGCCTCACCGGCTCCCGGATACTGCACCTTGACCGCGACCACACGGCCGTCGTGCCACACCGCCCGGTGCACCTGCCCGATCGAGGCGGCCGCCGCGGGCTTCTCCTCGAACTCCAGGAACAGCTCCCGCCAGTCCTCGCCCAGGCGCTCGGCGAGCACCGCGTGCATGGTGCGGGTCGGCATCGGCGGTGCGGCGTCCTGGAGTCTGGTGAGGGCCGCCCGGTAGGGGCCGGCGATCTCCTCAGGAAGGGCGGACTCGAAGACGGACAGGGCCTGCCCGAACTTCATGGCCCCGCCTTTCAACTCTCCGAGAACCTTGAAAAGCTGCTCGGCCGTGCGCTGTTGCAGCTCGCGGCCGACGATCTCCGCGGACTCACCCACGATGCGCTTACCCAGACCCCAGGTCGCCCGGCCGGCGAAGCCGAGCGGGAGCGCGGCGAGCTTGGCGGTCCGGGTGACCGCCTTCCGGGGAAGATCAGACATGCGCCCTCCAAGTCCCAGTCGGCCGCGCGGCGTCCGTGTGCTTTCGTCGCTCCGCCGACGGCCGTTGCACCACCATTGTCTCGTGCGGAGCTCCGTCGGTTGAGGAGTGTCCCCCCTTAGCTTTCTCCGCCGCTCCGCACGGGCATGCGGGATGCGGCCGGACCGGTCGCGCATGCCAGTGCAGAGCGGGCACGGACGCCTCCCAGCGCACTCCGGTGCCGGACGGCGACTCCCCGTCGAGGAAGGCCAGGGCATGCGCGGCGGCCAGTCCTGCCACGGCCGTCGCCAGCGTCAGGTCGCAGGCCCCCACCCGGCGGGCCTGTCCGGACCGCCACTGGGCGATCAGGCGTGGCCAGGCCGGGTCCCGGTCCGAGCGGTGCTCGTGCAGACAGCGGGCGCAGCCGGTCCCGCCGGGCAGGACGAGCGGACCGACGACGCCCGTGCCCTCCACGACACCCGTGTAGAGGTGAGGTGTCCCGGAGGCCATGAGCGGCTCGGCGGAGCCCGCGTCCGGGGCGTGCACCAGGACGTCGTCACGCGGGGCGATGATCACCAGGGAGAGGCCGGGCTCTTCCCCGGCCGGGTCCGGGCGGCGCGGCGGGCGATCCGGGGCGGCCCGGCGGACGACCCTGCGGGCGGCCTCGTCCCGCCGCTCGCCGACCGCCTCCGCGGGCAGCCCGCCCGGCGCCACGTCCCACGGCCGGACGCGGCCCACGTCCCGCACGTCGACCTCGCCGACACCCGCGCCCGCCAGCAGCGCGGCCAGCGTGACACCGACCCGGCCCGCGCCCCGCACCTGCACCCGCAGGGCACGCCGGGCCGCCAGCCGGCCGATCGCGCCGCCCGGCTCCGGCGTGATCAGGGAAAGCGACGCAAGATCGGGACCGAGGCGGTCCAGGACCTCCTGCTTCGCGCGCAGCGCCGCCGCGGCCGGCCCGCCGCCGCGCGCGTCGTCGACGAGCCCGGCCTGTGACAGCCGCTCCACCAGCGCGTCGACATGCCCGTCCGGCAGGTCCATGCGCCGCCCTTCGGTACGCAGCAGCGCGAGTCCGCGGGTGCCGTTGAGCAGGTCCAGGAAGCTGCCGGTCGCCGTGTCCATCGGCCCGAGTGTCATCGCGTGCGCCGGGGTCATCCCGAACTGCACGGTGTTGAGGTCACGCCAGCCGCGCCGGAGCGCGGGCTTCACCAACGGATGCATGACAGTCCCCCCGTAAGCTGTCGAAAGATCATGGAAGATCCCCGTAGGTCTTGGAAGATCCCCGTCTGCCGGTGGAGCCGGTCACGCTCCGCCCGACGACTGCCAGCATGCCCGGCCCGGTCGACGGGTGCCGAAAGTTGTCCACAGGCGGTGGGTATTCGTCGTACAAATCAAACGCATGGTGGGGGATCGGCATCGAACCGTCCCGGACCCGGGACTTCCCCCGTGTGCAGCGGGTAACGTCGGGGCGTGCCCGCCGACCCACTGCACCGCGCCGGAAAGCCACAGCGCAGCATGACGAGCCAGCCGCCCAGCGGCTTGGGGGTGAGCGCGATCGAGGTTCGCAGAAGCGCCCGGCGCCGCCGGACGGTCTCCGCGTACCGCGAGGGCGATCGCACCGTCGTACTGATCCCCGCCCGGATGTCCGAGGCGGAGGAGAAACGCTGGGTCACCGTCATGCTCAACAAACTCGCCGCCCAGGAGAGCAAGCGATTGCTGGGCGACGCCGAACTGGCCGAGCGCGCCGAGCGGCTGTCGGCACAGTACTTCGACGGCCGGGCCCGCCCCGCCTCGGTGCGCTGGGTCACCAACCAGAACACCCGCTGGGGTTCCTGCACCCCCGCCGAGGGCAGCATCCGCCTCTCGCACCGGCTCCAGGGCATGCCCGAGTACGTCGTCGACTATGTGCTCTGCCATGAACTGGCGCATCTGCTGGTGCCCGGGCACGGTCCCGACTTCTGGCGGCTCCTGGAGGCGTATCCGCGGACCGAGCGGGCCAGGGGCTACCTCGAAGGGGTGGTCGCCGCCGACCGGCTGCCCCAGCTGCCCGGCGTCCGGGACGAGTGACACGCCCCACAGGCGCTCCCTTCGGGGCCGCTGAGCCCGGTTGTGTACCGGGTCTGTACCGACTTCCTCCGATGTCCGAGTTAGCCGTTAGCCTGGCGCGACGCACTCACAATCGGGATGGGGGACGGTCGTAGCGCATGGCCAGGGAATTCCAACGCGGCCACAAGGCCAGGATCAGTGACCTGACGGCGGGCACGGATCTGTACGTAGGTGTGCAGATCGCCGGGCCCGGACTGTCCTTCGACATCAGCTGCTTCGGCCTGGACGCCGACGAACGGCTGTCGGACGACCGGTACTTCGTCTTCTTCAACCAGCCGAAGTCCCCCGAGGAGTCCATCCAGCTGCTGGGTGCGCAGGCGGGCGACACGGAGTCCTTCCGGGTCACGCTGGACCGGGTCCCGCCGCGGATCCAGAAGCTGGCGTTCACGGCGACCCTCGACGGCGCCGGGCAGATGTCGCAGGTCGCGCCCGGATACATCCGGATCGTCGCGGGCGGCGAGGAGGTGGCCCGGTACTCCTTCGACGGCTCCGAGTTCTCCACCGAACGCGCCGTGATGCTGGGCGACCTCTACCTGAAGGACGTGTGGCGCTTCGCCGCCGTCGGTCAGGGCTTCGACGGCGGTCTGGAGGCGCTGCTGAAGAACTTCGGCGGCGAGGTGATGGAGGAGGAGGCGCCCGCCGCGCCCGAGCCGCAGCCCTCGCAGAGCGGACCCGCGCCCGGATTCGCGCCACCCGCGTTCGCCGCCCCGGCCGCGCCCGCACCGAGCCCGGCGCCCGCCCCGGCGGCCCCCGCTCCCGCGCCTCCGTACACCCCGGCACCCGCGCCCCAGGGCTTCACCCCGCCCCCGGCACCCGGCCCCGCGCCGGTTTCGAACGTGCACGGCGCGCCCACCGTCATCGCCCCGCTGACCCCGCCCGCCCCCGGCACGGTGCCGCCGCCGTCCCCGGCCCCCGCGCCCTACGGTCAGCCGCCCGCCCCGGGCGCGCCCATGCCGCCCGGCTACGGCCAGCCCCCGTCGGCTCCGCAGGCCCCGCCCCCGCCGCCCGGCTACCCCCAGGCGCCCCAGGCCCCGGTCCCGCCCCCGGGCTACGGCCAGCAGCCGCCGTTCGGACAGGTCCCCGGCCAGCAGACCTACGGAGTCCCGCAGGGCGCTCCCCAGGGCGGTGCCGGAGTGGGCGCGGCGCTCGAGAAGTTCAAGGAGACGCCCACCGGGCAGCGCTGGACGCAGCAGAACAAGAAGCTCGTCCGGGTCGACCTGGGCATGGGCGGCCAGCCGGTGCTGGCCCGGCAGGGCAGCATGGTGCTCTACCAGGGCAAGGTCGACTTCGGCTACAAGGGCGCCGGGTTCGCCGGCCGGATCGTGGGCAACGCCACCGGCCAGGAGATGCAGTTGATGCGCTGCACCGGCCACGGCCAGGTGTTCCTCGCCGAGAACTCCGCCCATCTGCACCCCATCGAGCTCCAGGGCGACGCGATCTGTGTCTCCGCCGAGAGCGTCCTCGCCTTCGACGAGAGCCTCCAGTACGAGGTCCGCCGGATCGAGGGCCACGGCATCCCCGGCGGCGCGCTGTTCACGATGCAGTTCCAGGGCACCGGCACCATCGTCGTCAAAACGCACGGCACGCCCGTCGTGCTGCCCGTGACGCCGACGACGTTCGCCGACTGCAACGCCGTGGTCGCCTGGTCGGCGGCCTCCCAGGTGATCGTCTCCAGCCAGGTCCGGATGCGCCGCAACGCCTACCCGGGCGACACCGGCGAGAGCGTCAACCTGCAGTTCCGGGGCGCCCCCGGCAACTTCATCGTGGTCCAGCCGTACGAGGTCTGAGGGAGCCCGTCATGAACCAGCCGCTCGCGGGCTACGCCCCCGCACCTGTCACCGCCCGCATGGAGAACCACGGCAACAACATGCTGAAGGTCGCCATGCAGACCGGGAACGACCTCCTCGCGCGCGTGGGGTCGATGGTCGCCTACGAGGGCTTCGTCCAGTACGAGCCCAACCCGCCGGCCGTGCGCCAGATCGCCCGGGACTGGATGACCGGCGAGGGCGCGCCTCTGATGAAGTGCTCCGGCGACGGGCTGCTCTACCTCGCCGACTACGGCGCCGACGTCGTCGTCATCAACCTCAACGGCGACGGCATCTCCGTCAACGCCACCAACCTGCTCGCCTTCGACGCGCATCTGACGTGGGGTGTGGAGCGGGTCAAGGGGCTCGCGAAGTTCGCCGGTCAGGGCCTGTGGAACACCAAGATCTCCGGGCAGGGCTGGGTCGCGCTGACCTCCCGGGGCAAGCCGATCGTCGTCGACTGCGGCGGTGGCGAGGACGAGACGTACGTCGACCCGGACGCGCTGGTCGCCTGGTCGCCGAACCTCAAGGTGAAGGGCAAGCGCAGCTTCAAGGCGCAGTCCCTGATCGGCCGGGGCAGCGGCGAGGCCTACCAGATGGCCTTCTCCGGGCAGGGCATCGTCGTCGTCCAGCCCAGCGAGGACAGCACCGACCGCCTTCGTTTCCGGGGCTGAGGGGGAGCCAGAGAATCATGCAGAGCCCGCTTTTCGCGCACAACGACTCCCAGGTCCGGGACCGCTACAGCCTGCAGAACAAGCAGATGCTGCGGGTCGTCCTGGAGGGCCACGACGACGTCCTCGCCCGCAAGGGCACGATGGTCGCCTACCAGGGGCTCGTCGAGTTCGACGCCGAGTACACGAACAACCAGCAGTCACGCGCGCGTGCGTACACCGGCGAGGGCCTGGACCTGATGCGCTGCCACGGGCAGGGCACGGTCTACTTCGCCAACCTCGCCCAGCACGTCCACGTCCTGGACGTCGAGCAGGACGGACTGACCGTGGACAGCGGCTACGTCCTCGCCATGGACTCCTCGCTGCACTACGAGGTGGTCGCCGTGGACAGCCTCTACGGCATCTCCGGCTCGGGGAAGTACCAGCTCAACATCACCGGTCGCGGCAAGGTCGCCCTGATCACCTCCGGCGCGCCGCTGCTGATGCAGGTCACGCCCGACAAATACGTGAACTGCGACGCCGACGCGATCGTCGCCTGGTCCACCGGACTGCGCGTCCAGATGCAGGCCCAGACGCATTCCTCGGGTGTGTGGCGGCGTCGCGGCAACACCGGTGAGGGCTGGGAGCTCAGCTTCATGGGAAGTGGCTTCGCGTTGGTCCAGCCGAGTGAACTGCTCCCGCCGCAGGGCGCCCAGATCGGCCAGGGCCTCGCCGCCCAGTTCGGGATGGGCCAGCAGGGCGCGCGCGGAATGAACCAGGGGAACGCCTGGAGCTGACGGCCACGAGGTAAGGGGCGCACGCCGCGGCAAGCGCCCCTTACACGGGTCTTTGCGCAGGTCTGGGGTTCAGAGCCGTGCGCGGACCCCCTCCAGCAGTCGTACGACCGAGTCGTCGGCGACCTCCGCGACCTCGTCGTAGGCGAACCAGCGCAGGTCCAGGGACTCGTCGCTGATCGCGTGGGCGGCACCCCGCGGGGCCACCGCCGCGTACTGGACGTCGAAGTGCCAGTGACACGGCGCCGGGATCGGGTGCCGGTCCAGCCGCACCGGGCCGCCCGGCAGCAGGGTCAGGCCGGGGATCCCGGACTCCTCGGTCGCCTCCCGCAGGGCCGCAGCCGCCAGCGTGGCATCACCCGGCTCGCAGTGGCCGCCCATCTGCAGCCACATCCGCAGCTTCCGGTGCAGGGTCAGCAGCGCCCGGCCGTGCTCGGGGTCGACGACCAGCGCGCTCGCCGTGACATGCCCCGCGTGACATGCCTTCCAGATCCCGTCGGGGTGCGCCGCGAGATGGTCCAGATAGGCCTGGCGCAGCTCTTCCTGGCCCTCGTACCCCTTGAGGACGAGGACCGCGTCGTCGTACAGGCTCACTCGGTGTCGTCGCCCTCTGCCTGGTCTTTCTGGTCGTCCTTCTTGTGCAGGTCGGGCTTCTGGGCGGCCTCGCCGAGCATCCTGTCCAGCTCGGAGAAGTCCAGCTGCTCGCGGTGCACGAAGCCGTCCGGGTCGTCCAGGTCGCTCGCCGTCGGCAGCATGTCCGGGTGCGCCCACAGGGCGTCCCGGCCGTCGACCCCGCGCGCGTCGGTGAGCGAGGCCCACAGGCGGGAGGCGTCACGCAGTCGGCGCGGGCGCAGCTCCAGGCCGATCAGGGTGGCGAACGTCTGCTCCGCAGGACCGCCCGTGGCGCGGCGGCGGCGCAGGGTCTCGCGCAGCGCGTCGGCGGACGACAGGCGCGGCTTCGCCGCCGCGTGGACCACCGCGTCGACCCAGCCCTCGACGAGGGCCAGCGCGGTCTCCAGACGGGCCAGGGCCGCCTTCTGCTCGGGCGTGTCCTCGGGCTGGAACATGCCCTGCTGAAGCGCGTCCTGAAGCTGCTCGGGGTTCTGCGGGTCGAACTGGCCGACCACGTCCTCCAGCTTGGCCGTGTCGACCTTGATCCCGCGCGCGTACCCGTCGACCGCGCCGAACAGGTGCGAGCGCAGCCACGGCACGTGCGAGAACAGGCGCTGGTGGGCCGCCTCGCGCAGCGCGAGATACAGCCGCACCTCCTCCTTGGGCACGCCGAGGTCCTTGCCGAACGCCTCGATGTTCACCGGCAGCAGCGCGGCCCGGCCGATCGGGCCGAGCGGCAGGCCGATGTCGGTCGAGCCGACGACCTCGCCCGCGAGCACACCGACGGCCTGCCCGATCTGCGTGCCGAACATGGCGCCGCCCATCGAGCGCATCATGCCGATCAGCGGGCCGGCCATGGCCTGCATCTCCTCCGGCAGGACGTCGCCCATCGCGGCGCCGACCCGCTCGGCGACCGGGTCGACCAGCTCCTGCCAGGCGGGCAGCGTCGCCTCGACCCACTCCGCGCGCGACCACGCCACGGCCGAGCCGGAACCCGACGGCAGCGACGTGGCGTCGTCCAGCCACAGGTCGGCCAGCCGTACCGCCTCCTCGACCGCCGTGCGGTCGGAGGGGCCCACGCTCGCGTCCTTGACGCCGTCCGAGGTGCCCTGGGAGACCGTCTGGCGGGCGATCTGCTTGGCCATGTCCCAGTTCACCGGGCCGCCCTCGTACGAGAGCATCTGGCCCAGCTGCTGGAAGGCCGCGCCCAGGTCGGTGGGGTTCAGCGAACCGAACATGGCAGCGAACGGATTGTCGGCGCCGGGGCTGCCGAAACCGCCCGCCCCGGGTGTGCCGAAACCGAACGGGTTGGCCGGTCCCTGCCCACCACCGCTCTGCTGGTCCTCCTTCTTGCCCTCGTCGCCGTCTTCCGGCTCCTCCGGCGGAAGGCCGAAACCGAATGGGGTGTCACTCACGGGAATCCTCGGCTGGTAAGGCCACCGGTTCTCTCCGGCGGCGCGGCTGCCCGACAACACCACCCAGCGTAGACACCCCGACCCGATCGGGCCTCGGTGCTTCGCCGACAGTCGGCCTGCGGCAGGATGGATGCCACCTGGTACGTACGCGTCACTCACGCTCGTACTGAAGACAACCGCTGGAGACGCCCGGTGAGTTCCCCAGATCCGCAGGTTCGCGCAGCGCGAAACCCGTCAACCCCTGCCGCCCTGCGCGGGCCCGTCGTCGCCGTCACGGGCGCCGCGACCGGGGTCGGCGCGCTGCTCACCGAGCGGCTGGCCGCGTCCGAGGGGATCAAGCAGGTCATCGCCATCGACGAGCGGCGCGGGGAGTGCGCGGACGCCCAGTGGCACATCCTCGACGTGCGGGATCCGGCCATCGCGGACAAGCTCCGCGGGGCCGACGTGGTGGTGCATCTCGCGCTCGACCTGGACCTGGAGACCGATCCCGCCGCCCGTACGGCCTACAACGTGCGGGGGACGCAGACCGTGCTGACGGCGGCGGCCGCGGCCGGGGTGCACCGCGTGGTGCTGTGCACCTCCGCGATGGTCTACGGCGCCCTCCCGGACAACGAGCTGCCGCTCTCCGAGGACGCGGAGTTGCGCGCCACGGCGGAGGCCACCGGCGTGGGGGACCTGCTGGAGATCGAGCGGCTCGCGCGCCGGGCGCCCCGCGCGCACCCCGGGCTCAATGTCACCGTCGTGCGCCCCGCGGTGCTCGTCGGAGGCACCGACACCGCGCTGACCAGGTATTTCGAGTCGCCCAGGCTGCTCGTGGTCGCCGGCTCGCGGCCCGCCTGGCAGTTCTGTCACGTCGAGGACCTGTGCAGCGCGCTGGAGTACGCCGTGCTGGAGCAGGTCGAGGGGGAACTCGCCGTCGGCTGCGACGGATGGCTGGAGCAGGAGGAGGTCGAGGAGCTCAGCGGGATCCGGCGGATGGAGCTGCCGTCGGCGGTGGCACTGGGCGCCGCGGCGCGGCTGCACCGGATCGGGCTGACACCCTCGCCCGCCGGGGATCTCGCCTACACGATGTATCCGTGGGTGGTGAGCGGAAGCCGGCTGCACGAGGCCGGGTGGCGGCCGGGGTGGACGAACGAGGAGGTCCTCGCCGAGTTGCTGGAGGAGGCGGCCGGACGGCACACGGTGGTCGGGCGGCGGCTCGGCCGCAAGGACGCGACGGCCGCGGGCGCGGCGGGCGCGACGGTCGCACTGCTGGGCGCCGCGGCCGTGGTACGGCGGGCACGGAAGGCCCGGCGGCGGATCTGACGAGGGGCCGACGGCGGCCCCGACCGGGCGGCGGGCGCAGGCCGGAACCCGTGATCGCGAGCCGGGACTCGTAGGAGTCTCCAAACGGGTACGCGCGTGTGCCGGGGGTTGGGCGTATTCCGTGTGGTGTCGGGCTTGCGGCACGATGGGGGTATGGCTGCTGTGAACGATCATCCCGGTGAGCTGGGTGCCGAAGATCCCGTCAAGCTGATCGGGATCCGGGAGAGCGCGCTCTCCGTGGACGAGGTCTTCGCGGCCGTGGGGGACGACGCGGCCGGTGGCATCGCGCTGTTCGTGGGGACCGTGCGGAACCACGACGGAGGCGCCGATGTGGACGCGCTCGGCTATTCGTGTCATCCCAGTGCCGAGAGCGAGATGCGGCGGATCGCCGAGAAGGTCGTCGCCGAGTATCCGGTGCGGGCGCTGGCGGCGGTGCACCGGGTGGGGGACCTGCGGGTGGGTGATCTCGCCGTGGTCGTCGGCGTGTCGTGTCCGCATCGCGGGGACGCCTTTGAAGCCTGTCGCAAGCTGATCGACGACATCAAGCACGAGGTGCCCATCTGGAAGCACCAGAAGTTCTCGGACGGGACGGAGGAATGGGTCGGAGCCTGCTGAAGAACGCCTGTCCGGCCTCCGGTTGCGTAACCGTACCCCCCGCGTGAGCGTTGTCAGTGCGGATGATTAATCTGCTGATCAGTCAGTCGCGGACGGTCATGGGGTTGGGAGGTCGGCATGGGGGCGCTTGTCTGGTTGCTGATTCCGCTTGTGGCCGCGGTCGCTGCCGGTCTGTGGGGCAGCTGGGCCAACCGGACCAGGAGGGCACGCAGCGACGGGCCGGAACTCGACGGGTACGCGCGGTTCCGCGAGGCCATGGAGAGGTCCCACTCCGGCAGCTGAGACGCCTCTGACGGGTGGCCCTGACGGTGCGCTGACAGACACGTCCCGTACTGTCTTCGCATGCCACGCCGCACCGCGACGATGCTCGCCTCCACCCTGATGCTGATCGCGCTCCTGTGCGCCGGAGTGCTCATCAACGTGCCGTACTCGGAGATGTCCCCCGGTCCGACCGTGAACACGCTCGGGGACCACGGCGGCGAGCCGGTGCTGCAGATCTCCGGTCACAAGACGTACGCGACCTCCGGGCACCTGAACATGACGACCGTCCGGGTCACCAGCGCCGACTACAAGATGAACCTCGTGGAGGCCGTCTTCGGATGGCTCTCCCACGACAACAAGGTCGTGCCGCACGACACGCTCTACCCGGACGGCAAGACCGAGCAGCAGTCCACCCAGGAGAACGCCGAGGAGTTCAGCGAGTCCCAGGAGAGCGCGAAGGTGGCCGCCCTGAAGGAACTGCGCGTCCCGGTGCAGTCCTGGGTCATCGTCTCGACGGTCCTCAAGGACTCGCCCGCCGAGGGCAAGCTGCACGCCGGTGACGTGATCAAGGCCGTCGACGGTACGGCGGTCAAGCAGCCGACCGACGTCGCCACGCTGGTGACCAAGCACAAGCCCGGCGAGGACGTCGTCTTCACGGTCGTACCGGCCAAGGAGCAGGCGGCCGCCGTGAAGGCGAAGAAGACGGCCACCAGGACCGAGAAGGTCACCCTGAAGACGACCGCTTCCAGCGACAGCGGCGAGAAGCGCGCCATCGTCGGGATCTCCGCCGGGACCGATCACACGTTCCCGTTCGACATCGACATCAAGCTCGCCGATGTCGGCGGACCGAGCGCCGGCCTCATGTTCGCGCTCGGCATCTACGACAAGCTCACCCCGGGCAACCTCACCGGCGGCAAGTTCGTCGCAGGCACCGGCACGATCACCGACGACGGCACGGTCGGCCCGATCGGCGGCATCTCGCTGAAGACGATCGGGGCGCGCAGCAAGGGTGCCCAGTACTTCCTGACCCCGGCCGACAACTGCGCCGAGGCCGCCAAGGACACCCCGAGTGGGCTCACCCTGGTCAAGGTCAAGACGATCGACGACGCCCTCGGGGCACTCAAGGACATCCGCGCCGGGGACACCGGCGCCCTGCCGAAGTGCAGCACCAAGAGCTGAGGCTCCGCAGAGGACCTGAAAAGCCCGGGGGCGCCCTTCCTCACGAGGGGCGCCCCCGGTGCCATATGAGAGCCGTGTGCGGGGCCGTGCCGGCCGCCGGCGACGCGTTCAGTCCGCGAACGTGGCCTTCAGGGCCTCCGCCAGGCCCGGGACCAGCTCGGGGCCGGTGAGGACCTCCGTCGGCGAGTCCTTCTCGCGCAGCCGGACCGCCGAGTCGCGGCTGCCGTCCCGCAGTACGCCGACCGTCATCCGGACCTCCTGGCGGTCGGGGTGCTGCGCCACCCACTTGGCCAGCTTGGCGTCGCTCAGCCCCTCCGGGACCTGGTTCTCGGCGGACGGCGGCAGCATCAGCCGCTCCACCGTGAGCGCGCAGCCGACCACCGCGTCCGGCCAGGCGATGGTGCCCAGGAACTCGTCCAGCGCTTTGTCCGTTGGCACTTCGTCCTGCTCGATCGGGGTGAGACCGGTGGTCGCGGACTCGTCCTCCAGACCGAGTTGGGCGGCGAGAGCCGGTTCCTGGGTGCGCAGCCGTGCGGTGTCGACGAGGGCGAAGAGGCGAGCGGGCTGGTCCCAGCCGAGACCGGAGGCGTACTCGTCGATCTCGAGGACGGCCCGGGTGAGCGGGTTCGCTGCCATGGGAGTGTTGGACATGGTCACAATCCTGCCTCGTTCATGGCCGGAATCGGGAACCGAGTAAGCCGTGAGTAAGTTGCATAGGTGTGGCCCCACGATCACGGGGGGCCACGTCCGGCCCGCGAACAACAGGGCCTGACGCGACAAAAGCGGATCAACAGCGAATCAAACAGCGAACTTCGAGGTGCGCACCTTGGCTTTCCAGATGCCGGACCGCGGCGGAGGCCCGACGGGGCCGCGGATCAGAGCGGGCCGCCCGTCCCGGCGCGTCCGGACCCTGCTCATGACACTGGGCGTCCTTGCCGTACTCGGCATGGCGTTCACCATGTTCGCGGGCTTCTGGACGGACTGGCTCTGGTACCGGTCGGTGCACTACTCCTCGGTGTTCACCACCACCCTGTGGACGAAGATCGGGCTGTTCTTCGTCTTCGGGCTGCTGATGGCGGCCGCGGTGGGCTTCAACATCTGGCTGGCGCACCGGCTGCGGCCGCCGCTGAGCGCCATGTCCATGGAGCAGCAGAGCCTGGACCGCTACCGGATGGGCATCGCGCCGTACAAGAAGTGGCTGCTGTTCGCGGTCACCGCGCTGGTCGGGCTGATCGCCGGCGCCTCCGCGGCCGGACAGTGGCGCACCTGGCTGATGTGGGTGAACGGCGTGCCCTTCCACCAGAAGGACCCGCAGTTCCACCTCGACGTCTCCTTCTACGCCTTCGACCTGCCCTGGTTCCGGTTCCTGCTGGGCTTCGGCTTCGCCACCGCGATCCTCTCCTTGATCGCCGCCGCGCTCACCCACTACCTGTACGGCGGGCTGCGCGTCACCAGCCCCGGCGCGCGCGCCACCGGTGCCGCGACCGGCCACCTCTCGGTGCTGCTCGGCCTCTTCGTCGCCCTCAAGGCGGTCGCCTACTGGCTCGACCGCTACGGACTGGCCGTCAAGTCCAGCGACTTCAAGGCCACCGGCAACTGGACGGGCCTCAGGTACGTCGACGCGAACGCGTACCTGCCGGCCAAGACGATCCTGTTCTGTATCGCCGTCATCTGCGCGCTGCTGTTCTTCGCCACCCTGTGGCGGCGCACCTGGCAGCTGCCCGTCATCGGCTTCGGCCTGATGGTCCTGTCGGCGATCCTCATCGGCGGCCTCTACCCGGCGATCGTCCAGAAGTTCCAGGTCCAGCCCAACGAGCAGGCCAAGGAAGCCCCGTACGTCCAGAAGAACCTCAAGGCGACCCGCGAGGCGTACGGCATCGACGACACCCAGGTCACCGAGTACACGGGCAAGAGCACGACCACGGACAAGACCAAGCTCCGGGACGACGTCGACGCCACGGCGAGCATCCGGATCATGGACCCGAACATCGTCTCGCCGACGTTCCAGCAACTCCAGCAGATGCGGAACTACTACGCGTTCCCGACCAATCTGGACGTGGACCGCTACACCAAGGACGGCAAGGTCCAGGACACCGTCATCGGCCTGCGCGAGCTGAACCTCGCCGGCATCCCGAAGAACAACTGGATCAACGACCACTTCCGCTACACCCACGGCTACGGCGTGGTCGCCGCCAAGGGCACCGAGGCCGACGACCAGGGCCAGCCGGTCTTCACCGAGTCGGACCTGCCGTCCAAGGGCGACCTGGGCACCTACCAGCAGCGCGTCTACTACGGCGAGAAGACGAACACGTACTCGATCGTCGGCGGTCCCCAGAAGGAGATCGACTACTCCGACGACAACGGTGAGAAGCTCACCAGCTACGAGGGAAAGAGCGGGGTCAGTCTCTCCAGCCCGGTCAACCGCGCCGCGTACGCGGTGGCGTTCAACGAGCCGCAGATCCTGTACTCGGGCGCGATCGGCAAGGGCTCGCGGATCCTTTACAACCGCACGCCCAAGGAGCGGGTGGAGGCGGTCGCCCCCTGGCTGACCATCGACGGCGACGCGTACCCGGCGGTCGTGGACGGTCGTATCCAGTGGATCGTCGACGCCTACACGACGTCGAACGGCTATCCCTACGCCTCCCGTACGACCCTCGGTGACACCACCGCCGACTCGCTGACCGCGACCAACAACTCGCGCGCGGTGGTGGCCCAGCAGAACCAGGTCAACTACATCCGCAACTCGGTGAAGGCGACCGTCGACGCGTACACCGGCGACGTCAAGCTCTACCAGTGGGACACCGAGGACCCGGTGCTGAAGACCTGGATGAAGGCCTTCCCGGGCACGGTGCAGCCCAAGAGCGCCATCTCGCAGGACCTGATGAACCATCTCCGGTACCCGCAGGACCTGTTCAAGGTGCAGCGCGAACTGCTCACCCGCTACCACGTGACGGACGCCCAGACGTTCCTGACCGGCAGCGAGGTGTGGCAGGTGCCCGACGACCCGAGCAACAAGTCGGGAGACGCGGTACCGCCGTACTACCTGAGCATGAAGATGCCGGACCAGAGCGCGCAGACGTTCTCGCTGTCGACGACGTTCACGCCCAACGGCCGGGACAACCTCAGTGCGTTCATGTCGGTCGACTCCGAGGCCGGTTCCAAGGACTACGGCAAGATCAGAATCCTGAAACTGCCGACCAGTACGACCGTCGACGGACCCAAACAGGTCCAGAGCAAGTTCAACTCCGAACAGGAGATCGCCGCCGCCATCAAACTCCTCAAGGGCGGCGACTCCGAGGTCGAGTACGGCAATCTGCTGACCGTGCCGCTGGACGGGGGCCTGCTGTACGCGGAGCCCGTCTACGTACGCGGCGCCGGGGTCAAGTACCCACTGTTGCGCAAGGTGTTGGTCACCTATCAGGGCAGGACCGAGTTCAAGAACACCCTCGACGAGGCGCTCAACCAGGTGTTCGGCTCGAACGGCTCGGACACCGGGTCCTCGGACACGGGATCCTCCGACAACGGGACGACCACGCCGCCGGCATCCGGCAATCCGACGGTCCAACAGGCGCTGAACGACGCCCAGAAGGCCTTCGAGGCGGGACAGGAGGCCCTGAAGGAGGGCGACTGGACGGCGTACGGCAAGGCCCAGGACGAGCTGCGGGACGCGCTCAGCCGGGCCGAGGCGGCGCAGTCCAAGGCCGGCGGGACCGGTGGCGGCGCGTCGCCGAGCAGCAGTCCGAGCCCTGCCACCAGCGGGAGTCCCACCGCGAGCAGCAGTCCCAGTCCGAGCGGGTGATCGGGACCGCCCCGCGCCGTGGTACGGTTTGAACACAACGGCGCGGGGTGGAGCAGCTCGGTAGCTCGCTGGGCTCATAACCCAGAGGTCGCAGGTTCAAATCCTGTCCCCGCTACTGGAATCGAAGGCCCGGATCCTCTTGGATCCGGGCCTTCGTGGTGTGCGGACGGGCAGCCAACGGCGCCCGGACCGGCGGCTCGTGCGTGGTGTCCGGATGGTCGGCTCGTGGCGTCCGGACGGTCGGCGAACGCATGTACCGGTGCGCGAGGTCGCCGAGCCGCTGTGGGGAGTTGCGCGAGATGTGTTTGACTTGTCGTTCTGTGGGCATGTCGACAAAACGCTGAAGTGACCTCACGGGTTGCGGTATACCGGATGTACCCAGGTTGCAGGTGGTGCGACGATGGACGTTATGGGGGACAAGGCAACTCTGTTCGAGACAGGGCGATTTGTGCAGCCTTCGGGCGAGGAGCCGACCCGCGACGAGGCCGCCGAGGCCGCTGAAGAGGCACGACACCGGCTCCATGCCGAGGCCGGTGACGTCGAGTCGATGAGTGTGCTCGGCGCCATGCTGCTGCGCCGTGGCGACCTCGACGGCGCCGAATCCCTGTTGCGTGCCGCCACCGCCGCCGGTGACCGTGCCGCCGCCAACAACCTGGGCGTCCTGCTGCACCAGCGCGGTTACCCCGACGAGGCCGCGGGATGGTGGCGGATCGCAGCCGTGGCCGGTTCCGCGGCCGCCGCCCACGCGCTCGGCCGGCACCACCGGGAGCGCGGTGACGAGCCCGCCGCCGAGTACTGGCTGCGCCAGTCCGCCGAGCAGGGCCATGCGCTCGGCGCCTACGCGCTGGCCGACCTCCTGGAGCACCGCGGCGACGCGGCCGCCGGCCAGTGGATGCGGGCCGCCGCCGAGCGCGGGCATCGGGAGGCGGCGTACCGGCTGGCGCGCGCGCTCGACCGCAGGGCGGGCGCCGGTGAGGGCGACGCCGGGGCCGACGACGGTGCCGGCACCGAGGCCGCCGCCGGGACTCCGGAGGCCGAGGAGGCCGAGCAGTGGTACCGGCAGGCCGCCGCCCGGGGCCACCGGCGGGCCGCGCTGCATCTCGGGGCGATCCTGGAGCGGCGCGGCCGGCTCAAGGAGGCCGGGCGCTGGTACCTGACCTCCGCCAAGGACGGCGAGGCGCGGGCCGCCTGCGCGCTCGGCTTCCTGCTGCGCGACGCCGGGGACACCGAGAGTGCCGCCGTGTGGTGGCTGCGGGCCGCGCAGGACGGCGACGGCAACGCGGCCAACGCGCTCGGCGCGCTGCACGCCGAGCGCGGCGAGACGCAGACCGCCGAGCGCTGGTACCGCGCGGCGATGGACGCCGGCGACGACAACGGGGCGTACAACCTCGGGCTGCTCTGCGCGGAGCAGGGGCGGACCGCGCAGGCCGAGCAGTGGTACCGGCGGGCGGCCTACGCGGGGCACCGGGAGGCGGCGAACGCGCTCGCCATCCTGCTGCTCCAAGGCGGCGACACGGCCGGCGCGGAACCGTGGTTCTCCAAGGCCGCCGAGGCCGGCAGCGTGGACGCCGCGTTCAACCTCGGGATCCTCTACGCCGGGCGCGGCGAGGACGGCGTCGCGCTGCGCTGTTACGAGCGGGCTGCCGCCGCCGGGCACACGGAGGCGGCGCTCCAGGTCGGCATCGCCCGGCTGCGGGAGGGCGACGAGGCCGCCGCCGAGCGGCATCTGCGGTGCGCCGCGGGCGGCGGGAGCGCCGAGGCCGCGTACCGGCTCGCCGCCGTGCTCGACGCGCGCCGGCCGAAGGTCTCCGAGCACGAGCTCGGGGAGTCCTCGCTGCACACCAAGACCGAGTGCGAGGAGTGGTACGAGCGGGCCGCCTCACAGGGGCACCGGCGCGCCCAGGTGCGGGTCGGGATGCTCGCCGCCGCGCGCGGGGACGTGGTGGAGGCGGCGCGGTGGTACCGGATCGCGGCCGAGGCCGGGTCGCGGAACGGCGCGTTCAACCTGGGGCTGCTGCTGGCCCGGGAGGGGAGCGAACCCGAGGCCGCCGTGTGGTGGCAGCGGGCCGCCGACGCGGGGCACGGGCGGGCGGCGTTGCGGCTGGCCCTGGTCTACGCGCGTCGTGGCGAGCTCGCGGAGGGACAGCGCTGGGCGGACCGGGCGGTGGCGCTGGGACCGGCCGAGGTAACCGAGCGGGCGGGGCGGCTGCGGGACGCGCTGCGCGAGGAGCTGTCGGCCTGAGCTGCGCGTTTCCGCAGGTCAGGTGGGCTGACAGCAATGGATTTGCATCTGTGCGCGCCCCTCACGTAATGTTCTGTTCATCGACGCGGGGTGGAGCAGCTCGGTAGCTCGCTGGGCTCATAACCCAGAGGTCGCAGGTTCAAATCCTGTCCCCGCTACTGAAGGCCGAGGGCCGGAATCCAGAAACGGATTCCGGCCCTCGGTTTTTGTCCCCGGGTTTCTGTTTTTGGGGCCGTTGCTCTGAGGTTTCTGTTCAGGGTTTCTGTTCAGAGGTTTCTTTCAGGCACGGATGCGCCTACGGGGCGTGGCCCACCGCCTCCTCGTAGAGCGCCCGGTCCACCGTCCGGGACTCGGGGAGCGGGTCGCCCGGCTCGACGCCCTGGGCCCGGTACGCCGACTGCAGACGCGTCGTCGTGCCCGCGCGGATCTCCCAGTCCATGCGCAGCGGCGGGGTCGAGCGCAGGATCGCGGGGTCGCGGTCATCAGCAGCTTCGCGAGGTACGTGACGAAGGCCGCGTCCGCCTCGTAGTCACCGGCGAAGTACGTGTCGACCGTGCGGATGTAGGCCCGGAGCAGCGCCACCCCGCGTCCACGTCGTCGGCCAGGAGCGTACGGCCGTCAGGAAGATCGGGAGCAGGGCCAGCTTCGGTACCACGTACAGGGCGTCCAGGAGCGGCTCCAGGGCCGCCCTGACCAGCGGGAGGGAGCCCATCAGCAGGCCCAGCAGACAGCCGGCCGCCGTGCCCACCGCGTAGCCCGCGAGCACCCGGCGGGTGGTCGCCCGGACGTCCGGCCACAATTCGCCCGCCGCCGCCCGGTCCCAGCCGTCGGAGAGGATCGTGGACGGCGCCGGATAGACGCGGTCGTCGATCCAGGCGCGGGTCGCGGCCAGCTGCCAGAGGAGGACCAGCAGGACGGGCACGGCGGTCGCCAGGGTCAGCTCCAGGGCGCGCCGGCGCCGGTGGGTGCGGGCGGGACGGAGTTCGGCGGGGCCGGGGGCGCGGACCAGTACGCGGGTCTCGCGGCCCGGGATGAGGGTCGTCATGCCGGTACCGCCTCCTTGCGCAGCAGCTCCCACAGCTCGCTCTTCAGCGCCGTGAACTCGGGGGTGTCGCGGATCCGGCCGGTGCGCGGACGCGGGAACGGCGGGCGGTGCTCGGCGATGATCCGGCCCGGGCGGGCGGACATCACCAGCACCCGGTCGCCGAGGACCAGCGCCTCCTCCAGGCTGTGCGTGATGAAGAGGGTGGTGGCACGCAGGGCCTGGGTGAGGTCCAGGAGCTCGTCCTGGAGGATCGCGCGCAGCTGCGCGTCCAGGGCGGCGAAGGGCTCGTCCATGAGGAGGAGTTCCGGCTCCACGGCCAGGGCGCGGGCGATCGCCACCCGCTGGCGCATCCCGCCGGAGAGGGTCGCGGGGTAGGCGTCGGCGAAATCGGCGAGCCCCAGCCGGCCCAGCCAGTCCGCGGCCCGGGCGTTCGCCGCGCGGCGCGGCACACGCTGTACGTCGAGGCCGAAACGGACGTTGGCGAGAACCGTCTTCCAGTCGTAGATGCCGTAGTCCTGGAAGATCATCGCGGCCGGGCGGGGGCTGTCGGACCGGATCTCCAGCCGGCCGGCGCTGGGGCGGAGCAGACCGGCCGCGATCCGCAGCAGGGTCGACTTGCCGCAGCCCGAGGGCCCGACCAGGCAGACGAACTCGCCCGGCGCGACGGCCAGGTCGAGCGGACCGAGGGCGTCGACCGCGTGCGGGGCTCGGCCGAAGGTGCGGGTCAGGGCCTGGCCTGGAGTTTCGGATGTGCCGGAGGCGGCTGATACGGCTCTCCCACGGGATCTCCTCGCAAGAGTGCGGACCCCAAGACCATATGACGGCCCGTCAGATTCGGGAAACCCGTCTACGGCGAAGAGCTACGACACGAAGGCCCCGGCACTCATCGTGAGTACCGGGGCCTTTCGGGAACGTTCGTCAGGCGGCCGCCGCGCAGTCCGGGCACAGGCCGCGGTACGTCACCTCGACGTCGGAGACCGTGAAGCCGAACCGCTCCGAGGCGGGGAGGTCGGCCAGCGGGTTGCCGGTCGGGTGGACGTCGCGGATCGAGCCGCAGTGGGCGCAGACCAGGTGGTGGTGCGGCTGGTGTGCGTTCGGGTCGTACCGCTTGGCGCGCTTGTCCGTCGAGACCTCGAGGACCTCGCCGAGGGTGACCAGTTCGCCCAGGGTGTTGTAGACGGTCGCCCGGGAGATCTCCGGCAGCTTGATGACGGCTCTGGCGTGGACCTCGTCGGCCGTCAGATGGACGTGTTCGCCGTCGAGTACCTCGGCCACGACGCGTCGCTGCGCGGTCATCCGCCATCCGCGTCCGCGCAGCCGTTCCAGAAGGTCACTCATGGCATCCAGCCTAACAGCAGGCCGACCATTTTCCGAACAGGTGTGATTTTGGAGTCGAACTCAACTTGGACCAAGTCCAATACGGGATGGAGTCGGACGGAGGGAGCGGCAGGCGGCCCGCTTGTCCTGGGCGGGCGGCCCCGAGCTGGGAGGGTCGGGGTCCGGCCGCCCGTTCCGCGCGCCGGACCCCGGGTGTCAGACCGGTTGCGGTGTGCGGGCTCCGACCCAGCAGCGGATGATGTCGCGGACCGAGACGATTCCGGCCGGTTCGCCGCCGTCGAGGACGATCAGATGACGGAAGCCGCCGTGGGCCATCGCCCCGGCCGCCTCCTCCAGGGTCCAGGTCGGGGTGGCGAACACGACGTCGTTGGTGGTGTGGGCGTGGATGGGCTCCGTGTCCGGGTTCTGGCCCAGGCCGACGGAGTTCAGGATGTCGCGTTCGGTGAGGATGCCGATGCCGCCGGCGTCCGGGTCGTGGACGATCGCCGCGCCCACGCGGCGCGCGGACATCAGGGCGGCTGCCTGGCGGAGTGTGTGGGCTGGGCCGACGGTGAGGACCACCGTGCTCATGGCGTCACGGACGAGCATGAAAGGTGCCACCTCCTAGGGAACCGCGGAGATAGTTCAGCGATTCACAAGTTCACAAAGTGGGGGGTTCTCATAGGGTGGCAGGTAAAGCCCGGGTCAACAAGGGGGTGTGGGTAGCCAATTGAGGGCGCACGCGCTCATATGTGCCTGAAAGGAGTGCCCTGTTCTGCCTCAGAAGGCTGTTTCAGTAACGCTGGGTGAGGTACGACAGCAGCTCGTCGTGGAGCAGACCGTTGGACGCGGCCGCGTTGCCACTGTGCGGGCCGGGGCGGCCGTCGAGGCCGGTGAAGGTGCCGCCGGCCTCCGTCACCACGATCGCGGGGGCCGCCATGTCCCACAGGGACAGTTCCGGCTCGGCACAGATGTCCACCGACCCCTCGGCGACCATCATGTAGGGCCAGAAGTCGCCGTACGCGCGCGTGCGCCACACCTCCCGGGTCAGGTCCAGGAAGCCGTTCAGCTGCCCCCGCTCCTCCCAGCCGCTCAGCGATGAGTACGCGAACGAAGCGTCGGACAGCGTCGAGACCTTGGAGACGTGCAGGCGGGAGGCGGAGGAGAGGCTGCGGCCGGTGTAGGCGCCGTGCCCCTGCGCCGCCCACCAGCGGCGGCCCAGCGCGGGTGCCGAGACCACGCCGACGACCGGCCGGTAGCCGCCCTCGGCCGCCTCCATCAGGGAGATCAGGGTCGCCCAGACGGGGACACCGCGTACGTAGTTCTTGGTGCCGTCGATCGGGTCGATCACCCAGCGGCGCGGGCCGGTGCCCTCGATGCCGTACTCCTCGCCGAGGACCGCGTCCCGCGGGCGGGCGCGCTGCAACTGGCCGCGGATCAGCTCCTCGGCCGCCTTGTCCGCCTCGCTCACCGGGGTCATGTCCGGCTTGGTCTCGACCTTGAGGTCGAGGGCCTTGAAGCGGTCCATGGTGGCGGCGTCGGCCGCGTCCGCGAGCACGTGGGCGAGCCGCAGGTCATCGTGGTAGTCCGGCATGTGACGAACGCTATCTGCCGGGGTGGGGGCGGGGCTACACGGGGATGGGGCGGATACGGGGATGTCGCGGGGAGGTCGGGGACTCGGTGGGTGACCGTGCGGCGATCGGGCGGTGAGCGGCGACCTCGGTGCGCCCGCGCGGGTTGGCCGAAGGGCGCCCCCTGGTGCCTTCGCGAACCCTTGACAGTGGGATCGTGCGCGTCAAATCTGGGCGCAGAGTCGCTCGCCCCAGGAGGCGATGATGCCTGCAGCCCGGGATTCCCTGCTCGACGCCGCGTACACGGCGCTCGCCCGCCGCCCGTGGGCCGCCGTGCGGATGGTCGACGTGGCCGTGACGGCCGGGGTGTCCCGCCAGACGCTGTACAACGAGTTCGGCAGCAAGGAAGGCCTGGCGAGGGCGCTGGTGCGCCGGGAGGCCGACGGGTATCTCGCGGGGGTGGAGCGGGCGCTGGGCAGCCATACCGAGATGCGGGAACGCCTGACGGCGACGGCCGAGTGGATGGCCGCGGCGGCGCGTGAGAACGCGCTGGTACGGGCGATGCTCACGGGGTGCTGGAGCGAGCGGTTGCCGTCGCCGACGCCGGCCGCGGTGCCGCCCTCCTCGGCGGTGCCGGCGCAGCGGAGGGCGGACGGGCCGTTGCCCACGCCCGGGGACTTCGTGCAGATCGTGCGGGACCGGGCGGTGGCGGTGCTGTCGGGACCGGGAGCCGTGCGGGGGAACGGTGAGCTGGCCCGGTCGTGCGAGCTCGTGGTGCGGCTCGCGCTGTCGTGTGTGGCCGCACCGCCGGGGGAGGGCGGGGTGGCGGAGCTGGTCCGGGCGGCGCTTTCGCGGCAGCCGGTGTGAAAGCCGGGTGGCGCGCGGCCGGTTCAGTGGGTGGAGCCCGAGAGCTGGAGGCCGATCACGCCCGCGATCACCAGGCTGATGGAGATGATCTTCAAGGTGGAGACCAGGTCGCCCAGGAAGATCATGCCGTAGATCGCCGTGCCCGCCGCCCCGATGCCTGTCCACACCGCGTACGCCGGGCCCACGTCCAGCTTCTTGAGGGACAGGGTCAGCAGCCCGAAGCTGCCCAGGGCGAAGGACGCGAACGCGATCGTCGGCCAGAGACGGGTGAAGCCGTGGGAGAGCTTGAGGCACACGGCGAAGCCGGTCTCCAGAATTCCGGCCACGATCACCAGCAGCCACGCCATGTGCCGTCCTCCCGTAAGTCCAGCTCGGTGCGATTATGCACTTACCGAACTCGGGTCAGGACAAACAACGCGGTGGTCAGTCGCCGTCCTTGCGCTCGCGTGTCGCGAGGAGCCGGCGCAGGGAGTAGAGGCGGGCCGGGTCCGCGTGGCCCTCGGCGACCCACGCGTCCAGCGCGCAGTCCGGCTCGTCGTGGCTGCACGCGCGCGGACAGTTCACGGTGCCGGGCTCCAGGTCGGGGAAGGCGAGGATCACCCGGGACGGGTCGATGTGCGCCAGCCCGAAGGAGCGGACGCCCGGGGTGTCGACGACCCAGCCTCCCCCGCTCTCGGCTTTGCTCGAGCGGGAGGTGCCCCCGGCCACGGTGAGGGGAAGGGCCAGGGCCGAGGTCGTGGTGTGGCGGCCGCGGCCGGTCACCGCGTTCACATGACCCGTCGTACGCCGGAGGTCCTCGGGGACCAGGGCGTTCACCAGCGTGGTCTTGCCGACACCCGAGTGGCCGACGAACGCCGTGATCTTGCCGTCCAGGTGTTCCTGGACCACGCGGGCCGCGTCGCCCGTCTCCAGTTCCGCGCGGCTCGTGACCACGTAGGGGATGTCCAGGTCGCCGTACAGCTCCAGGAGCTTGTCCGGCGGGGCCAGGTCCGACTTGGTCATGACCAGGAGCGGGGTGAGGCCGGCGTCGAAGGCCGCGACCAGGCAGCGGTCGATGAGACGCGGGCGC
Source organism: Streptomyces sp. NPDC026538 (assembly GCF_055567535.1). NCBI lineage: Bacteria > Bacillati > Actinomycetota > Actinomycetes > Kitasatosporales > Streptomycetaceae > Streptomyces > Streptomyces sp. NPDC026538. The sequence goes on from NZ_JBVHQG010000005.1 coordinate 574,529, forward strand.
GGCTCCGGGTCGGCCAGGGCCGTGACGATCGCCAGCTGGTCGGCGTTGGCGACGACCACCCGCTCGAACGGATCGTCGTCGTCGGCGGTGCGGCGGAGCACGGACGTCCGGTCCTCGATGCGCACGATCCGGGCCAGGGAGTCCTTCCTGCCGGACAGGTCGCCCACCAGGGCCACCCGGTCACCGACCACCGCCGCCTTGCGGCCCAGCTCACGCGCCTTCATCGCCAGGACCGTACGGTCCCCGACCAGGCAGGTCAGCCGGCCCCGGTCGACGGTGAGGACCATGCCCTCGGCCGCGCCCTCGTGCGCGGGGCGGATGTGGGTACGGGGCCGGGTGCCCTTGCGGTTGGGACGCTGGCGGATGTCGTCCTCGTCGGTGTGCTTGCCGTAGCGGCGCATGGTCGTACGCCCCTAGGCCCCGTCGCTCCCGAGCATCCCGGTCCACAGGTCGGGGAAGTCCGGCAGGGTCTTCGCCGTGGTCGCCACGTTCTCGATCTGAACGCCCTCCACGGCCAGGCCGATGATCGCACCGGCGGTGGCCATGCGGTGGTCCTCGTAGGTGTGGAAGACCCCGCCGTGCAGCCTGCGCGGGCGGATGTGCAGGCCGTCCGCGGTCTCGGTGACGTCACCGCCGAGCTCGTTGATCTCCTTGGTGAGCGCGGCCAGCCGGTCCGTCTCGTGGAGACGGAGATGGGACACGCCCCGGAGGGTGGAGGGGGAGTCGGCGAGCGCGGCGACCGCCGCGACACCGGGGGTCAGCTCGCCCACGTCACCCAGGTCGACATCGATGCCGTGGATCCGGCCGGAACCGGTGAACTCCAGGCCGTACTCGGTCAGTTCGCAGGAACCGCCCATCTCGGTGAAGATCTCGCGCAGCCGGTCACCCGGCTGGGTGGTCCGCGACGGCCAGTCCGGGATCAGCACCTTGCCACCCGTCACCAGGGCGGCGGCGAGGAACGGCTGGGCGTTGGAGAGGTCCGGCTCGACGGTCAGGTCCCGGCCGAGCAGGGCGCCCGGGGTGACCCGCCAGACGTTCGGCTCACCACCCGACTCCGGGGTGTCCACCTGGGCGCCGACCGCGCGCAGCATGTCGACGGTCATCCGGATGTGCGGAAGGGAGGGGAGGCTCGGGCCGATGTGGCGGACCTCCACGCCCTGGTTGAACCGTGGGCCGGAGAGCAGCAGGGCCGACACGAACTGGGACGAGGACGAGGCGTCGATCGACACCGGGCCGCCCTCCAGGGCGCCGCTGCCGTGCACGGTCAGCGGGAGCGCGCCCCGGCCGTCGTCGTCGATACGGGCGCCGAGGGCGCGCAGGGCGTCGATCACGCCGTGCAGGGGGCGCTCGTAGGAGCGGGGGTCGCCGTCGAAGCGGATGTCGCCGGCGGCGAGGGTGGCGACGGGCGGGAGGAAGCGCATCACCGTGCCGGCGTTGCCGACGTCGACGGTGGCGGGGCCGCGCAGGCCGGCGGGGAGCACGCGCCATGCCTCGCCGGCGCCGCCGGGGCCGCCCGCGACGGAGGAGCTGGACGACACCGTCTCGTCGATGCCGACGCCCATCGCCCGCAGAGCGCCGGCCATCAGCAGGGTGTCCCGGGACCGGAGGGGCCGGCGCAGCCAGCCGGGTTCGGAGGCGAGGGCGGCGAGGACGAGGGCGCGGTTGGTGACCGACTTGGACCCCGGCACGTGGACCGTCGCGTCGACGGCCCCGCTTGCGTGGGGGGCGGGCCAGAGGGCGGTTGGTGCGGTGGGGTTTGCGGCCATGGGGTCACTTTAGTGCGCGGGGGCGGTGGGAGTGCGGGTCGCTCCGCGGGGGAGGGCCGTTGTTCGTGTGCGGGTCGCTTCGCGGGGAGGCCGTCGTTCGGGTGCGGCGGTGTGGGGGCTGGTCGCGCCGTTCCCCGCGCCCCTGGGGTGGCTGCGCTCAGGTCGGCTGTGTTCTTCGGTTGGTTGGCGCCCGCGTCGGCTGGTTCACATTCCGAGGAGCCAGCGGCCTCCGCCGATCAGGGAACACAGGGACACCGCGTGGAACAGGAACAGCCACAGGCCCGCCGGTACATGGGTCAGGCGGGACAGCTGGTCCGCGTCCGAGTCGCCGGCGCCGCCCCGTGACCGCTTCGCCTGGAGTTCGAAGGCCGGGCGTACCCCGCCCAGCAGCAGGAACCAGACCACCGCGTACGCGAACGCCGCCTGCACCTGGGGTCCCGCCAGCCAGGACACCAGCAGGAAGGCGCCGCCCGTCAGGAACACCGTCAGGACGCCGTACGCGTTGCGGATCATCACCAGCATGGCGATGAGCAGGGCCGTCGCGACCCACAGCAGAAGAGTGGTGCGGCCGGCGCCGAGCAGGGCCGCGCCGCCCAGGCCCAGGAGCGGGGGCGCGGTGTAGCCGGCCGCCGCCGTGAGGATCATGCCCAGACCGTGCGGCTTGCCCCGGCTGAGCGTGAGGCCGCTGGTGTCGGAGTGCAGCCGGATGCCGGTGAGCTGGCGGCCGGTGAGCAGGGCGACCAGGCCGTGGCCGCCCTCGTGGGCGATCGTGATGGCGTTGCGGGATATCCGCCACACGGTGTGCGGGACGACCACGGCGGCAGCGGCGGCGAGTGTCGCGATCACCACCCACAGGTCCGGGTCGGGCTGGGTGCCGGTCAGCTCGTCCCAGAGAGAGGTCGCTGTGCTGGTGTCCATGGTCTGCGGTCGTTCCCTCTCGTCGTACGGAGTCGGCAGTCTGACACGTATGTATGTGTGGTCGGCATGTCAACGGCCATGAGAGAGGGAACGTCCCCGTATCACCGGCCACGGGCCGGGACCACTGTGCTCGGTCGCGGATCACTGTCCGCGGTCCCGGATCGGATCGTGCCGTGCCGCTCACCTCCCCGCTGCGCCGGTCCACCGCCGTCGGCAGGCCGGCGACCGGTCCTCGCCGAGCAGCACCACGGTGTTGTGCCGCGGCTCGACGTAGTGCGCCCCGGGGCCAGGTCCGTCACCGCACCCGGCTTCACGTCCAGATCCGTCTGGACGGGATACAGGCCGCCGGCCGACGGACAGCGGCACCTGGCCGGCCCGTCCACCTCGCCCTGCCCCAACAGGCCGAGGCCCACGACCAGTTCGACGAGGGCGACGGCGCGCCGAGGAACGCCCGGTCACTGCGCCGCCGGGCCGGCCCGGCGGGGACCCGGGCCGGCACCGAACTGCGCCCGGGCTGGAAGGAGGGAAGCAGCGGAATTTTGCCCTACTTGCGGATGTTTGCCTGAGCTGCGTATCGGCCTGAGCCATTGACCGGCACGTAGGCCAGAGGTGCTTGACCTGCCCCGGGTGGCCCGGCGCCGATTCCGTCGTCCCGGCTTCAGTCCTGGGAGTGAAATGTAGGGTTGTGAAGATGTGCGGACGGTACGCGTCGAGTCGTAGGCCCGAGGACCTGGCCGGAATCTTCGAGGTCGAGAAGTGGGAGCCCGAGGAGACTCTGGCGCCCGACTACAACGTGGCCCCCACCAAGGAGGTCTACGCGGTTCTGGACCGGCCCCTGAAGGACGCGGACGACCAGCGGCCGGTCCGTCAGCTGCGCAGGCTCAAGTGGGGGTTGGTGCCGTCCTGGGCCAAGTCGCCCGAGGGCGGTGCCCGGATGATCAACGCGCGCGCCGAGACCGTGCACGAGAAGCCGTCGTACCGCCGCGCCTTCGCCGCCCGCCGCTGCATCCTGCCCGCCGACGGCTACTACGAGTGGGTCACCGCCAAGGAGGAGCGGGAGCTGGAGGTCGAGGGCAGGAAGAAACGGCCGCGCAAGCAGCCGTACTTCGTGCTCCCCGCCGACGGCTCGGTGTTCGCCATGGCCGGGCTGTACGAGTTCTGGCGGGACCGGACGCTGCCCGACGAGCATCCGCTGGCCTGGTGGGTGACCTGCTCGGTGATCACCACGGAGGCGGAGACCTCGCCGCTGGCGGTGGCGCCCGCCGAGGGCCCGCGGTCGCTGTCCGACATCCACCCCCGGATGCCGCTGATGCTCACCCCGGACCGCTGGGACGCCTGGCTCGACCCGGCCCGCACGGACGTCGAGGAACTGCGCTCGCTGCTCGCCCCGCCGCCGGAGGGCCTGATGCGGGCCTACCCGGTCGCCACGGCCGTCAGCAACGTCCGCAACAACGGCCCGGAACTGCTGACCGAGCTGGAGGCACCGGAAGAGAGCACACTCTTCTAGCCTCTCCGGCCTTCCGCTCTTCTAGCCTTCTGGCGTGACCACTTCGAAGATCGTCGGTACGGAGGCGGGGGACGCCCGCATCACCTGGCACGAGGCGGAGAACGCGCGGCTGGTGCTCGCCGTGAGCCATGGGGCGGGCGGCGGCATCGAGGCCCGCGATCTGCGTGCGATCGCCGCGGCGCTGCCGGAGCACGGTGTGACCGTCGCGCTCGTCGAACAGCCCTGGCGGGTCGCCGGCAAGAAGGTCGCCCCGGCGCCGAAGACGCTCGACGTGGGCTGGCGGGGCGTGTGGCCGGCGCTCGCCGCGCCCGGGCTGCCGGTGGTGTCCGGCGGGCGCAGCGCCGGAGCCCGGGTCGCCTGCCGTACCGCCACGGAGCTGGGCGCGGCCGCCGTCCTCGCGCTCAGCTTCCCGCTGCACCCGCCGGGCCGCCCGGAGAAGTCGCGGGCCGCGGAGTTGCTGGGAGCCGGGGTGCCCACGCTCGTCGTCCAGGGCGGCAACGACCCGTTCGGGAAGCCGGCCGAGTTCCCGGCCGGCGACTACCAACTGGTCGAGGTGCCGTACGGCGATCACGGGTTCGCGGTGCCCAAAAGGGCAGACACCGAGCCGGAACAGGCAGTGACCATCATCACGGACGCCGTCGTCGAGTGGATGGCGATCCTCGGGTGACGCCCGGGAATGTTGCGCGGCGGGCCCATGTTTAAGCGGACAGAAGTGCTGGGGCACCAGCGCCGACGCCGAAGGAGAGGAAGTCCGCCGCATGGGTTCGACCATCTGCCCGAGCCGCAACAGCAGCGCTGACCTGGACTGGACAGTGCTGCACGCGGCCAAGACCGCTCCTATTCGAGCGGCGGCAGGCACGGGTCGTGTTCTATCCTCCGAGTCGAGTGGGATCGGTTTCGGTCCCGCCCTGGATCTTGAGGAGGTGGGTCCGGTCACTGGGACCGACGCAGGGACCGACAACGGCCAGGCGGAGCTGCCCGAGGGCCAGGGCACGAGCGCGGAGTCGACCTCGGAGCGCACCGCGCGCTTCGAGCGGGACGCGCTGGAATTCCTCGACCAGATGTACTCGGCCGCGCTGCGCATGACGCGCAACCCGGCCGACGCCGAGGACCTGGTGCAGGAGACCTACGCCAAGGCGTACGCGTCCTTCCACCAGTTCCGTGAGGGCACCAACCTCAAGGCCTGGCTGTACCGCATTCTCACCAACACCTTCATCAACTCGTACCGCAAGAAGCAGCGCGAACCCCAGCGCTCCGCGGCCGAGGAGATCGAGGACTGGCAGCTCGCCCGCGCCGAGTCGCACATGTCGACCGGTCTGCGCTCCGCGGAGTCGCAGGCGCTCGACCATCTGCCCGACTCGGATGTGAAGTCGGCGCTGCAGGCGATCCCCGAGGAATTCCGCATCGCCGTCTACCTGGCCGACGTAGAGGGCTTTGCGTACAAGGAGATCGCGGACATCATGGGGACACCCATCGGTACGGTGATGTCCCGGCTGCACCGGGGCCGCCGTCAACTGCGCGGCATGCTGGAGGACTACGCGCGTGAGCGCGGACTCGTCCCGGCCGGCGCCGGGGAGTCGAACGAAGCGAAAGGCTCGGGCTCATGAGCTGCGGAGAGCCGCACGAGACGGACTGCGGTGAGGTACTCGATCATCTGTACGAGTTCCTCGACAGTGAGATGCCGGACGTCGATCGCGTCAAGTTCAAGCAGCACTTCGACGAGTGCTCCCCCTGCCTGGAGAAGTACGGGCTGGAGCAGGCCGTGAAGAAGCTGGTCAAGCGGTGCTGCGGCCATGACGACGTGCCCAGCGACCTGCGGGCCAAGGTGCTGGGGCGGCTGGACCTGATCCGCTCCGGCCAGGCCGTCCCGGAGCACGACGTCACGGCCACCCAGACCACACCGGTCACACAGGCCTCTCCGGTCGCCCCGCAGGAGAGCTGAGCGCTCCTCGCCGGACGGTGCCGCCCCCGGTGGTCCGTCACCCGAATGTGCTAATCCTCCGGTCATAACCCCCGGCCCCTCCGGCTCCCGCCTAGGCTCCGGAGCCTGGACAGGCATGGTCGGGGGAGGGGCGAGATGGAGGCGGTTCCGGCACGGGTGCGCGCCTACGTGGCCTGTGTCGCCCTCTGCGCCCTGTGCTGTCTGCTGCCCCTGCCCGCCCTGCGTACACCCTGGTGGGCGGTGGCCCTGCTGGCCGCGCTGTACGCGGTCTGCGAGCACGTCGTACGACGGCGGCTCGGCGGCACCTTCTACCCGGTGCTGCTCGCCGGTGCCTTCCTGCTGCCACCGCCGGCCGCCGCGCTGGTACCGCTGCCGGGTGCGTTGCTCTCGTACGTCGAGCAGCGGCCACGGGCGCTACGGCGGATCTGGCGGGCCGCCGAACTGACGCTCGCCGTGTGGGGAGCGGGGCGGGTCCACTGGGCCCTGGGCGGCCGGGACTCCGTCGTGGGCTGCGACTTCCCGTACGCGCTGCTGCCGTGTGCGGCTGCGGTACTCGCCTTCTGCGGGGTGCTCGCACTGCTGGACGGCGGGATCCTCGCCCTGGCCGAGCGCGTGCCGGCACGCCGGGCCTGGCGCGGGCTGCTCTCCCGCTCCCTCGCGCCGATCGGGGCGCACGGGCTCGCCGGGCTGATGATGGCCGTGCTCTGGCGCAGCCCCTTCGGTCCCGTCGCCGCGCTGCTCGTCCTGCTGCCGATGTGCGTGTCCTGGTGGGCGTTCGCCCAGTACCACCGGGAACGGGCCGCCCACCAGGCCACCATCCGCGCGCTCGTACAGGCCGTCGACATCAAGGACGGCTACACCCGCGGGCACAGTGAGCGGGTCGGACAGGCCTCCGTGATGATCGCGCGCGAGCTGGGCATGGACGACGAGCGGGTGGAGGTGCTCCGCTTCGCCGGGATCCTGCACGACGTGGGGAAACTGGGCGTCCCGACCCGGCTGCTGCGCAAGGACGGGCCGCTCACCCCGGACGAACGGCGGATCATCGAGCTCCATCCCGAGTACGGCCACGAGATGGTGCGCGGGATCTCCTTCCTCGGCGAGGCCCGGGCGGCGATCCTCCACCACCACGAGCGCATCGACGGCAGCGGCTACCCCTACGGTCTGGCCGGCAGTCAGATCCCCGAGTCCGCGCGCGTGGTGGCCGTCGCCGACGCGTTCGACGCGATGACCTCGACCCGCTCCTACAGCCGGGCCCGGCCGGTGGCGGTGGCGGTGCAGGAGCTACGACGCTGCGCCGGCCGGCAGTTCGACGCGCGGGCCGTCGACGCCCTGGCCCGGGCGTTGGCCAGACAGGGCTGGCACCCCGCGGTGACCGCCGACGACGTCCCACCCGACCCACCGGTTCCCAGTCGTCCGATCGGCGAGGCCCAGAGCGTGGGCCGGGGGACCCCATGACGTCCGACGACCCCTCGCCCGCCCCGAACCGGACGGCCCCGGACGCCGCCGCGACTGCGGGGTCCACGCGGGAGGGGTCGTCCGGGGCCACCGCCGACGACGGCGGGCGTGGGCTCGGTGGTGGTCCGGCCGGGTTCCCCGGCGGTGGAGCCGGGGCTGCCGGTGGGGCCGCCGGATCGGGGTTCCGTCCTCCCGGCGTCCTCCGGGGCATCCGGGGCGCCGCGCTCCTTCTCGTCCTCGGCTGTTTCGGCGGCACGCTCTGGGCGGGACTCGCCGATGGGGAGATCGCGCTCGCCTTCGGGGGGCTCGTCGCCGTCGGCGAGCTCAGCCGGCGGACCGGGACCGAGACCCTGGAGGCCGCTCCGCTCGCGGCCGCCGGAGGGCTCGCCTACGCCCTGCTCGGTGCCGATGGCGGGGCCACCACGCACGACGGGGCCTTTCAGATCGTCACCGTCGTCTGCGCGGCCTCGCTGCTCGGCAGCGTGCCCCACATAGCCGACGGCCGCCGGCCCACCCTCGACCGGCTCGCCCGCCGGGTGCTCACCGTCGGCTTCGCCGCCGTCTGCTTCCAACCCCTCTACAGCAGGGGCGTGTTGGAGCAGTGGCGTGGACCGGCGTACGCGCTGTTGCTGATCGCGCTGCTGGTGCTCACCGCGCTGTGCGACGCCGTCCTCGCCGCCGCGCAGGCACACTCCCGCTCCGGATGGCCGTTCGGGCCGCTGCTGCGGGACGAACTGCGCGGACTGCTCGGCATCGGGTCCGCCGTCTGCGCCACCGGCGCGGTGATGGCGCTGGCCGTCGCCGTCGTCGGCCTCTGGGCGCTGCCCGTCTTCTGCCTGCCCCTCCTGCTGACCCAGCTGTCCCTGCGCCGGTACGCGGCCGTCCGGGCCACCTACCGGCAGACCATCGCCTCCCTGGCCCGCGCCACCGAGATAGCGGGGTACACCCCGGCCGGACACGCCCGCCGGGTCGCCACGCTGAGCCAGGCCGTCGGGCGGGACCTGGGGCTGTCCGGAGCGGAGCTGACCGTGCTGGAGTACGCGGCGCTGATGCACGACATCGGCCAGCTGAGCCTGGTCGACCCGGTGCCGGCCGGGGCCACGGCCGCCCTGGCGCCGGCGGAACAGCGCCGGATAGCCTTGCTCGGCGGAGCCGTCGTACGGCAGACCGGGGTGGACGCGGCGGTCGCCGTGGTCGTGGAGCGGCAGGCCGACCCGTACCGGGAGCAGCCGCTCGCCGCGCGGATCGTGCGGGTCGTCAACGCGTACGAGGAGAAGACCCGGGACTCCGGGCCCGGCGGGCCGCTGACCGCGCTGGAGGAGTTACGGCTGGCCACCGCGGGGGACTACGCTCCCGAGGTCGTGGAGTCCCTGGCCCGCGTGCTCTCCAGAGACTGTCTGACCTTGCGCGCGGCTGGGTAACCCATGGGTAATGAGCGGCCCTCCCGTCGTACGTGGTTGGATGCGAGGGAGAGGGTGATGTCCGGGGGCACAAGCCAGCCCACTGTGCGGAAATGGAACTGGCAGGCGGGAATCGTGAGGATCTTCGGCAAGGGACGGCACCGGCCCTCCGCCTCCTGGCGGCAGGCCACCGACCGCGCGTTCACGCTCATCGGCGACGGCCGGTACGAGGACGCGGGCGAACTGCTGACACGCGCTGCCGACCTGGAACCCTGGCTGTCCGAGTCCTGGTTCAACCTCGCCCTGCTGCACAAGTTCCGGCACGACTGGGAGCAGGCGCGGGCCGCCGGACTGCGGGCGGTGGCCCTCCTCGACCGGGAGGCCGGGGCGCCCGACTGGTGGAACGTCGGGATCGCCGCGACCGCACTGCAGGACTGGCCGCTGGCCCGGCGGGCCTGGCAGGCGTACGGGCTGCGGGTGCCCGGCGGTGCCACCGCCTCCGCCGAGCCGGACGGGATGGACCTGGGCAGCGCCGCCGTACGGCTGTCCCCGGAGGGGGAGGCCGAGGTGGTGTGGGGGCGGCGGCTGGACCCCGCCCGCATCGAGGTGCAGTCCATCCCGCTGCCGTCGTCCGGGCGGCGCTGGGGCGAGGTCGTGCTGCACGACGGGGTGCCGCACGGCGAGCGCACCACGGCGACCGGGCACGCGTACCCCGTCTTCGACGAGATCGAGCTGTGGGCGCCGTCGCCGGTGCCGACCTGGGTGGTGCTGCTGGAGGCGGCGACGGAGGCGGACCGGGACGCGCTGGAGCAGCTGGCCGGCGACGCCGGGTTCGCGGCGGAGGACTGGTCCTCCTCGGTGCGGCTGCTGTGCCGGATGTGCTCCGAGTCGCGGATGCCGTCCGACGAGGGCGACGGGGTGCATCTGGATCCCCACGATCACAGTGAGCCGGGGCATCCGGGGCCGCTGGGACACCGGACGGACGGGCAGTTGTGGGTACCGGAGCGGGAGTGCGGGGTGGCTGCGCCGGCTGCGCTGGTGAGGGGGTTGCTGGACGGGTGGGTCGCGGACAGCCCTGACTCCCGGGACTGGCGGGATCTGGAAGAGGTCTGCTGAGGCCGTGTTTCGGGTGCGGATTCGTCGTGGTTGCCCGCGCCCACGCGGCGGCAGCCGCATATCGGACATAGTCCCGCGCCCCTGAAAGACAGGCCACTCCCCGTACCCTGTATCAGCAACATCCCCCTTGTTTTACCCAGGAAGGCTTACCGCGGTCATGGCGCAGCAGGACACCGATCAGCAGCACGTGGGCGTGCTCCCCGTGGATGACGACGGGTTCGTCGTCGACACCGAGGGGACCGAGGAGCGCGAGAACGCCTGGCGTGCGCGGGGGACCTCGCGGCCCATCACCGTCGTCGGGAACCCGGTGCTGCACAAGGAGTGCAAGGACGTCACCGAGTTCGGGGACGAGCTGGCGCAGCTGGTCGCCGACATGTTCGCCAGCCAGCGGACCGCCGAGGGCGTCGGCCTCGCCGCCAACCAGATCGGCGTCGACCTGAAGGTCTTCGTCTACGACTGCCAGGACGACGAGGGCGCCCGGCACGTGGGTGTGGTGTGCAACCCGAAGCTGGTCGACCTGCCGGCGGACAAGCGGCGGCTGGACGACAGCAACGAGGGCTGCCTTTCGGTGCCGACCGCCTACGCCCCGCTGGCCCGGCCCGACTACGCCGAGGTCACCGGCCAGGACGAGCAGGGCAACCCGATCAAGGTGCGCGGCACCGGCTACTTCGCTCGGTGTTTGCAGCACGAGACCGATCACCTGTACGGGTACCTGTACATCGACCGGCTCTCCAAGCGCGAGCGCAAGGACGCCCTGCGGCAGATGGCCGAGAACGAGCCCCGCTACCCCGTGGTCGCCAACGACTGAGACGGACAAGGACGGTTGTGACGCCTGGTCGGGATCGCCCCGGCCAGGCGTTCGTCATGTTCGGTCAGACTCGTTCGCCTGTCCGTCGTACATTCGATCCTTTGTGCGCCCCTAGCGATTCCTAATCAGTCACACAAGGGGAGATTCGCGGCATCGTGGGGTAGTGAATGGAGCAAATCCGTTCCCAGACCGGTCAGTTGTGGTGCTGAATGGAAGTGCGGGGATACGCAACGGCGCACGCCCGGCACAGCGGGAGGGGTGTGCGCACCTGGCGGCTGAGAGGGGTATGTTCGTGCACGCTTTCTCACACAGCACCACATCGACGCCGACGGCGATCGCGGTTCCACCACAACTCGCCCTGCCCGTGATCGAGGCCGAGTTTCCTCGGCAACTGCATCCGTATTGGCCACAGCTCCAGGAGAAGACCCGCCTCTGGCTGCTGGAAAAGCGGCTGATGCCGGCCGACAAGGTGCAGGAATATGCCGATGGCCTTTGCTATACCGACCTCATGGCCGGGTACTACCTGGGCGCGTCCGACGAGGTGATCCAGGCGATATGCGACTACAGCGCCTGGTTCTTCGCCTGGGACGACCGGCACGACCGTGACGTCGTGCACGGCCGCGCGGCCGACTGGCGGCGGCTGAGGTTCCGTTTGCACACGGCCCTCGATGCGCCGCTGCACCATCTGCACCACCCGGACACCCTGGTCGCGGGGTTCGCGGACAGTGTCGCCCGGCTGTACTCGTTCCTGCCGGGGACCTGGAACCAGCGGTTCGCCCGCCACTTCCACGAGGTGATCGAGGCCTACGACCGCGAGTACCGCAACCGCACCACGGGATACGTCCCGGAGGTGGAGGAATACCTCGCCCTGCGGCGCCTGACCTTCGCCCACTGGATATGGACGGACCTCCTTGAGCCGAGTGCCGGGACAGAACTCCCGGACGCCGTGCGCAAGAACCCTGCATACCGCCGTCCGGCGTTGCTCAGTCAGGAATTCGCGGCCTGGTACAACGACCTCTGCTCGCTGCCCAAGGAAATAGCGGGCGATGAGGTGCACAATCTCGGAATCAGTCTCGTCACCCACGAGGGAATGAGCCTGGAAAAGGCGGTCGAGGAAGTCGGGCGACGCGTCGGGGAATGCATAAGCGAATTCCTGGACGCCGAGCGGACCGCTCATCGATTTGCCGAACAGCTCGACGACGGCACCGTGCGCGGAAAGGAACTCGGTGCCGCGGTCCTGGCCTGTGTCGCCAATATGCGGAACTGGTTCAGTTCCGTCTACTGGTTCCACCACGAATCCGGCCGATACATGGTCGACAGCTGGGACGACCGGTCCACGCCCCCGTACGTCAACAACGAAGCGGCAGGTGAGAAATGACCGTCGAGTCCGTGAAGCCCGCGACCGCGGAGGCTTCCGAACACGGTGAACTGCGCGAACCGCCCCTCGCCGGCGGCGGTGTGCCGATGCTCGGCCACGGCTGGCAGCTGGTCCGCGACCCACTGGCCTTCATGTCCCGGCTGCGCGCCGACGGCGACATGGTGCGCCTGCGCCTCGGCCCCAAGGAGGTCTACGCCGTCACCACCCCGGCGCTCACCGGGGCCCTCGCCCTCAACCCCGACTTCATCATCGCCGGCCCGCTCTGGGAGTCCCTGGAGGGACTGCTCGGCAAGGAGGGCGTGGCCACCGCCAACGGCCCCCGCCACCGCCGCCAGCGCCGCACCATCCAGCCCGCGTTCAACCTCTCCGCGATCCCCGACTACGGGCCGATCATGGAGGAGGAGGCGCACGCGCTGACCGAGCGCTGGCAGCCCGGCGAGACCGTCGACTGCACCTCGGAGTCCTTCCGGGTCGCGGTCCGCATCGCCGCCCGCTGCCTGCTGCGCGGCGAGTACATGGACGAGCGCGCGGAGCGGCTGAGCGTCGACCTCGCGAGCGTGTTCCGCGGTATGTACCGGCGGATGGTCGTACCACTCGGTCCGCTGTACCGGCTGCCGTTGCCGGCCAACCGCGAATTCAACCGGGCACTGGCCGATTTGCATCTCCTCGTCGACGAGATCGTCGCCGAGCGCCGGGCATCTGGTCAAAATCCGGACGATTTGCTGACGGCATTGCTGGCGGCGAAGGACGAGAATGGCGAGCCCATCGGGGAACAGGAGATCCACGACCAGGTCGTCGCGATACTCACCCCCGGTAGCGAAACTGTCGCTTCCACGATCATGTGGCTGCTCCAGGTCCTCGCCGAACATCCGGAACACGCCGAGAAGGTACGGACCGAGGTCGAATCCGTGACAGGAGGTCGACCGGTTGGATTCGAGCACGTTCGGCAGCTCACGCACACCAACAATGTCGTCGTCGAGGCGATGCGTTTGCGGCCGGCCGTATGGATATTGACGCGGCGCGCCAAGGCCGACACCGAGCTCGGCGGCTATCGCATTCCGGCGGGGGCCGACATCGTCTACAGCCCCTACGCCATCCAGCGGGACGCCCACTCGTACGACGCGCACCTCGACTTCGACCCGGACCGCTGGCTTCCGGAGCGGGCCCGGGAAGTGCCGAAGTACGCCATGAGCCCCTTCAGCGTCGGCAACCGCAAGTGCCCCAGCGACCACTTCTCCATGACCCAACTCAGCCTGATCACGGCGGCGCTGTGCGCCAGGTACCGCTTCGAGCAGGTCCCCGGCTCCGATGACGCCACCCGGGTGGGCATCACCCTGCGGCCGCAGCGGCTGCTGCTCACGCCCGTGCCCTGGTGACCGGCCTACCGGCGGGTGACTCCTGATACCGGCGCGCGCTCAGGCGGCCTGCGGGCCCCGGAACGCGCGCCGGTAGGCGTTCGGCGTGGTGCCCAGTTCCTTCACGAACTGGTGCCGCAGCGCGGCCGCCGTACCGAAGCCGGTGCGGCCCGCGACGGCGTCCATCGTCTCGTCGGTCCCCTCCAGCAACTCCTGGGCCAGCAGCACCCGCTGCCGCAGGATCCAGCGGTACGGCGTGGTGCCGGTCTCCTGCTGGAAGCGGCGGGCGAAGGTGCGCGGGGCCATCAGGGCGCGGCCGGCCAGCTGCTCGACGGTGACCTCCTCGTCGAGATGCTCCGCCATCCAGGCCAGCACCTCGCCGACCGTGTCGCAGGGGCCCTCCGGCAGCGGGCGCTCGATGTACTGGGCCTGGCCGCCGTCCCGGTGCGGGGGCACCACCATCCGCCGGGCGATCTTCTTGGCGACCTCGGGGCCCTGTTCCTTGCGGACGATGTGCAGACAGGCGTCGATACCGGCCGCGGTGCCCGCCGAGGTGATCACCGGGTCCTCGTCGACGTACAGCACGTCCGGCTCGACCCGGGTGTGCGGGAAACGGCGGCCCAGCAGCCGCGCGTGCCGCCAGTGCACGGCGCACCGGCGCCCGTCCAGCAGCCCGGCCGCGCCGAGGACGAAGACGCCGGAACACACGCTCAGCACCCGGGCACCCCGCTCCACCGCCCGGCGCAGCGCGTCGAGCAGCTCGGGCGGGTAGCCCCGCTCGACATTGGAGTCCGAGGCCGGCACCGCGATCAGATCGGCCTCCTCCAGCCGGTCCAGACCGTACGGCGTGGAGACGGTGAGGCCCGGCACATGGGTGCCGAGCGACGGCCCCTCCGCCGAGACCACCGCGAAGTCGTACACCGGCAGCCCCTCGTCGGAGCGGTCGAGTCCGAAGACCTCGCAGACCACTCCGAGCTCGAAGGGGTGCACACCGTCCAGGAGTACCGCGGCCACGTTCGTCAGCATGCTGCCAGTGTGCCTCGTCGCTGGCAGTAATTCGAGGGTGCATGGCAGTGCTGCCACTCACGGTAAGGAGTATTCGGCGCGACAGTGGTGTCCATGAACGGAAACCAGATCGAAGGTCTCGTCGGAATGGTCCTGGTCCTCGGCATCCTGGTCCTCATGGCCCTCCCGTCCGTGCTCGGCGTCCTGCGCGACAGGCGCATCGACCGGCAGATCAGGGAGGCCCACGAGGACCGCGGGGAGCAGCAGGCTCAGAAGTCCTCGTCCAGGTCGACGGTGCCCTCCACCGCGACCTGGTACGCGGACGGGCGCCGCTCGAAGAAGTTCGTCAGCTCCTGAACGCCCTGCAGCTCCATGAAGGAGAACGGGTTCTCCGAGCCGTACACCGGAGCGAAGCCGAGGCGGCCGAGCCGCTGGTCGGCGACGCACTCCAGGTACTGGCGCATCGAGTCGGTGTTCATGCCGGGCAGGCCGTCACCGCACAGGTCACGGGCGAACTGCAGCTCCGCCTCGACGGCCTCCCGCAGCATGTCGGTGACCTGCTGCTGAAGCTCGTCGTCGAAGAGCTCCGGCTCCTCCTTGCGGACCGTGTCGACCACGTCGAACGCGAAGCTCATGTGCATCGTCTCGTCACGGAACACCCAGTTGGTGCCCGTGGCGAGACCGTGCAGCAGACCCCGGCTGCGGAACCAGTAGACGTACGCGAAGGCGCCGTAGAAGAACAGGCCCTCGATGCACGCGGCGAAGCAGATCAGGTTGAGCAGGAAGCGGCGGCGGTCGGCCTTGGACTCCAGCCGGTCCAGGTTCTCCACCGAGTCCATCCACTTGAAGCAGAACCCGGCCTTCTCCCGGATGGACGGGATGTTCTCCACCGCGGCGAACGCGGCCGTGCGGTCCTCCGGGTCGGGGAGGTAGGTGTCCAGGAGGGTCAGGTAGAACTGGACGTGCACGGCCTCCTCGAACAGCTGGCGGCTCAGGTAGAGCCGCGCCTCGGGGGAGTTGATGTGCTTGTACAGCGTCAGCACCAGGTTGTTCGCCACGATCGAGTCACCGGTCGCGAAGAAGGCGACGAGGCGGCCGATCAGGTGCTGCTCGGAGGGGCTGAGCTTGGCGAGGTCGGCGACGTCCGAGTGGAGGTCCACCTCCTCGACGGTCCAGGTGTTCTTGATGGCGTCCCGGTAGCGCTCGTAGAAGTCCGGGTAGCGCATCGGGCGGAGAGTCAGCTCGAAGCCCGGGTCGAGCAGGTACTTGGATGTCGCAGCCTTGGTGTTGCTGGTCATTACTGGCAGGCCTCGCAGGACTCGGGGTTTTCCAGGGAGCAGGCGACCGCGTCTTCGGGGGCCGTCTGCTGGGCGGGAACGGTGGCTTGGGCCTGCGCGGCACGGGCGATCCGGGTCGCCGGGCGCGAGCGCAGGTAGTACGTCGTCTTCAGGCCCGACTTCCAGGCGTACGCGTACATCGAGGAGAGCTTGCCGATGGTCGGCGTCTCCAGGAACAGGTTCAGGGACTGGGCCTGGTCCAGGTACGGGGTGCGGGCCGCGGCCATGTCGATCAGACCGCGCTGCGGGATCTCCCACGCCGTGCGGTACAGCGCCCGGACGTCCGCCGGGATCCACGCGAAGTCCTGCACCGAGCCGTTGGCCTCGCGCAGCGCCTCCCGGGTGCGGGCGTCCCAGACGCCGAGGTCCTTGAGCTCCTGCACCAGGTAGGAGTTGACCTGGAGGAACTCACCGGACAGCGTCTCGCGCTTGAAGAGGTTCGAGACCTGTGGCTCGATGCACTCGTAGACACCGGCGATCGACGCGATGGTGGCGGTGGGCGCGATGGCGAGCAGCAGGCTGTTGCGCAGACCGGTCGTCGCGATCCGCGCGCGCAGCGCCGCCCAGCGCTCCGGCCAGCTGAACTCGACGCCGTAGTGGTCGGGGTGCAGCACACCCTGTGCCGTACGGGTCTTCTCCCAGGCCGGCAGCGGGCCGCCGCGCTCGGCGAGGTCGGCGGAGGCCTCGTACGCGGCGAGCATGATCCGCTCGGCGATCCGGGTGGAGAGCGCCTTGGCCTCGGCGGAGTCGAAGGGCAGCCGCAGCTTGAAGAAGACGTCCTGCAGGCCCATGGCACCGAGGCCCACGGGACGCCACTTGGAGTTGGAGCGGCCCGCCTGCTCGGTCGGGTAGAAGTTGATGTCGACGACCCGGTCGAGGAAGGTGACCGCGGTACGGACGGTCTCGTCCAGCCGCTCCCAGTCGATGTCACCGCTCGCCGTGTCCACGAACGCGCCGACGTTCACGGAGCCCAGGTTGCAGACCGCCGTCTCGCCGTCGTCCGTGACCTCCAGGATCTCCGTGCAGAGGTTGGAGGAGTGGACGACATGGCCAGGCGTGGCCGTCTGGTTCGCGGTCCGGTTCGCCGCGTCCTTGAAGGTCATCCAGCCGTTGCCGGTCTGCGCGAGGGTGCGCATCATCCGGCCGTACAGGTCACGGGCCGGGATGGTCTTGCGCGCGAGCCCATCGGCCTCGGCCTTGCGGTAGGCCGCGTCGAACGCGTCGCCCCACAGGTCCACCAGCTCCGGCACGTCGGCCGGGGAGAACAGGGACCACTGCCCGTCGGCGTTCACCCGGCGCATGAACTCGTCCGGGACCCAGTGCGCGAGGTTCAGGTTGTGCGTACGCCGGGCGTCCTCACCGGTGTTGTCGCGCAGCTCCAGGAACTCCTCGATGTCGGAGTGCCAGGTCTCCAGGTAGACCGCGGCCGCGCCCTTGCGCCGGCCGCCCTGGTTCACCGCGGCGACCGAGGCGTCGAGCGTCTTGAGGAACGGCACGATGCCGTTGGAGTGCCCGTTGGTGCCGCGGATCAGCGAACCGCGGGAGCGGATCCGGGAGAAGGAGAGACCGATGCCACCGGCGTGCTTCGAGAGCCGGGCCACCTGGTGGTACCGGTCGTAGATGGAGTCCAGCTCGTCCTTCGGGGAGTCGAGGAGATAGCAGGACGACATCTGGGGGTGCCGGGTGCCGGAGTTGAAGAGGGTGGGGGAGGAGGGGAGGTAGTCGAGGCGGCTCATGAGCCGGTAGAGCGCGGCGACCTCGTCCAGGGCGTGAGTGCCCGTCTTCGAATCAAGCACGGTGTCATCCGCGAGGCCGGCGGCGACCCGGAGCAGGAAGTGCTGGGGGGTCTCGATGACCTTGCGGGTGATCGGGTGCCGGAGCAGGTAACGGCTGTGCAGGGTGCGCAGTCCGAAGTAGCCGAAACGGTCGTCGGCGTCCGGGTCGACCAGGGCGTCCAGGCGGGCCGCGTGCAGGCGCGCGAACTCGGCGGTGCGGTCCGCGATGAGGCCCTCGCGGTGTCCGACGGCGACGGACTCGGTGAAGGACGTCACGCCCTGCGAGGCGGCCTCGGCACGGATCGAGATCGTCAGCAGCCGGGCGGCGAGCCGGGAGTAGGCGGGGTCCTCGGAGATGAGACCGGCCGCCGCCTCGGTGGCCAGCTCGCGCAACTCCGACTCGTCGGCCCGCGCGGACCGGCCGCGCAACGCGGCGGCGGCGACCCGGCCGGGGTCGGCGTCGGGGAGGTCGGCGGTCAGCCCGGTCAGGGTCCGCAGCAACGCGGTGCCGGGACCGTCCTCGTCCACAGAGATGGTCGCTGAAGCCGGTTCGGCTGGCGCGATGGTCACGTGGGGCTCTCCCTCGCTCGGCACGGGGCCTGGCGGAGGGCAGGAGGCAGCACACGAGCGCACGCACGCGTGTCGCGTCCCCGGCCCACTCCACGAGACCCGGACGTCAGAACACCCGGGCCGGACGGCCGGGCGTGCTGTCGGCAGGTCCTCGGACTGACGCTTGTGCACAGATGTGCGCAAGTACACCGTTGCGGGACAGTTCCGGATTCGCACCGGATTCCCCTGCGGCGACAGCGAGCATGAGCATACATCTAGTGCCGGGTCGCGGTGTCACCCCCACATGTTGTGTCGCGAACCGTCTCGCAGCGTCAACTCATAGGTGACGAGAGTGATGTCGTCCAGCTGCGGCAAGGGATTCCAGTCCCGCTCGGGTGTGCGGACGAAGCCGAGGCGTTCGTAGATCCGGTGGGCGGATTCCATGGTGCGCTGGGTCGACAGGACGACCTTCTCGCAGCCGTCCAGAGCGCGTGCGCGGTCGACGCAGGCGCGGACGAGCGCCTCGCCGGCCCCCTGGCCGCGGGCGGCCCGGTCGACGGCGAGCATCCGGATCTCGGCCTCTCCGGGGACGGCGAGGTCGGCCATCGGGCCGGGACCGGGGACGAACGTGACTCCGCCGAGGAGGGCGTTGCCGTTCACGGCGACGAGAACGGTGGCCGCGGCTGCCCGTTTCGCGACGTCCCTGAGTTCGGTGAGATAGGAATCGCTCTCGCCGAAGTCGAGGAGGCCGTCCCGGAGGTAGGCCTCAGCTGTCAGTTCGCCGAGGATGTCGTATTCCGTGGGTTGCGCTTCCCGGATCAGGATCGTCATGCGCGTGAGTGTGCACGACAGCGGGCCGCCGTTGTGCTTGATTTTCGGCGGCCCGCTGCGGTTTGTGGGTGGTTGCTCGCGCATACGCGGCGGAGCCGCATATTGATACAGCCCCGCGCTCCTGTCGGGGTGCTCTAGTGTGCGCCCTCCGCGACAGCCGGCGGGAGTTCGGCTTCCACTCCCGGGTCGCCCGCGTCCGCCGTGTAGTCCTCCGTCTTGGTCTCGTCGATGCCCTCGGGGGCCTTGAGGGCCTTCAGGACGAATGTCAGGACCACGGTCACCACCACGTTCATCACGAACGCCGTGAGGCCGATGTAGCCGATCTCGCCGATGCCCGGGATCTCCTTGGCCGAGCCGCCGAAGTGCTTCTGGGTGGGGGAGGCCACGCCGTACGCCGCGGCCGTGCCGTAGACCATGCCGACCGCCCAGCCCGCCAGCAGGGCCCAGCGGTGGAACCAGCGGGTGAACAGGCCGCCCACCAGGGCCGGGAAGGTCTGCAGGATCCAGATACCGCCCAGCAGCTGGAAGTTGATGGCGACCGTCTTGTCCATGGTGAGCACGAAGACCAGCGCGCCGACCTTCACCAGTAGCGACACCAGCTTGGAGACCTGGGCCTCCTGCTTCGGTGTGGCGTCCGGCTTGATGAAGTCCCGGTAGATGTTGCGGGTGAAGAGGTTCGCGGCCGCGATGGACATGATGGCCGCCGGGACCAGGGCGCCGATGCCGATCGCCGCGAAGGCCACACCCGCGAACCAGTCCGGGAACATGTTCTCGAACAGCTGGGGGATCGCCAGCTGGCCGTTGGTGACCTTGACGCCGGCCGCGATGGCCATGAAGCCGAGCAGCGCGAGCAGGCCCAGCATCAGGGAGTACAGCGGCAGGATCGTGGTGTTGCGGCGGATCACGTCACGGCTGCGGGAGGAGAGCGTCGCGGTGATCGAGTGCGGGTACATGAACAGCGCGAGCGCGGAGCCCAGGGCCAGGGTGGCGTAGGTCCACTGCCCGGCCTCGGGTGGTGCGAGCGCCCCGCGTGGTTTGCCGGTGGCCGGGTTGACCTGGGCGAACGCGTGGCCGGCCTTGGCGAAGATGTCGTCGAAGCCGCCCAGCTTGATCGGGATGTAGATGATCGCCACCGCGATGACGAGGTAGATCAGCCCGTCCTTCACGAACGCGATGAGCGCGGGCGCCCGCAGACCGGAGGAGTAGGTGTACGCCGCCAGCACGCCGAAGGCGATGAGCAGCGGGAGGTCCTTCACGAACCAGTTGGTGCCGTCGCCGCCGCCGACGCCCATGACGTCGAGGACGGCCTGGATGCCGACGAGCTGGAGCGCGATGTAGGGCATCGTCGCCAGGATGCCGGTCAGGGCGACGGCGAGCGAGAGGCCCTTGGAGCCGAAGCGCCCGCGCACGAAGTCCGAGGTCGTCACGTAGCCGTGCTTGTGGGAGACCGACCACAGGCGGGGCAGGAACGTGAAGATCAGCGGGTAGACGAGGATCGTGTACGGCACCGCGAAGAAGCCGGCCGCGCCCGCCGCGTAGATCGCCGCCGGTACGGCGACGAAGGTGTACGCCGTGTACAGGTCGCCGCCGAGCAGGAACCAGGTGACCCAGGTGCCGAACGACCGGCCGCCCAGGCCCCATTCGTCGAGGGAGTGCTCGTTCTCGGCCTTGCGCCACCGCGCGGCCAGGAAACCCATGGCCGTGACGGCCAGGAAGAAGAAGATGAAGACGCCGAGCGCGACGCCGTTCACACCGTCCTTCACTTCTGCGCACCCCCGCTCGTGCTCTCGGACTTGCGGGCGCGCTGGTCACGCTGCCACAGCTGGTACGCGGTCATCGTGAGCGCGGTGGATATCAGGACCCACAGCATCTGGTACCAGTAGAAGAACGGGATCCCGATGAACGTCGGGTCCGTCTTGGCGTAGGAGCCCACCCACAGCATCGCCACGAAGGGCGCGACGAGGCAGACGGTGATGACCACGCGTATCGGTGTCACCACCGGCTGCCTCACTTCAGGTACATCCGACATACCGCGGCTCCGTCCCCTCACCGTTCGCCTGTGTAATGCGCAGGCAATCTAGGTCACGGCGTCACCGGAGCGGAAGTAGCTGTCCGGCTATCGGCATGTCGATTCTGTGAAAGGCGCCCCGCGTCAGTCCCGGGGACGCTTCAGCCGGGCCACGAACTTGTAGCGGTCGCCGCGGTACACCGAGCGCACCCACTCCACGGGCTGGCCCTCGCGGTCCAGGGAGTGCCGGGAGAGCATCAGCATCGGCAGGCCCACGTCGGTGCCGAGCAGGCCGGCCTCGCGCGGGGTGGCCAGCGAGGTCTCGATGGTCTCCTCGGCCTCGGCGAGGTGGACGTCGTACACCTCGGCGAGGGCGGTGTAGAGGGACGTGTACTTGACCAGGGAACGGCGCAGGGCCGGAAAGCGCTTGGCGCTCAGGTGCGTGGTCTCTATGGCCATGGGCTCGCCGTTGGCCATGCGCAGCCGCTCGATGCGCAGCACGCGCCCGCCCGCCGTTATGTCGAGCAGGCCGGCGAGCCGGTCGTCGGCGGTGATGTAGCCGATGTCCAGCAGCTGCGAGGTCGGCTCCAGGCCCTGGGCGCGCATGTCCTCGGTGTACGAGGTCAGCTGGAGTGCCTGGGAGACCTTCGGCTTGGCCACGAAGGTGCCCTTGCCCTGGATGCGTTCCAGGCGGCCCTCGACGACCAGCTCCTGGAGGGCCTGGCGGACGGTGGTGCGGGAGGTGTCGAACTCGGCGGCCAGTGTGCGCTCGGGCGGGACCGGGGTGCCGGGCGCCTGTGTCTCCGTCATTTCGAGGAGATGTTTCTTCAGGCGGTAGTACTTGGGCACACGCGCGGTACGGACGGCTGTCCCGCTCTCGTTCTCCGCACTGCTGACGTCGGTGCTCATGCTCCGCCTTCCCGGCTCCTGATCCGGCCACTTCGTGGCACGGCAGCGTACCGGGATATCCCCAGCACGCTGCGTGATCCCCTCTGTATACCGCCGCGGGCTCTTTTGGTCTAGTCCACCACTCTAGTGGTCTACCGGAATTGTCTCGTCCGCGCCCCGGGTTTTCGAGGGCTTCTTACTTAAAGGTTCCTGCATATGTAGGTCGCATAACGGCTGGTCGGAGCCCATTCGACCACCCTTGACAGGCCTGGTGGTCTGGGCCAAGCTTCCCGCACTGGTCTACACCATTGGTCCAGGTCCCGGCCCAACGCTCGCGCGGGGAGGCAGGGGGGTATGTGGCATCCCTGAGGAGGGTGGCGTGAAGCGCAAGCTGATAGCCGCGATTGGTATCGCGGGCATGGTCGTCTCCATCGCGGCGTGTGGCAGTGACAAGAAGGACGACAACAAGGCGCAGGGGGCGGACGCCAAGGAGCTGACCGTCTGGCTCACCGTGGACGCCCAGAACAACTGGCCCGACCTGGTGAAGGCCGCCGACGCGGCCGTGCAGAAGAAGCACCCCGGCATCAAGATCAAGCACGAGTACTACGGCTGGCCGGACAAGAACACCAAGCTGGACGCCGTCCTCGCCACGGACAAGGCCCCCGACGTGGTCGAGATGGGCAACACCGAGATGCTCGGCTACATGGTCAAGGGCGCCTTCGCCCCCGTCGACGCCTCCCAGTTCACCAACTCCGGCCAGTGGCTCGACGGCCTCAAGGCCTCGGTGACCTACGACGGCAAGACCTACGGCGTGCCGTACTACGCCGGTGGCCGCGTCGCCAACTGGCGCAAGGACATCGCCGCCTCGGCCGGCGTCAAGACCACCCCGAAGACCTACACCGAGCTGACCGCCGACCTGGACAAGATCCAGAAGAAGGAAGGCGGCAAGTTCAGCGCCTGGTACCAGCCCACCCGCGACTGGTACGCGGCCATGTCCTTCGTCTACGACGCCGGCGGCTCCATCGCCGCGGAGTCCGGCGGCCAGTGGAAGGGCAACCTCTCCTCGCCCGAGTCCATCAAGGGCCTCACCGAGTTCAAGAACGTCATCGACAAGTACATGCACGGTGACAAGACCAAGGACGAGTCCGACCGGTACATCGTCTACGGCCAGGGCAAGTCGTCGATGATCTTCGGCGCCGCGTGGGAGGGTGCCACCGCGGCCGACCCGAAGAACGACAAGACCGGCGGCAAGCTGAAGGACAACCTCGTCAACTTCGTGATGCCCGGCCCGTCCGGCAAGAACATGCCGGTCTTCCTGGGCGGCTCCGACCTCGCCATCCCGGTGAAGTCCAAGGCGCAGGGCGTCGCCGCCGAGTGGATCAACGCGTTCACCGGTCCCTCCGGTCAGAAGGGCCTGATGGCCAAGGGCAACCTGCCCAACAACAAGACCGACCTCGCGACGCTGAAGAACGACCCGGCGACCGCGGTGCCGGCCACCGCGGCCGAGTCCAACTGGTTCGTCCCGATGGCTCCGGGCTGGGGCCAGGTCGAGAAGGCGCAGGTCCTGCAGACCATGCTGCAGAACATCGGCACCGGCAAGCAGACGGTCGAGGCGGCCGCCAAGACCGCGGACGCCGCGATCGACAAGGTCATCAACACCAAGTAGTCGGACACCGGCCGGACCTGCCGACGGGGGGCGGGTCCGGCGGGTGGGTGAGTTCAGAAGGTGCCGCGTCGGGTCGTGGGGCGGCTGCGGGTCCGGTTGGGGCTGGTCGCGCCCGCGCGGCGGCAGCCGCACATGGATACCGCCCCGCGCCCCTTGAGAGGCGCCTCAGCCTGACGTTTCTTGAACTGTTTAGGAGCGCGCGATGAGTGCCGCTGATACGACCACACCTGCCAAGGTGCCGGCGCCGCGGCCGGCGCCACCGTCGGGCACCCCGGTACGACCACGAACCGACCGGAGATCGGGCGGCCCCGCCGTCCCCTGGCTGCTGCTCGCGCCCTGCCTGGCGATTCTCGGGCTGGTGCTCGGCTACCCCTTCTACCGGCTGATCGCCCTCTCCTTCCAGGAGTTCGGGCAGTCCCAGCTGTGGGGGTTCAAGTCGGCCGAGTGGGTCGGGTTCGGGAACTTCTCCGACGTGCTGGGCGACACCGAGTTCTGGCAGGTCGTGCTGCGCACGATCGTCTTCGCGGTCGGCAGCGTGGTCTCCACCATGGTCGTCGGCATGCTCATCGCCCTGCTGCTGCAGCGGGTCTCCGGCTGGGTGAAGACCCTGGTCAACATCGTGCTGGTGGCCAGCTGGGGCATGCCGGTCATCGTCGCCACCACGCTCTTCAAGTGGCTCTTCGACTCCGACTACGGCATCCTCAACGCCCTGCTCAGCAAGGTCCCCGGGGTCGACCTGATCGGCCACAACTGGTTCGCCAGCGGACCCCAGGGACTCGCGGTGATCATGCTCCTGGTGGTCTGGGGAGCGGTGCCCTTCGTGGTCATCACGCTGAGCGCCGGTCTGACCCAGGTCCCGGCGGAGCTGGAGGAGGCCGCCCGCCTCGACGGCGCGGGCGCCTGGGGCGTCTTCCGTT
Organism: Streptomyces sp. NPDC026538; assembly: GCF_055567535.1. Lineage (NCBI taxonomy): Bacteria > Bacillati > Actinomycetota > Actinomycetes > Kitasatosporales > Streptomycetaceae > Streptomyces > Streptomyces sp. NPDC026538. The sequence continues at coordinate 599,150 of NZ_JBVHQG010000005.1, forward strand.
ACGTCACGCTCCCCATCCTCAAGCCGATCATCGTGATGCTCACGACCCTGTCGGTCATCTGGGACATGGGCGTCTTCCCGCAGGTCTTCGTGATGCGCGGCGGCCACCCCGAGCCCGAGTTCCAGCTGCTGACCACCTACTCCTACGACCGCGCCTTCGTGGTCAACAACTACGGACAGGGCTCCGCGATCGCCCTGCTCACCGTGCTCCTCCTGCTCGGTGTCGTCGCCGTGTACATGCGCCAGATGCTGAAGATCGGAGAGGTCGAATGAGCACCGCCGCCGCCCGCAGGGGACCCCGCCTGGGCTGGAACCTCCTAGGCCTTCTCGTCTTCGTCGTCGTCGGCTTCCCCGTCTACTGGATGCTGAACACGGCGTTCAAGCCGGCGAAGGACGCCATCGACCCGGACCCCAGCCTGCTGCCCACGGGCCTGACCCTGTCCAACTTCCGCCGCGCGCTGGACATCGCCGACTTCTGGGGCCCGGTGGGCCGCAGCATGATCGTCTCCCTGTCCGTCGTGGCGATCGGCATGGTCGTCGGCCTGCTGGCCGCCCTGGCCATCTCCCGGTTCGCCTTCCGCGGCCGCAAGGTCGTGATCGTCGGCATCCTCGCGGTCCAGATGGTCCCGCTGGTCGCCATGATCATCCCGGTCTTCCTGCTCCTCAACGACCTGGGGCAGTACGACAAGCTCACCGGCCTGATCATCACCTATCTGACCTTCATCCTTCCGTTCACGGTGTGGACCATGCGCGGCTTCATCGTCAACATCCCGAAGGAGCTGGAGGAGGCCGCGATGGTCGACGGCTGCTCCCGCACCGGCGCCTTCATCCGGGTGGTCTTCCCGCTGCTGGCCCCCGGCCTGGTCGCCACCTCGGTCTACGCCTTCATCCAGGCCTGGAACGAGTACATCTACGCCCTGATGCTGCTCAGCCAGGAGCACCAGACGGCGACCGTCTGGCTCGCGAACTTCACCACCAAGCACGGCACCGAATACGCCCCGATGATGGCCGGCTCCACCATGATGGCCGTGCCGATCGTCGTCCTCTTCCTCCTCGTCCAGCGCAAGATGGCCGCGGGCCTGACCGCGGGCGCCGTGAAGGGATAACGCCACCCGATGACGACACTCGCCAGCGGTACGGACACACTCACGCGCGACGCGCTGACGGTCCTCCAGCCCGGCTTCACCGGCACCACCGCCCCCGACTGGCTGCTGCGCCGGCTCGGTGAAGGCCTCGCCGCCGTCGGCCTGTTCGGCCGCAACATCGCCTCGCCCGAACAACTCGCGGCCCTCACCGCCCAGTTGCGCGCCGAACGGGACGACGTCCTGGTGGCGATCGACGAGGAGGGAGGCGACGTCACCCGCCTCGAGGTGCACACCGGCTCCTCCTTCCCCGGCAACCACGCCCTCGGCGCCGTCGACGACGCGGAACTGACCCGGGAGGTCGCCCTCGAACTGGGCCGCCGCCTCGCGGCCTGCGGGGTGAACTTCAACTGGGCCCCGTCCGCCGACGTCAACTCCAACCCGGCCAACCCGGTCATCGGTGTCCGTTCCTTCGGAGCCGACCCGGCCCTGGTCGCCCGCCACACGGCGGCCTATGTCACCGGCCTCCAGTCGGCCGGGGTGGCGGCCTGCACCAAGCACTTCCCGGGCCACGGCGACACCGCCGTCGACTCGCATCTCGCGCTGCCCCGCATCGACGCGACCGCAGACGTCCTGCACGCCCGTGAGCTGGCCCCCTTCCGCGCCGCCATCGCAGCCGGCACCCGCGCCGTGATGAGCGCGCACATCCTGGTCCCGGCCCTGGACCCGGACCGGCCGGCCACGCTCTCCCGCACGATCCTCACCGACCTCCTGCGCGGCGAACTCGGCTACGAGGGCCTGATCGTCACCGACGGCATGGAGATGCAGGCCATCTCCGCGACGTACGGCATCGAACACGGCAGCGTCCTGGCCATCGCCGCCGGCGCCGACGCGATCTGCGTGGGCGGCGGTCTCGCGGACGAGGAGACGGTACGACGTCTGCGCGACGCCCTGGTCGCGGCGGTCCGCTCCGGGGAACTCCCCGAGGAGCGCCTGGCCGAGGCGGCGGACCGGGTACGGTCACTGGCCCGCTGGACGGCGACGACGGAGCGGGCCCACCCGGACCCCACGGCCACCGACATCGGCCTGGTCGCGGCCCGCCGAGCACTCGATGTGACGCGCGTCGACCCCTGCCCGCCCCTGACCTCGGCCCCCTTCGTGGCCGTGTTCACCCCGGTGTCCAACATCGCGGTGGGCACGGAGACCCCCTGGGGCGTGGCGGCGGAACTCTCCCGCCGGCTGCCCGGCACGGAGACGGCCGACTTCACGGGTGACCACGCCGGCGAGGAGGCCCTGTCGGCGGCCGGGGACCGCAGGATCGTGGCAGTGCTCCGAGACGAACACCGCCACCCCTGGATGACCGCGGCCCTGGACGTACTCCTCAAGTCCCGCCCCGACACGATCGTGGTCGAGATGGGCGTCCCCCAGGCCCCCGCCAGAGGCGCCCTGCACATCGCGACCCATGGCGCGGCACAGGTCTGCGGCACAGCGGCGGCGGAGGTCATGGCCCCCCGCTAGCGGGAGCGCCCCGTCCGCTGTAACGCCCCGTCAGGGGGGCGGGGCTGTGTCGATATGCGGCTCCGCCGCGTGGGCGCGGGCAACCCGCCACGACGGTCGGCCCGCAGCGCACCGCACCCGGCGGACGGATCCGCTAAATCCCCTGCCAAGCGGGCTTGTTGACAAAGGTGTACCGGAAGTAGTCGGCAAGCTTCAGCTTCGACGCGGCACCCTCGTCCACCACCACCGTCGCATGCGGATGCAACTGCAGCGCCGACGCGGGACACACCGCGGCGACCGGCCCCTCCACGGTCGCCGCGACCGCGTCGGCCTTGCCCTCACCCGTCGCGAGCAGCACCAGATGGCGCGCCTCCAGGATCGTCCCGATCCCCTGGGTGATCACATGGTGCGGCACCTGCGAGATGTCGCCGTCGAAGAACCGCGCGTTGTCGACCCGGGTCTGCTCGGTGAGCGTCTTGATCCGCGTCCGCGAGGCCAGCGACGAGCACGGCTCGTTGAAACCGATGTGCCCGTCCGTCCCGATCCCGAGCAACTGCAGATCCACGCCGCCTGCCTGCGCCAGTGCCCCGTCGTACGCCTCACAGGCGGCCTGCACGTCCTCGGCCGCGCCGTCGGGGCCGAGGAACGCGTCCATCCCGATCCCGAGCGGCTCCAGCACCTCGCGCCGCAGCACCGACCGGTACGACTCCGGATGCTCGGCCGGCAGCCCCACGTACTCGTCGAGCTGGGCTATCCGCGCCCGCGAGGTGTCCACGGCACCGGACCGCACCTTGGCGGTGAGCGCCTGGTAGATGGGCAGCGGGGTCGAGCCGGTGGCGACCCCGAGCAGCGCGTCCGGCTTGCGGCGGAGCAGCTGGGCCATGGCCTCGGCGATCAGCTCGCCACCCGCGGCGGCGTCCGGAACGATGACAACTTCCACGCTGGGCCTGCCGTTCTGTCTATGTGGTTTAGACCAATCCGATGGGACCAATCTAACAGAACCAGCCCCCCTCACCCCGGGAGCGGGTGCAGGAAAAGGGGACAAGTGCGAGGTTACGTGAATACGTCAGAACGGGTGAATCAAGGAAAAATCCCGCCCGCCTGCCGGGGTGTCGGAAATTGCCGCTCCGCTTCGGGCCCCACAGCCGCCTCCGGCGGGCTACGCTGCGTTCGCGTCGGCTGTCAACAGTCTCCAACGCATGGACACACACCGTGGTCTAGTCCACAATTGCGTACGAGGACTGAAGGAGTACGGCGGGACCGTACGACACAGTCATCACACTCTTCCGTCTTCCCCGCACAGGAGGACGGACCGAGGAACCGGAGCTCTCTGCCCTGACTGCCCCGGGTCCTCGCCTTCGGCCGATCGGGACCGCACACCCCGTGGCCGTTGCTGCTCCGGGCTGCGGTGCCGGGAGGGTTGAGGGTCCCTCCCAGGCGCCGCGGCCCGCGGGTGCTTCCGGCCGCTTTTAGGCCATGAACAGACCCGCGGGTACGCTCGCAGAGTGCCCTCCATGAACGAACTGGTCCGCCAGCACACCGCCCTCGACGACTCCGACCTCGAGTGGCTCCATCTGCTGGTCTCGGAGTGGCAGCTGCTCTCCGACCTCTCCTTCGCCGACCTGGTCCTGTGGGTTCCCACCGAGGACGGCACCCGCTATGTCTCGGTGGCGCAGATGCGCCCCAACACCGGCCCCACCTCCTACCAGGACGACATGGTCGGCCATCTGGTCCCGCGGGGCCGCCGTCCCATGCTGGACATCGCCCTGGACGAGGGCCGGATCGTCCGCGAGGGCGACCCGGAGTGGCGGGAGGAGGTCCCCGTACGGGTCGAGTCCATCCCGGTACGGCGTGAGGGCCGGGTTCTCGGGGTCATCGCCCGCAACACCAACCTGCTGACCGTGCGCACCCCGAGCCGGCTCGAGCTCACCTACCTCCAGAGTGCTTCCGATCTGGCGCAGATGATCGCTGCCGGATCGTTTCCCTTCCCGAACCAGCAGGTCGACATGGACGCCTCGCCGCGTGTCGGCGACGGTCTGATCCGGCTGGACGCGGACGGCATCGTCCAGTACGCCTCCCCGAACGCCCTCTCCGCCTACCATCGCCTCGGCCTCGCCTCCGACCTGCTCGGTCACCACCTGGGCCGGACCACGGCCGAACTCGCCCCCACCCGGGGGCCGGTGGACGAGGCGCTCGCCAAGGTCGCCAGCGGCTGGGCGCCGCGCGAGTTCGAGATCGAGTCCAGCGACGGCGCGATCCAGTTCCGGGCGATCCCGCTCAAGCCCAAGGGCACCCGCATCGGTTCCCTGGTGCTGCTCCGGGACGTCACCGAACTCCGGCGCCGTGAGCGCGAGTTGATCACCAAGGACGCGACCATCCGGGAGATCCACCACCGGGTGAAGAACAACCTCCAGACGGTCGCCGCGCTGTTGCGCCTGCAGGCCCGCCGGATCGAGTCCGAGCGCGGCCGGGAGGCCCTGGAGGAGGCCGTCCGACGGGTCGGCTCGATCGCGATCGTGCATGAGACGCTTTCCCAGAACCTGGACGAGCGCGTGGAGTTCGACGAGATCGCCGACCGGGTGCTGGCGATGGTCGCCGAGATCTCGCCGGGCAAGGTCACCGGCCGGCGCACCGGACGCTTCGGAATACTCGACGCCGAGGTGGCGACCCCGCTGTCGATGGTCCTCACCGAGATCCTGCAGAACGCCCTCGAACACGGCTTCCGCGAGGGCGAGACCGGCACCGTCGAGGTCACGGCGGTCCGCGGCGGCACCACCAAGGAGTCCCGGCTCCTCGTCACCGTCCAGGACGACGGCGTCGGTCTGCCCGAGGGCTTCGACCCGCACCGCTCCGGCAACCTCGGTCTGCAGATCGTACGGACGCTGGTGGAGGGCGAGTTGGGCGGTACGTTCGACATGGTGCCGGCGCCGGAGCGGGGGACCCGGGTGATCCTCGACGTTCCGGTGCAGCCGCAGAAGTAGCCCGAACGGGGGGCACTTCGGGCGCCGGGGCGCAGCGCCGGGGACCCTGCGCACAGCAAAGAGCCCCGGACCTGGTGGGTCCGGGGCTTATTACTCGTTGCTGCTGTTAAGCGCATCGGGGGTACTGCGCGCTGCGGCTCGGGGGCGGGAGATGCGTACTCGCTGTACGCGCCGCCAAGCTCAGGCTGTCACCAGGGGTGGGACCGTCAGGCGGTGGCCTGACGGGCTCGGTTGCGGGCGGCACGGCGCTTCATCGCGCGACGCTCGTCCTCGCTGAGGCCACCCCAGACGCCGGAGTCCTGACCGGACTCAAGCGCCCACTGCAGGCACTGGTCCATAACAGGGCAGCGACGGCAGACGGCCTTGGCTTCCTCGATCTGCAGCAGCGCAGGACCGGTGTTGCCGATGGGGAAGAAGAGCTCGGGGTCTTCCTCGCGGCAAACGGCGTTGTGACGCCAGTCCATGGCTGCTACCTCTCCTTGGTATTACATGCACGTTGCTTGTGAATGTGAACGCTTTCACGAATCCCTCAACAAGTGAAGGGCCGACCGCCAGGTTCCCTGGCAGGGGTCCTGTGAGTTGAAGTGGGATTCCGGTGATCAGTGGAGGCCGGTCTTGCGGGCCGTCCCGATCGCCACGTAGAGCCTCGCAAACCTCAGCGACGGATACAACCCCTTCCGGAAAGTTTTTTTTGATTCCTCGGTGTCGACTGGGTCACAGCCGTACTTCCATGGGGTGGATCCTGGCCTAAACGTTCGAGTGAAAGGACTTTGGCCCGTTCCGCTCACACAATCACACGCAGTGCGCGGCGTACGCCTGTGAACGTCACGCTCGTACGCAGTCCTAGGTGGTCGCCGTCCATCTGAAGGGGGAGGGGGACCTTCGAATGCAAGGTGAACTGGTCCAGGTCGTGCAGGGACACGGCGTGCTTGCCATGGGGTCCGCGCTCGGGGGACGAAGTGAGCAACTGGGTGCCATACCGGGCAACCGCGGCGGTCGACAGGCGGCTGAGACCGAGTACGTCGATGCCTTTATCGAACGAGGCCTTAGGCGACGTGTACATCGGGCGATTGCCGAGATACGTCCAGGGCGAGGTGTTCGAGACTATCGCCACCACGAGATCCGTGATCGGGTCGGCGCCGGGCTGTTCGAGGGTGATCGTGCCGTGCCGGCGGTGCTGTTCACCGAAGAACTGCCGCACGACCTGTCGTACATACAGAGCGTGCGTCGATTTCTTGCCGAGCTCGCGCTGCTGCTCGACCCGGCCGACCACGCCGGCGTCGAAGCCGAGCCCGGCGTTGAAGGTGAACCAGCGGGCCGGGGCCGCCTCGTCCGCGGTGCCGGGGGTGCCGGCCGTCAGTCCGAGGCCGACGACCCGCTCCTGTTTCTCACGCAGTGCGTCGAGGAGGGCGCCGGTGGCCTCGACCGGGTCGTTGGGCAGGCCGAGAGCGCGTGCGAAGACGTTGGTGGAGCCGCCGGGGACCACGGCGAGTCCGGGCAGCCGGTCCGGGTCGGGGCCGGCGTGCAGGAGACCGTTGACCACCTCGTTGACCGTACCGTCGCCGCCGAGGGCCACGACCAGGTCGATGTCTTCGCTCTCCGCCGCCTGTCGGCCGAGGTCACGGGCGTGGCCGCGGTACTCGGTGGTGACGGCCTCCAGTTCGACCTCGCTCGCGAGCGCGTGGATCAGGACATCGCGCCTACGTGCGCTTGTGGTGGTTGCCGCCGGATTGACCACGAGAAGTGCACGCATGGATTGCAGCGTACCTACTGGGAAGTACCGGGCCCAGGCCGTGTTAGGGATCCGGTAAGAGAAAGAGGCGTGAGTCTGAACACGTGGCCTCGCGGGGGCGGCGCCGACGTTTTCGGGCGAGGGCTACCCTTCTGGCGTGAGCAATGCGCCTACGGCTGAGAAGGCCGACGTAACCGACGGACCCCGTCCGCGACGGCTGACGTATGCGGCCGCGCTGAGCGGAGTGGAAGGGCTCGCGCTGGCGGTCGGCGGGGTCTGGATGCTCGTCCTCGGACTCACCGGGTCTCCGGACGACCGGGGGCAGGCGGTCACCGGGGGCATCACGGTGATCGTGCTGGCGCTGCTGCCGTTGCTGGCGGCGCGGGGGCTGCTGCTGCGGAAGAGCTGGAGCCGGGGGCCCGCGGTGATCACGCAGATCATGGCGCTGCCGGTGGCCTACAACCTGCTGCAGGCCGACAGCGCGGCCATCCCGGCGGGGATCGCGTTGGCCGTGGTGGCCATCGCTTCGCTGGTTCTGCTGGTGAACTCGGCTACCACCCAGGCCCTTGGGATCAAGGGACCGGGGCGTAGCGGCTGATCTCCGGCCTCGACGGAAAGACCTACTCCTCGACCAGCAGCTTCTCCCGGAGCTGGGCCAGCGTACGGGCCAGCAGCCGGGAGACGTGCATCTGGCTGATGCCGACCTCCTGGGCGATCTGGGACTGCGTCATGTTGCCGAAGAAGCGGAGGAGAAGGATCCGCTTCTCGCGGGGCGGCAGGTCCTCCAGCAACGGCTTGAGAGACTCGCGGTACTCGACACCCTCCAGGGCCTCGTCCTCCGCGCCGAGCGTGTCGGCGACCGCCGGGGACTCGTCGTCGGTGTCGGGGACGTCCAGGGACAGCGTGGAGTACGCGTTGGCCGACTCCAGGCCCTCCAGGACCTCCTCCTCCGAGATCGCGAGCTTCTCGGCCAGCTCGTGGACCGTGGGGGAGCGGCCGTGCTGCTGGGACAGCTCCGCCGTGGCGGTCGTGAGCGCGAGACGCAGCTCCTGGAGGCGGCGCGGAACGCGGACCGCCCAGCCCTTGTCACGGAAGTGCCGCTTGATCTCGCCGACCACGGTCGGGGTGGCGTACGTGGAGAACTCCACGCCCCGCTCCGGATCGAACCGGTCGACCGACTTGATCAGGCCGATGGTGGCGACCTGGGTGAGGTCGTCCAGTGGCTCGCCACGGTTGCGGAACCGGCGTGCGAGGTGCTCCACGAGCGGCAGGTGCATCCGGACCAGCTTGTTGCGCAGCTCCGCGTACTCGGCGCTGCCGTCCTTCAGCTTGCGCAGCTCGATGAACATGGCGCGGGCTCCGCTGCGGTCCTGAGGTTGTACGTGCTGGGTCGCCTGCACAACCTCCGCGGCCAGCGCCTCGTCCTCGGCGTATCGCTCGTGCTCGCTCATCGTCCCGCCCGTCGCCCTTCCACGAGCCTTCGCCCCGGCTCGGTTCGGGGCCGCGACCCCGTTCCGCCCGTCCGGAGGCGCGCTCTGCGCGGCACCGTCCAGCCCGACCGGCGCGGAGGGTTCCTCCGGGTGCGGCCTGGCCTGTTCCGGGATGCCGTCGATGCCGTCAGCCATGCGGCGGGAGCCGGCCTCGGGGTCCTCGCCCCCGGCCGACAGCTCCCGTGTGCCGCGCTCTTCGTCCCGCACCGGCCCGTCCCCGTTCCTCACGCCGGCCCGGGTCCCGCGCCGCGCTGTTTGTAGAGGCTGATCGACACGGTCTTGTCCTCGTCGACGGCCGACGAGACCTTGCCCGCCAGGGCCGAGAGCACGGTCCAGGCGAAGGTGTCGCGCGAAGGGGCGTGGCCGTCCGTGGTCGGGGCGGAGACCGTGACCTCCAGCGAGTCGTCGACGAGGCGGAAGACACAGCTGAGCACCGAGCCGGGAACGGCCTGCTGGAGCAGGATCGCGCAGGCCTCGTCCACCGCGATGCGCAGGTCCTCGATCTCGTCCAGGGTGAAGTCCAAGCGGGCGGCGAGACCGGCCGTGGCCGTCCGCAGCACCGACAGGTAGGCACCCGCAGCCGGCAGCCGGACTTCCACGAAGTCCTGGGTCGCGGGCTCGCCTGCGATCTGGGACACCCTCACCTCCATGGTGGTACAAGCTTTTCGGGGCCGAGGGTCGCCCCCCGGGGTAACGCACTACGTGGTTCAGCGGTGACGCTACCGCGCTCCGAACTTTTCCGTCCCGGGACCCCAACCCCCTGGCGTCACTCACAGTAAACCTGTGGATACGCTCCGTGTCTAGGGGTCCGGCTTGCCCAATTGGGAAGAGCGCGCGCCGGGTTGACGTACCCCGGCGTCGAACCGTCGAACCGTCACCACGGCCGCCTTCGGCGGCCCTAGTGCAGTGTCACACGAGGACGTGGTCGACGAAGCACCAGCGCCAGTCCTCGCCCGGCTCGAAGGTCCGCATCACGGGGTGACCGGACGTCTCGTGGTGTCCCGTCGCATGTCTTCCCGGTGACGAGTCGCAGCAGGCGACATGGCCACAGGTCAGACAGAGCCGCAGCTGGACGGGGTGCCAGCCCCGCGAGAGACACTCTGGGCAGGTCTCGTTCAGCGGTTCGGGTTCCGGGTGCGGCAGCGCGCCGGCGTGCGTGCACTGTTTCATGATTGCCAGATTACGACGGGTGTGCGGGTGGCCGCGCGAAAAATGAGGGCGGGCGAGGATCTTGGACGTGTTGCCACTGCTGTTGCTGGTCGCGGGAAGCGCGGCGATCGCGGGTGCGGCGCGTCGCACCCCGGTGCCGGCGCCCCTGCTGCTGGTCGCCGTCGGACTGGCGGTCTCGTACATTCCCGGAGTCCCCGGCTACACGCTCGACCCGGACATCGTGCTGCCGCTGGTGCTGCCCCCGCTCCTGTACAAGGAGGGCACCGAGAGCTCGTACCTGGACCTGCGGGCCAACATGCGGCCCGTGGCGCTGCTGTCGGTCGGGTACGTGCTCTTCGCGACCTTCGTCGTCGGCTGGGCCGCCTACGCGATCGTGCCCGGGCTGCCGCTGCCGGCGGCGCTGGCGCTGGGCGCGGTGCTGGCGCCCACGGACGCCGTCGCGGCCGCCGCGATCGCCCGCCGGGTGGGGCTGCCGTCCCGGCTCACCACGGTCCTGCAGGGCGAGTCCCTGCTGAACGACGCCACCGCGATCACCGCCTTCCGGGTCGCCGTCGCGGCCGCCATCGGCGAGGGCGCCTCCTGGATGCACGGGGTCGGCGAGTTCCTGGTGGCCGCGATCGGCGGCGTGCTGGTCGGCCTGGCGCTGATGGTGCCGATCCACTGGCTGCGCACCCATCTCCAGGAGCCCCTGCTCCAGAACACGCTGTCGCTGCTGATCCCGTTCGTCGCCTATGGCATCGCCGAGCAGTTTCACGCCTCCGGTGTGCTGGCGGTCGTGGTGGTCGCCCTCTATCTCGGCCACCGCGCCTGGGAGGTCGACTTCGCCACCCGTCTCCAGGAGGACGCGGTGTGGCGGATGGTCGCGTTCCTGCTGGAGTCGGCGGTCTTCGCGCTGATCGGACTGCAACTGCCGGTCGTCCTGAAGGGCCTCGGCGCGTACCGGGGCATCGACGCCGCCTGGTACGCGATCGCCCTCTTCCTCGTCGTGGTCGCGGCCAGGTTCGTGTGGATCTACCCGGCGACCTTCCTGCCGCGCATGCTGTCCCGGCGGATCCGCGAACGGGAGGAGAACCCCACCTGGAGAACGCCCGCCGTCGAGTCCTGGGCCGGCATGCGCGGGGTCGTCTCGCTGGCCGTCGCGTTCTCGATCCCGCTCACCGTGCACGACGGCGGCCCCTTCCCGCAGCGCAACCTGATCCTGTTCCTGACCTTCACGACCGTCATCGGCACCCTGGTGGTGCAGGGCCTCAGCCTGGCCCCGCTGATCCGCCTGATGAAGTTCCCGCCCCGGGACGTGCAGGCCGAGACCCTCGCCGAGGCCAACGCCCAGGCGCAGGCGTCCCGCGCGGCCGAGAACCGTCTCGACGAACTTCTCTCCGACGAACGCAACGAACTGCCACCGCCGCTCGCCGACCGCCTGCGCTCGGTCCTGGAACGCCGCCGCAACGCCGTCTGGGAGCGCCTCGGCCAGACCAACCCCGTCACCGGCGAGTCGGTCGACGACACCTACCGCCGGCTGTCCCGCGACATGATCAGCGCCGAACGCGAGGTCTTCGTGCGCCTCCGCGACCACCGCTACATCGACGACGAGATGCTCCGCACGCTGCTACGACGTCTGGACCTGGAGGAGGCGGCGGCATACCGGGAGGCCGCCTGAGTCCGCGGCGCAAGCGCTGGTCAGGCGGTGATCACCGCCGCCACCCGGGTCCCGCGCCGCAACGCGCCCTCCGCGGCCAGCTCGACAAGCCCATACAGCAATTTGGCGACATACAACCGCTCCACCGCCAGCCCGTGCCGGTCCTCGAAGTCCCTGGCGAAGTCGTCGAGTTCGGGCGTCGTCCGGGCGTACCCGCCGAAGTGGAACCGCTCGTCGAGCGACCAGTCCCCCCGCCGGCCCCCGAACGCCTCCCGCTGGAGCCGCTCCGTCTCCGCGGCCAGGAACCCGCCCCGCAGCACCGGCACCCCCAGCGCGCGCTGCCCCGCGCCCAGCCCGGCGGCGAGCCCGGCCAGCGTGCCGCCGGTTCCGCACGCGATCGCCACCACGTCGGCCCGTCCGCGCAGCTCCTCGCCCAGGGCCCGGCATCCGCGTACGGCGGCCGCGTTGCTGCCGCCCTCCGGCACGGCGTACGCGTCCGCGGCTCCCGTCGCCCGCGCCAGAGCGGCGAGCACCTCAGGGTCGGTCTTGCGTCGGTACGTCGACCTGTCGACGAAGTGCAGACGCATGCCGTCGGCCGCGCACCGCGCCAGCGAGGGGTTCAGCGGCCGGGCCGCCAGTTCCTCGCCCCGGACCACGCCCACCGTCGGAAAGCCGAGCAGGCGCCCCGCCGCGGCCGTCGCCCGCAGATGGTTGGAGTACGCCCCGCCGAAGGTGAGCACGGGGCGTCCGGCCGCCGCCTCGATGTTCGGGACCAGCTTGCGCCACTTGTTGCCGATCAGCTCCGGGTGGATCAGGTCGTCCCGCTTGAGGAGGAGCCGGACGCCGTGGCGGGCGAACCGGTCGTCGGCCACCTCCTCAAGCGGGGACGGGAGCCGGGGGGTGAGTATGTCGGCGCTGGTCACGCCGTCATTCTCGCCCGGAGCGTGCACAAGGGCTCACTTCAGACGGTCCCGGACGCGCTCGCGCAGCCAGGTCATCGTGAAACCGCGGGGGTCCACCTTCCCCGGCTGCCACTCCGCGTGCCCGATCACGGACCGCTCGGACCAGCCGTGCCGCCGGCACACCGCCGCGGCCACCTTCTCGACCGCCTCCAGCTGGGCCTCGGGCCAGGGGTCCGCGCCGTCGCCCAGGTTCTCGCACTCGAAGCCGTAGAAGTGCCGGTTGCCGTCGGTGTTCGCCTCGTTGTCCGGGGGCAGGGCCTTCTCGGCGATCACGGCGCGCAGGACGTCGTCGTCACCCAGTCCCGCGTGGTTGGCACGGCCGTGGCCGACGAGGTGGACCGTGCCGTCCTTGGTGATCACGCCGTGGCAGAGCGGGCCGGGCAGGTCGGGGCGGCCGTCGTAGCAGATCCGGACCGTGGGTCCGGTGCCGTGGGTCACGGTGTGGTGGATCATCACCCCGTGCACCGGGCCCCAGGGCCCCTTGTGGTTCCGGTTGTGTTCTCGCCAGTCGCCGACCTCGACGACCGTGACGCCCTCGCTCCGCAACGCGTCGAGGAGAGCGTCCGCGGACATGGGTGGGGCCATGACCGCCTCCTTAGCTTTTGTGCTGGCTTGTCCCGAACCTTCTACAGAAGTCGGCTGTCCCGGACCAGCCCCTGCGGAGGTGTTCGGATCGTGTACGAGCCGATCCGGACAAGTCGCCATATCGCGGGTCAGGTAAGCGGATATTCGCCCGGCATGCCCACTTGTTCGATGATCTATTCCCGCTCTTTCGGGTAATGGCCCGAGCACGTTCCGTGATGACAGGGTGGCCGGTGAGACCGATGCGTGGGCAGTTCGGCGTCCGCGCAGGTATGGGAGGGCATTTCCTTATGTCGGTAGGCGAAGAGGTCCGCACGGATCAGGGCAAGCCGCAGCAGTCTCTGGACACGGCGGCCGCGCGGAACCTGGCCACCACGACCAAGTCCGCTCCACAGATGCAGGAGATCAGCTCCCGCTGGCTGCTGCGGACACTCCCCTGGGTCGAAGTCCAGGGCGGCACGTACCGAGTGAACCGGCGGCTCACCTACACGGTCGGTGACGGCCGTATCACGTTCCTGAAGACCGGAGACCGGGTCGAGGTCATCCCCGCGGAGCTGGGCGAGCTGCCCGTCCTGCGGTCGTACGAGGACCAGGAGGTGCTGGGGGAGCTGGCCCAGCGCTGCCGGCAGCGCGACTTCGCCGCGGGAGAGGTCATCGCCTCGTTCGGCAGCCAGGCGGAGGAGGTCTATCTGCTGGCCCACGGCCGTGTCGAGAAGATCGGCACCGGCCCGTACGGCGACGACGCGGTGCTCGGCGTCCTCGCCGACGGCGCGCACTTCGGCGAGCAGGGCCTGATCGACCCGGACGCCATCTGGGAGTACACCGCCCGCGCGGACACGGCCTGCACCGTGCTGACCCTGTCCCGGCAGGACTTCGAGCAGGTAGCGGAGCGCGCCGACTCGCTGCGTGAGCACCTTCAGCAGCTGCGTGCGATCCCCGAGCAGCGCACCAACAAGTTCGGCGAGAAGGAGGTCGCCCTCGCGGCCGGCCACAGCGGCGAGCCCGAGATCCCGCACACCTTCGTCGACTACGAGGCCCGGCCGCGTGAGTACGAGCTGAGCATCGCCCAGACCGTGCTGCGCATCCACACCCGGGTCGCCGACCTCTACAACCAGCCGATGAACCAGACCGAACATCAGCTCCGGCTCACCGTCGAGGCGTTGAAGGAGCGCCAGGAGCACGAGCTGATCAACAACGCGGAGTTCGGTCTGCTCAGCAACTGCCAGTACGACCAGCGGCTGCAGCCGCACGACGGCGTGCCCAGCCCCGACGACATGGACGAGCTGCTCAGCCGCCGCCGCGGCACCAAGCTCTTCCTCGCCCACCCGCGTGCGATCGCCGCCTTCGGCCGTGAGCTCAACAAGCGCGGACTGGTCCCCGAGTCCGTCGAGGTCGGCGGCAACCGCATCCCGACCTGGCGCGGGGTCCCGATCTACCCGTGCAACAAGATCCCGGTCTCCGAGGCCCGGACCACCTCGATCATCGCCATGCGTACGGGCGAGGCGGACCAGGGCGTCATCGGGCTGCGCCAGTCCGGGATCCCCGACGAGATCGAGCCGAGCCTCTCGGTGCGCTTCATGGGCATCAACGAGCAGGCCATCATCAACTACCTGGTCACGGCCTACTACTCGGCGGCCGTTCTGGTCCCCGACGCGCTCGGCGTGCTGGAGAACGTCGAGATCGGCCGCTGGAGGTGACGTTTCCGCACTTCGCGGCCGTGTCCCCGCCCTCCGGGGCGGGTACACCCTCGGGGTACGTGCCGAGCCGGGGCGGAGACGCCACCATATGCGCACTCCGCGAGGGGGAGGCCATGGCCGAGTTCGTGACGGAGCGCCAGCAGCGTGCCACGGGGGTGCCGCCGGAGGGGGTCGAGTCCCTCGAGGGGGCCGAGGCGGCGGCCATACTGGAGCGGGCCAGGGCGTCCGTCGACCCCGAACTGCACGCGGCCGTCGACTCGTTGCCCGGTTCGATGCGGCGGATCGCGCTCTACCACTTCGGGTGGGAGCACGCGGACGGCACCCCGGCGGCCGGCGACGCGGGCAAGGCCATCCGGCCCGCCCTCGTCCTCGCCGCCGCCGACGCGCTCGGCGGACCGGCAGCCCGCGCGGCCGCCGTGCGGGCCGCGGCCGCCGTGGAGCTGGTGCACAACTTCACGCTGCTGCACGACGACGTCATGGACCGGGACACCTCCCGGCGGCACCGGCCCACGGCGTGGACCGTGTTCGGCGACGCCGACGCGATCCTCGCAGGGGACGCCCTCCAGGCGCTGGCCCTGCGGCTGCTCGCCGAGGACCCGCACCCGGCGTCCGGGCCCGCCGCCGCCCGGCTCGCACAGTGCGTCCTCGAACTGTGCGCCGGTCAGCACGCGGACACGGCCTTGGAGGACCGGGCACCCGGCGAGGTCACCCTCGACGAGGTGCTCGTCATGGCCGAGGCCAAGACCGGGGCGCTGCTCGGCTCCGCCTGCGCCCTGGGCGCGCTGTACGCGGGGGCGGCGGAGGAGGAGGTGGCGGCGCTCGACGGCTTCGGCCGGCAGTCCGGGCTCGCCTTCCAGCTGATCGACGACGTCATCGGGATATGGGGTGATCCACGGCGCACCGGCAAGCCGGCCGGCGCGGACCTGGCGGCCCGCAAGAAGTCCCTGCCGGTCGTCGCGGCCCTCACCTCCGGTACCCCGGCCGCGGGCGAACTCGCCGAGCTGTACGCCAAGCCGCGGGTGCGGGCCGACGCCGACGAGATCGCGCGTACGGCACTGGCCGTGGAGCGGGCGGGCGGCCGTGACTGGGCACAGGCCGAGGCGGCAGACCGGATGGCCCGGGCGATGCAGGAGCTCGCCCGTGCCGTGCCCGACCCCGAGTCCGCCGGCGGTCTGCTCGCGCTCGCCGAGTTCGTGACCCGGCGCAGCAGGTGAAGACCCCGGGGCCCCCGGAACCGCGCGGCTCCTGACCCCGTACGGCTCTCCGGGGGCTCCGGCCCAACGGGTCCCGCACATCCCCACGGCGTGCGGGGCCCGTCGTTTTCGAGGGGCGCGTCGCCTGCCACGGCGTGCGGGGCCTGCCATGGGGGGCGGGCTCGACGCCCTTCGCCGTCGCCCTTCTGCCGGGTTCTGCCGGTTTCCTTCGGATCCCGGAGGTCTCGGTTTCGGCCTAGGCTGGAGACATGGACAGCCAGGAGCGGGTTTGTCCGGAGTGCGGGCAGACCGTGGAGAGAGTGGTGCGTCGGCACAAGACGCTGGGCGCGTGGGTTCCCGTCTGGGGGCCCGGTCCCTGTCGTAATCCCGACTGCGCCGGGAACCGTGCGGGGAAGCGGCCGCCGCAGTCCCCGCCGTCAGAGGGCGCCGGGAAGCACGACCCGGCGACGCCCTAGCGTTACGGCATGACCGGACTTCCGAACATCCTGCACATCACCGAGCGCTCCCTGTGGGAAGAGGCCCGCGCGCGGGGCTCCTACGAGCTGTCCACCCGCGGCCGCACCCTCCAGGAGGAGGGCTTCATCCACTGCTCCACCCGCGACCAACTCCCGCGCATAGCCGCCTTCCTGTACGGCTCCTACGACGGACCGGACGAGCTGGTGGTGCTGGTCGTGGACCCGGCCCGGGTCGGCGTACCGGTGAAGTGGGAGGCGGCGGAGCCGGGCGGCGAGGAGTTCCCGCACGTGTACGGGCCGATCCCGGTCGCGGCCGTGGTGGATGTGGAGCCCTGGGGCTAGCCCCGGCCGGGAAGTCCGCCGGTCTCCGGGTCCCGGCCGGTCAGGCAGTAGACGCCGCCCGCCGGGTCGCGCAGGACCGTCCAGTGCCGGCCCTCGGCCACCTGGACGGCGCCGAGCTCCTCGTGCCTGGCCCGGGTCGCCGCGATGTCCGCGCAGGCCAGGTCGAGGTGGGCGGTGGCGGGCCGCTCGTCGGCCAGCCGCTGGAGCAGGATCCGCACGGGCAGCCCGGCCGGCGGCCTGAGTACCCGGAACTCCGGCAGCGAACCGGTCAGCAGCTCCCAGCCGGTCAGCTCCGCCCAGAACGCGGTCTCCGTCTCGTACGCGGACGGCGGGATGTCGAGGCTGACCTGGTCGAGCCGGCTGCCCGCGACGACCGGCGGCCGTACCGACTCCCCCTGCCAGGGCACCGCGCACCACGACTGCCCGGCCGGCGACCGCAGTACGGCCCAGCCCTCGTGCTCGGCGACCGGTTCGGCGCCGAGTTCGCGGGCCCGCTTCACCAGCCCCGGCACGTCCTCCGCGCAGAGGTCCAGGTGGGCTCCGCCGGGCCCCGAGTCGACGCCCTGGACCTTGACGCAGGCGTCGACACCGGTGGTCGGCAGCAGCGTCACGAACTCGTCGTTCTCCCCGCGGGGTGCGGAGAGGAAGGTGCCCGTGACGGCCGTCCAGAAGGCCTGGGCGGCGGCCAGGTGCGCGGCGGGGCGGTCGGCGAAGGCGTACGTCCAGCGGATGGTCATGGAGGGGATCGTAGAGGGGCTACTCGTCCCGGCGTTCCGTGAAGCGCAGCAGGTTGCCCGCCGGGTCCCGGAACGCGCAGTCCCGCACGCCCCAGTGCTGGTCCGTCGGTTCCTGGATCACGTCACCGCCGTGCTCCCGCACCCGTTCGTACAGCGCGTCGCAGTCGGTGGTGGAGAAGATCACCCCGCGCAGCATCCCCTTGGCGAGCAACTCCGCCATGGCCTGCCGGTCGGCCGGGGAGGCGTCCGGGTTGGCGCCCGGCGGCTCCAGCACGATCTCCACGCCCGGCTGCTGCGGCGACCCGACGGTCACCCAGCGCATCCCCTCGAACGCCACGTCGTTGTGGACCTCCAGGCCGAGAACGTCCCGGTAGAAGGCCAGGGCCTTGTCATGGTCGTCGACGGCGATGAAACACTGCGCGAGTTTTACGTCCATGGGGTCAGGCTAGGAGGAAACAGTCCGCCGTGCCGGGTCAGCTCATGGCCCAGACGTAGGGGTCGTGACCGGGTGGCGGGGCGGCCCCGTCGGCGGGGTCGGGGGCGTGGATGCCCGAGGCGCCGGCGAGGGCCCGGGTGACGAGGGAGTCCAGCAGGGCGGCGGGGGTGGCCGGGGCGGTGAAGGATGCGCGGACCCGCCGGGGGTCGACCCGGTGTTCCGCGAGAACGTCCACCAGCACGGTGTTCGCGGTGGCCAGCAGGGCGAACAGGAGGTGAAAGGGCTGCACGAGCCGGTGACCGAGCCGGTCGGCCTCCTGGGACGCCAGCTCGAACACCGCGGTGGCCTCACCGGTCAGCGGCAGGAAGTCCCCCGGTTCGACCGTGCCCACGCCCAGGGCCGTGGTCAACGCCACGCGCAGCCGTCCGGCGGGCGTGCCGAGCAGTCGTACGACCTCGGTCTCGTCCGCGTCGAGCAGCCCGAGCAGGACATGCCCGGGCTCGACGTACCAGTGCCTGAGCGCCCGTGCCTCCGCGCGGGCGAGGTCGACGACGTCCCGCGCCCGGTCACTGAACCTCTCGTACATGACTCACCCCCGCCAGATCCTCCCGGGCTCTCCGGGTGTGCGGATGCTCCGGGCCCAGCAGGCGCTCCCGCACCGCCACCACCTCCCGCAGCAGCGCCAGGGCCTCCTCCCGGCCGCCCGCGAACGCCAGGTTGCGGGCCAGCAGATGGCGGGTCCGCAGCGTGTGCGGATGGTCCGTGCCCAGCACCCGCCCCCGGTCCGCGAGCAGCACCCGGAGCATCCCGACCGCCTCCTCCCGGTGCCCCGCCTCCCCCAGGTTGACAGCGAGGAACTGCCGGGTGCGCAGGGTGTCCGGATGGTCGGGGCCGAGCAACCGCAGCTGATCGGCGAGGAGGTGGCGCAGCAGAGCGGCCGCCGCCACGGGGCTGCCGGCGCCGCCGAGGCTGTGTGCGTGGGACTGGCGGCCGCGCAGGGTGTCCTCGTGCTCGGCGCCCAGGATCCGGGTCTGCTCGTCGACGATCTCCCGCAGCAGCGCGGCGGCCCCGGTCCAGTCCCCGGCCCGGCCCTGCTCGACGGCGGCCGTGTGGCGGCGGCGCAGTTCGGGTCCGGCGGTGGCGCCGAAGGCGCGGTTGATGCCCAGGGCGATCGAACCGGCCGTGCCGGCGCCCCGGTTGAGCGGGGTGGGCAGGCCCTCGGCGGCCATGACGGCGCTCAGCCGGCGGTAGAGGTCGTCGACCGTGAGCAACTCGGGCCCGCCGACCACCCCTTCGCGCAGCAGTCGTATCAACCGGCCCGAGAACGCGGTGTGTTCCTCGTCGGGGAGGGCGAGGGCGACCTGGTCGCGCTGGGCGGAGGTCAGGACATAGGTGCCGGCCACCTCCAGCCGGTCGATCCGCCCGGTGTCGCCGCTGAGCGAGTCGCCGACGGCCCGGCCGGAGAAGCAGCAGTCGAGGACGACCACCTTGGTCTCGGCGGGGGAGTCGAGGACGGCGTCGCGCAGCTTGTCGTACTCCAGGGAGTTGAAGTCGGGCGCCTCCCAGCGGCTGTCCGGCAGCGCCAGGTACAGGGTGTGCCGGCGCCCGGAGACCAGGCCGTGACCGGCGTAGTAGACCAGCAGGAGGTCCTCGGCGTCGGCGACGGCGGCGCGCAGCCGGTCGCCGACCGTGCGCAGGTCGCCGTCGTCGAGCAACACCGTGCAGTGGTTCTCGGGGACGAGCCGGTACGGGGGCTCGGTGAGCAGCCCGGCGAGATCGGTGACGGTCCGCTCCACCACCGGCAGGTCGGGCAGCGCCGGGTCGCAGTAGCGGCTCGCGCCGATCAGGACGACCCGGGAGCGGTGGGGGTCGGGGAGCCGCACGTCACGCGCCCTGTTCCGGCCGCTCCTCCAGGGCCTGCCGCAGGATCTCCGCCACGTCCTCGCGGCTGACCCGCCTGGCGTCGATCTCGACGGCCGGGCCGTGCTCGTGCCGGACGCTCAGTTTCACGTCGCTGCGGCGCGGTTGGGTGATCCAGGCGCGCAGGCAGGAGGCGAGCAGGGTGAGCGGGCCGCCCGCGCCCAGCAGTACGGACACCGTGTCGAGGGGGACGCCCAGCTGCCCCTCGGCCGGGCCGCCCCCGGTCAGCCGGACCTTGCCGGCGAGCGCCGGCTCGCCTCTGAGCCAGTCGGTCAGGGACTCGGCGTCCGCGACCGGGGCAGGGCTGAGGACGGAGATGATTGCAGTTGCCACGGATCCCCCCGATGCATGCGCGGACCCTGCCCGATGCGTGCACAGACCTTGTCGGGCAACGGTGTTGACCTCGGCGGCCAGTGTAGGGCCGGGGCAGCGGAAAGTGATCCGGTCAGTACGGGCGGCGACGGGGCCGGGTGAACGTACGGGCCACGCAGGACGGGATCACCGTGCTCTCCTCGTGGTCTCGCGCCCGGTACGCGCTCGGCGTCTCCCCGACCAGCTCGGTGAACCGTGAGCTGAAGGATCCGAGCGAGGTACAGCCGACGGCCATGCACACCTCCGTCACGGTGAGGTCGCCGCGCCGCAGGAGCGCCTTGGCCCGTTCGACGCGCCGGGTCATGAGGTAGCTGTACGGCGTCTCCCCGAAGGCCTTGCGGAAGCTGCGCTGGAAGTGCCCCGGCGACATGAGGGCCGTGCGCGCGAGCTCGGTCATGTCGAGCGGCTCGGCGTACTCGCGGTCCATGCGGTCGCGCGTTCGGCGCAGCCGCCTCAGGTCCTCCAGGGTCATGGCCTCAGCATGGCATGCACATCGCGCACTCGGACCGGATCTGTTCTTGTACCTTCGTTTCCCTCCGGTTCTCGCGCAATTGGCTCGCGCTTGTTTGCATATAGGAATGGACCACATCACGTTCCTCGTGGCGGTCGTGATCGTCACTGCACTTGCTTTCGACTTCACCAACGGGTTCCACGACACGGCGAACGCGATGGCCACGTCCATCGCGACGGGTGCTCTCAAACCGAAGACGGCCGTTCTGATCAGCGGAGTGCTGAACCTGGTCGGAGCCTTCCTCTCGACCGAGGTCGCCAAGACGATCTCCGGCGGCATTGTGAACGACGCCAAGGTGACCCCCGCGATGATCTTCGCGGGGCTGGTGGGTGCGATCCTCTGGAATCTCCTGACCTGGCTGGTCGGACTGCCCTCCAGCTCCTCGCACGCCCTGTTCGGCGGGCTGATCGGCGCCGTGTGGGTCGGCGCGGGCTCCGGCGCGGTCAACTTCAGCAAGGTCCTCGAGAAGATCATCATCCCGGCGTTCGCCTCGCCGGTGGTGGCGGGCGTCGCCGCGCTGATCGCGACGTACTGCGCCTACAAGCTCACCGCCCGCGGCCGCGCGGACTCCGTGACCAGGGGCTTCCGGCTCGGGCAGATCGGCTCGGCCTCACTGGTCTCGCTCGCGCACGGCACCAACGACGCCCAGAAGACCATGGGCATCATCACCCTGACCCTGATCTCCGTCGGCGCGCTCCCCGGCGACGCCGGCCCGCCGGTCTGGGTCATCTTCACCGCCGGTCTCGCCATCGCCCTCGGCACCTACATCGGCGGCTGGCGGATCATCCGCACCATGGGCAAGGGCCTGACCGAGATTCAGTCCCCGCAGGGTTTCGCGGCCGAGACCGCCTCCACGGCCGTCATCCTGACCTCCGCCCACATGGGCTTCGCCCTGTCCACCACGCAGGTCGCCTCCGGTTCCATCCTCGGCGCGGGCCTCGGCCGGCGGCTCGCGGAGGTCCGCTGGGGCATCGCCGGGCGCATGGTGGCCGCCTGGGTGATCACCCTGCCCTGCGCCGCGCTGGTCGGCGGCATCTCCGCGGCCGCGGTCAAGCACGGCGGCAACTTCGGCACGGTCGTGGTCGCGCTGGTCGGCGCCGCGCTGGCGGCGGGCATCGTCCTGCTGTCGCGTCGCAACCCGATCGACGCGAAGAACGTCAACGACGGCCACGAGGTCGCCATCCGCACCACGCCCCCGTCGCACGTGGGCACCGCCGCCTGAGTGAGGGAGTTCCCATGAGCATCGACTGGACCGCACTCGGCGAGGTCACCGCCGTGAGCATCGGAGTTACATTCGCAGTGGTGGTTGTCTTCTCCCTCGGCGTCCTCGGGCTCGCCCGCCGCGAGGGGGCCAAGGAGCAGGGCGGCACCAGCGCCGTGGGCGCCGCCCAGGCGGGGCTGTGCTTCCTCGCCTGCGCGGCGGTGGTGGCGTACGGCATCTACCTGATCGTGCCGCAGTTCCACTGATCCACCGACCCACAAGCCGCTGAGGAGGACTGGATGACGACGCCGGACCTGCTGTCCGACCTGGCCGACCTGAAGGTCGACTACAGCGACCCGGACGACCCCGTACTCATCCGCCCGGACGGATCCCCGATCGACACCTGGCGGGAGAACTACCCGTATCCGCAGCGCATGGAGCGCAAGGAGTACGAGTGGCACAAGCGGCTCCAGCAGATCGAGCTGCTGAAGCTGCAGACCTGGATCAAGGAGACCGGGCGCCGGATAGTCATCGTCTTCGAGGGCCGGGACGCGGCCGGCAAGGGCGGCACCATCAAGCGCTTCACGGAGCACCTGAACCCCCGTGGCGCGCGGGTGGTGGCGCTGGAGAAGCCCACCGAGCGCGAGAGCGGCCAGTGGTACTTCCAGCGCTACGTCGAACACCTCCCGACGGCCGGTGAGATCGTCCTCTTCGACCGGTCCTGGTACAACCGGGCCGGCGTCGAGCGGGTCATGGGCTTCTGCTCGGACGACGAGTACCGGCGCTTCATGCGGCAGGCCCCGCTGTTCGAGCGGATGCTGGTGGACGACGGGGTGGACCTGGTGAAGTTCTGGTTCTCGGTCTCGCAGAGCGAGCAGCGGACCCGCTTCACCATCCGCCAGGTCGACCCGGTACGGCAGTGGAAGCTCAGCCCGATGGACCTGGCCTCGCTGGACCGCTGGGACGACTACACGGCCGCGAAGGTCGCGATGTTCCGGGAGACGGACACCGAGTACGCCCCCTGGACGGTGGTCAAGAGCAACGACAAGAAGCGGGCCCGTGTCGAGGCCATGCGCAGCGTTCTGGCCCGTTTCGACTACGCCAACAAGGACGAGGAGGTCGTCGGCAGCCCGGACCCGCGGATCGTGGGTGCGGCGGCGGGCCTCCTGGAGGCCGGCGAGGACGACCACCACTAGGGCCGGTCTGACCATTCCCGTCGTCGCCCGCATGGCGTCGCGAGGCAGACGGGCATTGTCAGACAGGCCCTGGCCCCGACCTCGAAGAGCCCGGCCGGTTCCCCGGCCGGGCTCTTTGCTCGTGAAACCGAATGACCACGGCTCGGCGCAGGGCCCGGGGATCTTCCGCATGATCTGAACCCGGGCCCGGCCGCCGCCTCATGGGCCGGGCCGGGGAAAGACGACCGCACCCGGCCGCCTCGGCCGCCGTGGGTGGCGGCCTGCGGGCCGGGTGCGGGCTGGTGGACCGGGAAGGTCAGGCCTTCTTGGTCTCCCAGAAGATCTTGTCGATCTCGGCGATGAGCTCCAGGGCCTTCTCGCCGGTCTTCGGGTCCGTGGACGCCTTGGCGGCGGACAGGGCCTTCAGGGTGTCGTTGACCAGGACGTGCAGCTGCGGGTACTTCTCGAAGTGCGGGGGCTTGAAGTAGTCACTCCAGAGCACCGACACGTGGTGCTTGGCAAGCTCGGCGCGCTGCTCCTTGATGACGGTGGCGCGAGCCTGGAAGTGCGGGTCGTCGTTGGCGGCCATCTTCTCCTGCACGGCCTTCACCGACTCCGCCTCGATGCGGGCCTGGGCCGGGTCGTACACACCGCAGGGCAGGTCGCAGTGCGCGCTGACCTTGACCTTGGGGGCAAACAGGCGGGAAAGCATGGAGCATTCCTTCCTCGTGATCGTCTTCTCAGGTGGGACATTACTCCCTGGGAAGCCTGATTTCGCGAGTGCCCCCATGGGCTTAGGACAAAAGTCCAGGGTCAGACTGAGACTGGTGGAGGAACGGACCGGGGAGGTGCCGGCGATGCCGGAGCTGTCGCAGGAGACCGAGCGGGGGAGGGGCGCCGCGCTCTTCGGGCTGGCCGAGGTGACCGGCCCGTCGATGGTGCCCACGCTGTACCAGGGGGATCAGCTCCTGGTGCGCTATGGGACCCGGGTGAGGGCCGGTGACGTCGTCGTCCTGCGCCATCCTTTCCAGCAGGACCTGCTGGTCGTCAAGCGGGCCGTGGAGCTGCGCGAGGGCGGCTGGTGGGTGCTCGGGGACAACGCGTACGCGGGCGGGGACAGCACGGACTACGGGGCCGTGCCGGAGGAACTGATCCTCGGCCGCGCCCTGTTCCGCTGGCGGCCGCCCAGGGCCGGTCAGCGCTCGCCGCTGGCGCTGGCGCGCTGGGCGCTCTCGGCGGCCCGCCCGGTGCTCGCCGACCGCTCGGCCAGGTCGGGCCGGTCCGCCTCCAGGCGTTTGCGGGCCCGGTAGGCGGCCACGTTGGCGCGGGTCGCGCAGCGGTCCGAGCAGTAGCGCCGGGAGCGGTTGGTGGAGGTGTCGAGATAGGCGTTGCGGCACGGCGTCGCCTCGCACAGGCCGAGCCGGTCGACGCCGTACTCGGTGAGGTGGAAGGCCAGGCCCATCGCCGCGATCGCCGCATAGCCCGCGGTGGCGTTGGAGGGGTGGTCGGCCAGGTGCATGTGCCACAGCGGGCGGTCGTCCTCGTCCCGGTGGTCGTGGCCGGAGATCTGCGGTGACACCGGGAATTCGAGCAGCAGTGAGTTCAGCAGGTCCACGGCCAGCGTCTCGTCGCCCTTGTCGGCCGCCTCGAAGACCGCGCGCAGCCGGGCCCGTACCGAGCGGAAGCGGGTGACGTCGGCGTCGGTGGTGCGGCGGGCCGCCGACGCGTTGACCCCGAAGAGGGCGCGGACGGCCTCGACCGAGGTCAGGGAGTCCTTGCCCCGGGCCGGTTCCTCGCTGTTGACGAGTCGGACGGCGTAGTCCGAGTAATAGGCCAGTTCCACTTGTAGTCCTTACGGGGGTGTTCTACGGTCAGTGGTGCGGTCGGGTAACAGCCGGTCGTGCTTCCAGGGTATTACGGGACTCGTACGGCGGAGGGTTGCCATGACGGACGCGCAGACGACCACGACCGGGGCCGACTGGCGGGCCTGGCAGGAGAGCTGGGACCGGCAGCAGGAGTGGTACATGCCGGACCGCGAGGAACGGTTCCGGATCATGCTCGACATGGTCGAGGCGCTCGTCGGTACGGCCCCGCGGATCCTCGACCTCGCGTGCGGCACCGGCAGCATCACCGCCCGGCTGCTCGACCGCTTCCCGGCGGCGGTGAGCGTCGGAGTCGACCTCGACCCGGCCCTCCTCGCCATCGCCGAGGGCACCTTCGCGGGCGACGAGCGGGCCACGTTCGTCACCGCCGACCTCAAGGACCCCGAGTGGACCGCGAGGCTGCCGTACGACTCGTACGACGCCGTCCTGACCGCCACGGCCCTGCACTGGCTGCACAGCGAACCCCTCGCGGCTCTCTACGGTCAGGTCGCGGAACTCGTCCGCGACGGCGGTGTCTTCATGAACGCGGACCACATGATCGACGACAGCACGCCCCGGATCAACGCGGCGGAACGGGCGCAGCGGCATCGCCGTATGGACCAGGCCAAGGAATCGGGAGCGCTCGACTGGGCCGAGTGGTGGCAGCTGGCCGCGCAGGACCCGGTACTGGCCGGGCCGACGGCCCGTCGGTTCGAGATCTACGGCGAGCACGCGGAGGGCGAGATGCCCCCCGCGGCCTGGCACGCACGCGTGCTGCGGGAGAAGGGCTTCGGCGAGGCCCGGGCGGTGTGGTGCTCGCCGTCGGACACGCTGCTGCTCGCGGTCAGGTAAACGCCGAAGGGGCGGTACGAGCATCCTCGTACCGCCCCTTCCGGGTCGCATCGCGCCTTCGCCTCGTACCGCGCCTTCGCGTCGCACCGCTGTTTCGCGTCGTGCCGCGACGGAACCGCGGTACCCGCGCTACAGCACCTTCGACAGGAACGACTTCGTGCGGTCGTGCTGGGGGTTGGTCAGGACGTCGCGCGGGTGGCCGGACTCGACCACCACGCCGTCGTCCATGAAGACCAGGCTGTCGCCGACCTCGCGGGCGAAGCCCATCTCGTGGGTGACGACGATCATCGTCATGCCGTCCTCGGCCAGGTCCCGCATCACGTCCAGGACCTCGCCGACCAGCTCCGGGTCGAGCGCGGAGGTCGGCTCGTCGAAGAGCATCAGCTTCGGCTGCATGGCGAGCGCGCGGGCGATCGCCACCCGCTGCTGCTGGCCGCCGGAGAGCTGCGCCGGGTAGTGGCCCTTGCGGTCGCCGAGGCCCACCCGGTCGAGGAGTCGCTCCGCGCGCTCCCGGGCCACCGCCCTGGACTCGCGCTTGACCTGGACCGGCGCCTCCATGACGTTCTCCAGGGCCGTCATGTGCGGGAAGAGGTTGAAGCGCTGGAACACCATGCCGATGTCCCGTCGCTGCGCCGCGACCTCCTTCTCCTTCAGCTCGTAGAGCTTGTCGCCGTGCTGGCGGTAGCCGACCAGGTGCCCGTCGACGTACAGCCGGCCGGCGCTGATCTTCTCCAGATGGTTGATGCACCGCAGGAACGTGCTCTTGCCGGAACCGGACGGGCCGATCAGGCAGAACACCTCGCGCGGCAGCACCTCCAGGTCGATGCCCTTGAGGATGTGCGCCAGCCCGAACGACTTGTGCACGCCCTCGGCCTTGACCATCGGCGCGCCGCTGCTCGGCGGGGTGATGTCCTTGGCGAGACCGGTCATCGGGCCACCTCCGGGCGGCGGAAGGAACCGAACAGGCGGAGGTTCTTCCGCAGACGCTGGAACGGCGTCGGCGGCAGGTTGCGCGTCGAACCGCGGGCGTAACGGCGCTCCAGGTAGTACTGGCCGACGCTGAAGACGCTGGTGAGGATCAGGTACCAGATCGACGCGACGAAGTACATCTCCACGACCGCCAGCGAGGTGCTGGAGATGTCCTGGGCGCGCTTGATCAGTTCGTTGAACTGCACCGCGTACGCCAGCGACGAGGTCTTGAGCATGTTGATGAACTCGTTGCCGGTCGGCGGCACGATCACCCGCATCGCCTGCGGCAGGATCACCCGGCGCAGCGTCTGGCCGCTGGTCATGCCCAGCGCGTGCGAGGCCTCGGTCTGGCCCTCGTCGACCGACTGGATGCCGGCCCGGACGATCTCGGACATGTACGCGGCCTCGTTGAGGCCGAGACCCAGCAGCGCCGCCAGGAACGGCGTCATGACCTGGTTCATCTCGTCCTTGTAGAACCCCAGGTTGAGGATGGGGAACACGAGGGACAGGTTGTACCAGAGCAGCAGCTGCACCAGCACCGGAGTACCGCGGAAGAACCAGACGTACAGCCAGCCCACGGTGCTGGTGACCGGGTTCGAGGACATCCGCATCACCGCGAGGATGATGCCGAGGACCAGGCCCAGGACCATCGCGAGCACCGAGATGTACAGCGTGTGCCAGACGCCGGACAGGATGGTGCCGTCCGTGAGGTAGTCCGGGATGATGCTGTAGTTGATGTTCGCGTTGGAGAAGGCGATACCGATCAGCACCAGGACGGCGATGACGGCGGCGCCGGCCACCCAGCGGCCGTAGTGGCGTACCGGGATGGCCTTGATCTGCTCCGGCGGCACCGCTGGCGCCGGAGTCTTGTCGGCCGTGTCAGTCACAGTGACAGCCCTTCAGTCTTGCCCGGGGTGCTCAGGAGCCGCCGTTGGTCTTCGCCTCGGTGACCGCGCCCTGCGTGACGTTCCACTTCGCCAGGATCTTCTGGTAGTCGCCGTTCTTGATGATCGCGGCGAGGGCGGCCTGGAGGGCGTCACGCAGCTGGGTGTTCTCCTTGGTGACGGCGATGCCGTAGGGGCCGGCCTCGATCTGGTCGCCGACGACCTCGAAGTCCTTGCCGCCACCCGAGGTCTTGGCGTTGTAGGCCGCGACCGGGAAGTCGTTCAGGTCGGCGACGGACGCACCCTGCTTCAGCCGGAGCAGCGCCTCGGGGTCGGTGTCGAAGGTCTGCAGGGTGATGGCCTTCTTGCCGTCCTTCGTACACTTCGTGCTCTGCGCCTTGGCGATGCCCTCGGAGGTGGTGCCCTGCTGCAGGGCGACGACCTTGCCGCACAGGTCGTCGAGGGACTTGATGCCCTTCGGGTTGCCCTTCTGGACGAGGATCGAGGTACCGGCGGTGAAGTAGTCGACGAAGTCGACGCCGTTGCCGACCTTCTTGCCGGTGTCGGAGTCGATGCCGTTCTGGCGGTCCTTGGTGTCGTTCATCGCCGACATCACCATGTCGAACCGCTTGGACTGCAGACCCACGATGAGCTGGGCGAACTTGCCGTTCTGGAAGTCGAACCGCACGCCCAGCTGCTTGCCCAGCGCGTCCGCGATGTCCGGGTCGACACCGACGGCCTTGCCGTTCTCCATGTACTCGACCGGCGGGTAGGCGATGTCCGAGCCCACCTTGATCACACCGGCCTTGCGGATGTCGTCCGGCAGCTTGCTCGCCAGCGGGGCCGAGGACGAGGAGGAGCCGGTGTCGCTGCCCTTGTCCGTCTGGTCACCGCAGCCGGTGAGGATCAGGGCGCCCGCGACCGCGATCGCACCGAACGCTGCGGTCCTGGAGCGCGCGACAGTGGTACGACGGGTGGAGCTTGCGATCATGGTGGTTTCCTCCGGCGGTGGGTTGAACAAGCCGATATACCGATGTGCCTGATATGTCGATATGCCGATGGGTCGACGGAAACACACACCATCGGGTGTCGCGACCTCGTGGGTTTACGGCATCCTGCCATTGGGATTGCCCCATTCAGGCGTGTCACGATGTCAAAATCGGATAACGGGTGACCCCCGGGACGCGTCGGGCAGGGCCTTCCCTGACTCGCCGCCCCGCACATCTGCGGGAATCCGACCTTCTGGCCGGAAGATCTTCGGTTCACCGCCGGTTCATCCCGGGCCCCACCCCGGGGTCGTCCGCCGGCCACCCGGACCGCTCATCTGTCGGTTACCTACGACATCCGTGATGTGACCTTGCGCCTATTCGACTCGTCGTGGGCGCCGTCCGTCCGGTAAGAAGGTTCTTTACACCCCTCATCCGGGGCTCCAGGGCGCGTGTGCGGCGCGCCCGTCGCGCAGGCGCTCGTACGTGCCACTCGTACGTATCAGTGATCGGGCCCTGCGCGGTGCCCGTCCACTTCCTCACCGGGAGTGGCCGACCCTCAACCATGCATACCTAAGGGGTAAGACAAGTGGCAGCGGAGATCGTCAATCCTCGCAGCGACAGCACGCCGGGCAATTCGGACCAGGACGGTGGGGCCGAGCCCCTCGATTCCTTCGATCCGGCGTTCGCGCTGCACCGCGGCGGCAAGATGGCCGTGCAGGCCACCGTGCCGATCCGTGACAAGGACGACCTTTCCCTCGCGTACACGCCCGGAGTCGCGCGCGTGTGCACCGCGATCGCGGAACAGCCCGAGCTGGTCAACGACTACACATGGAAGTCGTCCGTCGTGGCCGTCGTCACCGACGGTACGGCCGTGCTCGGACTCGGGGACATCGGCCCCGAGGCCTCCCTCCCCGTGATGGAGGGCAAGGCGATCCTCTTCAAGCAGTTCGGCGGCGTGGACGCGGTCCCGATCGCCCTCGACTGCACCGACGTCGACGAGATCGTGGAGACCGTCGTCCGGCTGGCCCCGTCCTTCGGCGGGGTCAACCTGGAGGACATCTCGGCACCGAGGTGCTTCGAGATCGAGCGCAAGCTCCAGGAACGCGTCGACATCCCGGTCTTCCACGACGACCAGCACGGCACGGCCGTCGTGACGCTGGCCGCGCTGCGGAACGCGGCGCGGCTCAGCCGCCGGGAGATCGGCCAGCTGCGGGCGGTGATCTCGGGCGCCGGCGCGGCCGGGGTCGCGATCGCCAAGATGCTGGTCGAGGCCGGCATCGGGGACGTCGCCCTGGCCGACCGCAAGGGCATCATCTCGGCGGACCGTGACGACCTCACCGCCGTCAAGCGCGAGGTGGCCGGGTTCACCAACAAGGCCGGGCTCAAGGGCACCCTGGAGGACGCGCTGGCCGGCGCCGACGTCTTCATCGGCGTCTCCGGCGGTACGGTCCCGGAGGAGGCCGTCGCCTCCATGGCCGAGGGCGCGTTCGTGTTCGCCATGGCCAACCCGAACCCGGAGGTGCACCCCGACGTCGCCCACAAGTACGCGGCGGTCGTCGCGACCGGGCGGTCGGACTTCCCCAACCAGATCAACAACGTGCTGGCGTTCCCCGGGATCTTCGCGGGCGCGCTCCAGGTGCGGGCCTCCAGGATCACGGAGGGGATGAAGATCGCGGCGGCGGAGGCGCTGGCGTCGGTCGTCGGCGACGATCTCGCCGCCGACTACGTCATCCCCTCGCCGTTCGACGAGCGGGTCGCCCCCGCGGTGACCGCGGCGGTGGCCGCGGCTGCCCGGGCCGAAGGTGTTGCCCGGCGGTAACCCGAATGGCCCCGCCCTTCCGGGCGGGGCCATTTCTTTGCCTGGCCGCCCACCCGTTCGGGTGCCGGTGTGGTGACCGTTGCCCTGGAGGCCGCCGCCCCCGGACCCCCGGACGGGATGGCGGGACGCGCTGCGTCCGTTCCGGTGAGTGGGGGCTGGTCGCGCAGTTCCCCGCGCCCCTCACGGGACGCCGGCGGCCGTGCCCCTGCGCGGGGCGCCTCGCGCAAGAGGGGATGTGTCACAGCACCCCCCGGTTTCGCCCTCGGCCCCGGGAACCTATCGTCGGCCCTATGTTCGCCGTCTACGCCGCCCGAATCGACCGCGACCAGCCGCTCTCCGGCCTTGAGTTGGGGGATCGTCCCGCCCCCGGGGCCCGTCCCGGCTGGAGTACCGTCGATGTCCGGGCCGCCTCCCTCAACCACCACGACCTCTGGTCCCTGCGCGGTGTCGGTCTCCCGGAGGACCGGCTGCCGATGATCCTCGGCTGTGACGCCGCCGGCGTCGACGCGGACGGCAACGAGGTCGTCCTGCACTCCGTGATCGGGCAGAGCGGCCACGGGGTCGGGCCGAACGAACCCCGGTCCATCCTCACCGAGCGCTACCAGGGCACCTTCGCCGAGCAGGTCGCCGTACCCACCTGGAACCTCCTGCCCAAGCCCAGGGAGCTGTCCTTCGCGGAGGCCGCCTGTCTGCCCACCGCCTGGCTGACGGCGTACCGGATGCTGTTCACCAACGCGGGCGTCCGTCCCGGTGACTCGGTCCTCGTGCAGGGCGCGGGCGGCGGGGTCGCCACCGCCGCCATCGTGCTCGGCAAGGCCGCGGGGCTGCGGGTCTTCGCGACCAGCCGGGACGAGGCGAAGCGCAAGCGGGCCCTGGAACTGGGCGCCGTCGAGGCGGTGGAACCGGGAGCCCGGCTGCCGCAGCGGGTGGACGCCGTGATCGAGACCGTCGGCGCCGCCACCTGGTCCCACTCGGTGAAGTCGCTGCGCCCCGGCGGCACGATCGTCATCTCCGGCGCCACCAGCGGCGACCGGCCCTCGCACGCCGAGCTGACCCGGATCTTCTTCCTCGAACTGAAGGTCGTGGGCTCGACCATGGGGACCAAGGACGAGCTGGAGGACCTGCTCGCCTTCTGCGCCGCCACCGGAGTACGTCCCGTCATCGACGAACTGCTGCCGCTCGACCGCGCCCGCGAGGGCTTCCAGCGGCTGGAGTCCGGCGACCAGTTCGGGAAGATCGTCCTGACCAACTCGTGACCGGCTCCTGAGGGGCGGGAGAGCGGCCAGGCCGTGCGCGAGGGGGAAGCGGGCGGGAGGGGAAGCGGGTTGGGCCGTGTACGGGCGGCCCGCTTCCCCTCGCCCCTTCCTCAGGACTTCGGGCCGCGCAGCAGCGCTCCGATGCGGGCCGCCGCCGCCGACAGGTGGCGACGGGTGTCGGCGAGCTGCTCCGCGCTGACTCCGTGGTCGCGGGCCGCGTCCCGGATGTCGTCGCGGAAGCGGTCCAGGAGCCGGTCGAGGTCGCGGGCCGGGTCTCCGGTGCCGGTCTCGTCGCCGTGCGCCCACTCGGGGACGTACTGGGCCGGGAAGTCCTCCGGGGTCTCCGAGTACTCCGGTGTCCGGGGCTGGGCCGGCGCCGGCTTGCGGAGGTCCGGGCCCGATCCGGGCTGCGGCTCGGTACGGCCGCCGAAGCCGAAGTCCTTGCCGAACTCCCTCCCGAACCCCTTGCCGTAGTCCTTGCCGAACTCCCCGAACTCCTTGGCGAGTTCGGTCAGGCCCTCGCGGACCCCCGTCGGCCAGTCACCGCGTGCGAAGTGGTCCTGGACGTGCTCCTGCACCCGGTGGGCGATGCGCTGCATCTCCTCCTGGGCCTGGGCGCGGGCCCGGGCCTGGGCCTCCTGGGCCTGCCGGCGCGCCCGCTGGGCCTCGTCACGGGCCCGGCGGCTCTCGTCCTTGGCCCGGCGGGCCTGCTCCTTCCACTCCTGCTTGGCACGCCGCATCTCCTCCTTGGCGGCCCGCCAGGACTCCTTGTCACCGAGGTCGCCGAACTCCCCGGCCCCGGCCGCGGCCCCCGTCCCGCTGCCGCGCCGGGCCTCCGAGGCGGCCGCCCGCACCTCGCGGCGCAGATCGCCGGCCGCGCCACGGACGTCGGCCCTTATCTCGGCGGCCAGTTCGGCCACCGACTCCCGGATCTCCAGCTCCAGGTCGGCCAACTCGCCGCCGCGATCCGCCAGTTCGGCGCGACCGGCGTCGGTGATGGCGTAGACCTTGCGGCCGCCCTCGGTGGTGTGCGTGACCAGGCCCTCCGCCTCCAGTTTGGCGAGGCGGGGGTAGACGGTGCCCGCCGACGGGGCGTACAGGCCCTGGAAGCGTTCTTCGAGCAGCCGGATCACCTCGTAGCCGTGGCGCGGGGCCTCGTCCAGCAGTTTGAGCAGGTAGAGGCGGAGACGTCCGTGGGCGAAGACGGGAGGCATCTCAGAGCACCTTCTTGTCGGTCGTACCGTCGGCCGGGTCTGCGGACCCGGGCCCCGATCCGGTCTCGGACCTGTCGGACCCGGTCCCGGTCCCGGTCTCGGACCCGGAGGCGGGCGCGGGGGGCGAGGCGGGTGCGGACGGGGCGGACAGGCCCGTCGGCCCTGCGGGTCCCGTCGGACCCACGGGTCCTGTCGGCCCTACGGGTTCCGTCGGGCCCACAGGTCCTGTCGGCCCTACGGGTTCCGTCGGACCTACGGGTTCCCTCGGTCCGGAGGGGCCGGGCGTCGGGCCGGACTCCCAGGCCGTCTTCTCGTCGTCGTCCTCCTTGGGCGGGCGGCGCAGCAGGGCGATGGAACCGGAGACCGTGGTGGCGCGGAGCTTGCCGGTGCCCGCGCCGAGGCGGCCGGTGATCTTGTGGGCGCCCCACTGGCCGTGCACCCGCAGTCCGTCGAAGGCGTTGGAGATCGTGCCGCTCGCGGTGTTGGCCTCGACCTCGGCGTCGGCCGGATGCGGCAGCCGGATGGCGATCTCGCCGGAGACGCTGGTCAGCCGGACGTCCGTCGGGCCGTCCGGGTCCAGGTCGATGATCATGGAGCCGCTGACCGAGTCCGCGCGCACGGCGGAGCCCGAGCCCTCGACGACGGTCAGGTCTCCGGAGACCGAGTTGAACCGCAGGTCGCCGGTGACGGCCTGGGCCTCCAGGTTCCCGGAGACGGTGTCCGCCCGGACCTGGCCGGCGAGGCCGACCAGGGTCGTGTCGCCGGTGACGCCCTTGACCACCGACGTGCCGCTGATCCCGGAGACGACCGCGACGGCGCCGACCACGCCCACCTCCACGCGGGTCTCCGCCGGGACGGCGAGCGAGACGACGGCGCTGCGCCGCCAGCCCTTGCGGTCGAGCCACTTGAGGAAGCCCTTCCAGGGCAGGTCCTCGTAGGCCACCGTGAGGGTGCCGCCGTGGTGCGTGACGATCAGGGGCGGTCCCTCGATCTCGGAGACTTCCAGGCGGGCGGAACCCTCGTCCGTGCCCACGACGTTGACTGTTCCGTTGACGATGCGCACGTGCAGATCGCTCACGGGGGTGTCGAAGGTGAGCTTCCTGGGCTCAGCGACGGACCACTCGGACATGGTGCGGACCTCCCTCGGCCGGGCATGGCGGCTGCGTACGAGACGCGCGTGCACGGCTCGCGCCATATCGCGTCTTCCATAAACACGATATATCGTGGCTGTCGGAAGTCAAGGCGCTCTTCGGAGTGACCGGTTGGGCTCCGTGTTGACCCTTCGAAGGGTTCGAGTGGTTACATATCGGGCGATGAGTGGATTAATTGCCTACCGTGTGTCCATGTCGACGGATGAATCCAGGGCCCTTTGCCGGCCTCCGGGGTCCGGCACAGGTACGCCGCCGGGCGGGGACGGCCTGCCGAGAGCCCATAGGGTGGCGCTGGCCGAGATGGCGGTGGGGCTGCCGGCGGTGGCGTGGGGGATGCGCCGGCGCAGTGTGCCGTGGGCCGCGGTGGGGGCGGTGCTGATGGCGCACGGGGCGATGGAGCTGTCGTACGAGACGGTGTTTCCGCGGGACTGACGACGGCCGGCCGAGGGCCCGGGGCCGCACCCCCGCTACGGGCCGGTGGGGGCCGGTCACGTGGTTCCCGCGCCCCCTGGCGGGCTGCTTCGCAGGGGGCGTCCTACTCCTACTCCTCGTCCTCGTCGTCCAGTCGGGCCAGCCAGGTCGCCAGGCGCTCCACCGGGACCTCGAAGTCGGGGTTCAGGTCGACGAAGGTGCGGAGCTGTTCCGCGAGCCACTCGAAGGTGATCTCCTCCTCGCCGCGCCGCTTCTCCAGTTCCTCGATGCCTCGGTCGGTGAAGTACATGGGTTGCTCTCCTGCTGCCTGCATGTGTGGGTGCCCGGTGGTGGGCGCCTACCAGCCTAGGCCGACGGCAAAGGTGTGCCGTCGGCGAAGGGTAGGGCTCGGCTCCGGGGGGAAGGACTCTTTCCCCGTGGATTGAAGCGGCGATGTGTTCCCGTGCGGGAAGGGCGGGAAACCACGAACGGTACGGCGTAGGGAGCACACGGGGCTCGGGGGAACGGGGGAGCGGCATGGAGCAGGACGCCGCGCGGATAGCGCGGGTGCGGTTGCCGGACGGTACACCGGTGTGGGCGCGGATCTCGGGCGCCGAGGAACTGGCCGTGCCGTCGGGGGAGTTGTCGTACACCGACACCGGGTTCACCGAGCGTGTGGAGGCGACTGTCGAGAGCCTGAACTCGCTGGTCGGCGGGGTCGCGCGGTCGCTCGCCGAGCCGTTGCGGGCGGTGCGGCCCGACGAGGTGAGCGTCGAGTTCGGCATCGAGCTGACCGCGAAGGCCGGCAAGGTCGTCGGGCTGCTCGCGGACGGGGAGGCGAAGGCGGCCATCACGGTCACCCTGACCTGGCACGGGGGCGGCCCGCCCGATCCGGACGCCGGTCACGACGGCTCCCCGGCCGCCCGAGCGGGCGCGTCCGGCGGCGCCCCGGTGCACGGGGGCGCCCAGGGAGCCGGGGCCGGGGGCGCGGAATGACGGACCGGCACGACGGGGGCGCATCCGGCGGCTGGGATCCGGCCCACCATGCGCTGCGTGAACTCGTGATGGCGGC
Source organism: Streptomyces sp. NPDC026538 (assembly GCF_055567535.1). Taxonomy (NCBI): domain Bacteria; kingdom Bacillati; phylum Actinomycetota; class Actinomycetes; order Kitasatosporales; family Streptomycetaceae; genus Streptomyces; species Streptomyces sp. NPDC026538. The sequence continues at coordinate 634,820 of NZ_JBVHQG010000005.1, forward strand.
CACCGTACGCATCCATCGCACAGGTGTCGGGTATGCCCCGGAGGAGTCCGGGGCGTTCCTCGGCAGTGGCTTCTTCATCGCACCGAACTGGGTGCTGACCTGTGCCCATGTGATCCACGGCGGGGAGGGGGGCGAGGTCACGGTGGTCTATCAGCCCGGTCCCTTCGAGGAGCCCTGCGCGGTGCCCGGCAAGGTCGCCGCGACCCTCCCCGAGCACGTCGACCGACCCGTCCAGGGCGGCTGGCCCGCCCCGGACCTGGCGCTCGTCCGGTTGCGCGAGCCGGTGGACCACGACTGTGTCTACGTCTCCGAGCGGCCGATGCCGCACTACACCGAGGGCCGGGTGTTCTACGCGGGTTGGACCTCCTACCAGGGCCGGCCGGAGATCCTCGACGGCTTCCTCACCGTGCACGGCACCGTCGGCGGCTGGTCGGCGGGTGTCCAGATGCGCCTCGGCGAGAACGAGCTGCCGCCCGGGGTCTCCGGCGGGCCGGTGATCGACCCGGTGCGGGGCGAGGTGGTCGGTGTGCTCAAGGCACGTGCGGCCCACGGATCGGGCGGCACCTCCATCGGGATCGAGCGGCTGCGCACCCTGCAGGCGGTGCCGGGCGACCGGCGGCACGACCTGTACCGGCACGGGCTGCGCCACCACGACCCGTACCAGCACGACCTCTACCAGGCCGTCTGTCACGCCCACGACCGCTACCACCGCGACCGCCAGCAGCCCACCGACGCCGGGCGCCCCACCTGGACCGACCTCCAGGCCGAACTCGGCACCCGCCCGGGCCGCACCCTGAGCCCGGACGAGCGGGTGGAGCTGCTCGGCCGGCTCGCCGACCTGCCGCCGCCGGACAGTACCCGTGGCCTGCTGGACATCCTCCACTCGCTGCCGAACTTCCGGCCGCCGGCCCTGTCGCTCGCACCGCGCGGCTGGCGGGACGGCCTCGGCGCGGTGTACGAGAACGTGCGCAACGACGGCGCGCTGCGCCTCGTCGCCGAGTACGCGATGCGGGTCATGACCGCCGAGCGCCCGGTCACGCCCTTCGTGCTGGACGCCGAGCAGGCCCTGTGGGAATGGATCAAGCAGGCCGCGACCCGGCTGGACAGCGACTACCGCAGCGAGCTGGCCCGCAGGCGCGCCCAGCACCTCGGTGACCGGCTGCGCGAGCGGACCGGCCGCGACCGCGGCGATCACCGGGTCGCGGGGGCGGCGGGGGAGCAGGGCAGGGACCATCCGCACACCGCGCGCGACCAGTCCGTCCTGCTCGAAGTGGAGCATCTGGCCTGGAACCGCGGCCACTGCGACTGGTCGGTCGCGGTGGTGCGGGCCGACGGCGAGGCGACCCGGCTCGACGACGGGCAGGGTGCCCCGCTCGCCGACCTCGCCGCCCGGGTCGCCGAGCCGCTGGCCGAGGCCTTCCGCCGCTGTGACGAGCCCGGCCGGCCGGTCCCGCTGCAGGCCGCGCTGCCGCATCTGCTGCTCGACCTCCCGGTGGACGAGTGGCGGCTGCGGCGCGGCGCCGACCCGTTGGGCGTCGAACGGCCGGTCGTGGTCCGCTGCAAGGACCGTGACCAGCTGCCGGGGGAGGAGGACGGCTGGTACGGAGGTGAAGGCCCAGGAGGCGAATTCCCGGGCGACGGATTCCCCGACGACGACGAGGAGTCCGACCGCCGTGACCGCTGGCACCGGGTGCACGACGGGCGTGAGCGGGCCGAGAACCGGGCCAGGGCCGAGATACTGGACTGCGACGACGCGGTGCGCCGGCCGGTGTCCGACGTGGCCGTGCTGCGCGGCCTCGCGCCCGGGACCGTCCCGGTGCTGTGCCGGCAGGGCGACCGGCGCTACCCGGACGACGCCACCGCCCTCGGCCGGATCGTCCGGGCGGGGTACGGGGTGGTGCTGTGGCGGCGCTGGAGCCGCCCGACCGACTCCGTGTGCGGTGAGTTCCACCGGGGCGCCAGGATGACCGTCTACGACGTGGACGGCGCCTGGGAGCTGCCCGAATCGGTGCACAGGCTGCGCAAACAGGTGCGCGAGGGGCTCACGGAGGCGTTCTGGGCCAAGGACATCGCTCTCCTGTACGACGACCCGCACCGACCCCTGCCCGGTACGGGCGACCTGCTGCAGGCGCCGTGAACTCGCGCGCCCTGTGTGAGGCCCTTACGGGGTCTCCTGAAGGTCGATAACGTGATGCACGTTCGATGGCTGCCGTGGGGACCGGACGGACGAGTGACGACGAGGACCGGACATGACCGAATCCAGTGAGTGGCTCATCTACCGAGGCGCCGGCGAACCCCATGACGGCATGAACAGGCTGCCCCCGCCGCCCCCTTGGCGGGACTTCTCCGGCCGGGACGCGGCCCACGACGGCGACGGCTCCCGGGACCGCAGGCTCGGCGCCAACCGGCATCTGGCCGAGCTGCACCGGCCCGGCGCCGAGGAGCTGGAGATGATCAACGCGGCGCTGTATCTGCGCCGCCCGCTCCTCGTCACCGGCAGCCCCGGCGCGGGCAAGAGCACCCTGGCGCACTCGGTGGCGTACGAACTCGGTCTGGGCGACGTGCTGCGCTGGTCCATCGTCAGCCGCTCCACGCTCCAGGACGGCCTCTACCACTACGACGCCATCGCCCGGCTCCAGGACGTCCAGATCGCCGCGCAGGGCGGGTACGGCACCGCCGGCGGCACCCCGGGTGCCGTGGAAGCGATCGGCAGCTATGTCCGCCTGGGCCCGCTCGGCACGGCCCTGCTGCCCTCCGACACCCCGCGCGTGCTGCTGATCGACGAGCTCGACAAGAGCGACATCGACCTGCCCAACGACCTGCTGAACGTGCTGGAGGAAGGGGAGTTCGAGATCCCCGAGCTCCAGCGGATCGCCGACCGGCTGCCGGACGGCGAGGCCGAGGTGCTCACCGCCGACGGCACCAAGGTCCGGATCCGCGACGGCCGGGTGCGCTGCCGGGCCTTCCCGTTCGTGGTCCTCACCAGCAACGGCGAGCGGGACTTCCCGGCCCCGCTGATGCGCCGCTGCATCCATCTCGAACTGGACCGCCCCGACCACAACCGTCTCGCCACCTTCGTCCGCGCCCACCTCGGCGACGAGGCGGCCCGCGCGGGCGACGATCTGATCAGCCGTTTCCTGGAGCGTTCCCGCAGCGAGCTGCTCGCCGCCGACCAGCTGCTGAACGCCGTCTACCTCACCGACGCGGCCGCCCCGCCCAGCCGCGACCGGCTCGCCGACCTGCTCATCCAGCGGCTCGACCGCCCGAGGTGAGCCGCTGATGCCGGACGCAGCGCCGCGACACGGCCCCCTTCCACCCGACCAGGACCAGGCACCGGGCGCGCCCGGTACGTCTCCCGGCGACCTGGCGGCAGAACCCTCCGGCGTGCCCGGGACGGCCGGGAGCACCGACGGGGACCGGGGCGGCCCCGGCGCTGCCGGCGGCGGCCCGGAACCGGGCGGCCTCGCCGATGGCGACCCGCTGGCCGAACTCGTCCGCAGGCTGCGGGAGGTCGGGCTCGACCCGGACACCGAGGGGCTGAGCGACGCCCTCTGGCTGGCCCGGTGGGCTCGGCCCGCCGTCGGGACGGCGGCGGAGCAGGCGGTCCCCGGCCCCGGTGGCGGCCTGCCGAAGCGGCCCGTCGTACCGCCGAAGGACCCGTCGGGGGACACCCCGGCGGCAGGCGGTGAGAGCCGGCCGGCGCGGCCGGCGCCGGCCGCCCCCGGCGCCGGTGGAGCCGATCGCCGTACCTCCCTGTACCCCGTGCCGCAGCAGCACGGCGGCGGGCACAGCAGGCCGGCCGGCCGGATCACTGGGCTGCCGGTCGGCGTACCCGCCGCCCCCGCGTTGCCCGCGCCACTCGAACTCCAGCGCGCTTTACGGCCGTTGCAGGCCTACCGCAGCGCCGCTCCGCCGCTGCGCGCCGAACTGGACGAGACGCGGACCGCCGAGCACAGCGCCCGCGCGGGCGGTCTGATCCTGCCCGTGTACCGCGCGGTGACCCGGGGCGACGCCCGCCTCCAACTGGTTCTGGAGGCCTCCCCGTCGATGCGGGTCTGGGACCGGATGTTCGACGAACTGGTCCAGGTCTTCGGCCAGTTGGGTGCCTTCGGGGACATCCAGATCAGCCATCTGCACACCGGCCCCGACGGCGAGCCGGCGGTCAGCCGCAGCGCGGACGCGCGCACGGCACCGCTGCACACCGCCGACCGCCTCAGCGATCCGACCGGGCGCCGGATCACCGTCCTGATCAGCGACTGTGCCGGACCACTGTGGCACAGCGGCCGCGCCCACCGGCTGCTGCACCACCTGTCCCGGCAGGCGCCGGTCGCGGTGCTCCAGCCGCTGCCGCAGCGGATGTGGAGCCGCACCAGGCTGCCCGTGACCTACGGGGAGCTGAGCCGCGGCGAGACGCTGGGCGGCGCCACCGCGCTGCGCGTCCGCACCCCGGCCGGTACGCCGTCGGGCGGCCCACGGGGCGCCCTACCGGTGCCGGTGCTGCCGCCCGAGCCGGTGGCGCTGGGCGCGTGGGCGAGGCTGCTGTCCGGGGTCGGCGCCGGGCCGGTGGCGGGCGCGGTGGGCTGGGTGCGCGCCGACCAGCCGCCCGCGCAGGCGGTCCGCGCCGGGCGTCCGCTGTCGCCGATCGAGCGGGTCAGCAGGTTCCAGTCCGGCGCCTCCCCGAGCGCCGGCCGGCTCGCCGTCTACCTGGCCGCCGCCCCGCTCAGCCTCCCGGTGATGCAACTGGTCCAGCGGACCATGCTGCCCGACTCCGGCCCCTCCGAACTCGCCGAGGTGCTGCTCGGCGGCCTGGTCACCCGGGCCCGCGAGGACCAAGCCGACCAGAACACGGACGGCACCCAGTGGTACGAGATGGCCCCCGAGGTCCAGGAGGCGCTGCTCTCCACGCTCGGCCGCGACGAGGCCCTGCTCGTCCTCAAGCACTGCTCCGAGTACATCGAGCAGCGCTTCGGCAAGGGCGGCCCCAACTTCCCCGCCCTCGCGCTCGCCCAGCTCGGCGACGGCGACTCCGGGCGGCCGTACACCCCGCCGGGCACCGGCTACCCGGCCCAGGGCGGCGACAACGGCGACGCGACCCTCGTCCCGCAGCCCTTTGCCGAGGTCGCGGCCCGCGTCCTGGAGCGTTTCATGCCGTTGCCCGAGCAGTTCCGCCTCTACGGCGGCCGCGACACCGCCGTACGACCGGGCGAACACCGCACCCACCAGGCGGTCGACCGGGCCCGCGCCCTGCTCGTCCGGTTCGACACCGAGGGCATGGTGCAGGACCTGATCGACGCCGTGCAGCTGCTGCGCGGGGCCACCGAGCACGAGGAGCCGGTGGGCGCGGACCCGGAGCTGTGGGCGGAGTACGCGCACTGCACCCTGCGCCTGTGGGAGGTGCAGGGCGGCGCCGAGCTGCTGCGGGAGGCCGAGGAGGCGGCGGAGCGGGCCGTGGCCCACCCGCATGCCCGGCGCGAACGGGCTGTCCTGGCCCAGGTGTTGCGGGCCGCCGCCACCGACCGCAGGCGGCACGGCGACCGGGCGGGCGCCCTCGACCTGCTGCGCCGTGCCGATCGGGAGTACGTGGTGGCGTGCGGCGCCCCCGACCTCGATCAGCGGGAGGCGCTGCGGCTGACGCTGGAGCGGGTCGGCGCGCTGGAGGCGCAGTGGAGCCTCGGCGGCGACAGCGCGCTGCTGCAGAGCGCGGTCGGCATGCTGGAGGCGTTCGCCGACGCCTGGCCGGACCGCCGGCACCGGCCGCCCGAACTGCCGCGCGCGCACGGCCGGATCCTGCTGCGCCTGTCGGCCGCGACGACCGACCCCGAGCAGGCCCGCGGCTACGCGGAACAGGCGTCCGGGTCGCTGCGCGACGCCCTGGAGGCCGCCCCCGAGGCCCCGGACCGGGTCAGGGTACGGCTCGACCTGGTGGACGCCCTGCTGTGCGCGGGCGCTCCCCTGGACGAGGCCCAGGACCTGGTCGACGAGGCGCTGGCGGTCACCCGGAAGCGCGGCCAGCGGTCCGCCCTGCATCTGCGGGCCGGGCGGATCCGGGTCGCCCGGTACGCGGAGACCGGTGATCCGCGCGAACTCCAGGACGCGGCCACCGCGTTCGGGAGCGCGGCGGCGGAGATGCCGCGGGACGACCCCGAGTACTCCCAGGTCCTCGCCGAGTGGGGCGAGGCGCTGCTGCGCCGGGCGGACTCGGAGACCGGCGACCGCGCGTGGGCGCCGCTGTCGCAGGCGATCCGGGTGCTGCGGGACTGCCGCCGGGAGACCTCCACGGGGAACCGGGAGCTCGGTCTGCGGCTGCTGTTGCTCGGCCGTGCCCTGATCCTCCGCTACCGGCTGCGCGGCGACCGCGTCGACCTCCGGGAGGCGGAGTACCTCTTCGGGCTCGCGGCGACCGCTGCGGACGGTCCGTTGCTGGCCGCCCGCTGCCGGCTGGAGCTGGGGCAGGCGCAGTACGAGGCCTACCGCAGCCTCGGCCGCCCGACCCGGCTCGACGAGGCGGTGGACGCCTTCCGTCTCGCCGCCGAGTCGGCCCGAGAGGCGGAGGCGGAGGCCCGTACCGAGCGCCGCCGCCAGGAAGCGGTGGTGCTGGGCGCGCAGGCCCACCACTGGCGGGGTATGTCCTACGAGGCGGCCGCCCGTCCACGGGCCGCCCGCGAGGCCTACCGGGCCGCCCGCACGGAGTGGTCGCGGCTGCCGGATGGCACGCTGGGCACGGGGGAGCCGACGGCCGACGACACGGCCGAGCGGCTGGCTGAACTGGAGTGAGCGCGACACCGAGTCGCGACACCGACTGGAGAGGAACGGGGACATGAGCGGACAGGACGACACGTCGGCGGCAACGGGTGGAACCTTGCCGGAGTTACTGGGCCTCGATCTGGAGAAGCTGAGGACGATCCAACACCCGGTACTGCGCGATGTGGTGGAAGAGCTGCGTGAACGGGCGGAACGGCCGAGCGAGATGCTCTGGGGATTCAACAGCGCGATGTGAACCGCACAGGACGCGCGCTGCGAGCCACATGACGCAGTAAAAGACGGCCGCGTTCTGCCAAATAGGGACAGGAAAAGGCTACTTCGATCGTTTCGGGTTTGCGTCCGGTCTCCGACCGGGAATGCGGCCTGATACGTGTGAAAGGTGTACGGCATGGGGGTGCTGGAGTGTCTACGACCGGTCACCCCTTCCGCCAGTTCATCGTGAAGGTGCACGGCCGCTGCAACCTGGCCTGTACCTACTGCTACCTCTACGAGGGCCCGGACAGCACCTGGCGCAGGCGCCCGGCAGCAGCTCCGCCGGCCGTCCTGGACCGCGCCGCCGACCGCATCGCCGAGCACGCCCGCACCCACGGGCTGACCACCGTCTCCCTCGTCCTGCACGGCGGAGAGCCCTTGCTGGCGGGCCCCGACACCCTTGGCCGCCTCACTGACGCCGTACGCACGCGCGTGCCCGACGCCTGCACGGTCCAGCCCACTGTGCAGACCAACGCCACCCTCCTCACCGAGGAGCGTCTGACGGTCCTGGCCCGGCACGGCATCAAGGTCGGCATCAGCCTCGACGGCGGCCGCCCCGAGCACAACGCGCGTCGCGTCGACCACGCCGGCCGCCCGTCCTGGCCCGCCGCCGTTCGCGGGGCGCGCCTGGTCGCCGACCGTTTCCCGGAGTCGTACGCGGGCATCCTGGCCGTCGTCGACCCCATGCTGGATCCGGTGGAGACCTACGAAAGTCTGCTCGAACTCCGACCGCCCGCAATGGACTTGCTCCTCCCGCACGGCAATTGGTCCGCGCCGCCGCCACAGTGGGGCGACGGCCGCCACGGCGACTGGCTGTGCGCCGTCTTCGACCGCTGGTGGTCGGCCGGACGGCGGGAGACCCGGGTGCGGCTCTTCGAGGAGTGCCTGGCGCTGCTGCTGGGCCTTCCGGCGGCCACCGAATCCCTTGGCCTGTCACCGTTCGACGCGCTGGTGGTGGAGACGGACGGGACGATCGAGCAGGTCGACTCCCTGAAATCGGCGTACGAGGGCGCGGCGCGGACGGGACTGGACGTCTTCCGGCACGCCTTCGACGAAGCGTTACGCCACCCGGGGGTCGCCGCACGGCACGCGGGCGTGGCCGCCCTGGCCGACGAATGCCGGGCCTGCCCGCTGTTGTCGGTGTGCGGCGGTGGCCACTACGCCCACCGCTACCGGGACGGGCACGGCTTCCGAAATCCCTCGGTGTACTGCGCCGACCTGAAGCGTTTCATCCGACATGTGGCCGGCCGGCTCGCCGTCGACGCGGCACCCGCCCTGACCGCTCACGAAGGGGGCACCCCGTGATATTTCCGGCGGTCCCGGAGGTGGCCCTGGCCGAACTCGGGCGCACTGAGGGCGGCGCCGACACGCTCGCCCTGCTGGGCCGGGACCAGGACACCCGGCGGCTGCTCCTGCTGCGCGCGGTGCTGGACGGGGTCCAGGCGGCGGAACCGGGGATCTGCCCGCCGGCGGCGAAGGCGCGGCTGCGGGAGGACTGGGCGCTGCTGACGGCGGCGGACCGGGCGGCCTTGCCGTCCCCGGCGCGGGAGCGACTCCGGTATCCGCTGACCGGCGCCTGGGCCCGCAGCTGCCTGACCGGCCTCGGCTCGGGCGGCACGGGTCCCCCCGCCGAGGACCGGCGTCGCGAACTCGCCCGTGACCTGACCTACTTCAGCGCCCTGGCGGCCGTGGCCGCGGCCCGCGCAGGAATCCCCTTCACCACCGAGCTGACGGCCCGCGACGGCGTCCTGGTCCTTCCGGCGCTGGGCATGTTGCACACGGCCGAGGGCGGTGACGCGAGGGTTCGAGTGACCCACTCACGAGGCCGTATCACGCTTGATCAGGTGTCCGTGTATCTGGAGAACGGCACCGGCGCCTGGTCCGGTTCGCTTGCCTGGACCTCGGCGTACGCGCTGCCGGGCCTGGTGGCCGATGCCGAGTCCGTGCCCCTGGACGACCTCGACCCCTATCGGGTGCCGGGCCGTGCACCGGACCAGTTCGGGCTGAGCGGCCCGGTGGCGCCGGACGACCACGAACGCAAGCGGTGGCTCCAGAACTGGTCCGGCACCGCCGCAGTACTGCGCAGCGGCGGCGAGGGGCGGCTCATGGAAGTGCTGGCGCTGCTGCGGTGCCTCGTTCCGCTGGAGATGCCGGCCGCGGGCGGCCGGGGCAGTTGCAGTGGAACCAGCCGGGAGGCATTCGGGGCGTTGCTCAGCAGCGCTCCCGTGACCCCGGTCGCCCTCGCGGCGACCCTCGTCCATGAGCTCCAGCACGCCAAGCTGACGGCGCTGAGCGAGATGGCGGAACTGCACCGGGCGGGACCGGCGGCCCGGTACTTCGCGCCCTGGCGCCCGGACCCGAGGCCGTACGACGGACTCCTCCAGGGCACGTATTCCTACCTCGCCCTCGCGGACTTCTTCCAGCGCCGGGCGCTCACCGGGGACCCGGCGCGGAGCGAGGGCGCGTGGGCGTCCTTCGCGCGCTGTCACGCCCAGGTCGGGGCCGCCCTGCCAGCGTTGGCCGGCTCGCCGGACCTGACGGCGGTGGGGCGGCGCTTCGTCGACGAGATGACCGCCACTCACGAACGGCTTGCGGAGCGGCCCGCCCCCCGGGGCGACACGGCGCGTGCGCAGGCGTATGTCAAGGCCGCGCGTGTGCTCTGGACGCAGCGCCGACCTCGTGGTGAATCCCGGAAATGACGACTTCTCAGACGCTCTTGCGCGAAGATCGACAGACCGAGGTGTTCGGTTGCGAAGTCGCCGGACTCCCCAGAGCCGCAACGAGGTTCTAGGCTTTTATGACTACGCGTGGAGGCTGTCGCATGTCTGAAACTCGTACGCCAGTCAGGTCGACCGACAGGGCGGCCGCGAGGCAGACCGTCACGATCAGCTTCGCCGGATTCAACCGGGCCTGGGCGATGTGGATCGGGGACAGACTGGAGCGGCAAGGGGTTCGCGTCGCCTACATCCGCTGGGACTCCCCGGCGGAGGAGACCCTGGTGGACCTCCTGCGCGGTCTGGCACTCGCCGAGGGGCGGGTCCTTATCCTGGTGAGCGAGCGCTACTTCCAACTCGGCCCCCGGACCTTCGAGGAGTGGAACGCGGCGCTGCGCGAGGTCGTCGCGCCGGATCCCTCCAAGTTCGCCGCCGTCTCCGTCACCAACACCCAGGTGCCCGCGGCGGTCGCGGTGCTGGCCCCCGTCGACCTGACCAACATGGGCGCCGACGAGGCGGAACGCCGCCTGCTGGACCGACTCGACGTGCCGGCTGTCCGCCCCCCGGTGGCGAACGGCCCACGCGGGCCGCGCTTCCCCGCCGCCATGCCGGAGGTGTGGGGCGGGGTGCCGCGCCGCAACACTCGCTTCACCGGTCGCGAGCCGCTGCTGAACGACGCTTTCCACCTGCTCCAGAACAGCGAACCCGGCGCCGGCGTGCTGACGCTGCACGGCATGTCCGGGGTGGGCAAGACCCAGCTCGCGGCTGAATACGTGTACCGGTTCGGGCCCGAGTACGACGTGGTGTGGTGGGTCAACGCCGAGAGCCGGGCCACCTACCGTCGCGTGCTGGCCGAACTCGCCCCGAAACTCGGTCTGTCGACGGGTGACGAATACGGCGAGCGGCTCCGCGCGGTCCGTGACGGCCTGCGCCGGGGCGCCCCGTTCTCCCGCTGGCTGCTGATCCTGGACGGCGCCGACGAACCCGACCAGATCTGGGACATGGTCCCGACCGGCCCCGGGCATGTGCTCATCACCTCCCGGAACACCGAGTGGAGCGAGCACAACAGCAAGCTGCTCGAAGTACCCGTCTACGGCCGTGACGAGTCGGTCGCCTTCATCCGGCGCAGGGCGCCGCGGCTTACGGAGCCGGAGGCCGACGAACTCGCCGAGGCCCTGGAGGACCTGCCCCTGCTGCTCGACCAGACGGCCGGCTGGCTCAACGACTCCGACCTGTCCGTCGAGGACTACATCGCGCTGCTGGAGGGCGGCGTCGACCAGGACGTCGTGAGGGTGTCCGCCGACTTCCCCGTGACCTTCCAGACCGCCTGGTCGATACTGCTGAACAAGCTGCGCGACACGGTCCCGGAATCCGTCGACCTGCTCCGCCTGTGCACGTTCTTCGCACCGGGCTTCATCCCGGTGCGCATGCTGCGCGAGATGCCCCACGACGATCTGCCCGAACAGATCACCGGGCTGCTGGACAACCCGCTGCTGTGGAACAAGGCGATCAACCAGTTGCGGCAGTACTCCGTGGTCCGCCTGGAGTCCCACGAGGTGGGTGTGGACGAGGCCCTGTCACCCGGTGCCGGTGAGTCCGTCTATCTCCACCGGATGGTCCACCAGGTCGTCGGCAAGGACATGCCGGAACAGGACCGGCGGGAGTTCATCGACGTGGTGCGCCGGGCACTGGCCGAGGCCGACCCCGGCCGTCCGACCGACACCCGCAACTGGGAGGCGTACGCGGAACTCATTCCGCACCTGAAGTACGCCGACGTCCTCAACAGCAGGGACCGCAAGGTACAGACCCTGGTCCTCAACTGCCTCCGCTACATGTACTTCGCGGGCGAGTACACCGCGGGCTGGAAACTCGCCCGGCGAACCCTGGACACCTGGCGCGCGCTGCTCGGCGACTCCCATCCCCGTATCTGGGACGTGACCTACCACTACGCCAACCTGTTGCGCGCGGCGGGACGGCTGGAAGAGACGGAAGCCATCGAACGGGCGGCGGTGAACCGGCTGCGCGAGGAGCGTGGCGAACGCGATCTCGACTATCTGCGCGTGCTCATGGGGCTGGCCGCCGACGTACGCGCTCTCGGTCGCTACGACGAGGCCCTCGCGCTGGACGAACAGCTGTATCCCATGTACCGGGAACTCCTCGGCGAGCAGGACTCGCGCACGCTCAACGCGCTGAACAACTGGGGCTACACGCTGAGGCTGATGGGCCGGTACCAGCAGGCGCTGGACATCGCCCAGCGCACCCTGGAGCAACGACGACTCGTACTGACGAACCGGCACCTCTGGACGCTCTTCGCCGAGGTGTCGTACTCGATCGGTCTCAGGCTGTTGGGCCGCTACGCGGAGGCGCAGTCCATCCAGGCCAAAAACGTCCGCGAGTACCGGATCGTCACCGGAGAGACCAACCAGGACACCCTGCGCGCCGAACACAACCTGGCGCTGTGCATGCTGCGGGGCGGGGAGCGCGAAACAGCCGGAAAGCTGCTGACGAAGGTGCTGGAGGGCTTCGAACGCAAACTCGGCGACCGGGATCTCCTGACCCTCTCCGCCGCCGTCAGCCACAGCTGCTTCAACCGTGAGCACGGTGACATCGACCTGGCCCGGGAGACCAGTGAGTCCATCCTGGCCCGGTACGGGCAACTGCTTCCGGAGGCACATCCGTTCAGCATCGGCGCCCGGGCCAACCACGCTCTGATCCTGCGCAACGTCGGTGAGCGCGAGCACGCCCACGTGCTGATCGAGCAGGCCCTCGCCGACATGGCCGTGGCCGTGGGCGAGAACCACCCCTACACGCTCGGCTGCGCCATCAACGCCTCCGCGCTGCGCAACCTCGTCGGTGAGACGGAGTCCGCCGCGGAGCTGAGCAGGATCGCCATCGCCCGGGCCACCGAGACCCTCGGCCGCACCCACCCTCTCACCCTGTCCGCCCGGGTCGCGTACGCGGCCGACCTGCGCGGGCTGCGCGCCCGTCAGCAGGCGGAGAAGACCGAGCAGGAGGCCCTGTCCGACCTGGAGGCGACCCTGGGCAAGCAGCACGTCCACACCGTCTCGGCCCGCGCCCGCAACCGGCCGTACTGGGACTTCGAACCCCAGGCCAGCTGACGCGCACACACGCCTAAGGGCCCGGCCCCCCTGACGGGGGCCGGGCCCTTAGGCGTGCTGAACCGGAGGCCTACGCCTCGAACACCTCACGCACCAGCTGCTCCTGCTCCGCCTGGTGCCGCTTCGCGGAACCGACGGCCGGGGAGGAGCTGTGCGGGCGGGAGATGCGGCGCAGGCGTTCGCCGGCCGGGACGTCCGCGCCGACCGCCAGGTCCAGGTGGTCGATCAGGTTGAGGGCGATGAACGGCCAGGCACCCTGGTTCGCCGGCTCCTCCTGGGCCCACAGGTACTTCTCGGCGTTCGGGTACTTGTTGACCTCCGCCTGGAGCTCCGCACCCGGCAGCGGGTACAGGCGCTCGACACGGATGATCGCCGTGTCCGTGACACCGCGCTTCTGCCGCTCGGCCTCCAGGTCGTAGTAGACCTTGCCGGTGCAGAAGACGACCTTGCGGACCGCGTTCGCCTCGACCGAGGCGTCGCCGATGACCGGGCGGAACTGCCCGCTCGTGAACTCCTCCGCCTTCGAGGCCGCCGCCTTGAGGCGCAGCATCGACTTCGGGGTGAAGACGACCAGCGGCTTGTGGTGCGGGTTGTGCACCTGCCACCGCAGGAGGTGGAAGTAGTTCGACGGGAGGGTCGGCATCGCGACCGTCATGTTGTTCTGCGCGCACAGCTGGAGGTAGCGCTCGATACGGGCCGAGGAGTGGTCCGGGCCCTGGCCCTCGTAGCCGTGCGGGAGGAGCAGCGTGACGCCGGAAGTCTGGCCCCACTTCTGCTCGGCCGCCGAGATGTACTCGTCGATGACCGACTGGGCGCCGTTGGCGAAGTCGCCGAACTGGGCCTCCCACATCACCAGCGCGTCCGGACGGGTGAGCGAGTAGCCGTACTCGAAGCCCATCACCGCGTACTCGGAGAGCAGCGAGTTGTAGACGTTGTAGCGGGCCTGGTCCTCGGACAGGTACAGCAGCGGGGTGTAGTCGGCGCCCGTCTCGCGGTCGATCAGGACCGCGTGGCGCTGGCCGAAGGTGCCGCGCTGGGAGTCCTGGCCGGAGAGCCGGACCGGGGTGCCCTCCATCAGCAGCGAGCCGATGGCGAGGGTCTCGCCCATGCCCCAGTCGATCGTGCCGTCCTCGATCATCGCCGCCCGGCGCTGCAGCTGCGGCAGCAGACGCGGGTGGACGGTGAAGTAGTCCGGGATGTTGACCTGGGACTCGGCGATCCGCTTGAGGACCTCCGTGGAGATCGCCGTCGGGACGGCGATAGGGAAGCCGTCCTGCGGCGCCTGGGCGTCCGCGACGGCCGGCTGCGCGGTGGCCTCGCGGACCTCCGTGAAGACCTTCTCCAGCTGGCCCTGGTAGTCCTGCAGGGCCTGCTCGGCCTCTTCCAGGGTGATGTCGCCGCGACCGATCAGGGACTCGGTGTAGAGCTTGCGCACCGAGCGCTTCTTGTCGATCAGGTCGTACATCAGCGGCTGGGTGAAGGCCGGGTTGTCCGACTCGTTGTGACCGCGGCGGCGGTAGCAGATGAGGTCGATCACCACGTCCTTGTTGAACGCCTGACGGAACTCGAAGGCGAGGCGCGCGACGCGCACCACGGCCTCCGGGTCGTCGCCGTTCACGTGGAAGATCGGGGCCTCGATCATGCGGGCCACGTCCGTGGCGTACATCGAGGAGCGCGACGACTCGGGGGCCGCCGTGAAGCCGACCTGGTTGTTGATGACGATGTGGACCGTGCCGCCGGTGCGGTAGCCCCGCAGCTGCGACATGTTCAGGGTCTCGGCCACCACGCCCTGGCCCGCGAAGGCCGCGTCGCCGTGGATCGCCACCGGCAGCACCGTGAAGTCCGTGCCGCCCTTGTTGATGATGTCCTGCTTGGCGCGGGCGATGCCCTCGATGACCGGGTCGACCGTCTCCAGGTGGGAGGGGTTGGCGGCCAGCGAGACCTTGATCTGCTCGCCGTCCAGGCCGGTGAAGGTGCCCTCGGCGCCCAGGTGGTACTTCACGTCGCCGGAGCCGTGCATCGACTTCGGGTCGAGGTTGCCCTCGAACTCGCGGAAGATCTGCGCGTACGACTTGCCGACGATGTTGGCGAGCACGTTCAGCCGGCCGCGGTGGGCCATGCCGATGATGATCTCGTCCAGGCGGGACTCGGCGGCCGAGTCCAGCACCGCGTCGAGCAGCGGGATGACGGACTCGCCGCCCTCCAGGGAGAAGCGCTTCTGGCCGACGTACTTCGTCTGCAGGAAGGTCTCGAAGGCCTCCGCGGCGTTCAGGCGGCGCAGGATCCGCAGCTGCTCCTCGCGCTCCATCTTGGAGTGCGGGCGCTCCACACGGTCCTGGATCCACTTGCGCTGCTTGGGGTCCTGGATGTGCATGAACTCGATGCCGGTGGTGCGGCAGTACGAGTCGCGCAGCACGCCGAGGATGTCGCGCAGCTTCATCATCGACTTGCCGGCGAAGCCGCCGACGGCGAAGTCCCGCTCCAGGTCCCACAGGGTGAGGCCGTGCTCGACGATGTCCAGGTCGGGGTGCTTGCGCTGCTTGTACTCCAGCGGGTCGGTGTCGGCCATGACGTGGCCGCGGACCCGGTAGGAGTGGATCAGCTCGAAGACCCGGGCGGCCTTGGTGACGTCGTCGTCGTGCGAGGCGTCGATGTCCTTGAGCCAGCGGACCGGCTCGTAGGGGATGCGCAGCGCCTCGAAGATGTCGTCGTAGAAGCCGTTGTCGCCGAGCAGGAGGTTCGCGACCGAGCGCAGGAACTCGCCGGAGGCGGCGCCCTGGATGACCCGGTGGTCGTAGGTCGACGTGAGCGTCATGACCTTCGAGATGCCGAGCTTGTTCAGGGTGTCCTGGCTGGTGCCCTGGAACTCCGCCGGGTAGTCCATGGAGCCGACGCCCATGATGACCGACTGGCCGGGCATCAGACGCGGGACCGAGTGGACGGTGCCGAGGCCGCCGGGGTTGGTCAGGGAGACCGTGACACCGGTGAAGTCGTCCATCGTCAGCTTGTTGTCGCGGGCGCGACGGACGATGTCCTCGTAGGCCTGCCAGAACTCGAAGAAGTTCAGCGTCTCGGCCTTCTTGATGGCCGCGACGACCAGCTGGCGGTCGCCGTTGGGCTTCACCAGGTCGATGGCCAGGCCCAGGTTGACGTGCGCCGGCTTGACGAGGGTCGGCTTGCCGTCCTTCTCGCCGAACGCGTAGTTCATCGACGGCATGGCCTTGATCGCCTGGACCATCGCGAAGCCGATCAGGTGCGTGAAGGAGATCTTCCCGCCCCGGGCGCGCTTCAGGTGGTTGTTGATGACGATCCGGTTGTCGAAGAGCAGCTTCACCGGGACCGCGCGGACCGAGGTGGCCGTCGGCAGCTCCAGCGAGGCGTTCATGTTCTTCGCGACGGCCGCGGCGGGACCACGCAGGGTGACCAGCTCGGGACCCTCGGGCGCCGCGGCGGCGGGCGCGGCCTTCGCGGCGGCCGGAGCGGCGACGGGCGGCTTCGCGGCGGCCGGCGCCGGAGCGGCGGCGGGCGCCGGAGCGGCGGCGGGCGCTGCGGCCTGGGGAGCGGCCGGGGCGGCCGGAGCAGCCGGGGCGGGCGCCGGAGCGGCGGGCGCGGGCGTGGTGGGCGCCGGCGCGGCCGGAGCCGCGGCCTGCTGCGCCTGCGGTTGCGCGGGCGTCGTGGTGCCCGCGGCCCCCGCGGCCGCGGTACCTGCCGGAGCCGAGGCGGCGGGCGCTCCCGGCTTGTAGTCGGCGAAGAAGTCCCACCAGGCACGGTCTACCGAATTCGGGTCCTGGAGGTACTGCTGATAGATCTCGTCGACGAGCCACTCGTTCGGTCCGAACGCGGCTGCGGGATTCTTGCCCGCTTGGTCTGCGTCGGTTGAGATGCTCGAGTTACTGGGGGACTGTGGCGACACGGCGGCAACCGCCCTCTTCCGCTTCACAAGGTGATGGACAGCGGGAATTAAGGCTACGCCTCCAAGACCGTGAAGGTCAGCTCGGGCCGGTTCATCGTCGTGTAAGTCACATCGGAAACCGTGTTTCGGGGCTTGAAATGGCGGGAAACAAGCGTAGTTCCGCTGTGCGAGGACTGAATCGGGCATGGCTCCGCCACGCCGGTGATCACCGCGCTCCAGGCCCCGGCGCGACGTGCGCGGAGGCCGCACCTGATCACACGTGTCCGGCTGCGCGGTCGTCCGCGGGACCGCCGGTGGATCTTGAGGCTCCGGACCGAACTTTACGTCAACTTGGCACGGATCAGAGCCCCGGGAGGGTGACGATAATCCTGCAGCCCCGGTCGGATTCGGCCACGCCGATCCGGCCGCCGTGCAGATCAACCGCCCATCGGGCGATCGCCAGCCCCAGCCCCGTACCGCCGTCGCTGCCGGGCCCGTGCGGCCGTCGTACGGCTCCCCGGTTGAAGCGCTCGAAGACGCGGTGCCACTCCGAGCGCGGAATGCCGGGGCCCTCGTCGAGGACCTCCAGCTCCAGCGACTCCGGCTGCAGGCCGCGCCGGGCCTTCAGGGTCACCCGGCCGTGCGGCGGGCTGTGCTTGACCGCGTTGTCGATGAGGTTCGCCACCACCTGGTGGATGCGCTCCGGGTCGGCGTGCGCGGTCAGCTCCGGCGGGGAGACGTCCAGGTGCAGATGGACGTCCGTACGGGTGTGACTGCCGGAGTTCGAGGCCAGACCGCGCGCCCCGGCGACCATGTTGGCCTCCTTGAGCACGCCCGAGAGATACGGCCACACCTCGAAGCGGCGCTGCCGCAGCGGTACGACGCCGTTGTCCAGGCGGGAGAGGTCCAGCAGGGTCTCCACGAGCCGTCCGAGGCGCTCGGTCTGCTTTAGGGCCGTGCGCATGGTCTCGGTGTCCGGCTCGGCGATCCCGTCGACGACGTTCTCCAGGACGGCCCGCAGGCCCGCGATGGGCGTGCGCAGCTCGTGCGAGACGTTCGCCACCAGTTCCTTGCGCTGGCGGTCCTGGGCCTCCAGCTCGTCGGCCATGACGTTGATCGTCTCGGCCAGGTCGCCCAGCTCGTCCCGGCGGTTCTCGCGCACCCGGCGCGTGTAGTCACCCTGCGAGATGGACCGGGCCACCGCGTTCATGTCGTCCAGCGGCGCGGTGAGCGAGTGGGCCACGAACTGCGTTATCAGCAGTGTGGCGATCATCGAGAAGACCGTGATGAAGCGGAGCTCCGTCTTGGTGTGCACCGCGATCATCGACAGACCCGTGGTGATCAGGACCGAGACGACGACCAGCGCGCCGAGCTTGGTCTTGATCGAGAACGGGCGCACGGTGCCCCAGGGCTCCTCCCCGGGGCCTCTCGGTCCGGCCGGCCCGGCGGTCATGGCGTCGGTGTCTCCAGCGCGTAGCCCACACCGTGCACGGTGCGGATCCGCTCGGCGCCGATCTTCCGGCGCAGTGCCTTGATGTGGCTGTCGACCGTGCGGGTGCCGGAGGCGTCCGCCCAGTCCCACACCTCGGCGAGCAGCTGCTCACGGGAGAGCACCGCGCGCGGGGTGTTCGCCAGGCACACCAGCAGGTCGAACTCGGTCGGCGTGAGGTGTACGTCCTCGCTGCGCACCCGCACCCGGCGCTGCGCGTGGTCGATCTCCAGCTCGCCCAGGCGCAGGATGCCGGACCGGGGGGTGGAGGCCGCGACGGCCGCCCGCTCCACCCGGCGCAGCAGGACGTGCACCCGGGCCGCCAGCTCCCGCATGGAGAACGGCTTGGTCATGTAGTCGTCGGCGCCGACCCCCAGGCCGACCAGCATGTCGGTCTCGTCGTCGCGCGCGGTGAGCATCAGCACCGGCACCGGCCGCTGGGCCTGCACGCGACGGCAGACCTCCAGACCGTCGAAGCCGGGCAGCATGATGTCGAGGATCAGCAGATCGGGCTGCCAGGCCTCGGCGGTGTCGACGGCGGCCGGCCCGTCGCCCGCTGTTTGCACGAGAAATCCCTCGGCGCGCAGGCGGGCCGCGATGGCGTCGACGATCGTGGCGTCGTCCTCGACGACCAGAACCCGGCGCTGGGCGCCCGGAGTAGCCGTCGCCGTGCCGTTGTGGGAGGTGTGTGTCTGCTCCATCGCCCGCCCCTGTGTGCTTTCCGGAACCAGTGGGGTGATCCCATGACTGCGATTGACGCTTGAATGATCCGCGTCAGGGATGCACATTACGGGGACAGGCGGCGCACTCGCTATCCAGGGCGGACGGCAAGGTGAACGACGTCCGGAACGCCCCGGGCAACCGGGATCTCTTCGGTACGCACCTGTTTGAACCCGGCATTCCACAAGGATTCCTCGAATTCGGCCGAGGGCTGCGCCGACCATACGGCGAGTACCCCGCCCGGTCTCAACACCCTTGCGCAGCTTGCGAGTCCGGCGGGGGAGTAGAGGCCCTCGTTGTCCTCGTCGACGGTCCAGCCGGGCCCGTTGTCGATGTCCAGGCACAGCGCGTCGAATGTGTCGGAAGTCTCATTGACGTACGCGACGAGATCGGCCTCGACGATCACCGTGCGCGGATCGGCGAACGCGCCCGCGGACAGCGGCGACAGCGGGCCGTCCCGGTGCCAGTCCACGACCGCCGGCTCCCGCTCCACGACCGTGATCCGTCCCCAGCGGGGGTCCCGCGCGGCGTGCGCGAGCGAGAACCCGACGCCGAGCCCGCCGATCAGCACGGCCGGCCCCGGCCGTCGGTCCAGGGCGTCGCGGGCGGCGTCCACGAGCAGCCGCTCCGAGCGGCCGTCAGAGGTGTCCATCAGGAAGCAGCCGTTGGCGATGATCTGCAGCAGCCCGCCGTGTCTGCGCAGGACCACCTCGCCGTACGGCCCCTCGCGCCGGTCCAGGACCACGGGAGGGCCGTCGTCCACGGACCTCGTGCCCATGATGTTCGCCATGACGGCCATCCTGCCCCAACAGGGCTTTGCGGCCACGCGAATTACGGGTGTCGGACGGTCCTCCCGGGTGTCACTCGTTCGAGGGGCCGCCCGGCGCTTCGTGCCCGCAGGCGGCCGCAGGTGACTCATATGGTTCCTCCCGACCCCTCACGGTTATTCGGAAAATCCTGTGAATCGCTCCCCGCGTGGCCTCGGTCATAGACAGCGACTCGCGGGACGGCGAAGGCTGGTGAGGTGAAACGGAAGGAGCGCCTCACCGTGGAACGGACCGTTGGGGCCGCGTCGACGCCCACGCCGGAGCCCGTTCTGGCGACTTCGCCGGGGACGCCTGCGGCGGGGCCGACGGGGCAGCTCCCGTCCGCTTCGCCGGGACGTCCGCCGGGTGGATCGTCCGGCTCCCTTCCGGCTGCCTCGCGCGGGCCCTTCCGTGCTGCTTCACCGGGGCCCCTTCCGGCTGCTTCGCCGGGACCGTTTCCCGCCGCGGAGGTCGCCGTCCTGCTGGACGGTGTGCCCCGCCAGCGCGGCTCGGACGGGCTCCCCGCCCCGAGGGCCCCGCGCCCCGCCCTCCGCCTCCGTCCCTGGCGGCTGCTGCCCACCCCCACCGGCGCCCCGGTCACCTTCGCCTACACGGTGATCCTGGCCCTGACCTCACTCTTCGCCGTCTACGCCGGCCCCGGCCTGCTGCACGCCGTCTACCAGGACTCCAGCACCGACGTCGCCCACCTCGTGCGCACGCCCGTCTTCGTCCTGCTGGCCAGTGCGCTGTGGGTCGCCGGCGGTCTCCTCTCCCCGTACGCCCTCGCCTTCGTGCTGGTCCTGACCGCGCTGGAGCGGCGGATAGGGGGCGCCCGGGCGATCCTCGTCTTCCTGACGGGCCATGTGCTGGCCACCCTCGCCACCGAGGTCCCGGTCGGCCTCGCGGTCCTGGTCGGCCACCTCCCCGACACCTCCCTGCACCGCCTCGACTACGGCATCAGCTTCGGCGTGGCCGCCAGCATCGGCGCCCTCTCCGGCCTGCTCGCCCCCTGGCTGCGCTGGCCCCTGCTCGCCGTGGTCGGCTACAGCCTCGTCACGGACCTCATCGCCTTCGAGGATCCGATGACCAACTGGGGCCACCTGATCTCGCTGGGCATCGGGACGGCGCTCTGGCCGGCGGTCCGGCGCTGGTACCGGGAGCGGCACCGGGCTCCGGTCCCGGCCGGTGCCACCGCCGCTTGACGCACGGGGTCGGGCCCGGCGCGCCGCCGCCGGCCGTTCGCCGGTTCCGCCACGCCCAGGGTCTGGCCCCGCTCCCGGGCCACGCCGTGCAGGCGGTCGGTGGCAGGTGCGCGGGTACGGGTCGGCGGCCAGGTCGTGGAACTCGCGGAGGAGCACGGCGACTCGCGGAAGCGAACGGCGACTCGCGGTGGAGCACGGCGAACTCGCGGAAGCGTACGGCGACTCGCGGTAGAGCACGGCGAACTCGCGGAGGGGCACCGCTCCGGCGCCTTGGGCCGTGCGGCCCCGCGGGTCACGGCCCCGTGCCCCTGATGGGGCGGGAATGCGCCCGTGCCATCCCGCTGTTTTCCCTTCGTCGGTCCCCTATCGCCAGGTCACCACCCGATCGCTCAGAGCGAACGCGGCCCTGGGAACATTCCGAGGCTCACATGCATTGAGTCGGCATAGCTCAAGTTCAATGCCGAAGGGGAGATCATGGCTTCGACGTCCGCATCACTCACCCTCCCTGTGCTGCCGCTCGACGGCGAGGTCGTGCTGCCCGGGATGGTGGTCCCGCTGGACCTCAAGGACCCCGATGTACGTGCCGCCGTGGAGGCCGCCCAGGCCGCCGCCCGTACCGAGCCCGGCAAGCCCAGGGTGCTGCTGGTGCCGCGTATCGACGGGACCTACCCGAGCACCGGTGTGCTCGGCACCGTGGAGCAGGTCGGCCGGCTGGCCGACGGTGACCCCGGTGCGCTGATCCGCGGCCGTCACCGCGTCCGCATCGGCGCCGGTACCACCGGCCCGGGTGCCGCCCTGTGGGTGGAGGGCACCCGTATCGAGGAGAGCGTCCCGGAACCGGTGCCCGGTCATGTCACCGAACTGGTCAAGGAGTACAAGGCCCTCGCCACCGCCTGGCTGCGCAAGCGCGCCGCCTGGCAGGTCGTGGACCGGGTGCAGGCCATCGACGACGTCTCCGCGCTCGCCGACAACTCGGGTTACTCGCCGTTCCTGACCACCGAGCAGAAGATCGAGCTGCTGGAGACCGCCGACCCGGTCGCCCGGCTGAAGCTCGCCACCCAGCAGCTCCGCGACCACCTCGCCGAGCAGGACGTGGCCGAGACGATCGCCAAGGACGTCCAGGAGGGCGTCGACAAGCAGCAGCGTGAGTTCCTGCTCCGCCGCCAGCTCGAAGCCGTCCGCAAGGAGCTGCGCGAGCTGAACGGCGACTCCGCGAAGGACGGCGAGGAGTCCGACGACTACCGCGCCCGCGTGGAGGCCGCCGACCTGCCGGAGAAGGTCCGCGAGGCCGCCCTCAAGGAGGTCGACAAGCTGGAGCGGTCCAGCGACCAGTCGCCCGAGGGCTCGTGGATCCGCACCTGGCTGGACACGGTGCTCGAACTGCCGTGGAACGAGCGAACCGAGGACGCCTACGACATCCAGGGCGCCAAGGCGATCCTGGACGCGGAGCACGCGGGCCTGGCGGACGTGAAGGAGCGGATCACCGAGTACCTGGCGGTGCGCAAGCGCCGCAGCGACCGGGGGCTCGGAGTCATCGGCGGCCGCCGTGGCGGTGCCGTGCTCGCCCTCGTCGGCCCGCCCGGTGTCGGCAAGACCTCGCTCGGCGAGTCGGTCGCGCACGCCATGGGCCGCAAGTTCGTCCGGGTCGCCCTCGGCGGTGTCCGGGACGAGGCCGAGATCCGTGGTCACCGGCGTACGTACGTCGGTGCGCTGCCCGGCCGGATCGTGCGGGCCATCAAGGAGGCCGGTTCGATGAACCCGGTCGTCCTGCTCGACGAGATCGACAAGGTGGGGTCCGACTTCCGGGGCGACCCGGCGGCCGCCCTGCTCGAAGTCCTCGACCCAGCGCAGAACCACACCTTCCGCGACCACTACCTGGAAGTGGAACTCGACCTGTCCGACGTCGTCTTCCTGGCCACCGCCAACGTCCTGGAGGCCATCCCGGAGGCCCTGCTCGACCGTATGGAGCTGGTCCGCCTGGACGGCTACACCGAGGACGAGAAGGTCGTCATCGCCCGAGACCACCTGCTTCCGCGCCAGCTGGAGCGGGCCGGGCTCGCCAAGGACGAGGTGATCCTCGACGAGAGCGCGCTGCGCAGGCTCGCCGGCGAGTACACCCGCGAGGCGGGCGTCCGCACCCTGGAGCGGTCGATCGCCCGGCTGCTGCGCAAGGTCGCGGCCCAGCATGAACTGGGCGAGCGGGAGCTGCCGTTCACGATCATGGACGAGGACCTGCGCGCCCTGATCGGCCGGCCGCACCACGTGCCCGAGTCCGCCCAGGACCCGGCCGAGCGCCGTACGGCGGTCCCGGGCGTGGCGACCGGGCTCGCGGTCACCGGAGCGGGCGGCGACGTCCTCTTCGTGGAGGCATCCCTGGCCGACCCGGAGACGGGCGCGGCGGGTCTGACCCTCACCGGTCAGCTGGGTGACGTGATGAAGGAGAGCGCGCAGATCGCCCTGTCCTTCCTCCGCTCGCACGGCGCCGAACTGGAACTCCCGGTCGGCGACCTGAAGGAGCGGGGCGTGCACATCCACTTCCCGGCGGGCGCGGTCCCGAAGGACGGCCCGAGCGCCGGCGTCACCATGACGACGGCCCTCGCGTCCCTCCTGTCCGGCCGGCTGGTCCGCACGGACGTGGCGATGACCGGTGAGGTCTCGCTGACCGGCCGGGTGCTGCCCATCGGGGGCGTGAAGCAGAAGCTGCTCGCCGCCCAGCGCGCCGGGGTGAGCACCGTCATCATCCCCAAGCGCAACGAGGCCGACCTGGACGACGTCCCGGCGGAGGTGCTGGACAAGCTCGACGTCCACGCCGTCACCGACGTCCGCCAGGTCCTGGAGCTGGCGCTCGCGCCCGCCACGAACGGCGCGACGCCGGAGGTTCCGGTAGCGGCGTGACGGACGCTGCCGGATGAAGAGGGCCCGGGTCCCCGCGAGGAGGCCCGGGCCTTCGCGCTGTGCGGTGTCAGCCGTTGGCGAGTGCGATCACCCGGTCAATGGCCCCGTTGAACTTGTCGTGGTCTCCGACGGTCGGACCGGACGACGTGTACTGCCACGCCGTGTAGTACGACCATCCGGCCGGCAGCGTCCCCACGTCCGAGGCGTACCGGGCGATCCACAGTGGGTTGCGCGCGGCGAAACCGCTGTAGTTGCCGGTGCAGTCGGTCCACCAGCTGGTCGCCGTGTAGATCACGGCGTCCCGGCCGGTCCGCGCCTTGTAGGTGTTCAGGAAGTCGGCGATCCAGCTGACCATCGAGCTCGCGGACTTGCCGTAGCACGCGGCGCCGTACGGGTTCCACTCGATGTCGAGGACGCCGGGGAGGGTCCGGCCGTCCTTGGACCAGCCGCCGCCGTGGTCGACGAAGTAGTTGGCCTGGGTGGCGCCGCTCGTGGTGTCCGGGGTCGCGAAGTGGTACGCGCCGCGGATCATGCCCACGTCGTAGGAGCCGTTGTACTGCTGGGTGAAGTAGGGGTTCGTGTAGTAGGTGCCTTCGGTCGCCTTGGTGTACGCCCATTTGACCCCGCTGCCCAGCAGGGTCGACCAGGCGACGTTGCCCTGGTAGCCGGCGACGTCGACGCCCTCGGTCTGGGTGGCGTCGCCGCTCTTGGGCGTACCGCTCTGGCCGTCGTGGGCCAGGACGCCCATGCCCATGTACGCCGAACCGCGGGCGGGGGCGGCCGGGTCGGCGTGGGCCGGGGGCATGGAGACCGTCGCGAGCAGCAGCGCGAGCAGTCCGGTGAGGACAGTGGGGGCGGGTCTGTGCACGGGCATGACGTGCCTCCGTGGGGTGAGGTGGGGGTCCCAGATATGCCAGAGACGGTCGGCGCGAGAGGCGCGACACGACGCGGGGTCACACGGCGCGACGCCAACCGCTGGCGTGGGCATGCCATCAATTGCCTGGTAGAGACGCTACGCACGTAGAGGAAACCGGGGAAGGGGGTCCGGAGGCTGCCGTTGGTCTACGCCTGCGGAATACTTGGCGAGCTGCGGCGATGACGGGGTTTGACGGAAACTTTCAGGACTGCGAAACCGATCAGGGGTGCTGACGTGCACGAGGACGACAAGGGCGACGAACAGCGCGCCGCCACCGGGTTGACGCCAAGTGGTGCAGACCAGGAATTCCTGACCCTGGAACGCGAGTTGACGGTGCTGCTGCGGCGCGCTCGGGCCAACCAGGGGGAGATGGCCCGGGAGGTCCACCCCGACCTGGAGTCCGCCGCGTACGGCCTGCTGGTCCGGCTCGACGAGTGCGGCGGCCAGCGCGCCACCGAACTGGCCGCCTACATCGGCGTCGGCAAGGCCACCATGTCACGCCAGCTGCGGGCGCTGGAGGAGCTCGGGCTGATCGCCCGCGAGCCCGACCCGGCCGACGGACGGGCCTGGCTGGTCGCCCTCACCGACGAGGGCCGGCGCCGGGTCGGCACGGTCCGCGAGGCCCGCCGCGGCCGTTACGTCAGCCAGCTCGCCCACTGGCCGCGCCAGGAGGTCGCCGAACTGGCCCGACTGCTGCACCAGCTGAACGGCGTGATGGAGAAGTAGCCGCCGCCGGAGGCCTCAGGCGCACCGGGGAGCTTCGGGGCGCGCCGGGGCTTCAGAACTCGACGTACACCACCGTCGCGTCGTCGTGCGTCTTGCTCCGCCGCAGGAACGCCCGCTTCTCCCGGTCGGCCGCCTCCAGCTCCCGTACCCGGTCGACCACCGCCCGCGCGCCCTCCTTGCGTACGACGTCGAAGAGGGCCGCCCAGTCACCCTCGTGGAACTTCTCCGTCCAGCGGGTCGCCCCGTCGGTGAGGGCGGCGAACGCGCCGACCCTGTTCCGGGGCAGGCTCCCGGCCACCGCACGGGCCGCGACCGAGGGGTCGGCGGCGGCCGTGAAGAAGCCGCCCTCCTTGTTGCGGACCGTGGCGTCGGCGATCGCGTCCGAGGCCAGCGAGGAGCGGGGGACACGGTCGAGCCGGTCGTCCAGGACCGGGGTGACCCGGCCGTCGGGGGAGCGCAGGAGCAGCGCGGAGTCGGACAGGACGAGGTACTCCAGGGTCTCCTCGGACCAGCGGGTCAGGACGACCGTGGCCTGGGGCGTGCGCGGGTGAGAAAGGTCACAGGTGTCACCGTGTGCGTCGGCTGTGCGCCGGATCGCCTGTTCAAGGATCTCCCGCAGCGTCAGATCTCGTGCCGAAACGGTCAGTTCGGTCAGCGCGCCGCCTAGCCGCGCGGTGAACCAGGGGACGGAATGCAGACAGCCGGTTCCGTCCTTGGGCGGAGTGACCCCGTCCAGGACGATCGCACAGCCTCCCTGCCCCGAGGCGGGAAGTCCGACACCGGCGAAGTCCTCGTTGGGGCGGTCGCGGGCGCCGGGTTCCGAAACGAGTTCAGTTCGCATCCGGCCAGTCTGCACGACCCCTTCACGATCTTCGCCAAAGGCTGGCAACCGCCCGGGAATATACGCGCTCTCGCAGGTCAGCCGCCTGTTTTGGGCTGGAATGGCGCACTCCGGGAAGGCGTGGTGGCGAATCCTGTCAAAGCCTGTCGCCCGCGTCCAACCGGCCCGCCGGAAGAGGGTTCCGCATGCCCCGCCGGAACTTGCCCGCCAACTCCCCTCCGATGTTCACTCCTTCGGGTGGCGGGGCAGGCGATGCGAGACCACCGCCCACCGGCGCTGGGAGGGTCGGGGACCTACATAACGGGTGCACGTACCGGGTACGCGCACCACTTGGCACCGAAATGCCGGGGATTATGACGGGGTGCCACCCGGCTCCTTGGGTACACGAGTTCAGGAATGCGAGCACCGGTGCAGAAGACGCGGCCTCGGCGCACAGGCAAGAAGACGGCCTCCGAAACGGGCACCGCCGCTCCCGTCGGCACCGGCCGCCGCAAGCATGTCCGCACGCGGCTGATCGTGGCCGTGGCGGTGGTCGCCGCGGCGATCGCGGGGGCCGGCGCGCCCGCCCTGCTGACCGCCTCCGGTCAGCTGAGCGACTCCCAGGAGCTGGTGACCCTCGCCGGGCGCACCCAGGACGCGCTGGCGCTGGCCAACTCGCTCGCCGACGAGCGCGACGAGGTCACCTCCTACGTCGCCGCGGGCCGCCCCAAGTCCAAGGCGCCCTCGCAGGACCGCGGTGCCCGGGTCGACCGCCAGGTCGAGGACCTGCGCGCGAACACCGACCTCCCGGGCTGGCTGCGCACCGACCTCGACGGCATCGCGGCCGTCCGCCGGTCCGCGCTCACCGGCCAGAGCACGGCCCTGCAGGCGCACGAGGCGTACTCCCGGACCATCACCGAACTCCACCGGCTCGCCGAGGAACTGGCCGAGCAGACACCCCCGAGGGCCGGCTCCGGCGCCTACGCGCTCGCCGAGCTGGACTCCGCCGTCCAGCAGTCCGCGGCCGCCCGGGGTCTCCTCCTCGCCGCCCTGGCCATCCCCAGCACCACCCGGACCACGATCGACCCGCTCACCGGTCTGCCCACCACGAGCACCACCACCTCCGACGCCGACCGGAAGCAGCGCGACGCGCTCACCGCCGCCGCCCAGCAGGCCAGGCTGCGCGCCGACGCGGCCCTCGCCGGCTTCCGCGACACCGCGCCCGAGGCGGCGGTCGAGTCGTACGACTCCACGGTCACCGGCAACGACGTCAACGACGCCGACAAGTACCTGGCCGCCCTCACCGACCAGCCGACCCTCTCCGACGACGACCTCGCCACCGGCACCAAGAAGCTGGACACGGCGCTGTCCGCCCGGGTCGACCTGATGCGGGGCACCGAGTCCGCCCTCTACGACCACCGCACCAAGGATCTCGCGGGGCTCCGCGACGACGACGTCACCGCGCTGGAGATCCGGGTCGCGGTGCTGGGCGCCCTGATGCTGGTGGCGGTCGGCATCGCCACGGCCATGGCCCGCACCCTCACCCGCCCCCTCTCGGTGCTCCGCCGGGGCTCGGCGCGGCTGGCCGAGGCCCAGGACCCGCGCACCGCGGAACCGATCGCGTTCACGGGCCGCGACGACGAGTTCGCCCAGGTCGTCCGCTCCGTCAACGCCCTGCACGCACACGCCGCCGAACTGTACGACCGCATCGCCACCCTGGAGACCGACCGCAAGCACCTGGTCGGCCAGCGCCAGAAGATGGCCGACGCCCGCGAGGAACTGCGCGCCGAACTGACCTCCGCCGGCGACCAGCTGGAGCGGCTGCGCACCAGCATCGGCGGCACCTTCGTCAACCTCGCGCTGCGCACCCTCGGCCTCGTCGAGCGGCAGCTCGCCGTCATCGAGGGCCTGGAGGAGCGCGAGCAGGACCCGGACCGCCTGGCCACCCTGTTCAAGCTCGACCACTTCGCCACGGTCATGCGCCGGCACAGCGAGAACCTCCTGGTCCTCGCCGGCACCGAGCACGTCCAGCAGCACGCGGGCCCGATCCCGCTGGTGGACGTGGTGCGGGCGGCGGTCAGCGAGATCGAGCGCTACGAGCGGGTCCGTATCTCGGCCCTGCCCCCGCACGCGCACGTGGCCGGCTTCGCCGCCGACGACCTCAGCCACCTGCTCGCCGAACTCATGGAGAACGCCACCTCGTTCTCGCCGCCCGACGTGCCCGTGGAGATCTCCGGCTGGCTGCTGGAGAGCGGCGAGGTCATGCTCTCCGTGCAGGACGAGGGCATCGGCATGACCGCCGACCGCCTGGTCCGCCTCAACGGCCGCCTCGCCGGCTTCGACCCCGAGGCGCCGTACGACCAGGAGGGCGAGAACGGTCTCGGGCTCGGCCTGTACGTGGTGGCCCGCCTGGCCCACCGGCACGGCGTCCGGGTGCAGCTGCGCGAGCAGAAGCAGGGCGGCGTGGCGGCGGTCGTGGTCCTGCCCCAGGCCCTGCTGGCCGCGGCCCCCGCGACGGCGGTCCCCTCGGCCGCCACGGCTGCCGGCGGCGCCCACGGCTTCTCGCTGCCCGGCGCGGACGCGGAGGTCAACTCGAACGTCCTGCACGGCCGCTCGAAGTCCGGCGACCCCCTGGTCACGCTGGCGGAGCAGGCCGTACGGAAGGCCGACGAGCAGCCCGCCCACGAACAGGCGGCCGTACCCAGGGCGACGGTCCCCGAACCGGCGGCCCGCCCGAAGGCCCCGGCGGAGACCCCCGCCGAGACGACGATGGAACTCCTGGTCCCGGACCACACGGTGCCACCGAACGCGACTCCCGAACAGCCGCCCCGAGCCACCACGGGGGAGCAGGCGTACCCCGCCGCTGCCGCCGGAGAGCAGGCGCACCCCGCAGCCGGGGGGCAGGCCTACCCCGCAGCCGGGCAGCGGACGCATCCCGCTGACGCCGAGGGGCATACGCGGCCGCGATCCGCGGGCGCCGACGGTGAGCGGTCCCCGCTGGGGCCGTCCGCAGGCGCCCACGAGAGCCGCACGGGCGGTGCGGGTGGCAACGACGGCTTCGGCGAAGCCCGCACCGGCGGTCCCGTCGGGGACGGCGGCGCCGACGACGAGGACCCGGTCACCAGCAAGGGCCTCCCCAAGCGCACCCCCAAGATCACCGCCCAAGCCCCGGCCCCCCGCCAGCGCGGCACCGGCGTCGACGCCGACGCCCTGCGGCGCAGGCTCGGCGGCTTCCGCAGCGGCGCCGACGCCGGCCGCCGTGACGTCGCGGCGGAGATCGCCGAGCAGACCGGCCAGAACCAGGTGCCTGGCACCCGGAACCACGTGCCGAGCACCACACCAGCGGTACCCGGATCAGCCGCATCCGGTGAAGCCACGGGGGGCACAGTCGAGGAGGCAAGCAGTTGACCGCGCCCAGTACCTTCGGACTGAGCAGTGAGGCCCGTAACCTGCACTGGCTGCTGAGCAACCTCGTGGAGGAGGTGTCCGGCATCCAGTCGGTCGCCGTGGTCTCCTCGGACGGCCTGCTCCTGCTCTCATCTGACCCCGGCCGCAACGAAGAGGCCCGGGAGGCCCGCACCGAGAAGCGGCGCGGCCCGCGCGGCTCCGCCGCCGACCTCGCCACCATCGTCTCCGGCATCGGCAGCCTGACCGTCGGCGCCGCCCGGCTGATGGACTTCGGCGGGGTCAAGCACACGATGGTCGCGATGGACGAGGGCAGCCTCTTCGTGATGTCGATCAGCGACGGCTCGCTGCTCGGCGTGCACGGTTCCGCGGAGTGCGACATGAGTGTCGTGGCGTACCACATGGCGCTGTTCGTCGGCCGCGCCGGTCACGTCCTGACCCCCGAGCTCCGCAGCGAACTGAGGAAATCCCTGGAGGCAGACGCGACGAGGAGCGGCCAGTGAGCAACGTGCCGAAGAACCGCAGGCAGAACCTCCCGGTGCGCGGCGACCGAAAACCCGCCCGCGTCCGCCCCTACTCGCTCACCGGTGGCCGTACCCGCTTCGGTCACGTCCTCCTCGTGGAGACGTTCGTCGGCAGCACAGCCGCGCTGGAGGCCCCGGAGGAGCGCAAGGAACTGACGAATGGTTCCCTCAACACCCGGGTCATGCCGGAGATGCGGGCCATCGTCGAACTGTGCCGCCGGATGCGCACGGTGGCCGAGATCGCCGCGCTGCTGAAGATGCCGCTCGGTGTGGTCCGGGTCCTGCTCAGTGACCTCGCGGACCAGGGAAAGATCCGTGTGTACGGAACGGGGACCGGTCACGGCGTGGGCCGCCCGGACCGCGCTCTGCTGGAAAGGGTGCTGAGTGGACTACGCCGTCTCTGACGCCTCCGGCGTCGCCCCGCTCCTCGACGGCGAGGAGCAAGTGCGGTCCTGGCAGACGGACCGCGGCCGGGCCCCCATCGCGACGAAGATAGTCGTGGCGGGCGGTTTCGGTGTCGGCAAGACCACGCTGGTCACCGCCGTCTCGGAGATCACGCCCCTGCAGACCGAGGCGCTGATGACCGAGGCGAGCGAGGAGACCGACGACCTCGCCGCCACGCCCGGCAAGCTCACCACCACGGTGGCCATGGACTTCGGCCGCCTCACCCTCGACGACGACCTCGTGCTCTACCTGTTCGGCACGCCGGGCCAGCAGCGGTTCTGGTTCATGTGGGACGACCTGGTGCGGGGCGCGATCGGGGCCGTCGTGCTGGCGGACACCCGGCGTCTGAAGGACTGCTTCCCGGCGCTGGACTACTTCGAGAGCTGCGGGCTGCCGTACGTCGTGGCGGTCAACCACTTCGACGGCAGCGAGCGCTTCGAACCCGAGGACGTGCGGGAGGCGTTGACGATCCCGCCGCGCATACCTGTAATGATCATGGACGCCCGCCGCCGTGTCCCGGTGATCGAGACACTGCTGTCCCTGGTCGGCCACGCGCTGGACGAAACCCCTGAATAGTCCTCGAGTAGCCCCCCGAGTAGTCCCCGAGTAGATCTTCGTTAGGAGCCACCACCCGCATGCGGAAGATACTCGTCGTGGGGGCCGGCCAGTCCGGTCTCCAGCTCGCCCTCGGCCTCCAGTCGCACGGCTACGAGGTCACCCTGATGTCGAACCGGACCGCGGACGAGATCCGCTCCGGCCGGGTCATGTCGACGCAGTGCATGTTCCACACGGCACTGCAGCACGAGCGCGATCTCCAGCTGAACTTCTGGGAGTCCCAGGCCCCGAAGATCGAAGGACTCGGCGTCTCGGTCGCGGCCCCCGGCTCCTGGGCCGAGGGTCCCGCGGCCCGCGCCATCGACTGGGTGGGCAGGCTCGACGGGTACGCGCAGTCGGTCGACCAGCGGGTGAAGATGGCCGGCTGGATGGAGACCTTCGCCCAGCGCGGCGGCCAGCTGGTCATCCACGGGGCGGCGGTCGGCGACCTCGACTACTTCGCCCGCGCCTACGACCTGGTGCTGGTCTCGGCGGGCAAGGGCGAGCTGGTCCAGATGTTCGGCCGGGACGCGGAGCGGTCCCCCTACACCGAGCCGCAGCGGGCCCTCGCCGTCGCCTACGTCCACGGCCTCGGCCCCCGCCCCGAGCACCCGGACTTCCACGCGGTCCGCTGCAACCTGGTCCCCGGTGTCGGCGAACTCTTCGTCATGCCGACCCTGACCACCTCGGGACCGGCCGACATCCTCTTCTGGGAGGGCATACCCGGCGGCCCGCTGGACGCCTTCAACGGCGTCAAGGACCCGGCGGAGCACCTCTCCCTGACCCTGGAACTCATGGAGCGGTACACGCCCTGGGAGTACGCGCGGGCCGCCAAGGCCGAACTGACCGACGCGGGCGGCACACTGGCCGGCCGCTACGCACCCACGGTCCGCAACCCCATCGGCCGTCTTCCCGGCGGCGGCCTGGTGCTGGGCGTCGCGGACGTCGTCGTCGCCAACGACCCGATCACCGGCCAGGGCTCCAACTCGGCCGCCAAGTGCGCCGCCGCCTATCTCGCCTCGATCCTCGAACACGGCGAGAAGGAGTTCGACGAGACCTGGATGCAGCAGACCTTCGACCGCTACTGGGACACCGCCCAGCACGTCACCAAGTGGACGAACGCGATGCTCGCCCCGCCGCCGGAGCACGTCCTCAACCTGATCGGCGCGGCCGGCCAGCTCCAGCCGGCCGCCGACCGCTTCGCCAACGCCTTCAACGACCCCTCGGACTTCGAGAACTTCTTCTACGAGCCGGCGAGGACGGAGGCCTATCTGGCCTCGATCTCTGGAGCCTGACGGGGCCCTGACCTGGGCTCCGGCTGTCGTCCTCTGTCGTTGTTGGTCGACGTTGGGTGCCCTCGGACGGCCCACAGACGGCCCCGGATATGGGGCCGGCTGTGGCCTTTGACGTTCAGCTACCTCGTCGTGAACCAGGGTCTGCCGCTGGTTCCCTCGGGATGCCCGTGGGCCGGGTAGACGTTCATGACCGGAACTCCAAGTTCAAGCTGTTGGTGGAAGCGCGCTGTGGGAAGGGCAGGCCCCGAAGAGCCTGCCCCGCCCATCACTTGCCCTTCGGCTTGTGCTTGGTCGGGTCAACAAGCGTGTAACCCTGGCCAGCCTTGGGCGTCGGCGGAAGGGGCTTGCCCTTCACGGCCGTGACCTCGGTCTTGGAGCCGGGGACCGTGTACTGTCCCGACTTCGGCGTCGGCGTACCCGGCGGGTACGCCGACGCCGAAGTCGTCAGTCTCAAGATCCACGACCACGCCAAGTGGCTAGACAAGTTCTCCAGAGCGCTTGCTCAGCTCTCAAGAGTAGGCAGGTGGACAGTGTGCCCCTGGTCCGCCATGCTGCCTTGGCGGTGAGGGGTCAGCGCTGGCCGCATTGGGTTAGGGGTGGGGATCGATGGAGCAATCGCAGGTCGCAGCTGTGCCGCCGGAGCGCATTCGTTACCGGTTGACGCGCCTCCAACGCTTGCTGCCCGTGCTGCCTGGCGTCGTCATGGTCACGGCCTTCCAGGTCTTGATCTGGTTGGACGGGGGACCATTCGGTCCTCTACTTGTCTCAGGACTGCTTTTGTGGGGTGTTCTGCCAGTTCTGATCACCTTGCTGCCTTTCGGGGTCACTCTCACGCCATCGGCGGCTGTCGTGCGCAACCTCCGCCGCCGGACCATCCAGTGGTCGGACGTCCAAGCTGTCCAGATCGAGTCTTTCTTCGGAAGCCGGACCGTCGTGATCTACGAAGCGGGCGGCCGCTGTACCCGCCTGCGGGCGCCGATCACCGGGTTCCTCAGCTGGGATCGCAGTTTCGAGGACAAGTTCCACACAGTCGGTAGGTGGTGGCTGGATCACCGCGGCCCGGACTGGGCTCCTGTCCCGCCGCCGGGGGTGCAATGGGGTGGCCCACCGGCCTCCGACGGGAACCCTTACGCGCCTCCGGCGTAGCCAGGAGCTGATCCACGCACCCTCCGGGTGGCGGAGACTCAGTGACTGGGGCAAGCCACGGGACGCCGCCCATGGGTTGGAACAGCGCCCGCGCCGGACACAGACCTGAAGGTCTGGCCTCATCCTTATCAGGTCGATCGAGGTGGTCTCTCGACCGTGATGAAGGTCCGTTGAGCCCTGATGCGGCCGCCGCTGAGGTTCGGCATTAATCGGCGCCGTACGCCCTTGTTGGTGTCAGCCGCTGGTGTCAGACGGCCCAGGTGCCCTTGACAGTTTGGCTTTCACTGCCCGCCAGTTCATGGTTGTCCCCGTCGAGACCGATTGCCTGCTGGCGTCATGCTCGTATGGGTTCCAGTTGGCGCATGCGCAGCGTTCATAGATGCGCAAGGCCGAGCAGCAGCAGGAAGACCAGGGCGATTCCCCCGAGGAACCACGGCACTCGGCCTCGCCCACGCTGTTCGACGACTTCGGCGTAGCTGGGGTCCTTCGCGTCGTAGATGACTTCCAAGCGCTGGCCGACGCCGATCGGCGGGAACTTGTACGGCATGCTGTCGCAGTAGTACTGCGAGCCGTCGACCTCGTACAGCAGACGGAGCGTGACCAGGCCCTTTTCGTTTCGGGCAGTGGTGGAGCACAGCGCATGGACGGTCACACCCCGGCGTGCGAGATTCTGATGCCGCCAGATGAAGACGATCGACCCTGCGGCAACGGGGATCCCAAAGAACAAGATGGTCCCCGTATAGTCCCGCAGCCCGTCCAGCATGTCCCCTCCGCAGCCTCAACCATCACGTGCTTCACCGAACGCCGCGAGTCTGACAGCG
Organism: Streptomyces sp. NPDC026538; assembly: GCF_055567535.1. Classification (NCBI taxonomy): domain Bacteria; kingdom Bacillati; phylum Actinomycetota; class Actinomycetes; order Kitasatosporales; family Streptomycetaceae; genus Streptomyces; species Streptomyces sp. NPDC026538. Next base: position 669,362 of record NZ_JBVHQG010000005.1, read on the forward strand.
GCCGCCTCCAAACACCACGGCATTACGATCTCGGCTGTAGTCGTCCCTCGTCAGGGACCAGACGATCTCCACCCACCACTCTCCCCAGCGCCCATCCCGTCCGCCGTCGACCCACACGTCTGTGGAGCGGGCGTGGTTCCTGGCGTCCAGGCGGAGCGCGCCACTGTACGAACGACCTGGACGCCATGGGCCGCGTCTGCTGCCTTGACGCTGCGGATCTACGCTCACCTCATGCCCAGTAGCCAGGAGCGGACCCGCACGGCCATCGCGACGGCGGCCTATCTGGCGTCGGTGGCCGGCGCCGCCTGATCCGGGCGGTTTTCGGCCGCCGGTGCGTGGTGGCCGGTCGCACAGTTCCCCGCGCCCCTCAGGTAGGTGCACTGGTCCCACCTGAAGGGGCGCGGGGCTGTGCCGACACGCGGCTCCGCCGCGTGGGCGCGACCGGCCACGACGGCGCCGCACCCGACCGGCGGCCCATCGCGGCACGACGCCCGTCGCCGCGCCCCCGGCGGAGCGCATACGCTGCAGCCATGAGCCCGCAGGCCGCCACCCCCGCCTACCGCAGGCTGTCCGTCGAGGAGCGGCGCAGCCAGCTCCTCGAAGCGGCCCTCTCCCTCTTCGCGCACCGCGTCCCCGAGGACGTCTCCCTCGATGACGTGGCGGAGGCGGCCGGGGTCTCCCGCCCCCTGGTGTACCGGTACTTCCCGGGCGGCAAGCAGCAGCTCTACGAGGCCGCCCTCAGGTCGGCCGCCGAGGAGCTGGAGCACTGCTTCGACGAACCCCGCGAGGGCCCCCTGCTGCCCCGCCTCTCCCGTGCCCTCGACCGCTATCTCGCCTTCGTCGACCAGCACGACGCCGGCTTCAGCGCCCTGCTCCAGGGCGGCAGCGTGGTCGAGACCTCACGGACGACGGCGACCGTGGACGGCGTACGACGGGCCGCCGCGCGGCACATTCTCAGCCACCTCGGCATCGCCGACCCCGGGCCCCGGCTGCGGATGACCGTCCGCATGTGGATCACGGCCGTCGAGGCGGCCTCCCTGATCTGGCTGGACGAGGACAAGCAGCCGCCCGTCGAGGAGCTGCGGGACTGGCTGGTGGAACAGTTCGTCGCCGTACTGAGCGTCACCGCGCGCCGCGACCCGCAGACGGCCGCCCTCGTCGACGCCCTCGCGTCGGATGGCTGAAACTGGTGCCGTGAAGAGTCAGGACACCCCCTTCGAGGGCGGCCCCATGGACGGGCGCGTGCTCCCGGTGCTGCTCGGTATGACCGGCCACCCCCCGAAGACGTACCGCATTCCGGTCCCGGACCCGGCCGGCGGCCCGCCCACCGTCCTGGTCTACCGGCGCGTCGCGCGCGGACAGAGCAAGCGCCTGGGCCTGACCCAGGGCTGGAAGTACGAGTACGACCCCATCGGCCGCGGCGGCGGCGGAGGAGGTCTGAAGTGGCCGTGGTCGAAGCCGGATCCGGTCCCGGACCAGCCCCCCGCACCGGACAGCACCCCGCTCCGCAAGCCGGATGACACGGACGGGTGAAACGGCTGGGCCGATAAGCCCATAATCGCTGCGCGGATCAAACGTACATGTCTGATTATCACGATGCGGAACGGAGAGGCCGTCCCGCATCGGAGGTGATGACGTGTCAGGAAGGTTCCTGCGCCTGGCCTGTACGGCGGCGGTGGCGGCCCAGGCCGTCCTCGCGCCCGTGGCCGCGGTCGCCGCGCCCCCCGCGCCCGGCCCCGAGCGGCCGGTGGCCGAATTGCTGACCGACCTTCAGCAGCGGTACCGGCAGGTGGAGCAGGCCACCGAGACCTACAACGCCACCGAGGAACGGCTCGAGCGGCAGCGCGCCGAGGTGGACCGGCTGGACGACGAGCTGGCCAGGTCCCGGCTCTCCCTGCACTCCAGCAGGGCCGAGGCGGGCCGGTTGGCCCGGCAGCAGTACCAGAGCGTCACCGGGATCTCCCCGTACGTGCGGCTGCTCCTGGCCCGCGACCCGCAGCACGCGCTCGACGAGGGCCATGTCATTGGGCAGTTGGCGCGCGAGCGGGCCGAGACGGTGGGACGTCTCGCGGACGACGAGAAGCGGCAGGCTGACCTGGCCCGCAAGGCCCGCAAGGCGCTGGACACCCGACTCGCCCTCGCCGAGAGCCAGAAGAAGCAGCGCGACGAGGTCCAGGGCCGGCTGTCCGAGGTGGAGCGCATGCTGGCCTCCCTCACCCCCGCCCAGCTGACCGCCGTGGCCGACCTGGAGCGGACCAGCACCGCCGACGCGCAGCGCGAACTCACCACGTCCGGTGCCCTCAGCGCCACCACACCGCCCCCGTCCCAGGAGGGCGACCGCGCGGTGCGCTACGCGGTACGGCAGCTGGGGAAGCCGTACCAGTGGGGCGCGCAGGGCCCGACGTCGTACGACTGCTCGGGCCTGACCTCACAGGCCTGGGACCATGCCGGCACCCCCATCCCCCGCACCAGCCAGCAGCAGTGGGCCGACCTGCCCCACGTCCCGCTGAACCAGCTGCGCCCGGGTGACCTGGTCGTCTACTTCCCCGAGGCCACCCACGTGGCCCTCTACCTGGGCGACGGCAAGGTGGTCCAGGCCCCCCGCCCCGGTGCGAGGATCAAGGTCTCCCCGATCGCCGCCAACCCCATCCTGGGCGCCGTGCGCCCGGACCCGGGGTCCCGGCCCCTGGGCCGCTACACACCCCCGGCCATCCCGAAGACGGCGACAGAGGGCCCGGACGAGAGCTTCGGCACGCCAGGACCGACGGCTCCGACCCTCACCTGAGGACGCGCGGGGGCTCAGGCCAGCAGCCCCGAGCTCTTCCACAGCCGCCGACCGGCACCCCGAAGAACCCCGATGTCGTCCAGGAAGTCCGTCAGTTTCCTCGCGCCGTTCTGCATGACCTCCCGCCGGTGGCCGCTCGCCCGTACCTGGGCCACCGCCTCCCGCCGGTCCAGGCCCACGTTCGTGTAGACCTCGGGATTGACGAAGGCCACCGAGAACACCCGTGCGAACTCGCCGGAGGTGACCCGGGTGAACTCCTGGGACCAGCGGGGTGCCGTCATCATCTGGCGGCGCAGCTCCTCGCGGGCGTACCGGACGTGCCGGGCCTCCTCGACCACGTGGATGCGCGTGACCCCACGGACCAGTGTCTGCACCCGCTCGTCGGGGAACGTCAGCCGCTGCATCCAGTCCAGGACCTCCTCGCCGAGCAGCGTGGCCGTGAAGGAACCGGGCGTGGTCGAGATCGTCTTGAACAGGCGGCCCAGGTTGAGGTGGGCCCGGCTCACCGGGTACCAGGGCGCGTCACCGCGGGCTATCAGGCGGGCGAACATCTTCGAGTGCCGGCACTCGTCCTCGATCTCGGTCAGCGCGTAGCGCACATGCGCGCTCGTCGCCGCCTTGTCGTAGATGTGCCGCACCAGCAGCTGCATCAGGATCAGCTCGAACCAGATGCCGAGCGAGGCGAGGGCCGCGGCCTCGTGCTGGGAGAGCAGGATCCGCTGTTCCTCGGACATCCGCCGCCACATCGGGGTGTCGTAGAGCGACACCAGCTCCGGCGGCCAGAACCACTTGCCGTCCTCGAAGGGCGCGTCCCAGTCCAGCTCCTTGTCCGGGTCGAAGGAGTGCTTCGCGGAGGAGACGAGCAGCCGTTCGGCCACCTGCTCGCGGTCCTTGAGCAGGCCGAGCGCGTCGCGCAGTCCGTCGACCGCGTCCGCTTCCGTCAGGGTCGTCATGGCTCCCTCACCTCGTTACCCGGGGGTATGTTGCCGTCGGCTCTTATGAGACCGCTTGTCAGCAAGACGGTCAATCCCCCGCGCGCGACTTGTTGACTCCGCGTCTACCCGGATCCCGTCCCATCGCCCCGGAACAGCCGGCCCAGTTCAGTCGGCCCCGCCCCCCGTCCCCGCCCACCCGCCCCGTCCACCCGCCCCCGGTTCAGAGCCCCAACACCGCCCGCATCACCGCCCTGGCGATCGGCGCCGCGTCCCCGCCCCCGCTGATGTCGCCCCGCTCGGCCGCCGCGTCCTCCACCACCACGGCCACCGCGACCTTCGGCTCCAGGTCGTTGTCCGCCTGCGCCCAGGACACGAACCAGGCGTACGGCACGCCGGAGTTGCCGATGCCGTGCTGCGCGGTGCCGGTCTTGCCACCGACCGTGGCGCCGCGGATCGCCGCGTTGGAGCCGGTGCCCTCCTCGACCACGTCCGTCATCAGCTCCTTCATCAGGACGGCCGTCGAGGGGCTCATCACCTGCCGGACCGGCCCGGCGCCGCCCGTGCCGACCGTCTCGCCGGTCCGCCGCACGGTCCGCTCCACCAGATACGGCGGCCGGGCCATCCCGCCGTTGGCCACCGCCGCCGCGACCATCGCCATCTGCAGCGGGGTGGCGCGGGTGTTGTACTGCCCGATCGACGACAGCGCCAGCTGCGCCTTGTCCACGCTCGTGTCGAAGGTGCTCGGCACGGCGGAGAAGGGGATGCGCAGGTGTCTGTCGTTGAAGCCGAACGCCTGGGCCGTCGCCGTCATGTCCGCGACCCCCACATCCACGCCCAGCTTGGCGAAGACCGTGTTGCAGGACCACTCGAAGGCGGCCCGCAGTGAGGCGTCCGCGCAGCCGTCGCCCTCGTTGGTCAGCCGGGTCGTGGTGCCCGGCAGCCGGAAGGGGTCGGGGGAGTCGGTCGGCGCGTCCAGGTCGGTGACCACACCCGCGTCAAGGGCGGCGGCCGCGGTGACCACCTTGAAGGTCGACCCCGGCGGATACGTCTGCCGTACCGCGCGGTTGAGCATCGGCTTCTCCGGGTCGCCGTTGAGGCGCGCCCAGGCCGAGGCCACCGGCTCGCCGTTGCCGGACAGTTCGGAGGGGTCGTACGACGGCGTGGACACCAGGGCGAGGATCCGGCCGGTCGACGGCTCGATCGCGGCCACCGCGCCCTTGCGGGAGCCCAGGCCCCGGAAGGCGGCCTCCTGGGCGTACCGGTTCAGGGTGGTGACGACGTTCCCGCCCGGGTTCTGCGACCGGCTGGTGTCGTTCCACAGCGGGAACGGCGCGAGCATCGGGTCGGTCCCGGAGAGCAGCGCGTCCTCGGCGTGCTCCAGGAACGTGGTGCCGTACAGCTGGGAGGCGAAGCCGGTCACCGGGGCGTACAACGGGCCCTGCGGATACGTGCGTTCGTAGCGGAGCTGCTCCCTGCTGTCCCGGGAGCCGGTGACCGGCTCGCCGCCGACCAGGATGTCGCCGCGCGGCAGGCCGTAACGCGCGATGGAGGCGCGGCGGTTGGCGGGGTTGTCGTCGTAGGCGTGGGCCCGGACCACCTGGACGCGGGCCGCGTTGACGAGCAGGGCGAAGAGCAGCAGCGCGCAGAAGGCGCGGGCCCGTCGGATGTACCGGGCCAGGCCGGCGCCCTGGCGGTCGTGGCGGCTCATGGGGCCACCCGTCCGTCGTAGTGGCGGCGGGCCGAGTCGCTCACCCGGATCAGCAGGGCCACGATCGCCCAGTTGGTGACCACCGAGGAGCCGCCCTGGGCGAGGAACGGCATCGCCATCCCGGTCAGCGGGATCAGCCCGGTGACCCCGCCCGCGATGACGAACACCTGGAGCGCGACGATCGAGGCCAGCCCGACCGCGAGCAGCCGGCCGAAGGGCTCGCGCAGGGCGAGGCCGGCCCGGTAGCCGCGCTCGACGAGCAGCCCGTAGAGAAGGAAGATCGCGGACAGGCCGGTCAGGCCGAGCTCCTCGCCCGCGGTGGCCAGGATGAAGTCCGACTTGGTGGCGAAGCCGATCAGGATCGAGTGGCCGAGGCCGAGTCCGGTGCCGAGGACCCCCCCGGCGGCGAACGCGAAGAGGGACTGGGCGAGTTGGTTCGGTCCGTGCCCGGCGTCGATCGAGGCGAAGGGGTGCAGCCAGTCCTCGATCCGGCCGTGGACATGCGGTTCCAGATGGCCGACGGCGACCGCGCCGAGTACCGCGAGCAGCAAGCCCACGGCGATCCAGCCGGTGCGTCCGGTGGCGACGTAGAGCATGACGACGAAGAGGCCGAAGAAGAGCAGCGACGTGCCCAGGTCGCGTTCGAGGATCAGGACGCCGACGCTCACCAGCCAGATGGTGACGATCGGGCCGAGCACCCGCCCGGTCGGGAACTGCATGAACCACAGCCGGCGGCCGGCGTAGGCGAGGGCGTTGCGGTTGGCGGCCAGGTACGCGGCGAAGAACACCGCGAGCAGCACCTTCGCGAACTCGCTGGGCTGGATGGAGAATCCGGCGATCCGGATCCAGATCCGGGCGCCGTTGACGGCCGGGAAGAAGATCGGGAGCAGCAGCAGGACGAGCGCGGCGGCGACACAGACGTAGGAGTAGCGCTGCAGGAGGCGGTGGTCGCGCAGCATCAGCACGACCATGATGAACAGGCCGACGCCCAGGGTGGACCAGACGAGTTGGGCGGGGGCCGCCCGGTCGCCGGGGGTCTGCAGGTCCAGCCGGTAGATCAGGACCAGGCCGAGTCCGTTGAGCAGCACGCCGATGGGCAGCGGCAGCGGGTCGGCGTACGGCGCGCGAAAGCGTACGGCGAGATGGGCGACGAGCGCGAGGACGCCGAGGCCGGCGCCGTAACCGGCGGCACCGGGCGGCACGGTGCCGGTCCGGGCCAGGCCGACCGCGCAGTAGCCGTACACGGAGAGCAGGACGGCCAGCACGATCAGGGCGAGCTCGATGCCACGGCGCCGGGGGAGACGGACGGCGGCGGCCGGGGCCGCGGACGCCGTGAGGGTGGTTCCGGCCTTGGTCATGTCCGGAACTTACCCACATAGTGCTAGTTGCGTGCTTTGTTGCCTTGCGCCAGCGTGGCGTGTGGTCCGGGGGTGTTTCGGGGGATGGGTCATGTGCCGGCCGGTGGGGGTTGCTCACGCCCACGCGGCGGAGCCGCATATCGACACAGCCCCGCGCCCCTTTGGGTGGGGCCAGTGCACCTGCCCAAAGGGGCGCGGGGAACCGCGCGACGAGCCACAGACGGCCCGCAGCCGCGCGCACCGCCCGCGGCTCCCTACGGCAGCGTCAACGTCGCCACGGCCCCGCCGTCGATCGCGTTGCCGAACGACAGCCGCGCGCCCAGCACCTCCGCCTGCCCCACCGCGATCGTCAGCCCCAGCCCGTGCCCCTTGGCTCCGCCCTCCGTCCGGAACCGCTGGGGCCCGTGTGCCACCAGGTACTCGGGAAACCCGCTCCCGTGATCCCGGACGGTGACCTCCTTGCCCTCCACCGTCAGCACCACCGGCGCCCGCCCGTGGCGGTGCGCGTTGGCGACCAGGTTCCCCAGTACCCGTTCCAGCCGCCGCCGGTCCGTCTCCACCCACACGTCCCGTACGACCTTCACCTCGGTCTCCGTCCCGGACGCCCGCACCACCCGCTCGGCCAGCGCGCCCAGCGCCTCCGCGTCGGTCTCCAGCCGCTCCCGGCCGGTGTCCAGGCGGGAGATCTCCAGCAGGTCCTCGGTGAGTGTGCGCAGCGCGGCGACCCGGTCCCGCACCAGTTCCGTCGGCCGCCCCGGAGGCAGCAGTTCCGCCGCCGCGTGCAGCCCGGTCAACGGCGTCCGCAGCTCATGCGCCACGTCGGCGGTGAACCGCTGCTCGCTCAGCAGCTTGCTCTGCAGCGACGCGGCCATGCGGTCCAGCGCGGCGGCGACCGCGGCCACCTCGTCCTGCGGCCGGGTCGGATCCTTCGTCCGGGGGTCGTGCACCCGCGCGTCCAGGTCCCCGGCGCTGATCCGCCGGGCCACCTGCGCGGTGCCGTGCAGCCGCCGGGTCACCCGGGTCACCGCGAACGCGCCGACCAGCAGCGTCGCCCCGATGGCGAGGGCCGACGACCAGAGGATGGAGCGGTCCAGGCCGGCGATCGTACGGGCCTGCTGGGAGTAGTCGACGGCCACCGCGAGCGCCCGGCCGTGGTCGGCCGGGCCCGCCGCCCACATCGTGGGGCGACCGTCCTCCCTGGAGACCATCGTGCCGCGCTCCCCGGCCACCGCCAGCACCCGCAGCCGCGGCGGCAGCCCCGGCGGGTCGATCGCCGAGCCCGGCAGCAGCGCGTCGCCCGCCTCGTACGCGGTCGTCGCGTCCGTCAGCCGGGACAATGCCTGATCACGGGCCTGTGCGACGGTCTGGTCGGTGACCGACACATGCACGAGCACGCCGAGCAGCGCGGCCAGCGCACAGCACATCACCGTGATGAACCCGGCCGACTTCGCCGCGAGCGTCCCGGCCCAGCGGGGAAGCCTCATCGCGCACTCGCGGAGGGGGAGGCGGAGGCCGGCGGAGCGGCGGAGGCGGAAGCCGGGGGCGCGGAGGGTGCCGGCGTGCGGCTGTGCCGTGCCTTGCCGGTGCGCAGGAACTCGTCCCGGGAGAACACCATCGCCTTCTGTTCCGGGTCCCACGCCCAGGTCGTCCGGTACTCGTACCCGGTGATCCCGGCCGGCGACCGCACGATGACCGCCCGCCCGGCCAGCTCGACCCCGATGATCGCGTCGTCGTCCTCCAGCACCTGCACCAGCCGGTGGTTCTCGACGGTGTACACGCGCAGCGCGGTCTGGTTGGTCGGATACAGCCGGAAGCCGAGCGTCAGCTCGTCCCGCCCGTCCCCGGTCAGATCCCGGTAGTACGGCTTGAGCAGCGGACACCGCGCCCCGCCGCCACCGGCCGCGCACTCCTTCATCCGGTTCGTGGTCTCGTGGTACGCGCCCTTGGACCCGTAGGCCGCCGAGTCCGAGGCGATCTCCGCCCGTACGACGGCCACCGGATCGACCCCGCGGAGGTCGTCGCCGGGAACCGTGACGCCCTTCACGGTCTGCGCGCTGCCCTCGTCGTAGGGCCAGGCCGGGCTGGACGCCGGCCGCAGGTCGGGCCAGAGCTTCACGGGGCTGACCGCGGTCGGGGTGGCTCCGGCCTCCTGGAGCCCGCCGGAGTCGCCACAGCCGGACACCGCCGTCGCCAGCAGGGCGACGGCGGTGGCGGCGAGGGCGGTACGGAGGGGACGACGGGTCGGCACGCTGCTCCTGGGCGGTTCGGGGGGTTGTGGGTCTCGGGGCCCCGTACACCTTATTCGCGAATTCGTAGGGAAATCCTTTTTGTGCCCGGGGGGCCGGTGCACGGGAGAGAGCAGGGGAGAGGCTACTCGGCGAGTTCCTCGAGCAGCCGGGCGGTGGTCAGACCGGCGCGCAGATAGGCGACGAACAGCTCGTTGTGCAGCGCCCAGGGCGAGCGCCGGGCCCGCACCAGCCGTATCGCCTCCTCGGCCGTACGCCCCCGGTGCACCAGCGCCTGCGCGACCACCAGCCCCGACCGGTTGTACCCGCTGTAGCAGCGCACCAGCACCGACCGCCCGGCGTCCAAGGCCTCACTGGCCGCCCGGGCGAGCCGGATCACGCCGGCCAGCTGGGTACCGTCCAGTGGCCCGTCGGGGATCGGCCACACCTGATGCTCGACCCCGGTGTCCGGGCCGTGTCCGGGCAGCCGCAGCAGACTCTGCACCAGATCGAACTCGTCCCGTACGACAACGGACTCCAGCTGCCCCGCACGCCCCCGGAACTCGTGGCCGCCCATCCACAGCCCGGGCAGCACCTCGCTCCACGGGCTGTCCGGAGCCGGAACGTCGTACTGCTCTCCACGGATCCGCACCGGCGCCTCCCCGCTGCGCGCGCCAACCCCTGTCCGTCCAACCCTGGCCGTCAACCCCTGTCAAAGGTAGCGGGGTTCTTGCCCGCGGAGCACCCCGCCTGTTCCCATGGTCGTGGGGTGATGTCGCAATGAGCGGACTGCGCGTCGTGCCGACCTGGCGCCACGGCCAGGAACGGCTGTACGTCTGCCTCACGGACGGACGGAACATCGCCTGGTACGACCGTGAGGCGGCCCGGGTCAATCTGCTCAGCGAGGAGCGCCGGGACGACGTACTCGAAACCCTGCGGCCGTTCCTGACCGGCTCGGTCACGGTCGGCCCGCCACCGGTACCCACGCCCGCCGAACTGGCGCGGCTGACCCTGCACCCCGATGACGACCTCGCGCCCAACCGCCCCGGCGAGGCGCTGCTGATCGCTCTCGACCGGGACCCCGGTCCGGCCCACCGCCTGCGCCCCGACCCGCGCCGCCGCGCGCTGACCGCCGAGCAGACCGTCGGCGACGCCCTGGACCAACTGGACGGCGTGGGCTGGCACGCCCTGCACTCCGTCCCGCTGCCCGGCGGCGACCGCCTCCACCATCTGCTGATCGGCCCCGGCGGCCTCTTCTGCGTGCACGCGCTCTACGCCCGCAAGCAGAAGGTACTGGTCGCCGACCCGATGGTCTCCCTGGGCCGCCGTGAGCCCCGGCCGCTGCTGCGCCGCCTGCGCGCGGACGCCGACCGGGCCTCCTACGCCCTGACGGCCGAGGTGCACCCGGTCCTGGCGCTGACCGACCCGGCGGACGTCACGCTGACGGCCCCGCCCCGCGCGGTCCGCGTCCTACGCGACCGGGACCTGGAGGGCCTGTCCCGCCTGGGCGAAATCCTCAAACCGACGGACGTCGAGGCACTGCACGCGATGGCACGGGACCGCAACACGTGGGGAAGGGTCTGACGCTCGTCCCCTGGTCTCCGCTCACGGCGGCGGCGTCGGGTTGGCCCCTGTCTCCGCTCCGGGGCGGCGGCGTCGGGTTGGTCCTGATCTGGCCCCGCTCAGGGCGGCGGCGTCGGGTTGGCCCCTGTGATCTGGCCCCGCTCAGGGCGGCGGCGTCGCGTCGGCCGCTGGTCTCCGCTCAGGGCGGCGGCGTCGTGTCGGCTCCCGTCCCGCTCACGGCAGCGGCGTCGCCCGCTCCGGGTCCAGTAGCGGTGCCAGCAGGTCCCCGTACTGCTGGACCCGCCCCGCGACCTCCCCGGCCCGGAACTCCAGCTCCTCCGCCCGCCGGCACTCCGTGATCTCCTCCCAAGTCACCGGTGCGGACACCATCGGCTCCCGCCGCGCACGCGCCGTGTAAGGGGCCGCCGTGGTCTTCCGACCCGCGTTCTGACTCCAGTCCACGAACACCTTCCCCGGCCGCAGGCTCCGCGTCATCCGGTGCACCACCAGTCGCGGCATCGCCCGCTCCGCCGCCACGGCCAGCCCCTTGGCGTACTCGCTCACCCGCTCGCTGGACGCCCCCCGCACCCCGGCCAGCAGGTGCAGCCCCTTCGATCCGGCCGTCTTGGCGTACGCCTCGATCCCGTCCTCGGCCAGCCGTTCCCGCAGCCACAGCGCGACCTCGCAGCACTCCACCACCGTCGCCGGAGCCCCGGGGTCCAGGTCGAAGACGATCCGGTCGGCCTCGTCCGGCGTCCGCACCAGCCACTGGTGCGTATGGAACTCGGTGACCAGGTTCGCCGCCCACATCAGGCTCGCCAGGTCCTGCACCAGCACCATCCGGGCCGGCCCGTCCGACCGGCGCACCTCGGCGGTGGTGACCCACTCGGGCGTACCCGGCGGCACGTTCTTGGTGAAGAACACCTGCCCGTCCGGCCCGTCCGGATAGCGCAGGAAGGACACCGGCCGGTCGCGCAGATGCGGCAGCAGAACCTCGGCGGTCGTCGCGTAGTAGTGCAGCAGCTCGCCCTTGGTGAACCCGGTCGCGGGATACAGCACCTTCTCCAGATTGCTGAGCGCGATCCTCCGCCCGTCCACCTCTGTGATCGGCGTCATACGATGACAATCTCATACAAAATTCTCATGCAGGCGATGGACGTCCGGACGGAAGGAAACCGCAGGTGCGATCCATATGGAACGGCGCGATCTCCTTCGGGCTCGTCAGCATCCCCATCAAGCTGGTGAACGCCACGGAGAGCCACTCGATCTCCTTCCGCCAGGTCCACACCGAGGACAACGGCCGGATCCGCTACCGCAAGTTCTGCGAGCTGGAGGACCGCGAGGTCACCCAGTCGGAGATCGGCAAGGGGTACGAGGACGCCGACGGCTCGATCATCCCGATCAGCGACGACGACCTGTCCCACCTGCCCATCCCCACCGCCCGCACCATCGAGATCGTGGCCTTCGTCCCGGCCGACCGGATCGACCCGCTCCAGATGGACGCGGCGTACTACCTGGCGGCGAGCGGCGCCCCGGCGGCGAAGCCGTACACCCTCCTGCGTGAGGCCCTGAAACGCAGCCACAAGGTGGCCATCGCGAAATACGCGCTGCGCGGCCGGGAACGCCTCGGCATGCTCCGCGTGGTCGGCGACGCCATCGCCATGCACGGCCTGCTCTGGCCGGACGAGGTCCGCGCCCCGGAGGGCGTCGCCCCCGACGTCGACGTCACCGTCCGCGACAAGGAACTCGACCTCGCCGACGCCCTGATGGACACCCTCGGCGAGGTCGACCTGGAGGACCTGCACGACGAGTACCGGACGGCCCTGGAGGAGGTCATCGCCGCGAAGGCGGCCGGTGAGGCCCCACCGGAGACCCCCGAACCGGCCAAGGGCGGCAAGGTCCTGGACCTGATGGCGGCCCTGGAGAAGAGCGTCCGCGCGGCGAAGGAGTCGAGGGGCGAGGAGTCGCGGGGTGAGGAGGCGGAGGTCACCCCGATGCCGAGCAAGAGGCCGAGGGCGGCGGCGAAGAAGACGGCGGCGAAGAAGACGGCGACGGCGGAGAAGACGGCGCCGAAGAAGACGGCGACGAAGGGGACGGCCGCGAAGACGTCTGCCGCGAAGACGCCTGCCCGGAAGGCGACGGCCCAGAAGTCGACGGCCAAGAAAACGGCGGCGAAGAAGTCGACGGCCAAGAAGACGGTCGCAGCGCGCAAGCGCTCCGCATGAAACCACTCCCGTCCGGCACCGCGGCTCCGTGTCGGACGCGCGTCTCGGCTTCTCCGGCGACCCGTCACCGTGCGCTTCTCCGACGCCGTCCGGATCCCCGTGGCGCACCGCGCCCCATGGCCGCCGGGTTGCGCCATGCTCGTTATCAACGATCGGAATAATGCATATTTCAACATACCGGTGGATGTGCTGAGGTAATGGCGCAATGCTGGACGAAGGGGAGTGCTCGCCTTATAGCGGGCAGACCGGCTCGTTCTCACCTGCGAAGGCATCGTCATGCGTGCTCTGCATCTCCACCCCTTCGGTAGAACTCATGTCCTGTCACTGACCCAGGCACGCGCCCCCGCGGGCCCCGTCGCGGAGATCCGCAGGCCCGCCGACCCGGCCGCCTCGGGCCCCCCGGGCGGTACGCATGCCGCCGGCGCTGGTCCCCGGCTGTCCGCCGGTGATTGCGGACTGCTGCTGATCAGGCTGACCTTCGGACTGCTGATGGCCGGCCACGGTGCGCAGAAGCTGTTCGGCATCTTCGGGGGGCCGGGCCTGGCGGCCACCGGCAGAGGCTTCGACGCCCTCGGCTACCACCCGGGCAAGGTGTTCGCCCTGCTCGGAGGCCTGTCCGAACTCGCCGGGGGGCTCGGTCTGGCCGTCGGACTGTTCACTCCGCTGGCTGCCGCCGCCATCATCGGCGTGATGATCAACGCCATGGTGACCGTGAGCGGGGCCCACGGCCTGTGGATCCAGAACGGCGGTGTCGAGTACAGCGTCGCCATCTGCATCGTGGCCCTCGCCCTCGCCGCCATCGGCCCTGGTCGGCTGTCCGTCGACCGGTTCTTCCCCTGGCGCTCGGGCGGCTGGGCCGCCGCCGCCGTCGCGCTCGGTCTGGGCGGCATCGGTGCCGCGATCGCACTGAGCGTCTGAACGCGTCCCGCCCCGTCCCCCTGGTCAGGCCACCGGGCGGGGCGGACCCGGTTACGGCCGCCGGCCGTCAAGCCCACGTCCTCGTGGTCGAGCCCGGACATCGTCGCCCCGCCTCGCGAGACCTCACCCGGCGAGTGATCACCACGGCGGCCCGCCACCACGGCCGGGCCCCGGTGGGGGTCGTGCGGCGGTCGTGCGGCGGTCGTATGGCGTCGTATGGCGGTCGAACGGCGGTCGTACGCTTGAGGGGCAGGAACCCTGGCTCACAGCTGGGAGGGCTGGGACGATGCTCAGCACGCATGTCCCCGACCTGGCCGCGCTGGAACTGCTGCTCGGTGTAGCCCGGGAAGGCAGCCTGAACAGCGTCGCCCGCAAGGCCGGGGTGAGTCAGCAGGCCGTATCGGCGCGGATCCGCGCGATGGAGGCACAGACCGGGGTCACCCTCGTGCACCGGACCCCACGCGGGTCCAGTCTGACCGTCGAAGGCGTCATGATCGCGGAGTGGGCCGCCCGGCTGCTGGACGTCGCGGCCGAAATGGACGCCGGGATCACGGCACTGCGGGCCGGCCAGCGGGCCCGGCTCCGGGTCAGCGCCAGCTCGACCATCTCCGAGATGCTCCTGCCCGGCTGGCTGGCGTCCTTCCGCGCGGAGACCCCGCCGGGCAGGCACGCCCCGGAGATCGTCCTGACCTACGCCAACACCGCCATGGTCGTCACCCATGTCACCGAGGGCATCGCGGACATCGGCTTCACCGAGGGCCCGCACGAACCCGCCGGACTGCACGGCAGGGCCGTCGGCCACGACCGGCTCACGGTCGTCGTCGCTCCCGGCCACCCGTGGGCACGCCCTCGGCCCGTCAGCGCCGCCGAACTGGCCGGCACTCCGCTGGTGAGTCGGGAGAGCGGCTCCGGTACCCGGGACACCTTCACCGCCGCGCTGAGCGCCGTACTCGGCCCCGGTGTCCCGCAGGCCCCCGCGGCGCTGTCGCTGTCCACCACGGCGGCGATCCGCTCGGCCGCGCTGGCCGGTGCGGCACCCGCGGTCATCAGTGAACTCGCCGTCGCCGACGACCTGGCCAGCGGCCGGCTCGTCGCGGTACAGACACCCGAACTCGACCTGCGCCGCACTCTGCGCGCCGTCTGGGACGGCGCCGCCAGCCCGCCCAGCGGCGCGGCCCGCGACCTGATCGCCCACATCCTGACCCGCCAGAGCCAGAAGCGTCACAGCGGCCGAACCCACTGACGGGGCGACAGCGGGGCGTAGGGGCGGTGTGGCCGGAAGGGCTGTTGTCACCGCTGTGCGTGGTGGCCGCGCGCAGACGGACGTGGACGACGGGGCGCGTGGTCGAGGTCGATGGACGTGCGTGGTCGACGGGTGGTCGACGCGTACTCGTCGATCACGGGGGTGAGGCTTTCCGGTCTCCCGGTCTCCCGGTCTTCCGGTCTCCCGGTCTTCCGGTCTCCCGGTCTTCCGGTCCTCCGATCTCCCGGTCATGCCGTTCTGCGATCTTGCGGCCTTCCGGCCGTCGAGGCCTGCGCTCCCGTACAAGCCCGGCTTGTACCCCGGCAAGCGTGGGGCCACTACCAGTGGATTTCCGCGGCTGCGACCGTCGAAGTACGAACCCCACCACCGCCGGAGGGAATGCCATGAGCACCAACTCGCCCGCCCGACAGCACACCGCCCCCGACGACCAGCACGGTCGCCGCCACGCAACGGGGACCCCGCCGATCGCCTTCGTGGGCACCGGGCGAATGGGCGCCCCCATGGCCGCCAACCTGGCCCGCGCCGGTTTCGACGTACGGGTGTGGAACCGGACCGCCGACCGCGCCGCACTCCTCACCGGCGTGGGCGCCGCCGTAGCACCCACCCCGGCGGAGGCCGTCCGGGGTGCGGGGATCCTCGTCACCATGCTGGCCGACGGTCCCGCCACCGAACAGGCGGCCACCGGACCCGACGGATTCCTGGCCCATGCGCCCCGGCTGGTCTGGGTGCAGATGGCGACCGTCGGAGCCGAATGGACGGCCCGGCTCGGCCGCACCGCCGCCCGCCACGGGGTGACGTTCGTGGACGCCCCGGTCTCCGGCAGCGAGGGCCCGGCCCGGGCCGGGCAGCTCATCGTCCTGGCCAGCGGGCCGGACCGGATGCGCAACGGCCTCGCCCCGATGTTCGGCGCGCTCGGCAGGGCCACCGTCTGGCTGGGCCCGGCCGGTGCCGGCACCAGCGCCAAGCTGGTGCTCAACAACTGGCTCGTCGACCTCGCCGAGACCACCGCGGAGTCTCTCTCCTTCGCCCGCCGGCTCGGTCTGGACCCGACCGCGATCGTGGACCTGCTGCAGTCGACGCCACTCGCGTCGCCGTACGCCATGCAGAAGGCCACCACCATGCTGACCGGTGACTTCACCCCCGCGTTCGCGCTCAAGCACGCGCTCAAGGACGCCGAGCTGGCGGTGCAGGCGGCGCGGGCCAGCGGTACCGAACTCGCGCTCACCCAGGCGCTGCTGCCCCGCTGGCGGGACGTCGCGGCAAGGCACGCCGACGACGACCTGGCCGCGGTGTACACCGCCGCCTGACCAGCCCCGTACAAGCCCCGTACCAGCCCTGCGCGGTTTCTGCGCGGTTTCTGAGCAAGGGCCGCGCAGGACCCCACAAGAGAGGACCCCGGTGATGACCGCAGCAGCTGTGCCGGCCACCCGAAGTGACCCGGAGAACGGCCTGACACGGCCCCCCGGGGACCCCGTCCCGACGGCGGGCACGCCGGCCCCCGCCCCTGCCTCCGGGCACCCACGGCTGGGACTCGCGCTGATCCTCGTCGCGTCCTTCATGGTGGTGCTCGACTTCAGCATCGTGAACGTCGCGCTGTCGTCCATCCAGCACGAGCTCGGCATCTCGGCCACCTCCGTGCAGTGGGTGGTCACGGCCTACGCGATCACCTTCGGCGGGCTGCTGATCCTCGGCGGCCGCGCAGGGGACCTCTACGGGCGGCGGCGCCTGTTCATGGCCGGGATCGGCGTCTTCACCGCCGCGTCGCTGTCCGGCGGGCTCGCGCACGATCCGCTGCTCCTGATCGTGTCCCGCACGGTGCAGGGCTGTGGCGCCGCGATGGTCGCGCCCGCCGCGCTCTCCCTGATCACCACGGGCTTCCCCGAAGGCCCCCGGCGCACCCGTGCGTTGGGCCTGTACGGGGCGACGGCGTCGGTCGGCTTCGTCGCCGGGCAGGTGCTCGGCGGTGTCCTGGTGGAGTTCTTCAGCTGGCGCTCGGTGTTCCTGGTGAACGTTCCGGTGGGGCTGGCCGCCCTGTTGCTGGCCCCCCGTCTCCTGCACGAGTCGAGGCTGCGCCGGGCCGGGCGGCACCTGGACACCGTCGGCGCGACGCTCATCACGGGAGCCGTCGCCGCGCTGGTCTTCGCGGTCTCCCAGGCCGGGATCACCGGCGTGGGATCCGCCGGCGTGCTGGTTCCGCTCGGCCTGTCGGCCCTGGCCGCCGTGGCGTTCTTCGCCGTCGAGCAACGGCGTGCCGATCCGCTCGTGCGGCTCGCGCTGCTGCGCACCCGAGGGCTGCGCAGTGCCGGCACCCTGATGATGCTGCTCGGCCTGTGGAACGGCGGGGAGATGCTGGTGCTCTCCGTGTACCTCCAGGAAGTTCTGCACATGTCCCCGCTGGTGGCCGGCCTGGTGGTCGCCCCGCAGGGCATCGTCGGCCTGGTGACCGGGTTGCTGGGCGCCCGGCTGGCGCGACGCGTGGGGATCCAGCGCGTCCTGGTGCTGACCGCGCTGGCCGCCACCGCCGGCTTCCTGATCCTGACTCAGCTCCCCATGGGTGGCGGCTACCGTGCACAGCTGGCGGCCGTGGCCCTGGTCGGGTTCGGCACCGCCGGCACGGCGTTCGGAAGCATGGTGACCGCCAGCGCCGGCGTCGCCGACCGCGACCAGGGTCTGGTGGGCGGCGTGGTCAACATGAGCCGCCAGCTGGGCGCCGCGCTGGGAGCGGCGCTGCTTCCCGCCATCGCCGACGCGGTGGACCGAACGGGCCACAGCAGCATGGCGGTCGGTGACCGCGCCGCGATGCTCGCCGGAGCGGCGGCGGCCGGCCTCGCCACACTGGTGGCCCTGCGGACCCGGCAGAAGTCCCCCCACACCCAGTCCGCCTCCAAGGCCCCGGACCCGAACGCGGCCTGACGGACAGTCCTCTCGCCAGGCGCCCAGGGGACCACTTCACGGTCGAGGCGGGGCTGCCACGCCCACGCGGCTGTGTCCTCGGGCCGTCCTCACCGTCCTCACGGTCCTCACCGTTCTCACCGTCCTCGCCGTCGGAGCCACGTGCCCGGTCACGGGCTCCCGATGCGCTGGTACACCGTCACCCTGCGACCGCGGACCTGCTCGTCCGTCACCGGCGTGAAGTACCTCTTCAGCACTGCGATCTTCGTCTGGTCCCGCTGCGCCGACACCGGCGTCGCGACCTCCGCCTTGTCCGTCACCAGCAGGATCCGTCGCTGGGCCAGCATCACCGTCCGGATCCGGGCCGGGGCGGCCTCCACACCCTTGAGCGTCCCGGACTTCTCCGGACTCTCGGTCAGGGCTATGTCCCGCAGACCGGTGAAGGCGCGGGGGGAGACGAGCTTGGTGTCGCGTCGCGCCGCAGGTACGAAGACCACCGCGTCTCCGGGCTTCTTGAGTCGCTGTACGTCCGTCGCCACGGCGAAGACGTCGTCCACCCGGCTGGCCGGGGAGCGCTTGGCCAGGGACTGGGGGAGCAGCGCCGCCATGGCCACGGCGATCACCGCGGGGAGGATCCAGGGCGATGCCCTCGGGAAGCGCGGCGTGGCCGCCCGTACCGCCGTGCCCAGCGCCGTCCCGATCAGCAGCGCCAGACCCAGCTGGCTGAACAGGACGTACCGGTCCAGGAACAGCGGCTGGACCAGGGAGAGGCCGACCAGGATGAACTGCGGCACCGCGAGCAGCGGCAGCCCCACGGCTGCCGCCGACAGCCGGCCCGCCTGCGGCCGGTCCAGCAGGGCGCCGAGGCCACCGATCGCCAGCAGGACCGCCGGGCCGATCATCATGTGCCAGGTCAACGGCGGTATCCAGGAGATCTGTTCGGACTGGCTCCGGCTGAACAGGATCAGGGGCAGCACGCCCGCCACGGCCGCCGCCGAGGCCGCCGTCCATCGGGTCCACACCGCGCGCCGGGCCCGTGTCCAGATCAGGGTCGCCGCGTGCGCGGGCAGAATCATCAGCGCCAGCCAGTTCAGCAACCCGCACAGCAGGACGGCTCCGGCGTAGGCCGCCCACCGCGCTGTTCCGCCGCGGCCCTCGAGCACGGTCACCAGCAGCAGCGTCGAGATCGCGGCTCCGGCCGTGACCAGTGCGTACGGGCGCCCCTCCTGGAGATAGAACTGCACCGCCGGAAGCAGGCCGAGTGACAGTCCCGCCCCCAGACCCGCCCAGGTCCCGGCCAGTCGCCGGCCGATGACCGTCACGCAGGCCGCGGCCAGCGCCACGGCCAGCACGGAGGGCAGCCGCAGCGTCGTCGTGCCGGGCCCGAAGCATTCGAAGAGTCCGTGCATCAGCAGGTAGTAGAGCCCGTGTACGGCGTCGACCTGCCCCAGCATGTGCCAGATCTCGGGGGTGGGCCGCTGGGCCACCTGCCAGGTCGCCGCCTCGTCCCGCCACAGGCTGTGCTGCCGGGACAGTCCCCACCCACCCAGGGCCAGGGTCCACAGCAGGGGAATCAGCCAGACGGGCAGGGGTCGGCGGCGGGCGGTCAGATGGGGAGTCATGAAGGTGGTCGGGCCCTCGGGTAGCGGTGCGAACTGAAGTCAGCGGTTCGTCGACATGACTGAGGACCCGCCGGACCGGCTGTCGGTTCGCGCGGGAGCACCCGAGAAAAGCGCGCATTCCAGACTGGCCGGCAAGGCAAGGGACATTGTCTGCGCCTCCCCGTAACCCGACGACAGTACATGTACATGAAAAAGTCCGCCACGCCCCCGAGGCCATGGCTGAAAACTCTCCCCTGAATCTGGCGATATTTAGTGCAACCCGGAAACGGTATTTGACATCCACTCGCGCGTTTCATCTCTCTCTCCGACCCGCACGTGGTCCTGGTCGGTTGGCCGGAAATCGCGCACCCTGCCTGATGCATGCCACGGCCGATTTACTGCTGTGATCTGGGTTACTCGAATATTCGGTTGCTCGCGCTCATATTTTTCGTTCAAGATCTGTCCCTGTTCCGACCAAAACAGGATGACGAGGAGTCAGTCTTGAGCATGCGCAACGGGGTAAAGGCTGCGCTGGCGGCCACTGCCATCATCGTGGCCGCGGCCACGCCGGCCTTGGCGACCACCGTCGATGTGGGCGGTGGCACGTGGAGCTACGACCATGGCGCCAACACGGCGTGGTCGAACTACAAGCACCCGAACAACCAGCACGCGTCTTCGGTGAAGACGGGCGGCACGGTATTCGGCAGCGGCTGCACCGCGAAGGGGAAGTGGTCCCTCGCCTCGGCGGGGCTGAACGGCTCGGTGTCGTACTACTACAACCCGAACTGCTGAGCCTCCCGGTCGAAACTCGACGAGTCTAGGCAGCCACGAGTGGCGCCGCTCTCGGTTGCCTGACTGAGCTCTGTTGGCTGTGGAGGCGAGCATTCCTCGCCTCCACAGCCTTTCTGCTCGGACCATGAATTCCCGGACGGGCGCTCCCGAGCGCCCTCGACCTAGGTATCCCATGCTGCATCGAGGTATACGATTCGTCCACGCCGCCGTCCTGGCCTTCTCCGCAGTCCTTGCCTTTCTGTTCCTGCGCGGCCTGGACGAGAGCGGGGTCCTGGGAAACTCGGCCCTGGTCGACGTGGCGGATTCGGACAATTCTGTCAGCGGTGCCCAAGTCGTCCGGGAAATCAAGTCCTTCTCGGCCGAGCACCAAGTCGGGGTGGCCCGCGAGGTGGCCGATCTGAAGAACCCCGACGGGATTCGGCATCTTTACCTGGCTCCGGGCGGACCCCATTCCGTGACCGCGGACTGGTTGGACAAGGGCTATCCGGCGTTCAGCAGGAACTACGAGACGCGGGTGCATCCGATCTCCGAGATCGGACAGCAGGACCCGCGGGGTTCCTACTACGTGTTCGGATCAGCCGCGGCGGCCGACGCCCTGAAGGCGGAGCTCGACGACCACGGCATGACCGTAGGCGTTACCCACCCCCTGTCGTACACCGAACTGGTCGACCGATACTCGGACGATCCCCTGTACTGGGCCTTCTGCGTGGTCGCCCTCGCGGCGCTGACGATGACCGGCGCGAGCGTGCTGCTCAACGCCAAGTCGTACGGAATTCTGCGGATGCAGGGCATGTCCTTCGCCGGCATCCTCCTTCGCGAGCTACGGCAGCTGGCCGTGTTCTGGCTGACCGCGGTCGCCACCGTGACGGCCGCGGCGCTCGCCTTCCTCGGCTTCTACAACGGCCTTGCCTGGCTGGGGCTGTTCGCTGCGCTGGCCGCGGGCATCGCCGCCCTGCTCGTCGCCCTGGTGCTGGCCACTCACGCGGGTGCGCTGGCTCTGACCTACAAGGTCGACGTACTGCACGCCCTCAAGGGCGAACTGCCCTCACGGGCGGCGTCCGTCAGCGTCTACCTCGTACGCGTCCCCGCGCTGCTGCTCGCTCTCGGCATCGCCACGAACGTCACGCTCGCGAGCCGGGACGTACTGACCCGCCAGGAGAACCGGGACATCTACGGCACCGTGGGCGACGCGGTCTCGATCCGCCTCAACGGCGCCTTCGCCATGCACATGGACCAACTGAACGACCATGTCGGTCCGTGGCTGCGCCAGGCCGACAAGCGGGGCGAGGTCATTGTCGCCGGGCGCAGGGACCTCCAGGTCTCCGCGCCGGACGCGCGGCTGCCGGCCGGAGAGATTCTCATCGTCAACGACACGTATCTCGGCAAGCAGCCGGTTTTCGACCCCGCAGGACGGCGTTATGTGTCCGAGGCCCGGAGCGGCAAGGCACCGGACTCCCGCTCGGTACGGGTCATCATTCCCGATTCCCTCTCCTCGCGCACAGCGACGATCGCCAAGGCGGCCTCCGAGATCATCGATCCGGATCGCAGTCGGCACATCCCGATGGAAACACTCAGCAGTAGAGACGGACAGCGCCTCTTCGGCTACAGCACCGGCACGTACGTCTACAATTCCGCGCACAGTGCGGACGAGGACAGGTCCCTGGTGCGCGACCCGATCATCGTCGCCGTACCCAATGGTTCGCATTTCCTCACGGACGACGCCTATACCTCGTTCGCCACCCAGGCGGGAGTGGTCTTCCCCGACCCTGATGACGTGCTGAATGCCATCAGGACGAAAAAAGTCCAGAACTACGTGAACTCGGTGAGCCCGGTCGGGCAGAAGACCGCCCTGGACCTACGAAGTGCGGTCACCAAGCTCCGGCTTGAGATATTCAACCTTGTTGTTGCCGTGATAGTGCTTCTCATCGCCGGGGTCGGTGTCTGCCTCATCTACGCGCGAAAGAACGCGCAGAGCATATTCGTACGACACATCGGCGGCTGGAGATATGTCGCCAACCACCGCTTCGTCCTCGCCGTGGAGGTGGCCATCGCGCTTGTCTTCGCCACGCGGGTCCCTTTCCAGGCCTGGCAGCAGAACCAGGAACTGAAGAGGTTCGCCGCGGCCGGCGCGCCTGCCCCCTTCCAGCCGATTCACATCAGCGCACTGGATCTCACCGTCATCACCGGTCTTGTTGTCTTCGAACTCGGAGCCGTGCTGCTCGCTCTCGCGTTCTTCCATCGCCGCATCGTGAAGGAAGGGGCGACGGAGTCGTGAGCCCCGCCCGTGCGAAAAACCCGCCATTCAGCCGGAGTATGTTGTGATCGAAATCGAGAACCTTTCGAAGGTCTTCGGCGCCCGGACCTTGTGGCGCAACGTCAACCTCACCGTCAACCGTGGTGAGATGCTTGCCCTCGTAGGGCCGAGTGGATCGGGCAAGTCGACCCTCCTGAACTGCCTCGGCCTGCTCGACAGGCCGAGTACCGGGACGATCCGGCACGAGGGGAAGGACATCACCCGATTCGGCCGAGGTGATGTCCGTCGGTTCCGCCGTGACACTCTCGGCTATCTGTTTCAGCACTATGCGTTGATCGAGAACGCGACGGTCGTCGAGAACCTGGAAGTGGTCTCCAAGCCACGGCGGTTGGCGCGGAGCGAGGGCAAAGGGAACGGCAACGGCACTGGCAACGGCTACGGCAGGAACGACGGCAGTGCGGCTGTCGCTGAAGCCCTTGACCGCGTCGGTCTGGCGGGGCGCGAGAAGGAGAAGATCTTCCACCTCAGTGGTGGCGAGCAGCAGCGCGTGGCTCTGGCGCGTCTCATGGTCCAGCGGCCGGCCCTGGTGCTCGCGGACGAGCCGACCGGTGCACTCGACGAAGACAACGGCACGGTCGTCATCGACATCCTTCGCGAGATGAGCGAGGCCGGATGCGCCGTGGTCATCGCCACCCACGATGCCGGTGTCCGCCGTCGCTGCGACGCCGTATTCGCAGTACACGAGTCCTCCCTCGTCCGCTCCCCGGCAGCGCCCGGCGCGGTCGGGTGACGACCCCCGTTCACCAGGGGGGACCGGCAGGACTCTCGCACGGCGCGTGCACATGAATCCGTGAACCGTGGTCGTCGGGCAGCAGTGGAACGGTTTGCTGCCCGCGGGCGTCGTCCCTCTCCGGGGCACGAGGGCCGTGTCCGGGAGAGGGGAGACCGGGTGCGTACGGGCGGCTTCGCCAAGTGGACAAGGCGGTTCGAGGACGAGCGGGAGCGCAGACGCGCCGAGGGTGACCCGGACTGGGGGCAAGGCGCGACGCTGCATCCGGCGGTGTGGGCCAGCATCCAGCGCTTCCAGGTCGGCGAGGACGGCGACGGTGCCAACCTCGTCGGCAAGGCGGACCAGGCCGGCGACTCCGACTACGCGCAGGCGGTCCGGCTCTTCATCGCCGAAGAACAGAACCACGCCCGTCTGCTCGCGCGGTTGCTGGCCGCCGGGGGCAAAGAGACGCTGACGGGGCACTGGAGCGACACGGTCTTCGTACGGTTGCGGCGTCTCATGGGCCTACGCATGGAACTGCTGGTGCTGATGATCGCGGAAGTGGTGGCACTGCGTTATTACCGGGCCCTGCGTGATGGCACCGACGACTCGCTCACGGCGGAAGTGGCGGGACGGATCCTGACCGACGAGCAGCGCCACGTCCCGTTCCACTGCGAGCGACTGCACGGCTCCCTGGCCGAGCTGCCCCGCGCAACGCGCCGCCCGGTCATGGCCTCGTGGCGACTTCTCCTGCTCGCCGCCTCTCTGGTCGTCGCCGCCGACCACGGCCCGGCGCTGCGCCGACTCGACATGGGGCGCCTGCGGTTCGTGGCCGATGTCATGGCCTCGTCCCACGCGGTGGTCACCGCAGTGCTGGTGCCCCACCCGGATGCGTGGACGAGCGCGGGCTGACGACAGACAGCCCAACCGCCGGCCCGGGACGCCAGAGGGGGCAGGAAGTTTCGCCGTCGCCGCTGACGTCCGTTCGGTGGGTCACGCGGGGAACGAACCCGTCGCCGCCTGTCAGCGTGGGTCGACACCCCATATCTTGATGGGCTCGTACGTTCCGTCGTGGAAGTCGAAGACAGTCACTTCGGTGTCGAATATGTGGCGGAAGTGGCCCCCGTAGCCGGGTTGCGCGATGTGTGGGGCCAGCAGGTCCAACAGGCCCCGGAGGTGAAGCATGGAGTCGTCAACCCAGTCGTTACGTGCGAAGAGCTCCCATTCGTACCGCTCCCCGGATCTCGTGAACTCCTGCACCTCGCGACGCAGGGACACGACGTCTCCACCGGGCACCCGGCGGTTTGCGTAGCCACCGGGAAGGAGTAGCGGGTACAGGAATCCGTCCTGATCGTCGAGACCTTCGGGAAACTCGGCATCCATGCCCAAGTGCCACCGCAGGGCGGCCATGACCTGTTCGGGGGTGTCGTCGCGCAAGTAGCAGGAAAAGACGACCTCGTAGCGCTCACTCATGGACGGCATTGTGCCCGGCAGGACTGACACCGCCGGGCGGTTGGACCGGCGGCGGAGTTCGCCAGAGGGCGCCGGCGACACAGGCTGTGTCGGAGGCGTGCCGGGCGCCCACCACGCCGGCGACACAGGCTGTGTCGGAGGCGTGCCGGGCGCCCACCACGCGTAGGACACGAACCGGCTCTGCTGCCCCCTTGGCAGAACGGCTGTCCAGTCGGCCACTGCCTTGGTCAATGGTTCTGTCAATGGTTCCGCGCCAGACGCGACCACGCACAGTGACTCAAGTGTCCCGACGCGTCACCGCTTGAAGGCTTCCTTGGTCCTCTCCTTCGCGCCCCGCACCCTTCCTCGCGCTTCGAGGGCGGCACCCTTGGCTGCGAGGGCATCCTGGTGCACCGCATGGGCCGCCTTTCGCACGGTCCTTCCGACGACTTGTTCGACCTTCGCCTTGGTTTTCTCTCCGGCACTCATCTCAGTACCTCCGCGCTCACTGGCCGAGTGCCCTTGAGGCAGGCGTAAAAACTTGAAGCAGGCGGTGTCACATGCGCCGCATCCGACGGAGCGACCGCTTTGCCGCGAAGTAACTTGGGCGGCCTGCTGACCTAGGGTGATGTTCCTTTCACCAACGGTGATAGTCCGTAGCCAGGCAGCGCCTGGCAGCGACAACCAAACGATCGTCGAACAAACCACGTTCACCTGGGATGGCGCCACCCTCTGCGAGCAGACCACCCTCACATCAGAGGCCCCCATCCCGTCGTCCTCACCTGGGACCACGACGGCCTGCGCCCCATCGCCCAGACGAACGCCGCACGACCTTCGACGCGCCGCAGAAGGAGATCGACTCCCGCTTCTTCGCGATCGTCACCGATCTCGTCGGAGCACCAACAGAACTTGTCGATGAATCCGGCGGGATCGTCCGGCGCACACGTTCCACGCTGTAGGACAGGACCTCCTGGGGCGCCGACAGCGCGGCGTACACGCCCCTCGATTCCCCGGCCAGTACCACGACCCCGAAACCGAGCTCCACTACAACACTTCCGCCACTACGACCCGGAAGCGGGCCGCTCCCTCACGCTCGATCCCCTCGGGCTCGCCCCAGCCCCCAACCCCGTCGCCTACGTGACCGATCCCCGGTCCTGGGCTGACCCGCTCGGACTCGCCCCCTGCGAGACCGGCGCCCTGGGTCCCTACGCCGGAACCGGGGAAGCGGCACAACTCCTCCGCGACGCCGGCGTCCCCCGCAATTTCCGCATCCAGGTCATGGAGTCGTTCGAGGAGGGCGCGACCAATACTGTGACCTTTGCCTTGGCTGTCGAGGGTTGTCAGCGTTGGTCGTCGCTGTGCGACCTCGGACGAGCCAAGACGCCCAACACCGCGTAGCGGCTTCGGCGGTATTCCTCTTCAGAAGCCGGCGTGGCCGTTCGGGACCGGCGGCTGGCCCGGCGCCCCGTCCCCATAATGGCGACCGGCTATGGCTGCGGCGAGCGCCAGAAGCGCCTCCACCTGAGCCATCTGCAAGCGGTAGTCCACCTGGACCGTTCCTCCCGCGACAGCTCTAAGCGGCGCCAAGAGGTCGATGGCAGCCTGCTCGTGTTCTTCATAGCTGGCCATGGATGCCTCCGAAGCCAAGGTGGGCAGCGCGGCCCGCTACCACGCGGGCAGCGGAGCGACTTTGGCCGGGAGCTGCTTTGGCGGGAGTGATCATGGCCCCGTAAGCGGAGCGGGCCGAAGGCAAAAGCGGCGCCCGCCGCGGAGCCGGGAGCGCGCCCGGCGGAGCGGAGCTCAGCCGGGGCTTGCCCCGGCAGCGAAGGTCTTTGGCTTGGGCATGTCCGCACCCTTCCGCCACCGCGTGGCGACCACACGCGGTGTGTCGGAGGTGGGCCGCGTGTATCGCAGATAGTGCGCAAACGGTGAGAGACAACGAGAAATGGGGGGAGTCAGTGAGACTGACTCCCGGCATCATCTGTAGGCATCCGCCCTCGTCAGATCGCACTTTCAAGTTTCTGAACCGGCGAGTGCCCCCGGCAGGATTCGAACCTGCGCACACGGCTCCGGGGGTCCCTCGCCTCGTGGGGATCGTGCTGGTCAGCGGACCTATCGAGTCAAGTTGCCGCGGATCTGTGCACAGATAGTCCAGATGCCAGCAATCCCCACCGCGGCGCTCACCAGCTTTGACGCGGCGTCGACAGTCCACAGAACAGCTGATGTTGATGGCGCAACTTCGGTGTTGTTGAAGGTCTGCGCCGGGAGCGCCTGCTGTGCGCCCTTGTGGGGAGCCTAACTGTGCGTCACCGTCGGAGTTTGGCAGTTGCCTCTGACAGTGCCGTGAGTACGAGGGGGAACGAGATGGGGGACCTGGGCGCACGCTCGTCATGGTCGCGGAGCGTCTTCGGCGAGCTGGCTGTGCCGCTGTCGAAGCTGATCCCAGAGTGCATCGGTAGGGCTCATGAGCGGGCTCGGGACGGCCACCGGGGCGTGGGTACGCAGACCCTGGAAGCGTACGGACATGGTCTTCACGCCTCGCAATACGAGGAGCTCGCAGCGGGGCTCGCTGATCTTCCAGGCGTCACAGCGGTGCGTCTGCAAGCGCGCACGGTGATGGTTGTCGCCGGACAGGTGCTCTACCCGATCCGCTACGCCAAGCGGGACGTACCGGTCACCGTGGCTCGTCTCCGTCGTGCAGTCGGCCTCCGAGCTGATCTGATTCGGCGTCACGGTCCCGAACCCATGCAGGGGGAGTTAGATCTTGGGCTTGAGGAGCTGCAAGAGCAGGAGTTCCATAAAGAGCTGGGTCAGCTCGACCCGGACGCCGGCCTGGTACTCCTGGCTTACGCGTGCGCCATGGGTACCGGAGTCATGCGCCTTGAGTGGGGAGACGCAGAGCTGCGCCGCGGTGACCGCCACCTGCTTTGGCATCACCATGAGCCGCTTGACCTGCCTGACGCTCGGCGGTCGGCCTAGCCTCGCGCTTTCACGGAGCATGTTGCGCGACGGGCCGCCAGGCAGGCAAAGAGTGCCTTGACCAGCAAGAATGGTGCTGGCGAGTTCCTAATCGCAGCGCCCGCCGGACGCACTTCTCAAGTGAGCGCGCATCGTTCCGCGGCGGCCTGGGGTGTCCGATCATCGTGACGGCTCACGCTTCGAAAACCATTCGTGCGTGCGATCAAGCACCGCTATGAGGTTCCCGAGATGCGGGGAGAGGTGACAACAGGGCAGATGGGTTTCAAGAGAGGAGCCCTGACGATGCCTGCTCCGAGGAAGTGCCCGCTGGACTTCTCGCCAACGAATAGGAGACCGTCAGGACCCTACCCGGCAAACCGTCAACCGCGCACTGTCCGCGGCTTGGGCACCGGTCGAGCGCGGCGTCGCACGACTGAAGTCGTGGCGGATCTTCCGCAGGTCCCGATGCAGCCCGAATCGAATGCCGCCAATCGCCGCCGCCGTACTCACCCTGGAGCGGCAACGCTGAAAGAGCTCAATGAACCATCCAGTATGCCTGGCTTGAGTCACTTCGGCAGGGAACGGGGCATCCAGTTAACCTTCAAAAGCGACCTCATCGCGGGCGAACGGTTCTTCTTCGACATGGCCACGCTGTGCGCCCAGTCGGGCGTCTCGACGGACGAGGTCCGACGCACCCTCTTCCCGCGCGCACAGGAGGCGACACCACGTGACAGCAGACCCGCGTGTGAAGGACATCGGCGACATCCGCACAGCACACCTGTTCGACATGGTCGTCGACTTGGACCCGCCCCTGCCCTTCGGTAGCGGCCCGTTCGGCCGTCGGGTTCTCTTCGGTGCCGCAGGCGGCACGTTCCACGGCCCCAGGCTGCACGGCGACGTCCTCCCCGGCGGCGGAGACTGGGCGTTGATCGGCACCGATGGAACGATATGCCTGGACATACGCCTGACTCTGCGCACTCACGACGGTGCCCTCCTGTACATGACCTACGGGGGCCGCTGGGTCAACCCGCCCGCGCCCGACGCCATGGCCGACCCCGACCCCACCCGCTACTACTTCCGGACCACCCCGCTCTTCGAGACAGGGGCCGAGCCCTACGCATGGCTCAACGGCACGGTCTGCGTCGGGTCGGGATACCCGGTCGAAGGCGGCCTCGCCTACAAGATCTCTCAGATCCTGTGAACGTCATGGCCTTCGCAGAGGATGGAACCGGCGGACGAAGGCTCGGCACACGGTCGAGCGCGGCATCAAGCTCGAAGCGCGGAACGCCTTCGGCTTCAGGAACTGAGAGAACCAGCGCCTGCGCTCACGCTGTGCAACCACTCGCCGGAGCCGACGAGAAGCGCACCCCCACTGAATTTGAAGACCCGGTTTGATCACACATGCGAGAAGTGCTCCTGACCTGCAACGATAGGGCTTGTCGAGAGTCCTCTTGGCTGCGAGGAAAGAAGCACTTCTCAGGTGACCAAGCGTATCGGGTCTTACCCGCGTGTCCGTGTTGAGGGCGGCGGTCGTGGAGTGGTTTCGCAGGCCGGGGCGGGGCTGTTGGTGGAGACGGTCCGCAAGACCGGGCTGGACAGCGCGATATCGGCGGCGTTGGCGCCGTGGCGCAAGGCGCGGGCGGTGCACGATCCGGGCAAGATCCTGCTGGATGTGGCGCTCGCGGTGGCGCTGGGCGGGGAATGTCTGTCCGATGTCGCCATGCTGCGGGCCGAGCCGGCGGTGTTCGGGCCGGTGGCCTCCGACCCGACCATCTCCCGCCTGGTCGACACGCTTGCCGGCAGCGGGAAGCGTGCGCTGGGCGCGATCCGTCGGGCCCGCGCCCAGGTCCGCGAACGTGTCTGGGCGTTGGCCGGGGAAGCCGCCCCCGACCAGGGCGGTCAGGTGATCGTGGACCTGGACGGGGTGCTGGTGATCGCCCACTCGGACAAGCAGGACGCCGCGGCGACCTGGAAGCGGACGTTCGGCCACCATCCGATCATGGGGTTCGTCGACCACGGGGCGGGCGGCGCCGGTGAGCCGGTCGCGGGCCTGCTCAGAGCGGGGAACGCGGGCAGCAACACCGCCGCCGACCACATCACCGCCACCCAGCTGGCCCTGGCCCAGCTCCCGAAGAGGTTTAGGCGCGGGCGCCGCACACTGATCCGCACCGACTCCGGCGGCGGCACCCACGAGTTCGTCAACTGGCTCG
Source organism: Streptomyces sp. NPDC026538 (assembly GCF_055567535.1). Lineage (NCBI taxonomy): Bacteria > Bacillati > Actinomycetota > Actinomycetes > Kitasatosporales > Streptomycetaceae > Streptomyces > Streptomyces sp. NPDC026538. The sequence goes on from NZ_JBVHQG010000005.1 coordinate 699,271, forward strand.
CGGCGCGGGGCCGGTGGCTGTCGTACTCGGTCGGCATGACCATCACCGACACTATTCACCAGACCGTGCTGAAGGTCCCGGCATCGGCCTGGACCCCGGCCGTCGAGCTCGGCGGCGAGGTCCGCGACGGCGCCTGGGTGGCCGAGATCGGCGGGGACTGCCTGAAGGGGTGGCCGAAGGGGATGCGGCTGATCGTCCGCAAGGAGCACCCGCACCCCGGAGCCCAACTGCGCTTCACCGACGCCGACGGCATGCGCCTGACCTGCTTCGCCACCAACACTCCCGGCGAAGCCATCGCCGGCCTCGAACTGCGCCACCGCCAGCGTGCCCGCTGCGAGGACCGCATCCGGGACGCCCGCTCCACCGGCCTGCGCAATCTTCCCTTCCACGGCCTCGCCCAGAACCAGATCTGGCTGGAGATCGTCCAGCTCGCCCTGGACCTGCTCGCCTGGATGCCGATGCTCGCCCTGACCGGCGAGAACCGCCGCTGGGAACCCAAGAAACTTCGCTTCCGCCTGTTCTCAGCCGCCGCGCAACTCGTCACCACCGGCCGCCGCCGCTACCTGCGCCTCGCGGCGCACTGGCCCTGGATCGACGTGATCAGCGCAGCGGTTGACCGGCTCCAAGCCCTACCGAACCCCGGCATGACCGGCACCCTCGAGTCCCTCCGAGCCGCATCACCCCACCGGAGCAGTGGAACCCGGCGCCCACCCGACGCGACAGCCGGGCCACCAGCAATCCCACGACCAGCTCGCGACGGTCCGTCGGAAGAACCGACGGACGTCATGCAAGATCGAGGCTAGCCCGTGCTCACGTTCCCAAAATGATCGAGCAGGCCCTTAGAAGGGGCCGCACGCTTCACCCTCAATCCCTCCCTGACCTGTACGAATGTGACTCCCTCGACGGCTCTGAGGGTGGATGGTCGGGCACAGGGGATCGGAAGTCGCCTCCGGGGCCTCCCTCGGCGAACGCCTCCTAAGGGAAGTTCCCGGCGCCCTCGCCGGGTGTGGTTCCTGCACGTACTCGTCAGAACCAGTCCTCGCGAGGATTTGCAGGTACGTCTCAACTCGGGTTGCCGGTTCTGGCAGCTGGCTGATCTCGCTCCTGATCAGGCCGTGTATCTCCCGACGTTCGTCCTCCTGCCGGCGACGACGCGCTTAGGCCCACTGATCGACCGTCCTTCTGTGGCAGTCGCCTCGCCAATTACGCCACTCCATGAGGATCACAGGCAGTAGAAGCGCCACTGCCGCCAGAGCAAGGACTGCACCCCACGGGGCTCCGCTCAATGCAGACGCGGTAGAGCTGGTTGCGCCGAGCATGTAGGTGGCGAGTGAAGAACGCATGATCGTTTCCTTTCGCGCCTCGCGCTGGCGCGTGGCGCTGGGCAGCCGGAGCTCTCCGGGGCGGGGATGGGCCCGGTGGTTCCGGGCATGCAAAAGGCGCGAGCGATCCGCTCGAGCCTGGGAGGTGCTAGGCGATGTAAGGCCGCAGCGACTGTTAGCGCTCTTCGGCAGCAGAAAAGCCGCTCCGAATCATCGGAACGGCTCAGAAGGATGCTCCGCGTACAACGCGGCTAGCGGAGCGAAACCCTGTCACATGTGGGTTGTTCTAGGGTTGCTCAAACCTTGAGCTTGAAAATTACGGACCCTTTCGGATGGAAAAATTCGCCGACCAGCAGTAACAGTCAGAAGCCGTAGATATCCTTGAAGATGGAATCGACTTCGCATCGAACTGAATTCAGAAGCGTCGACGAGGGGGCTGTCGAAAGCTCCTCGATAACGCGAGAGACGAGCCCGTCGATTCGATCCAGCGTAGAGTCTTTCGGGATGATCACGGGAACTTTTTTCAAATAGTTTGCAGAGTTATTTGCTGTCGGGTTGATCGTCCTAACGAGAGTATTGCCGGTTGCTGAATTCAAGAAGGCCAGCAGGTAGGGGATCAGCCTTAGATCTCTCGGGAAGATGCCGACAATCGATTGGTCAAATAGTTCCTCTTGGATGAGGGCGGCCTTAATCCGAGTTGAGGAAACCATCGGTACGCCGATCCCGTTACGGAAGTAGTACAGAGAATTCTGGTAGCGCGATTTCTTGTCGGTCTTGTAATGATGAACAGCGTCGGGTGACCAGTCCATGTACCATTTCTCCACAGCCACGTACTCTGCTGATCCACCTTTGCGAATCGGGACGTAGTGTCGAGGCCCGTCGATCCCAAGCATTTTCTCATCGTTACTTGGCGAGAAAGTCACCAACTCTTCAGTAATTTGCTCGTATCGCTTAGCGCTTCGAGCGCTAGGACAGTTGTGGCGAAGAAACCGGAGATCGTTGCCGGAGTAGAACCCGGTAACACAGTCAGCGAGGTCACCTAGCCGCGAGGTTGCCGAGCTAATGAGCTCTACGACCCCGGGAGTGCTGTGAAGATGCAAGGCATGATCAGCTGAAGCGTAGATGTCCCCTTGCTTGCGCAGGACTCTGGTGCCCGAAAAAGAAATGCCCTTGAGTAGTTCATGAGCATCTGAAAAGTTGTATCGGATAGATACTTCATGATCCGAAAGGTCACCCAAGATGCCCGTCTTCTCCAGGGTGATAATGCACAGTTTAGCGTACCCGAAATTAACCCCAGGGAAATAGGCGGACGGGAAAATTGAGATTTCGTGAATTGTGCAGGTTTCCAGAATGAAACGACGCAAATTTTGATGCCGATGCAGAGTGAGGAAAGTCTCGGGGATAATAAAGACCAGTCGCCCACCCGGCTTGAGCAATTCAACGCACCTAGCCAAAAATAGACCATACGTCTCCTTCACGTACATGCCGGGAAAGAGGTTTTTCAGGTTGGACCGTTCATCGTAATCCAGCCAGGCACCGTACGGCGGGTTTCCGATGATCTTGTCGTAGACCTCAGAACCTTTCCCTTCCTCGCCAAAGGATCGCTGGAGTAGTGTGTTCGCATGGATTACGCTAACCTCGTTGTTGTGGGCGTATTCCTTTTTTAGGTGAAGTACTGATTCCTCGTTGAGTTCATATGCGTCAATAGCTGCGTGTGGCTCAGCCTTGATGACCGAATCAATGAGTGCGCCCTGACCAGCTGCCGGCTCCAGAACTCGATCTCCGGGCTTCGGCGACAACATTCGACTCATGTACTCCACAATTGGAGAAGAGGTCGTATAGTATTCCTGAAATCGCTTCTTGCCCTGCGTCACCACTCTATGTATCCCTTCATCCCTGATTCTTGGATCAGACGTGCGGTGCCATGGTTGAGGTGTTCCAGCCAGTCAACATGAGAATCGATCCACCTCCGCAAATCGAATCCGGTGAATTCCCCGATCTTTTCATACGCTCCGGGCCCCGAGTAGGCCTCCCAAACCTTAGAATCCCGAAGCGATCTGAAATAGTGATTATTTTGATCCTCGGGTGATCGAACCAGTAGCAGACACCGGTAATCTTCAACTAGCGTTTTATAGATTGTTGCTACCAGTAGAAGTCGATTGGTGTTGCCCTTCTCATTTGAGCCGAATCCGCTCTTGAAGTCTACCACTATCTTCTGGCCGTCTTGTTCGAAGTGAAGGTCGAGTTCCAATTTTATCTGGCCGGAGTCTACGAGTAGCCACACCTTGTCGTAGTAACCGTGAAGCTCGTTTTTTGCAGTAGTGGTAAGGTCGAGCGAAGTTACATATTCGGCTAGCTCTCGCTGTAGTTCTTTCCTGACGTCCTGAAATAGGGGTGGATCGATCAGCTTCAGTTTTCTCAGTGGGTGGTCGAAGGCCAACTGGCAGAAAGCCTGCCACAGCTCGCCCATGCGGCGCGAAAAGGCCATGTATTCATACGGCCATATTGCATTTCGACCTTCGATCATGGTGATGCAGCCGGTATAGTGGGCCATGAGTAGCGCTGATAGCCGTTCCGTGCCTGCCCAGTTCTGACTGCGCGCGGTGGCGTCAATCATTTGCTTTACGCCACCTATGATCTTGGCGGCAGATTGGTTGAACGCTGCGGCGTGCAACTTATATTGCGAACTTTTATATTCGAAGCCTAGACGGGTTGCCGCTCTGGAGAATTCGTCGCGAAAGTAAGCAAGGAGAATCTGTGGATCTTTGCCAAGATTGGCGTCAAAATGCAGCAAGGGTGGTCCTTGGTTAGGGGTGCAGTTTCGCCCGGGGGTGTTTGGCTGCGACCATGCCTTGATCATCTTCTGTCTGCTCGCGCGTAAGTTTCCTGACAGAGGCCGACCCCCGTGGGCGGAAGTGTATGCCTGAGAGTGGCTCGTCTCCGGGGTAATCTGCCTGTCACTGCCGTACGCCTCCGGGCGGTTGGACATCAGTGCCAGCCCATGCGGTTGACGTCACCAGGGGAGTGGTAGTCGCCAAGCGTGCGGAGAACCTGATGCCCGGCGTCCCCTACGTCCGTGGCTGGGCAGTGGAGGTGAGCGCCGTCCGGCGTGCCGTCCTGAGTGAGAGTGAGGAGGTGGCCGGCCAGAGTCTTGAACCCGGCAGCGTTTGCCGCAAGGACGATCTCGCCACCCAGGTCGCGGACCTCGATGCGTGCGCCTTCGTCCGACGTGAAAACTCCGGTGATTCCATCGGTCGCCGCACTCACGCGAGTGTTCATCGACGGGCAGCGCCAGTTTCGGGGGCCATACCCCAAGCAGCGCGTACTCCGGGCCGGCCGCGACGCCGAGACATGAGTGACGACCTCTTCATCCCGAACCATGGGCGGGACGGCGTCGAAGTCTGCTCGGCAGATCACGTGGGTGTTTGGAGACATTGACGGTCGGCTGCGGTCGTGGTGGTTGCTGTACGGCCCTGCCGTACAGCGGTCGGGGCTCGAGGCACTCTCTCCTGCCATACTGCTGGGCGCTGCTGTAATTCAGCAGCCGTTGAGTGCCGTCCCTGGACATCGTCGGCCGCATGTCTGACGAGTGCTTAGGACACCCACGGCCGGCCGCGATCCCCGACCCGCTCGACCTCGATCGCAGCGATCCGAGTGCGCGCCTGCCATAAGAGGTGCCCGGCTTCTGGGCGGCGTCCAGTGGGACCTGCGGAAACTTGCGCAGGTGTGCCGTACAACCCTGACGGGGCTCCAGGGGTCTTGTGGGCATCCTGTCTTCCTAGTGGGGGTTGCATCACTGTGCGTGTGCGCAGCATTTCGGCCGTAACAGCGCTCGCGGTCACTCTCGGTTCTGTCGCCCTGATCGGGTCGGCGGCGGGCGCTGCTGTCGCCGACAGCAGCGCCGCGCTGCCCATCACGTCCAGCGGCGACATCATCGTGGACGGCGTTCACCACCGGGTCTTCATCAGTGACCCGTCGGGAGGCAAGGTCGTCGCCACCGACTACAACGGCACCGTCATCGGGACGATCACCTCGCTGCCGCAGGCTGACGGCCTGGAGCTTTCTGCCGACTCGGCAACGGTCTACGTCGCCGTGCCGGGAGCCGATGAGATCGTGGCCATCGACACGGCGACGCTCACCGAGGCCGGGCGGTACGCGACGGGTGACGGCACAGATCCGCAGCACCTGGCGCTCGCGGGCGGCAAACTCTGGTTCGGCTACGGCAGCGTCGGCCACGGCAACATCGGCTCTCTCGACCTGTCCGGCGGGCAGCCGCAGGTTTCCCTCGCCCAGGAGGCCGACGGGACGTGGAAGGACGCTCCCCTGCTGGACTCGGCACCCGGCGCTCCCGACACCCTGGCGGCCGGCTCGCGCCAGTACTACTTCACCCTCGGCGTCTACGACGTGTCGTCCGGCACGGCCGGCCGGACCGCGTTCCTCGGCGGGCAGGACGCCGCCATCGGCAACACCGCGGAGGACCTGGCGCTCACCCCGGACGGCACGGAACTCGTGGTGGCCACCTCGGCAGGCGACTTCCAGCAGGTCTTCCGGACCTCGGACCTGTCGCAGACCATCAGGTATCCAAGCGGCTACTCGGCACAACGGTCGGTGGATGTCGCGCCGGACGGCCTCGTCGCGGTGGGCACGGACACCTACGCCAACTTCACCCCCCAGGTGTCCGTCTACGAGCCGGGCGGCACGGCCCCGAGGCGGACCGCCGATTTCACCGACGAACAGGGTGGAGTCTCCCAGGAGACGCTGCTCGATCACGGCGACCTCGCCTTCGCACCCGACAGCAGCCGGCTCTTCGCGGTCACACACGGTCTCTCCAACAAGTACAGCCTGCGCGTCGTCACCGACCCCGGCAAGGCCGTCACCACCGTCACGGTGAACGCCCCGGCGACCGCCGACCGAGCCAAGTCGCTGACCGTCTCCGGCAAGGTCACGAACACGCTCGGGCTGCCCGCGGGGACCACCCTCGCGGTGACCCGGACGGACCAGGAGTCGCCGAACGGCAAGGCGCTCCCTGCCACGACGGTGAAAGCGGACGGGACCTTCTCCTTCACCGACATCCCGCCCGCGGGCGGCAAGGTCACGTACAAGGTCTCCTACGCCGGCGGCGCCGATCGCACCGCTGCCTCCGCCTCGGACACGGTCGAGGTCTCCCGGTCCTCCGCGACCCTGACCGTGAACAAGAACGGCACGGTCTACGACTACGCCAGCAACGTGACGTTCACCGCCCATCTCGGCACGACGTACAAGAACCGGACGCTCTCGCTCTACGCGGACACAGCGGGCGACGGCAAGGGCAAGTACCTGGTCAAGACCGGCACGGTCAACAGCGCGGGCAATCTGTCGGTCACCTTGCCCCTCAAGCGCGACACCACGGTGAGCGCGTCCTTCTCCGGCGACGCGCGGACCGCCCCGAAGACGGCCACGAGCCGGGTGGGCGCGAAGGTCAAGGTGTCGCTGAGCCTGAGCCGCTACTACAAGACGGCCAAGGTCAGCGGGCAGACCAAGTACTACTTCCGGAAGAAGACCAATCCGCTTCTCACGACAACGATGACGGCCTACCCCGGCCGCTCGCAGAAGCTGGAGTTCCAGATCTACTCCGCCGGCGCCTGGCGGTCGGCGGGGTACGACTACTTCAAGCTCGACTCCAAGGGCAAGTCGGTGGTGGAACTGCGTGGCACGCACCAGACCGGCTACTCGATGCGCGTGCGGTCGTCCTACATCAACAACTCCTCGAACGACACCGTGAACTCGACTACGCACGGCTCCTGGAAGTACTTCACCTTCACGAGCTGAGGCTGCCCCCCCAGGCCCAGCGCATCCGATGACGCGCCGGGCCTGGGGATACGTCTTCCTCAGGAGGACACGATGGCGCGCGCCGGCTACTCCTCGGAGCGGGCCGCGCTGAATCCTCGATTCAAGGTCGGCTCGTCTCCTCAGCCCCGATGGGCAGGGTTGCCAACACGCTTTCCAACTGTGGTGGTGGTCCTGAGCGGTTCGGATGGGGCCGTTCACCTGTGTTCGTGGGTGGCCGTTCGTCTGGGCGGTTACCGACTCCGATCCCGTCTGAACGTCCGTGATCCGGCGCTGAATGAGACGGAAACTGAGACGGACGGTGCGGCCGGGCTCGCTAGCATCTTCGCTGTTGGAGGGGTGTGATGGCTCTGGTCCGCAAGGGATCACGACGGATCGTTGTCGACGGTACGGCCTACCGCTGGCGGCTGCGTGGCAGGCCGACGTACTTCCGGGGCTTGGCCTGGTCGCCGTGCACGTTTGTGGTCGAGCATGCGGACACCCCGGGCATGACGCTCGTGGTCACCACCGACCAGCCACATCCGAGTAACTGGATCGGTCGCGAGGCTGAGCCTGTACTGCCGGCCGGTGTTGCTGCGGCTGTTCGTCTTGCCCTGAGCGAGGGTTGGACTCCGACGGTCCCGGGCTCTGCGTTCCACCTCGACGAGTCCGCTGGCTTCACTCCTTCGCGCTGAACAGAGCTGGAGAATCGTCGGGGTCTGTAACTCAGCCGACGACAGTCAGCCACGATGGCGGGTGCGCCGACCGATCAGGGGTGCGTATGCCTCGCTACACCCCCACCGGGCTCAGCCACGCTGTTGATGCCGTCGACCGGAGCAAGCCACGGCAGCCGGTGCGTGACTACGGGGCCGGAGACCTCAACTTGGGAAGCTGCGGGCATTCGGGGGCGGTTCGGGTGCTGACCTGGGCGAACGGTCGAGCCGTGGGATCGTCGGACTCGGTTGTCTTCACCGTGATTCCCCGGTGCTCCCCGCTCGATCAGGTGCACTTGTGGTGCGGTACCGAACTCCGCTGCTGCTCGACGGCGGCGGAGGGCCAGCACGGCAAGTAGTCTCTGGCCCGGGGAGAATTAACGTGGCGACGCTCGTTGTGTGACGTGAGGGGGATCGTGCTCCGCCTGATAATGCCATCGCTAACACCTCTAGATCCGGAACTTGATCCTCACGGGAGACCTTGCCACGGCTGGGCGCCTGGAATGACGGAGTAATTGTCAATACCCGTGGATCTGAGCTGCGTTCATGCTGATGTGGGCTTGCGGGCGAGGATCTGGATCCCCGTTGACTCGTGCCCGTTCATGGTGGGCACCGTGATGGTCCGGGTGTCGACGTTCTGGAACTCGGTGAGGAGGGTGGAGAACCACTCGCGGGGGTGGTGACGGCAGACCGCACCGTCGCCGGTTTCGAACACGCCATAGCTGCCGTAGTGATCAGCATGGCGGCCGTAACGGCTGCGGTTGCGTTCGTCGTCCTGCAGCAGAAGATCGCTGATGTAGAGGATCCCGCCGGGCTTGAGGATGCGTTTCAGCTCGGCGATCAACCGGTGCTGGGCTTCATCGCCGGGAATGCAGGTCAGCACGGCGAAGAGCAGAACGGCGTCGAAGCCTGCGTCCGGACGGGGCGAGGCCGGTGGTGCGTCCAGGGCGGCAAAGCGCATGGTGGGGTGCAGGCGGCGTGCCCGACTGATCATTGCCGGTGAGGCGTCGACGCCCG
>NZ_JBVHQG010000006.1:0-656335 GCF_055567535.1 Streptomyces sp. NPDC026538
CGCGTCACGGCGCAGCGCCTTGGCCGGCGCCTGAGGCGCGGACAGGACGTGCTGGTGGCTCATGCGTCCAGGCTAACATGAGGGGCCCCTCAAATCAGGTTGTAATCTTACTCACGGTCCGGACGGAACGTGGTCCAGAAGCACGCACGCAGGGCGCACCGAAGACGACGAGACTCCGGCACGGGCCACTAGGCCGTGTCCGGTGAATGGTCATTGGGTGCAGTCCCTTTGAAGGGGGGCTGCTCGTGAAATCAACTGCCCCTGCTCGGAGGTGTCCCATCCGTGAGCGGGCGGTCTGGCCAGCAGGCAGACTGGAGGCAACATTAGGAGGATGCATAGAATCCAATGAGCCGTTCTACCAGTTCCGGCGCGATGTCACGCGACCGGAAGGCCCCCCGAACCTTCTGGACGTGACGGGGGTGAACGGTCTGGCCCAAGCCGTCGGCATTGCGAGCTTCTGGATCCGCAAGGGGATCGCCGACCGCGTTGAGGTACTCAACCGGCAACGACTAGCCCTTGCGATCTCACGATTCGACGTGCGTGTGCTCGATGAGCCGCGCCGGCAAGACACCTACCAGGTCCGGACGCTGGACAAACGGCACGTCTTGATCTGCCTCGGCCGCGCAGCACAGCTGCGAGACGCGTTGATCCTCGCCGACGAGCAGTTGCTGTCCCGAGGTGCGCCCGCTGCGGTGGAGGTTCGCAGAGGTAGCTCCACCGTCGCACTTCTGACCCGTGCGGACCTGGGCCGGGTGTGGCCCGGACGCGGCGTTCGCATGCGCATCCGGGATGCAGGCTTCACTCGAGACGAACCGCACCCATGGTCATTCGACTAACCAGAGCCGGACGGCAGCGGCTGTGACCGTGCCGTGGAAGACGTACGCGCGCCTGTCGTAGCGCGTCGCCACGGCGCGGAAGCCCTTCAGCCTGTTGCAAAGGCGTGGCCGTCGACGTGGCCGCCAAGTCCGGCGCCGGCACCAAGGCGTCCGTGTCCTTCCCGCAGGGCCACACCCTGGACAGTGCCGCCGGTGGCAGCGTCGACTACAAGACGACCATCGCCCCGAAGAAGATCCTCGCCAAGGCGAAGACCACCTACACGTTCACCAAGCCGGGCTGCAGCCCCGGCGGGGTCTCCTACGGCTCGGCCGTCTACCGCTGTGACAACTACTACGGCAGCAGCCGTACCAACCGCTGCGGATGCGCGATCCCCGAAGTTCCCACCGCGGTGAGCATGGTCGGCCCGGCCCGCATCGACGAGGGCATCCGCAAGCTGCGCTCCCGCGGAGGGCACTACGGCGACCCGAACGGCGGGAAGGCCCTGCACTGGATGATCAACAAGACGCAGGAGAACATCAACAGGACCGCGGTGTGCCCGCGCACCGCCCCGGCGGACATGCGACGCGCCGGCCGCACCTCGTGCGACGAGTACCCCTTCGCCTCCACAAAGGAAGGCGGTACGCGCCTTCCGGCCCGCTAGCGGGAGATCACCTGGGTCAAGGTCCAGGAGAACAAAGTCCCAGGGCGGACGTATCACCGCGTGGCGCGGCCAGATGCACGTCATGGACGGCGACCCGTTCTACGTGATCGCCTGAGCCTCGCTACACTCCCGCCAAGCCAGACAGGGTGCCTCTATCCGCTTCACAGCGGATAGAGGCACCGTGCCCGTTCCAGGAGGCCCCTCATGCTGGTTCGTGCGTCCTCGTTCACCGTCGAGCTCGGTGAAAACGGCTACCTCATCGGTTCACCGACGACTACGAGTACCCCGCCGAGATGCCCTTCGGCTGGCGCTGCGGCCCGGCCACCGACGCCTGCGCGAGCGCGCTGCCGCCTACGGCCGCCCGATCAGCACCCCGCCGCAGCGCGAGGAGCAGCCCGGCGGACTGATCTCGGCGGTCCGCCGGTAGAGCGCCTACCGGTCCCCTAGTGCTGTGACCACGTAGGTTCGCCGGGTCGGCGGCGTCGGTGCTCGAACCGGCTGGACTCGGTGTGGGAACAATTTGAGCGGTCGCGGAGCCGATCAAACTAGGCTCCCAGCATGTCTGGTCCGACGTTGGTGATCGAGTTGGCGGAGCCGCTCTCCCCGGCTGCGCTGCGGGAGTTCCGCGCGTTGATGGTGGGGCTCTCTTCCCACTTCGACGAGAAGCGGCCCGGGTTCTTCGACGTCAACGTGCCCGCAGAGCGACTGGGCGTCGAGGACAGGCGAGAGGAGGACTGGCGAAAGCCGTTCCCGCTTCCACTCCTCGGCAACACCTCCGCGGACGAGGAGCTCACGGCCCTGGTGGGATTCAATCCGCAGCGCGAGGACTGGCGTCGGCCCTTCCTGGTCTACTTGATGGGGCCGGGTGTCGGCGACGAGAGCATCTTCGAGGCCGAACACGCAGACGAGCCCGAGGTGGAGGCCATCCTCGGCTTCAGGCCGACCCATGCCGTCAATGTCAGCGCCGGCTGCAATCGCGAGATCGACCATGTGGCCACGGCCCTGCTGACCGCCGCTGTCATGGACGTCACCGGGGGCGTGGCCAAAGCCGAGCTGCTGGACGGGCAGGCGCCGGTCGTCGCTGGCCTTCCGGGGGTGTTGGGGATCGCGGACGACGACTGGATGGCGCTGGGAACGGCGGAGTTCCTGCGGGCCTGGGTTGGGCACCCCGCCTTCCGGCTGGTCAAGTAGCCCAGACAGATCCGCGGCTGAAGTGGTGCTGTGACCTGGAACGTTCGCCATGTTGCCTGATCATGCGTCGAGAGCGGGTCGGCCGCCCCAGCGGATGCCTTTCTCGCTGCGGATGCGGGCGCGTTCCTTGCGTTCGGCGGCCAGGACGTCGCGGTGGCGGGCGTTGGCGTTGCGCCAGCGCAGGTAGGCGTGCAGGGTCCGGGTCTGCACGGTGTGGTTGGGGTGGTTCGAGTTGGCGATGGTGAACTGCCGCAGCGGTCCGAAGTGCGCTTCGATCGGGTTCGCCCACGAGGCGTAGGTCGGGGTGAAGCACAGCTCGACCTTGTTCTTCTTCGCCCAGCGGCGGATGTCCGCTCCCGTGTGGGCGGAGAGGTTGTCCGAGATGATGTAGATCGGGGCGCCATCGGGGCGGGCGGCGCGGATCGACTTCAGTGCGGCCAGACTGTTGGCGGTGCTTTTGCGCCGGCGGTTGACGCACCACAGGATGTCGTCGCCGACGGAGTAGCAGCCGTGGAAGTAGGTGATGCCATGGGTGCGGCGGTAGGTCGCCGGCAGGCGATTGGGTTTGTTCTGCTCTGCCCAGCAGCAGCCTGCGGTGGGCCTGATCCCGAGTGGGCCGAACTCGTCGAAGGCGAAGACCCTGTCCGGGAAGCGTTCCAGCACCTGCTCGATGCGGTCGAGCTTGGCGTCGCGCTCGGGGTCGGGTGACTCCTTCCAGGTTTTGGTGCGCTGGAAGGTGATGCCGCGGCGCAGGAGCAGGCACCGTAAGGCTTCACGGCCGATGCGGATGACGCGTCCGTGGACGCGGCGCAGGTAGGCGGCGAGTTTGCGGATCGACCAGCGGGTGAAGGGCTGGCCGAGCTTGGTCGGGCGGGTGATGGCCGTCTGGATGACGAAGTCCTCGTCGTCAGGCTTGAGCAGGCGGGGACGGCCTCCCGCCCATTGAGGGTCCAGGCAGGCCAGGCCGATCTCGTTGAACCGGTGGATCACATCGCGCACGGTGTCCTCGTCAGCCTGGACCAGCTGGGCAATCACCGGAACGCGGTTCCCGCCGGCAGACGCCAGCAGCATCATCGCCCGCCTATACCGCACCGAACTGGTACTTCCCCGGCGCACGATCTGCTGCAGCTTCTGTCCTTCCTGGTCGGTCAGTCGGCGTACACGGACAGGCTCAGCCACCGCGTCTCCAGCGGTCGAATGGACGTAACCGCACATCCAACCGCCAGCACCACCAACCCGGCGAACCTACGCGGTCACAGCACTAGATGATCGATTCCAAGGGGGCCTGATGAGTGGAGCTGGCTTCATGCGCGGCCAGCCGGTCATGCGCGCGCTGACCGCCTACGACCACTAAAGTCCGCCCGGAAATCGCCTGGCTGGACGGTGGTGTGGTCGACAGTCCTTCGCCGTGAACGAAGTGCTGCCGCAGTTGAACGAGCTGCTGTTTTCCTCGGTCGAGGGCGTGTTGGTGGAATCGGTCGAGATGATCGACACGGTCGTCCGGGTCGAGGCCCGTACGACCGCAGGGCGGCCGGCCTGTCCGGGGTGCGGGTGCTGGTCGGGGCGAATACACGGCTCCTACCTGCGATTTCCTCGTGATCTGCCGACGGCGGGCAAGTTCGTCGTGGTGTCGTTGCGGGTGCGGAGGTTCGTCTGCGAGGAGGAATCCTGCGAGCGCATGACCTTCGCCGAGCAAGTACCCGGTCTCACCCGCAGGTTCGGGCGGCGGACCGAGCGGCACGGTTCCGTAGACACGGCCCTTGCGCTGGGCGTACTCGTCCACGCCGACCACGCGGGGTACTGCGTTGGCGGGGTCCGGAAGCGAGGCGATCAGCCTCAGCAGGGTGTTCCGGCTGACCGGAACCTTGAAGGCGTCCGTCATCCGGGCGCCGGCCCGGCCCGCGAGCGCAAGACCGACCGATACCAGCATCGACCGCGCACCGGTTCGCCGAACGCACCCGCGCCAAGCACGCCGCCATCCACGCTCTCCTCGCCGCCGGGCACAGCAAGCGGTCCGTCGCCCGGCAGCTCGGGATGACCCTCAACACGATCTTGCGTTTCTCCCGTGCCGCTACCGCGGGAGGAGATGTTCACCGGGCAGTGGCAAAGCCGTACGACCAGGCTCGATGACGACAAGCCCTACCTCGATCAGCGTTGGCAGGAAGGCTGCACCGACGCCTGGAAACTGTGGGAGGAGATCAGGGAACAGGGCTGTCCCCGCGGCTACGCCAGTGTCCGTGCCTACGTCAGCAGGACGCTTCGCGGCAAACCCCAGCCGGCCGGCCCCCGCCCGCCATCAGCCCGAGCTGTCACACGCTGGATCCTCACCCACCCCGACGCCCTACCCGAAGGCGACCGGCTCCACCTCAAATCCGCCTTGTCCCACTGCCCCGAACTGACAGCGCTCGCCGAGCACGTGCGCTCCTTCACCCACATGCTCACCCACCTGCAAGGCGACCGACTCCCTGCATGGACCGAAGCGGCCAGCGCCACCACCGAACTGGCCCAGCCTCCGCCAGTTTTGCTCAGCACCTCCTGCGCGACCTCGACGCCGTCACCGCCGGCCTCACCCTTCACTGGAACTCCGGCGTCGTGGAGGGCCATGTCAACAGGATCAAGACGCTCAAGCGCCAGATCTCCGGCCGCGCAGGATTCGAACCCCTCCGCAAACGAGTCCTGTTGGCGTAACCGAGAGTCACACGACCACACGAAGGGGACCAGAGCCTGAGTTCCGGAGGCAGTTGGCGATCACTCCGTCGAGGGATGTTCACGAGTTTCGACAGCACTGCCGTGCTGTGGGAGGGCAGGTGGTCCTTGGCCCAGCCGCGCAGTTCCTGGGCGGTGGAGAAGTAGTGGGCGGTCTGCGGACGGTGACCTGCCGGGCGTTGGTCTTGCCGCTCCGGTTCATGCCGGCAGTCGACTCATGGGTCAGAGAATCGGCTGGCGGGCTCGGGCCGCCTCGATGTCCGGGACATGCTCTTCGGCCCAGAGCCGTACGGCGCGGAGCGGGACGAGCAGAGAGCGGCCCAGCGGTGTCAGCGCGTACTCGACGCGGGGCGGGTTCTCCTCGTACGCGTAACGGCTGACCAGACCGTCGGCTTCCAGGGAGCGCAGGGTCTCGGTCAGGACCTTCGGGGTGATCCCCTGGATATGCCCCTTCAGCTCGGTGAAGCGGCGAGGTCCGTCCTCGAGGGCGTTGACGACGAACACGGTCCAGCGGGCGCCGATACGGTGCAGCACCGTGCGGCTCGGGCAGGTCGCCGCCATCACGTTGTACGCCTTGCCCATGGCTGCTCCCAGTTCCGTTGAAGATACCGGTATCAAATCCATACCGTTGCACCCGATCCTACGAGAGGGAGTGAGACGCATGGAGCGGATCCTGGTCATCGGCGGTGCACGGGCGCTCGGCGCGGCCGTCGCGAGGCGTGCAGCGCAGGACGGCTACGACGTTGTTGTCGGTGCCCGCGATCTGGCTGCGGCCGACGTGCTGGCGCGCGAGATCGGCGCCACCACGGTGCGGGTCGATCTGCAGGACGAGTCGACGCTCGCGGCCGCGGCGGAGCTGCTGAAGGACGGAATTGACCACATCGTGACGACCGGTTCGGCGCCGCACGATGTTCGCGCGAGCGAGCTGGACCGCGACAAACTGCTGGCTGCGTTCACGGCGAAGGTGGTCGGCCCGATGCTGGTCGCCAAACACTTCGCGTCGGTACTGCGGCCCACCGGGTCGATGGTGCTGTTCTCCGGTGTTGTCGGCTGGCGCCCCGGGCGGGGATCACTCGTCAAAGGGGTCACCAACGGTGCGGTCGAGTACGCCGCGCGCCACCTCGCGGCGGATCTGGCGCCGGTACGGGTCAACGCCGTCTCGCCTGGTGTCGTGGACTCGGGCACGTGGGATCGCCTGGGTGACCAAAAGGCCGGCTTGTTGGGCAAGAGCGCGGCCGGGACCTTCGTCGGACGCTACGGCGCAACCGACGACGTCGTCGACACGGTCATGTGGCTCCTCCGTGCGGGTTTTGTCTCCGGTGAGACGATCCACATCGAGGGCGGCGCCCGCCACAAATCCGCCTGATGCCAAGCTGCCGAGTGCTGTCAGAACTCGTGAACATCACCCATCCAGAAAAACGGGCGCCTCCCGAACCCATGAACATTCGCTGTCACGACACGGGCTCTGGTCCAGGAAGCCGGGCGAAAGCGTGACGCGGCCGCATCCATGCTGCCCCGTGACAAGGAAGCCATATGGACTTGTCCTCCTGATGCGCGCAGGAGGACAAGTCCCAGGAGACGCACCACGAGCGGCGCCCGTGCTGACGACGGGGGCGCCACCTAGAATCGAACGCATGGGCGAGTTGCCGCCGGATCCGCCGCGCCTGCGGGCGGTCCTGGCGCACCAGGACCGGCAGCTCGCCGACACCGAGACCATCGCCTCCTACCTGCGGCTCCAGCGCGACGCCGTGCAGGCCGCGCTCTCCCCGCACCGACCGCACGGCGATCCCGCGCCCTGAACTGCTCCGCCGCGCGTCCCGATCCGGCCTGCCCGTCGGACTCCTGGGCACTGTCTGGGGCTTCCGGCTCGCCGTGCAGCATTCCTTCCCGGCGGCTTTTCCGAGGCGGCACGGACGCGGTCGCGCTTGCGCATGGACGCGGTCATCCCGAAGCACGCCTGGCGCGCTGCGGGCCGTCCCGACAGCAGGAGAGGGGCTGTTGCGGATCTGGTCCGCAACAGCCCCTCTCGATCTCACAGGACGGTGGGAGCTGTCAGCGCTTGAACGCGTCCTTGGCCTTCTCCTTGGCCTCACGGGCATCCCCCGTGCTTTCTCCACCCGGCCCTCGGCAGCCATACGCTCGTTGCCGACGGCGTTTGCGAGGGTCTCCCTGGCCTTGCCCCTGGCCTGCTCGCTCTTCGCCTTGGCCTTCTCGCCGGCAGTCACGGATCGCGCCTCCTGGTCGTTCTTTCACCGCTCTCGCGGCAGAGTCCAGGTGCCCCTCACTCACCTTCACAAACAAGGCGATTTCGAGGAATGAGTTCACCCGTGGGGGGCAATCGGTGGCGCAGGAGGTAGATAACTATGGTTCCCCTGCTGCTTGTTCTTCTTCTCGCGCTGATCCTTTTCGGTGCCGGCTTCGCCGTCAAGATCCTGTGGTGGGTCGCCGTCGTGGTTCTGGTGCTGTGGCTGCTCGGCTTCGTCGCGCGTTCCACCAACGCCAGCGGCGGCCGCGGACGCTGGTACCGATGGTGACCTGACCCATCCACGATCCCGGCCGTCGGGGTCCCGCCACATGCCGGCGGGACCCCTACGGCGTTCGGGGAGCCGACACCGCCTCGGGTGACAGTGGACAAGGTGCCCCAGGGAGTGCACATGGGATGCGGGGGTAGGCGGCCACCGTCGAGGGCGGGGCGGGCACGCGCGTGGAACCCGCGCAACCTCCGGCCTGAACCCCGCCCCCGACTTCACCCACGCGCCGCCCGAGAGCGGGCAGCCTCCCCTCGCCTCCGCAGCCGGCGTGCAGCCTTCCCGTGACCGAACTCGCCGTCCACGATCTCGAACAGCAGAGTGGGCACAACGCAGCGGTCGCCGCCCCGGCCCCCAGCAGGCATGTCTAAGCAGCTCGGGTGAGTTCGGCGCGGCCGAACAGGAGGGCGTAGCCGGCAGGCAGCCGGTCGAGGATACGGGTGATCAGATCGGGGCCGGCGTGCGCGGAGACGACGGAGAAGACGGATCCGGTGTCCCACCGGGCGGTGGCCAGGGATACACCGGTGCGGGCGGCGAGGTCCTTGACGAAGGCCCAGCCGGTGAGGGGGCGGGGGTCGGGGATCTGCAGGGTCAGCACGCGCGCCGCTTCCAGGGGCAGACAGCCCGCCAGGTCGACGCGCTCGTCGCCGGTCAGCTGGCGTCCCAGCCCCGCGAGAGCCAGGCGGACGGCTTCGTCGGCCTTTCCCGGGGTGGGGTAGGCGCCTTCGTAGCGGACCTTTTCCAGCATCTGCTCATACGCCGTCGAGTACGGCTGCTGGTGCTCAGCCGGTACGCGCACGTCGGTGATCACTGCAGTGCATGCCTTTCGTAGAGGGGTGCGGGTGTGTGGCACCGAGGTAGGGGTCAGGTGAGCTGGGGGCGGCCGAAGAGGAGGTCGTAGCCGGCGGGGAGCTGGAGCAGGATCTGCCCCAGCAGGTCCTCGCCGGCCGTGTCGGCGACCGTGGACAGCACGGCGCTGACGTCCCAGGCCGCGGTCTGTTCGGTGGCGCCCTCGATCCAGGCCGCGGTCGCCCGTACGAACCGCTGCGGGGGCAGCGGTTCGGCGCTCTGCAGGGGGTTGAGCAGGATCAGGGCGAATTCCTCCGGGAGACGTGCCGCGAGCTGGGCGCGAACCTCGCCGACCAGATGCGCGCCGAGCAGGGCGAGCACCACACGGGCCGCGCGTTCGGTTTCCTCCGCAGTGGCGTACTCGCCGCGCTCCTTCACGTGGTCGAGGAACGCTTCACGTCGCAGAGTCATCTCGCCGCCACCCCTTCTTGTTCCACGGCCTGCCCACGGGGTACGGAGGACGGGGTGAGGGGGAGATCAGGTGCCCGTCCTCCGCGCCCGGCCGGCCGGTGTCAGCCGGAGAGCTCCTTGTGGCCGGTCCCGACACCGATGGAGATCTTGCGGGGCTTGGCGCGCTCGGCAATCGGGATGCGCAGGGTCAGCACGCCCGCGTCGTAGTCGGCCTTGATGTGCTCGGTGTCGAGGGTGTCGGCGAGCACGAGCTGGCGGGAAAAGACGCCCAGCGGCCGCTCGGACAGCTCCATCTGCACGTCGTCGGCCTTCGCCGCCGGCCGGCGCTCCGCCTTGACGGTGAGCATGTTCCGCTCGACGTCGATGTCGATCGCGTCCGCGCTGACGCCAGGAAGGTCGAAGGCCACCACGTACTCGTCGGCCTCGCGGTAGGCGTCCATCGGCATCGCCGACGGCTTCGACCAGGTACCCGGGCCCATCAGCTGCTGCGCCAGCCGGTCCAGCTCACGGAAGGGGTCAGTGCGCATCAACATCGTGAAAACACCTCCAGCAGGTTCAGGCAGTTGCTGCCAACGCGCTTCACTGACACCGTTGTAACATGTCATCCAATGGATGACAAACATGATGTCGTCAACCTGATGACAACCTGAGGGAGGTGCCCGTGACCGCACCCGACCAGCCGGTCTCCACCGACGCCGACACCCACAGCCCGGCGTCGTTCCTCGCCGCCGCAGCGGCCCTGAAAGCCATAGACAGCGCCCTGCGCGCCGCCCAGCACGAGATTCCCGACACCCTCGGCGCCGGGCCGGCCCCGGAACAGGCCCTCGCCTCGCTCATGCTGCTGCGGCAGGTACGCGAGCGGCTCGCCGGATGGGAAACCGGCCTGATCGAAACAGCCCGGGACGCAGGCGCCAGCTGGGCCGACCTCGCCTCTCCCCTGGGTGTCGCCAGCCGCCAGGCCGCCGAACGCCGCTACCTGCGCGGCCGCCCCGGCCCCGCCGGAACCACCGGCGAACAACGCGTGAGGGCCACCCGTCAGGCCCGGGCCGCCGACCGCAACACCGCCACCTGGGCCCGCCGCAACGCCGCCGACCTGCGCCGCCTCGCCGGCCAGATCACCGCCCTCACCGACCTCCCCCCCGCCGCCCGCCGCCCGCTCCACCAGCTCCACACCGCCCTCGCCCACAACGACCCCGCCGACCTCCTCGCCCCCCTCACCGCCACCCGCCCCCACCTGACCGCCACCCACCCCGACCTCGCCGCCCGACTCGACACCCTCACACCCCCCTGACCCCACCCGGAGCCCCGCCCCGCCCCGCCCCGCCCCGGCAGAAAGACTGAGGGTGATCTCCCCTCGGGATGGTTTTGACGGCCGGAGCCCTTGCCACCCGCGTTCGCGCGGACCGGGTGCCAGTCCTACGCGCATCCAGGCCACTACGAGCCACCTGAACGACTCAGAACACCGCCGCCCGCTTGCACAGTTCACAGGAACGGGCAACGGCGCTGCAGTGCCGCGCCAGGGACACGCCGCGCCAGACGTACCCGAAGAACAGGCCGCCAGAGGCCTCCGGGCCGTAGGAGAGACAGAACTCGCGTACCAGACGGACGAACTCAAGGCGCAAGACCCCGCCGTCCCCGCCGGTGCCCATCCTCTGAAACAGGTCCATCACGCCAGGCACGCCAGTCTTCCACACCTCCCCCACAACGCAGGCAAACACGTCCTCGCCGATCCCGTCGTCGCCGTCAACACCGATGACGCCGAAGAACGCGTAGCCGCCGCCCTCCGTGACGTTGAGCCAGCCGGCGCCGATGACCGCGAGACGGTTGGCGATGACGAACCGCTCCCTGGCAAGCCAGTCGCTGTCCACACCCACGCGGCACAACAGCTCCAGCCAGTAGATCTGGCAGAAGGTCTGCAGAGCGCGGGCACAGCGGTCGTCCTTGTCGGCGCCGAGGGCACGAGCTCCGGGACGAGGACGTCGCCCGCCTGTTCCTGCTCAAGCACCGCAATCTCAACGACCTGGGCCGCTACACGGCCTCCACTCCGACCGGATGCGACAGCCCCCGGCCTGGCGCAGGTCAGTCTTCGAGTTCGTGCCGGATGCGTCGGGAGGGCTGGAAGGTGTAGAGGTCGAGGACGTCGGGCGCCTCGGCGAGGCCGGGGCCTCCGTTCTTGACCCAGGCGGTGATATCAGCAGCGGCGCCGGGGTCGTTGACCTGCCCGAGCCAGACCGGGCGTCCGCCGGCCTTACGGCCTTCGGCGGAGGGCTGGATGACGACGACGTTGGCGCGCTCGCACGCATCGAGGCAGTCGGTTCGCCGAACCATCGCGACTCCTGCCAGCTGGGTGCGCAGGTCAGTGATCTGGGCTTCGTGGTCCAGGCGCGGCACCTTGGCCGGAGTGCCGCAGCAGCAGCCGCGGCAGACGGTGACGGTGGGCCGGACCGCCCCCGGCGTGGGGGCGGCCTTCTTGGTCCGGCGGCTCACCGCAGGTCCTTTGCGGCGCGGTTCCATGCGGCGTCGTGCAGCAGCCGCAGTCCGTTGAGGCCGACGATGACGGTCGATCCCTCGTGGCCGAGCACGCCGAGGGGCAGCGGCAGGTGGCCCGCCAGGTCCCAGATGACCAGGCCGGAGATGAACACTGCGGCGATGACGAGGTTCTGCACCACCAGGCGGCGGGCGGCGCGGGACAGGTTCACGACGGTGGGGACGGTGGCGAGTTCGTCGCGGACGATGACGGCGTCGGCGGTTTGCAGGGCGAGGTCTGAGCCGGCGCGGCCCATGGCGATGCCGGTGTGGGCGGCGGCCAGGGCGGGGGCGTCGTTGACGCCGTCGCCGATGACCAGCACCTTGCGCCCTTGGGCTTGAAGGCGCTGCACGGCTTCGACCTTGTCCTGGGGCAGGAGGCCGGCGTGGACGTCGTCGCCGGTGATACCGACCTCGGCGGCCAGGCGTGCGGCGGCGCGCGGGTTGTCGCCGGTCACGAGCGCCGGGGTGCTGCCGGTCAGGGTGGTCAGGGCGGCGACGGTCGCGGCAGCGTCGGGACGCAGCCGGTCGGCGATGCCCAATACCCCGGCGGGGGCGCCGTCGCGCAGGACCAGGACGGCTGTGCGGCCGCCGTTCTCCAGGTCGGCCGCGACCTCGGCGGCGCGGACCGAGCAGGTGTCGTGGCTGTCGTCGAGGAGGCGGGCGGGGGCGCCGACCGCGACGGTGTGGCCGGCGACGGTGGCGGTGACACCGACGCCGGGGGTGGAGGTGAAGTCCCGCATGCCGGTGATGGCCAGGCCGCGGGTGCGGGCGGCGTCGACGACGGCGCGGGCCAGGGGGTGTTCGCTGGGGTGCTCGGCGGCTGCTGCCAGCGCCAGCAGGGTGCCCTCGTCCAGGCCGGAGCCGGACAGGGGGCGGATGTCGGTGAGGCGGGGGGTGCCCTCGGTGAGGGTGCCGGTCTTGTCGATTGCGGCCGCGTCGGCCTGCCCGAGACGCTCC
This sequence comes from Streptomyces sp. NPDC026538, assembly GCF_055567535.1. Lineage (NCBI taxonomy): Bacteria > Bacillati > Actinomycetota > Actinomycetes > Kitasatosporales > Streptomycetaceae > Streptomyces > Streptomyces sp. NPDC026538. Next base: position 12,649 of record NZ_JBVHQG010000006.1, read on the forward strand.
ATGACGACGGCGGACTTCACCAGGACGCCGTGGCGTCCGGCGTTGGCGATGGCCGAGAGCAGGGGCGGCATCGTCGCCAGGACCACCGCGCACGGCGAGGCCACGATCATGAAGGTCATCGCTCGCAGCAGCGAGCCGGTGAGGTCCGCACCGAACGCGAGAGGGATCAGGAAGACGGCCAGGGTCGCGAAGACCATGCCGAGGCTGTAGCGCTGCTCGACCTTCTCGATGAACAGCTGGGTGGGCGCCTTGGTCTCGGAGGCTTCCTCGACCATGGCCACGATCCGGGCGATCACCGAGTCCGAAGGGTCCCGCTCGACCTTGACCCGCAGGGCCCCGGTGCCGTTCACAGTGCCGGCGAAGACCTCGTCACCGACCCCCTTCGCGACCGGCAGCGGCTCGCCGGTGATGGTGGCCTGGTCGACCTCGCTGGCCCCCTCCAGCACCCGGCCGTCCGCGCCGACCCGCTCCCCGGGCCGGACCAGGATGATGTCTCCGACCACCAGGTCCTCGGTCGCGACGTTCTCCTCGCTCCCGTCATCGGCCAGCCGGGCCGCGGTGGCGGGGGCCAGGTCGAGCAGACCGCGCACCGCGTCCTGAGTGCGGGCGGTGGCCAGCGCCTCCAGAGCGCCCGAGGTCGCGAAGATGACGATCAGCAGCGCACCGTCCATCACCTGCCCGATCGCGGCCGCACCGATCGCGGCCACGATCATCAGCAGGTCCACATCCAGCGTCTTCTCCCGCAGCACCGTCAGCCCCGCCCAGGCCGGTTCCCACCCGCCGGTGACGTAGGCGGCGGCGTACAGCGGACCCCACGCCCAGGCGGGCGCGCCGGCCAGCTGGAGCGGCAGCGCGATGAGGAACAGCACCAGCGCCGCGGCGGCCCAGCGTGCCTCGGCCAGGGCGAACACCCGCGTGCGCCGTTTCGGCGCCGTACGCGGGGCGGCCGGAGCGACCCGTCCGGGCCGCTGGAGCAAGGCGGAAGGCATGACAAAACAACCCCTTCAGGGCAGAAGACGGCGACACTCCACCGTACAGGAATATCTGAACAGATCTTCACATGTGACCGGTAGGATGGGCGCCATGGGTCACGGAGCCGACGACAAGAACCACGCCACCCCCCGCGAGCGCCTGGACGCGGCAGGGGCCACCGACGTCGCCGCCACACTCCAGGCCCTGGCCACCCCTTCGCGGCTGTACATCCTGGCCCGCCTCCAGGAAGGCCCCTGCGCGGTCGGCGACCTCGCCGAGGCCGTCGGCATGGAAGCCTCCGCCTGCTCCCACCAGCTCCGCCTGCTGCGCAATCTCGGGCTCGTCACCGGGGAGCGCCGGGGCCGTTCCATCGTCTACGCGCTCCACGACAATCACGTCGCCGAACTCCTGGAACAGGCCCTCTTCCACGTCGAGCACCTGCGCCTCGGCCTGCGCGACGCCCCCACGACCGAAGCGGCGCCGATCGCCCTCCGGCGCTAGCAAGCCACGGGGACAGCGGACGTCAGCGGTGCTGGTGTCGGCCTCGGCGCTGTGCCCTCGTCGCCGGGCGTGGGGCACCGCGAACAGCCGGGGGCTACCCGCAATGCCTTCTGGCCCAGGCACGCCGCAGCTTGCGGGTGAAGCGGTGCACATGAAGGTCGAACAGCACGTCCGACTCCTCGAGCACCTGCAGTGGACGGCGTGACGCTCGTCCGATCCCACGGTGGCCAGCGGGACGCCGAGGAGGGCGGAGGCGCTGTCCAGTGCGAATCCGCACAGCCGCCGCAGCACCATGACGTCCAGCTGGTTGTCCGGCAGCCTGCTCATCGCCTTGAACAGCTCCAGGCTCTCTGCCATCTGGTGCACGCGTGCGGTGTCGTCGGTCAGCACCCGCAGGACGAGGGTGTCGAAGGCCGCGGCGCCGAACTCGGGCCGGCCATCGATGTGCGGCGTCCTCGACATGACGGTGGCACGCAGGACTTCCCAGGCGAAGCGCCGGGTGTCGGAGCTGGCCAGCGCGTCGTTCCAGCGCAGCCAGAGGATGTCGAAGGTGCCGGAGACAGCGCTGTCGCGCTGATCGTCGTCGAGGAACACCTGGGCGTACAGGTCAGCACCCCAGCGGCCGCCGCATCAGCTCCAGCGAAGCCAGCCGACGGGCGGCAGGTCTGTCCAGCCGGGCGGGCTCGTGGTCGAGGAGCAGCGGCAGGCCGGCCGCACCACCGGCGGGATGATCCACACGCCATCCTGCATGCCGCACATGCAGCTACACCCGATCACCCCGAACGTCGCGCGCCAGGTGCTCGCAAAGGACGGCGCGTTCTTCACGCCGTGCCCGCCGTGCCGGCCGGACACCGCGCTGGGCATCGACGTCGCCTGACCGGTCACGGCACCGGCCCGATGTCAGGGGAGCTGAACCCTTGGGCGCACGCTCGCATGTGGAACAGCGATGTCGGCTGCTCCACCGGTCCCCGTCGGGTCGTGAAGGCGCCGCTAGGCTGCCGACCGTGACTAGGGCGACAGCCCCCCGGCCAGCGGGCTCCATGTCCCGCTGTGCCATCTGCAAGAAGCCCATCGGTACAGCTGCGCGGGCGACGTCCCGGTCCGGAAAGGTCTGCCACGAGGCGTGTTTGAAGCAGGCGAAGGCCGCCGACGCCGGCGGCGCGAGCAACCAGCCGCCCGTGTCGCGTCAGCCGCTCGTGTCTCGGCGTGACCGCCCGGACAAGTCACCCAAGAAGCCGTCACGGCCGAAGTTGCAGACGCCCACCCTTGCGCAGATTCTTCGGGTGTCGTGCCCCGCGTGCCAGGCTTCACCCGGGATGGCGTGCACTCTCCGCGGCGGCCACCAGGCCCGTGCCGAGGCGTACCGTGCGGTTGCGGGCGAACTGAAGGCCAAGGCGCAGGCGCAGAAGAACGCTCGTCGACCGCAGCGTGGGCCTGGCCCCGTGGAGGTGTCCCGTGTCGACCCGGCGGCGGTTCCATCACCCCGGCCGAAGCAAGCCATCACTTCGCCGTTCCAGGGTCACCCGGCCCGCTGGCAGACGTGCCCGCGGTGCGAGAAGCCGATCAGGCCCAGCGACCCCGTGGAACCCACCGAGGAAGGGCGCTTGGGCCCACATGGTTTAATGGTGAAACCTTCAGTTCCGAGAGGAGGACGCACATGCGCAAGACCGACCTCAGCGGTGAATCGTGCCCCATCGCCCGCTCGCTCAGCGACATCGGCGACTGGTGGTCGCTGCTCATCGTCCGGGACGCCCTCGCGGGCACGACCCGCTTCAGCGAGTTCCAGCGCAGCCTCGGCTGCGCCAAGAACATCCTGAGCACCCGCCTGGCCAAGTTGGTCGAGCGTGGCGTGTTGACCCTCGCTCCGGCGGCCGACGGGAGCGCCTACAAGGAGTACCGGCTGACCGAGAAGGGGAAGGCGCTGCGCGTCCCGCTGGTCGCACTGCGGCAGTGGGGCGAGGAGCACCTGTTCGACGCGGACGAGGAGCGGCTGAGCCTCGTCGACAAGCGCGACGGCCTCCCGGTGGCCCGCCTCTCGATGCACGCCCAGGACGGTCGCGCCCTGGCCCCCGACGACGTCGAGATCCGCACCACCACCGACTGATCCACGACCGGACGGCTCAGAGTTCGCCGAGCGCCGCGCCGAACTCGAGTTCCGTGCGGGAGCGCTCCTGCATACCGCGCTCCATGAGGGCCCCCAGACGCGCGGCACCCGAGGGGTCGCGCGCCAGGATCTGGAAGAAGCCCGAGTCCACCTGGACGTCCTCCTTCGGCGCCAGGCCGGCCGCGTTGATCCGGCGCTTCGCGAGCCGCACGGCGGCTTCCGGGAACCTCGCGATGCGCCCGGCGAGACGCTGAACGTAGGGGATCAGTTCCCCGTCCGGCAGAGCCTTGTTGACCACGCCGATCCGCTCGGCCTCGCGCCCGTCCAGGTCTTCGGAGCCCAGGATCACCTGCATGGCCTGACCGCGGCCGGCGAGCCGGACCAGCTGCTGCACGGCTCCGGCTCCGGGGAAGAGACCGCTGCCCACCTCGATCTGGCCGATCACCGCACGCTCCAGAGACGCGAACCGCATGTCGCACGCATAGAGGAACTCGGCCCCCGCGCCGCGGGCCCGGCCCTCCAGGGCCGCGATGGTGACGGGGCGCGCCTCACTGAGCCTGCGGTACAGCGCGCCGAGGCTGACGTCGTCGGGGCCACCTGAGGTCGCCGCCACGGCCGTGTACTGCGGGATCCGCTTGACGTCGACGTGCGGAATGAAGAAGTCCGGGTCGGCACTGCGGAACACTACGACCCGCGGGCCGCCGTCGGCCTCCGAGTCATCGAGCAGGGCTATCAGGTCCGCGACGAACCGCTCGTCGATCAGGTTGAGCGGCGGGTTGTCGATCATCGCCCACAGCACACCGTTCGCCAGTTCGGTCCTGATCGTTTCGTAAGAACGCATACGGGTCTCTTCTTCTTGATCTCGATTGATGTCGGTGTATTCCACATGATGCCGGTTGAAGTCGTCCGAAGTCCGTTGCGATTCACGAGCCGACGGCTCTATCGTGGCAGCAGCGGTTTAAAGTTGCAACCAGATGGCCGCCGCACACCGGGCGAACCCCTTGAGGAGAATCACCATGGTCAACCGCACCGACGAACACATCCGGCTTCCCGACGGCACCGTGCTGCACGCTTGGCTGTTCCTGCCGGAGGGCCCCGGACCCCACCCGACCATCACCATGTCGCACGGTTTCGGCGGCACGAAGTACCACAACATCGAGCCCATCGCCCACAAGCTCGCGGAGGCCGGTTTCGCGGTCTCGCTCCACGACCACCGCGGCTTCGGCGACAGCGGCGGCGAGCCCCGTCACGACATCGACCCCTACCAGCAGATCGAGGACTGGCGACGGGTCGTCTCGCACCTCCAGACGCTCCCGAGCGTCGACGCCGACCGCATCGGACTGTGGGGCTCCAGCTACTCCGGCGGACATGCCCTCCTCCTGGCCGCCACCGACCGCAGGATCAAGGCCGTCTACTCACAGGTCCCCACCGTGAGCGGCTCCGAGACGGGACGCCGACGCGTACCGCCGCATCTGACCCGCCGACTGGAGGAGTCCTTCGCCGCCGACGAGCGCGCCCAGGCCCAGGGCGAACCCCCGGCGACCCAGGCGTTCGTCAGTGCCGACGGATCCACGACCGCGTCCTACCGGGCGACGGACGCCATCGAGTTCTATCTCGGGCACAGCGCACCGGAGGGGCTGTGGGAGAACAAGGTCACCGTCCAGTCCAACCGGCGCTTCCGGTCCTACGACCCGGGCCACTGGATCGACCAGATCGCACCCACCCCGCTGATGATGCTCGTCGCCACCGGCGACACGGTCGCCCCCACCGACCTCGCCCTGCGGGCCTACGAACGCGCCCTCGAACCGAAGGAACTGGTCCTCATACCCGGAGGCCACTTCGATCCGTACCTCGCCGGCTTCGAGACCAGCACCGCGGCCGCCATCCGTTTCTTCGGCAGCCACCTGCGCCGACGCTGAGCCGCCGCCCGACTCCATACCGCGGCGGCACGCAGATGCCCACCAGCCTGAGCCGGACCCCACCACGGACCTCCCGCGGGTACCACCGACCTGGAACCGGTCGTCGGCACGCTGAGCACCGGCAGAGCGCTGGCGTTCAGCGGTGCGGCAACTCCACGGAATCAGGTATCCCTGACTACAGGGACAGGGACGGGAACCCAGCCGCTTGCCACGACTCCACCGCCCCGCACGCCAGCCTCACCACGCACGTGTCTGGCCCGTCCCCCGGCAGAAGAGGGGCCAGAAGGGGAGGGTACGCGGCGGCCGACGGTACACCGGAGGACAGACGTACCACCGGCCGTAAGGGTTGCCGGTCCGGGGGGCCGCCAACCGGCCGGTGGTCAGCGGCGGAGGTCGCCGCGGTGGCCCCACGCCAGGGCCTCGACGACCTTGCCGTGGTCGTTGCGCAGGGTCGCGGTGTCCCGGTCGTTGTTCCACACGTCGGCACGCCGGTCCTGGAAGACCTCCGCCTTACGGTCGCGGCCCTCACCGGTGTGCACCCGGACCGTGGACGCGAGCGTGATCAGCGGCGAGCCGCTGGGACCTGCTGACGTGCCGTTCGACCGCTCGCTGATCTTCCCCTACGCGTTTCGGCACGCCTATGCCCAGCGCCATGCCGACGCCGGCATCCCGGTTGACGTACTCAAAGAGCTCATGGACCGCCGATCGATCGTCACCACGATGTCGTACTACCAGGTGTCTTTGAAGCGGAAACGCGAAGCCATCACCACCATGCGGAAGTACACCGTCGACCGTTCCGGCCGCCCAGCACCGTTCACCAGCACCACCGACTACGAGGCCCAGTCGGTCGCCGTCCCGTTCGGCAACTGCCGCGAGCCCAGCAACGTCAAGGCCGGCGGCAAGGCATGCCCGAATCCGCTTCCAGTGCGCCGGCTGCGGCTTCTATCGCCCGCCCCGTCCTGCCTGACCCGCGATCGAACTGCACGTCAACGACCTGCAGGCCGATCTCGAAACTGCCAAGGCGATGCGAGCCCGCGATGTGTCGGCAGCCGCCCGCCCGCGGCGAGCCTGCCCTGTCCGGATGTCGGATGCGAGCGCGTCAACCAGCGCTTTGTACCGCGGGGCTGCCTGCGCCGAATTGTATCCATGACAATTCTTTCACTGTGCTGTTCGCAGGTCGTCACCATCAGGGTCACTCGCCCGGAAGGACAGCCGACATGCACATTGCCATCCTCACCTTCGAGGGCTACAACGAACTCGACTCCCTGGTCGCGCTCAACGTCCTCAACCGAGTGGAGAACGACGACTGGCACATCACCCTCGCCACCCCCAGCCCCCGGGTGACATCAAGGAACGGAGTGGTCATCGAGCAGATGTCCACACTTCAGGAGGCGTGCGCCGCGGACGCCGTCATCGTCGGCAGTGGCATTGCTACCCGGGAGGTCGTCGAAGATCAGGCGATCATGAGCATCCTGCGCGGCCTGGACCCCGCGCGCCAACTCATCGCCGCGCAGTGCTCCGGTGCACTCGTCCTGGCCAAGCTCGGCCTCCTCGACGACATCCCCGCCTGCACCGACCTGACCACCAAGCCCTGGGTCGCGGCCGCCGGCGTCGAGGTGCTCAACAAGCCCTTCTATGCCAAGGACAACATCGCCACCGCCGGCGGATGCCTTTCCTCGCACTACCTCGCGGCCTGGATCATCGCCCGCCTGGAGGGCGACGACGCCGTCGACAGCGCGCTGCACTATGTCGCCCCGGTCGGCGAGAAGGAGGCGTACATCGAGCGCGCGTGGCGGAATATCACCCCCTATCTGCCCGCTCCCGCGCCGGCACTCATCTGATCTGAAGCGCCGGCATTGACGAGCTCGGAGGTGCGGAACCGGAGCGGTACGGCGCCGAGTCGCTGTTCCACGTCCTAGCCGAGCGCGAGGAGGAGAACGGCGTCGCCATCGCCTCCGACGAGTCGTTCGTAAAGGCGCACATGTTCCGGCGGACCTGTGCGAGGCGATGCCCGAACAGCGGTGACCTTCGTACAGGCCCGTGACCGGCTAGCGTTCCCCCGGCGGCCCCCAGTCGGGGATCGGCCCGATGTTGAAGGTCCGGGTGACCGTCCGCCTCGCGATGCGCCAGGCGCCTTCGTGGCGGCGGTACTCGTCGAGGTAGGTGGCTCCGCCGGTGACCCAGGTGGTGTCCTGGAGCTGGATGTGGACGATGACGTCGCTGCGGCCGGTGGCCGTCTCCACGTCGACGTCGAGATTGACCGTTCCGTGCGACATGGCCGGGAACATCTGCCATTGCCGTTCGACGGTTTCGCAGATCGCCTCGATACCGGTGAACACCATTTCGGGGCTGAGCTCCCACACGGCGTCCGGTGTCCATACACCACGCCAAAGCTCGAGATCGCGCAGGTCGCCTGCGACGCAGTACTGTTGCGCCGCGCGGCGCAGGGCAAACTCGGTCTCGACCCGTTCCAGCCGGGCGATCACCTCGGATATATCACTCATGAAAGTTCATGATACTTCTTCCGTCGCAGCGGAATGTGGCCTGATCGCTCGACCGGAGAGCCGTAAGCGCCACCTGCCACGCTGTTCCCGTACCGCTCCGCCGTTGCTGTGGCAGTCAACCCGGGCCCTTGTCGGGCGCCTAAGCTCGCGCGGCCTCCAATTGAACCGTCGCAACGCGTGCTGGGCGATAACTCATCAAGTTGCAGGCGGGAACTACTCGTCGGCGTTCAAGCCGCCTCCACGGCCCTGCTCGCGATGCCGCCGCAGGGGGAAGGCACGCGGGTCACGGGTCCCGCGATGGCCGGTCAGCCGCTCAAGGAGGGGTAGTCGGTGTATCCGGTGGCGTCGCCGCCGGAGATGACCTCGGGCCGCAGCTCGTTGAACGGGGAACCGTCGGCAAGGCGGCGTGGCAGGTCGGGGTTGGCGATGAAGAGGCGTCCGAATGCGATGGCGTCGGCCCAGCCCGCGCGCAGGATGCGGGCGCTCTTGTCTGGGGTGTAGTTGCCGGCGGCGATGATGACGCCGTCGAACGCCTCGCGGAGCTTGATGCGGAAATCGTCGTCAAGTTCCGGGCCGCCGACCCAGTCGGGCTCGCACAGGTGGAGGTAGCCCAGCTCGCGCCGGTCGAGTTCACCGGCGACGTGCAGGCCCATCTCCAGGCCGTCGCTGTCGTCGAGGCCGCCAGCCTTGATCATAGGGGAGATGCGCATGCCGACGTGGGCCGGATCCCAGGCGTCCACAACGGCATCGACGACCTCCAGAGGGAAACGGGCACGGTTGTCGAGACTGCCGCCGTACCGGTCCTCACGGTGGTTGCTGCTGGTGGACATGAACTGCTGGAGGAGGTAACCGTTGGCGCCGTGGATCTCGACCATGTCGAAGCCGGCGGCACGCGCATTGAGGGTCGCACGGCGGTAGTCGTCGACGACGCGGGGCAGTTCGTCGGTTGCCAGAGCACGCGGGGTCGGCGCGTCAACGGAGATGAGGTTGCCGTCGGGGCCCTGGATCCTCGTGGTGCCCTTGAAGGGCAGGGCGCTGGCAGAGACTCCCGGCTCGCCACCGTGGACGGCAGGGTGGGCGATGCGGCCGACGTGCCACAACTGGAGGGCGATCCTGCCTCCCGCCTCGTGGACGGCGTCGGTGATGCGGCGCCACCCGGCGACCTGCTCCTCGGAGTAGATGCCCGGAGTGGCGTGGTAGCCCTTGCCCTCAGGGCTGATCTGCGTGCCTTCGGTGACGATCAGGCCCGCCCCGGCGCGCTGCGTGTAGTACTCGCGCATGAGGTCGGTGGGGACGTCACCGGGCTGGGCGGCGCGCATGCGGGTCAGGGGCGCCATGAACACGCGGTTGCGGGTGGTGAAGGCGGGCAGGGCGAGCCGGTGGGTCAAATTGGGCATGAGTGTCCTTCCTGCCGGCGTCGACCGGCTGTGATCGGGTGCTCTTGCGGATGTGCTGGCAACCGCAGGCAGGTCTGCTTCAGTCGATGCCGTGCGGGGCAGTTCGAGGCTGAAACTCGCTGAACAGGGTCGTGCCGGACAAGGCGTCACGGACGATGAGCAGCGACCACCAGTCGCCGATGTCATTTCACTGAGCGGTTGATGGGGCAGGAAGCCCTGCGGAGATCCGCCTTGTGCACCTGCGCCCTCCTTCCGATCATTGGTTTCATTATTAAACCACACGGCTTGGCCGTGGAGAGGCATGGCCCTCGCGGCGCACGCTGCATGCGCGACGCCCTTGCAACGGTTTCATTATGAAACCATCACACGCCTGGCCTGCAGCCGTCGACGACTACCGACTCGAGATGCCCCTTTAGGCCGCCTGGACTGGAGGCGCGAACAATGACGGAGCCCACGGGTGACAGTCCGCCGCCCGCGGGTCGTTCATGGGAGGTCCGGAGGCCGTGAAGCAACGGACACCGGCCGTCCGGTTCGGCGACTGCTGGCCGCCATGCACCCCGGTCCGCTGCTGTCGATGTTCGGCACGACAGGAGCACACCATGCGCGGAGCACTTCACGTGACCGGATCCGCCGACCGGAATGACCTAGGCGCCCAGACGCGACGCACAGGGTGCTGCACGCGACCCGACCGATAGGCCACACCTGCCACGTAGCACACACTTGATCATTCATGAGTCAACATTTAAAGTGTCTCATGAAATTTCACATGAAGGGCTGGCCCTGCACCAGTCGGTGAGCGTCGACCTTTACCTGCTTGTCACCCGCGACCGTCCGCCGCCGATGCGGACGAGCCGGTCGTCCCTCACGCTTCAGCCACCTTCAGCCAGTCTCTCGTCCATCCGCGAAGTGGATACCACCGTGTCTCGCACAGCTTTCAGGGCCCCCAGTGACGCACACGACAATCGCTGGAGAGCGCTCGTCTTCATCGCGCTCGCCCAACTGATGGTCGTCCTCGACACCACCATCGTGAACATCGCACTGCCCTCCGCCCAGACCGACCTGGGCATCTCCGACGGCAACCGGCAGTGGGTCGTCACGGCCTACGCCCTCGCCTTCGGTGGTCTGCTGCTCTTCGGCGGCCGGATCGCCGACCTGTGGGGCCGTAAGCGGGCCTTCGTCATAGGCCTGACCGGCTTCGCCGCCGCGTCCGCGCTCGGCGGCGCGGCGACCACCGGCGCGATGATGTTCGGCGCCCGCGCCCTCCAGGGTGCCTTCGGCGCCATGCTCGCGCCGGCCGCGCTCTCCCTGCTCGCCGTGATGTTCACGGACGCCAAGGAGCGTGCCAAGGCGTTCGGTATCTACGGCGCGATCGCCGGTGGCGGCAGTGCCGTCGGCTTCATCCTCGGCGGCGTGCTCACCGAGTACCTGGACTGGCGCTGGACATTTTTCGTCAACGTTCCGTTCGCGATCGTCGCGGCGACCGGTGCCTGTCTCGTCGTCCGTGAGCCCGCGGTCGGCCGCAACCGCTCCCCGCTCGACATCCCCGGCGTCGTCCTGTCCACTCTGGGCCTGGTCTCGCTGGTCTACGGCTTCACCCGCGCCGAGTCCGACGGCTGGAGCGACACCACGACCATCTCGTTGTTCGTCGTGTCGGCAGTCCTCCTGCTTGCCTTCGTCGTCACCGAGGCCAAGGTCAAGAGCCCACTGCTGCCCCTGCGTGTGGTCACCGACCGCAACCGCGGAGGGGTCTACCTCTCCCTCGGCATCGCGGTCATAGCGATGTTCGGCAGCTTCCTGTTCCTGACCTACTACCTGCAGGTCGTGAAGGGCTATTCGCCAGTCAGGAGCGGGTTCTCCTTCCTGCCGATGGTCGCGGGCATGATGGTCGGTTCCACCCAGATCGGCACGCGTCTGGTGACCCGCGTCCCGGCCCGGTTCCTGATGGGCCCCGGCTTCCTTGTGGCCGCGGCCGGCATGTTGCTGCTGGCTCGGCTGGAGGTCGGCTCGTCGTACGCCTCGACCGTCCTGCCAGCACTGGTACTACTCGGTCTCGGCATGGGTACGACGTTCGCACCCGCCATGTCCCTGCCCACCGTGGGCGTCGAGCCTCAGGACGCCGGTGTCGCCTCTGCGATGATCAACACCTCGCAGCAGGTGGGCGGCGCGATCGGCACCGCCCTGCTGAACACGATCGCCGCGTCCGCGACGACGTCGTACATCAGGGGACACATCGCCGGCGCCGGGACAGAGCCGCAGCGGCAACTGGTCCACCTGCAGGGCGTGGTGCATGGCTACGCCAATGCCATCTGGTTTGCCGTCGGCCTGTTGGTGATCGCCACGCTCATCGTCCTGACTCTGGTAAAGCGGCGCCCGGCCAGCGAGGGCCTCGAGGTGACGGTGCCGGTGGTTGCCCACTGAGGCTCCGGGCAGCACTGAGGAACCTGCAGTGGGCGCTTGGAATGGAGCCGTTCCTGCCGAGCCCCCGCCCCAGGAAACCCCCTGCTGCTCCCCCTGATCTCGGGCGGCCGCCTTCGCCCCTGCCGGGGTCCAGCCGAGGAACTCCTCGGCAGTCGGCGTGGCGTCGGACTTGTCGCGTTGGTCGATCACCGTGTCATGGGTGCCGAGTAGCGCCGAGCCCAGGAGGATTACGCGCGCCACTCTCAGAGCCGTGGGGACGATGCGTGGAACTGGTCCCCGCGACCTGGGCCTTCTCCGGTCAACACTGCATCGAGATCCCGCGCCCACACCTGTCGCCGGTCCGTGCCTTGGACAGACCCGAACAGCATCCACACCGGGTCCGCCGACGACGGGGTGGCGGTACGGGCTCATGAGCGGGTGACCCGCCTACTGACTCGAAGTGACCTGCAGGCCGTGCTGGAGCCGGTGTCCTGCGTCGCTGCGCTGCGCGACGGCTTCCGCGCCGCCGCCGCTTCCCCGATAGCGGGCCAACGCATACGCACTGATCTGCCGTTTCCGGGAACGGCCACGGCGTTGATCCCTGGTTTGCTGCCTGGCATCGAGGCCCACACGGTCAAGACCAACGCCAAGTTCCCGGCGGCGCGGCCGGCTCTGCGCGGGGTGATCTGCCTGCACAGCGGTCACGACGGGGAGCTTCTCGCGCTGATGGATTCCGCCACCGTCACCGCATGGCGCGCCGGGCTGGCCGCGGCCCTCGCAAGCCACCTCCTGGCCGGCCCCGCTTCCCAGGAGGGCTCGGTTCTCGGAGTGATCGGCGCGGGCGCGCAGGCCGACCTCATGGTGCGGGGCCTGAGCACCCTGCGCCACCTCCGCGAGCTCGTGGTTCACGATTCGGATCCGGATCGCGCCAGCGCCTTCGCCTCACGCCACGACGGCCGCCCCGTGACATCTGCCAAGGAGGTCGCCGCAGCCGCCGACATCGTCCTGCTCGCCACCTGGTCACGCTCACCGTTGCTCGCGCTGGCGGACACGCGGCCAGGGCAGCACCTCACGAGCCTGGGAGCTGATGAACCCGGCAAACAGGAACTCGCCGCCGACTTGCTCGAATCAGCCCTCCTGGTCGTCGACGACCGGGAACTCTCCGCGGCCACGGGCGCTTTGGCGGCCACCGCCTTCCCACCTCGGCTGCCGAGGCCACACTCGGGGAGATTCTGCGCGGTGACCATCCGGGACGCACCAACGCGGTGGCCCGCTCCGTCTACGCGCCCGTCGGACTCCCCTGGCAAGACCTCGCGCTGGCATGGATGGCCTACCAGCAGGCAGAACAGCAGGACATCGGAGCGAAAATCGACCTGCTCTCCTGACCCCCGCAGGGACTGAGAGCCCGATCCACCGACCCCGGTGGCCAAGGCGCTACGTCAATGCCATCCGGTTCGCCGTCGGCCTGCTGGTGATCGCCACGCTCATCGTCCTGACTCTGGTCAACCGCCGTCCGGACCGCGGGGCGTCGCGGTGGCAGTGGCGGTGGTTGCTCGCCTGGGCCTCGGGGATCCCGGAGGACCTGCCCGGACGCCGCACGCACCCACGGCCCCTGGGACCGGCTTCCGGGCCCCGAGTGCTCGGCTCAGCGGAGCCAGGACAGGTCTGTACCCGATTCGTCCGGCCGAAGACCTCCGGCGACGATCTCAACGATCTCGCCTGGGGCAGGAGCGAGTGTTCCTCGGCGTTCCTGGTCCGTGTCTGCCACCAAGGCCATCACGGCGCGGCACCCCGGCGTGAGGGCTGAGAGGCGGTGTCCTTGCGGGCGGCCTGCTGCTCCTGGCGGTCGATCCTTTCACTGATCTTCTCGGCGGCGGTGCGCAGGGTGTCCAGCTCGGCGGGGTCGAGCACGTCGAAGACGAGATCACGCACCTGGGCCACGTGCCTTGGGGCGGCTTCGGTGAGGTGGGCATGGCCGGCGTCGGTCAGGATCGCATGGGTGTAACGGCCGTTGGCAGGGTCGGGTTCACGGCGGACGAAACCCCGGCGCTCGAGCCTGCTGATCATGTGAGAGAGGCGTGACTGCTCGGAGTTGGCGAGAACGGCCAAGTCGCTCATGCGCATACGGCGTCCCGGCTGGTCGGACAGCCCGGCAAGGACGTAGTACTCGACGTAACTGAGCTGCGCGTCCTGCTGGAGCTGCGCGCCCAGGGCGGCGGGCAATCTGTGCGCCATCATCGCGAACTGCTGCCACGTCTCTCGTTCTGCCGGTGTCAGCCAGCGGGGCTGATCGTTCGTCGGACGAGGCTGTTCAGGCATGCCCGGAGTCTATCCGGCATGAACGCTCACACGTCAGAGTCCGGACTTGAAATTTCATGGATGGTCGCCTTAGAGTTAGACATGAAAGTTCATATGAAGGGGCCGGCCTCGCCTCGGCGGCCCATCAAGGAGAAGACCCCATGAGTCACCTGAAAATCGCCGTCATCCTCGGCAGCACCCGGCCCGGCCGTAACGGCAAGGCTGTCGCGGACTGGGTGGTGGACCGCTCCGGCGCCCGCGCCGGTGTCGACTACGAACTGGTCGACCTTGCCGACTACCAGCTGCCTCACCTGGACGAGGCCTTCCCGCCGGCCATGGGGCAGTACCAGGGCGAGCACACCAAGGCGTGGGCGGCCAGGATCGCCGAGTTCGACGGGTACATCTTCGTGACCCCCGAGTACAACCACTCCACGTCGGGTGTCCTCAAGAACGCGATCGACTACCTGTACGGCGAGTGGAACAACAAGGCCGCCGCCTTCGTCTCCTACGGTTCCCTCGGCGGGGCTCGGGCCATCGAGCACCTGCGGGGTGTGGCCAGTGAGTTGCAGCTGGCTCACGTGCGTCAGCAGCTGTCCTTCTCGCTGGTCACCGACTTCGAGAACTTCTCCGTCTTCAAGCCGGCCGAGCACCATGACGCCGCCGCGACCACCCTGTTCGACCAGCTGGAATCCTGGGCCGGCGCCCTCAAGACGGTCCGAGCCTGACACCCCCACCCGCCGGAACGCGAGCGCGGGGACTCCCCTTGCCGTAACCGTGCGAGGACGCGAACGCCGCGCCCAAGGTATGTCCGGCCGACTCCAAGGCTGAACCCGTAACGGGGGCCCGCGCCCCAGGGCCCCGTTACGGGTGTGATGACGGCCCGGGGTTCAATCACCGGCCACAACCGGTGTCAGACCCACCCCGCCTTCAGTCCGGCGAGGGTGCCCCGTAGGGGGCTTCACCTTCACCGAGGCCCGACGCGGTGCTGACGGCGTGCGGGAACTGAGCAGCCCGCGGCATCGGGTCGGCTAGCACCTTCACCGTGACGTGAACTCAGACACCCGACGAAAGAGTCGAGCCGACTCCCGCGCGACGACGGTGAAGCAGTACGCGTTCAACATCATCGCCATGAAAGGCATGGCAGTTCGCCGAGTGGTCCTCCGTTCGGCGCAGAGGGCCCGGCCAAGGACTACCGCCCCCGTAAGCGGGGCGATGCGGAAGGAACATGCGTTGACAGAGCAGTGGCGGCTGATGGCGGTCCATGCCCACCCGGACGACGAGTCCAGCAAAGGCGCCGCCAGCATGGCGAAGTACGTCGCCCAGGGGGTGGACGTCCTGGTGGCCACCTGCACAGGGGGCGAACGCGGTTCCATTCTCAACCCGAAGCTCCAGGGCGACCCCGAGATCGAGGCCAATATCCACGAGGTACGGCGCGGGGAGATGGACACTGCCCGCGAGATCCTCGGCGTCAAGCAGGCCTGGCTGGGCTTTGCCGACTCCGGAATGCCGGAAGGCGATCCGCTGCCCGAGGGCTGCTTCGCGCTGGAGCCGGTGGAGAAGGCGGCCGAACCGCTGGTCCGGCTCATCCGGGAGTTCCGGCCGCACGTGATCACCACGTACGACGAGAACGGCGGATACCCCCACCCCGACCACATCATGACCCACACGATCACGATGGCCGCCTTCGATGCAGCCGGGGACCCCGACGCGTACCCGGAGTCCGGTGAGCCCTGGCAGCCGCTGAAGGTCTACTACAACCACGGCCTCTCGATGGCCCGGATCCGCGCCCTTCACGCCTACCTGGTGAAGCACGCCCACGAATCCCCTTACGGCGAGTGGATCGCCGACTGGGACAAGGAGGGCCGCAAGGACCGCGAGTTCACCACCCGAGTGCAGTGCGCCGACTGGTTTGAGGTACGCGACCGGGCACTGATCGCCCACGCCACCCAGATCGACCCGGACGGCCCGTGGTTCCGGGTGCCGCTCGACGTCCAGCGTGAGATCTGGCCGACCGAGGAGTACGAACTCGCCCGCTCACTGGTCGACACCTCACTCCCCGAGGACGACCTGTTCGCCGGCGTCCCCGCCCACATCACCGTCTGACCCTGTCCTTGCCCGTTCAGGCTTGCAAGGCCGCCTTCATGTGAGAACGGCCGCCATCGTGCCGTTCATTAAACAGTGACTCGAATTGCAGAGGAGTCCCACCATGCCATCCCCTGAACCGGCCCCCATCGGCGTGGGCATCGTCGGTCTTTCCGCCAGGCGCGGTTGGGCTTCCCAGGCCCACCTGCCCGCACTGCGACAGCTGGGCGGCTTTGAGTTGCGCGCACTTTCTGCGAGCAGCGCCGCGTCTGCGCGGCAGGCTTCGGAGAAGTACGCAGTCGCGCGGTCCTTCGGGGCGGCCGGCGAACTGGCGGAGGCCGACGAGGTCGACCTTGTGGTGGTCACCGTGAAGGTGCCAGATCATCGGGAGATCATCCAATCAGCCCTGGCCGCAGGGAAGATGGTGTTGTCCGAGTGGCCGTTGGGCACCGGACTGGCCGAGGCCGAGGAACTGGCGACCGCCGCTGCCGATCGTGGGCTGCGCACCTTCACCGGACTGCAGGCGCGGTCCGCTCCCGCAGTGCGCTACCTGCGCGACCTGGTCGCCGACGGCTACGTCGGCGAGGTGCTCTCAACAAGCCTGGTGGCCTCGGGTGGCGGCTGGGGAGCGGCCTTCCCTGAAAACGGCACCTATCTGCTGGATCGCGCCAACGGTGCAACGATGCTGACCATCCCGTTCGGGCACGCCATGGACGGCCTGACCATGGTGCTCGGGGATGTCGAGAAGGTCACCGCTGTCACCGCCACGCGCCACCGAGAAGTCAAGGACCCGCAGTCCGGCCGGGTCTACCGGCCCAACGTCGCCGACCAGGTGGTGTTCGGCGGCGTGCTCTCCTCCGGCGCTGTGGCCTGCGTCCACTACCGCGGGGGCACCTCCCGCGGCACCAACTTCCACTGGGAGATCAACGGAACGGACGGAGACCTGGTTGTCACCGGCGACATCGGACACCTTCAGTTGGGCGAGTTCACCATCGACGGGGCCCACGGATCCGACGCCAGGCCGGGTCGGCTCACCGTGCCCGAACGGTACTTCGACACCGCGCTCCAGGAACTGCGCGGCACCCCCGCGTACAACGTCGGCGCCGCGTACGCGCAGATCCAGCGTGATCTGACACAGGGCAGCTCCGAGGTACCCGACTTCGCCCACGGAGCCCGACACCACCGACTGCTCGACCGAATCGAGCGCGCGGCGGAGGACGCCTGACTCCTCAGCGAAGCCGCCCCGACAAGGCCCCGTCACCTGGGGGCATGCCCCACTGCGTGCGGCTCTACAGAACCTCAGCTGCGGTTGCCGTGCCTGATGCTCCAGCCGGACCTTTGCATCGGTGCCGGTCATCAGCCCGAGGGGGGAGCGCGATGAGGGCGGGCCGGTTGCGGCGCGCCCCCTGCGCCGGGCGCCCCGCAACCGGCACACTCCGCCCCGCGGGGCGCTCGCCCTCACACCAACTTGAGTCAGACCGCGGACCGGACAAGCGTGGGTTGATACTCACGATCCTGACTTGAACCTTCATGAATCACGCTTCCGTTAAATGAACGTTCAAGTGAACACCTCGCTTCATCGAGCAACGTGCGCCACCCGTTTCACACATCAAGGAAGTAGATATGTCTAATTCTGTACAGGATGCCCGTAAGGTCGAAGGAAAGGCCCGAAACGTCGCCCTGTGGGTCCTTCAGGTCATCCTGGCTGTCGTGTTCGTCATGGCGGGGGGTTCAAAGTTGGCCGGCGCGAAGGCCATGGTCGACCTCTTCCAGGAGGTCGGTGTCGGGCAATGGCTCCGATACGTCACCGGCTCCCTGGAGGTGGCCGGGGCCATACTGCTGCTCGTTCCCCGACTGAGCGCCCTGGGCGGCCTGGCACTCACCGGAGTCATGGCAGGCGGATTCCTGACCTGCGTGTTCGTCATCGACCAAAGTCCGGCACCAACAGCGGTGCTGCTCGTCCTGGCAGCGGTCGTCACGTGGAACCGCCGCGAGCTCACGCTCAGCACCGTCGGCAAAGGCGGGGCGTCCGCTTGACCGGTCCGGGGCCGACCGGAGGACCCGGCCTCCGCGAGGAAGTCGGCCTCCGGGACCCGGATTTTCTCGGCGGTCCGCAACACAGCCGCGGACCATCTGGCAAGAGATCTCGTTCGCCCCGAGCTCATCCAGGAGCCGTTCAAGGACCCCGCGGCGGTGTCGGCGGCCGGCAAGTCTCCCGTTTGTCCCGTCGTGGCCCTGGACGCCACGCCTGACATGCTCAGCGATGTGGTCGGAGACGGGTGCGGCTCCTCTCAAGGGAAGGAGGCTGGAGGAATGCTGAGCGGGGCTGTGCTCGGCGCTCCTCATCTCTACCGTGATGGCGGAGGAGGGGTGACAAATGGGCTCTCTGTTCGAGGAGTTGGAAGCGCGCGAGGCGGCTGCTCGATTCCAAGTGGAGGAGCTGGAGGCCAAGCTCGCCGAGCTGAACGGGAAGCTGGCACTGGCCCGGGAAGGTCTGGAACGGTTGCAGATCGCACGGGAGACAGTCGCCGAGGTGCTCGCGGAGATGATCCCGGAGAAGTCGGCGGTGGGCGTCGGCCGACGGGCCGACCGTGGGCGAGTCGGTGGCGACGTCGGCGTATGCGGGGGCCGAGCGGCAGGTGATCGGGGTGCTGACGGTGCCGAACTGGCAGCCTGGGATGGGGGCGGAGGTCCTGCCGCGTGTGTATCGGGACATTCTGGAGGTGGTGGCGGACGCGCCGGGGCCGGTCCGCGCCAAGCAGATTGTGCCCAGGATCGGGTTGCCGGCCGAAACCGGGAAGATTGAGGGCACACGTTCGAAGCTGAAGCGGCTGGTGGAACGCGGCTGGCTGGCCGAGGATGTCCCCGGCCTGTTCACTTTGACCCGCCGCAGGGGTGGCGCTTCGCCCAACTCCCGTTAACAGCAAGGCTCTTCCGCGCCTACATTCGAAGGTGCGACCCAATTGCCGTGCTCATGCCAAAAGCCGGGCCCCCGGCGAGCGGGCTATGGCCACGCTCAATACCCGGCGACTGCTGCGCAAGCTGCGGTGCAGCACCACCCGCATCACCAGCCTTGTTCAGGCCGCCCTCACCCTCCACCTGGCCCGCTCACGGATCCGGCTACGACTCTTGTTGGGTATCCATCTCGAACCACACTGTCTTCCCCCTACCGCTGGGTGAGTTCCCCCAGGAGGAAGCCAGGGCAGACACGATCACCAGCCCCCGACCCCCTTCGGCCTTGTCCTCGTCCGGACCGAGGTCCACGAGCATGGCAGGGTGGGAGTCACTGTCCCGTACTTCCATCCGGAGGTGGTCGGGGTACTTGCGCAGACATACGTCCACGTCGCTGTCCCCGTGGACGATCGCGTTTGTGACGACCTCCGATGCGAGTACCTCGGCAGAATCGGATAGCGAAGCCAGATGCCAGCTGTCCAGGGACGTGGTGAGGAAACGCCGGGCGCGCCGTACGCCTTGGTAGTCGTGGCGGTGCAGGTGGAGTCGTCTGATGGATTCCTTGACCTCCCTCGCGGGTCCTTCGTACCGCAGCAGCAGAAGAGCGGCGTCGTCCACCCGCCGGGCCTGTCCCACACCTGAGCCCATCAGTCCGTCGCCGAGCCGTTCCAGTTCATCACCGGAGTCCGCGAGGGCGGCTTCCAGCGTTTTCCGGGCCAGCTCGCCACCTCTGCCAGACACGCCGTCCGTGTAGAGAACCAGCAGCGTTCCCGGTTCCATGGTGAGGATGTCGGCCTGATACGACGGACTCGGCTCGACTCCCAGCGGGACACCTACGTCGGTGGCTGCCGCCAGGTAAGCACCGCCAGGGGTTCGTATCAGTGGGCGCGGATGACCGGCGCTGACGACCTGGGCCGTGCCTGTGTCGGGGTCGAGCCAGACGCAGCAGCAGGTCGCGAAATGATCTGTCTCGAAGTCGATCATCAGGCGATTCGCGCGATACAGCACCGTGCTCGGGTCGTGGCCTTCCAGCGCATAGCTGCGCACCGCACTGCCGAGCTGCCCCATCACCACAGCTGCTGCCGTGTTGTGGCCCTCGACGTCGCCGATCACCGCGGCCACTTCGCCGCTGGGGAGCGTGAACATGTCGTACCAGTCGCCTCCGAGCTCGATCGCGCCGGTGGGCGGCTCGTACCGGCTCGTGGTCAGCACACCCGCGAGCTGGGGAAGCATCCGGGGCAGCAGGGCTTCCTGCAACTTCTGTGCCAACGCGTGGCTGGCGTCGTAGAGCTGGGTGCGTTCGAGTGTCTGGCCGAGCAACGTCGACAGGGTGGACAGGGGCGACAGCCGCGTGGTGATCAGGCGGTGCTTCGGTGCGAGTCCGACCGAGCATGTGCCCAGTACGTGGTCTCCTGCAAGCAGCGGGAGAACAACCCACAGGTGCTCGTCACGGCCGTCCGCTGTCATGTGGCCTTGCCCAGGCAACTGGCCTTGCTCTCCTGCCTCGTAGATGATCTGCTTCCGGTGCGTGATGGCTTCGGTCTCAGGGGACTTCGGGTTGACGGAGCTTCCGTTGAGGGATTTCAGGTACTCCTTCGAGCAGCCCGATGCGCCCACCACGTGGAGCCGGTCGCCCTCGACCAGGCTGATGGCCACCGCACGGGCCCCGAATCCGAAGACCAGTCGCTCGATCGTCAGCGCGATCGCGTCCCTCGTATGCACGACAGGCATCAGGGAGACGGCCAGTTTGTGCAGGTGAAAAATGAAGGGTGCACTCCAGTTGATCGGCGATCCCTCCCCTTCCTGGGAGGAGGCCCCGCCGATCTCCGCAGCGGCACCGGTCTCCAGGGAGACCACCAACGGAAGCTTCGGAGGAGACAGAGAGACACCGCGGCCGGACAGGCGGTCCAACTCGACCGAGAGATGCTCTGCCGCTTCGCGCAGGTAATCCGTATCGTCCGCGGACACCTCTTGAGCGTGGTGCGGCAAGAACGCCATCAAAGCGCCGAACCTCTGCTCTCCTGCTGCCAGCGGTGCGGCGGTCACGATGTGCGGAGCAGCCGCGTAAACCCCGAAATCGAGATGCCGTGCCGCTAGGTCGTAGGAGTGGGCCGTGCAGACCCGCCGCGTTCGGTAGGCCCGGACGGAGGGAAGGGCCAGGTCCTCGGTCGGCAGACGCTCGGGTACGACCAAGCCCAAGGGCGAGGTGACGACGGCCACAGCCGCCAACATCGGTTCCCCAGGCACGCCCAGATAGACCGCGACAGCTGACGCGCGCAGGTCGCGCATACAGCGACGAGCCGCCGACACGCAGAGGTTGTCGCGGGCCTCCGCGTCCGTCATGTTGCCGGCGCGGGGCCACGACCGAGAAGAGGATGCCGGAGTCCGCATGTCACTCGCCCCAGTGCTTCACACGCCCCAGTGCTTCACAACACCTTCGTTCACCGTACTACGAGCCACCCCGCCAGGCTCATCACGGGTATGCGCATCCTGGAGGCCGTGCGCAGGGCAGTAGGCTCTGCGGGTCATGCTGCTCTACCTTCCTTCTGGGCTCGCCCCAGCCATTCGTAGGGTTGTGCCACCCAGGGGAACCGGGTGTGGCTTTCATGCTGCTGCCGTCCTTGGCTTCCAAGGCTTGGCCGCCAGGTTCCCCATGACGACTCGGCCGCCGATTGGGAAGTGCGAACCTGTCGCTGAGTAGAGCAATGCCGGCGAGGTCGTCCGTGGACGCCTGGCGCGACCCCCGGCACCGTCTCCGCGTGGTCTGGGTGGCGTGGTGGCCGCCCTCGCCGAGTACGCGAGGCACGTACGAACGACTGGAGCGCGAGGAGCCGGATACGGGCTGGGACCGACTGCGGGAAGACCCACCACCACACGCTGATCCTGGACGCCGAAGGCGACACGCTGCTGTCGCGGCGGGTCGCCACTGACGCCTCCGCGAGCGCTTCCCTCCGCGGCTTTGACGGTCTGATTCGGGGTCTGGCACAAGTTGGGTCTGATGCAGGTTCGGGTGACAGGTTCGGTCACGCGGCCTGGAGGACCAGCGTGGTCATGACGGTCTCGAACTCGATGGGGGTCAGCCGGCCGAGTGAGGCTTGTCTGCGGCGTCGGTGGTAGGTCCGCTCGATCCAGGTCACGATCGCGATCCGGAGTTCTTCGCGGGTGGCCCAGACACGGCGGTCGAGGACGTTCTTCTGCAGCAGACTGAAGAAGGACTCCATGGCCGCGTTGTCGCCGGCAGCTCCGACCCTCCCTAGCGATCCGGCCATCCGGTGGCGGTCGATAGCGAGCGGTCGGCAGAACGCAAACGCCCCTGCACCAGCAACCAAGACCCCGCCACCAGGCGGACGACGCAGAGCACACAGCCTGGAGGCCCCCGCGTGGGGCTCTGTCCGCGCGGACAGCAGTGGCCATGGCCAGGTGTGATGAGGCAGATGGGCGCCCTGCGGCACTGCCGCAGGGAACGAGGCCCAGGGTCATGGCGAACCCGTCGACGGGGTCCGGGCAGCCGTCACCGCCGGGGCAAATGCGTGCTGGGCCACGTACACGGCCAGCGGCCCGTGACGACAAGCATTTACCCCTCAAACCGAGGTCATCAAGCCGCGCCCAGGCAGCACCTAGTGAGCCTGGCCACTGCAGATCGCAATGCGCCGGGCGCAGCCCGGTGCGGCGTAGGCGATGACCACCAGGACAGCCACGGCGGCAAAGAAGGCGCCGTGCGGGCCGATCCAGCGGGAGACCAGCGCGGTGCCGGGCAGCACGGGCGCGCCTCGCGCCGGGTAAGCCTCAAATACATCCATAAAGGACGCATAGGAGGAATTCAGGATGGTACCCGAGAGAACCCACCAAAGATCGGAGAGCCCCCATGGTGATCAAAAAGATGCACGACATGGGCATCCGCAGCGAACACGCCTACCTCGCCGCCATAACATCCATCGGCCTCAGCGTCGCGTCCTGGCTCACCAGCCTCAAAGCTGAACAAGCCGGCATCGAGCGAGCCGACCGATGGGGGATCTTCGTCGGCGAATGGGCGCCCACCTTCATGGGCCTCGGCCTGGCGCTTTCCCACTACGAACAGCAGGAGGGCACCCTCACCGGGTCCTTGCACGCGGTGAAGCAGGCCAGCTGACCCGACGGCCGCCCCGCGAACCGTGCCGCTCGCGCGTCGCGCGAACGCACGCCTTACCCGCTGCACCGGCTACGCGCTACGGCGTGGTTTGCGGGCAGCGGCCTTCGTGGACGTCGCCTTCTTCACCGCCGTCTTCTTCGCGACGCCTTCCTCTTCGACGCGGTCCTCTTGCCGTCTTCTTCGCCGGGGCCTTCGCGGTCTCCTTCTTCGCGGGCATCTCATGGACCTGCGCCTCGGTGCCTGTGTACTCACCGCGCGTGTCCTTCGCCTTGTCCACGGACTCCTCCAGGGCCGCCATCAGATCGAACACCTTGCCCGCCGGCTTCTCCGGCTCCGGCGCCTGAGGCGGCTCGCGGTCCTCCCGCTTCGCCACGATGATCTTCTCCAGCGCCTCCGTGTAGTGATCGACCAGTCGTTTCGGCTTCTCTGTCAGCGAATCTCGTGAGGGGTGAGCACGCTGGGGGTGTCGTATGCCGGTATCGGCTGCGGTGGACGCGGCGTGCCGTACGTCGGGGTGACGTGCGTGGATGTCGCAGGCACGGATCGCCGGCGCCTCTTGCTGGACTGCGCCATGGCGAGTGTCGGTCGGGGGGCCAGCCGAGAGCCTGCCGTCACCTCTGACTGTGGTCAGCCGTGTCAGGCGCGTCGGACAGGGCGATGCGGGCGGTGATGCGTTTGCCGACCGGCTGCTGCTCTATCAACAATTCCGCGGTGACGGCCTTCACGATCTCCAGGCCGTGCTGGCCGATCCGGTCGGGATCGGCAGCCCGGGCCGCCGGCACCATGGGGTCGCTGTCCCACACGACGACGTCCACGAGGTGGGCGGTGATGCGCAGTTCCATCAGAACCGGCCCTGGGGCGTACTTGAGGGCGTTGGTAACCAGTTCGCTGACGACCAGTCGGGGCAGGTTCCGTGCGCGTGCTGACACCCTCAGGTGATGGTCGGCGTGGGCCTGCTCGAGGAAGGCGACGGCGTGGTGGCGGGCCTCGGCGATGCAGCCGCGGTCTCCGTCCAGTGCGTAGCCGGCGCGTATCAGGTGCTCTTCCGGCTCGATACAGTCGTCACCGTCGTCGTGAGATGCCTGGGACGTCGCCCTCATTCGTGGTTCACGAGCGCGCCACTACCCCCGATTCCGTCATACATGTCAGAGGCATGTTATTCGGCAGCATCCCCTGTGCGCATGGGGCCAGCCGGTGGGGCAGAATCGTCCGTGCACGCCCAGCCCCGGGCAGGCCCGAACGCAGTCGAGGAGACGGTGAGCGACATCGAGAACACGGACCGCACGGACCGGTTCTCCGCCGTCCACCACATGGTCGACGGCGTGCGGGTCGTGACCGTAGAGGGCGAGATCGACCATGACGTCAGGGAACTGCTCAGCGCAGCCCTGCTGTCCGGGTACGGCGCGGCGCCACCGTCGCGGATCGTGGTGGACCTCGGCGGCGTGACCTTCATGGACTCCAGCGGCATCAACGTCTTCGTCACCGTCTACCAGGCCGTCCGCGCTGCCGAGGGGTGGCTGCGTATCGCCGCCGCGCAAAAACCCGTCCTGCACGTCCTGCAGCTGGTTGGCGTCGACGCCCTCATCGCCTGCTACCCCAGCGTCGAGCAGGCCCTGACCCCCTGATCCGGTCCGAGTGTCCTCCTGCCGGGAGTACCGCTGCACGGCCACTCCCAGCTCCTGGTCCACCGGCTCCGACAGCGGCTGACCCAGCGCCCAATCGAGCCCCACCGAGGTATTCGAGCAGTCGTCCGGTCACCGCCGGTCGCCAAGATGGATGACCGGCCTGATAGCCGGTCCAAGGCACAGGCGGTCGTCCTCCACAATGCGGTCAGGCTTTTATGGGGAGAAGCTGAATTCATGGTCAAGGGTTCCGCGATCGTGGAGGCGCCCGGTGATTGTGGAGGCCGCCGCGTGTATCTCGACCACCAGGACCTCGGCACGGCCTATTCCCTGCACGAGCTGACTCTGATGCTGAGGCACGCCGGGCTGGCGTGTCGGGACGAGGTGGACGTGGCCGAGTCGGGGCTCATCCAGTGGTACGGCGGCGGTCCGGAGGTCTGGCCCCGCCAAGGGGGTGGACCGAGCTGCTGGGCGGTGCCGGGCGAGCTCACCCCACTGGCAACGGGCAAGAGGCGCGCCTAACCGGACCTGCGCTCGTCAGCCGAACACGTTCGGCGTGGCGGGACGTCCGTCCAGGGCAAGTCGTCCAGCCGGACCCACGGTGGCTGACCCGGTAACCCGGCGCAGCATGACAGCCACCGAGGCCGGTTGCGCAGCAAGGGGGCCCGGCGTTGGGTACGGCTACGCGCTGCGGCGCGGTTTGCGGGCAGCGGCCTTCTTGGCCGGCGCCTTCTTCCCGGCCGTCTTCTTCGTCGCCGCGGTCTTCTTCGCCGGGGCCTTCGCGGTCTTCTTCTTTGCAGGCATCTCGTGGACCTCGGCTTCGGTGCCGTTGTCCTCGCCGCGCGTGGCCTTCGCCTTGTCCACGGACTCCTGCAACGCGGCCATCAGATCGAGGACCTTGCCCGCCGGCTTCTCCGGCTCCGGCACCTGGGGCAGCTCACGGTCCTCCCGCTTCGCCTCGATCACCTTCTCCAGCGCCTCCGTGTAGTGATCCACGAAGTCCGGGCCCTCCAGCCCGTCGGTGCTCATCCGCTCGATCAGCATGACGGCCTCGTCGATCTCCGCGTCCGACACGTCCGCCGTCGGCGGGTTCACCCCGGCCCAGTCCCGGACCTCATCGGGCCACCGCATCGCGTGCAGCACGATCACGTCATCCCGCACCCGCAGCAGCCCCAGCCGCTCGCGGCCGCTCCACGCGAACTTCGTCACCGCAACCCGCGCGGACCGCCGCAACGCCTGCCGCAGCAGCTCGTACGGCTTCGCAGCCACCGGGCCGTCGGGCTGAAGATAGTAGCCCTCGCCGATGCGCAGGGCGTCGATGGACTCCCACGGCACGAACCCGTGGATCTCCAGCGCCTTCGCCGTCGGCAGCGGCAGGTTGCGCAGGTCCTCGTCGGTGATCGGGATGACCTGGGTCTTCGTGAGTTCGTAGCCCTTGGCGATCTCGTCGGAGCGGACCTCCCGGTCCTCCACCTCGCAGAACTTCCGCACCCGTACCCGGCCCATGTCCTCCACGTGGTACTGGTGGAAGCGCACCGAGTGGTCCTCGGTCGCGCTGGCCACGTGGACCGGCACCGTGACCAGGCCGAAGCTGATCGCGCCGGACCAGATGCTCCGCGGCATCGCAGACCTCCCCATGCCAGGCCCCCGTCCCTCAGCCTACGATCTCCGCCGGTGCCTGGCATGCCCGTCACGGCGCGAGCGCGTCCTCCACCGTCGGCCGTACGTCCAGGACGGTGTCCGCGCCCGTCAGCTCCAGAACCCGCGCCAGCGCCGGCGCGGGCCTGGCCACCCGCAGCACGGCCGTCCGATGGCAGTGCAGCAGCAGGTTCAGGACGGTCGATTCCGCGAATGTGAGGCCGGCGGCATCCACCACCACCTTGGAGTACCGGGCCCCGGTCTCCAGCGCCGCCGACAGTACAGGGACTGAGTCCAGGTCGAAGGCGCCGACGACGGTCACCAGCCACGCGTCGCCCTGTTCGCACTGCATGACATGCGGCAGCGAGCCCGCATGCGCCGTGGTCGGATCCGGCGGCCTGTCCTCACCGCTCGCAAAACTCATGGCGGTGAGTATGTCGTGAAGATCACGCCCGCGCGAGACCGACGCAGGGCCGACACCGCACGCCGGGCTGGGCAGGTTGTCCTGCGACAACGAAGGTTGATCAGTGTCAGTGAAGTATGAGTGGCGTAGGTCACTTCTGCGGTGGGCGCGCTAGAGGGTCTGTTGCGGAAGTGGATCTTGGTGGTGATTGATCACGCCCAGATGCCATCGCCGAGGTGACCAGCCTGCTCGCGCCAGGTGACGCCCGCCGGTGACGGCGCCGCGGGCGCCCGGCACAGACCGCTGCGGCCGGTCCGTCCGCCACTGAGCCGAGTCCGGCCAGGCAGACCGCGCGGCATACCGAGGCGGCGTGTCGCTGCCGCATGGCTATCACGATCTGGGTTACCACCCACGCGGGGTTCGGAAGCAGCCCCCGGTCGAGCTCTCCGGCACTGTTTCGGGGAGCTCGGCCCTTGGGGAGCTGGGCAAGCGAAACGGGAACCAGCCGGTGCGGGTGCCCGCGTCGGCGAGCTCGTCCAGGAAAGTGGGGGCTGCAGGGGCTGCGTCTGCATCTGCATCCTGATTGAGAGGGTGCTTGGGGGTACTCGGCGGGCATGAAGCTGCATCTGCCCGGGCGGAAAGGGCATCATGGCGGTGACGAGGCTCCCGAGCGTGAGATCCCGCCGCCTGAGGAGGCGGGCCCTGGGCGGGCCGTGGAACGCCGTGCTCCGGACAAGCCGACGCAACTGCCGAAGACGGCGTGGGGAGCGGTGTTGAAGGGCAGTCTGCGGGAGTTCAAGGACGACGAGCTGACCGACCGGGCCGCGGCGCTGACCTACTACGGGCTGCTGTCGCTGTTCCCGGCGTTGCTTGTCCTGGTGTCGCTGCTCGGCGTCGCCGGCAAGTCCACCACGGACACGGTGCTGAGCAATCTCAAGCGGTTCACTCCGGGCTCCGCCCGGGACATCATCACCGGGGCCGTCTCGCAGCTGCAGAACAGTGCCGGCGTCGGTTCTCTCATCGCGATCGTCGGGATCGTTCTGGCGGTGTGGTCGGCCTCGGGGTACGTGGCCGCGTTCATCCGCGCGGCCAACCGGGTCTACGACATGCCGGAGGGCCGCCCGGTGTGGAAGGTCCTTCCCGTGCGGGTCGGACTGACGGTCGTCCTGCTGGTGCTCGCCGTCGTCAGCGCCCTGATCGTCGTCTTCACCGGCACTCTGGCCCGCGAGGCCGGGAAGACGCTGGGGATCGGGGACAGCGCGCTGACGGCGTGGTCGATCGCCAAGTGGCCCGTCCTGGTGGTCCTGGTCACGATCATGATCGCCCTTTTGTACTGGGCCACCCCCAACGCCCGGGTGAAGGGGTTCAGGTGGATCACACCGGGCAGCTTCCTCGCCCTGGTCATCTGGCTGATCGCCTCCGCCGCCTTCGCGTTCTACGTCGCCAACTTCGCCTCGTACAACAAGACCTACGGCACCATGGCCGGGGTCATCGTCTTCCTCATCTGGCTGTGGATCAGCAACCTCGCCATCCTGCTCGGCCTGGAGTTCGACGCCGAGACCGTCCGGCAACGGGCGGTCACCGGCGGCCTGCCGCCGCACAAGGAGCCCTACACCGAGCCGCGTGACACCAGGAAGTGGACCGAGGAGGACCTGCGCCGCCTGGACGAATCATGACTGTCGCACAGCGGGGACGGACTGATCCTTAACGCTCGGGCGCTTACCGGGCAGCGCTTGGGGATATCCGCAGTTCATGAGGTTGCTGACGGGCTTGTGTGAGACTGACCGGGTTGTGACGCAGCGGGCGGCCTCCCGCATCCCGCCGGGAGTGGCCAGGGTGCTGTCGGCGGTGGAGGAGTCGGCGGAGAAGTCGAAGCTGTGGTGCGGGGCGGCGGCCGCGATGACGTGGTGGGGCGGGTGGAAGGGCCGCAAGGCGGCGGCCGCCGGGCTGGGGGCCCTGGTGGTGGCGCAGCTGGCGTCGAACGGGCTGTGCAAGCCACTCGCCGACCGCCCCAGGCCGCCCGCGGAGTGGATCCCGCACGACGAGGTCGCCGACCGCCCCGACTCTTCCTCGTTCCCCTCCGGGCACACCGCGGCCGCAGTCGCTTTCACCGCCGCCGTCGCCCCCACCTGGCCGGCCGCTGGCGCGCTGTGCGCGGTGCCGGCCGCCCTGGTGGCTCTCGAACGGGTACAGTCCGGCGCCCACTACCCCAGCGACGTAGCCGCCGGCGCCGCCATCGGCCTGACCAGCGCCTGGCTCACCCGCCACGCCCCCGCTCTGTTCCTGCGCCACCGGCCATAGACATCCGCGAGGACAGTGGCGGTGAAGGCGTCAGCCGAAGTGGAGGTCGCCCTGGATGGTACCGGTCTGGATGACAGGACCGCGGATGTCGCCTCCGCTGATGGTGTTGTGCACGGTGGAGCCCCGCTCCGGAGCGTGCCCGGCCGCCGCGATCAGGGCACGCAGCTCGCCTTCCGCCGCCGGGTCCTCGCGGAGCAGGAGCAGCAACCGCGCCTGCCATTGCGACTCGAACCCGGCGAGGGCCGCCCGGTCACCGCTGTGTGCGGCGTCGACGACCGCGGTGCGGGCCTGCTCCAGCTCGACGTCCGCCGCCTGCTCCTCGCCGGACCGCCCGCGCCCGAACAGCGCGGTCACCCGGCTCTTGGCCGCAGCCCATGCCTCACCCGCCATCAGCTGCACCAGGGTCGTCGCCCCGGACACAGCCAAGGCGGTCAGTTCAGCCTCCACACGGCCTCCTCCGCTTCCGCAGCCTGTCGCCGGTTCCCCGAACTCCGGTCCTCTCCAGCGTACTTGGAGCACGTCCGTGACGCGGGCTATCGTGCTTGGCCGGGAGACGGCGGAGGTGCGCGAGACATGTGGGGAGCCGGGGGGAGCAGGTTCCACGACGTGCGCAACACCTTCCACGGTGACGCGGAGACTGTCATCCAGGCCGGCTCCATCGGCCGTGTCCACCTCTACGGCATCCCGTTCCAGCTGACGCCCCTGTCCCGCTGGTCGGTCGTCCGGCGCTGTGTCGTCACGGCGGTCCTGGTGGCTCTCGGCGGCTTCCTGCTGGAGACCGGACTCACCGCCAAGACCGGTCGAATAGCGCCGTGGCTAGTGGTCGCCGGGCTCGCGCTGCTGATGACGGCTTACACGGTGGGGTGGGTGACCTGGCAGTGCCGGCAACTGGCCCGCGGCCGCCACGAGAACGCGCTACGTGCCACGGTGAACGGCGTGCTGGCCGGACTGGCCCGGGAGCAGACCAAACAGTGGCGCGACGAGGCGATCGCGCGCCGCGTCCAAGGACCGCGCCTGCTGCCCATACTGTGCCGGGCCTCCGGGCGCGACCTGTTCGACCACTGGTCCAACATCCGCGCCGGGGAACGGAGCGACCAGCCCCTGCCCCTCGACGGCGACGTCGCGGAGATCGACCGGATCTACGACCGGGTGCCCTCCGGACGGCTGGTGATCCTGGGCGAACCAGGAGCGGGCAAGAGCGTGGCGGCGCTCCGGCTCGGGCTGCGGTTGCTGGAGCGACGAGGGGCGGACGGCCGGGTCCCCGTGATCCTCCCCCTCGCCTCCTGGAACCCCGGCGAGACGGGTCTGTGGCGGTGGGCCGCGCAGCGCCTCGCCACTGACCACCCCGAACTGGCGGCACCGACCGGCTTCGGCACCGTACTGGCCGAGGAGGTGGCCACACCCGAGCGGCTCCTGCTGATCCTCGACGGCCTCGACGAAATGCCCGCCGATCGGCGGGCCGTGGCCCTGCGGACTCTCAACGACAGTCTGGACGAGGACACCCACCTGATCCTCACCAGCCGCACCGAGCAGTACCGGGACGTGGTGCGCCAGGCGGACGTGTTCAGCGGCGCGGCGGCCGTGACGCTCCAGCCGCTGACCGTGCGGGAGCTGAGCGAGCACCTGAGAACCAGTACCCGGCGGACCCGGACGGACGGCAGCCCGCTGTGGCAGCCCGTCCTCGCCCGCATGCGCGACAGCGACGATCCGCACGCCCGGCGGCTGCGCGCCGCGCTGTCGTCGCCGCTGATGCTCGGGCTGGCCCTGGCCGTCTACGGCGAGACGTCCGCCGACCCGGCCGAACTCCTGGACACAGCCGCGTTCCCCACCGGAGCGCGGATCGAGAAGCACCTCATCGCACGGCTCGTGCCGGCGGCCTACACGGCGCCGCCCAACGTGGGAAAACCGCCGCGATGGCGCGCGGAGGACGCCGAACGCCATCTCAGCCGACTGGCCCGGGACGCCGCCCGGCACGGTGCGCCCGGTGGAGAACTCGCCTGGTGGCGCTGGTATCCCGAGCAGGCGAAGGCCGCTACGGCGGTGGCCGTCATCCTGGTCTACGCCGCTGCCGTGGCCCTCACCGCGGCCCTGCCGCCGCACGGCACGATCCGCTGGTGGGGCATGACGCTGCCGCCCTGGGCCGCACTGGCACTGATCGGCGTGCTTCCCCTGCTCGTCGCCGTCGTCGACGTCTACGCCACCGTGCCGGTGCCCGCGCGTCTGCAACTGCGCCAGCGCACGCCCACGATTCTCTGGCGCGCCGCAGGAAGCGCCGCCGGGATCGGCTTCGCCTGGGGGACGAATATCCCCACCAAGGACCATCCCTACCCGTCTGGCTTCCCGATTCCCGCGGCCGTCGCGTTGGGCGTTCTCTTCGTCGTCCGCGCCGCACCGAGCATGGCGACCGACGTGGCGTCAGTCACCCCTCGTTCGCTGCTGCGGGCCGACCGGGTGTCGGCGCTGACCCTGGCGGTCAACTTCTCGGTCACCGGGCCGCGCCGGTGGTGCCTGGAAGCGGTGGTGCTGCTGCCCATCTTGTGCGTCAACACCTGGAGCGACCACGCGGGGGCGGGGGTGACGGGCCCGGGGACGTGGGCCACCGTGGTCTCGGGCACCCTCGTCATCACCGTCCTGCACGGGATCACCAACACGGCCTGGGGGCGCCACGCCGCGGCACGCGTCGTCCTGGCGGCCACCGGCCGGCTGCCCTGGCGGACAACGGCCTTCCTGGAGGACGCCCACGCGCGCGGTGTCCTACGCCAGACCGGCGGGGTGTTCCAGTTCCGCCACGCACGGTTGCAGGAGCACCTGATCAGCGAAGCGCCGCCGGCGCGGGACGGTAGGGTCCGTCTCTGCCTGTGGCCGCGGGCCACCTGGCTGCTGGGTCGATGGCCCGCCCTCCTCCTGACGGGAATCGTGCTGTTCTTCGGCAGCGCCTACCTCACGCAGTCCATCAGCCGGATCAACCGGCAGGCCGGTCCCTACGCCGCTCCTCCGCCGGCCTGCGCTCTCCTCGACAGACACACGGTCACCTCGGCCCTCCACGGGGCTCCTGTGCGCGACCGTGAGGCGCAACGGATGGGCGGGCTGTACGAGCCCTGGCCCAGGCGCGATGACGTGTGGTGCAGCTGGCACACCGAGGCCAACACCTCGGCACTGGCACTGGCCACCGACACGGAGACGCCGACACCTGACAAGAGTGGCGCCCAGATCGCGCGGCGCATGTTCGTCGGGATGACGAACCCGGTCGCCCCGGCCCAGGCCGATCCCGCGGCCACTCCCTGCGACTGGGAGCACGAGTCCATCTGGTCGGGGAGCGACGACCGAGAGCCCGGCGTCTTCGTACACGCCTTTCTTCTCTGCCGAAACGTCGTGTTCCAGGCCGACTACCACTCCGACGTCCCAGCAGGTGCCCCCTCCGACGCCACCGCCGTGCTGCAACGACTGCTCCGCCTCGCTGTACACAAAGCGCTTCGCCCGGAAAATGGGTTCTGACGTCATTTCTCGTGAACATCCGCGGCCCCGCCGACCGCCCATCGCAACCCAATCCGGTGGGCAAACGCTTGAAGTGAACGAAGCCACGGAGTCATCGTCCGGGGAATCACGGCCACCGTCGGGCGCCTCTCCAGACGGGATCGCCGGAACGTGGCGGGCCCGGTCGGAAGGACGCGCCATCGACAAGGCATGCGGCCCCCACAGTGCCGCGGTCGCCATCCTGAGCATCGTTTACGGCGTGCCCGCTACGCCGGCTGACCCCGCCGCGCTACCGGACACGCAGGACCGACCGCCTGACGGCATAGCCGACTCCGTGTCGGATCGCGCGCAGGATGCCGGCGCAGGACACACCGGTACGGCAGCGGCGGCTGCCCGCTGTGCCAGTGGTGCAGGGCGGCGGTGGAGCCGGGATGGGGTTCGGCCGTGCGGTACATCCGTACCCGCCCCTGATCGCCGCCCGCGGCTACGCGCTGCGGCGGGCTTGCGGGCGGCCGTCTTCTTGGCCGTCGTGGCCTTCTTCGCGACCGTCTTCTTCGCGGGGTCCTGGTCTTGGCCGTGGTCTACTTCGTGGGCATCTCGTGGACCTGCGCGTCGGTGCCGGTGTCCTCGCCGCGCGAGGCCTTCGCCTTGTATACGGACTCCTGCAAGGCGGCCATCAAGTCGAGCACCTTGCCCGCCGGCCTCTCCGGCTCCGGCACATCCGGCAGCTCGCGGTCCCCTCGCTTCGCCTCGATGACCTACTCCAGCGCCTCCGTGTCGTGGTCCACGAAGTCGAGGCCCTCCAGGCGGTCGGTGGTCATCCGCTCGATCAGCTCCACCGCCTCGTCGACCTCCGCATCCGACACGTCCGCCGCCGGCGGCGGGTACAGCTCCGACGGGTCGCGGACCTCGTCGGGCCAGCGCATCGCGTGCAGCACGATCACGTCATCCCGCACGCGCAGCAGCCCCAGCCGCTCGCGGCCGCTTCACGCGAACTTCGTCACCGCGACCCGCGCGGGCCGCTCTGGCGGGACTGGGCTGCGGTGAGTGCGAGCTGGGAGTCGAGTACGAACCCGTCGAACGCGCCGGGCAGTACGTCCCGAACCGCGGGTCGTCCACGGTGACGACGAGGTCGCGCAGGTCGCCCCCTGCCTCACCGATCATGTGGGAGACGAGGCTTTCCGGGCCGGGTTCGATCTGGGGGATGCCGAGCTGGTCGGACAGGTGGCTCTGGGGGGCGTAGTCGACAACTAGGACCCGTCGTCCTCCGATCGCCACCCGGGCGAGCCGGTCCTGGACGTCAGTCTTGGTCCTCCTCCCTATGCGCTTGAGGTCACCGTAAGAGAGGGAGTCGATGAACCGGGTGAGCGCTTCCCGGCCGACCTCGGGGTCTTCGGCGTAGGCCTCGCCCATCCCGAGGGACACCGTGGTCTTGCCGACACCGCCCTTCTGGTTGGCGTTTATGACCCGCAACCGGTTCACGCGGTCTGGCATAGTTTCACCGCACAAGTGGTACCGGTAATATCACGCCGTGATAATCCGTGGCAGGCGTCTCCGGGCCGGCGCGGATTATCACGGCGTGATAATCCACCGAAGAGCGCTCACGGGGGGTGTCCCTCAGCCGACCACCCCCAACGCCACAAGGGTCCGGCCCCGCAGCTGCGAGGCCGGACCCTTGTGGTGAGTCATTCCGATTCCGAGGAGCGGCCCCTGTCCTCCGGTCGCCTGCTGCGCCTGCACCGGGTGCTGTAGGCGGATCGTGCCTGGGGTTCTCTGCCGAGAGGGCGCCGCGCGAGTGGCGCGGAAGGCTCGCCGGTTGGGTAAGCGTCTGTCGTGGAGGGGACATCCGGCCGTGAAGGGCCAGGTAGCACGCGGCTGCGACATCGTTACGGCCAGGGCATTCGCGTCCGCCACGTGCTGGTCGTCCTCGTCATTCCGCGGCCCGCGCTGCGGCACCATTCCGGCATCACAGCCCAGAGCCAGACCAGTAGCACGAGGAAGTGTCTCCACAGCTCACGGCTGAGGCACCATTGCAGCTCGGTGAAGAAAAGCGGTCGGCCGAGGATGGGAAGCGTCTCTCCGCAGTTCAAGGCTGTGACACCATTACGGCGCGATGCACAAGGCGATCTTCGGTACCACTGACGGTGGCTTCTCCACAGCCCAGAGTTGCGGCATCATTGCGGCGGCCCCGGCAGCAGCCAGCACATCTGATCGATTGTGCTTCTCCGCAGCCCTCGGCTGCGGCGCCATTGCGGTGCATTCCAGAACGGTCCCCAGATGTCCTCAATTACTGACCTTCAAAGCGTGGTGTCGTGACGGCTGACGGCTTGTGATCCCGACGGTCTGAGGCCACGCGGCTCGACCAAGTCACGGGGCTGAACTTCCTCGCCTGGTCTGTGGGCCGTGCGCTATAAACGGGCTGGTGACATTGATCGTTGAGCGAACAGACGCACGTACGTGGCCAGATGAGCAGATACAGGAGCTCTTCAGTGAGGGCTTCCCGGAGTTCATCACAGCCGATCGGCTAGCCAAGCAGTACATCGGCAGGATCAGGGAATGGTTCGCCGACCTCAACCTCACACTGGTGAACGAGCGCGGCGTGCCTGTCGCGACCGGCTGGGGTATACCGATCCGCTGGGATGGACGAACGGAGACACTCCCCACTGGGTACACCCAGGCCACCATCTGCGCCGTGGAGGGCCGAGAACAAGGCGTCCAACCCGACACCCTGGTGATCTGCGGGGCAATCGTCACCCCATCGCTCAAGGGACGCGGCCTGGCCGGGGAGATGCTCAAAGCACTACGTCAGCTCGCCGAGGATGCAGGGTGGCCACGTGTCATCGCACCGGTCCGCCCGACGCTGAAAACCCGCTACCCACTGACGTCCATTGAGGCGTTCATGAGGTGGACCCGCGAGGACGGTTTGCCACTCGACCCATGGATCCGGACGCACCAGCGTCTTGGCGCCCGTATCCTCGCGGTTGCTCCCGAGTCGCAAACCATGACCGGCACGATCGCCGAATGGGAGCGATGGACCGGCATGGTGTTCCCCGAAACGGGTGACTACGTCATCCCCGAAGGGCTGAGCTTGCTACGGCTCGACCGTTCCGCTGATCAGGGAACCTACGTAGAGCCCAACATCTGGATGCGGCACATCTGAGTAACCGCAAGTGGTTCCGGACTGCTGCTTTCAGGGTGTGGTGTCCTCCTGGTGGAGCGGGATGAGTCCAGTGCCGGTGAGGCAGCCGTCGAGGACGTCATGGCGGTACTGGAGCTGGCGGAGGCCGCGTCGGACTGTAGTGATCAAGTCGTCGGGGTCGGCGAAGGCACGGTTGGCCACAGTGGTGCGTCGTAGGACGGACCAGATGCCTTCGACCGGGTTGAGGTCGGGTGCGTGGGGCGGCAGTTGGAAGACAGTGAGCCAGTCGCAGTCGGCTATATAGCGGCGCATGCCAGCGGTGAGGTGGGTGTTGAGATTGTCCCAGACCAGCACGATCGGGCCTCCAAGCTGCTGGTGGGCGGTCTGGATCAGGTCGCGGTAGTCCTTCCAGGAGAAGCTCTTGCGCCCCTCAGGCCGGGCGTCCGGGCAGGGCCGGTAGATCAGTCGCGAGGATTCGCGGCCTTGTAGCAGGCCAGGGCGGCCACCGATAAGCGGCGGCGGGAGCGGCCCCGCACGCGGATCACCGGGGTGTGGCCGCGGCGGGACCAGGTGCGGGTGGTCGGCGGCGTCATCGAGAATCCGGCCTCGTCCTCGAAGATGAGCCAGGCGTCGAGCGCCGCCACGGTCCTTCCACGCTCGGCCAGGTCTCCTTCATCCAGCCGTCCACCAGGTTCTGGTCCCGCTCGAGCGCCCGCCGGGCGGGGACCTGGCAGCTCCATCCGTGCCGCTTGAGCAGGGCGGCCACCTCTTGCACTGTGTAGCTCTTGTGGAAGCGGCGCCCGATCAGCGTCTTGATCCGCGACAGGGTCCAGGTCTGGTCCGGCCAGCCGTGTGCCACCGGGCCCTTGGCCAGCTCCCGCTCGAGCACGGCGAACAGTTCGTCACTGAGCAGCGGCAGCGATGCCGGGCCCTTGGAGGCCAGGGCCCTGGGCCCGTTCTGTGACCAGGCCCTGCGCCACCGCTGAACCGACCGGACGCTGACCCGCAGGTCGTGCGCGATGACCGCGCTCTCGTCGCCCTGCCTGAACCGCTCGGCCGCCTCCATCCTCAACTTCTCGCGGAAGGCCCGCCGTTCGTCGGTCAGTCCGCCCCCTTGCGCATACCTCATGCGGTCGGCATACCGCAGGGATCATGAGGCGTCAGCCCCTACGACACCACGCTTTGAAGGTCAGTAACCTGTGCTCGCCTCGTTGATGGGGGCGTGGGGCGGGGCGATTTGACCGACATGGAATGGGAGCAGCTTCAGCCGTTTCTGCCGGTCAGTAACAGCCGTTGTAGTCGGTGGCGGAATCACAGGCAAGTGATCGACGGCATCCTTCACCGCGTGCGGACCGGGGTGCAGTGGCCTGACCTGCCCGAGCGGTACGGGCCGTGGAAGACGGTGTACGAACGCCACCGACTGTCGTCGGCTGACGGTACCTGGGAACGGCTGCTACAGGAGGTCCAGGCCGCGGTCGACGCCGCCGGGGAGATCGACTGGGACATCGCGGTGGACTCCACCGTCGTGCGGGCCCACCAGCACGCGGCCGGCGCCCGCACCGTTGCGCCGCCGGCTCTGGCGGCGTCAAGGGGGGTCGGCTACGTCGAACATCAGGCCGAGACGCCCTGTCAGAGCCTGCTCGCCCGCCTGGCGGAGGTGGTGCGGGAGGTGAGGGCCTGGGCCGATCGCGCGGCGGGTTCACCAGCAAGATCCACCTGAGCGCCGACGGCCGCTGCCGCCCGCTGTCCCTGGTCGTCACCGGCGGTCAGCGGGCGGATTGCACCCAGTTCACGGCCGTGCTGGAGAAGATCCGCGTCCCTCGGACCGGGCTGGGCAGACCCCGCAAGAAGCCCGACAGCCTCTCGGCGGACAAGGCCTACGGCAACAGTCCATGCCGCACCTACCGGCGTCGTCTCCGGGGCATCCGCCACAACATTCCCGAGAAGTCCGACAGCCGGGTCGCCCGCCTGCGCAAGGGTTCACGTGGTGGACGGCCCCCCGGCTTCGACGAAGAGCGGTACAAGAAGCGCAACACCGTCGAGCGGGCGATCAACAAGCTGAAGCAGTCCCGGGCGGTGGCCGCCCGCTATGACAAACGTGGCTACGTCTTCCTTGGCACAGCCACCGCAGAAGCCCTGGTTATATGGCTCCGACATGATCGCCCTCGACGTCCTAGCCCTGCGGAGGCAGTGCCGGCGCATCCCGCTCACTGCGTGACCTGCAGGACTGCTTTTCCGGAGACGCGGCGCCCGCGGAGGGCCTCGGCGGCCTCGGCAAAGCGGTCCCAGGATCCCTGCCAGCCGATCTCGACAGTGATGGCCCCCTCAGCGGTCAGCTCGGTGAGAACGGTCAGGTCCGGGCCGGCATCGCCCTCGATGACGAAGGACGTCAGCGACCTGGTCGGGCCCACGGTCGCATACGGGGGGAAAACCGCTGGCTCCCCGGAAGTCCAGCCGACGCTCTGCACGCTGCCCCCGGGAGCGAGCAGGCTCCATGCCGCCACCAGCTGGGGACCGCCGACGCTGTCGATGACCACGTCGACGGCTCGCTCAAGCCCCTCCAGGCCGACCAGCACCTCGTCGGCGCCGAGGTCGGCCAGCCCCTCCCCGCGGGCCGTCGAGCCCACGGACGCGAACACGTGGGCACCCGCCCTCGCCGCCAACTGGACGGCGAACCGGCCGACCCCGCCGGAGGCGCCGGTGACCAACACCCTCTTGTCTGGCCCGAGCCCGGCGGCCCGCAGCGAGCGCAGTGCGGCCACTCCGGCGACCGGAAGGGCGACCGCCTTCGCCAGGTCCAAGCCCTTGGGCACCTCGGCAAGCGCACCCACATCGATCGCGACACGCTCGGCGAACGCCCCCGAGGTCAGGGCGACCACCCGGGTGCCTACCGCCGGGCCGGTTCCGTCGGCGGCAGCCCGAACCACCACTCCGGCGGCGTCCGAACCGAGCACCGCACCCACGGGCATCCGACCGGAGCGAGCGTCGTTGAGGTCGCCGTAATTCAAGGAGACATGGGAGACGTCCACCAGGACCTGGCCCGGTCCGGGCACGGGGTCGGGAACCTCGGCGAAGCGGACGGCGGCGGGTGCGGACGGATCGACGACGAGAGCACGAACAGACATGTCTTCCCCCTTGGTTCACGACTTGTAACAGCAGTCATCATCGGTAACCTTGCTGCCCAGCGGAAGGAGGCACATTTATGTCACGCAGTCACACCCGTGTTGCGGAAGCGGTGAGGGACGAAGCCTGCCCGGTCACCGAGGTGCTCGACCGCGTGGCGGGCAAGTGGAGCATCGGGATCCTGATTGCAGCCGCCCGCGGCCCGGTCCGCTTCACCGAACTCGAACGCGCCATCAACGGCATCAGTCGGCGCATGCTCACCCTCAACCTGCGCCGACTGGAGCGGGACGGGCTGCTCATCCGCACCGTCTATCCGACCGTGCCGCCCAAGGTCGAGTACAACCTCACGCCCATGGCCCGAGAACTCCACGCCTCACTGACCGGACTGGTCGGCTGGGCCGAGCGCCACCGGTCCACCATCGCTGAGGCCCGCGCCGCCTACGACACCGCGGCGGAGCAGCGACCGGACACCGACTGAACCGGCCCGGACTGGCTCTCGAGCTCTGGCAATTCCACGACAGCCGGAGAGGAATGTCTGGCCCCGGTGCCACGAGCCCCGCACATGATCACAGCCATGATCGCCCTCTGGCCTGCAAAAACACGGCCTTCTGCAACACCCTTTACAGTAGTGCGTGTTTCTGATCCCGGACACGATGCAGGTCGGCATGCCAGGCGCTCGGCTGATTGCGAAAATCAGCCGTTGAGCTGTGCTCCTCGTTCGTGGGTTCGCGGTTTGTGTCGGTGGCCTCTCGCGTTCCGGTCAGGACGTGGAAGGCACGGCGCGGTTTAGAGGTTCGAGGTCTCCGTGCAGGGCGGAGTGGAGTGCGGCCGCGAGTTCGCGGGCCCGCTCTTCGCTCGACACGCTGTGCATCATGAAGTAGATCGGCCCTGTGTAGGCGTCCGCATCGACCTCGCGGTCGTGAACCATCCGGATGATGGCGGCCCGGACAGCTTCGTTCACGGCGTCGTCGACGGAGTGTCCGGGGCCGGCGGTGAGCGTGTCCGCCTTCACGGTCCAGTGCGGACCGTCGGATTCGATGGCGACGAACACGGCTTGGTGCGCCATGGCCTGCCTGTATGCCTTGTGGAAAGCATCGGTGCCGGAAGCGTCTGGGATGAGATGGGCGGGGCAGGGAACCGGCAGCGGCTGCATGAGGATATTTTGCAAGAAGTCGGGAACATTCGCGTTCGTTGACACTCGAAGATCACCCTGGTGCTGCGGAGCATCCTCAGGGCGCCGATGCTGACCACGACGCGGCCGGCTACAGGCTCCTGCTGGACCTGCTCGCCGAGCACGGCGACACGGAGGAAAACGCGATCCCGGTCGCCGTCGAGACCTCTCGCGGCCTGCTGGTCGCGGTACTGCGAACCGGCAAGCGGCAGATATTCGCGATCAACCCGCTAGCCGCCGCACGCTACCGCGACCGCCATTCTCTGACCCGCAAGAAGACCGACCCCGGCGACGCTCTCGTCCTGGCGAACATTCTGCGCACCGACATGCACGCGCACCGGCCGCTGCCCCGGGACAGCGACTTGGCCCGCGCGATCGCGGTCCTCGCCCGAGCCCAGCAGGACGCCGTCTGGAACCGCCAGCAGATGTCCAACCAGCTCCGTTCGCTCCTGCGTGAGTACTTCCCCGCCGCACTCGACGCCTATCTGCACCGGCAGAACGCCCTTTGCCGCCCCGAGGCCCGCATCCTGCTGGAACTCGCGCCGATCCCCGGCCCAGGCGGCCAGGCTGTCGCTCGCGCAGTTACGCTCGGCGCTCAAGCGAGCCGGGCGTCAGCGTCGCATCGACACCGATGCCGAGCGCATCCGCAGCGTCCTGCGGGGCGACTACGCCCATCAGCCGCCGCTGGTCGAGGAAGCGCTCGGCAAGCAGCTGCTCGCGCTCCTTCGCCAGCTCGACGCCGCTTGCACCGCCGCTGATGAGCTCGCCGAGGCGGTGGACCAGGCTTTCCCTCAGCATCCGGACGCCGAGATCATCCTGAGCTTCCCCGGGCTACGAACCCAACTGGGCGCCCGGATCCTTGCTGAGATCGGGGACGATCACCAGCGGTTCGCCACCGCCCGCGGCCTGAAGGCCTACGCCGGCGCCTCACCCATCACCAGGGCCTCCGGCAAGAAGTCCAGCATCACCAGGCGCTGGGTGAAGAATGACCGCCTCAACCATGCCGGCTACCTCTGGGCGTTCGCCGCACTCAAACCATCGCCTGGGGCCAAGGCGCACTACGACCGCCGTCGCGAAGCCGGAGACTGGCACGCCGCCGCTCAGCGCAACCTCTTCACCAAGATGATCAGTCAGCTCTTCCACTGCCGCCGCAAACACACCTTGTTCGACGAGGACCAGGGCTTTCCTGCCCAAGTACCCACCGCAACTTGACGCGTTGGCACCGTGAGGTGTCTGTTGCCGCAGGCTTTCGCGCTCGCGCCCGTGGAATCCAAGTCGCCGTCTCCGTCGTGTGCTCGCGCACAGGTTCGGCAACGCGGCGGACGGGCCGGATCAACCGTTGCAGCACGTTCCGGCGTCGTTTCAGGGGCGGGGCGGCCGGCCGGAGGGCTACTGCCACCGCATGTTGCGTGCCGCCGGCCGTCCATGCGTATCTGGGCCACGACGTTTGGGTGATAACCCGTGCAGCACCGAAACCGTGACGATCGGTTTACCCGTCTTCGCTCTTGCCGCGGCCGATGCAGCGACCCCAAAGTT
The DNA here is from genome assembly GCF_055567535.1 of Streptomyces sp. NPDC026538. Lineage (NCBI taxonomy): Bacteria > Bacillati > Actinomycetota > Actinomycetes > Kitasatosporales > Streptomycetaceae > Streptomyces > Streptomyces sp. NPDC026538. The sequence goes on from NZ_JBVHQG010000006.1 coordinate 54,311, forward strand.
GTACTGCACGACCTTGGGGGTGGCCGGATGAGGCGTACGCGCGCTCGTCAAATAGTGGTTTCCACTGTGGGCGCGGGCGCCCTGCTCGCTGTGGCGGCCTGCGGTGGCGGCGCAGGACGAGCCGCTAAGCCCTCACATTCGACAGCAGCATCGCGCACGTACACCAGCCAGTCCTTCGCGACGCCGCTCACGATCACCGTCCCCACCTCACTGGGAACGCTGCCGGTATCGGACACGAGCACCTTCCTGACGTGGGTGAAGTCGAGCAACAAGGTCCGATTCCTACTGCCCGCGGTCGTGTACCGGCCAGGGGGCGGTGGCAGCCCCGAAAAGCCGCCCGCCCCCTACAGGGGTTACGTGGCATTCCTTCATGAGCAGACCGGATATCACGCGAACTGGCAGGACGAGAAGCCCACGACCGTCGGTGGTCGCGCCGCCACACTGCTGACCGGCACCACCAATGAACCGATGGACGGATCACTCGGCTGTCCGACGGCCGAAGCGGATCCCGACAAGGACTGCTTCGGCCTCCAGCCCGACTACGAGCTTCGAGTGGTCGTCATCGACGCTCCCAGCAGGCCGCTGGTGGCGTGGACCTCTATAGATCTCACTCAGGTCCAGGACCCTTCGGCCGCCGTCACACGGTTCGAAGGCATGCTCCGAACCCTAATTCCGATGAGTGCAGCTCCTTGTGGCAGTGGACGACGCGCAGCTGCTGAACGAGGTATCCACGCTCCTGCTGCACGACTTGGTGCTGCGGGGGCGGTCAGAGTGCACGGCACGGCGCGTACGGGCGAGCCTGCGCCGGGACGCGGTGACTGCACTGTGAACGAGGGAGCGCCCGAGGGCGCAAGGAGGTGTCAGGGTGAGAAGGGTCCTGGGAGTCTCGGCGCTGCTGCTCGCGCCACTGCTGGCGCTCGCCGCTTGCACGTCGGGCGCACCGAAGGCGCAGCAGTCCACATCCGCCTCGGCGGGGGTGTCCCCAAAGGTGGTCCATCTGACGATGGCCGTGCCCTACGGCACCACGTCTTCGGTTGACAGGTTCATCCAACAGGTCGGCGAGGCGACCGGGGGATCCCTGCAGATCGACGCCAAGCTCGAGTGGCGGACGGGCCAACTCGCCTACGAGGACGGCACGATCGCGGACGTCCAGGCGGGCAAAACGGATCTGGGGGTGGCAGGCACGCGGGCCTTCCCCGGCCCGGTGCGGATGCTCAGCGCGCCAGAGCTGATCACCAGTTACGCAGCCCAGGAACAGCTGTTCAAGAGCCCCCTTTACAAGCGGCTGGGAACCGCACTGAGCGTCCCCGGTATCACTGGCCTCGGCCTGCTCCCGGGCCAGTTTCGCTACCTGTTCACCGCGAATCGCTCGGCCCCGACCCCCACCGGTCTGCACGGGCGGCTCGTCGGCGTGGCACAGTCGAAGCTGGCAGACGACACCTTCCACGCTCTGGGTGCACGCACCCGCTGGTTGCCGCTGTCCGGGTCGGTCAGAGATATGGACGGCATCGAGTCCTCGATCGCCTCCTTCAACCACGAGGGCTACGTCTCCTCCAAGAAGTACCTCACAGGGAATCAGGTGCTGTGGCCCCGCATGGTCGTCCCCTTCATCAGTGACACCGCGCTGAAGCGCCTGAGTCCCGAGCAACGCCAGGCGCTCACCCACGCCGCGGCCGCCGCCTTCGAAGACACGATGTCGGAACTGCAGGCAGAGGATGCGGACGAGCTCGCCCAACTCTGCGCGGGAGGGCTGGTCGTGGGGCAAGCCAGTCCAGCGCAGCTCGCGGCGTACCGTGTGGCCGTCGCGCCGGTCGACACCCGACTGGAGCAAGCCCCCCAGACCGGCGAGCTGTTCACGCTGGTGAAGTCGCTGGTGAAGGGAGCGAAGCCGGAACCCGCCCTGCACTGCTGATGCCCCTGGACCTTCCTGAGCGGGACCCGCGGACGGCCTTGGGTCGCACGATTCGGAGTTGACCGGCGGCTGAGCCTTCCCGAACGATCCGGCGGACAGGAGGACCATTGCCGCGGGCAGGATCACCTTCGGCGGCCACCGGGACCCGAGGGGAGAGCAGTGGGCCGAAAGGACGTGAGCTGTCGTAGAGCGCGAGATCCGTCGCTCGAGGACCGCTTCGCGACCGGCCTGGCTCATCACGAGCTTCCCCCTGGACGCCACCGCCACGCTGACCTCTTCCGGATCCGCCTGCCGGGTCGTCTTCGCAGTGCGTACGACACGACAGGGCGAGACCTTCAACTCGACCGCGTTCACCGCAGCGAGATCCGCCGCCCCAACCAAGGCCCGGAAGTCCTCAGCCTCACCGCTGAGGATGCCCAGTCGATGTCGGCCGGCACTGGCACAGGGTCCATCGAACGCAGGCGCCACACGGCCGGCCGAGCTGAAGGCTGGCAGCACAACACCACGATGGAAGCAGACCGCTCGCCAAGTCGCGGGGAGGCCTACTCGTCCGGGAACGGCGGTGAGCACGCCGGTGAGACAGTGGCGCGATAGAGAACGCGTACGACGAACGCGCGGGGCCCGTCCGCGGTGTGCGGACGGCCCCTGTGCCCGAGTGCCGAGTGAGCTGGTCGCAGATGCCCTCGGCTACCTGCACCATGGCCCACCCCTCCCACGTCCTCGACGGAATCTGCAAAGGATCACCGCCGGGAGGTGACACTCACGTCAGTAGGGAGAGGTCGACCGCGTTCGCCAGCGCCTGCATGCCGGCCTCGTTGGGGTGGATGTGGTCGCCGGAGTCGTAGGCCGGGTTGAGCGTGGCGGGGTCGGCCGGGTCGGCGACGGCCTTGTCGAAGTCGACCACGCCGTCGAAGGCGCCGCTGGTACGGATCCACTGGTTGGCCGCCTGACGGATCGCCTCCGCGGAGTCGCTGTAGTAACCGTTGCCCTTGTCGGGCAGCATGGTGCCGCCGATGATCCGGACTCCCGCGGCGTGCGCCTGCCGGATCAGGTTGCGGTAGCCGTCGATCAGATCCTGCGCGGTCAGTGGTGCGCCGCCGGGGCCGCGGTTGTTGCCGATGTCGTTGATGCCCTCCAAGAGGATCACGTCCCTCACTCCTGCCTGGCCGAGTGCGTCATGGGCGAAGCGTTTGGTGGCGCTGACGCCCTGCCAGATGTTGGGGACGTCCGTCAGCACGCGGTTGCCGCCGATACCGGCGTCCACGACGGCCATCGGACGGGTTCCGGCCAACCGCCGGGCCAGGTCGTCGGGCCAGCGGTGGTAGGCCCCCGCCGGAGTGTTGTAACCGTCGGTTATCGAGTCGCCGAAGGCCACCACGCTGCCGCGGGCGTGCGTCGGGACGACGTCGATCCCGGACAGGTAGTACCAGGAGGTCCTCGCCGCGACATAGGACGCGTCGGACACCTCGGCGCTGTGGTCGCCTGGCCCCGACAGATAGCTGGTGTCGAAGGCGTCGGAGTGCCACGTGGCGGAACTGGTCGCATCTGGCAGGTAGATGCTGACCAGGACGTTCTGCTCGGCCTTGACGTGCATCGCCACCGGGTCGCTCACCACTTCTCCGCCGGTGGGGACGGTCACGGACCGCCGATGGGCGAAGGTGACCGGGAGCAGTGACCCGGCGACCGCCGTCGCCCGTCCCACCTGCGCGCCGATGGTGACATGCGCCACCGACAGCGGGATCGTGCCGCGCAGATTGGACAGGTGGATGCGCAGTGCGCTGCCGTCGACGGTGGAGTGCGCGACCATCCGAATGGTCTGGTCGCTGAAGTTCGGTCCGCCGGCCGTCATGCTGGGCGACCAGGCCGCGACTCGCTGGCGCTGCGGCACCTGGGTGTGCGACGCAATGAAGTCGGCTGCCGGAGAGCCGGCCGTTCGGCCTGCGGCGAGATGCGGGCCAGCGAGCATTGCGACGACCGCGGCGGGTGCCGTCAGCACGGTGAACAGCTTACGTCTGGGGGCGGCGAGCATGGGTGTTTCCTTTCTCCCGGCACATGGCCGGCCCGGTGGCGATGAGTTGCCTGTGACCGCGGTCAGTTCAGGGTGAAGCCGTCCACCAGGAGGTAGTCGCCGCCGGCCTTGGTGAGAGCCAGGGTGTGCGTACCGCCGGGCAGATTCGAGACCGTGTACACGCTCTGCTGGGCGTGCCGTTCCGGGGTGTTCGCGCTGACGGTCTTCTTGAGGATGCCGTCCAGCGAGACGGAGATGTCGCCTTCGTCGGCGTTCGTTTCGGTGAGGAAGCTGATCCCGGTGCCGGTAAAGGTGATCGTCGCGGTGGCGCCGTTGTGCTGGGCGTAGTGCACGCCGTTGTCGAGGTCGCCGTAGCCACGGGACCCGCTGGAGGACCAGCTGCCGGTGTACGAGATCCGCAGGTCGTCGTCGTCGACGGTTCTCCCGGGGAGGGTGCCGGGGCCCGCGGCGTTGATGATGGCTTTTGCTGTCGGCGGCCAGTTCCCGTCGGTCACCACGGTGGCCTGCTGGAACGTGATGTCGGTGCCGTTGTTGTTGTAGGAGGCGGTATCGCTGTAGTTGTCGTGGATCGTGTCGTCGTGGATGCTCGGCGTCCACAGGTTCGTCCAGAGCGACCCGTTGGCGAAGCGCACGACGTTGTCGTGGGTGTTCCACAGCGAGCTGCCCTCGTCGTGGTAGATCATGTTGCAGCCGTCGATGCACTCCGACAGCACGTTCCCGGCGAGTTCCGAAGGTGTGGACTGGCCGCCGAGGGTGTAGATCGGACCGCCGTCGAAGAGTGCACCCATCACACTGTGCACGTGGTTGCCGAGGATCTTGTTGCCGCCGGCGTACGTGGTGCCGTGCAGGCAGGGGTTGGGCAGACCTTGCGCGGCTTGCAGTGTGCAGTTCGACGCCCATCCCCAGCCCCAGCCGATGGACATGCCGGAGTACGGGGTGTAGCCGATGTCGTTGTGGGAGACGGTCGTCGCCCTGCTGTGGCCGACCCACACGCCGACCGCGTCCTGATACTCCTGGCCGGGGAACTGCACGGTGTTGCCCGAGACGGTGTTGCCGCTCGTCATCAGGGCGGGGTCGGTCTGGTAGTAGTCGTCCACCTCGCCGACCGAGACGCCGCTGCCGGAGGTGTCGGTGACGGAGCTGTCCTCGATCGTGGAGTTCTGTGTCTGGTCGGCCAGGTCGATGCCGCTGGTCCCGGTGTGCCGGACCATGTCGCCGGAGAAGGAGATCCGTGTGCCCCGATGCACCTGGACTGCTGCGGGTATGCGGATCGGTGTGCGTGTCGCCGGGTCCCAGAGCACCCCGGCCTGGTTGTCCACATAGCCCTCGGCGGACGGGGCGTTCCATGTGGTGTAGGCGAAGGTCAGTCCGGAGAAGACGAGGTCGTGCACGGGTGCCACGACGTCGGGGATCACGGTGAATCCGTCGACGAGCAGATAGGTGCCGCCGGTCTTGACCAGACGCACGATGTGCTTGCCCTTCGGCAGTCCGGTGACGGAGACCATGGCCTGCTGGGCCAGGCGCTCCGGGCCGTCGCCGGAGACCGTCGAGACCTTTGTGCCGTCGATGTATACGTCCGCGGTGCCCTCGTCGGAGTTGGTCTCGGACAGCACCTGGATCCCGGTGCCGGTGAAGGTGTAGGAGACCGCGTCGCCGTCGCTGGAGGTGTAGTGCACGTCTGCGTTCAGGTCACCGAGGTGCCGGCCCTCGGAGTAGCCCCAGTTGCCGGTGTAGTCCGCCCGCCAGTCGGTGTCGTTGACCGGGGCCAGGTGTCCCGGGGTACCCGAGGCGTCGACGAGTTCGGGCGCCACCGGCAGTTCGACGTCCGCTGTCGCCAGGTTCTCGCCCGCGCGCGGCACGTAGTAGAGGTAACCGGCGTCCGCATCGAGATAGAACTGGCCGGGTGTGCCGAGGAGTTGGTAGGAGTTCTCCAGCCAGCTGATGCCATCCATCGTCGGCAGTCCGGCGCCGTTGAAAGGGAAGCTCGGGTTGGGCACCGCGTTGTGGTTGTTGTTCCAGCAGCCGGGATCGACGGTGAGGTCCGAGCCGCCCGACGTGGAGCGGGTGATGGACGCCAGCGGGCAGCGCATCTGCTTCCAGCCGCTGTTGTAGACGACCTCGACCTGTGCGGGGTTCGTCCACGCGGTGTACGCGGCGTCGGCGGTGGTGAAGCCGGTGGCGGTCACCGAGAACCCCGCCGGGTTGCGCGGCCCGCGTGCGCGGTCGGCGCGTGTCCCGTTGACGAACAGCTCCCGGCTGGCGGTGCCTGCGGGAACCCTGGCCCGGTAGATGTTCTTCGCGGCGTCGACGCGCGAGAAGCCGGTTATCCGGGTCGCGCCGCTGAGAACCGGCGTCTGCCCCGCGGCCGCCCGGTACACCACCGGGTGGCCGCGTCGGCCGGAGTCCTGGACGCCCAGCCGGAAGGGAGCGGTGAGCCGGTAGGTCCCGCCCTCCAGTTCGACCACGACGTCGCCCGAGGCGTGCGGGACGAGAGATCTCGCACGGTCGCGAGCGGTCTCGAGACTGCACGGATTCCGGTTACTGCAGGCCGAACCGCGCCCGTCGGGCGCGACTTGCAAAGTGTCCGGCGCGTGGGCGGACGCGTCGGCGGTGACGGCTTCGGGTGCGCCGCCGGTGAAACCCAGACAGGCCACGGCGGTAGCAAGGCACGCGGCGACGATGGTGCGCATGGTCGATCTCCCACAGGACGAGCGAAGGCTCAGACATCCGATGAATGTACGGAACCATTCCTCGAAGTCCTAGACCTGGGACGGAATTTACGTGGTGACATCCGACCTGCCTTTGGATGTCGTGTGCGTAGTCTCGCGGGGTGCACTCTCATCTGAGCGTCGAGAACCCTCCAGCGCTGCCTCACAGGGTGGTGGTCGAGGCGTTGGAGCGGGCTCTGCGTGAGCGCTCGGCAGAGGGCGAGGCGGCGGGAGTCCTGGTCGGCACGGCGTCGAACGACGACGACGCGCGGTTCGTCGAGCACTGATGCGTGCCGGTCGGGACGCGGGCCGTGTTGGGGAGTCCGCTGCTCGGGCTGGCTGGGATGTACCTGGGCCATACCGCTCGACGCTTCGGGCATCTCAGCGATGAGGCCCGTGCCCTGGCAACGCAGGGTGGCGAACTGGGCTCGATGCGGTTGAACCATGAGCTGCTCAGTCTTCTTGATCACGGCGTAGAGCTGATCTTTGCTCAGTTCGTAGGCGGCGAACAAAGGGCGGACGCCGCGTGCGCGGGTGCAGGTCGCGTGGCGGCACGGATCGCGGTCGGGATCCCTGTGCTTTCCGCCACCTCCGGTCCACCGGCGGCCGGTGCGGGAATGCATGCCCTGATCGGGTGGTGTCGGGTTCGGGCGGACATGCGCCCTCCCGCCCGTGCTGCTCTTTCAGCGGGCGGATCGATTGCGGGCGTTCGATGCGGTCTAGGTCGCCGCTGAACAGGTCGCGGTGGCTGATGGTGAAGTCTCCGTCGGCAAGGTCTGCCCGCGTCCGAAGTGCCGGCCCACAACGGTGGCGGGGAGGAATGCCCCCCGAGCCCCGAAGTGTTGGCCGGTGTTCATCTTCGTCCCGGTGAACCCCGGCGCACACCACTTTCACGAGCGTTGGTTGCGTCAACACCTCATCGTGTACTGGTAGTTTGCCGTGATCGTCGACGTCGTCCTTCTCACCACCGCGCTCGTGTTCGTCGCCGCGCTGCTGGCCGCCGCTGGTGCGGGCAAGCTCGCCCGCCTGGGCGCCACCTACCCCGAAGCCCTCACCCGTGCGGCCACAGCTTTCGTCGCGGCCGTCACCCTCGCCGCCGTGAGCGCCGCCCTCGCAACCCTCCCCACTTGACCCCTGACCTTGCAGGTTGTGCGCTCGGTGCTGGCCTCACGACGTCTGCCAGCACATTGAACTGACGGATCATGCTCACTCCGGGAACGCCGAGTTCAGGTTCCTCTAGGACAACACGCCCCGCGTAGAACACCAGCACCGCAGTCCCCGCCACGAAGAGGCCTGCCGTATATCGGTCACCGGCCTTACTCCCCAGGCCGCTACCGGGCACTACACCAGCTGGCTCACCGCCGACAACATGGAGTTCACCTCAACCGACTACGACACCTTCGCCGCAGCAGAGGCCACTCGCCCCACTCATCCTGCTTGCCGCCAAGGAGGGGCTGGTGCACCAGTGGGACGTTGCCCGGGCAACGGCCGTACGCACCGCGTCCTCACCTGCCGTGGAGCGTCACGTAATTCCCCACCCGTGACGCCAACTTCCCCGCCCTGTCGTTCGAAAGTGCGGATCACGGCTCCGGGGTCCATTCCACAGGAGGGGGCATGCGGCTGTAGTGGGCCCCTCTGGTGCCGTAGCGGGCGAGGTGGAGGGTCTCACCGTCAATCTGGACTTCAGCCGGCGGAGGGTTGGGAACGGAGATCCGCGGGTGGGCGTAGCGGTGGCCTTCGATGAAGAGAGGCTCCCGGTGGCGATTCTGGCCGTCCGCCCAGTTCTGGGCGCGCTCGCGGGACCACGGGTTCTGCAGGGTCCGCGGGGCAGCCGGGTCGTGCTCGTAACCGTTGAGGCTGCGCACCAGAGCTTCGCTGTAGACACCCTTGACCCGGAAGTTCTCCAGGCCATCCGCGCATACGATCATGTTGACGTACCGGCGACTGTTGCCTCGATGCCGACCCACCGCAGGCCAGCGACCGTGGCCGGGGTCCCAGCGGACGGGCGGGAGCCACAGGCCTGCGCGTGCCGGTATACGGCGCACACTCACCCTCGGCCCGCGATGCCGCCGGCGGAAGGGCATTCGAGGGGTGCCGCGACGGTCGCCGGAGCCCCGTGCGCTCCCGTCGCCAGTACCCTCCCGGACAGCCCCATCGTGATTGACCCCGATGACGGCCACAGGGAACCACTGCCCGAACTGCCAGCCCGGCTCCCCCGCGGCCGCCCGTCCCGTCTCCGGCATCCCTGCCGAAGTCCTGCACGCCCTCGACCTCGTGCAGCAGGACTGGCATGCCGTGGCGACCGCCGCGCCGGCGGTCAAACCCGCAGACTGGCGGCCCGTGCGCAAGGCACTGCAGCCTGCCCGGCCGGGTGCCGGCACCCGCCGCGACCACAAACGGGGCCGCCGTACGGCGGACGGTGTCCGTCTCTCCCCCGTCTGACGGTCTACGTCCGCGACAGCACCCAGGAAACGCCTCCCCCGCCCCTGGGACCGGCCACTCTCCTGCTAAGAAGCCCATAGAGGCCTCCTCCGAGTTCGGGGCCCGGGGCCGTGTGGGCAGGCTGGCTCTCGGCGTCTGCGCCTGCTCCCCCGGCGGAAGCCCAAACCCGATCGAATGTCGTACTCGACATATGGTCGAGGCAGTGCTTCACTCGTGACATGGCATCAATTCGCCTCACACGCCCAACACTTGAGGTGATCAAGGTGTTGCTGGCGTCCACTGCCGACGACCCCGCATGGGGTCTGAAGATCTGCGAGGAAGCCGACCTCGGGTCCGGGACCGTGTACCCGATCCTTGAGCGCCTGGTCGACGCCGGATGGGCCACCCGGTACGAGGAGACAGGCGAGCACCCGGGCCGACCGAAGCGGTACTACTACGAACTCACCGCCCTCGGCCAGCATGCAGCCCACCAGGCCAGGGAACGCAAGCCTCGGCTCTTCGGACTGCATGCTGCACCTGAAGGGGGCTCGGCGTGAGCACAGAAGAGCAACGTACTGAGAGCGCCGGCGCCGGAGCGATTGCTATTGCCGCCGTGCTGGCACCGGTGCTCTCCGGTACGGTGGCAGCGATCCTGCTGCTCATCGGCTACGTCCTCAAGACGCTCGACCCCGCGCCGACATTCGCCCAGACCATGCTCACGGCTGGCTGGGTGTGCGGCGTGGTAACGGCTGTCGCGATCCTGGCCGCCGCCGTCGGTCTGCTGCTCATTGCTGTGCGCCACCGCTCTGCTCCGCAGGGGGCGGAGGAGGAGCTCGAGGCACCGACCGGCACAGACGTCCCGAGCGGCAGGGCCGGACTTCGGACTCTGGCCATCGCTTCCTCTCTCGCTGGAGAGCGTCGGGCACACCTCCGGGAGGAGTGGGCCGCGGTCCTCGCCGGCGACCCCGGGAACGGCATCGTCCTCTCTCCACGCCGCAGGATGCACTACGCGATCGGCTTCCTGTGGGCAGCGCTCCGGATGCGGCTCCGCGACCTCGTTGCACCGCTGTGGATGCCTGTGGACTGGCTGCTGGTGGTGGAGTCGCGCGCACGCACGCTCATTGCGCTGGCCGTCGGTGCGCAGATTCTGTATATCGAGCACGAGGACGGTTTGCATGCTCTGGTCACAGAGGGCTGGGGCTGGTGTGCCGGGTGCGGAATCACACTCCGGCTGTTTGTCAGCTGGCTCCGCAGAATTCGCGGCATCGAACTCGCACCGACACGCAGCGACTCGCGGTATCCATAGCAACCCGCCGCGAGGCGGGCAAAACCGCAAGACGACTGGCGATCCTCACACAAGCCAGACGGCGCCCTGGCTTGAGGGACAAGCCCGGCCCTCGGGTTCGTTCCCCGGCCTCCTGCCCGGGCCGGGGCGCTGGCCAAGCACGCACCATGCTCGGGCCGGGCGGCAACGGTGAGCCGGTGTCTGATCCTCTTGCTCCTGCACAGCAGGCCGCGCCATCGCTGGCCGCGTACGTGATACGCCCACAACTCGTCTCAGCCCTGCAGACCCAAGCCTCACTCGAAGCTATCCGCCTCGACCGCCTCGCCGAAACCCACCACCGCCCCACACCAACCCGCTAACCACCCCAACGACAGGCACAAACAGCCCTCACCAGCACAAATACACGTCGAGCCTGTTCACGCCAGAGCTACCCACAACAAGCCGCCTCTCCCCACCACACACAGCCAACAACCCCAGCTCACACACCCCCATCCCGCCACCAAAATCGCTTGCCCCACCTCTCAGCGAACCAACACACCCCAGATCAACAGTGGACCCGTACACCAACAGGTCCCCCTCCGAGCGTCACCGCGCGCCGCCGGGCGGCGCGTGCGATCGCCGAGGCGGCCGTGGAGCACGGCGCGGCGTCGCGTCGCGTCTCCGGCGACCGTCGCGGCACCCCTTGAATGCCCTTCCGCCGTCTCGACCGTGAAGGTGAACCCCGCGGTGACGCGGGGATGGCGCCCAGGTCCGGGACGCCTGTCCCGGACCCGCTGGGCGTAGCCGGTTCCGCGCCTCGGGAACATTGCCGTGCGGGCTCCTGCATACGATGTGCCGCATGCTGATCTACGTCCCGGCGGCCGTGGTGTTTCTTCTGTTCTGCGTAAAAGTGGTGCGCGAGCGGCGAAAGGTCGGCAACGCCGTCCTGCTCGGCCTGTCCCTCGTGTTCGCTCTGGCCGGCTCGCTGCTGGTCCTCGCGGAACGACGACCCGAACTCGCCAGGAACATCTCCGTCGTCCTGGCCGCCGTGGTGGCGCTGGGCATTGTCACCCTGGCCTGCTTCCTGCTCGTCAACGGCGTCGGCATGGTCCGCAGGGAAGGCTTCGGCCTGGGCAATCTGCTGTCACTGCTCTCGGGTGCCGGCCTGATGGCGCTGCTCGCACTCGTGGCCGCGGCGGTGGCCGTGCGCGATCCTGTCCTGACATCCACAGCCGCTGCGGCGGCCGCCGCCGCCGGATACGCCGGCTTTCTGTTCCTCTGCTTCCTCGGATACGCCCTCGTCTACGGGCGTCTGCCGCTCAACCGCAAAGCGGACTTCGTGGTGGTACTCGGGTCAGGACTCACGGGCGGTTCCACGGTGCCGCCGCTGCTGGCGCACCGGCTGGAGCGGGGGCGCGCCGTGCACGAGAGGATCACCGCGCGTGGCGGTCATCCGGTGCTTCTCGTCTCCGGAGGCCAGGGAGCGGACGAGGAACTCCCCGAGTCGCACGCCATGGCCGCCTATCTCGTCGACCGTGGCTTCCCCTCCAGGTCCGTCACATGCGAGGACCGCTCGACGAGCACCGAGCAGAACCTGCGGTTCAGCAGGAAGATCATGGAGGAGGCGCGCCCGGGGTACCGGTGTGTGATCGTCACGAGCAACTACCACGTCTTCCGTGCCGCGGTGACCGCGCGCCGGGAGGGCGTCCGGGGCAACGTCGTGGGATCACGCACCGCCGCCTACTTCTGGCCGAGTGCGGCCATCCGCGAGTTCGTCGCGCTGTGCGTCACCTACTGGCGTACGAATCTGGCTGTGTGCCTCGTACTGCTGCTCGGCGGGGTTGCCCTGTACCTGCTCCACTGATCGAACCGTCGGGTCGACACCCATGCGGCAGGGGCGCCAGGTGCACACGCGGGCACACTCGGCCGGGAGGAGCGTGGCACCGGGCGGATGGGGCGGTCTGCCAGCCGTGGTCCCTGAGCCATCCCCGGCCGGCGGGACGGGGATGCCCGACCGCGCGGCGGGCATCCCCGTTCTGTGTGGCCGCGCGTCCTGGGACGGAACGCGGCACGCGTCAGTCAGACGTCCGGTGCCGGCGCTCGGCGCGCTTTTTCAGCCACAGGGGCAGTGCGTACCAGCACATGGCGAACCAGAGGAGAACCCCGCCGGCGAGGATCTCGGCAAGCTGATCGGGCAGTACGACGTGGAGGATCAGCAGCACCGTGCCGCTGATGGTGAGCGCGAGAAGAACGAGCCCGGTCACCATCAGACGCCCGGCGACGGCCACCAGATCGTCCTTCATCCGCTCGCCGGTCAGCAGCCGGTGCAGGGAGACCGGTGCGATGAGAGCGCCGGTCGCGGCCGCCCCGAGAATCACCGTCAGCACGTAGACGGACGTGTCGAAGGCGCCCAGATCACCGAAGCGAGGAGTGAACGCGACACTGAGCAAAAAGCCGAAGAGGATCTGCACGCCGGTCTGGGCCACGCGCGTCTCCTGCAGGATCTCCGCCCAGCGTCGGTTGACCCTCTCGTGGGCGTCTTCCTCGCTTCCGGGCTGCGCGCCGTGCGGCGTCGGCGCTTGTCTCTCGGCCGGCGTGGCAGTCATGGACAACCTCCTTGATGTGGAGGTCGGATGCCCGCGGAACGGAAGATCACGTGTCCCGTGTATCGCCGTCTGGGTCCCGCTGCGGTTCTCCGACGGCGATAAGGGAGGCATGTCCAGCAGTTCACAGCAGCATGCAGCGTCCGGAACGCACCCTGCGGGTGCGGAATCCGATGATGCTGCGCTGTATTGGGAGAAGTTTCGCCGGCGTCTTCCGACATCACTGGACGAGCTGCACGGGCCGACGACCGGTGTGGTGGAGCTGCCCCTGCACGTGGCGTGGTCGGGGATGACCTCGTTCGACCTGAGCGAGCCCCGCCAGCGGACGGGCCTGTACCGCACCGTCCTGCACGGAGGCCTGCGCGAGGACCTGCCCCGCTACCTCGACCAGGACCTGCTCCTTGAGGTGTGGCCGATGCTGCGCACCCTGGTCGGACGCAGCGCTGCGACCGGTGCTACAAGCGACACGAGAAGACCTGCGCCATCTGCGACAGGGTCCGCCCAGGCCACCACATCAACTGTGGCCTGGGACCGTTCCACTGCGACACGTGCCGCCCTCGCGAAGAGTGCGCATGTGCCCTGTGCGGGCACGTCGCGAAGATCAAGGTCTTCTGGCCGCGAGGTCCGATGTGCAACTCCTGCTACAGAACAGCCCTGTCGACCCCTGCACCGTGCGCCTCATGCAACCGACAGCGCATCCTGATCCGCGCCGGTCAGTACCGCGGCTACCGCGTCCTGCAGTAGCTGCGCCGAAGCCCTGCCGCCCATCTCCTGGGACGCCCGGCACTCGATCCCGAAGCGTTGAACCGCAAATCCCTCGACACGCTGCCGCAACGGACTGCCACCGCCTATGTGCACGGGTTGCTCGTCCCCGCCGGCATCCTGCCGCCACGCGATGAGAATCTCGCCCTCCTCACCAACTGGGTCGCACGGACCGTGGCCGAACTGCCACCACGGCACGCAAATCTCATCCGTCCGTTCGCCGAGTGGCACATCATCCGCGACGCCCGCCGACGCTCATCCCGCGGCCGTTACACCTACGCCGCACATAAGGGGAACTGCGGCAACGTCCTCGCCGACATCAACTTCCTCCCCATCCTGCTCCCATCCTGCTCCCGCCGAAGCTCGCCCGCCTCATTGACGATCAGCTCCAGCACAGCTCCCGGCACAGCAACACGGCCGGGTGCAGATACCTCTAGCCCGGTCACAGCCCTGGACGCCCGCGCAACCTCCTCGGCCTCGCCGACACCCTGAGACACCACGGTCTGCCCGCCCGCGCAGCACGGAACACCGCCATGATGGACGCCCTGGTAGACCTGCCTCCCATGGTCATCGCCGACCTGCTCGGCATCCACCCCAAGACAGCCGAACGCTGGGCCACCCTCGCTGGCGGGAACTGGTCCGAATACTGGGCAACACGACGGGCCGCCCCGCAGAGCTAGGCAGTGGAGCAGGGCATTGTTCCGAGTCTGCGCTATTGGGGGATAGTGAGCAGGATGCGGCCGTGGCCACCGCCAGCGTCGACGCGGTCATGGGCCTTGGCGATGTCGTCCAGCGGGTGACGGTCGCCGACGGCGACGGTGAGGGCGCCGACGGCGGCGGCGGAGGTGAGGTCGCGGGCGGCCTGGCGCTTGGCCTCGGCGGGGAAGTCGTCGCTGCCGAGCAGCCGCAGGGTGACGTTGTTGAACAGCAGAGGCCAGAAGGGGATTTCGGTGCGGTCCGAGCGGGTGGCATAGGCGGCGATGACGGCGTTGTTGGCGGCGACGGCGTTGTCGAGATCGGCGTTGTCGGACAGCGCGACCTCGATGATCCGGTCGACGCCCCGCGGTGCGTACGAGCGGATGGCAGCGGCGGGCTCGCCAGTGTCCAGGGCGATGGCGTGGGCGACGGCCGGGTCGACGTGGTCGAGGTCCGCGGTGCGGCGGACGGTGGCGATCACAGTGGCGCCGGCCCAGTGGGCGAGCTGGGCGGCCAGGGAGCCGACGCCGCCGAGAACTCCGTGGACCAGGACCAGTTGGCGGTCGACCGGGCCGTCGGCGAAGACGGTGCGGTGGGCGGTGATGCCGGGGATGCCGAGGCTCGCGCCCAGCTCGTCACTGAGGTGGTCGGGCAGAGGTACGGCTTGGTGGTCGGGTACGACGGTGTACTGGGCGGCGGTGCCGAAGGGGCGGTAGGACTGGGCGCCGTGTACCCAGACCCGTTGTCCGACGCGGCGGGCGTCGACTTGGGCGCCCACGGCGTCGATGACTCCGGCGCCGTCGCTGTGCGGGATCACTCGCGGGAAGGGCATGGACGAGCCGAGCCAGCCGCGCCGTTTCTTGGTGTCGCCGGGGTTGACGCCCGAGACGGTGACGCGGACGCGGACCTCGCCGGGGCCGGGGACGGGATCAGGGAGTTCACCGACGTGCAGGACATCGGCGGCGGGGCCCTGGGCGTCGTACCAGGATGCAAGCATGGGGGTACCTCCGTGGGCGGTCAGCTCGCGGGAGCGGCGGGCGCATGCGGATCGCTGTTGGGGCATGCGGTGTCGAATACGGGCGGTTCCTCCCCGAGGGCTTCGCGCAGCCAGGTCCGTTCGGCGCGGCTGGTGGCGCGGGCGGTGAGCAGCATGCCCCGCCGGTAGGGGTCGGCGATCTCCTCGGCGCGCAGGGGCCGCTCGTTGTCGTAGAAGAAACTCGCCGGTTCTTCCAGGAACTCCAGCCGTCTGCGCAGCACCGTGTGCTGTTCGGCCACGTCGGGCAGGTGGGAGAGGAATGCCAGGACGACGTAGAACCGGGTGAAGTCGGTGATCTCGTGGTCGGCGGGCTTGCGCAGGCGCTGAAGCATTTCGGCCCGTCCGGCCGCAGTCAGGCTGAGCATGTACCGGGCCGCCCCCGCGGCCGGGTCGGCGCGCCGCTCGATCAAGCCCGCCCTGGTCAAGCGATTGATCGCCGGATACAGGCTGCCGTCACTGACCGGCCGCGTATAGCCGGTCAGCTGTGAGACGCGGCGGCGCAGCTCGTGTCCAGGCAGGGGTCCCTCGGCGAGGAAGCCGAGTATCGCGAGTTCCAGCATGAGTCCATCTTCGCACGTGAACATCGAATCGATGTGAACATCGATTCGATGTCATGGTGGCAGGTACCCGCCCAAACGTCTCTGGAGAGGCACAGCAAGATGCCATCGCAGTCCACCGAGTCAGTGATGAACCGTTTCGTCGAGTTCATCAACACGGGCAACGAGGATCTCGCCCGCGAGGTCATTTCTCCGGACGCGGTGTTCCACGCGCCAAGCCACCCGGAACCACTGCGAGGGCCCGATGGGTACATGGAAGTCATCGGGATGATGCGCAGCGCCTTCCCCGACGTCCAGTGGACGCTGGAGGAGACGGTCACCGAAGGCGACACCGTGGCCGCGCGATTCACTATGCGGGGAACCCACGACGGTGAATTCTTCGGGATCCCGGCGAGCGGCAACAAGATCTCGGTGCAGGCCATGAACTTCTACTACCTGGCCGACGGCCGGATCGTCGGCGAACGGGGCCAGCCCGATCTCCTCGGGGTGATGCAGCAGATCGGTGCCGTACCGGCCCCGTGAACCTCGTAGCGCCGGGTGAGCCTTCTGCCGCGCGGGATTGCCGCTGCCGGGAGGGGGCCGTACGGCGCGGTGGCAGAGGGCGAAGGCCCGCACCGGAGCGCGGGCGTCCGTCGCGGGTTCACCGCAAGAGGCCGGTCTTCTTCTTGATCCGACGTCTTCGCGCAGACAGCGCCCGTTGCGGCGAGAGCTTTGCACCTTGTCACCGCTGACTTGACCGAGCCGGGTACGGAACTGCTCGCTCTACGGCGAATACTGCAAGCCTCGAATACCGACAGTCCACCAGTGCGCGCATGATCCCCTCTGCCGCTTGCCCGGTACATGGCTCCGCTGCGGTGGATGGTTTGCACGAGATCGAGGTAAGCCTCGGCGTGGGGCCTCAGCAAGTCGTCCCATCGGCGCTCCAGAACAGCGCCGCAACTGAGTGGACCGAAGTGATGAGAGGCACCGCGCGGTCCGTCACCAGCGTCTGCCCCACCGCGTTCTTCTCTGCCGCGTCCGGGGTCGCAGCGCGGACCTGGAGCCTGCTGACCCGTGCGTCGGGGTCCGGGTCGCGGTCGAGCAGAGCCTGTGCCTCGGTGGCGGTCGGGCTTCCGAGCTGAGCCTTGCGAACCAGTTCTCGCCACTGGAGATCGATGTCCTCCCCGGCCTCGATCTGGAGCCAGGCCACCTCCTCCGGTTCGGCCGCGGTGCGAGCGAAGCCGCGCAACCCCGCTTTGCGCTAGGCGCCGACGCCTGAGACTGCGGCACGCCGCGGCCCCTGCTCGCAGCACTTCGTCCCGCTCCGACTTTGGGCTCTACAGATCTGCGGCCTCGACAGCCAGGTTGAGATACGGCTCGATCACCGACGCGGGGTCTCGACAGCCGACACTCCGGTCAGGCAGTGCACGGCTTCGGCGGCTGTCGCTTCGCCGTTGATCAGCATGTCCCAGGCCGTGGTGACGGCGACACCCCGCGCGGTCGCGGTGGGCAGGCGGGCGGCGTAGCCGAAGAAGGCGTCTCTCGTCGTGGCCTCAGGTCTCGTCGAGGCGAAGGTCAGGTCTTCATCCTTGACCAGATACAGGTCGGCTCCTGCTGGTAGGTCGAGCCGGGTCCGTTCGCCCGCTACCTCGACTTCGACGAGTGCCATCCGCTCAAGGTGGTCCCCTGAACGCTCGTAGGCGCCGACGGCAAGCACTTGCGGGCGCGGCCGGCCACCCGAACGTGCGGCTCGTCGGGAACGTCGAAAAGCACCTGACCGCCGAGCACGTCCGCGACGTCGTCCTCACGGTCGTACGCGCACGAGCAGGTCGCCGCAGCCTCGCCCAGGCACTGCACGACGACCCGTCGCTGCTGAGGACCGGACAGCCACCGGCACCCTACTGCGTCGCGAAACTGCTGATGGCTCTGCACGACGCCGGAGCCCAGGACGTCGCGCTGCCCCGCTGCGGCAACTGCGGCCGCGCATGGCCGCTACCTCGGCAGCGGCTCCGGAGGACGGTGGGGATGCTCGCCCCGCTTCGACAAGCCGGCCGTCTGCGAGGGCTGCCACGAAGAACGACGCGTCGTCACCGGGGCCGCAACGGCGAGCCCCGCTGCCAGAACTGTCCCGACACCGATGGCGATCCGCTTCGGGAACTGACCGAGCAGGTCACGAGCCTCGATCCGACCCTCACCGACGACGCGGTCCTGGCCGCTCTGGGACGAGCCACCGTCCGGCCCGCCGGGCAGAGGCGCCGGGCCTGGGCCGTCGTCGCCCGCCCCGAGCTGCTGACCGGGTCCGGTTACGAAGCCCCTACCCCGGCTGCCCTGCGGTTCATCAACGAGCTCGTCGAGCCCGGGCGACCAAGGTCGCCCGGCCGGCCTGCCCGCGCTGCCACGAGGTGAAGGCGCTGTCTAAACTGCTTGAGGGCAAGAGGATCTGCCGGGCTTGCTTCGCCCGCCACGCGGCCGTCTCCTGCTCCGGCGGGACGGAATCCACGACCTCCTCGACGTCGAGACGGCCCGAGCCACCATCGACACCGTCGCCGACCTGAACGCGGCACTCGAGGACGGCCTCGGCGTCTCCGGGCCCGCCGCCCGCCGAGCGATCAAGGCCGCCGCCTCCGCCGCTCAGTTCACCGGCACCTTCATCAGTGCCCGACAGGTCCGGCAGCTTCTCGCCAACCCCCACCTGGCCGTCTACGACAACCCGCACGCGCTGCTGATGTGCGTGTACAAGCGCGATAAGGCGCGGTGCCACCGCCGCCTCATGGACGTCCCCAGCCTCGACCAGTGCGTCCCCGCCTGCGCAAACATCGCCCGCCGACCAGCACGCAGCCGACCTCATCCGCCGTGCCACCTCACTCGAACAGCAGGCAGGCCACGTTCCTGGCCCGCTGGGCGAGCGCCTGCGTGGCAATGCCACCCGGCTGCGCGAGCTCGCGGACGCCCACCACCGCACCCGCATCAGCCTCCAGGACGGCGCCGAATGAGTCCCGTACCCGACGAACGCGACCGTGTCCGCGCGGCCATGGACCACATCCTGCAGGGAACCGCACAGCACTCCAACGGCGCGCTCACGATCGTCGCCCTGGCCCAGGAAGCCGGCGTACCGCGCAACGCGCTCACCCAACGCCACCCGGACCTGAAAGAACGGCTTCTATGCTCAGGTCAGGGCACGCGGGCGGACGCCGGACTCCGAGATCCGTCTGCGCCAACAGATCGTCAAGCTCAATGAACTCCGAGCCAAGGACGCTGCAGAGTTGTCCCAGTTGCGAACCGATGTCGAACACCTGGTCCGCGCAGTCAACCAGTTGAGCGTGGGAAACCGACAACTGCGCGGTGCACTGTCGCAGCCCGCCGCCACAGTGCGCACGCTGCCAACCCCACCACACCCGACGCTCTGAGGTGCTACGTGACCCACGCCGCCACGCGGCCGCCAGCCAGGGGGGCAGGCCCTGGCATAGGCGCGGGTCCGGGGGCGTATCCGGGGACTGTCAGGCGGTGACCTTGCCGAAGATGTGGTTGGCGGGAGCGTCGGGGTCGTTGCCGTAGAAGAACTCTTCGAGTGCCTGGTGGAACTCGTCACGGTCCAGTCCGCCGGAACCATCGAGGTCCAGAGCGGCGAAAACGGCGGCGCAGTCCTCGCCGGGGACGGCGGCGACCGAGTCGAACATCTGCTGGAACTCGGCCTGGTCGATCTTGCCGTCTGCGTTGAGGTCGACGAGGTCGAAGAAGCAGTTGGTGACCGGCGCAATCTGCTGCGGGTAGAGCGCGCGGTCGGTCAGGACACTCTTGAAGCCTTCGGTCATCTCCCGCACATCGACCTTCCCGTCACCGTCCTGATCCATCGGGGCGATGACGTTCGACCAGAACTGGTCCATCCCCTCGATGAGCCGGCGGACGGTCTCGGCATCAGGCGTGGTCTCGCGGGCGCTGATGTAGCGCTCGCTCATCTTGCGGACGTCGTGCTGGGTAATGAACCCGTCGCCGTCGACATCGGCGCCCCTGAACCACTGGCCGTACTTGAGATCTTGAAGTGCAGTCATGACTGCGCACCGTATTAACGCAGTTACGGCGACGCAAACGTCCGAGTGGAGGCTGGGCACCGGCCGGACCTGCCGACCGGGCGCCCGACGAGGGTGAACTCGGCAAACTCGCCCGTGGTTGAGTTGGCGTCGTTTCAGTGTTCGAGGTGTGGTGGTGTGAAGGCGAGTACCTCCTCGACCGGCCCGTGGTAGACCTCGACGTCGACGAGAGCACTGTGCGCGCTGGGTCCCTGGGACAGACGCGAGCACCCGCGGTCCCCGGTGAGGGTGTTCGGGTTGCCGTGGCGGTCCAGGGTTCCGCTCCGGCCCGGCTGGGCCGGGTCCCACCACGCTCCGGTGGACAGCTGGATGACGCCGGGCATAACGGCGTCCGACAGGGTCGCGCCCGCCAGGCAGCTGCCTCGGTCGTTGAAGACGCGCACGATCATGCCGTTCTCGATACCGCGTGATGCCGCATCTTGCGGGTTGATCGTTACGGGCTCGCGGCCGTGGATCTTTGACTTGAGGCTGTGGCCACCGTTGTCGTACTGGCTGTGCAGGCGTGAGGCAGGCTGATTCGAGATCAGGTGCAGCGGGAAGCGGTCCGCCAGGTCGGCGCGAAGCCACTCCACGGGTTCGAACCACGTCGGATGTCCGGTGCAGTCGTCGTAGCCGAACGAGTCGATCTCCTCGGAGAAGATCTCGATCCGGCCCGACGGCGTCGTCAGGGGGAAGCGCTGCGGATCGGAGCGCAGTGCTTCGAAGCTGCCAGGAAACGGCCCGCTGAGTGCCGGCAGTTCGACACCGGAGGCGCGTTGCCAGAAGTCGTCGAAGTCTGGCAGGGCCGCGTCGTCGCCGAGGTCCGCCCGTGTCTGGACGTAGAGGTGCCGGACCCATTCGATCTCGGAACGCGCCTGGGTGAACTCGCGCTCATAGCCGAGCCGGGCAGCCAGAGCGGCGAAGATCTGGTGGTCGGTGCGTGCCTCGCCGGCCGGCTCGCGGACCTTCGGCATCGCGACGAGGTGAGGGTCGGAGAACCCCGCGGCGAAGTCGTCACGCTCCAGGCTGGTCGCGACGGGAAGCACGATGTCGGCGAACTTCGCCGTGGTATTCCACCAGGCTTCATGGACCACCACCGTGTCCGGGCGCTGCCAGGCTCGGGTGAGGCGGTGGAGGTCCTGGTGGTGGTGGAAGGGGTTTCCTCCGCACCAGTAGATCAGGCGCAGGTCCGGCAGGGTCAGGCGCTGACCGTCGTAGTCGATGGTCGCGCCCGGTTCCAGCAGGGTATCGGCGATCCGGGCGACCGGAATGAAGTCCGCAACAGGGTTCGCCACCCGCGGCATCGACGCCACAGACGGGCGGCCCGGGGCAACACCGGTCGCGTCCATCGTTGCGTAGCCCGCGCCCCAGCCGCAGCCGGGCCGGCCCAGCGAACCCGCCATGGCCGCCAGCACGACGGACATCCAGATCGGCTGCTCACCGTGGTCCGCCCGCTGAATGGCGTAGTTGACCATGATGAGGGAACGCTGTGTGAACAGGCGGCGGGCGAGATCGGGGATCGTGTCTCGGCTGATGCCCGTGATCCTCGCGGCCCAGTCGGCGTCCTTGACGACGCCGTCCACGTCGCCGGTCAGGTAGGAGGCGAAGCGGTCGAACCCCTCGCAGCAGCGGGTGAGGAAGTCCTCGTCGTACCAGTCGTTGACCAGCATCGTGTGCGCGATGCCGAGCATCAAGGCGGTGTCGGTGTTGGGGATGACCGGCAGCCACTCGGCGTCGAGGAAGTCGGCGGTGTCACTGCGGATCGGGCTGACGTTCACGAACCGCACCCCGGCCTCACGGCACTTCCGCTGCAGGTCCCGCGTCTGGTGCCGGGCCAGCCCGCCAGGGTTGATCTGGCTGTTCTTCAGAGCCAGCCCACCGAACGCCACCACGAGCTCACAGCTCTCGGCGATCTCGTCCCACATCGGCATCCGGGACTGGTAGCTCCACGGAGCCCCGCCGATCACATGCGGAAGGATGACCTCAAGAGCGGCGGTGCTGTACGTGTTGCGCGAGTCGGTGTAGCCCCCGCCCAACGCCAGGAACCGCTGGAGCTGACCCTGCGCATTGTGGAACCCGCCCGCACTGGCCCAGCCGTACGAGCCGCCGAACACCGCGCTGTCCCCGTGCTGTGCGCGCACTCGGCGCAATTCCTCGCTCACCAGCGTGAGCGCGTCGTCCCAGCTGACCTCTACGAAGGCGTCCGCACCTCTGGCCGTTTCATCGGCGCGCGGTAAGCCATTGAGCCACCCTTTGCGCACCGCGGGACGCAGCACACGCGCACTGTCCTCAGCAGCCGTCACCATGCCCGGGCCGATCGGCGACGGCGCGGGGTCATCACCCCTGGGCTCAATGCGCACCAGCTGACCCGAATCGACCACGGCTACGAAACTGCCCCAGTGCGTCGCCACCGGCATGCGTCGTTCCACCGTGCATCAACTCCATCCCTGAAGTTTCTCCGGCTCTCGAACAACGGCCGCTACACCACAGGGGTTCCGCGCCAGTCAGCGGTCCGCAGGACACAGGCTCCCCCTGGCGGACGCTGCCCAACCCTGACGGTGCGCACGACTCCCACCGCCGCCACTCAACCGGAGCCCGGGGCACCTCTGTCGACCGCGACCTGACCGTCGTCCGACACCAGCGTCAAGGTCCTGGACCACCTCGCTCCAAGGGCGTCGAGGGACGGTTGGAGTGCCGCAGCCGGCGCGGAACTGTACGGTCACCGCCGAGGCCCGGAGGCACTGGGCAATCTGACGTTGGACCGAGAACAGCCCGGAATCCACGACGAGGCTCCCGGGGCACGCACCCTGGGAGGCCGGCAATCGGTCTGAGAGTCCTCAACACGCACGACTTGACAGGGAACAGGCCCTTGAGCGGAGAAAGGGTCGGCTCCGGCGGCGAGCGGATCGGCAGTCGCGCGGCAGTGGCGCGGGAACGGCGGGACAACTGGCCGGCACGAGCGGACTTCGACTCCGACGCGTCCCGCGCCCACAGCTGATCCCCGCCCGGTCCCAGGCAGTCGTCGGGAGCGCGAAGGGGGCATGACAGCCTCCGGACGCTGCTGGACGGTCAATTCTCGGGCAACCCGGCTCCATCAGACCCGTGGCACATCAGAGCCTCCATCAGACCGGAGCGGTTTGCCACCCGTCGGCTCTTAACGCCCTGACGTGGGAAAAGTCGACTGCACACCGCGACCGGTCCGGCCGGGAAGCCACCTTCCGCTCCGCCCGGCCGGAGTCACGGTCGACTGCTCATTGCGCCTGCGTTGCGATCTGGATCAGGTTGCCGCAGGTGTCGTCGAAGACGGCGGTGGTGACAGGACCCATGGCCAGGGGCTCCTGGGTGAAGCGCACACCGAGGGCATACAGGCGCTCGTACTCCGCCTCTACGTCGGTGACGGCGAACTGGGCAAGGGGGATACCGTCCTTGACGAGCGCCTCGCGGTAGGGCTTGACCGCGGGGTGGCCCGCGGGCTCCAAGAGGAGTTCGGTGCCGTCGACCTCGTCGGGCGCGACGACGGTCAGCCATCGGGCTTCCCCGCCCAGTGGGACGTCGTGCTTCTTCACGAAGCCGAGAATCTCAGTGTAGAAATGCTCGGCCTTCGCCTGGTCGTCGACGAAGACACTGGTCAGATGGATCTTCATGGGGCGCTCTTCTCTGGTCCGGCTAGGGCGGGTATTGGCCATCGCTCGGCTGAAGGATGGGCGCATGCGAAACGGTGGCACCACCAATGCATGCTGCGACACAAAGTCTGCTGCACCCCGGCCCAGGCCTACCAGGACCCGCCAGGGCATCGTCGGCAGCAGGCTGCGACTACCAGGGCTGAGCCCATGAGAGCAGGCGCTCTCCCTCAACCATGTACCGGGCTAGCGCACGAATACCGTGCACCTCGAATACGTACCTGGTACCAGCACGCGAGAACCTCCCGCCAGGACAGACACCACTCTCGCCGGTTGACCAACACCTTCGAGTTCGTCACCCCATCAGAACGCCTGGCCCTACGGACGGACAAACTCGCCATTGCCTACCAGGCCGCACACCACTTCGCGTCCATCTTGATCTGGGTCCGCTGTTGAGCAGGTCGCTGGACCCTGGCCTTCGGATCGTCAGTTGCTGAGTGCCAGCCTGATACCGAAGACGCCGATGACGGTGCCGGTGATCCGGTCGAGCAGGCGGCGGGCCTGGGGCTTGCGGAGCCAGCCCTGCAGGGCGCGAGCGAAGCCGATGAGGACGGTCTTGGGGGATCCGGCTTCCCGAGCAGCGATGCCCGACATGCTCAGAAGCCGCGGATGGCCGCCATCACGCGCGGCCAGGCGACCGCTCCCAGCGCCGCGCCCGCCTCCGGGGTTCCACCGTGGTCAAAGCGAGTAGATGGAGGTGGTGCCTGCTCGTTCGGGAAAGTGATGCGGTGGCCCGCGTCGATCTGGGTGATCACAATCGCCTCGTGCCCGGCGGCAGTGCACCGGTCAGCAAGTTCCTGGGCGAACCGCACGGACGGCCACATCTTGTCAGCGCCGCCCGCGACCAACACCAGATCGGCGTCGGTCTTCTCGATCGGGATAGCTGCGGCGTCGAGGCGGTCCTCGTATGCCTTGAGACTGCATTCATACCAGTCGAGCACGGCGACCAGTCCGCCTGAAGGCTCTGGAGGGAGCCAGGACTCGGCATAAGGAACGAAGGGCAGCGGCTGCCCCTGCCATGTCCAGCTCGATCGATAAGGGCGATCCCGGCCGTCACGTCCAGGGCCGACATTGGCCCAGACGACCGACGAGGGGGCAAGCGCGATCACAGCATCAGCACATTCCGAGAGCGTGGACACCAGCAAGGCCGCCTCGGCGCTCTTCGAAAGCCCCAGAACGCTGACGCGTTCAACTCCACGCTCACGCAGCAGCCCGGTCGCCTCGACGAAGGTCTCCAGCGGAACCTCGCAGATGCCGGGCGGCTGCCCGGGCCCACCGAACCACCGAACCGTCGCTGCGACCACTCCGGCACGGGCGAAGAGCCGACATCGTTCCCTCTCGATCCGGCCGCTCGATCCGGACAGCACTAGGACACCCGCACTGCCGCCACCTTCTAGAGGCTCAGCGATGAAGCCGGCCCACGGCTCGGTCAGTTCGTACTCAGCTATTGAGGCGGCCATGCCGTCAACCTAGCGGAGGCCACCCTGAGCGGATCAGATGCCCCAAGCGCGCCAACGGCACCTCTGTCGCAAGCATGCGGGAGCACGGTCGTCGGCCGTCGTTCACCGTCCGAGCAGCCGCCGGATCACGTCGTCCAGTTCGCTCCCGTCGGCTGCCGGTTCATCGTCGGTCCTCCAGGCCACGAATCCGTCCGGGCGTACGAGGACCGCGCCGTCGGGGGTCGTCCCGTGAACCGCCGACCAGTCGGGACCCTGTCCGGTGTCGAGGTCGTACGCGGCTCCGCTGCCGATGAGGTAGGCCTCGAGCGGCACACCCAGCCGTCCGGCCGACCTACGCGCCGCTTCAGACCAGTCCGGGCGCCCGCAGAGCAGGACGAAGGAGTGCTCGTACAGGTCGATGGTGGAGAGAACCTCACCGTCGCGTACGACCTGCATGTGGGGGGCGCGGGTGCCCGGGTCGGCACACAGGCGCGACACGTCGGGGACGACGGGTCCGCCGGCACCGGCCACCGCCGGGGACGTGTAGCGGTATCCCAGCGCCATCGTGATCGGTACCTCGGAGTAGCCCGCCGATTTCCTGGCGGTATAACCGGAGTTCTGGTCGCTGCGCGCCTGAGCGGTCGAGCGTGCGCTGATGGCCTGGGCCAGGGGGCGGCGCTCGGCCTCGTAGGTGTCGAGCAGGCGGGGGTCCGCCCAGCCGTGCAGGACGGCGGCGACCTTCCACGCGAGGTTGTGTGCGTCCTGGATGCCGATGTTGGCGCCGAAGGCTCCGGTCGGTGGCATTTCGTGTGCCGAGTCACCGACGAGGAACACCCTGCCGTCCCGGTAGACGTCCGCCAGCCGCTCCGCGGCGCACCAGGGCGCCTTGCTGGTGATCTCGATATCCAGGTCGCGGATTCCGGCCGCCGCGCGGATGTGCTCGGTACACAGTTCGTCAGTGAACTGCTCGGCCGTCTGTCCCCTTTCGGGGAACCAGGGCAGCTGGAAGATCCAGCGCTCCTTGTCGTCCACGGGCTGCAGCACGCCCTGGCCCGCAGGATCGGTGACGTAGCACAGGACGAAATGGTCCTCCCCCACCATCTCGCGCAACATCCTGCTGCGGAAGGCAATACTGAGGCGGTTGAACAGGACTCCCGGTCCCGTCTGCCCGATGCCGAGCCGCTCGCGCACGGTGCTGCGTGGTCCATCGGCAGCGAGCAGGTAGTCCGCGCGCAGCGTGCGGGACTCACCGGATTCCGTGTCGCGCACGACAGCCGCTACCCCACGATCGTCCTGTGTGAACGACATCAGCTCCGTCGCGAACCGTACGTCCCCGCCGAGTTCCCTGATGCCCCGCAGCAGCACCGGTTCGAGGTCGCTCTGGGGGCAATCGCAGCGAACCGCCGAACAAAGACCGTCCTCGGGCGGTCTGCCGGTGACCGGCGCCTGCAGCCACTCCCGGTGTTCGCCGTGCAGCGTGTCCACCCGGAGGATGCCCCGGTTGTGGGACAGGGTTCCCGCCGCCCGTCGGATCGCCGGCTCCAGCCCTGCGGTCCGGAAGAGTTCCATCGTCCGCATGTTGGTGCGCCGGCCGCGCGGGTGCTCTGACAGCGTCGCGCGGCGTTCGACAACCTGGTGGCGGATACCCAGGCGCCCGAGGAACAACGATGCGGACAGTCCTACGAGCGCTCCCCCGGCAATCAGCACGGGTACATGTTCGTCACCGTCACCGCTATCGTTCATACGATCGTCTCCTCCAGGGTCTGGAGCGCCGTGCTGTACCAGCGCTTCCATGGAGGACTCTCCCCCACCTCTGACGACATCTGGCCGATCACGCCTGAGTGATCGCCCGGATGCCGTATCGCGGCCGCGATGGACCGCCGCTGCACAGGGCTGTAGGCCGGTAGGCAAGGGCGAGACCTTGGTCGGAGGTCGGCTGCGATTGAATGCACTCCAAGACGACGGCGTGTCGGGGATCGCAGGGCCCCGGGTGGCGCCGAACGTCGCCTCGGCGGGATCTCGCGGGTGACGCGACCGCTGGCCGCCTCTTTGAAGACCGGCGGCATCTTCGCGCATGCGGAGCGGAACGCCTCGGTCGACGTGGACGGTCGATTTTCCCCGTAGGCCATCAGCATCACCATCCACTGATCGCCCTCGATCGCGACGGCCCCGCCCACCGCCACGCCGTCGGGCTCCGACGGCGGAGGGAACTGCGCGAGCGCGCAGGACAGGTCCAGTTCGTCAGCCGCCAGGTCTGGTGGGTTTCGGTGCACGGGCCGGGCAGGGCAGGTTCGGGCGGCGGTTCCTGGACCCCCAGCGGACCGGGGCAGGGGTGAGCCGGCCGGGCTCGGCCGACTTCTCCCAGGGGCGGCGGAAGTCCGCGGCCAGCGGCCGGACGAGCCGGAGTTGGGTGTGGGCAGAGACGACCAGCCAGGTCCACCGGCCCGCTGCCTGGGATGTGCGGAGCTTCGGGCGGGTCCAGCCCAGCGTCTGCTTGATCATCCGGAAGGTGTGGTCAGGATCGAATCTGCGCAGGAAATCCTGCCGGCGCAGGTCGGTGTTCTCGCCCGGCAGGCCGGACGCCGACGCCCACAGCCAGATGGGGAGAGGTGCGTGGCCGCCGGGCAGGCCGTCGGGCTCCAGGCGGATCAACGTGCCCCCGATGACGGGGAGTTCGCCGGTGGATCTGGCACCACGGGGTTCGGCCCGACTCCAGGGCGGCGACGAACGAGTAGGGTCAGCCGGGCACGAACTGGTCCGACGAGCGCCCGCTACGGCCATGGACGTGACAGAACAAGCGGCCCGGACTGGTTGGCGCGTGCGGCCGGAGCCAGTGGGTGATGTCCACCGCCAGGACCAGACGCCCGCCGGCGGCCCCGGGCTGCAGCCCGGCCTGGGACCTGCCGCAGCCGGGGTACATCGACGTTCCCACGGTTCGGCGCGTCGTACATCGCGCCGTGCCCGCGCCGGCGCTCGGCCGTCAGCATGGGGTCCACCGGTGTGGTCACCGGCCCGTCCGCGCACAAGAAAGTGTCGGTCAGCTCGAACAGCGTGTCCCCGCGCACGGATAGCCAGTCGAGGCCGGGGAACGCGGGCTGGGCTCAGCACTGGCTCAACAATCTCGCGGAGCCCTAGATGGCACCTTCCTGAACGCGGTCCCGGGATTCGGGGCGACCTGGATCATCGGCCTGGGCGGCGGCACGCAGCGCTGCCGTGACCCGGCGGTTGCTGGTCATGGTCGCGGTGATGGTGGTCATGGTGAGGAGGAGGCCGGCCGCGGTGTAGAGCGGGGTGCGTACGTCGTAGGTGGTGGCCAGCCAGCCGCCGAGGAAGGCGCCGAACGGGGCGGCGCACATGGCGAGCATGCGGGAGGTGGAGGCGACCCGGCCCATCAGGTGGGCGGGGACGATCGCCTGTCGGAGGGAGGGCGCGAGCACCATCGTGGCGCCCATGCCCGCTCCGCAGACGGCGAGCGCGAGGCCGGCGACATACGGGTTCGGGGCGGCGGCAAGGCCCACGATGGCGAATCCCTCGACTGCGGCCGTGCAGGTCAGCGCGGCCCCGGTGCCGAGTCTTCGGCCGAGGAAGGAGGCGATGCCTGCGCCGAGCAGACCGCCGGTGGCCTCCGCCGTGAGGAGCAGGCCGAAGCCGAGGGTGTCGATGCCGAGACGATCGTGCGCGAAGAGGGCGAGTACGGTCTCCACGGCGAGGAAGGCGATGTTCCCGACGGCCGGACGCAGTGCGAGCCCGAGCAGCAGCTGATCCCGGAATACGTACGACGCGCCGGCCCGCGCCTGCCGCAGCAGCGACTCACGGGCCTGTGGTGCGGGCCGGGGTGCGGCGGGCAGTGACCGTACGAGCAGTGCGGAGAGCGCGAACGAGACCGCGTCGGCGAGCAGCGGGATTGCCCGCCCGAGCACGAGCAGGGCACTGCCCGCGGGCGGCCCGGCGAAGCCGGACGCGGCGGTCTGGGTGCCGCGCAGGCGGGAGTTGGCCCGCTCCAGGAGTGCGGGGTCGCGGCCGAGCAGATCCGGCAGGTAGGCCGTGGCGGCCGTATCGAAGAAGAGTCCGCCGAGGCCGAGGAGGAAGGCGACGGCCGCGAGCAGTGGAATGCTCAGCACGTCGAGCGCGGCCGCTGCCGCCGGTATCGCGAGCAGCACCGCACGTGCCGTGTCCGTGACCCACATCGTGCGCCGGCGGTCCCAGCGGTCCACCAGCGCACCGCCGAGGACCCCTAAGAGCAGCCACGGCAGGGTTCCGGCGGCCGTGACGACGGCGAGCGCCATCGGATCCCGCGTCAACGTCAACGCGAGCAGCGGCAGTGCGGCATGCGTCACCCCGTCACCGACCGAGGACACCGTCTGTGCGGTCCACAGCCGTCCGAACCCGGTCGGCAGCTTTTGGATGTCTGAGGTCACTTGGCGTCCCCTTCGGCCTGCAGGCGCGGTGCCGGGTGGAACAGTGCGAAGACGAGTGACGCGTCCGGCAGCGACGGATCGGACAGCTCCCGGTACTCGTCCGCCAGCGCCTGCAGCCGCGCCCCCAGCTCTGCGAACTGCTCTTCGGTGAGCCGCAGATGCGCCATCCGCACGTGCCGTGCGCCATCCGCCGGCGCTGCCTCCAAGTCCGCCACCGCATGCCGCATCAGCACATCCGGCCCTCCCTCGCCCGGATCCGGCAGCACGATCGCCCGCGCGGCCATCGCGTAGTACCGCTCGGTGACCCCCCGCACCTTCCGCGTCCGCACCACCTTCACCAGGCCGGCCCGCTCCAGCAGCCGTACGTGATAGCTGGAACTCCCCTTCGCCAGGCCGACGCGCTCGGCGATCTGCGTGATCGTCGCCGGCTCGAAGCGGAGCACGGCCATGATCCGGTGACGCGTGAGATTGGAGACGGCGCGCAGCTGCTCGTCAGTGGTGACGTGAAAGGTCTCGGGAAGGTCATCGGCAGGCATGCGAGAAATGGTCAACGATTCTTGACCATTTCGCAAGGGGATTGCACGCGGAGTTCCGGCATCTGCCGCCCGGCGCGCGAGAGCCGTCAAAAGGCCTTCGATCACCCTGCCCGTCCACGACGCACTGGCCGCCCTGACCGTCGCGGACGAAAGCCGCGCCCGCTGCACCCGGCACGCGTTCAAGCACTGGACTGACGCGGACAAGAACGCTGCGACACCCGCGCCGAGGGCTTCCCCGAGGAGGCCGTCGCCTCCCCCGAGATCGGCGCGAAGTACCCGCTGACCGGGGGCAGCTGGGACAGCCCGTACGACGACCGGTACCTGGCAGCACGGGGAGGCTCGACGTCGACCACCTGGTCCCGCTTGCTGAGGCCTGGACCTCGGGCGGGCCGGCCTGGACGGTGAAGGAGTGTGAGGCCTACGCCAACGACCTCGGCGACCCCAGCGTGCTCAACGCCGTCTCCGCGGCCTCCAACCGGTTCATGACCGACGAGGACTCCACCGATCGGCCGCCACGGTACGCGCCGCTACCGGTGCACCTACGTCACCGACTGATATCACCTGCCTGCCGTGGACCGCCGGCCAGTCGCCTCCGTAGTGGTCAACTCCGGGAGCACTTCGGGGGGGTTGTGGGATTCACGACTTCCTGCGCATCCCCGACACGGGGATGCGCAGATTCGTTGCCCGGCTCCTCCTTGTTGACCTACGGCCGTCCGGGCCGGTGGTTGACCGGCTCACCAGGCGGGGCGGATCGGTCCCGGTGGCGTAAGCCGGGTCAGGTCGGCGACCAATTCGCTGAAGCGCGCCTCGCCCAGCGCCTCCCGCCATGGTGCGACGGCTGCCCGGGCCGCCTGGTCGGCGGCCCGGGTGGCGGCCCAGCCGGCCTCGGTCAGCCCCAGGAGCCGGGCGCGGGCATCATAGGGGTGGGGATGCCGCTCCACGTATCCCTTGCGGACCAGTTCCTCGACCAGCTGGGCGGCGGCCTGCTTGGTCACCCCCAGGTGCTCGGCCAGGTCGGCCGTAGTGGCGTCGCCGACGGAGATTCGGGCAAAGGCGAAGCCGTGTGCCGGCCGCAGGTCCTCGAATCCCTGCTGGGACACGCGAGCGTGGATCTCCTGCACCAACTGCCCGGAGAGTGCCAACACGACTGCGGAGAAGGCCAGAGCGTCATCCATGGGCTTGGCTATAAGCCGTCAAGCTGCTTGTCTTTATAGACAAGTACCTTGTCTATAAGGAGGCTGGCGTGTCCTTCATCAGAAGTCACGAAGCCGTCGTGCACGAGCTCCACGGCGCCCGCTTCGTTTCCTACGTCCGTCCGGGCACGGGGAGCCGGGATCTCGCCGCCTGGCGCGGTGAGATCCCGGCCAAAACGGTGGCCCCGGCCCACACGATCAGTCACGAGGAAACGTTCTACGTTCTGTCCGGTCGCCTTCGGCTTACCATCGACGGCGAGAGCGCCGAACTCGGCGTCGATGACGCGGCGGTGGCTCCGGCAGGCTCCGAACTGGCCGTCGCCAACATGACCGACCAGCCCGCGCACATATGGGTCACCACACGTGTCGGGCTCACTGCCAAGCTGGCCGACGGCAACACCATCACGCCGCCCTGGTCTCATTAGGCCCGCAGAGGGCCTGTGGTCACGCTTCCCGGATCAGCGGCACCTCGGTCGCCGCCGAGCCCTCCGCCTTCTGCTGCTGGGCGAGCTCCTGCACCGGCCGGCACTGCGCTGCGACGGCCGCCGGCACCGAACCCCGCGGCCGCCCGCACGCCGGCCGAGGCGCACGTGAACGGACCGAAGGCCGCGGGAGACGGTCACACCGAACGCAGCGGTGCCCGGTGCGCCGTGCTCCTCCCAAGTGGCGACCGCCGCCTCGATCGCGTCCACAGAGGCGTCGGCAGCCACCTTGAGGGACCTGCCGGCCTCTGTCTATGGCGAGTGAGTTGGCGGAGGAATCGGTGCGGTGCGCCATGAACGCCGGCCCGGCCTCGGTGCGTAACGCCGATGCGTACCCGGCCTTCCGCCTCGTTCCGTCGGCAGGTTGCGGGGCCGTTGCGAGGCTCTCCAGCGCCTCCTGCTGCCGGGCGATCATGAAGCTCGGGTCGTCCTCGCGGAACCAGCCGCTCGCGCTGTCCCCGGCGGCGACGAGCTTGACCAGGCCGAGGGAGCGCATCAAGCCGCGCGGCGTGGTGACCACACCAAAGCCCAGGCCGAACGGGCTGACGCGAGCTGACGCAGCGTTCAGAACACGTTGATCGCAGACGGTGCCCGCTCCGCGCGAGTCAGGGCCCGGAGCAGGGCCGCTTGGCCATGGCGCCGGACGGCGAGCCCGGTCAACAGGGCAAGGACAGGATCGAGAGCGTCGCCGGGAAGCTCCGGAGCGCCGAGGCCCACACTGACCGCCAGGTCATCCATATGCACAGAGAGCTCAACCATCCGCGTCACGAGGAAGTCGTCCAGCCTCAACGCCCACCCTGTTTGAGGCATGAACACCACCCGGTCACCCTGCACCTCCTCAAGGCCGGTTCGCTGCCGGTCGAGTGAGACACGGATCCGCTCGACCAGCCGTCGCGCACCGTCAGATGAGATGCCTTCACCCTTCGCCCGAATCCCAGAGTTGATCTCGCCGTCGAGCGGCGAGTCGATCCACAGGGCCCGCGCATAGTGCTCCAGCACAGGGATGGGTTCCTGCTCAGAGGCGGGGCCCTCCAGCGCCGGATCCACGCTGAAAACCTGATACGCGAGGTGGCCGGCCAGACCGCCGACAGTCCACTGCGCCAACGCGCTGGGCTTCTCCCACGAGGCCGCCACTTCCGGTGCGTCCAGCAACGCCACGGCCTGCGCGGCGGTCTCCAAGTAAGCGTTCTTCAGACTCACGAGCCCCCCTGATCCCTCCGGAGTCCCAACCCTACGCAGCGACGCCGAGGAGCAAGGCCCGACGCCCGAAGTCACCAACAGACGGCCCCCGGAGAAACCGGCACAGCCGCCTGGGTCATCGACGTGCTCATCCCGTGGTGCTGTCCGCCCTCGCCAGGCGCGCGGTCGCCGCCAGGAACGCCGGCCCCGGGACCACGCACGCGAGCCGCGCGGCCCGGACACCGGCCCACTCGGCGACCCGACCTGCCCGGCCAGATCCTCGGCAGCGGGAAGAAGTGACCGTTCACGGGGCGGTCCAGGGCGCGCCGTTCTCTCTCGTCTCCTCCCCGAGCCGCGAACGGCCTCGGTCGCGTTGCCCCTTGGCGCCCGTGCCGTGTGCACCGCGGGTACGTCCGTACAAGGCGCTCGGAATCAACCGTGACCGGTGGGCCGCCGTCCCACGTGTCTGAGGACAGCGATACGGCAACAGCCCCGATCAACAAATCAGCAGCAGCTCAGCACTTCCGCGCGGGAGAGCTGTAACTACCCTCGTTCGAGGCGCTGACATGGCGCCCTGCCGACAGTTGGCGCTCAACGGACCAAGGAAGCGTGACGCAATGACCAGCCGACTCATCGCACTCTCCTTCGACGCGCACCAGCCGGACCGCCTGGCGCGTTTCTGGTCCGGGGTCCTGAGCTTGGAGAGAGCCGACGATTCCGACCACAGCGTCGCCCTGATATCCGGGAATGACGCCGGGTACCGGGTCGCCTTCCGCCCCACCCAAGTGCAGAAGATCGCCCAGAACCGGCTGCACTTCGACCTGACCAGCTCCTCCCTGGAGGACCAGCAGAAGACGGTGGCCCGGGCGCTCAGCCTCGGCGCGCAGCACGCCGACGTCGGCCAGGGACCGGACGCGGCCCATGTGGTGCTCGCCGACCCCGAGGGCAACGAGTTCTGTGTCATCGAGCCGGGCAACAGCTTCCTCGCCGGTTGTGGCTTCATCGGAGCGCTGGCCTGCGATGGTTCGCAGGCCGTGGGCTACTTCTGGAGCGAGGCGCTGGGCTGGCCGCTGGTCTGGGACCAGGACGAGGAGACCGCCATCCAGTCACCGAACGGTGGTACGAAGATCACGTGGGGCGGTCCACCGTTGATGCCGGACCCCGGCAAGGACCTGCACTTCGACCTCGCACCGGACGGCGATCAGCAGGCGGAGGTCGATCGCCTGCTCTCCCTCGGAGCGAAGCGTCTCGACTCCACCTACGGCGAGGACGGCGCGGTGCTGCTGGCCGACCCCGACGGCAATGAGTTCCGCGTGCTCACACACCAGTGAAGCCAGACCCCTTGGAAGCCGCGGTCGGCGGTTGCCGCGGCGGTGGTCAAACACGCCCCGGACACTGCAGACGCAGGTTGACGAGAACAAGCACGCCACCTTGGTGCCCGGCGTCCGAACTCCGGGAGGGACCGGACGCCGGGGCGGGACCGGCTGCTTGCCTCACCCTCCGGTCTGGACGCCCTGGACGAGGCGTCGGCTGACAAGGCGCGCCGGTTGCCGTGCGGCTGCTGGGGCGGCCATGGCCCGTCGCCGGCACAGGCCGCCGCATCCGCCCTGATGAACGCCGCTGTCCCTGCTTCGGCCGTCGCGGCGGCAGCAGGGACGGACTGGCGCCCGGCGGACTCGACCCAGTCCCCGCCGCCGACCTGGTCCCCGTCACCAGCCTGGAACGGCATCACTTTCGCGGCGACCGAGGCGGTCGCGGTGCCTGTGGCACCGGTGCTCGTGCCGCAGGCGGCAGCCACTCGAAGGGTCACTATCGTCCCGGCACATGCCGTGCCAGGCCACGAGCACGGCACCCGCGGACGCTGCCGGGAGGTGCGCGGCGGCTCGGGCTCCGGCTTGAGGCCGTCGGCGATCGGATAGACAGTGAGAACCATGAACCGGCACCGGCAGCCATCGCGGCGGACTCCGTGGATAGCGGGCGGAGCGGCCGTGGTCGCCCTGGGAGCCGGTCTGGGGGCCTGGGCGCTGGTGTCGTCCCACCACGGCGGCAGCGCCCCCCACTCGACGCTGTCACCCTCGGTGACAGCGTTGCCGTCGATACCGGTGTCACCGTCCACGCCGAGTCCGTCCCTGTCCCTTTCGCCGCGGCCGTCGGCCCCGAGTTCACCGGCCTCGGCGACTCCGAGTTCACCGGCCCCGGCGACCCCGCCGCCGGCACGCACCCCCGCACCCAGACCGACCCGCACCGTACGGCCGGTGCCGACCGCCACCCGGCCCGCGCCTCACCAAACGAAACCCGCTCCCCCGCCGCCGGTGCACACCCCGACCACGAAGCCGGCCCCTCCCCGCACACCGACGCCCAGACCGTCCGTCACCCCGCCCCGGCCGACCCCGCCCCCGGTCACCCCACCGCCTTCGCAGACACCGGTGCCCAGACCGTCCGTGACCCCGCCCCGGCCGACCCCGCCCCGGCCCTCGCCGGTCCCCACGACGACGCGGCCGAGCCCGCCCCCGGCAACCTCGCAGCCTTCGCAGACACCGCTGCCCGTGACTCCGGCCCCGACGACCACCGGCAACAAACCGGGAACCACCACCTGGGTCACGTCGCCGGAAGCGGTGGCCGCCGCCAAGCGGATGGCAGCTGCCAAGGCGGTCGGCGACCCGGTCTGCTCGCTTTCGGCCGTGGGACAGCCGGACCCCAACCTCGTACCGCAGGGCCGGCGTATCGGCATCGGGCACTACGGCGACTACTGGTGCCTGATCTGGTAGCCCGCCACGGGCACAGCCGCGCCCGGGCCGCGCCGACGTGCAGCCGTTCTCGGCGCCTGCACCCGTGCGAGCCGGGGGCGGCGGGGTGGCGGGGGTGGACACGGCGTCGGGCGGGGCGCGTCCGGTGACGCGTTCACCCGATCGGGCGATCGGGCGCCTGCCGCCGCACATTGCTCCCGGATGGGCCGCCACCTGTCGGCCTTCCGGTCTGTCCGACCGGCCCCCATCGCACGCCAGGGACCGGGTGTCGCCCGCAGGAGGAGAGCGGCCCGGCGGCGCCGGCGCGAGAGGCCGAAGGGTCAGCCCCGCGGCTACGCCGGTTCCAGGAGGCCGCCGATGTCCAAGGCTCCCAGCCGGGCATGGCACCAGCCGACCAGCAGGAGGCCGAAATCGGTCCTCGCCCGGTCACGGCCGGTGGCCACGGCCGCCGGCATCGACGCGGCAACGGATCCCGGGACATCAGGAACGGCCGCGGGGCACAGGACCGTCGGCTGGTCGCCCTGCGCCTGGCCGCACACGGTGAGTGGACGGGCGGCAACCGCGAACGAGCCGGTCACGCGGCCCGGCTCAGCGCGACAGCGGCATGTGGGTGGTTACACGCGCCCACGTTGCGCGCGCCGCCAGTGGCTCACAGAGCCGCGGGCCGATGACCCGGAGGCTGCCCGGGTTGCCACGGCCTCACCCTCGCCGACGCCGCTTTGAGCGGCCAGGGGGACGGCGTGAGCCGTCGCCACGCTGCCCTGGGCGTTGAAGTCCACGGCGAAGGCCAGGTCTTCCGTGGTGATCCGTGCCTGGGAGCCACGGACCGTGCCGCGTCAGGCCACACCGACTGACGCCGGAGAAGCCTCGGCCCGATGGCCGAGCGGTGGCGGCGTCGGGCATGACAGTCGGCGTCGCAGATGACGGTGCCCATGTGCGTCCAGCCGCGAGGCGAGTGAAACGGACCGTCACGCAGGACAGATTGAACATGGGCTGCGAGCAGATGCGCAGGGCTCCGAGAGAGCGTCCCCAGGTTCCCGGCGAAGCCGTCGCCGAGGACCTGATCCGCGACGGTGCCCACCATCTGATCGACGCCATGACCCGCCGAGACCGGTGTGGGGCCCGCCACGGTGGGCCCCACACTCGAAAAGGTGAACCTGCGACGGGCCCGGTTCGACGCGGCCGACCACCGCTGATACCCCGTCAAACCCGTGGCCCACGGCGGCGGACGGGTGCGACCACGGTTGTCGTGTCCTTTGCCGGCGGCAGCTTGTCTCCCTACGCCGAGAGCATCGGAACCCAGTGCTTCATCAGCTGGTGCAGACGCTGTCGGTGGTCGGCGATCCAGTCGTCCGGCAGAGCGATCGGCACATGCACGGTGACCATGGATCCTGACTCGTCCTCCACGACCACCTCCGGACAGTCACGCTCGCCAGTGAGCCGGATGAAGATGGACGCCCCCCTGCTCATCTCCATCCAGGCGACATCCTCGCCGGCGTCGAGCCTGTTCAGCGCGTCGGACCAGCTCTCCAGCTTCGAAACGCACAACGCCAGGTAGCAGCGGCCGGACACAAAGGGCGTCCCTACGACGATCTCGGCATCGAGCCCGGCAGCCCACCCGGGACTGCGCCCCAGGACGTTGACGGTGACGCTGTTCCCCTCGTCATCGGCGAGGGAGATGAGCTCCCTCGGAGCGACACCGCCCATAAGAATCCCCTTCATCGGCGAGTACCGGGAGATCGTCGCCCCGCCGCCGTGCATCCGCCACCACATTTCCTCAGGGAAGCTCCAAGTCCTTTGCCGTAATCGCCGCAGGGCCCGGGCGGCTTCGAGGGTTGGCCCGCCGTCGCCGGTGTCGGGTTGCAACGTCTTCATTTGTGGTCGTGCAGGAAGGCAGGGATCTCGTCGCGGGTACAGATCGCTTCGTCCGCCACCGGCCTGTTCGCAGACGTAGACGTCGTAGCCCTGGCGTGCCAGGAGCCGCAGGAACCGGTGGTCGAGCACCGAGATTCCACGGACCGGTCCGCCGTTGAGGTACACGAACGGGATGGGATGCCGGGTGCCGGAGTCCGCGGGCGGTATTGGTACCGCGACCCGGCTGCCTGTAGTCAGGCTCCAGTGCTGCGTGGTCACGAACGGCAGGGCGGGCGGGTACTGACGGGCCGTCGGCACGGTCGGGATGCAGACCGCCGCCGTCGATGCTGCCGCGACAACCACCGGCGGGAACGGCACGGGCCGCGCCGCCCAAGTGCGGCGCCGGCCCCGCCACGGGCGGGGACAGTCCCGTAGCGGTCTACCCCGGGACAAGGACGGTGAGCCACTCGGCTTCGCGCGGCCGGTACCCGTAGTGGTTCCACAGTCCTGAGACGATCGCCGGGACGTGCCCGGCTCCGTAGACGACGGCCACCCGGATCGCTTCGTCGCCGCGTTCCGAGTGGATCTCGCCGAGCGCGTCGAGCAGTCGCTGGTCGCGCCGGTCGGTCATCGCGTGCACCACAGGGCTGTCTGCCATCATCTCCGCCCGCAGTGTCGACGGCAGGTCCTCGACCTCCTGGTCTTCGTCGAGGAAGGCGCGGGGGCCGCGCAGCGCGAACACCAGGCCCATCACGGGGGCCGCGACCATGAGCAGTACGTACGTCCACCGCGGCAGTGTCTTCAGGTCCGCGATCGCCTCGGCGGCGGTCACGTCCGGGTTGATCACCGGTACGCCTTCGGGGAGCACCAGTTCATCGCGCTGTTCCTGCAGGCCATTGCGCCGTCGGCGCGGAGCGAACCGGTAGGCGAGCGTGAGGGCGCTCACTCCGGCCGATCTTCCCCGGATTCCCTCGATGACTATGAGGTCGCATTCCCTGAGTCGGAGGCGGACCTGGGAGTAGAACGTCGGCGATGCCACATGCAGCATCGGGAAGATCACGAATTCAAGTGGCGTCCCCGTCCGCCTCATGCGGATCACAGCAGAGCGGACGGCGTACCCGGTCACTTCGATGATCTGCATGGTCCCTCCTTTCCCTTCCTCCGTACCGCGCCGCGTCTCCCCTTCCGTCTGCACCAGGACACGAGCTCACCCTGGTCTGCGGTTCCCTCCAGAGGTCCACTCGAGAGTCCGACGCCTGCTACGGGACGCCTACGATCTCCCGCACGCGTTGGCGTTGTCGGAGTGAGTCGTGCCCCTCGCGTGCTCGATCGGGCGGGGAACCACGGGCACCAGCGGTCGAGGGCAGGGCTTCGTCGGCGTGTTCTGCCCGAGGGCCGGCAAAGCGGGGTGTGCGGGTCGGCGCCGATGAGTTTTTGGCGGACGGCCGGTCCTAGAGTTGTAACCGGCGCCGACAACGAGAGGCTGGGCCTGATGAGCCACCTGACCGCGATGTTGGAGAAGTACGTTGCCGAGGGGGTCTTTCCCGGGGCGGTGGCTCTGGTGGACCGTGCCGGCGACGTGGAGGTCGCGGCCGTGGGATCGGCGGAGCCGGGAGGCTCGGCGCCGTTGCAGGCCGACGCTCTGTTCCGGCTCTCCTCGATCACCAAGCCCGTGACTGCCGCCGCCGTGCTGGCGCTGGTCGACGATGGCGTGCTCACCCTGGACGCGCCGATCGCGCGCTGGCTGCCCGAGCTGGCGTCCCCGGTGGTCGTCCGTACTCCCGCCAGCGGGTTGGACGACGTGGTGCCGGCCGCCCGTCCCATCACCGTGGAAGACGTCCTGTCGTCGCGCTCGGGGTGGGGCTTCGGGGCGGATTTCGCCGCGCCGGTCCTTCAGCCCCTGTTCGCGGACGTGGCCGTGTACAACGGCGGGCCGCGTCCGACGGCGACTCCGGACGAGTGGGTAGCCGCGCTCTCGGGCCTTCCGCTGCTGCGCCAGCCCGGAGAGGCGTTCCTCTACAACGCCAGTTCCGACTTGCAGGGAGTACTCGTCGCACGCGCGGCGGGGCGCCCGCTGCCGGAATTCCTGGCCGAACGGATCTTCGAGCCGCTCGGGATGGTGGACACCGGATTCGCCGTACCGGCCGCGGCGCGACACCGCCTCACCCCCTACTACCGGACCGACCCCGACGGCGCCCTCACCCTCGCCGACGCTCCCGACGGCGCCTGGTCCACTCCGCCCGTGTTTCCCTCGGGTGCGGGCGGTCTGGTGGCCACCGCCGCGGACTGGCTCGCCTTCGGCCGCATGCTGCTGGCCGGTGGCGGCACCGTGCTCTCCCCGGAGTCCGTGCGCCTCATGACGACGGATCACCTCACCCCCGTGCAGCGCGAAGAGGGCTCCCTCTTCCTGCAGGGCCAGGGCTGGGGTTACGGCGGATCGGTCGACATCACCTCTGCGGAGCCCTGGAACGTCCCCGGCCGCTACGGGTGGGTGGGCGGCACCGGCACCGCCGCCCACATCGTCCCGGCCACCGATACGGTCACCGTCCTCCTCACCCCCTGCGGCCTGCCCGGCCCAGCCTTCACCGCCTGGATGCGCGACTTCTGGACCTACGCCGCAACCTCCTGACTGCCTGACCGTGCTACTGCCGACCCCCACGGCACGCGCCGCCGGCCCAGACCCTTGGGCCGCCGTCCTGTTGCCGCCCGCCGTCGCACCTCCGGGTCGTACGCGGCCCGCAAGCGCACGCCGTCGGTTCGCGGCCGAGGGGTGCGCTGGGCGAACACACCCGTACGCAGCACGAGATAGCGGCCGATCCCGACGAGCGCGGTGGCCGACAGGTACACCGTCTGCTGCAGGACGAGTCCGGCGCCGGGGCGAAGTGCGGTCAGCGCGCCGACCGCGGCGGACGTGACCAGCCATCCGAGGGCAGTGGTGGCCGCGCTCTTCAGGTGGCCGGCCAGACCGGGCCGTCCGTGGCCGAACGAGACACGAGCGTGCAGCTCGGTCGCGACCACGGTGGAGACGACGGTGGTCAGCGCATTCGCCGCCATCCACGGAATCCACCGCGAGAGCAGGACCAGGGCTGCGGAAGCCGCCAGGGTGACCACACTGCCCAGCCCGGCGAAGCGCCCGAAGGCCGCCGCGTGCCGACGGATCAGTCGCAGGCCGTTCATGGTGATCCCCTCCCGGGCCGCCGGCCCTGACGGGGCCGTCGTCGTCATGCCGCAGAGCGTGGCCGAACCCCCATTCAGCGCGGTTTCAGAGCGTTTTCAGGTCTGGCAACGGTGGTGAAACCGGTATGGCGACAAGCAGCCGCCTGCCTCGACTGTGCTCAGCCGCTCAGCGGGGGGAGTCGGGGCGCTGTGCTCAGCCGGTCAGCCGGTCCGCGGGGGTGGAGTCGGGGCGCTGTGCTCAGCCGGTCCGCGGGGTTCAGTTGGGGCGCGCCGAGCCGGCCATGCCCGGCGGCTGGACCTCCGTGGCAGGTGTGCCGGCCTGGTTGGCGTCGGCGGCGACCTGCCAGCCGGACAGGTAGATGGCTCGGAGGCCGGCATTGA
This sequence comes from Streptomyces sp. NPDC026538, assembly GCF_055567535.1. Lineage (NCBI taxonomy): Bacteria > Bacillati > Actinomycetota > Actinomycetes > Kitasatosporales > Streptomycetaceae > Streptomyces > Streptomyces sp. NPDC026538. The sequence continues at coordinate 95,431 of NZ_JBVHQG010000006.1, forward strand.
CCTGCTGGACGGCCTGGCCGCCGGTGAACACGCCGAGGGCGTGGATGGCACCAGTACGCCGTTGGCCCTGGCGGTGTACTCACGTCGGGCGTTCTTTGCGATCTTTCGTTCGTCCTCTTCACCAAGGTCGACGCCCAGCATCTCCGCGATCGCCGTGGGGTGGCGGAAGACGTCGGCGAGTTCTTCACCGCGGTCGGGCGGGCCCTTGCGCCACGCCGTGAGTGCCTCGCCGACCTCGGCCGTGAGCAGCCCGTGCTCGTACGGCTGTCGGTCGTGTTGAAGCCCTTGGCGAGCTGCCCCCCACGACGGTCAGCCACGCCGCCCGGGCCGAGATGGCCGGGGCACTGAGGGTGAGGGCGGTGGCGGCGGGCGGGAGCTGGAACGGGACGGCGAGCGTGTGGGTGGGGGTCGGGGAGCATGGCCCGGCGCGGCCACCGACTCGACGTAGGGCGTGTGGACGCCCCAGGGCCGTGCGGTCGTGCGGGTCGCACCGCCCGACGCGTCGGCGGACAGCGCGGCGACGCCACTGCCGGGCTGCTGGTCGCGGGCGTGGAGGTATTTGTCGAGGCCGCTCGCCGCGCAGTCCGGGGTGCCAGCCGTCGTGTCGTACGTGGACCGCCTTCCACCTGCCGAAACGCTCTCAAGGATCACGCCAGGGGATCCAAGTCCGCTTCCGGAACAGGGCTGCCTTGATCACTCTCCTGTGATGGGCCCATCGCTCTCCACGCCGCCCGCTCAACGGACACATGCGGCTCCAGCGGCGCGACTCCGTGTACCCACGGCGCTGTCCGCCGGCCGCGCGGGCGTCGGGGCGGGGAAGCGCACCGGAGGTACAGCGGTGGCCCGATGCCGCCGAGTGACCTATTCATGAAAGAGCAAAGTCGGCGAACCAGGGAGAACAGTGCGATGACCTCAGGCGACGAAGCAATCACCTGTCCGTTCGACTTCAGTGAGGGCTTGGAGTTCGATCCCTCCCTGACGGCGCTCATGGACCGTGGTTCCATCGCCCGGATCCGGCTGCCCTACGGTGACGCCGATGCCTGGCTGGTCACCGGCTTCGAGGGGGTGCAGCAGGTGACCACTGATCAGCGGTTCAGCCGGGCGGGAATCATGGGGTCCGACTTCCCCCGGCTGACGCCGGAGCCCATCGTCTCCGCCGAGTCGATCAATGTGATGGACCCGCCGCACAGCAGCCGCCTGCGCCACCTGGCCTCGCAGGCGTTCACCCAGCGGCGGGTGGACGCAATGCGAGCAAGGATCACCCGCCTCGCGGACGCCCTGCTCGACGAGATGGCCGAGCAGGGACCGCCGGCGGATCTCGTAGGCCATCTGTCGAACCCTCTCCCCCGGCACACCGTCTTCGACCTGTTCGGCATTCCCCAGGGCGACTGGAGCCGGATGCAGCAGAACCTGCAGCGACTCCTCGCCACCGGCCCGGACAGCCGCACGACCGCCGCAGCCGCCAAGACCGAACTGCGCGACTACTTCACCGCACTGGTCGAACAGCGGCGGAGTTCTCCCGGCGACGACCTGATCAGCGCGTTGGCCAGCGCGAAGGACGGCGAGGACACACTCGACGACCAGGAAGTGGCCGTGATGGCGCTCACGCTGACGCTCAGCGGGCAGGACACGGCCACCTGCCAGATCAGCGACATCTGCTACCTCCTCCTGACCCGGCCCGAACTGATGAAACGCCTGCGCAGCCAGCCGGAGACCCTCACGGACGTCCTGAACGAGCTGCTCCGCGTCATCCCCTTCCGCAAGGGAGTCGGCATTCCCCGCGTGGCACGGGAGGACGTGGAGATGGCCGGGGTACGGATCAGAAAGGGCGACTTCGTCCATGTGTCGTACCTGACGGCGAACCGCGACCCGCAGCGATACCCGGACCCGCAGTCCATCGACCCCGACCGGCCCCCGGCACCGCACATGACCTTCGGCTGGGGCGGACACCGCTGCATCGCCGTACCCCTGGCCATGGCAGAACTGGAAGTAGCCATCGGACGGCTGCTGGACCGGTTCCCCGGTCTGCGGCTCGCGGTCCCACCTCAGGAAATCCGCTGGGACACCGAGACAATCCGGCGCTTCCCGATCGAGCTGCCCGTCGCCTGGTAGGAGACCCGCACTGATCCCGCCACCCACGCCCACCCCGAGCCCGGCAGACACACCCAGCACCTCCCTCGTAGCAGCCACACCGCGAACCCGACACGGAAGCCCCGGTCGGCACAGGCGACTGGTGGAGGTTCTCGGCTGCTCGTCACCGCTACCGACGCCAGCGGCAACGCGGTGACGCTGACGGTGAAGCGCGCGTAGCTGCGGCGCGGTGCCGGGGCCTCGGCTCCGGCACCGCCACCGCCACCGGCCACCGGCCACTGGTCACAGCGCGGCATTCGCCGGAGCACCGCCTGAGCCCACCGCGCGGCCCCGTGAGGCACCGTGTTCGCCCAGGAGTGAGCCGCTGGCCGTGCGACGGTCCTTGTTGCCGCGGCACCTCGCCGCAGGTGGCACTCGCCACCGCCGTACCGCTCGACACAGGGCATCGTCCACCGCCGGGACGCGGCACGCCCGCGTGCGCGACCGCCGCCCCCCTGCCTGTCCCTCCGGCGACCAGCCCGTGCTGCCGTTTCCGTTGACGAGCAAGAGGGACCGTGGAAGACCGTCGGCGACAGCCGTGAAGCCCTCCATCAAGGTCGGACAGCGCCGCGCCCCGACCCGCCTACCTACCTCCGGTGGCGTAACGCAGCGAACGGCAGCCACCGTGACGTCCTGGCCGCCGAACGCCGGGAACGTGGCCGCATCCGCAGCGAGTTCGTGCACGGTCAGCCGAGCGGATTCCAGTTGAACCAGCCTCGGGAAGTGTCGTAGACGTTCGTGGGTTCGTCGCAAGTCTGGGATGTCGAGATCCGCAAGGCGACGGCATCCGCACGCGCCGCATAATCGTCCGCCAGAACGACCGAAATCAAAACCGACGACAGCATGAGCACGGGAAGAACTCGTCCGCGGCGCACGTGTGGGATGACCAGAGCGGCCACGGACAGCACGAGGCCGGCCAGCAGGAGCCACCGGTTCACGCCGGCTTCCCGGTCGAGACGTTTGGACAGCGCTACAAGGTCACCGCAGAGTATGTACGTCTCCGGTCCACCGACCAGCGACAGACAGCGTTCCAGTACTGCGGCAAGCACGATGAACATCCCAAGAGCCGGCAGCAGGCTCGGCTCTCTCTCCGCTCCCGCACCCGTCCCGACCTGCCGCGCAAACCCCATTGCCCGCTTCCCTTCGACTGCCGGCGGAACATCCGGCCGAGCGCAGAGATTACCGCCCCATGTGAGCCGGGTTCCGGCTACCCGAGTCGGTGCACGTATGTGGTCAGAGCGCCGGCCTTACTTCCAGCCTCCGGGATTCGAACGCGAGGCGGCCAGGCCCTCATTGATCACCTCACGCTCGAGCATGGTCAGCGGCGACTCGACCTCGTGTCGGGTCCACCAGCACGCGGCCGGAACACCGCGAAGCGTCGTCTCCCGCGTCTCCCTGGACTCGCCTCCCGCCCCCGGGGGGGGATCCGCGGGAGGCCTCGCACCGGGCATGGCACCCCACACGTCAGCACACTGGTAGATGGCGCCCACCATCACTGACGGCTCGTCCCCTCCTCCTGGACCGCTGGGCTTGCCAGGTTCCCCATGCAAGCCGCCTTTAGGGGCAGTTCAGGTTACTTGGCCATTGACAGGCGCATGCAATTTCCCGATCCTACGGGCGGGGCTGCCTGCACAGACCAAGACGGCGCATCCGACACCGGCTGCACACGATGGTCTTCAGCCCCGCAGCGGCCCAGGACCCCCACAACCCATCCGGTCACCCGCAACCAGCCGGGTGTCCGGCCAACTCCCTGCCTCCCGGGCCGCCTTCACCATCCGCACGCAGCGGCACCATGGCTCAGCAGCTGACAGCAGACCGCATGCCGGCAGCTTCGATCCCGGCCGTGTGCCCCTTCCCCGTTCGCGAGCACAGCATGGCGCGCCGTACCCCCACAGGAGCTCACATGCATCTCCTCCGCACCACCATCACCGCTCTCGCCCTCAGCATGATGACAACGATGTCGGCTGTCCTCGTGCCCGGCGCGGCCCAGGCCGCCGTCACCGTGTGCGACAAGTACTGCGACGGCAGGGATCCTGCGCTCTCCCCCGGCGACCGTATGCCCGTCACCACCACCCTGTTCTCGCGCTCCATCACGCTGCACCTCGACGACAGCGACGACATGGGCTGGGCCTCGATCGACAACGGAAGCCCCACGGACGAAGTCTGGCTCGACCGGTCCTTCGACGGCGGCCGCACATGGAGTTCGGGCAGCCGACTGGGTGACACCACCATCCCGTCCGGTCAGCGGGGATGGCGCACCCTGATGTACAACGCCGACGACTGGGCCAACCACGGAGTGGGGGCCCTGCGGGCCTGCGGCAAGGCAGGCGACCGAGCCGACATCGCGTGCACGCCCTGGGCCCGTACCACCTGGAATGCCGCGGACCGCCGCGGCGCCGCGGCCACCGCGCTCATGGAGTTCTATGACTACGGGACCGGGCTGTTCTCGACGACCGGGTGGTGGAACTCGGCCAACGCGCTGACATCCCTGATCGGCGATATCCGCAAGACCGGCATCACGAGTTACCAGTACGCCGTCGGACGGACATACGACCTCAACATCAACGCCCAGAGTGGTCAGTTCAGAAACTCCTACATCGACGACACGGGCTGGTGGGGCCTTGCCTGGGTGGCGGCCTACGATCTCACCAAGGACAGCCGCTACCTCGACACCGCGCGAGCGGACGCGGACTACATGGCGTCGTACTGGGACTCCACATGCGGTGGCGGGGTGTACTGGAGCACCGCCAAGTCGACCAAGAACGCCATCCCCAACTCCCTCTACATCCAGCTCAACGCGGCACTGCACAACCGCATCCCGGGTGACACCGTCTACCTGGGCCGGGCCCAGGCGGCATGGTCATGGCTGAAAGGCACCGGTCTCATCACCTCCGGCAACACCGTCTCCGACGGCCTGTCACTGTCCACCTGCAAGACCGGCGACACCACCGTCTGGTCCTACAACCAGGGTGTCCTCATCGCGGCCCTCACCGAGCTCCACACCGCCACCGGTGACAGTGCCCTGCTGGACACCGCCCGGCGTATCGCCGACGCCAACACCACCTCGTCGCAGCTCAACACTGCCGACGGCACCCTGAAGGACCCCTGCGAAACGGGCAGTTGCGGAGCCGACGGGCCCTCCTTCAAGGGCGCCGACGTCCGGGGCCTGGCACAGCTCAACAGCGCACTGACCGACCACCCCTACACCGCCTACCTCCAGCGCCAGGCCAACCTTGCCCACAGCAGCGACCGCAACGCCCTGGACCAGTACGGCCTGCACTGGTACGGCCCTGTGGACACCGTCGACGCCGCACGACAGCACAGCGCCCTCGATCTCATGAACGCCGCTACTTACTGATCGTTTCACAATGACGTGCGGAGTCGTCGGAGGCAGATGATGCTGCAGGCCAGTTCCAAGAGGCCCTGGTGGAGGTCGGCGGCGTTCGTAGCGGGTGCGCAGTCGTTTGAACTGGTGGAGCCAGGCGAAGGTGCGCTCGAGGACCCAGCGGGTCTTGCCCAGGCCGGATCCGTGGGTGACGCCGCGTCGGGCGATGAAGGGCTTGATGCCGCGCTGCCACAGCCGCCGGCGGTACTTGTCGTAGTCGTAGCCGCGGTCGGCAAACAGGCGCTTGGGCTTGCTGCGCGGACGTCCTCGAAGCCCCCGTATTCGCGGGATCGCGTCCAGCAGTGGGATCAGTTGCGTCACGTCATGCCGGTTTCCGCCCGTCACGGACACGGCCAGCGGGGTTCCGCGGCGGTCGACGATCAGGTGGTGCTTGGAGCCGGGACGGGCTCGGTCGACCGGCGACGGCCCGACGTGATCCCCCCTTTGAGGGCCCTGACATGGGAGCCGTCGACCGCGCAGTCGTCCATCTCCAGCAAACCCGCCTTGCGCAGTTCGGCAAGGAGTTCCGCGTGCAGCCGGGGCCAGACGCCCGCTTCGGTCCAGTCCCGCAGGCGGCGCCAGGGGGTCACGCCCGAGCAGCCCACCACACTGGCGGGCACATCCCGCCAGGCCACACCTTTGCGCAGCACGTAGACAATGCCGGCCAGTGCAACACGGTCAGGCACCCGAAGCCGGCCCGGGTACAGGTGCCTTCGAGCGGGCTGCGGCAGCTGTGGGGCTATGCGCTGCCACAGGTCATCAGGGACAAGATCATCGGACACTCCACAGACCTTGCCGATGAAGATCGTCGCCCACCAGCCGACACGCCCTACCTAGTCTGCACACACAGCCCCGAAGGAAGTGCTCCGGAATCTCCCGGCAGTGAGCCCTTGCCTTCGCCCACCCGCAGGGAGCAAGATCCTCGCGCCGATCAAACGAAGTTCGGGTGCCTGCAGTTCATGGAGTTCTCATGAGTGGCTTGGCCTGGTGCATCGTGCTCGTCACTGCCTGGATGAGCTGGTCTGTCTGGCGTATGGACGTGCTGCCAGCCTGGTGGCGCCGGCTGCCGATGCTGCTTCTCGCCGCCGGAGTGGCGGGGGTTGTCTCCGCGTCGGAGCAGATGTTCGGCACCCCGGCGGACCGGATCGTCGCGGGTTCGAGCCTCGTCCTGGTCCTGGCCGCCTGGGCGGTGAGTCTGCGGGAACGCCGAAGGCGGGGTGCTGGCCGACACTAGGGTGCGTCCCTCGTGTGCACCGGAACTCAGTAGCGGTCGACACGGGCACAGCCCCGCCTCTTGAGAGGGCGGTACGTGACTTGATGTCTGTATTGCCCTCCCCGCTGACCGGCTGGCTGTCGACCGGTACGGCCGTACGCCGATAGCCGCAGCCTCCGACCTCCCCCCCCCCTCGCCGCCGGAACCACCGCCGCCGCAGCGCCAGCCGCGGCTGGGCTAGAACCTGGGCCTCGTCTCCGGCACCGCGATGATCACCGATGCCGTGCCGCCGGCCACCCGCGCCAAGCCACCGGGGGCTTCAGGTCCGGCCTCGTCGTCTGTGCCTCCGGCTACCCCGTCCTCGCCATCACCGGCGGCATCCTCGCTCTCGCCGTCCTCCCCGCGATCGCCACCAGCGCGAGCAGCCGGTGACCCGGCCTGCCCCGTCGGGGGAAGCCAGCCGCCCTCACCGTCGACGGCACCGGGCACCGGGCACCGGCGTCCACGTCTTGGCCAGAACCTCATCCGCCCGATGCTCGACGACCGGAACACTGTCCACTACCTGATACCGGTGCGATCCAGACGCTCACGGGCGACTCCGTCCACGCGATGCCGATACCGCGGTGAGGATCGCCTGCGACCTCGATGTCTCCGAGACCGACCGGCTCGACGCCGTCGGCATGCTGGGGCTCACCTGCCCCGTGACCGTAGTCGTCACGGCTTCCCCCGGACCGTCCACACCGCGCACCACCCGGATCGGGGCCGACGCCGTCGCCCTCGTCCCGGAAGCAGCGGCCCTGCCCCAGGACCTGCGGGCCGGGCCGGCCGTCACCCGGCGGCCGGCCCACCTGCCGACCGCCCTGGAGCGGGCCCGTGTCGCGCTGCGGCTGTCCGACCGCGCGGACGGCCCCGGCCCGTCCCTGGTGGCATACGACGATCTCGGAGCCCTCGCCGTGCTCGCCGAGCGGATCACACCGCGAGAGGCGGCCACCACCACCGACGTGCACCGCCTGGACCAGGTGCCGGTCACCCATCCCTGGGTGATCGACACCCTCCGGGCAGTGCTCGACCAGGCGAGTCTGCGGCAGGCCGCGACCGGCCTCCACCTCCACCACTCGACCCTGCAAGAACGCCTGTCCTGGCTGTCGACCCAGCTCGGCTACGCGGTCACGAAGCCCGGCGGACGCCAACGCGCCGCAGTAGCCGTGCTCCTGTGGCGGATCGCCCGCAGCGAGGACGAAAGCGCTGACGGCGACGGCTGAGAGAACCGACACGGCCCGCTCGTGCACGGCTCCGGCATGGCCGTTCCGGTGGATTTGCAAAGCCGGGTGATCCGCAGCCCGTGCGCCGATGGCTCCGCAAGCGAGGCATCCGCCACCGCATCGCCCGCAAAGGCATCGAAGAGCAAGATCCAGAGAACGAGCCGTTGCGGTTCGTGTCCTTCGAGGACAACCTGTTGTGGCAGAACGTGGGACTGCGCGGGGAGGTACCGGAAGGCGGCGCTGACCCGGCGTGGCGGGGACGGCACGGCGAGCGCAACGCCCTGTTCGCCGATGGTCTTGTTCACTGCGGGATGCGGCTGGGTGAGGGGTCCCTGCTGGTGCCTGAGGTGCCCCCGCCGGGCGGGCTGGGGGAGTTCAGGGTGGCGGGGGCGGCGGCCAAGCGGCGCAGGGCCGCCGGGTGTTCCTGCCGCCGCGCAAGGTGCGCCAGTTTCACCAGTTCCTGGCCGTGTCCGAGTCACCCACGTGCGCCCTCATGTAGTGAAAGCCGGACCGTCCACGACGTGACAGCGCAACGTGCCGACGCTCATCGGCGCCAAGTCGGTCGGGTCTCTGACGCGCGCCTGTGTCGAAAACGGGTCCGAGGTCTGCCCTCGGAAGGCATTGAGAGCGCACGTCGTGGGATGCGGGGGTGGTGCCTGTCAGAGACGATCCGGGAGGTGCCCCCCTTGCCTCGGGCTTTACCTGGGCGCCGAGACCTGGTCCCCGGGCGAGCGCACAGCTGTGGACGGAGGCTCGAATGCGCCCTGCTCCGAACTGAGCCCGTCCAGCAGGAGGTCACCGAGCTCGGAGAACGCGTCGCCGGCGGTCAGGCCGGTCCTCTCCAGGAGGACACCCGACTGGACCGCGTCGATGGTGACCGCCACGACCTGGGCGGCGGGATCTGCGCACGTACTTCGACTTTCTGTGGTTCGCGCGAGGCCGGCGTTGACTGGCGCGACGCGTCCATGGATGACCGGGCGGCGTACGAGTGGTGGCGTCGTCGCGACGAGCGTGGACCTCGTCTGTAGGACACGAGCTGGGACCGGGAGGTGTCCACGGTCAACGGGCTCACGGAACCGCCGCGACGGGTGGAGGAGCTGCGGGTGCGTCACCTGGAGCGGTGCCTGATGTCGACGCGGCAGACGTGCGGGGAGAAGTCATCCCGCCGGAACCTGTACGAGGAGGCCATCCGCCAGCCGGCCCTCGAAAACGACGCCCTGCGCAGCGGCGCCGCCGTTCTTCCACTGCCTACCCGCAGCACGCCCGCGCCGTCCTGAATCCGGCACTGCCCCCGGAGGCGTCTGGCGTGCGAAGGGACGCTGGGCGTGGCGCGCAGCCAACTACCGATGATCAACTGTTCATCAAGCCGTGCGTGCCGACGGCATCCCGGCTCCCGCCCTTGCCGCGTCGGTGCCCCAGCTGGCCAGCAATCGTAGTGCCTCCGCCGACGGGGAACCGGGTTCGGCGTAGTACGTCGCCTCCGTGTAAGCGGGTACGTCGGGGCCGGTGGCGTATCGCCTTGCTGGGGCACCGGTTACTGCCGCTCGGCGCACGGGGTGTTGTTCGACGTGATCGAAGCCGGCTGCAAGCTGGACACCTGGCTGCGGTGGGTCCGGTTCGTCGCGGCCGCGGAGGGGCGCCCCGGAGCGTTAGGCGCTCTCGGTGCTCGTGTAGGGCTCGACGCGGCCGACGCTCTCCTTGAGGACGAGGTCGAGCAGTCCGGGGAAGCGCTGGTCCAGATCTTCCTTGCGCAGGGTGTTGAAACGGCGGGTGCCGACATCGTGCTGCCGGATGAGACCGGCCTCGCGCAGGACGCGGAAGTGGCGGGTGAGTACGGACGCGGTGACGTCCTGCGTGAAGCCGCTACAGGCCAGGCCAGGGGAGACGGAGAGGGTGACGACGATGGTGAGCCGGGTCTCGTCGGTCAGCGCGCTCATGATCTTGAAGAGGTCGAGGTCGTCCGTGTCGGGGTGGACGAGGGGGGATGAGGTGCGGCTGGCCATGAGAAAAGAATAACCCTCACCTCATGTTCGCGTTTACGCGTACATGGGTTACGGTGAAGGCACGGATTGACCCTTCATCCGTCATCCACCGGGTTGCCCATCACCGGTACTACGGCATGCCACGAACGTCTTTGACGGCGCGGCCTGCATCAAGAACGGAGCACACCCCATGACCACAACACAGGCGACCGAGTCGAGGACGCACCGGACGGAAACGGCCGCGGAGGCGGTCGGCCGCCTCCGTGCGACGTTCAACACCGGCGTCACCCGCGGCCTGGACTGGCGCGTCAGCCAGCTGCAGCGGCTGCGGGCCCTTCTGGTCGAGAACGAGCAGGAACTGACCGAAGCCCTCTGGGCGGATCTGAGGAAGAACCCCGCCGAGGCCAAGACGCAGGAGATCGACTTCACCGTCGCCGACATCGACGAGGCACTGGCGAACCTCGAAAACTGGCTTCAGCCCCGCCCGGTGGAGGTTCCCGCCCACTTCGGTCCCACGACCACGGCCTACACCACGTACGACCCGCTCGGGGTCGTCCTGGTGATCGCTCCGTGGAACTTCCCGCTGCACCTTCTCATCGACCCCATCATCGGCGCGCTGGCCGCCGGGAACACCGTGGTGGCCAAGCCGAGCGAGATGTCGGTGCACACCTCGGCGGTCGCTTCACGACTCCTGCGTGAGTACTTCGACGCCGATGTGCTCACCGTGGTCGAGGGAGGCGCCGAGGAGACCACGGCCCTCCTGGCACAACGCTTCGACCACATCTTCTACACCGGCAATGGCACGGTCGGCCGGATCGTCATGGCCGCGGCCGCCAAGAACCTCACCCCCGTCACGCTCGAACTCGGGGGCAAGTCGCCGGTCTTCGTGGCGCCCGACGCCGACGTGGAGGAGACCGCGAAGCGGCTGGTGGGCGCCAAGTTCGGCAACGCGGGGCAGCAGTGCATAGCCCCCGACTATGTCCTGGCCGATCCTGCCACCGCCGCCGCACTGGTTCCCGCCCTGCGTGCGGCGGTCGACACCCAGTTCGGCACCAGCCCGCAGACCGCGTCCGACTTCGGCCGGATCATCAACGAGCGGCATTTCGACCGGCTCACCCGTCTGCTGGACTCCGGCCGGGCGGCGGTGGGAGGCCGGCACGACCGCGACGACCTGTTCATCGCACCGACGGTTCTCACCGATGTCGACCCCGCGTCGCCGGTCATGCAGGAGGAGATCTTCGGTCCGATCCTCGCCGTCGTCGAAGTCGAAGACCTCGATGCCGCCATCGCCTTCATCAACGAACGCGACAAGCCCCTCGCGCTCTACGCCTTCACCACGTCCGAGGCCACCAAGTCGCGCCTGGTGAACGAGACGTCCTCCGGCGGCGTCGCCTGGGGCCAGCCGGTGATGCAGCTGCTCATGACCGGCCTGCCGTTCGGTGGCGTCGGCGAAAGCGGCATGGGCCGGTACCACGGCCGGTATTCCCTCGAGACGTTCAGCCACCTCAAGGCCGTCGCGGACGTCCCGCTCAACTAGCCTCGCGCTTTCGTGAAGCAGGCTGTCCGATGGGCGATCGGCCGGCGGACGTGCCGCAGGCCGGTGAGAATGAGGATCCCTGAGATCGCTGTTCCCACCCCCGCCGCACTCGCGTTCCAGGCGAAGCCGTGTATCGGTCCTCATCGCGGGGGCGCGTCAAGGGAGTCGGCCGCGGCGCGCGCTGCAGACACCGATCCGTACCGACTCCGGCGGCGGCACCCAAGACTTCGTCACCTGGCCGGCCGCTGATCGTGCGCAAGGAGTGAACACCCGTACCCCGGCGGGCAGTTGCACTTGACCGGCGTCGACACCGACGCCGACGGCATGCGGCTCTCACCGCGTTCGCCGCCAACACCACCCACACCCCGATCGCGGTCCTGGAACCGCGTCACCGCCGGCGGGCCCGCGCCTGCCCGAGGACCGCATCCGCGCCTGCCCCGGGACAGCCTGGACCCCCTGCGCCGCAGACATTCATCCCATCTCCCTCCATATCACAGAAAGAAAACCCATGCCTGTCAACACTTCAGAAGCTTCGCCCGTTCCGTCGCTTTTCTCCCCCGTCGCACTCGGGAAGATCGAGCTCACCAACCGCATCGTCATGGCACCGCTGACCCGGGTCCGCGCCGGCTCCTCCGGCATCCCCGGGGACCTCATGGTCGAGCACTACCGGCAGCGGGCGAGCGTCGGAATGATCATCACCGAGGGCACCTACCCCGACCGCGCGTCGCAGGGGTATGTCGGTGAGCCGGGCATCGCCACCGACGAGCAGGCGGCCGGCTGGCAGCGGGTGTTCGAGGCGGTGCACGCCGAGGGCGGCCGCATCGTCCTGCAGATCATGCACGCCGGCCGTGGCACCCACCCCGACATCAACGGCGGCCGCCGCATCCTCGCCCCCAGCGCGATCGCCATCGACAATAAGACGTTCACCGAGAAGGGCGAACAGCCCTACCCCGTACCGGAAGCGATGACCACCGCAGAGATCCGGGCAGCAGTGGAGGACTTCGTCACCGCGGCCCGCCGGGCCATCGAGGCGGGAGCGGACGGCGTGGAAATCCACGGCGCCAACGGCTACCTGCTCCACCAGTTCCTCTCCCCGGCGGCCAACCAGCGCACCGATGGATACGGCGGCTCGCCGAACAACCGCGCCCGCTTCGTCGTCGAGGTCGTCACGGCCATCGCCCAGGCCGTCGGTGCCGATCGGGTCGGGCTGCGGATCTCGCCGGAGGTCGACTTCGGGGACGTCTTCGAGACCGACCGGGACGACGTCCTGGCCACCTACGGCACCCTGCTCGACCAACTGCGCTCGCTGGGCCTGGCCTACCTCTCCGTACTGCACACCGAGCCGGGCGGCGACCTTGTACAGGAGCTGCGGCGGCGCTTCGACGGCAAGCTGATCGTCAACAACGGCCCCTTCGGGGGGCAGACCACCCGCGAGCAGGCGCTCCAGCAGATCGAGGCCGGCCACGCCGACGCCGTGGTCGTGGGCCGGGCTCTCATCGCCAACCCCGACCTGGTCGAGCGCTGGCAGGGTGGCCACCCGGAGAACGAGCCGCGGCCGGAACTGTTCTACGGGCCGGGCGCCGAGGGCTACACCGACTATCCCTTCCTCGAAGCGGCTTGAGGCCCACGGTCACGCCTGTCCATGCGGCAGCCCCACTCACCCATGGACAGGCGCCCGACCGGCGACACTGTGCCCGCCCCTGTGAGCCCGCGGTCACGCCGGCGATCACGCCCCGCTGCGGGCACGGCAGGTCTGCGAGGCGATGGACATGGAGATCGCGCCCAACAACATGAACAACACCCGCCTGAAACTCAAGCGGCTGACCGAGCGCGGCATCCTGGTCGAGACCGAGCAGGGATTGTTCGCCCAGCCGCGACCATAGCCGCCCGGCGGCCCTCCGAGCAGCCTGCCTACTCCAGCCGACAGGGCAATACAGACATCAAGTCACGTACCGCCCTCTGAGAAGCGCGCCAAAGCGACGCTCGCGGCTACGACGGCAGAGGACGACGGTGGGCGGTCAGCCAACGGCTCATTCTGAAAGAATCAGTTAGGGCTCTGCGAGGTGACCGGCCCCGAACTGCGCGCGGCCCACACCGTCCACCCGATCACCGCGCTGCAGTCCGAGTGGTCGCTCTTCAGCCGCGACGTCGAGACGTCGGCGGTCCCCACGGCCGCGGAACTCGGCGTGGCATTCGTCGCGTACTCGCCTCTCGGCCGTGGCCTGCTCACCGGCGCGCTCCCCGACAACAGCGAACTGAGCCCGGGCGACACCCGGTTGTCGATGCCCCGGTTCACCGGCGAACACGCTCGCACCAACTACGCGCTCCTCGAAGCCGTCCGCGCGATCGGCGCGGACCACGCCGCGACCCCCGCACAGATCGCGTTGGCCTGGCTGCACCAACAGTCCCGCGTCCACGGCCTCACCGTCCTGCCCATACCCGGCTCCCGCAGGTCCGCCCGACTGCGGGAGAACGCCGCCGCGACGGCGCTCACCCTGTCCGCGACCGAACTCTCCTTGCTCGAACCGCTGGCGGCGCAGGTGGCTGCGGCCCGCCGGGAATGAGATGCGGATCCCGGCAAGTGGCGCCTGGGCCGTCCGCGCCGGGTCTTATCGATGCCCAGGACTGCGACCTGCGGCGGAGGTGCCTCGGCGATGTCGCGGGCCTGCGTGCGGAGGCTTCCATCACGGTCGGCCAGGACAGACGCAGATCCCGCGCGACCTGGATGATCGTGCAGCCGGCATCCCGTATGCGGCGCCCGGCCGTACCCCGCAGCCGGGCGGTCAGCCGGGCACCGGCCGGCATCTGCGGGATCTGCTCGGTGAAGGACCGGCGAGGGCAGCCGGCCTCGCGGCACCACCAGCGGCGCTTGTGCCAGCGGAACTCCAATCCGCTCTCGCCGTAAGGGAGATCGCGTGGCCGGGTCACCGCCGAGCCTTTCACCTGGGTGGAACACCCCCGCAGGTCGGGCAGGCCTTCACTGTCTCGTCGAGGTCGAGCAGCGACGTCGTACGGTTGGGCAAGCCCGTGGCTCCCGCATGATCGTTCTGCGTCGAGAACACAGATGATCACGCAGGTCCACGGGCATCCCGCATCCGGGGCCGGGCCCGAATGCGTCATGCCCACCGGCCGGGTGTGGTTCGCTGCTGGGGTGACTCAGGACTTGGAGATCGTCGCATTCGAATCCGCCGAGGCATTCCAGGCATGGCTCGGCGAGAATCACGCCGTCTCGCCCGGCATCTGGCTCAAGCTTCGCAAGAAGGGCCCCGGAATCGTCGCGCTGGACTACGCCCAGGCGCTCGACGTGGCACTCTGCTACGGCTGGATCGACGGCCAGAAGGCCAAGTTCGACGACCAGTGGTGGCTCCAGCGGTTCACCCCGCGCAAGCCGCGCAGCAAGTGGTCCAAGGTCAACCGGGACAAGGTGGCCGCCCTGATCGAGCAGGGCCGGATGCATCCCCCGGGGCAGGCCGAGGTCGACCGCGCCAAGGCAGACGGCCGCTGGGAGGCGGCCTACGACGGGGCGAAGAACGCCACGGTGCCGGACGACCTCGCGGCGGCCCTGACCGCCGACCCGGCCGCGGCGGAGTTCTTCGAGACACTGGACCGGCAGAACCGCTACGCGATCCTGTACCGGGTCCAAGACGCCAAGAGGCCCGAGACCCGGGCGCGCCGGATCGAGAAGTACGTAGCGATGCTGGCCAAGGGCGAAAAGCTGTACCCGTAGTCGCGGAGAGGGACCGCAGCCGTGCAGCGCCTTGAGGGCCTGGCACGCCTGCGGCCGCGGCGGCAGCCGGCCTGCTCCTGGCCGTCTGGGTCACCGCAGCGAGTGTCTCCGACGACGTCGGCATACACCTGATGTCCCACATCGCCGCCGCTCACCCCGCGTGACCAAAGCAGGGGCCGACACCGGCCACCGCACCAAAGCCATCGACCACGGCGCCCGCCTCGGCATCGGGCGCGGCATCGGCGTCGGCGTCGGCGTCGGCGTCGAAGTCGACGTCGGAGTCGTCCAACGCGGGCCGGGCGCCGAAGGACTCAGGATGATTCCGCGGCGCTGGGGCGTCGAGCGCACCTTCGGCCACAACTCGAGGAACCCCTCGGCCGCTTCGTCCGGGAGATCGACCCCTATCGCCTGGAGGTCCATCCGGCGATCACACTGCTCGGCAGCACGGGTCTGCCGGCCTACGTGGAAAGCGAGCACGACAGGGAGTTACGACAGACCGTTGCCCGGGCCGTCGAAGGCGAAAGCCAAGTGGTGATGCTCGTGGGCACGTCCTCGTCGGGTAAAACGAGAGCCTGCTTCGAAGCTCTCAGGCACCTGCCTGACGACTGGCGGCTGTGGCATCCCTACGATCCCGACCGGCCCCGTGCCGCGCTCGCCGATCTTCAACATGTCGGCCCGAGGACAGTGGTATGGCTCAACGAGGCACACCACTACCTGCTGCATCCCGATTACGGCGAACCGATCGCCGCCGGGCTTCGCAGCCTCCTGGAAGAGCCGTCCCGAGGGCCGGTTCTGGTCCTGGGAACGATCTGGCCGGGCCCCGGGTACTTCGGTGAACTGAGCAGAACTCCGCAGCCGGGGCGTCGATCACGCCCGAAGCACACAGCGCGTCCGTCCCGTCCCCGCTCTGTTCTGGCAAGCCGCTGTCCAGCACTGCGAGGGCGATGCCGCTCGAGAACTCGGCGCCGCGGCCGAGGCCAGAGGACTGATGGAAGTTGCCTGCCGCCTGTGGTCGAAGGCCGGCGACAACATGAAAATCGCACGTCTGCTCAGTGATGCGGACCGGCTCGAGGAGGCAGTCCCCTGGTTCGAGCAGGCCTATACCGCAGGGCACGCACGAGTCGCCCGTCTCGCAGCCGAGGAGCTATCCACGCCGGGGGGCAGATGCGGTGGCAGGCTGGTTCGAGCGGCTGCCGGGTTGTGCACCGGCCGAAGCCATGCGGGGACCGGCGTCGTGCTGGCCTGGGCCGGCCTCACAGACGAATGCGTCGTCTGGTTCGACCGTGCAGCGCAGGCCGGAGACGCTCAAATCACTGCTGACGGCGGCCGCGGAACTGGCAGCACGCGGGCAGCTGGAGGCAGCCCTGTCCTGGTGTGAACGTGCCCTCGCAGCCGGCGTCGACGAGGCATACGAAGCGGCCGTCGGCTGGCTGATGGACGCAGGGCTTGCACAGGACGCACAGGTCTGGGCCCGGCGGGCTTGAACGCTACGGATGGACCCCCCACCGGAGCCGTCGCGGACCCCTGGACCATAGACGACCTGTTGCTTCCCCCGCACCGCCGGACAACCGGCACCGACGACTTCGACACTCCGCCCGGGCCGGCGCAGCGCTGAAATCCCGAACACATGCGTCCGCGCCTCCCCTGGCCGAGCACAGGTACAGGACACTGCGAGAAGACCGCTGCCGTCTTCAGGTCGGGACTCGTCGTCGCGGGCGACTTCATCTGGTCGACCCCCATGAGGCTGCGGCCGGGTCGCACGTCTAGTCGAGCGCCTTGCGCGGATCGTGCCTCGCGGCGTCAGCCCATACCGTCGGCAGCTCTCGTTCGTGCCTGTCGGCCTCGGCTTGTTCCCGTCCGTACAACAGGCCCCAGGCGAAGCCGGGTTCGCCGGCCTCGTGTGCCGCCACGGCCAACTCGCGCAGGGCATCACGTGCCACGACGCTGTCCTGGTGGTTCCCGAGCACCTTCTGGACGGCTTTGACGCGCTTGCCCAGACGCTTGGCGGGCTTGCCGAGTGCGGCGCGGGCCGGCTCCGTGGCGTACCGGGTCTTCTTGGCCGCCTTGCGGGCCTCGTGGAGGGCCACGTCACGTTCTGTCCCCGGCGCGAGTTCCAGCGCATGGGCCATACGACCGGCGAGACGATCGTATTCCTTGAGAATGGCCTTGGCCGTGACCCTCTCCGGCTCCCGGTCGGCCTTGCCGCGTACCGGCGGCCGTTCCGTCAACTCGGCCAGAGAGTCCAGTAGGGCGAGGTAACGGGGTGAGTCTAGGGCGCCGAGGGTACGCCGGTGGGCCTCCGTACTGTTGCTGACGTCCCACCTCTGCAGCCGTGCGGCAACGGGGCCGAAAGCCAGTTCCGAAGGCAGAGCCTCGATCTTCGAACTCAGCCGCTCCGTAAGTACCTCCTGGTCGCGTTCCGCGCCCAGCTCGTTTCCCAACCACTTGAGTTCCTCGCGGATGGGATCGGTGACCTTCCGGTCCAGGACGGACCGGTAGGAGCGCAGCACGCTGCGCAGCCGTCGGCAAGTGACGCGCATCCTGTGCACCGAGTCGGGCACATCACGCCGTACCGCGGGGTCCAGGCTCACCAGAGTCCGGACCTGCCCTTCAACGTAGCGGAGGATCCCTTCACCGGCGGATCCAGGCACGGTCTCGGCGGTGCACCCGCCCGACAGCCGGGGCGCTCCCACCGCCGTCTCCTCCAGTGCTCGGGCCAGCTTGGACGGCGCGTGCGCGCGGTCTACGCCGCTCCGGCGCAGCGTCTTGTCCAGGCTGCCCAAGAGGGCCGGGTCAGTGTCCGGTGCCAGTTCGACCTCCATCTCGGTCCAGGAGGCCCGCGTGGCGCTCGCGAGCAGGGACTCGGCGCGGACCGAGTCGATGCT
Organism: Streptomyces sp. NPDC026538; assembly: GCF_055567535.1. Lineage (NCBI taxonomy): Bacteria > Bacillati > Actinomycetota > Actinomycetes > Kitasatosporales > Streptomycetaceae > Streptomyces > Streptomyces sp. NPDC026538. The sequence continues at coordinate 113,552 of NZ_JBVHQG010000006.1, forward strand.
CAGCTCAGCGAGGACGGTGCTCCCGGACCCGACGAGCTGCCGTACACCACGAGTGGAACGGATTCGGACGACCGGCCGCACATCCGCCCCTCGGGTACGGGAAAGAGCCAGGTCGCGCAGGGTGTTCGGGAGGGTTTCGGACAGCGGGGCCTGTACTTCCTCCCGGCTGTCCCCGGACAGCGGCAGTTTGAGATGCCAGCCCGCGTCGTCCCCGCCCATCCTTCGCCTGAGTGTTGCCGAGGCGCCGACCAGCCGCAGGTCGTCCGTGTCGTAGTACACGGCGTCCAGTTCTTCGGTGCCCTGATCCACGACGGACACGATGCCGCCCACCCCGGCGAGGTCGGGCAGCCAGGTCGTATCGTCCGCCGACGGAGCTTCGTACTTTCGCTCTGTTTCTCGCTTCGAGTGCGTCATCTTCTTCGCGTACACACCTCAGCCCGGAACAAACACCGCAGGATCCCCCTCCCTCCGCGCGCTCGGGCGAGGGGCGGTCCGCGAAGACAGGCAGACACTTTCCTCCCGGCACCATCGCCATGCCGGGTATCCGGATCCCCTCACGGCCTGTCCACCGCGGTCACCGGCGGCTCCCACGGTCTCGGTCTCCCTATCGCCGACGAGTTGACGGGTCGCGGTTGCCATGTCACGTTCGGCGCGCGGTACGCCGCCGAACTCGACCGGGCCGGCGGAGTACTGCGCCAGCGACATCCGACAGGCTCCGTCCGAAGGGATCCGTTCCACCTCTGAGGGCCCTGACGCCGCCGGGGGTTTTGCCGTGTGCCTGATCGGCCCGTGGGTACACGGCCGGTTCCCTGCACCGAACCCTGGAGCCGTCAGTGAGCCCACGCCCCCGCAACGTATTCGTCGTCGGTCTCGACGAGGCCAATCTACGGACCCTTCGGACCGTCCCCCACGCCGAGGAGCTGCGTTTCCACCGCCTCCTGACCATCCACGAGCTCCAGCACGGCGAGGTGACCGTACCGGAACTGATCGACCGCGCCCGGAGCGTGCTGGACGGCTTCGACGAACCGATCGACGCGATCGTCGGCTACTGGGACTTCCCGGTGAGCACGCTCGTCGCCATGCTCTCGAAGGAGTACGGGACGCGCGCCACCAGTCTGGAATCGGTGGTCAGGTGCGAGCACAAGTACTGGAGCCGTCTCGTGCAGCAGGAGGTCGCCACGGAGCACCCGCGCTTCGGCCGGGTGGACCTCGACACGTCCGACCCGCAGCCGCCGGAGGGCGTGCGGTTCCCCATGTGGCTCAAGCCGGCGCTGTCGTACTCCTCCGAACTCGCCTACGGCGTGAAGGACATGGAGGAATTCCGCACCGCCGTGGAACACATCGGCCAGGGCATCCACCGGGTGGGCCGCCCCTTCGAGTACATCCTGGACAGGATCGACCTGCCGCAGGAGATGGCCGGCGTCGGCGGCCAGGTCTGTCTCGCCGAGGAGACGCTCAACGGCGTCCAGGTCGCGGTCGAGGGATACGAGCACGACGGCGAGATCATCGTGTACGGCGTTCTCGACTCGATCAACTACCCGGATTCCACCAGCTTCCTGCGCCACCAGTACCCCTCCGCCCTGCCTGAACCGGTGCAGGAGCGCCTGCAGGAGGTGTCGAAGCGGGTGATGCGCCACATCGGCTGGCGGCAGGCGACCTTCAGCATCGAGTTCTTCTATGATCCGGCCACCGACGGGATCTCGATCCTGGAGATCAACCCCCGCCACTCCCAGGCGCACGCGGAGCTCTTCGACTACGTCGACGGCGTGCCCAACCACCACTGCATGCTCGCCCTCGCCCTGGGCGAGGATCCGGCCATGCCGTCCGGGCAGGGACCGTACGCCCTGGCCGCCAAGTGGTACTACCGCTGGTTCGCCGACGGCGTCGTACGCGAGGTGCCGCAGCCCGAGGAACTGGCCCGCATCGAGAAGGAGATACCCGGCGTCCGCATCGACGTCGTGCCCAACGAGGGCCAACGTCTGTCGGACGTCGACCAGCAGGACAGTTACAGCTACGAGGTGGCGCACATCTTCACCGGCGGTTCCGACGAGCACGACCTGCGCGAGAAGTACGACCGCTGTGTCGCCGCGCTACGACTTGCCTTCGACCGCCCGAACGACCCCACGACCGACCGCACGGCCTGAGAGACGTATGCGATACATCGACAACCTCCCCCACACCACCAGGCAAGAGGACCACGTCAGGATCCCGATGCCGGACGGCGTCCACCTGTCGGCACGCGTCTGGCGCCCGGTCTCCTCGGACGACTCCCCCGTCCCCGCGATCCTGGAGTACATCCCGTACCGCAAGGGCGATCTGAGTTCGGTCCGCGACTCGATCCACCACCCCTACATCGCCGGGCACGGCTATGCGTGCGTCCGCGTGGACCTGCGCGGTACCGGTGACTCCGAGGGCGTCCTCACCGACGAGTACCTGGAAGTCGAGCAGAGCGACGCCGAGGCGGTACTCGACTGGCTGGCCACGCGGCCCTGGTGCGACGGCACGACCGGGATGATGGGCATCTCCTGGGGCGCGTTCGCGGCCCTACAGGTCGCCGCCCGGCGTCCCAGCAGTCTGCGCGCCATCGTCATCTCCTCGTTCACCGACGACCGTTACTCCGACGACATGCACTACATGGGCGGCGCAATGCTGTCCGACAACCTCGCCGAGGCGGGAACCATGTTCGCCTACGCCACCTGCCCGCCGGACCCGTCCGCCGTCGGCGACCGCTGGCGCGCGATGTGGCACGAGCGTCTGGAAGCCGCCGAACCGTGGGTCCTGAACTGGCTGCGCCACCAACGCCGCGACAGCTACTGGAGGCACGCGTCGGTGTGCGAGGACTACAGGGCCGTACGCTGCCCCGTCCTCGCCTCCAGCGGCTGGGCCGACGGATACTCCAACGCGGTGACCCGCCTGCTCGCCCATCTGGACGTACCACGCAAGGGCTTGATCGGCCCCTGGTCCCACAAGTACCCCCACCTCGGCGAACCCGGACCCGCCATCGGCTACCTCCAGGAAGTGGTGCGCTGGTGGGACCACTGGCTGAAGGGGGCCGACAACGGGGCGATGGACGGCCCGATGCTCCGGGCGTGGATGCAGGACAGCGCGCCACCCTCCACCTCGTACGAGGAACGCCCCGGCCGGTGGGTCGACGAGCGGACATGGCCCTCGGAGCACGTTCACGACACCCCGTACGCGCTGCGCTCGCGCCACCTCACCACCGCGGACGAAGCTCCCGACGACGGCGGAAGCCAGACGCTGCGGTCCCCGCTGTCCGTGGGCCAGTTCGCCGGCAAGTGGGCCTCCTACAACGCCCCGCCGGACCTGCCCTACGACCAGCGGGAGGAGGACGGCGGCTCCCTGGTCTACGAGACCGAGCCGTTGACGGATCGGCTGGAGATCCTCGGGGCGCCTCGCATCGAACTGGAGGTGAGCGCGGACCAGCCGGTGGCCATGGTGGCCGCCCGGCTGTCGGACGTGGCCCCGGACGGCAGCGCCACCCGGGTCACATACGGCGTCCTCAACCTCACCCGTCGGGACGGCACGGACGAGCCCGCCCGCTTGGAACCGGGTCAACCCGTCCGGGCCACACTGCACTTGAACGGTGTGGCGCAGGCATTCCCGCCGGGCCACCGCATAAGGCTTTCGCTGTCCACGTCGTACTGGCCGTTGGCCTGGCCACCGCCACGGCCCACGCTCCTGACCGTCCACGAGCGACCGTGCCGCCTCTTCCTGCCGGTCCGCCCCGCCGACGAACCGGATACCTCGGTCCCCTTCGAGGCACCCGAAGGCACGGCCCCCATCACGACGACCCAGGTGACCCCGCCCGAGCAGCGCTGGGAGGTGAGCCGCGATCTGATCGACTACCGGGCGGCGTTGAACATCGTCAAGGACCGCGGCACGGTCCACTACGACGCGATGGACCTGGACGTCGGCTGCCGCGTCCACGAGCGGTACACCTCGGTCGCGGAGGACGTCACCTCACCGGCCGGCGAGGTGACGTGGACCATGAGTTTTCGTCGCCAGGACTGGGATGTACAGGTCCGCACGAGCACCACGTTGACCTGCGACTCCGAAATGTTCCACGTCAACGCCACGCTGGACGCCTACGAGGGCGGCCGACGCGTCGCCTCGCGCACCTGGAACGAGTCGGTCCCCAGGGACGCGCTGTAGACGGTCCGCACTCTCGCCCCCGGGGGCGTGCCCGCCGAGCAGGCGTGTCACGGCCGGCAGCACCGAGGCCGCTGTCCGGCCGAGCACCACCTCGGCGGGACCTTCCAACCCCGTTGTCGCCGAGGCGCTTCTGGACCGGCTGATCAACGCCGCCCACGGATCATCCTGAACGGGCCCAGCAACACTCGAAGATGGGCCCAAGGCACCCCGGCGACAAGAACAGAACGGCACCCTCGTAGGAGGACAGGCCACGAACGGCTGGTCCGTGCAAGCCCGTCGCCCGAGACAGGGCTGGACGCGGCCTCGCGTTCGGTCCGCTCCTACCTTGGCCTGCCCGGCCTGGTCGACGGAGCCCCGCCGATCTCGGCGCCTGCGACACCGACCCCGCGCCCGAAGTGTTCCAAAGCGCGGCGCTGCCTGTCGACAGCGGCGCGCGGCAGGCAGCTATAACTTCGATGTTCACTTTGGCCCGTGATGGCAAGTAACTCGCGCCGGGGGTTCCACCGGGCCAGCGGCAAGCGTTGGCCCGGGTCGGGAGTATCGGGTGCGCTGATCGTGGCGCTGAAGGTGGACCCGTACCCGTGTGCGCCCACGGGTGCGGGAGCGGTGCCGAGCTGTCAGGGGCGGTCTCCGCTGCCGCCGCTGGTGGGAGCGGAGGTATGTGGGTGGCCGCCGGGGCGCGGGGCGCGGCCGGCATCGCGGATGCTGTCGCGGGCGGCTGCGGCGACCGCCTCGGGCGTGATACCGAACTCGGTGTACAGGCGCTGGTAGTCGGCGGAGGCGCCGTAGTGCTCCAGGCTGACGATGTGTCCGGCGTCGCCGACCACGTCCCGCCAGCCCTGCCCCACCGCCGCCTCGACGCTGACCCGGGCCCGCACGGCCGGCGGGAGGACCTCGTCCTGGTAGGCCGGGGGCTGAGCGGCGAACCACTCCCGGCACGGCATCGACACGACCCGCACGGCCAGGCCATCGGCCTGCAGCAGTGTGCGGGCCTCAAGGGCGATGTGCACCTCGGAGCCGGTCGCCACGAGGATGACGTCCGGCACGGTACGGTGCGCGGCGTCGGCGAGGACGTATCCGCCGCGGGCAGCGTCCCGAACGGGAGCGCAGGCACCGTTGCCGCGGTCAAGCACGGGAACGTTCTGCCTGGTCAGGACCAGTGCGGCGGGGCGGTCCCGGTGTTCCAGGACGGTGCGCCAGCAGGCGGCGGTCTCGTTCGCGTCGGCAGGGCGGACCACGTCCAGGCCCGGTATGGCGCGCAGCGCGGCCAGGTGCTCCACCGGCTGGTGGGTGGGGCCGTCCTCGCCCAGGCCGATGGAGTCGTGGGTCCACACATAGGTGGTGGGCAGCTTCATGAGCGCGGCCAGGCGGACAGCCGGGCGCATGTAGTCCGAGAAGGTCAGGAACGTGCCGCCGTAGGGGCGGGTCAGGCTCTGCAGGGCGATGCCGTTGAGGATCGCGCCCATGGCGTGCTCGCGGATGCCGAAATGCAGGGTGCGGCCGTAGGGGCCGCCCTTCCAGTCCTTGGTCTGGCGGTCGGCCGGTACGAAGGACGGCTCGCCGTCCATGGTGGTGTTGTTGCTCCCGGCCAGGTCGGCGGAACCACCCCACAACTCCGGCAGCACCGGGGCCAGCGCGCTGAGTACCTCGCCGGACGCGGCACGGGTGGACATCCCCTTGGGGTCGGCGGGGAAGTCGGGCAGGGCCTCGGTCCAGCCATCCGGCAACCGCTGCGCCTGCAGCCGGTCCAGGAGTTCGGCGCGCGCCGGATTGGCCGTCCGCCACACCGCGAACGCCTCGTCCCACTCGCCGCGCAACCGCCGCCCGCGGTCGGCGGCCTGCCGGGTCCGCGCCAACACCGCGTCCTCCACGACGAAGTGACGCTCGGGGTCGAACCCCAACAACCGCTTGGTCGCGGCGACCTCGTCCTCGCCCAGCGCGGAGCCGTGGGCCTTGCCGGTGTTCTGCTTGGTGGGAGCGGGCCAGCCGATCAGGGTGCGCAGCATGATCAGCGAGGGCCGGCCGTCCTCGTCCTGTGCGGTACGGACGGCGGCCAGCAGCGCGTCGACGTCCTCGGTGTAGTCGCCAGTGACCGTCCAGTCGACGGTCTGAACGTGCCAGCCGTAGGCGGCGTAGCGGGCCGGAACGTCCTCGCTGAAGGCGACGTCGGTGTCGTCCTCGATCGAGATGTGGTTGGAGTCGTAGAAGACGACCAGGTTGCCCAGCTCCTGATGGCCCGCCAGGGAAGCCGCCTCGCCGGTGACGCCTTCCATCATGTCGCCGTCGGAGGCGACGACGTAGACATGGTGGTCGAAGGGACTGCTGCCCGGCTCGGCGTCGGGGTCGAGCAGACCACGTTCGCGCCGGGCCGCCATCGCCATGCCGACCGCGCTCGCCAGCCCCTGACCGAGCGGGCCCGTGGTGATCTCCACACCTCGCGTGTGCCGGTGCTCGGGGTGGCCCGGAGTGGCCGAGCCCCAGGTGCGGTACGCCTCCAGATCCGACAGCTTCAGGCCGTAGCCGGTCAGGTAGAGCTGGATGTAGAGGGTCAGGCTGGAGTGCCCGCAGGAGAGCACGAACCGGTCGCGGCCCAGCCACTGGTCGTCGCCGGGATCGTGCCGCATGACGTTCTGGAACAGGAGATGCGCCAGCGGGGCGAGGCTCATCGCGGTGCCGGGATGGCCGTTGCCGACCTTCTGAACCGCGTCGGCCGCCAGCAACCGTGCGGTGTCCACCGCCCGTACGTCCACCTCGTCCCACCCCGTACGATCCGCCAGGGGCATCGTCACCGACCGGTCCGGTCGGGAAGTGGTGTCGGGCTGTTCACTCGTCATGCCGTTGCTCCTCAGAACTACCGGTGGCTGGTTCTGCCGTCCATGGGGGCGTACGGAGCCCGGGCCGCCGGGCCGCCCCGTGGGGGTCATTCGTGCGCGCTGGGCACCTGGAGCGGATCGTGCGGAGCGTCGGGCTTTGCAGCGGCGAGTTGCTCGCCCAGTTCGCCCAGCCGGCTGCGGCCGAGAGCGGAGCGGACCTTGGGGAACCACTCCTTCTCTTCCTCCTCGACGTGGTGCCGCACGTTCTCGATGAGAACGGTCATCTTGGCGTCGAACCGCTCGTCCTCGGGATCCAGGCCCGCCAGCTCGGAGAGCATCCACAGGACGACGTGGTGTTCCTCAACGCTCTCCAGCACGTGGTCGGTGGTGTCCGGCACGGCGGCGCGTGCGGCGGGGTAGAAGATCTTCTCCTCGATCCAGGCGTGGACCGTCAGCTCCTCGATCACCTTGTCGGCGATCTTCCGCTTGGTCTTGTAGGCACGGTCTCCGGCCTGCTCGAACTCCTTGAACAGCTTCTCGACCGTCTGGTGGTCGTCCTTGAGCAGCACAATCGCGTCCATGGGCCCGCCTTCGCGTTGTCCGGCACGTCCCGCAAGGAGCGGGATGTTCTCGCCGGTGGGAATACCGAAAGCCGATCGGCTTCCACGCCCCGGTTACCCCGGGCAGTGCGTCCGACTCATCTGAGGCCGGCATCGGCAAGATCGACAGCACGTTGTCGGCGCCGTCGCCGGTCTCGCCGCCGGCGAGCCGGGCCGGTCGGGTCCGGTCGCGGCGGAGGAGACGGACCGGCGAGACGTTCCGCCCAGCAGCCTGGTGGGGGTCGCCGCGCCGACCAAGAGACAAGCCCCGACGACATCCGGAGACGATGCAGATCTCAAGCCGTCCACGATCCGCCCGCGGCTCCGCCGCGGGACAGGGGACGTAACTATTGCCCATGCCCTGACAAATGTCCCTACCTGACCCTTGACTGGTCTGGACCAATCACGCTTTGCTGCTGAGGTCACCACTCACCCCCTACCTCTGGAGTGGCAGATGAGCCCAACCACGCCCAGCGAGCATCGCAGACCCGCCTATGGCAGGTGCATGACAGCCCTGCTGGCCGTACTGGCCTGCCTTCTCGGCGCGTTCACCGTCTTCGGCGCCGCGAGCCCCGCGGCGGCGGCGGACTGCGCCGCGGCCTGGAGCTCAGGCGCGGTCTACACCGGCGGCATGACCGCCTCCTACAACGGCGACAACTGGCAGGCCAAGTGGTGGACACAGGGCGAGACGCCCGGCGTCGCCGCGGTCTGGGCCGACCAAGGAGTTTGCGGTGGCTCCAGCGGAGGAGGCACCGGCGGCGGCAGCTGCAACTACCCCGCCTGGGTGGCCGGACAGTCCTATGCGACCGGCGCCATCGTGCAGTACACCCCCAACGGCCAGTACTACGTCGCCACCCACGACAACCCCGGATACGACCCCACCATCAGCACCTGGTATTGGTCCCCCTACACCTGCACCGGCGGCTCCGGTGGAGGAGGCACGGGCGGCGGCACCGGCGGATTCGTGGTCAGCGAAGCCCAGTTCAACCAGATGTTCCCGAACCGGAACTCCTTCTACACCTACAGCGGCCTGGTGGCCGCGCTCAGCGCCTACCCCGGATTCGCCACCACCGGCAGCGCTACCGTGCAGAAGCAGGAGGCCGCGGCGTTCCTGGCCAACGTCGACCACGAGACCGGCGGCCTCGTCTACGTCAACGAGGTCGACCAGTCCGGGAACTACTGCGCGAGTGAGCCCTACGGCTGCCCCGCCGGCACCTACTCCTACTACGGACGCGGCCCGATGCAGCTCAGCTGGAACTTCAACTACAAGGCCGCCGGCGACGCACTCGGTGTCGACCTACTGGACAACCCCGGCCTGGTTGCGTCCGACTCGGCGATCTCCTGGAAGACCGGCCTGTGGTACTGGAACACCCAGACCGGCCCCGGCACGATGACCGGACACAACGCCATGGTCAACGGCGCGGGCTTCGGCGAGACCATCCGCAGCATCAACGGCAGCCTCGAGTGCAACGGCGGCAACACCGCCGAGATGCAGGACCGTGTCAACGACTACCTCTCCTTCACCTCCATCCTCGGCGTCCCCGCAGGCTCCAACCTCACCTGCTGACCGCCACTCGTCGGAACGTCCGACCACCAAGCCTTCTCACCAACCGAACAGCCGCCTCCCCAGTACCGAATCAATGAGGATTTTCCACCTGATCAGGAAGCCGTCGGGGTTGGCGATTCAGAACGGCGAAGCTCCTGGTGGGGTCTCAGAGGGCGGTATGAGAGGGCATAGGGGTTTTGTCGTCACCTGAACGTCTGGCGGTGCGGCATCCTGGCCGGTCAGCGGCCATGGGCATGTTGGGCTGGTCGCCGTGAGTGAGCGCTAGTTGTTCTGTCCGGGGAGGTTGTGGACGGTTGAGCCAGGTCTCGGTTGAGGGATCTTGAACAGGTGAGGGCCTTCCGGTTCGGTGTGGATTGCGATGTCTACACCAACAGAAAGGCCCTCGTGGCCCCACCGTAATGCACCCCTGACCGACCGCCTTCTGGACCCGCGCCCAAGCGTTCTTCACCGCCTGCGGGATCACCGTCGAACGGTTCCTGACCGACAACGGAGCCTGCTACCGCTCACGCGACTAGCGCGACGCCCTGGCAGCGGCCGGGATCACCCACAAGCGAACCCGGCCCTACCGGCCCCAGACCAACGGCAAGGTCGAACGCCTCAACCGCACCCTGCTCGACGAATGGACCTACGCCCGCCCCTACCGCTCAGAACAGGAACGACGCGAGGCGTTCCCCGAGTGGCTGCACACCTACAATCACCACCGCGGACACACCGCGCTGAAAGGCCAACCACCCGCCAGCCGCGTCCCCCACCTAATCCGGTATTAGCGGCGCTCGGCGTCCAGCTCGGCGCGCGGGTGTTCGCCGAGATCGGTGACGACCGTGAACGCTTCGCCCATGCCCGCGGCCTGAAGGCATACGCCGGCGCATCGCCCATCACCAGAGCTTCGGGCAAGAAGTCGAGCATCACTCGCCGATGGGTGAAAAACGATCGACTCAACCACGTCGGCTACCTCTGGGCGTTCTCCGCCATCACCGCCTCACCCGGAGCCAAGGCGCACTACCGGCGACGGCGGGACGACGCCGGAGACTGGCACGCCGCCGCCCAGAGGAACCTCTTCAACCGCATGATCGGCCAGCTCTACCACTGTCTCCGGGGCCGCGAACGGTTCGACGAGCACAAGGCCTTCCCCACCGCACTCGCTGCCGCAGCTTGACGAGTTAGAGCCCTGAGGCGTCTCACAGGGCAATACAGCTAGTCCTACAAGACCGACGTGAGCGACTGAGCAGTGGGCGCTGGTCGAGCCGGTGATCGCCGCGTGGAAGGCCGCACATCCCTCGGTCAGCGGCCATCAGGGCCGGTACGCGATGCGGGAGATCGTCAACGCACTGCTCTACCAGGGCCGGACCGGTTGCCAGTGGGACCTGCTCCCACACGACTTTCCGCCACCCGGCGCGGTGAAGTACTACTTCTACACCTGGCGTGACGACGGCATCGACCAGACCATTCACGACCTGCTGCGCTGGCAGGTGCGGGAAATAGCGCGCCGGAAGGCGGACCCGAGCCTGGTGGTGCTCGACACCCAGAGCGTGCACGCGGCGGCCGGAGTGCCCGCGCAGACGACGGGGCGTGACGCGGCAAAAAAAGTACCGGGCCGCAAGCGCGGCCTGGCCGTTGACGTGTTGGGGTTGGTGATCGCGGTGGTCGTGGTGGCCGCGTCCGCGCACGAGAATGCCGTCGGCATCGCGCTGCTGGACAAGGTCGCCGCCGACACCGACACCGTGGAGAAAGCCCTGGTCGACCAGGGCTTCAAGAACGCCGTCGTTGCGCACGGGGAGAAGGTGGGCATCGAGGTGGAGGTCGTGGAGCGCAATCCCGCGCAGATCGGGTTGGTTCCCCAGGCCAAGCGGTGGGTCGTGGAACGCGCCTATGGAATCTTGATGTTGCACCGCAGGCTGGTGCGCGACTACGAGCATCTGCCCCGCAGTTCGGAGTCGCGGGTGTACTGGGCGATGACCGCGGTGATACTGCGCCGGCTGACCGCGGCGACCACGCCGGCCTGGCGCACCGCATGACCGGCCGGGAGCTGACACTCGGCGCGGTACTGGCACGGCTGGAGTAGCGGGAACGCGAGATCACCGCGCAGGCCGAGACCACGCGGGAACAGATCACGCAGCTGACCGCACAGCTCGACGAACTCGGCCGGGCCGCCGAGGAAGTCCGGATCACCCGCAAAACACTGCTGGAGCTGCCCGACCCGCGACCACCCGCGCCGCAGGCTCCGAAGCTGCCGGACCATCCGGCCTACCAGCAGATCATGGCGGTGTTCGCCGCGGCCGACCACCCGCTGCGGGCCCGGCAGGTGTGCGAGGCGATGGACGTGGCGGTCGCGCCCAACAACATCAACAACGTCCGCCTCAAGCTCAGCCGGCTGGCCGACCGCGGGATCCTGGCCGAGACCGAGCCAGCCTTGTTCACCCAGCCTCGGCCGTAGCCGGCCGACGTCGCTACGGCCTGGCCGCTTGTCCCGCACGCAACGAAGAATCGGACATCAGGTCTCATACCGCCCTCTGAAAACCACCCCCCACCCGCGACCAGCGGCCCTTCCCCAACCTCAACCACGAAACGGACAAGAGCCCACGTTCCGCACTCTCACAACTCTCAGTCACCACCGTATGTGAGACAGGGCCGTTAAATTGACACACCCCGTCTCGGGTGCCACGAGGCTCATGCACCAGCTCGGCTTCAGTCCGCAGGTGCCCATGCGGCGGGTGGCTGAGCGCGACGAGCAGGCCGTGACCGCCTGGAAGGAGGCGACCTGGGCGGAGGTAAAAGAGCCCGGGCGGCCTGCGGAGGCTACATCTGCTTCGAGGACGAGGCAGGCTTCACCCGACGGCCGCCCAAAGGACGTACCTGGGGCCGGGCGCGGCCGCACACCGCAGGTGACGGTGAGCGGACGACGCTCGGGACGCCTGTCCATGGCTGGACTGATCGCGATGCGGCCGGTCCCGCACCCGGCTCTGCCACCGCCTGCGCACCCACCCCTCGGGCAAGGGCAAGCGCCGCAGCATGAGCGAGCGCGACTTCATCACGCTGATCGACGGCACCCACCAGCTCGTCAAGGCGCCGATCGTGCTGGTCTGGGACCGCCTGAACACCCATGTCTCCCACGCCATGCATGAACTGATCGCCGAGCGGGCCTGGCTGACGGTGTTCCTTCTGCCTGCCCACTCGCCCGATCTCAACCCCGTCGAGTGGGTATGGGCACACGTCAAGCGCAGTCTGGCCAACCTCGCCGTCCTCGCCCTCGACCGCCTGGAAACCCTCGTCCGCAACCGGCTCAAACGCCTTCAGTACCGGCCCGACACCCTCGACGGCTTCATAGTGGGCACCAGCCCGACTCTCGACAACACAGCGTCACCTTGACGAGCCGAAGTCAGTATTGTAAGCGCGTCGAATGACCAGCACGGCCACGTCGTCGAGGTGGTCGACCGCGATCGCGGCGTCGAGGATGCGGTCAGCGGTCTCGTCGGCGTTCAGTCCGTCGTGGACGGCTTGGGCGGCTAGTGTTCCGGCTCGTTCCAGTCCGGCTTCCAGGGCCAGGCCTGGTCCTTCGACCACGCCGTCGGTGACCATGACCAGCGCGCTGTCGTCGTCCAGGGTGAAGATCTCCTTGCGGTATTCGGTGCCGGGCAGGACGCCCAGGACTGGCCCGCCCGGCAGCTCGCGGACCTCGTGGCTCCCGTCTCTGTGTGCGCACAGCAGCGGCACATGACCGGCGCTGGTGCCGGTGACCTGTCCATCGTGCGGGTCGATGTGCAGCAGGGTGCAGCTGGCGAATCGGGCGGGGGCGGTCGTGATGAGTAGCTCGTTGGTGCGGGTCAGCACGGTTCCGGGATCCGGTTCCTGGGCGGCGATCGCGCGCAGGGACAAGCGAACCTGTCCCATGAGGGCTGCGGCGTCGACGTCGTGCCCCTGGACGTCGCCGATCTCCAGTGCGATCGCGCCGTCGGGCATCATGAAGGCGTCGTACCAGTCTCCGCCGATGTCCAGCCCGTCCCGGCTGGGTTGGTAGCGGGCGGCGACCTCCAGGCCCGGGAGGTGCTCGGGCAGCGTGGGGAGCATGGTCTGCTGCAGCGCCGTGGCCAGCTCGACGTGTGCCTGTTGCAACCTGATCCGCTTGAGTGCCTGGCCGGCCAGGCGAGCCAGCGTGCCCACGAGGGTCTGCTCATCCAGGGACAACAGGTATCCGCGGGGGTAGAGCATCGACCAGGCCCCGAGTGGCTGATCGCCGGGCTCGCTGAGGGGGGTGATCGAGATGGCGTAGTCGGAGCCGAGCTGGAGGAACCGCAGAAGTGGGGCGTGCGGCCAGCGGCGGGTGAAGTCCTCCCGATCGGTGATGAACTGCGGCTTGCCGGTACGGATGGCCTCGGACAGCGGGATCGGCTGGTCCAGCCGCAGGCCGTGCAGGGCCTCGACCGCGCGCATGTCTCTCCTGGCATCGGTGGAGATGCACAGGCGGTTGTCGTCGACGAGTGCGAGCACGGTGCCGAAGGCGCCGAAGGTCGCGGCGAGCCGGGTCAGGACGACCTGCTGCAGTTCCTGCTCCGTGGCTGCGGTGATCAAAGCGGAGGAGAAGTCGGCGGTGTCCTTGGCGCGCTGTCGCTCGGCAGTCAGCGCGGCCTGCGCCTTCTGCTTGCGCTTCTCCTGCTTGGTGTCGTCGCGGACCACCACGAAGATCCGTTCGGGGCCGTCAAAGCCCAGCTGGAGCCGACTGACTTGAACGGCCAGTCGGTGCCAGCCGTCGTGCAGGGTGTGGTAGCGCTGCCTCACCCAGGGGGACTGCTGGATGGAGGCCGAGCGCAGGAGCTGCTGGAAGGCCTCCCTGTCGGCGGGGTGTATTGCCGAGATTATTTTGGACATCGGCGCAGTTGGATCCGGGACGAGCGCGACCAGGCTGGGTAGGCCACCGAGCCACTCCAGCTGGTCCCTCTCGGGTGAATACATCCACAGGCCGAGGCCGGCGGCCGCGGTGGCCAGCCGGAACGGGATCAGCAGGCTGGCCAGGTCGTTTCGTGCATCCAGGACGCGCACCCATATCAGCCGCTTGTCACCGGCGGGATCCTTCACCTGTCGCGCCTCAAACAAACAGGTAACGGGTATTCCGTGTTCCCCGGGAAAGTGCAGCTCCCGCATCGCGACCGCATCCGCCCTGGCGGCGTGGGCCACCAGATTTTCGGCCGACATCCGCTGGCTTGCAGGCCACAGATCAACGAAGTCACGCCCCAGGCACTGCTCCGCCGGTCTGCCCAGCGCCGTGGCCATAGCAGCGTTGAGGTCGCGCACGGCACCGTCCAGCGTCAGAAGAGCCGATGGGCAAGCGCTTCGATGAAGTTCGTCCAAGGCGTCCATCTGCGGCTCCCTAGCGCATACCAAAACAGCCTCTTCAGCTATGTTCGCGCATTTTGCTGTGATATCTCCATAAAGGTGGTGTCTGACCATCTGCGGCGAGTGACGACGGCAGGAACTTGGCGGAGGCAGTTCGGTGACACAGTCGCTGAGTGCCAGCGCCTGTAGCAGCGACCTCGCTCCCGCGGAGACGGCCCGCTGCGCGGCGAGGTTGCCCCTCCCGGCACCGGACTCGTCATGCCCCACCTCCGCCGCGAGGGTGAGGCACTGCCGGCCTGGAAGGAAGCCCTGAAGTCAACACCGTTGCGTTTACTTCCGGAGCGGTTCGCGAGTCCGTGCTCGAAGAACGTGATGGCGGTATGGATGGTGTAGTTCTGGCTGGTCGCGGGGTGTTGTCCGGCGTTCGGTCCGTATTTGCTGGTGGGGTTCTTGCGGGTGCGGGCCTTGACGCGGTGCCGGTGGCGGGTGGGGTGCAGGGCGTCGAGGACGGTCCGGCCGATGGTGCCGGCGAGGTCGGCGGGTCCTGCAGGGGGCAGGATGCCGGTCGCGTTGATGACAGTGTCGGCGGCGGTGGCCAGCAGGACTGTGAAGCTGATGCGATCCATGTCCAGGCCGGGCCGGGTGCAGGCGGTGTCGACGGCAATGCGGATCAGGGCCTGGTAGGTGGTGAGCAGGGCATAGACCTCTTGGTCGGGCCCGGACAGGCTGCGCGAGCGCAGGACGCGACCGTCGAGCATCGTGGCCTTGATCGAGAAATACGTGGTCTCGGCCTGCCACCGCTCGTGATAGAGGGTGATCAGCTCGGTAGCGGGGTAACGCGTGGCGTCCAGGAGGCTGGTCAGCAGCCGCCACTGCTCGTGGCGGACGGTGCCATCAGCCAGGGCGAGGGTGACGTCGGCCTCGATGACGCGGACGGTCAGCAGGGCGGGCAGGACGCCGTAGCCGATCCGGGCCAGGTAGGAGCCGTCGGCGAGGTGCCGGGCGGGGGTGGGGATGCGGCGGGCGGAGGACCGCACCAGGAACTGCGCACCGGTGGCGTGGACGTCCCGGGCGAATTCGCTGCCGTCGAAGCCGGCATCCGCCAGCAGCAGCATCGTGCCGTCCAGCACGTTCAACAGGCGCTGCGCATAAGTGAGTTCGACGTCGCTCTCGGGTCCGAACGCGGCGGCCAGGATCGCGCGGGTGCCGTACTCGACCAGGACCACGAGCCGCAGCAGCGGGTAGCCGAACTCCAGCCGGTCACCGGCCCGTTTCGGGTAGCGCCAGGTGACCGTCGGCTCGTCGGGCGCGCGCAGCAGGGTCCCGTCGCAGATGACGACCCAGGCCGAGAGGTAGGCGGCAACCCAGAGCCCCGACGTCCGACCCGTTTCGCGAAGCGAGGGAGCGGCGCACAAGCTGGACAGTGGAGGTGGGTTGCCGTGGCGCAAAACGAAGCCATCTCGCCCGTCGAGGGTGCTGCAGTGCTGGAAGCTCTGTTCGACCAGTCCCCTACAAGTCTGCTGATCTTGGACACGGATCTGCGCATCCTACGAATCCACCTAATCAGGCCTGTTCTGCACGCAGCGCCCCCGCGACAGATCGTCGGCCGGCACATCGCCGACGTATACGACCTATCCGCACCCGGTGACGTGGAGGCGATGCTGCACGGCGTGCTGTCGAGCGGCACGCCCGCGCGGGGGCGACTGGTGGGGGTGCGTGCGAAGGGCGCGCCGGGCCCGGAGTACCTGTTCTCCGTCTCGGCATCTCGCCTGGAGGACTCGCAGGGGAGGATCTGGGGGGTGCTGGCGGAGATGCTCGATGTCACCGAACGCGAAAAGGTACGCGCCCATCTGCGCGTCCTCGGCTCGGTGCGCGAGCACGTGGGACGGACCCTCGACGTGGTGGCCACCTGCCGGGAACTGGTGCAGGCGGTGGTGCCGGACCTCGCCGACATCGCCGTGGTGGAAGTGGTGGACGCGGTGATACGCGGTGAAGACCCTCCGCCGAGCCCTCTGGAACGGGAGATACCGCTGCGCCGAGCCGCCTTCGGCCACAGCGGCGGCGACGAGCAGATCCAGGCACATCCGGTGGGTGACGTGCGCGATCTGCCGTTCCCCACGCCATACGCCCAGACGCTGGCCGACCTCAAGCCCCGCCTCGTCGCCCTGGGCCCCGACACGCCCTGGCTGGCCGCCGTCCCGCCGCACGCCGAGGCGATCCGCGCATCCGGTGCCCATGGCCTGATCACTGCACCCCTGACGCTGCGTGGCACCGTGCTCGGCCTGCTGAGCCTATACCGCACCGACCAGGCGGACATCTACGACGAAGACGATGTCGCCCTCGCCATCGCAGCGGCCGCTCACACCGCGCTGTGCATCGACAACGCCCGCCGCTACACCCGCGAGCACACCATCGCCTCGACAATCCAGCGCCACGTGCTGCCTCCCAGCCCGGCGTCGCAGACCACCGTGGAAACCGCGCACCTGCACGTGCCGTCCCAGGCGGGCGGCGGTAGCGGGTTCGACACCTTCGCCCTATCCGGCGCCCGCACCGCACTGGTGGTCGGCGAAGTCGCCGGCCATGGCATCCACGCGGCCACCACCATGGGACAGCTACGGACCGCCCACCGCTCCCTCGCCACACTCGACCTGGAACCCGACGAGCTGCTCGCACGCCTCAACGACACCGCCATAAGCCTGGCCCAGGAACGCGCAGCTCTGCCGCCCGGCGACCCCCTGCACCGGCAGCCACTCACGGCAAGCTGCGTGTACGCGGTCTACGACCCGCTCGCCCAGACCTGCACCATCGCCCTGGCCGGCCACCCCCCACCCGTCATCGCCCATACCGACGGGAGGACCGAGATCCCTGACCTGCCGAGCGGACCTCCCTTGGGCGGTGTCGAGGGACCCCCCTTCGCCGCCACGACGATCTCTGTCGCCGACGGCAGCGTCCTGGCCTTCTACACCGCATCCCTCCTGCGCACCTCCCCGTCCCCAGACACCCTCCAACGGGTGCTGGCCCACCCTGAGCGGCCACTGCAAGAGCTATGCGACGACGCGCTATACCGGCTGCGGAACGACACCCGCCACGGTGACGTCATCCTGCTCCTCGCCCGCATCCACACACTCCCCGCCGACCAGGTCGCCGCGTGGCATCTCGACCAACACCCCAAAGCTGTCGCCACGGCGCGCACCCACGCCCAACATCAGCTCACCCTTTGGGGAGTGGATGAGGAAACCGCCTACACCACAGAAATGATCGTCAGTGAACTGGTCACCAACGCCGTCCGCTACGGCACCCCGCCTCTGCGGTTGCAGCTCATCAAGGACCGCACACTCACCTGCGAGGTCCTCGACGGCAATCCCCTCGCGCCGCGGTTGCGCCACGCGAAGACGGTCGACGAAGGCGGGCGCGGCCTTTTCATCATCGCCCAACTCGCACAGAACTGGGGCGTCCGCTACTCCCCCCACGGCAAAACGGTCTGGACCGAGATTCCCCAACTCAAATCGACCACCGCGTGAGGCCCCTGGCTGTCCCACGCGGTCAACGGAGCCGCTGGCGAGGCACTGACCTGGGCCGGAGCGCGAGCGGCGCCGCTGTTTCCCGTGAGTCCCCGCTGCGTCCCAACGGAACGGGCACGCAACGGGCACGACTGGGCACGGGGCGACGCCGTTCCAGCGGCCCCCGAGCGGTACCTCAGGGGGCGGCTCCCTTGAGCAGGGGTGCCGGAATCGGGTCTCGGGAAAGGGACCGTCGGGCGCCGGGATCGCGTCGAAGGAAGGGACCGCCGGATGCCGGCGAGGGCCGTCAGCCAGCGTGGATGATCATGTCGACCAGGGTCTTGGCCGTGGCCCGCAGCCGGGACGGATCCTGGTACACGCTTTCGATGACGACGTTGCCGCGCGTCATGGTGACCAGGACCCGCGCCGCCTCGACCGGCGGGACCGCCAGCAGACCGGCGGCGTCGTCCTGGGAGAGCCGCTCGGCGAGGACGCATTCCAGACCGTCCAGCAGGCCGCGCAGCGCGGCCCGGATGGGTTCCGTCCCGGCCCGGGTGTCGGTGGCCGTCTTGGTCGACAGACAGCCGCGGGCGGGGGTGCCCGCAGTGAGGGACTCGATGGTGAAGTCGAAGAAGTCCAGCAGTGCCTGCCGCAGGTCAGGGTGCGCGAGCAGCGCTGCGGCGTCGGCGAGGAAGGCGGCCTCGTAATCCTTGAAGACGCGCAGGAACAGCGTCTCCTTGTCGCGATACGCGTTGTAGAGCGAACCACGCTGAACGCCGGTTGCGATCGCCAGGTCTGCCATCGAGGTGGCGCCGTAGCCCTGACGCCAGAAGACGTCCAGGACCTGCTCCAGCGTCTGCTTTTCGTCGAACTGACGTCGCCCTGCCATGCCCCCATGCTAGCCATTTTTGACGCAGTCGTCAAAGTTTGCAACACTGTCAAACATGACATGGCTGTCAAAGACGGCAGCCCATTACTCGGGGCAAGGCCCCCCGCCCCCACACGCAATTGATGCGCGGATCAGCGCAGCAAAGGAGTGAACCCATGACCCGCAGGCGAGTACTCATCACGGGCGCGTCCAAAGGCATCGGCCGCGCCCTCGTCGAGCAGCTGGCAGGAGAAGGTCATACCCCCGTGGGCATCGCCCGCAGCGCACCGCAGTCCTTTCCCGGCGAGTTCTACGAAGCCGACCTTTCCGACCGTGCGGCCACCGATCAGGTCCTGGACGAAGTGCTGGCCGCGGGACCGGTCGACGCCGTGGTCAACAATGTGGGCGTGGTGCGACCCGCGCCCGTCGGGCAGGTCGCTCTGTCCGACCTCGACGCGGTTCTCGACATGAACGTGCGCACCGCGGTCCAGATCGTCCAAGCCGTCTTGCCCGGCATGCTCGAACGGTCCTGGGGCCGCATTGTGAACGTCACCAGCCTGGTCACCCTGGGGCTGCCCGATCGAACGTCCTACGGTGCGGCCAAGGCCGCCAAGGAGTTCTTGACGCGAGGCTGGGCGGGAGAGCTTGCTGCACACGGGATCACCGTCAACGCCGTCGCCCCGGGCCCCACCGAGACCGAGTTGTTCATGAAGACCAACCCGCCTGGGTCGGCCTCGGCCGCCCGCTATCTGGCGGGTGTTCCCATGGGAAGGTTCGGGCGCCCGGACGAGCTCGCTGCCGCCATCGCCTTCCTGCTCTCCGAGAAGGCGGGTTTCATCACCGGCCAGACCCTGCGCGTCGACGGCGGCGCGAGCCTCGGCCGCAACAGCGGCTGAGACGATGGGGTGCATTGGCGCTGCAGGCCCCGTGCCCGTGTGGCGAGTTGAGCGTCGCACGCGACGTGCGGGGGCATCGCGGTGGGTCATGCCGCATGAGCTGTGGGCGCGGATCGACCCGCTGCCGCCGAGGAGGGAGGGGAGGTAGCACTCGCCACACGTCGCGGGTTTTTGACCCAGAGGTCCAATTAGGTGTCAGGGTCGCCCGCATGACAAGGCCCAAGCAGTTCGACCCGGACGTCGCTGTGGAACAGGCCATGGAGGTGTTCTGGCGGAAGGGTTATGCGTCCACCACGCCCCAGGACCTGGTGGACGCTCTCGGGATCGGAAAAGGCAGCCTCTACAACGCCTTCGGCAGCAAACGCGGGCTGTTCGAGCAGGCGCTCCGGCGCTATCGCGAACGGCAGACGAGCGTGCTGCTGCAGGCGCTCGAGGAACCCGGACCGGCGAAGGTGCGCCTGCGCAGGGCTCTTGAGACCCTCGTACGGACGGATCTGGCTGACCCGGACCGCCGCGGCTGCATGGCGGTGAACACGGCGGCGGTGGTGTCGCGGACCGACGAGGTGGCGACCGATCTCGTCCGCCGTGCCTTCGAGCGCAACGAGAGCGCCTTCCGTGCCGTGATCGAGGAGGGGCAGCTCTCGGGGGAGATCCCGCCCGAACGCGACTCCGCCGGCCTGGCCGCCATGCTGCAGAACACAGTGGTGGGGCTGCGGCTCGCGGTGCGCCTCGCCGATGATGCGGACCGGCCGGCCCGCATCATCGACGCGGTGATCGACTCCCTCTGACCGTCGGCCCCCCACTTCCGGGCTTCTGGCCCCTGCCGTCGGCCCGCTGACCCCTGGCGCGCCCGGGCCCGGGTCTCGCCTGCCCTTATTTTGTACTTCGAGTTCAAGAATGGTGCTTCAGTGCAACCCTTCCTCAAAACCCGTGCCGCCTTCTGGACCGCGGGCGCCGTTGTCGCCCTCGCACTCTGGACCAGCGCCTGCCCCACCATGACCTATCCGCTCTACCAGGCCGACTGGCATGTCTCGACGACCACGGTGACCTGGATCTTCGCCGCGTATCCGATCGCGCTGATCCCCGTTCTGATCGTCTTCAGCGACCTGTCCGACCACATCGGGCGGCGGGCCGCCATGCTGCTCGGCCTGCTGGCCGAGCTCGCCGGGGTACTCCTCTTCGCGTTCGCCGACGGCGTCCCCTGGCTCCTGGCCGGGCGGGCTTTCATGGGCCTCGGCGTCGGCCTGTCCCTGAGTCCCGCGAGCGTGGCCATGGTGGAGTTCAGTGCCCCGGGCAAGGAAGGGCGCGCCGGATCGGTCGGCACGGCCATCTCCTCGTCCGGTATCGCCCTGGCGATGCTGGTCGGCGGCGCCCTGACCCAGTACGCCCCCTTCCCGCTGCACCTGAACTTCTTCGTCCTCGCCGCCGTGATCGCGGTTGTCGTCTGCTTCGTCGCCGGCATGCCGCACCACACCGCGAACGAGACAAGCACCCGGTGGCGCGTGCGCGCGATCGTCATCCCCCGCGGCAACCGCGGGGTCTTCGCCGCCGGCGCGGTCGCGTTCGCGTCGTCCTTCCTCCTCGGCGCCATCGTGCTGCCGCTCGGCGCGAAGATCGCCCATCAGCTGGTCGGTTCGACCAACGCCCTGGTCACCGGCGCGCTGCTGTCGGTGTTCGCGGCGTTCATCGCGGTCAGCGCCCTGCTGGCCCGGCGCCTGGGGCCGTGGACCCTGGTGACGGTCGGCGCAGTCGGGTCGGTCGCCGCGGTGTGGCTCTTCGTCGTCACCAGCGCCACCCACTCGATGGCGGTCTTCTTCCTCGCGTCGGCGTGCGCGGGCGCGGCCTACGCCTTCGACTTCGCCGGCGGGCTGACCGTCCTCAACATCTACGCCGCGCCACACCACCGCGCGAGCATGGCGTCTGGCGGCTACCTCGCCGGCTACGCCGCCCAAGGAGTCGGGGCGCCCGTGCTCGGCTGGGTCGTCACCGCGCACGGACTGCCGACGGGTCTGCTCACCGGCGCCGCGTCCTTCAGCGTCTTCTTCGGCGCGGCGCTCCTCATGGGTCTGGTCATGCTGTCGCGCACGCGGCGTCCCGGATTCCGGATGGCTGACGGCGCCGCGGCCCGTTCGGCCCCCGTCGCGCAGCGCGCCGCGAACCGCGTCCACGAAACCGTTGACCATAAGTGAGCATTCCGTGCTACCGGAATCGCCCCAGGTCGGTGGCCAAAGCCCGGCAGAGTTCACCTTTGACGAGTTTGGGCCATTTGCCCCTAGAGACAAGTGGCAAGTTGCCAGGCGGAGCGGTTCCCATGTTGCTCAACCCACCACCTTCCCCAGCTCCCATCCCGTCTGCCGTCGACCCACACACCGTGGAGCGGGCGTGGTTCAGGGCGTCCAGGTGGAGCGCGCCACTGTACGAACGACTGTGAGGATTGATCACGGCACCGCCCGGTGGCCTGACCCACCGAACGATTGACGCTTCGGGCTGTCCTTTCGAGGAATCGTCGGCCGGCTGGGCGGTGCCGCAATGCACGCGGCCGGTCGGGCGCCTGTGACCTCATAGGAGCCCGGCCAAAGGTCCCATCACAGTCTTGTCCTGACGCCCGACCGGCCCGTGCGATCCCTCGCGCATCGCACGGAAGGACAGCAAGACTCAGCATGGCAGATCAGATCGCGGTGGTCGGCGGCGTGGACGCCCACACCCATTTCCACCAGGCAGCGGTGATTGACACCATTGGCCGGCACCTGGCCACCGCTCCGTTCCCCACCACCCCCGAGGGCTACGGCCGCCTGCTGGAGTGGATGCGCTCGCACGGTGACGTGCTCGCCGCCGGGGTTGAGGGGACCGGCGCCTACGGTTCCGCCCTTGCCCGGTTCCTGGGGGCGAACGAGGTATCCGTGGTCGACGTCGACCGCCCTGACCGCAAGGCCCGGCGGGTCAACGGCAAGTCCGACCCCGTCGATGCCTACGCCGCCGCGACCGCCGTCCTGTCCGGCCGCGCCCACGGCCGACCCAAGACCCGCGACGGCATCGTGGAGGCCATCCGGTCCCTGCGGGTGGTCCGCCGCTCGACCATCAAGTCCCGCACCCAGACGATCAACCAGATCCGTACGCTCATCGTCTCCGCCCCCGCCGAGGTCCGCGAACGCCTGCGCAACCTGCCTACCCACCAGTTGATTGCGCAGCTGGCCCGCTCTCGCCCCGGCGCGGACCTCGCCGACCCGACCTGCGCAGTCCGGACCGCGCTACGGCGCCTGGCTCGCCGCTACCAGCACCTCACCCAGGAGATAGCCGAGGCCGACGCCGAACTCAGCCCCCTGGTCGCGCAAGCGGCTCCCAGGCTGGTGGATTTGATCGGTGTGGGCACCGAGACGGCCGCCCAACTCCTGATCACCGCAGGTGACAATCCAGACCGGCTGAAGTCCGAGGCTTCCTTCCCCCACCTGTGCGGGGCAGCCCCCCATCCCCGCCAGTTCCGGCCGGACCAACCGACATCGCCTCAACCGCGGCGGTGACCGCCAAGCCAACCATGCCCTCCACACGATCGCCCTCGTGCGCATGCGCTACGACCCCCGCACCCGACTCTACGTCGCGCGACGCACTGCCGAAGGCATGTCCAAGAAGGACATCTTCCGCTGCCTCAAACGCTTCATCGCGCGAGAGGTCAACAAGCATCTGACCAGCATGAACGTCGCACAGCTGCACCTCAGAGTGCGGGATGTGGCGTTCCGTCGGTCTTGTCATCGCTCGAAGGTGTGACGTGGGGGCATCGCTGGTGGTCAGGAGTTCGGGGTTCGCTTGAGTTGTGGCATGAGCATGCGCAAGCCGTACCCGAGCGATCTCACCGATGAGCAGTGGGCGCTCGTCGAACCCGTGATCGCGGCATGAAAGGCCCGGCATCCGTCGGTCAGCGGGCATCAGGGGAAGTACGCGACGCGGGAGATCGTGAACGCGATCCACTACCAGAACCGCACGGGTTGTCAGTGGGAGTTCCTGCCCCATGACATGCCCCCGCCCGGAGCGGTGAAGTACTACTTCTACCTCTGGCGTGACGAGGGCACCGACCAGGACATTCACGATCTGCTGCGCTGGCAGTTGCGGGAGAAGCGGAAGCGATTAGCCGACCCGAGCCTGGTGGTCCTGGACACGCAGAGCATCCACGTGGCCGTCGGCGTCCCGGCCAGGACGACGGGCCGGGACGCCGCGAAAAGGGTGCCGGGCAGGAAGAGATGCCTGGCCGTGGACATGCTGGGTCTCGTCATTGACTGCGTTGTCCTGCCCGCCTCCGCGCACGAGAACACCGCCGGCATCGCCCTGCTGGACGCTGTCACCGAGCAGTGCGACACGGTGAAAAAGCCCCTGGTCGACCAGGGCTTCAAGAAGAAGGTTGTCGAGCACGGCAAGAACGTGGGTATCGACGTCGAGATCGTCGAGCGCAACCCGGACGACAAGGGCTTCGTTCCGCAGGCCAAACGGTGGATCGTGGAGCAGACGAACGGGATCCTGATGTTCTACCGCCGTCTCGTACGCGACTACGAAGACCGCCCCGCCTCCTCCCGCTCCCGCGTTCTGTGGGCGATGGCCTCCGTCATTAGCCGTCGCCTCACCGGAGCCACCATCGCCTCCTGGAGGACCGCATGAGCGAGAACCCACAGGTCAAAGTCATCCTGGAACACATCGAGACCCGCGAACGCGAACTGGACGACCAGGCCGGGCAGTTCCGATCCCGCATCGAAGAGCTCACCCGGCAGCTCGGCGAACTCTACGCGGAGAGCGAGAACCTGCGCATCACCCGCAAGACCCTCCTCACTCTCCCGCTGCCCTCACCCTCCACCGGGCCGGACCGCCCCGACATCCCGGACCACCCCGCCTACCAGCAGATCCTCACCGCCCTGACCGACGCGGGCCGGCCGATACGCGCCCGCGACCTCTGCCAGGCCCTCGACCTGCCGATCCTCCCGAAGAACACCGAAGGCATCCGATGCAAACTGAAACGCCTGGTCAGCCGGGGCATCCTCATCGAACCCGAACCCGGCCTGTTCGCCTGCCCCGGCGCCTGAGGACCACCCCCCACCCGCGACCAGCGGTCCTTCCACAACCTCAACCACGAAACGGACAAGAGCCTACGTTCCGCACTCTCAGACAGGAACAACCCTTCTCCGCCAGGAGCTTCGCGCAGCTCGAAGCAAGCTTTGAAGCCTTCGCACGGCTTCGCCCGACCGGGCGTCAAGAGCAACATCGTCTGGGCTGGTGATGAGTTTGCTGAGGTTGTGGACGGTGCCGAGGAGCTTGGTCTCGGCACCGACGGCTCGATGGCCTCGGTTGCCAGCCGGCCGGGCATAGCCACCGCGCGTACCGGGCAGCTCGGCGCGGGCGTCGTGTCGACGCGGGACAAGGACCATGTGCTCGCCGTGGACAAACCGGACGGCGTTCGCGATACGCGAGGACTTGAGACCCGCTCGCGTCAACGCCCGGGCGGCGTACGGCTGTCCCTGACCTCACGGGCGTTGAGCGTGGCTTCCCCCGGTGCGGTGTCGGCTGAACCTCCGGGGCGGGCGCTGCGTATGAATGCCGAGGGACAACTCCGGTCTATGCCACGGGACGGAAGGAGAGCACCGTGCCCACACCGCCCGCGTCCGACGCACCGGACGACCGCACCGCGCTGGAGCCCATCCGCGTGCTGCGCCCGCGCCGCACCGACGCGCTGGCCCAACTGCTCGACGACATACGCCAGGACAAGGACTACCGCGGCCACGCAACCGTGGCCGCACCCGTCCCCCACACCACGACCGACGCCAAGACGGAGGAACTCCCGCCTGTCCCGGGCGGCAAGACGGAGGAACTCCCCCCACTCGACGGCGACACCCACACGCCGCGTGCCGTAGACCGCCCCCGTCCGGGGCCAGGACAGCGCCGGGCGGCCGGGGCGATCGCGATCGCCGCGTCGGCCGTCGTGGGCTTCGGCTGCTCTCTCCTGATCCCCAGCGCTACCGGGGCCACCCAGACCCCGCCCTCGGCGAGCGCGTCAGCCGACCCGACATCGGCTGCCCCGGGCGCGGTCGGGGTCGCCGACGCTCTGACCAACCCCGGCTTCGAGTCGGGCGGCCTCTCGCCGTGGAGCTGCACCGGCAACCCTGGCTCGATCGTTTCCTCCCCCGTCCACGAGGGCTCCAAAGCCCTCCAGGCGACGGTGAGTTCGAGCGACACCGCACAGTGCAACCAAACCGTCGCGGTACGGCCGAACACCACCTACTCACTCAGCGCCTGGGTCCGCGGCTCCTACGTATACCTGGGCGTGAACGGCGGCGCATCCACCTGGACCACGTCCCCAACCAGATACGGCCCACTGACCGTCTCCTTCACCACAGGCGCCTCCCAAACCAGCGCGACGATCTACGTGCACGGCTGGTACGCCCAGGGCAACTACTACGCCGACGACATCACCCTGAACCGGGCCAGTGGCGGCGGTCACACCTAGAGCCTGTCATCTAGGCCGTGTATCGAAAGTGGATCTTGGGCTGTGAATGATCACAGTTCATGGGTCGGGGTGATCTCACGGACGACCAGTGGGCGGTGTTGGAGCCGTTGCTCCCGAAGGGGATGAGGGCGGGGCGGCCGCCCGTCTGGTCCCGGCGGCAGTTGATCGACGGCATACGCTTCCGAGTTCGGACCGGGGTTCCGTGGCGGGACGTCCCCGTCGAGTACGGACCGTGGGGCCGGGTCTACGACCTCTTCCGCCGGTGGCAGCGGAACGGAACCTGGCAGCGGGTCCTTACCGGCTCCAGTCCCTGGCCGACGCGAAGGGTGCGATCATGTGGGACCTGAGCGTCGACTCCACGGTCTGCCGCGCCCACCAGCACGCGGCCGGAGCCCGAAGGCAGGGCGGCCTGCAGAAGAAACCACCGGGCGGTGTCTTCGCCGAGCCCGGAGACCACGGACTGGGACGCTCACGCGGCGGGTTCACCACCAAGCTGCACCTCGCCGTCGAGCAGGGCCAAAAGCCCATGTCGATCGTGATCACGGCCGGGCAACGCGGGGACTCGCCGCAGTTCGAACCCGTACTGGAGAAAGTCCGCGTGCCCCGCATAGGGCCGGGCCGGCCACGTGTCCGTCCTCATCGGGTCCGCGCCGACAAGGCGTACGCCTCCCGCAGAAACCGCGCTTACCTGCGGCGCCGCGGAATCCGCTGCACCATCCCCGACAAGGCCGACCAGGCACGCAACCGCCAGAAGCTCGGCTCCCGCGGCGGCCGACCACCACGTTTCGACCCGGCCGACTACCGCAAGCGCCACGCGGTCGAGTGCGGGATCAACCGCCTCAAGAGGCACCGCGCCGTCGCCACGCGCTACGACAAGCTGGCGGGCCGCTACGAGGCGACCGTCCTGATCGCTGCTATCAACGAGTGGCTGTGATCGGCACCCGTCGCGCGACGGCCTCGAAGCAGGGCTGCGTGACCTGAAGGCGGCCGCGGAAGCCGGTACCCAGGACCGCCGGAACCGACAGACCGGCGACACCCCGCCGAACGGGCTGCTCATCCGGGGGATGTAGCGTGACCGGATGAGGAGCGACGTATATCGGGACGTGGGCGAGGCCGCCTGGTCGTGGGTGCTGGACCACGTGCGCGAGGCCGAGGGCCCATGGCTCGTGCAGGCGGTGGTGGAGGGCGGTCCGGAAACCGTGTCGCCGCCACAGGACCGCGATTCGCTGTACGCGGGGATCGCCGGCTTGGCCCCGGTGCTGGCCGAGATCGCGCAGTACCGGGAGCTGAGCGCGCGGGAAGCGGCGCTGGCGACCGGCATCGTGACCAGGCTGTCGGCACAGGCCGGGCAGCGAACGGAACCCTCGCTGTACGACGGCCTCGCAGGCGACGCGACGGCGCTCAGACTGCTCGCCCCGGGCGAGGAAGCGGTGGCACTGCGGCGGCTGGCCGCCCTGGCGACCGGCGACGGATGGAAGACCACCCTCGATTTCGAACCGGGCTCCGACGCGCCCCTCACCGACGTCATCATGGGGACCGCGGGCGTCGTGATGACGGCGGTCTGGGCGAAGAGCGAGTTCGCAGAGGCGATCGCGACGACGGGAGGCGAGGCGCTGCTGCGGGCGGCGGACCGTACGGAAGCGGGCCTCGACTGGGGCATGACGCCGGGGAGGCCGTCGAGGGCACCGAACTACTCGCACGGAACCGCCGGCATCGCGGCCGCACTGGCGGTCGCGGGCACCGCCCTGGACCGTCAGGACTTCATCGAGGCCGCGGTGGAAGGCGCCCGGCACGTCCTCTCGGTGGGGTCCTTGGAGGACGCCGGTTTCGTCGTCCCGCACACGATCCCGCCGTCGAAACGGGAGGTGGAACCGGTGACGTACACGTGGTGCCACGGCCCGGCGGGCACCTCGCACCTGTTCACCGCACTGGCGCACGCAGGGGTCGCCGAAGTGGCGGGCCATGACGTCGACGAACTGCGGCACCGCTGTATGACCTCGATCCTCACCTCGGGCCTGCCGCAACGCCTCCGTCCCGGCTTCTGGGACAACGACGGCCGCTGCTGCGGAACGGCAGGCGTCGGGGACGTCCTGCTGGACGCCGCCCAGGACTGCCGGGCGCCGCAGCGGAGGCAGACCCTGCTGCGGGCCGCGCACCGGATGGGCGATGCGCTGGTCGACCGGGTCATCAGGGATGATGCGGGCGCCCGTTGGCGCTTTCTGGAACACCGCGAGGACCCGCCGCTGCTGCCGCCCCAGACGACGTGGATGCAGGGCGCGGCAGGCATCGCGGCCTACCTTCTGCGCCTCGCCCGGTACGGCGAGAGCGGCCCCGACGCCCCGGTCGTGGACCGCCCGGACCAGTGGTGGGCCGTGCCGGCGCACCTGCGGAGTACTCGCACGGACTCATGAGCGAGTGGTGGCCTCATTCGAGACAAGTAATCCATAACGATCTCGGCCCAGGCCTTGTGCGATGCGTGGGCCACCCTAGGCCAAGAGCGGAACGGTGCAGGACCGGGTCGAGTTCAGGGGCGACCGCTGTCGAGCGGAAGGCGCCGATGCAGGCCACGGAAGGCAGCACCTCAACGGGGCCGAAGGCGCCGGCAGCCTGGTCCGGGTACTCGCGGGAGGGGGAACCGCATGGACCGGCGTGGAGGGGAACGCACGTTCAGCCTGCCGCTGGAGACTCCTGACCTTCATGTCATTGACGGGCTTGCACGGGTAGCCCTCCAGCATCCCTCCGTAGGTCGAAGACATTCGCAGCTCGGTGAGCTCGATCGAACGTCCAGACGAGAGTGCTATGTGGCTCAGTGACATTCCGACACCCTATGTGCAAGATTCACTTCCGATACACGGCCTAGTGATCTTGCTGTTGGATCGCGGACGGTAGTACGTCGCCATGAACTGTCCTACACCGGGTGGAGGTTCATCCGGCCGCTGCCGCCCGAGTCATTCCGGGGCCTCATCTACGGCGCGGCGCTCACCTCCCTTATTTGTTGCTTTGGAGACTTGACGAAACAAGGCGAACAGCAGCCCCGCCCTCGCGACCGCACCCTATGAGAAGACCGACGACTTGCATGCGGACCCCTGCAGCACCGTCCAGAGCAGCTCGGTGGCAACTGTCCGGCACCGACAGCCTCATTCAAGAGCTGGCACGATGTCCAGCATGAGCCGACCGGTAAGGCTGAAGGAGAACCTCGCATCCCGCCGTCAGTACGCGACTCTCCAGCGGGAGTCCTTTGACGGCGCGGATCTCGCTTCGGTGCGCTTGCGGTCGTTGTGGTTCACGCGGTGCACATTTCGCGAGACGGATCTCCGCCAAGCCACTCTCGATGGCTGCCACTTCAAACTATGCGATCTTCGCGGAGCGAATCTGAGCGGCGCCTCTATGCGGGGGGTCACTCTGGCGGGCTGCGATCTGACTGGCGCCGACCTGCGATCCGCGGACCTGACCGGCGCCCGCCTCGGCCTGGTTCTCACCGGTGCCCCACCCCACGGGCTGACGAACGCCACCGACGCCAAGCTCGACCAAGCTGTTCTCCGCGACCTCCAACTGGAACAGGTCATCGGCTGGCCCCTCATCGGATGATCGACTCTCGCCGAAAAGCGCGAACACGTGCAGCGGGCGTCAACCAAGCTTTGGAATCGATCATCTAAGGGCTGTCCCGTAACCGCCGGGGGGAGTGGCGGCCGAGTTGAGCGGTGCTGGTCTGGCCAAGTGCCCGGGGTGCGGGGCTATTTGGGTGGCGGGGGTGGACCGTCGGTCGAACGCGGTCTACTGCTCCAGGCGGTGCGTGACGAGGGCTCGGAGGGTCCGGAAGGATTCGTTCGGCGAACGGTCACAGTGACCGCATCGCGAACGCATCTGAATCGCAACTCCGTTCAGAACCAGGTCACTTGTGGTCGCTCGTTGCGATCATCACATTTACGGACTGACTCTCGGCTCACGGAGTGGGCCGGGTCTTGTCACGGCCGCGGGGCGGTGCCCCGGTCCCGCGGTGGGTGGTGACTGCCATGCCCGAAGAGATCCAGGCCAGTGGCAAGGTCGGCAGTGTCAGCGCGGACCGCTATGCCGAGATCGTGGCTGAGCTGCGGAAACTGGTCGAGACCGCCAGCCGGGCCCAGTTCATGATCGGGGATTGCGAACTTGAGATCTTTACCGACCGCAGGAGCTCGTGAACCGGTTCTGAACTGCGACGACTCATAGCCTACATGTCCGTGACTGCGGGTAGAGCGGTGGTTGTAGCTCGTCCGAGTGGTCTCGCGGCGGAGCCCTGATGGCGACTCCTGAAAACGACTCTGTCCGCAGTTCCGTGAGCCCTGTTCAGAAGGACCGGTAGATCCCCTCGGGATCATCGTGAGCCCATGCGGCGTACTCCTCGAAGCCCAGGTTGCCGATGCTCAGGTTGGCGTGGACGTCGTGGACTCCTGCGGGGACGGTGCGGAACTCACGACCGAACTCGGTCAGCTGCTCGTAGTCCTGGTCGTCGACGCACTCCTCCCGCGTCAGCGTGGTGACCGCCAGCAACGCGTGGCTCTCGGCCTGCATGGTCCTCCGGTCGGCGAGGAAGATAACGGCGAGGTTCTCGTCGGCGCGGACCGCGTTCAGCGCCTCGTGAACGGTCGCTCCTGTCCAGGCCGGGTCGTCTATGAAGTGGACGTGTGCCTCGTACTGCCTGTCCCCCCAGGGCTCCAGCAGCGCCGCCGTCACGTTCCGCCACGCCTGGTCATCGTCGTAGTCGGTCCTGACGACAAGGACGTCGAACTCATCACGGCCGGTGACGGCGGGCAACGCTCTCATGGATCCTTCTCCTCGGTGACGATCGGTGAGCTGTGCCCGACTGTCTCACGGGCCGTTTTCGAGGATGCGGGTCCGTAGCAGTTCGAACGAGGCTCGGCCGTACATTGCTCTCTTGAGTGTTTTCACCCCTTTCACGTGGCCTTCGACGACACCGGATCTCCAAGGGAGAGTGAGACCGGCGGTGACGGCGCCGAGGTCCTGGCGGAGAAATCCGGCGAAGCCCTTCATGGGCTTGGGTGCGTCCTGTTCGGCCTGCCGTATCCACTCCAGCAGGAGGTATCCTGCGGACGACCTGACGGCTGCCGCGGTAGCCGCGGGACTGGATCTCCAGGAACGGCCGGGTGTCGCTGACCTGGCCCTGCGCCTCGGTGAAGCGGCTGTTCAGGTGTGCCTTGAACGGCTCCAGTACGCCGTTGGGCCGGCGTTCTCGGACGGAGGCGAGCAACTGGTCGAGGTTGGTGTCGCGGAAGCGGCGGACGGTCTTGCGGTCGAGGTTCAGGCGTCGGGCGATCGCGCTGATCGTCCAGCGTTTCTCCAGCAGGCGGTGGATGTCCTCGTAGCGGTGGCGGGTGCGCTCGATGATCTGGGTGTGGGGCAGTTCCGTGGGCGGTAACGGCATCGGGGTCACCTCGGGCACGTCGGCCACTTCGGTCGCCGTCTCCTCCTCGGCGCGTTTGCGCAAGCAGTCGCGTTCCTGACACTGACCTGGGGGGATTCACGGAACTGCGGACAGAGCCCTGAAAACGACTAGGAACACTCTGCGCCCCGCTCGGTTCGGCTCTCGACGGACTGGGGAAGTTCACCGAGCGTCGCGGGCAGAGTCTCGGACGGTGCCCTCGTCCGGCTTGTCGAGAAGAGCCAACTCCTCCTCGGTCAGGCGCAGGACTCC
Organism: Streptomyces sp. NPDC026538; assembly: GCF_055567535.1. Taxonomy (NCBI): domain Bacteria; kingdom Bacillati; phylum Actinomycetota; class Actinomycetes; order Kitasatosporales; family Streptomycetaceae; genus Streptomyces; species Streptomyces sp. NPDC026538. Next base: position 145,466 of record NZ_JBVHQG010000006.1, read on the forward strand.
TGCGGCGATGTTCTCTGCCAAGTGCGCCGGGCTCCTGGTGCCGGGAATGGCCAGCACATGCGGACCGCGGTGGAGGGTCCAGGCGAGCCGCACCTGGGCCGGCGTCGCATTGTGGGCGCGGGCAACGGACTGGACGCGCCCGTCCTGCTCCTGGCTTGCGGCTGCCTCGCGTCGCAGGCCGGAGACCGCGAAGAACGGGACGAAGGCGATGCCCTGCTCCCCGCACAGGTCCACCAGCCCGCTCTCGTCGGCGCGGCGCCAGTCCAGGCCGTAGGAGTTCTGCACGCAGACCACGGGCGCGATCATCTGGGCCTCGGCCACGTGCTCGGGCAGGACGGCGGAGAGCCCGAGGTGCCGGACCAGGCCGGCCTCGCGCAGCTCGGCGAGGGCGCCGAAGTGCTCGGCGATCGAGGCTGTGCCAGGGCCGCCGACGCGCAGGTTCACCACGTCCAGGTAGTCCCGGCCGAGCTGGCGCAAGTTCTCCTCGACCTGGCCACGCAGCTGGTCGGGGCGGACCGTGTAGAGCCATTCACCAGAGGGATCGCGTGCCGGGCCGACCTTGGTCACCACGACCACGTCGCCGTGCCAGGACGAGAGGGCGCGGTTGATGAGCTCGTTCGCGGACCGCAGTGGTGAGAAGTAGAAGGCGGCCGTGTCGATGTGGTTGACGCCCTGCTCGAACGCACTGTGCAGCAGGTCAACGGCGGCATCGCGGTCGATCGGCGTGCCGACGGAGTTCCCCATCATGCCGTTGCCCGTCAGCCGCATCGCGCCGTAGCCGATGCGATTCACCTCCAGGTCCCCCAGCTTCCAGGTCCCTGCTGTCGCCGCTGCGCTCACCGTGCTCCTTCGCCCGTCGGTTCGTCAGGTCCTGGAGTATGAGGCCGTCACGGTGTGCTGCGACAGGTCGACAGGCTGGGCGAAACATCACGTCCCTATCGGGAACTCACCATCGTCGCATAGCCGTTGGACTTGACGAGAGAGCGCCGGTGGCCGAAGCATCAGACCTTCTGCTGCTGTCCTGCCGTGGTCGCGGAGGATGGGGTTGCGGTCGGCGCGGCCGGACAAGACGATCACAACCCCATCGGCCGGATGGGGCTCCGATGAACGAGTTGGAACGCGGCCTGCCCGCGAGCAGAGAAGTGGATCACCCTCAGCGGCTCAACGGTGAACCTCTCCACTCACCCCCCGCTCTCTGCACTTTTCAGCCAGCCTCAGCCGATCATGGCACCCCCCGCCAGCAAGCACCACGCTCCCCGGTCGTCCAGTAGCCGTGACGGATTGTCACCAATCACGGAAGTTGAGCCAGAACCCGATCTCGTGAACAGAGCCAACGCTCCGGATCACGAGCCTCGTCCAAGTTGTCCTCACCCTCCATCTGGCCGGCTCAGATGCGGATGCAGAGGGCTCACTGGTCAAAGGGCGGGTGTGACCGGTTGTCGGGGTGCTCACGCTCGTCGTGGGCGCCAGTCCACGGAGTGGATCGTCCGTCAGCGGTTGACGCCCGGCTGCCTGCTCGAAGTGGCCACGCGGCCTTGTTCGGTCGGCGGACTAGCCTGCCGACTTCACAGTCAAGTCACCGCTCGTTGTCGACAGATCCAGGCGGTACGTGCCTGACGGGTCGTTCTTGAACGCCACGTTCTTGTCGCCGTCGGAGTCGTTCGCAGAGATCTCGTACTTGGCAGGTGGTGTGGTGACCGTGAGGTTGCCGCTGGTCGTGCGAACTTTGATGTTCTGCGGGGTGTCCGTCTGGATCGTCACCTCGCCGTTCGATGTCTGCGTGTCGATGCCGCTGCCTTTGACGTCCTTGACGTTGACGTCACCGTTGGACGTGCGTACCTTCACAGGGCCCGTGGCGTTGGTCACCGCGATCTCACCGTTGCTTGTGTGTACGTCGACCGTGCCGACATCGGTGAGTGTGAGGCCACCGTTGGACGTGCCCCCTGTCACCGCAAGACCGGCAGGCACTTTGACGATGTAGTCGACGCCGCAGTTCCTGCCGCAGCCGGACAGCACCAGGACGCCGTCCCTGACGCGGAAGGACGTGCCACTCGGCTTGTCACCGCGGTAGTTGACCTTGCGGTGCACGGAGATCGTGGAGGCGTCCGCCGAAGCGTCCACCTTCACATCTCCGTTCCTGTTGTCGAGGCGGATTGAGGTGATGCTCTGCGGCACCTTGGCATCGTCCTCGTAGGTCTTCTGGCTGAGCGCCGAGCACGCGGACAGCCCGCTGACCGTGAGAGCAGCCAGAGCCGCCGCGGTAAGAACGCGCGTCTGTGGGCGTCGCATGAAAGTCCCCCGTGTGAAGCGAGTTGAATCGTTGATCAGTCATCGCGATCCTACGCAGCCGCTCCCCCGCCCTCACTGGGGATAACCCCCCAATGCGGGGACTGGGCCCTCATTCACCACCGCCACGGCCTGGAGACAGCTTGCGATCCCAAGGTGCTGGACCGGACCCGTCCGCCAAGGAAATCCTCGGCTCCGCACTTCTCGCCGTCTCCTCTTCGTCCGGCCGCTACGAAGTCCCGCTTGAGATGGCGCGCGCCACCCTTCCGGCGTGCCCGACGGCGGTCGCGCTGGTACTGCCGCACTCCGACCGTTGTGGTGGCTTCTGCTCCGACGAGTGGTGAGGTGCCGTTGGTCGGGTACCCGGACACACGATCAGACGGTGGCAGGAGAAGGCCGATTGGTCGCAGCCCACGGCAATCCAGGGCCTTCGGCGAGCACGAACGGACGTCGAACGACCCAGGATCCGCCGCTATGCCGACGAAGGACAGGTGAGCACCCATGACCGCAGCGGGTTCCCCACGCACCGACAGTGGAGCACAGGAACCGGTCGGCGACCTGGTCCAACGTGCCTCGCAGCAGTTGTCGCAGCTGGTCCGCGACGAAATGCGCCTGGCACAGGCGGAAATGGCCCAGAAGGGCAAACGGTTCGGCAAGGGCGGCGGGTTGCTCGGCGGCGCCGGCCTGATGGGTGTTCTCACTCTCCAGGCGCTGGTGGCCACCGTGATCGCCGCGCTCTCGCTTGTCATGGATGTGTGGGCGGCGGCGCTGGTCGTCACCGCCGTCTTGGCCGCCGTCACCGCGCTGACGGCGGCTCGTGGCAAGCGGCAGATCAGTAAGGCATCCCCGCCGACGCCGGAACAGACCATCGACAGCGTCAAGGCCGACGTAGCCGAAATCAAGGAGAGGGCACAGCGATGACCCAGGACAAGCCGCACACGGGCGATGAGGCGACGCCCTCCACAGAGCAACTGCGTCAGCAGGTCGAGGCGACCCGCGAGGAACTCGGCGAGACCGTCGCGGCGCTCACGGCCAAGGTCGATGTCAAGGCCCGCGCCCAGGAGAAGGCGGACGCCGTCAGGCAGCAGGTCGAGAAGAAGAAGACACAGGCCGAGGCCCAACTGCGGGACAAGGCGGCACACGTGATCCACGTGGTGCAGGACAGGACCCCGGAGCCGGTGCGTGCCAAGGCCGCCGCCGCCACGGAACAGGTTCGCGTCAAGGCAACTCATGCCGGTCAGCTCGCGTGGGAGAAGACCCCGGAGCCGGTACGCGAGAAGGCCGGCCAGGGCCTGCGGGCGGCATGGGCCAACCGCGCCCCGCTGTTCGTGGCGGTCGGCGCGTTCATCACGCTGCTGCTCGTCCGCCGTTCCAGGAAGCAGCGATGAAAGCGAGCAAGATCGCTTACAGACCACTCGGCACGGCCATGGGCGCCCTCGGCGGCATGCTGGCCGGTGCGGCGTTCAAGCAGGTCTGGAAACGGATCGGCCACGACGAGGACACCCCGAACGCCACCGACGAACACCGCACCTGGCCTGAGGTCCTGACCGCAGCCGCACTGCAGGGCGCGATCTTCGCCGGGGTCAAAGCCGCCGTCGACCGCGGCGGCGCAACCGCCATCCGCCGGCTGACCGGCAGTTGGCCCGGCTGACCACTCCCGTCGGCGTCCCCCCGCAGCGTCCGGTGCCGGGCGGGCGGTCGGCTCCGTGAGCCATCGGGGGCCCTGCCATGATGAGGAAGCGGTGAACCCGATGGGCTCCGTATTCACTGTTCGGGGGTCTTCCGACCGCGGCGAATCGAGCCGAGCAGCCACGGGCGGGGTGTCAGGACGCGGCGGGGACCACCGTATCGAGGCCGCGTGACGCGACGAGCTGTGCACTGCCGTCGGCCAGGCGGTAACACAGGCCCACGACGGCGGCCTGGCCGGCAGCGACCTTCTCGGCGAGTACCCGGGAGCGGTCCAGCAGCAGGTCGACGGTATGCCTTATGTGCTCGGCGAGGATCTCCTCGGGCTCGACCTGTCCGGCGGCTCGCGCTGCCAGCACGCTGGGGGTCACCCGCTCGACGACGTCCCGGATGTATCCGGCCGGTGCGATGCCGTTCTCCAGGGCAGCGCACGCCGCGCCGACCGCGCCGCACGAGTCGTGGCCGAGGACCACGACCAGCGGGCAGCCCAGCACGTCCACGCCGTACTCGATGCTTCCCAGCACCTCCGGCCCCATGACGTGGCCGGCGGTGCGCACCACGAACAGGTCGCCAAGGCCGCGGTCGAAGATGATCTCGGCGGCCAGCCGGGAGTCGGAGCACCCGAACAGCACGGCGAAGGGCTGCTGGGACGGTGCGATCTCGGCACGGCGGGCGGCGTCCTGGTTCGGGTGCACGGGGGCGCTCGTGACGAAGCGCTGGTTACCGGCCAGCAGCAGCTCGAAGGCGTCGCGGGGCGCCGGGGTCTGGATCTCGGTCATGGTCGTAGCCTAGGACCTGGCATCAGCAGTCGCACGGCCTGGTCCTGCCGGAAGCCTCGGGCGAAAGGTGCTCCCGTGTCCTCCGCCTCAGGGAGCGGCGACGAACGGCGGTTCTCCCCAGTCGGCGGTCAGGGCCTGCCGCAGCGCCTCGACGGCCGGCCGGCCGATCCGCTCGGCGAGCACCGCCTCGATGATCCCTATGGTGGCCTGGGCCCGCTCGTGGACACGCCGTCCGTCGTCCGTCGTACGGATCAGCACCCGGCGCGCGGACTCGGGGTCGGGGATCTGTTTCAGCAGCCCCATGCCGATCAGGCTGTGGACCGCCTGATGAGCTGTCTGGCGGGTGACGCCGATCCGGCGCGCCAACTCGGAGACGGTCGTGCCCTCCTCGTCGAGCATGGCGAAGACGGAGGCCTGGGCGGTGGTCACCGGCTGCTCTCCGGCCGCCTCCATGCTCGCGAAGAGCGCGTCCTCGAACCAGCGCCTGGCTTCGGAGAACAGCTGCGGGACGTTGGCTGACCGATGACTCATGGCTCCTCGAATGGTCGGCGACGAGTCGGATTATCCACTCCGTCTCCCACCCGGCGCGCACACCGGTCGCCCACACGGGAAGGGGCCCGGACGGTCAGCCGACGCTGCGTGCGGCAAAGTCGAGGGTCGTGGTGAAACACCGTTCCACTTCTTCCTCCGCGATACCCAGCCACAGATGGGCGGCACCGGGCACCGGCAGGTGCTCCGCGCGGGCGCCCGCCTCCCTCAGCGCGGTGACGAGGCGCTCGCTCTGGGCGTAGGGCACGAGCGCGTCCTCGGTGCCGTGCAGGACGAGGAAGGGCGGCGCCTGCGATGACACGTACCGGACCGGGCTGGCCTCCCGGGCACGTGCCGGTACCTCGGTGGGCGCGCCTCCGATCAGCTGTGCTTCGGGGGTGCCCGGGTCGGCCGGGTCGAAGGCGCCCGGGGGCTGGTCCTCGGCCAGGCGGGTCAGGTCGGTCGGTGCGTACCAGGTGACGCAGCCCCGTACGACGAGCCCCTCGACCCGGTCACCTGCCGTGAGGGCGGCGAGGGCCGCCAGGTGCCCGCCGGCCGACTCGCCCCACAGGACGGTGCGGGTCGTGTCCACGCAGAGGTCGGCGGACCTGGTGTGGAGCCAGGTCAGCGCGGTGTGGAGGTCATGGAGCTGACCGGGATGGGTGACCTCGCCGCTCAGGCGGTAGTCGGGCGATGCGACGGCGAACCCGGCGCGCACCAGGCGGGCGAAGGGGCTGGGGGCCCAGCCGCGGAAGCGGGGACCGAGGTCGTCGCGCAGCCCCGTGCGCCAGGCGCCGCCGTGCACGAAGACGACGACCGGCACCGGCTCGGTTACCTCGGCCGGCAGCCACAGGTCCATCTCCAGTGGCCGGCTGCCTTCGGGCATGTCGTACACCGCGGCGCGCAGCAGCCTTACTCCGGCGTTCGTGAGTGCGGCCGGGGGAAGGGGCAGGGTCGCCGGGTCGTACGGTGGCATCCCGCCGACGGGGAAGGGCGTTTTCGCCGAGAGCACTGAGGGTCTCCTATCCGGGCCGGTGGGCGAGGCGGGGCAGCAACGTCCGGGCGTTGGCGGTGGTGAGGGTCGGCCAGGTGGTGTCGGCCACCGGGGCGGGCTCGGAGCGGAAGGACTCGGCGTGGGCCTGGGCCGCGGGTGCCGGAGTCCAGCAGTAGTCGCTGCCGTAGAGGAGTTGTTCGGGTTCGACCAGGCCGAGCAGGGCGGGGACCTGGCGGGGGAAGGCGGGGCCGGCCAGGTCGTAGTGGAGCCGCCGCAGTTGGGTGACGGCGTCCGGTGTGTCCGGCCCGGCTCCCATGAACAGGTTCATGAAAGCGTTGACTCGATCGGCCAGTACGGGCAGCGCGCCGCCGCAGTGCGGCACGATCACCTTCAGTTCCGGGTGTCGTGCCAGCGTCCCGGCGCACAGCAGATCCGTCACGGTCCGGGCGGTGTCGAAGATGAACTCCACCATGGGGCGGGGGCGGCCGAGTGCGGACCGCTTCCAGCAGACCGGTGAGGTGGGGTGCAGGAAGACCACCGCCCGGCGGCGCGCGAGTTCGGCGAAGACCGGTTCCAGGCGTTCGTCCCCGAGGTACACGCCGTGGGTGTTCGTCTCCAGGACGACGCCGTCCGCGCCGAGTTCGTCGAAGGCGTGGGCGATCTCCGTCAGGCTGCCCTCGACGTCGGGCAGGGGCAGCGAGGCGAACAGGCCGAAGCGGTCCGGGTGGGCGTGCACGACGCGGGCGCCGTCCTCGTTGACCTCCCGGGCGAGGGCGCGGGCGGCCTCGGTGTCGCCGAAGTACACCCCCGGTGAGGACACGGACAGCACGGCGGTGTCGATGCCGCTGCGATCCATGAGCTCCAGGTGCGCCTCGGCCGACCAGGCCGGCCAGGCGGGCATCCCGTCGGGCAGCTCGTGGCCGGCCGCGCGGGCCTGGCGGACGTAGGAGTCCGTGACGAAGTGCGCGTGGACGTCGATGAGCCGGGCGCCGTCAGTCTGTGTGTTCATGAGCGGGGTCCTCGTGGGATGGGGAGCCGGCAGGGGTGGATCGGCGGGTCGTGCCGGTGCCGTCCAGCTGGGTGCGGACCACTGATGCCGTGCGCTCCCCGGCGACGATGCCGGCCAGGCCGGTGAGCCCCAGCAGGGGCGGGGCGGGCGAGCGGATGTCCATGGCCCAGTAGACGGCTCCGATGAGCAGCCCGGCGGCGAAGGAGAGTGCGGCGGCTCGCAGGAAGGCGACCGGCTTGGCCGAAGCGGCTTTCACAGGGCCGCCAGCAGCGCCTGGCCGGCCAGCATGCCGAGGAGTCCGCAGAGGGCGATGGGCGGCGGTGCGGGGGACTTCACTCGCAGCACGGAGTACACCGCTCCCACCAGCACGCCCGCCAGGAGAGCCTTGACGTAGGGCACGGCGGTCAGTTCCCGGTGCGCCATTCGTGCCCGGGCAGGAAGCGTACGTCGTACTCCTTGGGCACGGTGGCGAACTTGGTCGGCTCGGGGATGAACGGCCGTGCGGGCAGGGTGATTTCGTCGGTGGGGGTGCCCATGGCTTCGAAGAACCGCTCGAAGTTCCCGCTGCCGGGTCCGGCGGCCACCCCGACGATCTGGGAGTGGTGGCGTTCCATGCGGTAGGAGTGCGGGCAGTTCTTCGGCACGAACCCGAAGTCGCCGGGGGTGAGCAGCTTCTCGTACTGCTCGCCCTCCTGGTCCTCCACGAACAGCCGTACCGCCCCGTGGGTGATGTAGAAGACCTCGTAGGTGTCGGCGTGGGTGTGCGCTGGGATGATGTCGCCCTTGGGGCCGTCGCAGGTGAAGAAGTTGAAGGTGTTCTCGGTCTGTTCGCCGCCTGCGTAGATGGTGAACAGGTCGCCGAACAGGTGCGCCCGGTCCCCCATCCCCTTCTCGATGAAGTAGGGCTTGCCGGGGTCCGGCGCGATGAACGAGCGGGAGCGGTACCTGGTGGCGTACTCGATGGTCATGACGGACCTCCGGTCTCTCTCTGATTCTCTCTCTGTCGCAAGCTATGTCAGGTTACCTGACATCGAGGAAATGGGAAGTCCTCCGCCCCGGAATCCGAGGACGCGCCCGCCCTGCGGACCCCACCGCCTCGATGAAACGCGCCCCCGAGAACGGTGACGGGCACCTCTTCGCACCAAGGCCAAGGTGCGGCTTGGGCGCGCCCTCCGGTCCCCGGCGCAGGTCAGCCTGTCGTGTCGCGCAACGGGTCGTGGGCCTGCGGGGTAGTGCCCCGCTTCCCACTTCGCGCAGGAACGCCCGGTCGACGCGGCCGGTCCGCATGATCGGTCCGCATGAGACGGGACAGGCGGGTTACACGTGGGTCGTGCTGAGAACCGGAATGATCGCGATGGTCGTGGGCGCCGCCATCGCAGTGGCCGCCGTGGCCGTGCTGGTGTCGCCCTGGTGGTGGATCGCGGCGGTGCCGCTGGCCGTACTCGGTGCGATCGGTGTGTGGGATCTGACACAGCGGCGGCACTCGGTGCTGCGCAACTATCCGGTGATCGGGCACGCCCGCTTCCTGCTGGAGCGCATTCGTCCCGAGTTGCAGCAGTACTTCGTCGAGCGGAACTTCGACGGGCGGCCCTTCGACCGGGACGTCCGCAGCATCGTCTACGAACGGGCCAAGGGCACCGCCGCGGAAGAGCCATTCGGCACCGAACGCGACGTGTACCAGGCGGGTTACGAGTACCTGGTTCCCTCGATGGCTCCGTGCCCGGTGCCCGAGCACCCGCCGCGCGTGCGGATCGGGGGCCCGGACTGCACCCGGCCGTACGACATGGCCCTGCTGAACGTCTCCGCGATGAGCTTCGGCTCGCTCTCCGCCAATGCCGTCCTGGCGCTCAACCAGGGGGCCGCGGCGGGCGGTTTCGCGCACGACACCGGTGAGGGCGGGCTGTCGGAGTACCACCTGCGTCCGGGTGGTGACCTGGTCTGGGAGATCGGCACCGGCTACTTCGGCTGCCGGACCCGGGACGGGGACTTCGATGCCGGGGAGTTCGCCGAGAAGGCGTCGGCCGAGAGCGTCAGGTGTGTGTCGCTGAAGCTGTCCCAGGGTGCCAAACCCGGCATCGGCGGTGTACTGCCCGGGGCCAAGGTGAACGCGGAGATCGCCCGGGTGCGGGACGTCCCCGCAGGACAGACGGTCATCTCCCCGCCTTACCACCGGGTGTTCTCCACGCCTCGTGAACTCGTCCGCTTCATCGCGCGGATGCGGGAACTGTCCGGCGGCAAGCCGGCCGGTTTCAAGCTGTGCCCCGGTTCACGACGCCAGTTCCTCGCCGTGTGCAAGGCGATGATCGAGGAAGGCACCGCACCCGACTTCATCATCGTCGACGGCGGGGAGGGCGGCACAGGTGCCGCGCCGCTCGAATTCGCCGACCACATCGGCACACCACTGACCGAGGGCCTGATGACCGTGCACAACGCCCTGGTCGGAGCGGGCCTGCGGGAGCAGATCCGGATCGGCGCCAGCGGCAAGATCGCCACCGGGACGGACCTCGTCAAACGCCTGATCCAGGGCGCCGACTACGGCAACGCGGCGCGCGCCATGATGTTCGCGGTCGGCTGCATCCAGGCCCAGCGCTGCCACACCAACACCTGTCCCGTGGGCGTCACCACCCAGGATCCGCGGCGCGCCCGCGCGCTCGACGTCGGCGACAAGGCCGCGCGGGTGCGCCGCCTTCAGGAGGCCACCGTCGGCAGCGCACTGCAGATCATGGCCTCCATGGGTGTCACCGACCCAGCACAGCTCCACCCGCACATGCTGCGGCACCGCATCGACGCGCAGACCGTGCGCTCCTACGACGTGCTGTACGAGTGGCTGTCCCCCGGACAACTGCTGGTCGAGCCGCCCGCCGACTGGGCGGCCGACTGGAAGGCCGCCGATCCCGATCACTTCACCATCTGACCAGTCACCACTTCACTGTCCGACCTGGAGGAATCCGTGGCACGAACCGTCGCCCGCGTCATCGTGGACGCCTTGAGCGAACTCGGCGTCCGTCAGGTGTTCGGCGTCGTGGGAGACGCGCTCAACCCCCTCACCGACGCCATCCGCGCCACGGACGACGTGGAGTGGGTGGGCTGCCGTCACGAGGAGGCGGCCGCCTTCGCCGCGAGCGCCCAGTCCCAGCTGACCGACCGTCTGGGCGTGTGCATGGGCACGGTCGGCCCCGGTTCCGTGCACCTCCTCAACGGCCTCTACGACGCGGCCAAGAGCCGTACGCCCGTACTGGCCATCGCCGGTCAGGTCCCCCTGTCCGAGCTGGGCAGCGACGCCTTCCAGGAGGTCGACAACGACCTGCTCTTCCGTGACGTGGCGGTCTTCCGCGCCACCGTCACCGACCCCGACCAACTGCCGCAACTCCTTGAGACGGCGGTGCGCAACGCCCTGGGCCACAAGGGCGTCGCGGTCCTCACCGTGCCGGGCGACATCGGCGACCGGGAACTGCACGCCGACCGTCCGGCCCGCTTCTCCCTCACCACACCCACCACCCGCCCCGAGGCGTCCGCCGTACGCCGGGCCGCCGATCTCCTCGACCACGCGGAGCGGATAACCCTGCTGGTCGGGCAGGGCGCCCGCGCCGCCCGCGAGGACGTCCTCGCGCTGGCGGACCGCCTCGCGGCACCGATGGTGCTGACGTTGAAGGCCAAGGAGGGCTTCGAGGGCGACAATCCCTTCCAGGTCGGCCAGACCGGTCTGATCGGCAACCCCGCGGCGGCCGGGGCCATGCAGTCCGCGGACACCCTGCTCCTGCTGGGCACCGACTTCCCCTACCGGGACTGGTATCCCCAGGGGCGCACGGTCATCCAGGTCGACACCGAACCGGAGCACATCGGACGCCGCGTCCCGGTGGACCTCGGCCTCGTCGGCGATGCGGGTGCCACTGTGCGAGACCTGCTCGACCACCTGACCGCCGGACCGGCCCGGGCGGGCGGCGCACGCGACCGCGGGCACCTGGAGGAGGCACGGAAACGCTTCCTGAGCTGGCGCGAGGGCCAGGCACGTCTCGCCGACCCCGCGCACGACAAGGGTCTGGTCGGCAAAGTCCGCTCCGCGCTGGACAACCGCGAGCACGACATCCGCCCAGAGGCCCTGGCCGCCGCCGTGGACCGCAGCGCCGACGACGACGCGATCTTCACCTCCGACACCGGAATGGCCACCGTCTGGCTCTCACGATTCGTCGAGATGCGCGGGACACGTCGGCTTCTGGGCTCGTACAACCTGGGCTCCATGGCCAACGCCATGCCGCAGGCACTCGGCGCTCAGTACCTGGACCGCGACCGCCAGGTCGTCGCCTTCTGCGGCGACGGCGGCCTCAGCATGCTCCTCGGCGACCTCATCACCCTCAAGTCCTGCCGGCTGCCGGTCAAACTCGTCGTCTTCGACAACCGCCGCCTCGGCATGGTCAAGCTGGAACAGGAACAAGCCGGGCTCTCCGAGTTCGGGACCGTCCTGGACAACCCCGACTTCGCCGCCGTCGCCACCGCCATCGGTATCACCGGCATCCGCGTCACCGACCCCGCCGACCTCGAGGACGCCGTGCAACGCGCCTTCGCCACCCCCGGCCCCGTCCTGCTCGACGTACTCACCAACCCGGACGAGATCGCCGTCCCCGCCAAACCCACCGTCGAACAGGGCTGGGGCTTCGCCGTGGCCAAGGTGAAGGAACTGCTGCGCAGCAGCGGCGACGAAACCCACCACTGACCACTCGTACCGTTGCACGTGGCTTGCCTTTGGGACGACACCCGCGTTGGCAGATGAAGTTGTACGGCCATACGCGGGAACGGTGAGATCGATGGCCGGGCCCACTCCGACCACGACGTCGTGAAGTCCCTACGCCGCGCCCGCTCAGCGCCGCCCAGGCCGCGTTCCCACTCCGCTCCGGCAGCGGTCGGTACGCCTGCTCGTCAGGCCATGCTGGTAGGGCCCGGCCGTATGGACGGCCGGGCCCTACAAGGGAGTACTCGGAAGCGGGGTCAGGTCACCATCGGTACCAGCGGCCGCGACCGCCGCCGGCGTCGGTGGAGCGCATGACGAAGCCGAGCAGCCACAGCACCAGAACGGCGACCGCCACCCACCACAGGACCTTGACGGCGAAACCCGCGCCGAAAAGAATCAGCGCCAGAAGAAGAACAAGCAGCAAGGGAACCATGGTTATCAACCTCCTGAGCCGCCGGATGCCCCGTATCCCCTCCTTCACTCTCTGGCCGCGCCTTGTTTATGCAGGGAAAGCCGGGGCACCAGTGATCTACCGCGAAAATGGCACCCACGCTACGAGGAGGCGCATTCCATGACTGCCGGCGAGAAGGCCAAGGCGAAGACCGAACAGGCCGAGGGCAAGGTCAAGAAGGCTGCGGGTAGCGCCGTTGGCAACGAGCGCATGGCTGCCGAAGGACAGGTGGAGAAGAGCACGGGCGACGCCCGCGAAGCCAAGGAAAAGGCCAAGGACGCGTTCAAGCACTGACGCCGCTACCTTTCCTTTTACGCAAAGGGCCGTCCCGCGTATGAGCGGGACGGCCCTTTGCCGCATTACCAGAACTCCTGCGGTCAGATCTGGGCGGCTGTGCCGCTGCCGGGGGCGCAGGGCTTCGGCGTAGTCGGCGGGCGTCCGTTCTGTAATCACTTGGGATGACGAGCGGGAGAGCGGGCGGTCTCTGCTCCCGTCTGTCGCGCCCGGGAGCCCTTGCGTCTCTCCCCCCTCCCGCACCGTCGGGTGGAGCGAGCCGACTGCGCTAGGAGATGGTCCCGTGCGTGACTGAAGAGGCAGGAACAGATGCGGACGACGCTTGTGCATGGGCTGAGCGACTGGGTTGGGCGTTCGGGCTCATCTCGGAGGATCCGGTTGCGAGAGGTGCAGCGCTCGTCCATCTGGCCGAGGCCCGGAGAAAGGTCACGGACGCGCTCGACCGGTCCAACGAGATGTGGCTGCTGACGCGGCCTTTGGGAGCGGACGAGCAGTACCGGGAGCCGGCCTTTCGACAGGCACTCCAGAGGCATTGGCAAGCCCAGAGGCGTTCGCTGCCTGACGGGGTGTGGAATGGCCCTGTGGGCGGGGATCTGGCGAGGTGGCCGGGGCTGCCCTATGCGTTGCTCTTCCTGGAGTGGGAGGCGAGGTACCCGCTGGAGTGGACGCAGCATGCGAAGGCGTGGGGTACGAAGGAGACCCTGATCCGTATGGTGGCCCGTGCTCCCCAGGAGGAGGCGATCAAGGCGAAGCTCACCGACCTGGTCGAGCTTGTCGTCCACCGGGCGTATCGCTGCAAGGATCGCGAATACGTGCGGGTGGCCCGGGCTGTCGACAGCGCTGACCTACGGGGCAGGCTCGATCGGGCAGCCGAGTCCCGGGCCGACCTCGACGACGACGTCGTCCGGGCGGATCTCGGCGGGATCCGAGGGTTCTGGCCCCGGCCCCTCAACTGCTGTGCGGCACACCGCCGACATAAGCGAACGGCTGGAGGAACTGCGGCTCACGCTCGCCAAGGGGCCGTGCGTGGACGCATTCATCCGCGGGGGCACGGTGCTGACGCCCGACCTGAGGAGCGGTGCACCCGGAGGAACTGGCCGACGCACCGGGCTTCGCCGACATCGCCGCACCGGTCCTGCTCAGTACGGGCACCGGCGGGTCGGGCGGACCGCGACGTGGTCACGGCTGGGGACAGCACTCGCGAGCCGGCAACCGCAGCAGGGATCGGGGAACTCCCGCTTCCGCTCGCGGGTTTCGTCAGGTGTGAGCGGGTCGGCAAGGCGGAACGGTCAGGCGATCCCGGTGCCGCGCAGCAGCAGCAACGCCACGTCCACCCCCGCCACGGCAACGGCTGCCGCGAAGGCCGCCCGCTGCCGGCGGCGTCCCAGCACCGTCCCCGCCCCCGTGACCAGTCCGGCCGCCGCGAGCGCGGCCACTCCCCATCTGCCGGGGCCTCCGGCGGGCCCCAGCGCCAGAACAGCGGTCGCGGTCACCAGCGGAACCGGCAGGAGCAGCCGCGCGCCGTCCGGGCCCAGCCGGTGCGGCCATCCCCGTACGCCCGTCGCCAGATCCCCGCGGATATCCGGCAGCACATCGCCCAGATGGGCTCCGACCCCCAGAAGCGCCCCGGCGGTGACGACCCACCAGGCCGGCCAAGGCTGTCCTGGGAGCCCCAGCGCCACGAACGCCGGGAGCGCGGCGAAACCCAGCGCGTACGGCGCCCAGGACCACGCGGTCGCCTTGAGTCGCAGGTCGTACGCCCACGCCGCCGCCACCCCGGCCAGGTGGACGGCGCCCGCCCACAAGCCGCAGGCGAACGAAAGCGGCACGCACAGCGCCAGCGCGGCATACGCGGCCACCCACACCTCCGCCACACCGACCGCGCCGTCGACGACGGGTTTGCCACGGCGGCCGGAGGCGATGTCCCGGCGCGCGTCGAACGCGTCGTTGCACCAGCCGACGGACAACTGCCCGCTCAGAACTGCGGCTGCGGTCAGGACACAACGCGCGGCGCCCTGGCCGGCGGTCACGGCCAGCACCGCCATCAAGCCCGTGACCGCCACGACAGGCCCGGGATGGCACGCCCCGGCCAGGCCACCCACCCGGCCGGCCCAACCCCCGGCCGCGCCGCCGGCCGTCGACTGTTCAGGAGTACCCACCCGGCCGATCGTAGGCGCCCCGGCCCCACCCGGCTGGAGCACGCGCCCCGGGACGAACGGCCGGACGGGCGATCCGTGGTGTCGAAGCCGCGGTCCGGGGAAGACGTGCAGAGCAACTCACCCCAGTCGATAGCCGGACGGGAACCATATGACGCGGATCGCCGCCGTTCACGGGGCCCTCGCACCGCACCGTCGCACCCAGTCCGAGATCACCGACATGGTGGCCCGCATCTGTCTCCCCGAGGGCACCGACCGCCGGGTCCTGGACCGGCTGCACCGCAGCACGAAGGTCCGCTCGCGCCATATGACGCTGCCGCTGGAACGGTATGGGGAACTGGACGGATTCGGGGCCGCCAACAACGTCTTCATCGCCGCCGCCACCGACCTGGGCGCCAAGGCCGTCCGGGACGCGCTGCACACAGCCGGTCTGTCCGCCGCCGACGTGGACCTGCTGATCTTCACCTCCGTCACCGGTATCGCCGTCCCCTCGATCGACGCACGCCTGGTCGGCCGCCTCGGACTGCGGCCGGACGTCAAACGGCTGCCCCTGTTCGGTCTGGGCTGCGCCGGCGGCGCTGCAGGGCTGGCCCGTATGCACGACTACCTGCTGGGCCGGCCCGACCACGTGGCGGTACTGCTGTCCGTCGAACTGTGCTCGCTCACCTTCCAGCGCGACGACGCCTCCATGGCCAACCTGGTCGCCACCGGACTGTTCGGCGACGGCGCCGCCGCCGTCGTCGCGTGCGGCGCGAACCGTCCGGGCCGCCCGGACGAGACCGCCGGCCCGACGATCGTGGACACCCGCAGCCACCTGTATCCGGACACCGGGCGCGTCATGGGCTGGGACATCAAGGACTCCGGCTTCCAGGTCGTCCTCGACCCGCGGGTCCCCGACGTCGTACGCCGCTACCTCGCCGATGACGTCGAGGGGTTCCTCGGCGACCACGGCCTGAAGCCGAAGGACGTGACCGCCTGGGTGTGCCACCCCGGCGGCCCCAAGGTCCTGCAGGCCGTCACCGAGGCCCTCGACCTGCCCGAGGAGGCCCTCGACGTGACCTGGCGTCACCTGGCCGACGTGGGCAACCTGTCCTCGTCATCGGTGCTCCACGTACTGCGCGACACCCTGGCCGAACGCCGCCCGCCGCCGGGCACTCCGGGTGTGCTGCTGGCGATGGGGCCCGGCTTCGCCTGCGAACTCGTCCTGCTGCGCTGGTCGTCGAACCCTCGAAGGACCCGGGACACATGATCTGGTACGGACTGCTGGTGGCCGCCGTTGCCGCCGAGCGCGTCGCCGAACTCGTCGTCGCCCGCCGTAACGAGCGATGGAGCACCGCCCGCGGCGGGACCGTGTCCGGCCAGGGCCACTACCCGGCCATGGTCGCCCTCCACACCGCTCTGCTGGTCGCCTGTCCGGCCGAGGTGTGGCTGGCCGGCCGCCCCTTCGTACCCGCCCTGGCCTGGCCGATGCTGGCCGCGCTGGCGGCCGCCCAGGCACTGCGCTGGTGGTGCATCGCAACCCTGGGACCCCGTTGGAACACCCGGGTGATCGTGGTACCCGGCCTGCCACTGGTGACGAGTGGCCCCTACCGGTGGCGGTGGCTGCGGCATCCGAACTACGCGGCCGTCGTCGTTGAGGGCGTGGCCCTGCCGCTCGTCCATACCGCCTGGGTCACCGCAGCCGTGTTCTCGGCCCTCAACGCTGCCCTGCTCACTGTGCGCATCCGATGCGAGGACCGGGCGCTCGCCGCCGCCACGACCACGACCGCTCCGGCGTGATCGACGTACTGGTGGCCGGCGGCGGGCCCGCCGGTCTGGCCGCCGCCATCCACGCCGCGCTCGTCGGCCTGGAGGCCGTCGTCGTCGAACCCCGGACCTCGCCCGTCGACAAGGCCTGCGGAGAGGGCGTCATGCCGGGCGGTGTCGCCGCGCTGCGGGCCCTGGGCGTCGAGGTCACCGGCCGCGAACTGCGCGGCATCCGTTACGTGGACGGCGCCTCCCGCGCCGAAGCGTCCTTCCGTGGCCGCAGTGGGCTGGGGATCCGCCGTACCACGCTGCACTCCGCACTGCACCAGCGCGCTCTCGGCCTCGGCGTGCGGATGCTGCCGGGCAAGGTCGGCGAGGTGCACCAGAGCGCAGACACCGTCACCGCCGCCGGAATCACGGCCCGTTGGCTGATCGCCGCCGACGGCCTGCACTCGCCGGTGCGCCGCAGCCTGGGGCTGGAACTGCCGGGCCGCCCCCACGGCCGCTACGGACTGCGCCGGCACTACCGCGTTGAGCCGTGGTCGGATTTCGTGGAGGTCCACTGGGCCCGGCACGGCGAGGCCTACGTGACACCGGTCGGCGACGACCTGGTGGGCGTCGCCGTCCTCAGCCGCAGCCGTCGCGGCTACGACGATCACCTGGCCGGTTTCCCGGCCCTCACCGCGTCGCTGCGCGGGCCGGCCGCGACGGAGGTACGCGGCGCCGGACCACTGCTCCAGCGGGTTCGGCGCAGAGTGGCCGGACGTGTCCTGCTCGTCGGCGATGCCGCGGGCTACCTGGATGCCCTCACCGGCGAGGGCATCGCCCTCGCACTGGCGACGGCAGGGGCCGCCGTCCGCTGCCTGGCCGCCGGGCGACCGGGCCCGTACGAGCGCGCCTGGGTACAGCTGACCCGGCGCCACCGGCTACTGACCGGGGCCCTGCTGGCCGCGAGCCGCCGTCCCAGCACCGCCCGCCTCATCGTCCCCGCAGCGTCCCGGATGCCGCCGGTGTTCTCAGCCGCGGTCCACGCACTGCAGTAGTGGCCCGACCCCCACCCCGAAGGTGAACGAAGCCAACCGTACGCGTCCCCGCGCCGGCGGAGGTCGGGACCGGCATGTGGGAGCTGCACCTCAGCAGGTGCGCAGGGTGCTCATCGACTTGGCGCCAGCGGAGCCCGGGGGCGAAGGCGGTCCCAGCCATCAGCCCTTCCCGAAGTGTGCCGTGGGGAAGGCGGCCGCCGCTCTGAGGGTCGCGGAGAAGCCGCCGGCCAGTTCGGGTGAGCCGGGTGGTGGCGGCCGGTCCGAGGTGGTCGTACGGGGCGGCGTCGAGGCGGTCGGTGAGTACCTCGGCCTCGCCGCGCAGGGTCGCCCCCGCCTGCGTGAGATTCCCCGCCTCGGCCAGCAGACCGCGCTCGCGCAACCGCTGCCGGGCGACTTCCCATTGCCGCGCGGACCACCCGCGGGTCCGCATGAACAGCGCCGATGTCGGTGCCGTTCCGGTGGCGTCGTGCAGGACCAACGCCTCGATGCCGGACAGGCCGGCGATCGCCAGGGCGGCGAGGTAGTGCGCTTTACCTGCGCTCCCCCGGGCCGGATTCGCAGGACCGGATCACGGCGGCCACCTGCGTCGGCGGACCGTGGTCGGCGCATGTCCGCCGCCTTCGCGCTGGGACTTGTGCCAGCGCAGCCGTTCCCGGCGAAGACGGCGTCGTAACAGGTTTCTCCTGATCCGCTTGCCGCATGCGGTGCCTGCGACCAGGATCAGCAGCGACGCGAGAAGTGCGGCCATGACCGCCTGCGCCGTGCATGCCATGGGCAGACCAGCCCAGGACAAGCCGTAGGCGATCACTGCCGAACACGTCGAGCCCACGCTCAGCACCAGCACGAACCGGCTCGTCGGATCAGGAACCGACTGCCCCTTGGCGGCCCATTGCTTGAGGCCTTCAGCGAACCAGAAGCCCACCAACACCACTGCTTCGAGCGCTGACAGCAACACGGCCAGGCCAAGGTCCGCAAGCAACTCCATGTTCGCCATGTTCGGGCAGGCGGACCGTCGCCCGCCTGAGTACGGCTACTCAGTGCCGAGGGCCTGCGGACCGGGGCAGTCCCGCACGCGGGTCACGGTCACCGAGGGAGGCTTGGTGGCACCGCCGAAACTTCCTCGTGGGTCGTGGGGCGGACCGCAGGCATGCCGAGCGTGACTCGGCTCGTACGGCGGCGTTGGTCAGGCCGGTGGCGGCCAGGGAATTGATCAGACCTTGAAGAGAGGACCGAGGGAGGACGGCTCCCCCCATCTCGCGTCGCGGAGGAGGCTCAGTCGAGACAGAACTCGTTGCCCTCGATGTCCTGCATCAGGATGCACGACTCGTTGTCGTCATCGGCAAGCAGCGTTCGTACGTGTACCGCACCCAGCGCAACCAGCCGTGCGCATTCTGCCTCCAGGGTGGCGAGGCGCTCTTCACCCACGAGTCCGGTGCCGGCCCGCACGTCGAGATGCACCCGATTCTTGACGGTCTTCCCTTCGGGAACGCGCTGGAAGAGCAGGCGCGGGCCCGTGCCCGAGGGATCACTACATGCGAAGTAGGTGACCTGTTCCTCAGGCGGCAGCGAGCGATGGTAGTCCTCCCAAGTGGCGAAGCCCTTCGGGATCGGCGGTACGACGTACCCCAACACCTCACACCAAAAGCCGGCAAGGCGCGCAGGTTCCGCGCAGTCGAAGGTGACTTGGAACTGTTTGATCGATGACATCGGCGCACCATAACAGCGGGGAATCTGTTGCTCATCTCCCGGACCGGATCGGCATGTTGTCGGGCCCCGGATCTTGCCGAGGCAGCGTCGGGAAGTTCCTCGTCAATGAGGCAGGTCATCGCCCGGTGGGTCGAAAGGTGGCGCTGTCCGTGCTTCGGTTGCCGATCCGTTGACGACACCATTGACCGATGAATCTCTTCGTTCCCGGCGGTCTCTATGTCCCAAGAACGAAACAGAGAGTGCGAGTGATGAGTGTTTTTGTCTTGCTCCCCGGGGCCGGGGGTGCGGCCTGGTACTGGCATCGGGTGGTGCCCGAGTTGCACGCCAGGGGGCATGTCGCGGTTGCTGTCGAACTGCCCGGCGCCGACGAGTCCGCAGGGCTGCCCGAGTACGCCGACGCGGTGGTTGCTGCGATCGGCGGCCACGACGACGTTGTGTTGGTGGCCCAGTCGATGGGCGGGTTCACCGCCCCGATGGTCTGCGCTCGCGTGCCGGTGAATCTGTTGGTTCTGGTCAACGCGATGATCCCACTCCCGGGCGAGACGCCGGCACAGTGGTGGGACAACACCGGATCGCCGGCGGCCCGCGTCACAGCAGCCGAGGCAGGCGGATACAGCCCGGAGTTCGACCTGTCCACCTACTTCCTGCACGACGTGCCGACCGAGGTCGCCGCCGCCGGCGCGGCACACAACCGGCCCGAGGCCGACGTCGCGTTCGATCAGCCTTGCGGCATCGAACGATGGCCGGACGTGGCCACTCGCGTGATTGCCGCAACCGAGGACCGGTTCTTCCCGCTGGAGTTCCAGCGCCGAGTGGCCCGCGATCGTCTCGGGATCAAGGCCGACGAGGTCCCAGGCGGCCACCTGGTTGCGCTGTCACGCCCGGTCGACCTGGCCGACCGACTGGTCGCGTATCTGCGCTGAGGGCGGCGGGACCATCCCCGCCTGGCACGTGAGGTGTGGACACTGATCGAAGCTGGTGTTGCCTCCGCAGCAGACGGGTGCATCGGCCGCCACGCCCCGGCAGCAGGATCACACTCTGTGGCTGGAGTACTGACTACTCCAGCCACAGAACGGGTTCTGCGGTGTAAAGGTCCCCGCGCACACGGCCTGAGGGTCTTCGGGCTTACACGGACGCGGGAAAGCCGAACCGCTTGACGAGCCCCGGATCCCCGAACGCGTTGATTCTCGCGATGCCCGTCGACGTCACGGTGAGCACGAGGATGCCGTAGGCCTGGCCATTGAGGTAGCCGATCGCCGCGGGCTGGCCGTTCGCGCTGGTCGGCAGCATCCGCCAGGTGCCCGGCGAACCCATGACCTGCTTGACGAGGTAGGGCACACACGTGGCGCAGCCGGAGAACCAGGTGCGCCATGGCGTCGCCTCGACCCTGGCATCAGTACGCAGCAGTTTTTCAAGGGCTGCGCCATCGGCCTCCTCGATGGCCTCGATGTAGTGAGCGAGTACGGTACTCAGCTTGCCCGGCTCGGCTGTCTGCTCGACGTCAGGCGGCTCCTGTGCCAGGCGCGCACGCGCACGCTGCAGCGTGCTCTTGACCGCTGCCGTGCTGGTGCCCATCACCTGTGCGACGTCCGACGCCGGCCACGCCAGTACGTCCCGCAGGACGAACACCGCCCGCTGACGGCCCGGCAGCTTCTGGAGCGTGGCGATCAGCGCGATCCTCAGGCTGTCGCGCGCCGCCGTGATCACCGCGGGATCAAGCATGGAATCGGGAATGGGCTGGACCCAATTCGCTTCCGCAGCCTTCGGCGGAATCACGGGGTCCTTGGCGGGTGCGCCCAGGCCGGAGGGCAAAAACCGCCTGCTGCGGTGGGACAACGCGGAGAGGCATGTGTTCGTGGCGATCTGGTAGAGCCAGCTGCGCACCGACGACCTGCCCTGGAATGACTCATACGAGCGCCAGGCACGCAGGTAGGTCTCCTGGACCATGTCCTCGGCGTCGTCCACCGATCCGAGCATGCGGTAGCAGTGCGCCAGCAGCTCGCGCCGGTAGGCTTCCGTGTCCGCTGCGAAATCTCCCATCCCGGTCAGATCTGCGGAGCGTAGGTGAGCGTGACCACGCCCGTCGCACTCGGTGTGGCGGCCACGAACTGCATCGAGCGCGGCAGCGCACTGTCGAAGAGCCGGGTTCCCTCACCGACGACCAGTGGATGGACGCCGAGGTTCAGCTCGTCGATCAGGTTGTGCTGCAGCAGGGTTCGCATCAGCGTGAAGCTGGCGTACATGACGATGTCGCCACCGGGCTCCTGCTTGAGCTTCGCAACCGTCTGTGCCGCTTCACCGGTAAGGGCGGTGGCGTTCCAGGGCAACGGGCCGTGCAGCGTCCTGGTCACGACGAGCTTGGGGATGGCGTTCATCGCCTCGGCATACTGCCCGGTATTGCCTGACCAGGCCTTCTCGATGATCTCGTAGGTCGCCCGCCCGAGCAGGAAGGTGTCGCTCGCCAAGAGGGCGTCAGTGGCGTGCCGGCGTGAGGCGTCGTCGAAGTAGTCAAGCGCCCAGCCGCCACGTTCGATCTCACCGAATCCGCCCGGGTCCTGGGCCACGCCGTCAAGCGTGACGAATGCCCCCGCAATGAGCTTCCGCATGATGGTCTCCGTTTTCCGTTCTCAGGGTTGGACGTTCCGGCTCTCGGATATGAGGACTCGAGTCGGCTCCGAAAGGAATCGGTCCGCGTGTCAGGACCGTCGGTACGCTCCCCGCCTGGGGCGCAGACAGTGATCTCCAGACCTGCGCGGCCCGGTGTGACGAGCGGTGGCTGTCTCCTCGGATCCCGGCCTTCTGGATGCGCGGCCCGCGCGTGCCGGCATCCAGGTCGGGCCCAGGGCCCGAATGCATGATTCCGTGACATCTGTCACAGGGGCTCCGGGACCTAGGGGTGCCGGATAGTAGACGCGGCTCTGTCGACATATAGGATTTGTCCGGCTTGGGGTGCGCGTACGTCGCGCCTGGATTCACGGCTCTCCGCCCGCGAGCCGCCTTTATCCGTTCTGCGCACACGCAGGGATTTGACGGGTCGACAGAATTCCGTGAAGGCCCCGGAAACCGGACCAGCGCGCCCCACTCCCACGACAGGGGCCTCCCGAGTCTACGAAGCGAGCTAGTACAGAGGCCCTTTGCGCTCCCTGTGAAGGCGTCCTAACAATGACGACCCGCAGGACGCCGCCGCAGCTCAGGAGCGGGTTACCCATGGGTAAACATCGTAAGAACACGCATTACCGGCGAATAGTCATCGCCGCCGTCGCCGTGGGCGCCGTGGGCATCCCGTCCGCCGCCATGGCCTGTACCGACTGGCCCGCCGGCGGCGGACACCGGTCCGAGGCCGCCGAGAGCAGCGCGACGAAGGACTCGTGGACCAAGAAGGACTGGTGGCACGACGCGAACTGGGGCCGCCCCTGGAACGCCGACCAGGCCGGCAAGCCCTCATGGACGGCGTCGGCGACGCCGAGCGCCACGAGGACTCCTCACGCCTCTGCGAGTGCCCGGAAGACCACCGCACCGAGGCCGAAGGCCACAGCGTCCCGGCACACCGCGCGGACCACCGCCCCCGCCCCCAGGCCCAGCACCACCGCGCCGCCCAGCACCCGGAAAACCACCACCGCCGCTTCCGCGGCCCCCAAGCCGTCGAGCACCCCGAAGGCCACCGCCACGGCGTCCGGAGTCGTCGCTCGCATCGTGCAACTCGTCAATGCCGAGCGCGGCAAGGTCGGCTGTTCCGCCCTGACCCTGAACACGACCCTCTCCAAGGTCGCACAGGCACACAGTGAGGACATGGCGCGTCACCAGAACATGTCGCACACCGGGTCCGACGGCTCCTCCCCCGGAGACCGGATCACCAGTGCCGGGTACACCTGGAGCGCCTACGGCGAGAACGTGGCCTACGGCTACGCCACTCCCGAGCAGGTCATGGCGGCCTGGATGGGCAGCCCCGGCCACAAGGCCAACATCCTCAACTGCACGTTCAAGGAGATCGGCGTCGGTCTCGCACAGCCCGACAGCTACTGGACCCAGGACTTCGGCACCGCGCGCTGAGCGGGTGCCGCCTGCTGTCGAGGTGAGCGCGAGGCGCTGGTCAGCGTGCCGGCCATGATGAAGGGACGGGCGGCGGCCGAGCGGACGATCGCGGGGACGAACCCGCGTACAGACCGGCGACCGGGTTGAAACCGCACAACGTCCGCAGGATGTCGGCCGTCCGGCGGGGCTGTCGGTGATCTGTAGGCGATGTGTCGGGGGCTGCTGGAACCGTGGGCGTCGAGCTGCCCTGCAAGGCAGTTGCAGCCGCCTTCAACAGCAAGGGAGCCCCGCCGCCATGTCGTCCACGTCCTCCATCCTGCCCTGGGATGTCCAACGGCCGCCGCGTGCCGATGGCAGTGTCTTCCTGGTCACCGGTGGCAACGCCGGAATCGGGTACTTCGTCGCGGAGCAGCTGTCCGCAGTCGGAGCCACTGTCGTACTGGGCAGCCGGAGTCCCGCGAAGGCCGAAGCCGCCACGGCCTCGATCCGCTCGCGTGTTCCTGGCGCGCGGGTTCAGGCCGTACGGCTGGACCTCGCCGACCTCTCGTCGCTCAGAACAGCGGTGGAATCACTGGATGTGGAATGCCTCGACGCGGTCGTCCACAACGCCGGCGTCGCGCTCGACGACCCGCCGCGCCGGGAGACCGGGGACGGTCACGAGCTCATGTTCGGCACGAACCACCTCGGGCACTTCGCACTGACGCACTGGCTGATGCCGCTGTTGTCGGCCTCACCGGCGGCCCGCATCGTGACCATGGGCAGCTTCGCGGCGAAGTCCGAGCGGCTCGACCTCGACGACCTGCAGTCCCGGAAGGACTACCAGCCCAAGCGCACCTACGGACGCTCCAAGCTGGCGCAGATGTACTTCGGCCTCGAACTCGACCGCCACCTGCGCGCGGTCGACAGCACGGTCGCGAGCGTGGTGGTCCATCCCGGCGGGGCGCTGGATTCCCTGACCCCGTCACGGCCGCCAGTCCACGTGAGGACTGCCGGTGCGCGGCTCCGCGGGGCACCAGCCGCCCTCGTCGTCCAGGGCAAGCACGCCGGCGCATGGCCCGCGGTCCGAGCGGTGCTCGACCCGACCGTGCGCGGAGGACAGCTGTGGGGACCGCGCGTCTTCAGCCTGCGGGGCAAGCCCCGACGTGAACCGGTGTGGAACCACCTCGCCGACACCTCCGTCGCGGCGCGGTTGTGGGACGCGAGCTGTGACCTGACCGGCGTCGACCTCGGCGTCCTCCCCGGATAGCCCCGGGCGCGCGCTGCCTTCTGGTTGGCGCCCGCAGGAAAAGTGCAGGTCAAATGGGGTGAGCGAGCCCCGACGGACGCCGCGGACGCGGGCCGCGTCACCGGCCCCGCACTCGACAGCAAGTCACCCGAATGGCGCAACATGACGTGCCACCCACATGGGTGAAGATCAAACTGACTAGTGCCCCAACCGAGGCAATCCGTGAAAGGGAAACCACATGCGCATTCGACGAATCCTCGCCGCCGTCATCGCCACGGCAGCCCTCGCCGGACTCGGCCTCACAGGCGCCGCCACCGCCACCGCCGCTGCACAGGGTGCCCGGTCCTACGTCACCCCTTCTCAGTGCAAGCAGGGCGGTGGAACGCCCGCGATCAATGAGGCGGGCAACTACTGCAAGGGCGGTACGCACGACGGGGAGCAGGTCGACTAGACCCCACGAGGCGCCCCGCAGCCACGCGCCGCGGGGCGCCCCCGCGCCGGCGCAGCCGGGAGAGTCGCAGGGACTGTGCCGACCCGTCGGGCACGCCAGGTCCGAGTCGGCCCGAAGCACGCGGCGGGCGGGAGCTCCCGAACGCCGTCGCGCGCGAGCGCAGCGAGCTGCAAAGGTTTGCGCTGTCGACGAGTTGGGAGCCCGCGTCGGTCAAGGGGTGCTGAGACTGGTGGTGTACACGTCCGTACGGTTCTGTGGTGCGCCGGAGTGGGTCTCGGTGAGCACGGCCCGTACTCCCTTGTCGTCTGCCGCCAGGCCTTGGTAGTCGCCGAGGAAGTAGCCCCCGGAGAACGGCGCCTGCAGCCAGTCGAAGACCCGCGAGATCCGTCGTTCGGTCCGGAGCTTCGGGTTTCCGTGCTGCAGCGTGGCCAGTTGGTAGGCGGTGGGCAGGGTGGTTGTGTTGCCGGGCTTGAGGAAGCGCAGGTCATAGTAAGTGAGAGCGACCGTGCCCCGCTCGGCGACCGCGATCGACGGTGAGAAGGCCGGAACGCCCTTGGGGCTGATCAGTTCCGGGGTCCCCCAGGTGCGTCCGCCGTCGGTGGACCGCACAAGCTGGACCGAGTCGAACTTTCCACCCGAGAAGTCCGAGCCCTCGTAGGCCATGTACAGCGTGCCTGTCTTGGGGTCGACGGCGGGGCTCGGCAGGGTGGCCGCGGCGCGCAGCAGTTTGGTGGGGTCGTTCGGGTCGACCTCCGGTACGGAGGTGTCCCGGGCGACGGTGACCGGGGCGCTCCAGGTCTTTCCGGCGTCGGTCGAGGTGACCATCTCGTAGCGGGCTTCGACGACGGTGGTCAGGTCGTCGGCGTAGGTGATCCGGTCGAAGAAGTCGTACAGGGTGCCGGTGCACCGGTCGGCGACGATGAGATGGCCGATGGTCTGGGTGTTGGGCACCGTGCTGGTGTGGACGAACGGGCGGGCCTTGCTCCAGGTGCGGCCGCCGTCGCGGGTGAGGGAGATGTAGCCGGGACCGTCGAGGGAGCTGGGGCCGGGTGGGTCGTTGTCGAGGCGGTTCCAGACCTGGTAGGCGGTGCCCTTGCGGATCGGGTCGGCGGTGAGTGAGGGCTTGTCGTTGAAGAACGGCTGCTCGTCGACGTGCGTGGTGGTGAGGTTCCGCCAAGTGCGGCCGCCGTCGCGGGACGTGACTGCCAGGAGGGCGCTGCGCGTGCTCTTCGTGAAGTCGACGCCCTCCCCGCCGGCGTAGACCGTGCCGTCCGGTCCGGTGCTCACCCAGGGGTCGGAGGCCCGTTCGTAGTCCGCGCCGCCCGGGGCGCACAGGCTGAACGGCAGCGTGCTCTGGTGGAAGGTGTGGCCGTCCGTGGTCCAGCCGGCCGCCAGGCCACGGGCGCCGCCGTCGTTCCAGCGGTCCTGCTGGAACACGGTGACCACGCGCTTGGGGTCGCGCGGATCGACGGACAGGTACGGCTCGACCTCGGTGGCCGGGTAGACGATGCTGTCGGGGGACCTCGCTCCGATGGTGCACTTCGCGTACGGGTCGCCGTGGGACACCTTGACCAGTGGTGTGTCGTCGCGGTTCCGGTCTGCCGCGGCGGGAGTCGCGCCGGTGACCGTGACGAGCAGGAGCCCGGCGGTGGTGACGGCGGTCAGGGGCAGGAAGACGCGCATGCGGGATCTCCTCCGGGCCTGTCGGTCGGGTACGGGACCGCAGTCATCGGGGCGGCCTGGGGCGCGGAGGCGTACCGGAGCGTGAGGGTGGGGCGACTCCGCTTGGTCCTTTTCGGCGTTGCAGCCGGTGCCCTTGATGGGCCGAACGACGGAGTCGTCCCGGGGGTCGTCGAGGAGCACGGCGGAGCCGACCGGCGGGAGCACCGTGCCGGTCGGCTCGTTGGTCGTGCTGTTACGGCGCCGTCTCGTAGGTCTCCGGAGAGGGCCGTTGGCCGCCTGCCGGTTGGCGATGCCGGCGGGGTCGGCCTCGTCTCGGACAGGTCGGAGCGGGTTGACCTGCTGGACCTCTTCCGCGGTGGGGACGAGTCAGGGCATCGCCGAAGGGCCGCCTCAATGCGGACAGCGGCGCGATCAGCGGCCGCGCCAGGAGGAAGACTCCGTTGGCTCCATCACCGTCGGCGCATCCAGGCTCGAGGCCGGCGCAACTGCTGGTTCCTCTGCGCCTGTTCAGGACCTGCAGAGTGTCAACAACGCTCGTGATCAATACAGCTGGGAAGTCCTGGGAAATACGAATCAATACAGCCAGGAAAGGCGAACGACCTCGTCGGTCACTGTATGACGACACGGCCGAGACCGTTCAGGACGGCGGCGAGCGCGGTGTTCAGGACGGGGCGGACCGTCTCGAAGCGGTGGCGGCCTTGGCTTCGAGACGGTCGGCGTCCACCATCGCGAGTGCCGCGTGTCGAGACGGGCGCGGGTGATCCACCCGACGGTGGACCGGGTGCCGTCACTCCATGCCCACCGCGCCGGGTGCACCCGCCGGACTGGTTGCCCAGTCGTGCGCCGACCGGTCAGGTGATCGCCGGCGTGGTCCCGTCAGGCAGCGCGCAGGCGTCGCCGGCATAGGGGCGTGCAACGATGTGTCCGCCGGCGGCCGTGCAGTCGTCTCTGGAGATGTCCGGAGGCGAGGCTGCCCCGGCGCTGACAGCGCCGACGGCGCTCACGCCGGCAAGGGTTGCCGCGGCCAGGGCGAGGCCCAGGATTCTTCGCATGCGCATGACTTCCTCCTTCTCGCCGGCGCCTTCGTTCGGCCTTCGGGAAGGACAAGTCTCAAGACGACGGCGCCCTCTTACTCAGCATGGGTGCTCCGCATGAGGCCCGCGAGGCGAGGCTGGGCGCCGCACTCGGGCGGTGACTGCCCGGCCCCGGAGAGGGCATGACGTCACCGACCTCGACGGGCCGCATCGGGTACGCCGCGTGCGCATCGGTACGCCGCGCGCATCGGTGGGAGCCGGGCGACGTCGATGTCCTTGGCGTCGAGACTGCCCACCGGGGGCGCGTTGTGGCCGGGCAGGCCGGAAGTTGAGGAGGAGACGGGCCGTACCCGCCTCCGACCGGTGCCGGCGGGCGGCTGCCCTGCGCCGTGCTCTAACGCGGTTCGTGGGCCGCCGCCCGACAGGCACCGGTCGCGGCGCCGCCCGCCACGCCGGCCCCGGTCAGCCCGGTCACACAGCTCTGCAGGTCTCCGACCACGCCACGGCCGCAGGCCGCTGTGACGGAGTCGGAAGCGGTGGCACCGGCCAGTTCGGCCATCTTGGTGCAGGCGGGGATGTCCGCTCGGGCCGCGGGAGCGGCGAGGACCGCACCACCGAGGGTGAGGGTCAGGCCGGTGAGGGCACCGGCGATACGGGTCGACGTGCGCATGGGACGCACCTGCCTTCCGGGTTGGTCGCGCGGTCCTGGTCCCGGCGGGCCGGATCCACGCGGTGAGGCCGCCTGGCGACGCTCGGTGAGTGGTGCCCCCGGCCGGGCGGGCTCGCAGGCTGACCGCACGATTCCGCGTCGCATCCGATGAGCCGCACCGGGACATGGTCGCCAGGCCGAAGCAGAGGGCCCCGGACCGGATGAGACGCACTCGGACCTCCACTCGCGGGCCCCTCACTCCAGCGTCGCATCCTCTCCCCCGCCCGTCCTGGGCATCCGGAGGGGGCGGCCACGCTTGAGTAACTGCGATCGCGCGCAGCGCGGTAGCCGGCCCGTCCGGCCGACCAGGTGGATCGCACGGCCCAGCGTGCTTGCCCGACCTGTCCCCCGCACACCGCCGGGCCCGGGTCGGCGTGGAGCGGCCGGGAGACGACCGGTGGGGTCGTCTCCCGGCCTGACGGTCAGCCGAGGGTGACGGTCGCCGAGGCGGTCAGTCCGCCCGCGGTCACCTTGACGGTGACCGTGCCGGAGCGGACCGCCGTGAGGGTTCCCGCCTCCGGGTCGAGCAGGGCCAGGGTGTGCGAGCCCTGCCCGAGGGTCTTTGCCTCGGACTCCGGCCGCACGACGACGCCGTCGCCGCCCTCCCAGGTGACGCTCGCCGGGAACCGCAGCGGGAACCGCAGACCGAACTCGCTGGTGATGCCCGTCGCGGCGAGCCGGCCCTTGGCGCCCACGGCGATCCGCGGCGGTGCCGACAGCTCGACGCCGTCGATCAGCGGCACGCTCTCGGCCTGCAGCCACTCCCGGGTCTGCGGGCTGGGCTCACCGGCCTTGACCCGGGCCGGCCGCGGGTCGACGGCGACGTGCATCCACCCGAAGAAGCCGCCCTGGTCGGGCGAGCTGTAGGGGGTCTTGCCGACGGCCGGGGTGTTGACCTCCAGCACGCCGTCGGTGCGGGTGACGGCCGCCATGTGCGCGTGGCCGTTGAACAGGGCGATCGGCTTGCCGGACTTCTCACGGAAGTTGGCGAGCCAACGTTGCAGCAGCGCGGCCTCCAACTGGTCCGAGAGCTGCGAGGCGCCGGTTCCGGTCGGGTCGTGCAGCGGGTGGTGGAAGGAGAGCACCACGCCCGTCACCGAGCGGTCGGCCGCCGCCTTGGCAAGCTCGGCCTGGAGCAGCGGCACCTGGTCCCAGTCCGAGGTGCGCATGTCACCGGTGTGGGAGTCGAGCAGGATGAAGCGGGTGCCCTTGTGGTCGAGGATCTGCTTGTTGGGACGGCCGGTCGCGGCGAGGAACGCGTCGAGTCCGCCGGTCGCCGACAGGCCCGCCTCGTGGTTGCCCGGCGTCCAGTACACCGGAAGGTCCGCCGGTACGTGGTCGTGCAGCAGCCCGTTGGCCAGGTCGAAGTCGGCGGGATTGTTGTTGTCGACGAAGTCGCCGTTGATGAGGATGAAGTCCGGCTTGCTGTCGACCGCCTGCCTGAGTGCGATCGCGGCCTGCCGTCCGGAGAAGGAGTTCAGGCCCGCGGCGGCGCTGACGTGCAGGTCGGACAGGACCGCAAAGGTCCAGCGGTGGTCGGGCAGCCCGCCCTGTTCGACCACGTACGGGTCGGACATCGGCCGTTCGGAGTTGTCCGGCTGCTGGCCGACCTGCGCGGCGAGTCCGTCGAAGTCGAGCTGACCGGCGTTCTTGTTGGTCTGCGACGTCTCGGCGATGTAGACGCGCAGCAGGGTCAGGGGCTCGGAGTAGCCGACGGGGATGTCGCCGATGACGCGGCGCCAGCCGGTCCAGTCCACGACGGTGGTGAACGTGAACGGCACGTTCGTGGTGCCCTGCGAGGAGATCATGGCGCGCAGCCAGTGGTTGCGGCCGTCGCCGTTGACCCACAGGGCCAGCCGCCGGGTTCCGGCGGGCAGCGTGATCGGGCCGCCGCCTGCCACTGCGTAGGCCGCGGAGGTGCTGGTCTGGCCGGTGAAGTCGTAGGTCAGCCGCAGGGCGTGGTTGTTCGCGGCGGCGCCGGGGCGGTCCGCGGCGGGGACGAACCCGACGGACGCCGTGCCCTTGGCGGCCAGGGCCGTCCACTTCTCGTTCGGCTCGAACTCGGCCAGGGACACGTCGATCAGGCCGACCGTCACCGGGAGCTTGGCCGTAACTCCCTGCACGGTGGCGGTGATGCTCGCGGTCCGTCCGCCGGCGTCCGCGTCGCCGGTGATCTGGAGGCTGCCGTCGGCGCCGGCCTGCACCGTGAGCACGGTCTTGTCGTAGTCGAGTTCGACGTCGCGCGGCGCGACCGGGGCGTCGAACCCGTCGGCGTCGTAGCCGATCAGGCGGACGCTCGCGGCGGCCCCGGGATCGATGGTGACCGCGCGCTGGGTGAACGCGAGCCGGTGCAGGTCGCCCAGCACGCGCACCTCGTGCCGGCCCTCGGTGGAACCGCTGCGGGCGTGCAGCGTGCCCGCGCCGGGACGGCCGGCGCGGAAGACGCCGTCGCGCACCTTGCCCAGTGAGCCGGGGTGGGCGCTCCACCTGACCGTGTCGTGGTGCAGGACGACGGGCGCCCACGTCTCGTCGTAGCCGGCGGCGGTGAGGTCGAGCGTCAGTCCGGTGATCACACGGTCGGCCTGCGGCCGGACGTCGATGCCGCGCAGCCGGCCCGATCCCTTGGGGCCGAACAGGCCGACGCCGTTGGGCACGGGACGCTCGTTGCCGTCGGAGGGGGTGTTGACGACGCTGACGGCGGCGTCCCCCGGGTGGCGTGCGACGATCTCGGTCGAGCCGCCGCCGTCGAGCATGAACGCCTCGGTGGCGCCGAGGCGCACCAGGAGTCTGGCCATGTCGTCGAAGCTGAGGCCTGCGGAGAAGTTGGCCGATCCGTCGACGGCGACCAGCAGCAGGCGGTGTCCGCCGTCCAGCCAGGCGATGGCGGTGCGGGGCTTGAGCGCGTCGTTGCCGCTGTTGGGCGGGAAGTCGATGGCCGCGCCGTTCTTGACCAACACCGCGCCGCTGCCGAGCGCCATGGTGAGGGCGGCGGGCGCGTCGGTCTGCGGGGCGAACGCCACGGAGACGGTGTCGCCGGGCTTGGCTGAGGCCAGCTGGGCAGCGGCGGCGCCCCTGCCCAGGACGATCATGCCGCCGTCGGGCACCGGGGTGGCGGTGATCTGGTTGTTCACCGTGTTCACCGTGCCGTCCTTGACGACGAGTTCGGTGAACGGCCCGGCGTCCTGGATGAGTGTGCGGTCCGCGGTGCCCCACAGCGGGGTGTAGACGGCGATGCCGTCGTCGGGCACGGAGGCGGAGTTGAGGGCGGCCAGCGGCCGCTTGGTTCCGGCGACGGTGACGGTGCCGGTGAGGACGAGGTCGGCGAGCCGGGCGACCCGGTCGGCGCCGATGGCCGCGACCGTCGCGTGCTGGTTCGTGCCCTTCCGCAGGTGCCCGTCCTGGATCTCCGGGCCCTCGGCCGCGAAGGTCTCGGTGATGTCGAAGTAGTCGCCGTTCACGGCGGCGACGGCGTGCTGGGCGTTCGTGGTCTGCGTGAGGGGGCGCGCCTCGCTCACCTTGTCGGCGATCAGGTCCACGCCGACGGACTCGTTGCCCAGGTCGGCGTTGAGGACGTGAACCCGGGTCCAGCCGGTGCGGCCGAAGGTGTCGAAGGAGGTGAGCACGATCCCGGGCGCCACCGGGTAGTCGACCCGGCCCGCGACGACCGACTCGCCGGACACCGTGAGCTGGTACTGCGGCACGTGGAAGGCGGGGAAGTGCGAAGGCGTGACGGTCGGGGTGCCGGGCACGCTGCCGGGCCGCCCCGCTCCGGGCTGCGGGCTCGCGGAGGCGGTCGCGGTGCCGCCGGTGGCCGCGAGGCCGGCGGCGATCGCGCCGACGATGAGCCCGCGTCTGGAGAGACCCGCTACGCCGTTGTTCTGGTGGTCGTTCATGGGGGGCGACGGTAAGGGTCTAGACCTCCTGGAGATGAACGCCCAGATGAACGTAAAGGTGAGAGCGGGTTTCCGAAAGTACGGGCACATGCGCAGACCAAGCCAACTACCGTGGGTGCAACGGCGGTTCCGCGCCGGACACGCGGAGCGGCCGAGAGCGGTACGCCCGGCGGGCGGATGGAGCAGATGTGCGGCGATACACCTGCATTTGGTGCCCTAAGTCGAGGAGATGTGTCGTGGCCTGTCCGCGTCCACAGTTGTGGGCGTGCTGACCGACCACCACAAGGGCGGCGTCGACATGTCCGAGGCCGCTGCCGAATCGGCCGGCACCGAACGTACGCGAGTCCCCTCGCGGCCGGCCCGCGCAGGCGGCGATGGTGCCACCCGGCCGCCCAGCTCCTAGTCCCGGATGCCCAGGTCCTCCCGCATCAATGTCCGCATCGCCACCAGCCGAGGTTCCGCCTGCCTGACCTCGACGAGCAGGTGCTCGACACTCTCCCCGTCACTCGCGAGGCCGCGATCGATGCGCTTGGCCGCGGCATCCACCCCCGCGAGGACCTTGTTGAGTTCCCGTGACGCCTCCATGATCCGCAGCGGGACGATCATCTGGGCTGCCGCGTAGCGGTCGCGGTAATCCCTGCGGGAATCCTCGAGACGGGTGCGGTCATCGTCGATGTAGACGCCGTCGCGAATACGGTGCAGGGCGTCCTTGAGGAGCGTGTGAAACTGCTCGGAGGCGCGGTTCATGGCCGTGTACGCCTCCCGGCGCTCCTCGAAGGACCGTCTGCGGTCGGCAAGTTCGGCTTCGATGGCGCGCTCGCGTGCATTGAAGCGCTGCGGGAGCACCGCACCGAGGAGAGCCCCGCCGAGGCCCGCCGCCGCAGTGACCGCAGTGACTATCGCGTCTGACATGCGCGGACCCTACCGTGATCCGCACGCCTCGCTGCCCGCCGCCGGAGGCGGAATCCGGTCCCCGAGCGGGCCCTTTCCGATGGTCCGCAAGGGCTTGCGAGCGGGCCGCCGCGTCTGCGTGAAGTCGTGCACCAGCCCCCGCCCCCGATCGGTATCCAGGACAAAGTCGCCAGTGAACGCGGCGAGGTCGTCCACGACCGGGACTTCGACCTCGGCAACCTAGGACGCTGTGCCGTCTCGCGACGTCGCCGCCCACACCACACTCATCCAGTCCCGCTTGCAGACGCGGCCCCTGGCGTCCGGACGGAGGCTGAGGACGGTAGCGGGTTGCTGTCGATGCAGAGCCGGCCCGGCCGTCCGCGGGGCGACCTTGCAACCGCCCTCGGCTGCCGCGTCAACCGTCACCCTGTTCGATGTCCAGATGGATCGGACCCCGAAGAACCGGGCTGGGCCGGTACGGCGGCGGGTCGGCGACCAGCCTGGGGCGGTCGAGGCGGCGTGCCAGCTCGGTCAGCGCGATCTGGGTTTCCCGTCGGGCCATCGGGCCGCCGAAGCACAGGTGGATGCCGCTGCCGAAGCCGAGGTGTTGGTTGTCACGCCGGTCGGGGTCGAAGCGGTCCGGATCCTGGAAGCGCTTCGGATCGCGGCTGCCTGACGCCAGCATCAGCATGATCTGCGAGCCCTGGGGGATGACGGTGTCGGCGACGGTGATGTCGCTGTACGCCGCCCGCCAGGGAATGATCTGTACGGGCGGCTCGTAGCGCAGCAGTTCCTCCACCAGCGGCGCGACCAGGTCCGGTTCGTCACGCAGTCGCTGCAGCACCTGCGGGTGGCGCAGCAGCGTCAGCATGCCGTTGGTGATGAGGTTGACGATGGTCTCGTGGCCGGCGACGAGGAACAGTTTGGCGGTGGCGACGATTTCCGCGTCCGCCATCCGACCGTCGGGCCCGTCGTCGTTGGCCAGCCGTGACAGCAGGCCGTCTCCCGGCCGGACGTGGCGCCGTTCCACCAGCTCGCCGAGGCACTGGAGCAAGTCCTTTCGGGCCTGTACGCCCTTGTCCAGCTTCTCCTTCGGGTCGGTCTCGGGGTCGTAGTCGATCGAGTTCATGATGTCTTTCACCCAGAGGTGGAACCTCGGCTCGTCCTCGCGTGGCACGCCGAGCAAGTGACAGATCACGGTTACGGGGAGCGGGAAGGCGAAGTCGTCGACGACGTCGATCCGCTGCTTGCCCGCCAGGTCGTCGATCAGGCCGCCGACGGTGGCGGTCAGGAAGCCTTCAAGTCCCGTCACCAGCCCAGGGGTGTGCGGGGGGCCGAATTGACGCATCGCCATCCGCCGCAGGCGGTCGTGCTCGGGCGAGTCCATGTGGATGAACGACGACGGGGCCCCTCCCTCGGCTGAGGGCATCGGACACGACAGATTGCGCACGTCGGAACTCAGATGCGGGTCATTCAGTACGTCCGTGATCTCGCGATAGGTGCTGATGACGTAGCTGCCGTCGTCCTGCCGGGCCACCGGCGTTCGGCGCAACTCAGCGTAGAGCGGGTACGGGTCGGCGCGGGAGGAGTAGTCGAAGATCCGTTGCAGCGTGCCGGGCGTCCCGGTCGTGGTCGTCCGGCCGTCTTCCCGCCGATGCCGTGGCACGGCCGTGTCGCGGCGCTCACCCGGGTCGTGGCCTGTGACGACCATCGTGCCGTCCTGCGCGAGCGAGGCGGGGCCAGGGAAGTCGACGGGCACCGGTTTCATGTCGGCCGGCTGGTCCGGCGTGGGGCAGGGGGGCGGGAAAGGTGCGGCCGTCTCGATCAACCGCCGGTAGTGCTCGAGCCACTTGCCGTTGTTGAAGCTCACGGCAGCCGTGACGCGGCCCCGATAGCCATATGCGGTGACGAAACGGTGGTCGTCCAGCGATCCCTGGGTGAGAACGACCTCGTCGGCGAAGGTCGGCACGCCGACGGACTTGATGTTGACGCCGAACTGGATCGACCAGAACAGCGGGATGGACAGGTGGGGCCGGCGGTCCGCCTGGGCGCTGACCATGTTGTGGGCCGCGACCTCGGCCTGCTCCACGGCGTTGGCCCAGTGCTCCAGTGCGATGAGCCGGTCCTCGTAGAAGGGGTTCGGGCAGCGTGCCACGTCTCCCGCGGCGAAGACGTGGTCGGTGACGCGGCCGTGGATGTCCAGGGCCCGGCAGCCCGTGTCACAGGTGATTCCCCACACGCCCGCCGCCAGTCCCGACTCCCGCAGCCACTCCGTGTTGCGGATGCTCCCCAGAGCCACCACCGCCACTTCAGCGTCGACCGTACTGCCGTCGTCGAAGTGCGCACGGCGAAACCGTCCCTGCGCGTCGCCCTCCAGCCGGGCGACCCTGACACCGCACCGCAGGTCGACCCCATGGGCGCGCTGCATGTCCGACGCCGCCTCGCCGATCATGGCGCCGAGCGCCCCGACCAGCGGGGCCGCCGCGAGTTCGGCGACGGTCACCGGGATGTCCCGCTCACGGCAGACCGAGGCGATCTCGGAGCCGGTGAATCCCGCACCGATGACCAGCACGCGCGAGGGCCCGGCGGCGAGGGCCCGTTGAAGGCCCTCGGCATCCTCGCGGGTACGTACGACGAACACCCCGTCCAGGGCCGCCTCGCTCTCCACGGACCACGGCCGGGCCCGTACCCCGGTGGAGATCAGCAGCCGGTCGAAGGGAACCTCGCGGCCGTCGGCGAGACGCACGT
This sequence comes from Streptomyces sp. NPDC026538, assembly GCF_055567535.1. NCBI lineage: Bacteria > Bacillati > Actinomycetota > Actinomycetes > Kitasatosporales > Streptomycetaceae > Streptomyces > Streptomyces sp. NPDC026538. The sequence continues at coordinate 181,537 of NZ_JBVHQG010000006.1, forward strand.
GGTTCGTCGCGAGGTCCAGCCCGCTGGCGGGCACGCCCAGCAGCCACCTGGCATCGATGTCGCGGCGGCGGGGCAAAGTGGTGCCCGCGGCCGGCACCCACCCGGTCAGTACCTGCTTGGACAGGGGAGGCCGGTCGTAGGGCTCCCCCAACTCGTCACCGATCATGGTCAACGATCCGGTGAAACCCTCGTCTCGCAGAGCCTCCGCGGCTCGCAGCCCCGCCAGCGAGGCGCCGACGACCACGACGCGGCCGGCGCGCTTGAACGCACGCAGGTTGTCGGCACTGGTCATGACGGCGACGCCTCCGCCGGTGCGTGCCGCGTCTCCAGATGGTCGACCAGGATCGCCTGGACCGGGCAGGCCGCCGCGGCGCGTAGCACCTGGTCACGCCAGGCGTCGTCGGGGTTCGGGTCGTACATGAGCGCTTCCTCACCGTGCATCCGGAACGCCTCCGGAGCCAGGAACGCGCACTGCGCATACCCCTCACATCGGGAGAGATCAACGACCACCTTCACCCCGACCTCCACGGGAGTGGGAGCTTGAGACCCTCAAGCCGGCGCCACTCCTGCGCGCAGCGAGGGATGATCCGGCCGCTGCCCACCGCCGCGCAGTGCGAGAGGGTGCCGCGCGCTCGTCGGATCTCCATGGAAAGAATTGGTCATCGCGGCTGAAACGACCGGCGCCTGATCAGAGACGCTTCCGTGGCTGCGGCGCATTCTGCTTATGTGAGCGGCGCTCTTCTGGATTTCCGTTTCGAGGGAAGTGTGTGGCACGGTGCGGAAGTGTGTGGCACGGTGCGCCGGAATACCGTCAGAGAATCAGCGTAACAGCGGCACCGATACCGGCGAGTCCAGCGTTGATCGATGAGCTGGACGCAGGCCAGAGACCGGTCCTTCACTTCTTCGGCTGCCGGGAGTACTCGCCTAGGATCAGCAGAAATCAAGCACCGATCAGGGCGGATGCCGACAGAGCATGGCGGGCGACACCCACCTCGGCGTGCCTCTCAGTCTCACGCGCACAGCAACGTGATCAAATAGGGCATGGAATCGTCCTGGACTGGTAATCGGGTACGCCTGCGCGCTATCGAACCCGACGACTGGACAGCGTTCATACGCTTCGCCGACGACGGGCAACAAGGAAGCCGGCTGGGTCTGCCGCGGTCCGCCGAGAGCTACCGCGCCTGGGCGATGGAGCAAGCTCATGCCAAATGCAAAGAAGACCGCTTCCGCTTGGTGGTCGAAGCGACGGCCACGGGAGAGTTGGTTGGCACAGTCGGCTCGCACCGCACCGGCCTTCGTTCAGGCTGGTTCGAGTTGGATGTCACGATCGGCGCTGACCACCGGCGTAAGGGCTACGCGACAGAAGCCGTGGTACTGCTGCTGCGCTTCATGTTTGCCGAGCGTCGCTATCACAAATGCCTGGCGGCAATCTTCGCCCACAACGAGGCATCGCTGGCACTTTTTCGTCGGCTCGGCTTCTCCGAGGAGGGGCGCTTGCGGGAACACGTCTTCTTCGCCGGCCGGCACCACGACCTCGTCATGATGGGCATGCTCGCCGACGAGTTCGACCAGCGAAACACGATGAGCGAACGATGAGCCGGTCATCCAGGCGTGTGCGGAACGGAACTTCGCACTTGATCAACGTTCGCTGTTCGCCCGTGGAGGCGGCCTGTTCCCGAAAGCAGGATCGCCCTCAGCCGCGCAAGGTGGCGCGCAGGCGCAGGCCGACAGTTGCGAGACCTTCGAGGGTGGTGACCTGGTAGCTGGGGTCCGGTCCGGGCGGCTCGCTCAAGTGGTAGCAGCGGGCGGTCTGCGCCGTCAGGAGCGTCAGCATCGCCATGGCCAGAGCGGCTCCCTCGCAGCCGTGCGGCCCGGTACCGAAAGAGAGGAAGACCCCGGGTTTCGCCGATGAGCCCGAATCGTCGAGCCAGCGCTCGGGCTGGAACCGGTCAGGCTCGGAATACTCCCGTACGTCGCGGTGGGCGGTGTAGGGGCAGACGAGAACGGTGGACCCGGCGTCGATGGTGTAGTCGGCGAGCTGAGTCTGTCGCGAGGCGCGCCGAGTCAGTAGCCAACTCGGGGGATACAGCCGGAGCACCTCACTCACCAGTGCCTGGGTGTATCGCAGGCTGCCGAGGTGGGTGCTGGTCGTCGCGGCCGGGTCCGCGGGCAGCGCGGCGGCTTCGGCCGCGACGCGGCCCGCTGCCTGAGGGTGCCTGGCCAGGTGGAGCAGGATCCATCCGGCTGCCCGGGAAGGGGTCTCGAAGGTGGCGACGGTGATTCCGGGGAGAGTATCGAGGATCGCCTCTTCCGGCAGTAGGCCGTAGTGGGGGGAGGTCTGGAGCATCTGTCCCAGCATGTCGTCACCGAGCCGGCCGGATTCACGACGTCGGCGGACGATGGGCCGCAAGGCGTCGGTGAAGGCGACTTGCTGCCGTGTGCGGAACCGCCGTGCCGGTGTGGGGATCCAGCGCGGCCATACCCAACGCGAGGGGCGTACGAGCACCTCCCGGGCCAGGAAGAGCTGGGAGGCATAGGGCAGCAGGGTGGGAGCGTCCTCCGAGAAGAGGTAGTTCACTCCGATCTCTGCCAGGGCGTGCCGGACCGGGGGCAGAATCTCGATGTCCTGACCCGTGGGCCACTGGTCGGCGAATCGAGCGGTCCTGGGCGCGATCTCACCGATCCGGGCTGCAACCGCCTGCGCACGGAGTCCGCGCATACGGGCCGCGTGAGCGAGCGCACGCTCCTCGGGTGTCGGTGCTCCGCTCGACCGCTTCAACGGCGGGAAGAGAGGCGAGGATCCTTTGGGGAAGTCCTGCGCGCGGCGCAGTACTGCTTCACACGGCCCGGCCGCGGCGGCTACGTAGACTCCCGGCTCCAGCTGCCAGACGTCCCCGCACTCCTCAGCGCCACGGCGCGCACATGCCAGCCGGTCGCGGCTCCAGGCCGCGAAGCTGCCTCCGGGCAACCGTGGCGGCTCATTCGTTCGGCCCATGAGATCGTCCCTGGCTCTCGTACCTGTCCAGGCCGATGCCGTCGGCAGCGTGGCTGGGCACTGGCGGGCACCCGGGGGCGCCCGCCAGCAGTGCGGTCAGTCCTAGTCGTCGCCGGCGTACGCATCCCATTCGTGGGCCCCGTACGCACCGTAGTGGCGGGTGAAGGACAGCTTGCCGAGCAGCTTGGCGATCATGGTGCGCTCCTCTCGCCTGCCTGCAGCACCAAAAGCCACACTTGACATACTGCCACACATGCCATATTCGCGATATCGGACTCATTTCGGACATCGGCCGCACGCATCCACTACTGATCACCATATTTGCGGTGGGCGGCCTTGTGGTCTCGGCGGCCCTGCCGGTCGGGATGGGCGTCGACCGGCGGCTACCGGATCTCGATACGGAGGAAGCCGAGCAGGCGCCAACTTGGTCACAGCGCCCCCTGAGCACCGCTCCAACGCCCGCCGCAGCAGCTCGTACGGCTTCACGGCCACCTGTCCGTCGGGGCCCGCACCGGGCCCATGCCCTCCACGTGGTACGGGCGGCAACGCACCGAATGTTCCTCGGTAGCGCTCACCACCTGAATCGGCATCATGACCAGGCCGAAGCTGATCGCCCCGGACCAGATGCTCCGGGGCATCGCAGACCTTCGTGACAGGGCCCGGACCCACTCAGGCAACGGTCTCCCCCACAGCCCGGCCCTCCCGTCACCGGGCGAGCGCGTCCTCCACCGTCGGCCGGACCTCCAGGACGGTGTCCGCTCCCGTCAGCTCCAGAACCCGCGCAAGCGCGGGCGCGGGCCTGGCCACCCGCAGCACGGCCGCCCGGTGGAAGTGCAGCAGCAGGTTCAGGACCGTCGAATCCGCGAAGGTGAGGCCGGCAGCATCCACCACCACCCTGGCGTGCGTCCGCGCACCAGCCTCCAGCGCCGCCGACAGGGCAGGCGTCGAGTTCAGATCGAAGGCGCCGAAGACGGCCACCACCCACGCGTCGCCCTGCTCGCGCTGCACGAGGTGGGGCAGCGACGCCGCGTGCCCTGTGGTCGGATCCGGCGGCCTGTCCTCACCGCTCTCGGAACTCATGCCGGTGAGTATGTCGTGAAGATCCCGCCTGCGCGAGAGGCCGGCGCAGGGCCGTAGCCGCGCACACCGGGCGGGTCCCGGACTCCTGGGGCCGGTGGCCGCATCCCTGGCGCCGGTGACCGCCCTGCTGCCGGCACGGGACGGACCCTCTAGAATCGAACGCATGAACGAGTTGCCGCCCGATCCCCCGCGCCTGCGCGCGATCCTGGCGCACCTCGACAAGCAGATCGCCGACACCGAAACCGTCGCCACCTACCTGCGTCTCCAGCACCGCGACGTCCTGGCGGCGATCTCCCGCGCCGAACGCAAGGCGACCCCACGCCCTGCACCATCAGCACCGCAGCGGCCCCCAACTCCCACGCTCGCCCCCGCCGGCCGCCGCGATTCCGGAAGCCGCCCACCGAGCCGCTTCATCATCGAACGACCCACGGGCACCTCAAAGGCCGCGCTCATCCACACCAGCACCTGCCTCAGGGGCTTCACGGGCAGCCGGCCCATCGCGGCCGACGCCGTCCGCCAGGCGCTCGTGAATGACCCCAAGGGCTTCACAGCCTGCGACGCCTGCCGTCCGGACACCGAGTTGGGCATCGACGTCACTTGACCGGCCAGGACGCACGCTCCAACAAATGCCCCGCCGCCCTGGCGCCGGCCCTCACGCTCCGGGCAGTCTGCATGTCCCCGCGCCACCTTCCAGCAGGGGGTGGCGGTAGGACCACCCCCCATCCGGTGTCCAGGCCCAGCGACCAGCGTCGCCGCGAGCGTCAAGGTTGACCTCGTCGGCAATGAGCCAGCGAGAAACCCAGCAACGGACGCCTCAGGGGGACACTCATGAACGAAATCATCGCCAGGCGACTGACAGGCCTCACGTGCATCGCCGCCGCGACCGCCTTCATCGTCGAAGTGCCGCTGTACTTCATCTACTCCGGCCCGCCGCCGGACTCGAACGTCCTGGCCCGGTTGCTGATCGGAATCGTCGCGCTGGCGTTCCTGATCGTGTTCGTGACAGCCTTCCGTGAACTGGTCAAGCGCGTGAACCCCGCCTATGAATGGGTCGGCACGATGGCCTTCGCCACCGGGCTGGTTTACGCGACGATCACCCTGGTCTCCAGTGGTCTGGAGGCCGGCGCGGTCATCGCCGCCGACCACTCGATCGACCCGACCATTGCGGTCAGCGGCACCTACATCCTCTACGGAGCGATCGGCCGCCTCATGCTCGCGGCCTTCTTGATCACGGTGGGCTACGGCGTCTGTCGTACGGACCTGCTGCCGCGCTGGACCGGCCGCTCGGCCTACGTCCTGGCCGGGGTCAACCTGATCTTCGTACCGTCCCTGTTCTTCGGCAACAACCCCGCGCACTTCTACGCGGCGAACGGCTGGGGCACCACCGCCCTGATGGGCGCGATCCTCAGCTACTGGCTGCTTGCCCTGGGCATCTCCACCTACCGCAGCGCCGCACGGCATTCAGCCGCCGGCCTACCGGCCCGGCAACACTGACGCCGCCTGCGCAGGAGACGGTCGCGGTGCCCGACCTTCAGGCCGGGCACCGCGGCCTGCCCGGTCGCACTCACCTGCCGGACCGTGCGGCAGCGCGTCGCCCCGCGCCGTGACACGGATCGCGTCGACGAGTTCGCCGGGACGCATGTCCATGGGCAGGAAGTCGCTCGTCCCGGCTCGCAGAGCGCCGCCCATCTGCGCGTCCACCTCCCAGGTGGTCAGCCCGAGCGCCAGGGCTCCGCTGCCCCCGCGATCCGCCGGGTCGCCTCAACGCAATCCACGACGGGCATCGACGGCTTGGCGCCTTCGCCGCTGTCGCCACCAGCTCTCAGGCTGCTGTGGCGACAACTGGTTCCAGTCGGCGCACCTGGTCCCGGTTGCGCCGCAGCAGGGGGCGTTCGATCAGGGCGTACGAAGCGAGGGCCACAGCAAATGTCGCCGCCAGGCCGGCGGCGAGCAGCCGGCCGCCGTGCACACCGAGGTCGTGGAGCAGCCGGATGACCGGGTAGTGCCACAGGTACATCCCGTAGCTGAGGTTGCGCCCGACCCACGCCGGCGCGGCCAGCGACAGCAGACGGGAGGGCCACGCCTGTGGGCACAGTTCCAGTGCGGCCACCACACAGGCCGACAGGACAGCGGCGGCCAGGAATCCGACCGTGTACCAGACCGGACTCCACCCGGTGGCCTCGGTGATCGGAATCTGCCAGGCAATGACTCCCAGCAACGCCAGCGCCGGCCACCCGAGCCGTCCCGCCCATCGGCGCAGCAGTGCCAGGCGGGGGTCGTCGGCTCGGAGCCGGGCCAGAACGACAGCCAGCAGCGCGCCGACGAGGAGCTGGTCGGCACGGGTGTCCGGGCCGTTGTAGATGCGGTGCGTCGCCGCGGGGTCCCAGAGCACCGTCCGCCAGAGCACCGGCAGGACGCACAGCGCCGCGACCCAGGCCAGCACCGCCCGCGCGGACACGCGCCGCAGCAGCACCAGCAGGAGCAGCGGCCAGGCCAGGTAGAACTGCTCCTCCACCCCCAGGGACCAGGTGTGACCGAGTGGCGCGGTGAGATCCGCGAACGTCCCGGGGTCCGCGGCCCGAACGAGGTTGACCACCGAACCTGCGGCCAGCACCGCCGCCACCCACGCCCCGTCGAACAGCGGCAATGAGAGCGCCACGGACAGCAAGGCGGTGACCGCACACATCACCAGCAGGGCCGGCATCAGCCGCAGCCACCGTCGCCGGTAGAACGACCGCAGCCCGATCCGGCCGGTACGGGCCCACTCGGCGACCAGCAGTCGGGTGATGACGAACCCGCTGATCGTGAAGAACACGTCCACGCCGACCGAGCCCCCGGGCACCAGGTCCGGCTCCACGTGGTACACGATCACCAGCAGCACGGCGATCGTCCGCAACCCGTCCAGCCCCGCCACCCGCCCACCCCGACGCAGAGCCGACGAGAAGCCCCGCCCGCCGCCCTTGCCCCGTTCCGCCGATGGGGGGACGACCTGAAGAGTCGCTCGCGCGTCCGGGGTCTGCTCCGTGACCTCGTCCGCCGTGCTCCGATAGAGGGTGCTCATGACCGCTGCAACTGCCCAGACGCAGTGGGATCACACAAATTCTCATGTTCCCCACAGATCAGCGCCGCTTGCCGGCCGCCTGGCTGGGCGCTGAGCCGAACGTCGGTCAGCCAGCCCGTCACCTTGAAATGGTCAGGACTTGTGGATCGGTTGAGGCGGGTCAGCCCCGGCGACCTGACTGGAGACCGAGGATCCCGGGAGCAGCACGGTGCCCGGCGACGTGTCGACGACGGTGACACTCCAGCCGACGGTTCCGCTCTGGGCGATGAACACCGAGTGTGATCCACCGCCGACCGGGAAGACGGCGGTCGACGGGTTGAAGCCCGGCCCACTGATCACGAGCGCGACCTCGGCCGTGTTGGACACGCAGGCCGCGCTCCACTGCACCAGGGCGTGGTGACCGTAGACCACAGGGCTGGGCGTCACCGAGATGGTGGCGGTCGCGGTGGCCGCGCAGTGGAGAACAAGCTGAGAAGTCATCCCGACAGGCAGGTGGTTCGTCTACGCGCCCTGCCAGTGGGGACGCACAGTGCAGGTGCGACGATGCGGGCATGCGTGAGTTGAGCCAGCTGATCGACGTCGAGGAACCGGCCTGGCCGGAACTCAGAGAGACACTTGGCGCAGGCCCGGTGTCTGTCGAGGTGCTTCCACCCGACAGCGATCTGGGTAGGGCGTCCATCCTCCAGTTGCAGGTCACGGCCGGGTCATACCTGGGTGCGGTGGTACTGCACTGCGGTGGTCTGCTGGTGGACGACGGATGGTTGCGGGTCTTCGGCAGCCCCGAAAGGGGAGCTGCGCACGGAGTGCCGGGCCTGGCCTGCATGAATCAGTTCCCAGCAACGTTCGATCCGGGTTGGCGATCGCAGACCGGCCTGGTGGTGGCACACGACGTACTGGGCGGCGTCTTCGCTCTCAACGGCGCCGCTCCCGCTGACGCCGGCCGTCCCGGCACCCCTGGCGAGGTTGTCTACTTCGCCCCGGATGCCCTTCGCTGGGAGGCTCTGGGTGTCGGTCATTCGACGTGGGTGGCCTGGCTGGTGTCCGGGGCACTCGATGACTTCTACGCCGATCTACGGTGGCCCGGCTGGAAGGAGGAGGTCCGCGCGCTGACCAATAGCCAGGGTCTGTCAATGTTCCCGCCGTTGTGGTCCGCCGAGGCGCGTCAGGACATCTCCGCGACCAGCCGCCGCGGCGTTCCCATGAGAGAGCTGCTCGGTGTCGCGCGGGACTCATGCCGGCAGTTCGACGGTGTTGATCCGGGCTTTCTCGGCGCCGTGTGAAATCGGCCGCCCCGTTCAGCCGACGAGCAGCGGAGGGGAGTGCGGTGGCGATGCCCGCGAACGCAGCGAACCGGCCTGACCGCCCGGGGAAGGACCAGTTCAGTGGGTACGGAGGTGGGGACAACCCCATGGGGTGGTGGGGGCTCGGCCCCCCAGGAGGTCTGGGGCTGACAGGCTGGTCCCGGTACGACGGCCGTAGCGAGACTCGACCGCATGACAACTTCCTCCGGCGCCTCGGTGGCGACCGCATCGGCCGCCGTGCGTTCCCGCGGACAACGCCCCGACGGCGGCAGCGACTTCGCACGGCTGTCCCAGCGCATCACCGAGGCAGGTCTGCTCCGGCGGCGCAAGGGTTACTACATCGTGCGGCTCACTCTGGTGACCGGGCTGCTGGCGGTGGGTTGGGCAGCCTTCGTGGCGCTGGGCGACACGTGGTGGCAGTTGGTGGTCGCCGCCTCGATGGCCCTGATCTTCGGTCAGATCGCGCTGGTGGCCCACGACCTGGCGCACCGGCAGGTGTTCCGGCAGCAGCGATCGAGCGCGGTCTGGGGCCGGCTCTTCGGCAACCTCGGCATCGGCATGAGCTACGGCTGGTGGATGAACAAGCACACCCGTCACCACGCCAACCCCAACCACGAGGAACTCGACCCCGATGTCGCCCCGGACATCCTGGTGTGGTCCGCCGAGCAGGCCCGCAACAGCAACGGTCTGGCCCGTTTCATCGGCGGCCACCAGGCGTTCTTGTTCTTCCCGCTGCTGACGCTGGAGGGCTTCAACCTGCACGTGGCGAGCGTGCGGGCGCTGTTCTCGCCGTCCATGAAGAGCCGTCGGCTCGAGGGCGGCCTGCTCTTTCTGCACATGGCGGGCTACCTGTCCGCACTGTTCCTGCTGCTCTCCCCCGGCAAGGCGATAGCGTTCCTCGCCGTGCACCAGTGCCTTTTCGGTGTGTATCTCGGCAGCGTCTTCGCTCCCAACCACAAGGGCATGCCCACCTTCAGCGGCGACGACCGACCCGACTTCCTGCGTCGCCAGGTACTCACCTCCCGCAACGTGCGAGGCGGCCGGCTCATCGACCTGATGCTCGGCGGCCTCAACTACCAGATCGAGCACCATCTGTTCCCGAGCATGCCCTCTCCTCATCTGCGGCGGGCCCAGGTCGTCGTAAGCGCGTACTGCGAGGAGATCGGCGTGCCCTACCACGAGACGGGGCTGCTCCAGTCCTACCGCGAGGCTCTCACACACCTGCACCGGGTGGGGGCACCCATCAGACGGCAGCGGAAGGCGTCCTGACAGCGAGCGGCCGGCGACGCCGCGGGTAGGCGCGCCCCTGGCCCGGTCCGGAAGTCGAAAGCGCAGGGCTGCGCGCGCTTGTCTTGCGCACTGCGCCGGAGCCGGTACAGGGCCGGCTCTCGCAAGGGGCGAACAGGAAAGGGCGCCGTCCTCGCCGACGGCGTCCATGCGGTGAGGATGATCCGTCCGGGCGGACGACATCCCCGCATTCGGTACCAGTGCCTGGTCAGCGAGGCCTGACCGACAAGAGGGCGGCGCGCAGTGCCATGACCATCCGACGGTACTCATGTGCTCCGGGAGCGGCTGCAGCGGGAGGCCGCCGCTCAGCGAAGCCGACCGTGCCGACGGCTTCGCACCCGAACCGGCCATGGTCACTCCTGGCGGCGGGGGGACCGGAGGAGCCGGTCGTGCACAGGAGCAGTTGCCTCGGCGTCTCGCCCCGAACCGCGGCGAGACGGGGTTCAGGAGCGTGGCGCGAAGTGGACCAGGATGCGGCCTGTGTTGGCCGTGTCGACCTCCAGCCGGTCGTACAGCCGCTTGATGTGCTTCTGGCTGAGGAACGCCAGGACGCGTGCCTTGAGCTGTCCGCTGCCCTTGCCGTGAATGATCTGCACTACGGGCTCCCCCGTGTGTTTCGCCTGGAAGACGATCTGCCTCAGCGAGAGTTCGATGTCGCGGTTGTTCCGGAAGATCGGATGCAGATCCAATGTCAGCAAGGTGGTACCTCCCGCTGTCGTCACCTGTGACAACCCGGTCCAAGTGTGTCACGCGGCGCCCTGCCAGGGCCCCTTACCCGAGCGTCATCGACTCGCAGAGCATCAAGGCCTCCACCAACCGGCATTTCAGCCACCCACGGCGTCTTCGACGTCGCGGGAAGCAACGACCCACCCTTCCGTTGTGCCCGGGGTGCCGAAGAGTGTGCGCTTGGCGCGGCGAACCGGAAATGCGCGGCGGAGTCATCATGCGCGACGGGACGTGGCTCAAGTCGGCCGGCCGGCCTTGACGCCCCTCGCCGGTGCCGTCCTGACCGTCGATCTCGTAGATCCGCCCTTGAAGCCGTTCAGCCGCCCGGTCCAGCTCGACACCCAGGTCGAACCAGTGCCGATCCTTGCGGATTTCGGGCCGTGAGAGGTTCACCGCCGCCGGTCGGCTTCGCCAGCCAGAACGCCCCACGTTCCCACCCCCAACCGTTGCCGGCACCGTTGACCGCGATTGTGCCGCACCGATCAGGACCGCATGAGGGGCGGGTGTGCCTGACGGCGACGGGTGGGGGAATCTCAGCGAGCAGGTCAGTCCCACTCGCGGCCAAGGGCCGCCTGCCCGACCCCGTCGTCACGGACGCTCTCTCCGATCTCGGCCGGCACCGGGCGCCAGGCGGTCCGTCCGGCGATAAATCAGCTGCCCTCCGCGCCCACGGGTCCTAAGCTGAGGATGTCGAAGCGGGGTGGAGCAGTTAGGTAGCTCGCTGGGCTCATAACCCAGAGGTCGCGCGGTTCAAATCCCGCCCCCGCCACCAGTTGGTTCGGCCCCCTCCGATCGACACGGAGGGGGCCGCGCGCGGCCGCCGCATGCCCTGCCCATCCGTCGCACGGTCGGCCGTCCGCCCATCCCCCGCCTGCCGCCGCACCACGGCTGCCGGAAGCGAAATCGCCGCCGTCGGCGCCGGTCCCGGTGGTCTTCCAGCCGAGCGCTGTGCCCCGCCGAGCAGCGCTGCTGCGGGTCCCCCTGTTCAGCGGGACGCTTGATCGATGAGTGCTTGCAGGTACAGGCCTCGTGCCGCGTCGAGCTCCGGCGACACGTGCGTGCGCACGGCCGTAGCGAACGTGTGACGCAGGACCGGCCAGCACTCCTCATGGTCGATGTCGGCGGTGTCGTAGACCAACGGCGCCTCGGCGCCGAAGAGTTCGACGCGGGTGAGGGCGTGGGGCACGGCTACGGAACCCGACAGGGACGCCTGGCTGACGGCTCCGTTCTCGTGCTCGAGGGTCAGTTCGATCCAGCGGCGGGCGTCACCTGTGCTCCGTATGTTCGCGATGGGCGACACGGCAGCGTCCAGCAGGTCGAGCAGGTGCGGACCGAGGTCGAGGAGGGCACCGTGCTCCAGACGCCAGCCGGTGGCGAACTCGCCGCCGAGAAAGGCACCGTGGAGGTAGCAGGAGCGAGCACCCGATATCTCGTGGCTGCGGGCGGCTTCCAAGAAGGCCTGGGTGACGGGGTGGTAGCGCTTGGTCAGGACGAGTTGGGAAACCACACCGGCGGTGAGCACGGCGTCGGTGACGCGTCGGGCCGCCTTCAGATCGGGGCCGAGCGGCTTCTCCAGCAGCAGTGCTTTGCCCCGTCGCGCGGCCAGCGGCGCGAGTTCGGCCTGAACGGCGGGGGGCACGGCGAACGCCACGGCCTCGCACCTGTCGAGCAGTTCGTCGAAGGAGGCCGCGACATGCGCGTGGTAGGGGGCGGCGGTCTGCTGGGCGGCTTCGGTGCGGCGCGCCCACACCGCGGCGAGGCGGGTCTCCGGTCCCGCGGCGAGCGTGCGGGCGTGCATGGCGCGGGCCCAGGGTCCGGCGCCCACGAGTCCGACCTCGACGGGAGGTCCGGTCCAGGGGTCGATGGTGATGGTCACGGTGTTCCTGTCTGGACGAGGGGTGGTGCGATCGAGCGGTGCCGGCTGCGCCGTGGTCGGCTCAGGACGCCAGGTTGCCGAGCCGGTCGTCGGCGCGGTGGGACGAGTAGAGGATCTCGACGACCATGCCGGCCGCTCCGATGACGCCCGCGTGCTCGCCCAACCGTGAGGTGACGACCTGCAGGTTGGCGGTGGCGCGGGGGAAGGCGCGCTGGTAGAGCAGTTCCCGGACTCCGGTCATGAAGGGTGCTCCGGAAAGTTCACCGGCGATCATCAGGACGCCCGGGTTGAGCAGGCTGACCACGGTCACCAGGACCTCGCCGGCCCGGCGTCCGGCCTCCCGTGCCAGCCGGAGGGCGTCCGGGTGGCCTTCGGACAGCAGGCGCTTGACGTCGGCGGCGGACACGGCGTCGGCGCCGAGGGCGCTCAGGTCCCTGGCCAGTGCCCGGCCGCTGGCCACGGCCCCCAGGCAGCCGTGCGAGCCGCACAGGCACAGGACGTCGGACCGGTCGTGCAGGCGGACGTGCCCGATGTCGCCGGCGCCGCCGTCGATGCCGCGGTACACCGTGCCGTTCACGACGACGCCGGCGCCTATGCCGGTGGAGACCTTCACGAGTACGAAGGCCGAGCAGTCCCGGTGGTTGGCCTGGTGCTCGGCCAGCGCCATGAGGTTGGCGTCGTTGTCGACGAAGACCGGTACGGGCCCGTCCTCCCGGCTCACGCCCACGTGTTCGACGTAGGCCCGCTGCAGGCGTTCCCGGACGGGGTACCGGTCCCAGCCCGGCATGATCGGCGGTTCGATGACCCGTCCCGTCTCCCACTCGACGGGTCCGGGAACGGACAGCCCGATTCCGCAGACATGGGCGGCGTCGATGCCGGCGGCGGCGATCAGTTCAGGGAACCACCGGGCGAGCTGGTCCAGCACCCCCTCGGGTCCTTCGGTGATGTCCAGGGGCCCGGTGTTCTCGGCGAGGATGGTGCCGTCGAGGTCGAGGACCGCGGCCCGCGCGTACCTGGTCTCCAGGTCGACGGCGATCACCGAGGCGTGCCGGGGATCGAACACGATCTGCTGGGACGGGCGTCCGCCGGTCGACGAACCGGCGACGTGCTTGAGCCATCCCGCCCGGTTGAGCAGGTCCAGCCGCTGGCCGACGGTCGAACGGGACAGCCCGGTGATCCGTTGGAGATCCGCGCGGGTGTTCCCGCGTCCGCTGCGGATGAGCTGCAGCAACTCGCCCGCACTGGTCTGATTCGACGTCAGCATCAAGTCCCTCATGGTCTCAGCTCTTGTCCGCTCCGCTTGTCAGGCCCTCGGTCAGCAAGCGCTCGGCGGCGAAGAACAGGAGTATGACGGGAATCGTGAGTACGACCGAACCGGCCATCAGCACCGTCTTGGGCACCTCGACTCCGTTGGAGAGCTGGGCGAGGCCCAGCGGCACCGTCCACTTGCCCGGGTCCGCGGCCAGGAACAGGAGGGCGAACAGGAACTCGTTCCAAGCGATCATGAAGACGTACAGGCCGGTGGCCATGAGGGACGGCAGCGCGAGCGGCAGGACCACCCTGCGCAGGGTTCCCAGCCGGCTCAGGCCGTCGAGCGCCGCGGCCTCCTCGATCGAGTAGGGGATGGTGACGAGGTAGTTCTTCAGCATGTAGATGGCCACCGGCACGGTCTGGGCGACGTAGACGACGGCGAGCCCGACCAGGCTGGAGGACAGGTGCAGCTTGGCGAAGACGACGAACAGCGGGACGGCCAGCAGGGTGGCGGGGAACAGGTAGACGGCCAGGAAGAGGGCGCTGACCTGGCGATGGCCGAAGAACTTCAGGCGGCTGACCGCGTAGGCGCCGGGCACCGCGGCCAGGAGTGTCAGGGCGACGGTGCCGAGGGAGACCAGGGCGGAGTTGAGCAGGAACTTGAGGAAGCCCTGGCCGCCGTCGTCGGTGGAGCGCAGCACGTCGCGGTACGTGGACAGGGTGAAGTCCTTGCTGGAGACCCACAGTGAGCCCGGGTCCAGCAGCAGCGCGTCGATGGGCTTCAACGACAGCAGCAGCATGTAGTAGAAGGGCACCACGGTGATCACCACGAGGAACGCGATGACGAACCAGCGCAGGACGCCGAAAAACCTGTCCTCGATCTGGGCCCGGCTCATGCCGACTCCTCCTGGACCTTGTTGCCGAAGAACTTGAAGTAGAGGCCCATGAGGATCATGAGCGAGACGGCCAGGACGAGGGCCTGGGCCGAGGCGGCTCCCACGTCGTAGCGGGCCGTGAGGAAGTCGTAGACCCGTACGGCCGCGACGTTGGTGCCCGCCCCGCCGCCGGTCAGCAGGTAGACGTCGTCGAACTTGTTGAAGGTCAGGATGAAACGCAGGACGCACAGCAGGGCGATGACGGGCATCAGCTGCGGCAGCAGGATGTGGCGGAAGCGCTGGGTGGGGGTGGCGCCGTCGACCAGGGCGGCCTCTTCCAGGCCGTCGGGGACCGCCTGCAGCCGGGCCAGGATGAACAGGAACGCGAAGGGGAAGTACCGCCAGGTCTCGAAGGCGATGACGGTCAGCAGCGCCAGGGGTATGTCGAAGTGCGCTCCGAGCACGTGGACTTCGTACTCGCGGGTGGACAGGAAGGCGATCGGGTCGTCCCATCCGAACAGGCGCCGGCCCCAGTTGTTGACCACGCCGTACTGGGGGCTGAGGGCCACCTCCCACACGAAGGAGACGGCGACGACGGGGGCGACGTAGGGCAGCAGCATCGCGGCGCGCAGCAGACCGCGGCCGCGGAAGGGCTTGCGCAGGGCGAGCGCGGCGATCAGGCCGAGAGCCACGGATCCGAACGTGGCGCCCGCCGTGTACAGCAGGGTGGTGGTCAGGCTCGACCAGAAGCCCGCCGAGCCGAAGACCTGGTCGAAGTTGTCGAGGGTCCAGTTGCCGAACAGGCCCATGCCCTGGATGTCGACCAGTTTGGCGTGCTGGAACGCAAGAAGGACCGTCCACAGGATGGGCAGGATGACCACCACGAGGACGACGACGAACGTGGGCGAGACGAACGCCAGGCCTGCGCGGTTGGCGCGGCGGCTCGCCGTCATCGGCCGGCGGCGGCGTTCGGCGGGCCTGTCCGTGGGCCGGCTGTCGGTGTGCCGGCGCTGCGGTGTGCCGGCGGGGGCTGTTGTCATGAGAGTGACCTTTGTGACGTGCGGGGCGGCTACTGGAGGGACTTCTGCAGGGCGGAGACGTCGTCGTCGGCCTCCTGAGCTGCTTGCGCAGGCGAGATCTGACCGCTGGTCATGGCGCCGATAGCCTTCGGTACGGGGAGTTCACCGTTGGTGGCGCCGACCAGCGCCCCCTCGCCCTGGGTGATGCCCCAGCGCCGCATGTTGCCGACTCCGGCCGCGAGTTGATCGAGCAGACTCGCGGGGTAGACCTGGTCGAAGGGCTTCTTGGTGTCGACACCGATCTCGCTGTGCCGCCAGGCCTCGAGGTAGCGTCCGGGTTGCGTGACGGTCCCGGTACGGACAGGGATCTTGCCTTCGGGTGCCATGCCGAACCAGGACTCGTAGCCGGTGCCCATCATGTACGCGATGAACTCACGGGACGCCGCGGTCTCGGCGGTCTTGGTGGTCACCCATGAGGTGATCTCGCCGAACTGGGCGGCGTCGGTCGCGTCCGGGCCCTGCATCGCGGTGGTGATGCCGCTGTTGCGCGCGAGGTACTGCGGGTCGTTCTTGCACTGCGGGCAGCTGGGCAGGGCGTCCTTGCGCAGGCCGGCGAGTTCGTCGAGCAGGAACGTGGACCAGACGATCATGGAGGACTGGCCGGCGAAGTAGGTGGCGCGGGTGGAGTCGACGGTCTGGGTGCCCGGGGCCCCGTAGGTGCGGGCGAGTTCGTCGTAGGTCTTGAACGCCGTCTGGCACTCGGGCGAGTCGAGGGCGACGTGGTGGTGGTCGTCGACGAGCTGGCAGTTGTCGGCGAGGGCGAGGCTCTCGAAGCTCTGCGAGGTGAAGGCGTCGCCCGGGTCGGTGGCCGCGGCGATGCCGTAACGCCCTTTCGTCGTCAGCGCCTTGGCACCGCTGAGCGCCTTGGCGTAGGTGTCGGGGGCTTCGAGGTGCTTCTCGTCGAACTGGTCCTTGCGGTAGACGAGCAGCTGCAGCCAGGCGTCCGAGGGCACGCCGAGACTCGTGCCGGCGTCCGAGGTCAGTTTCAGCGCGTTGGCGTTGAACGTGCCGCGCCCCAGCTTGTCGATGATCTGGCGGGGTATCTCGGTGTTGAGCAGGCCGTTGGTGTACATCTGCCAGACCTGGCCCATGGGGGCGGCACCGATGACGTCCGGCAGCGTTCCCGAGGCGGCGGCGGACATGATCAGCTGGGGCATCTGGCCCTCGTCGACGCCGACGAGATGGACCTTGATGCCGGTCTTCCGCTCGAACCCGTCGACGATCTTCTGCGTCACGGCGACGCGATCCGGGAGGTTCTCCTGGGACCAGACCGTGATCTCCCGGTCGGGTTTTCCGGGGCCTGTGCTGTTGGCGCAGCCCGTGAGCATGCCCAGGCCCAGGGCGGCCGTGATGCCCACCGCGATCGCCTTCGATCGCCGGCTCATGGTGTGCATTGCGTGTCCTTGCTCGAACTTATGTCTGCTGGAGACGCATCACAGCATCACTTTTGCTTGTTGACAAGACATAAGTGAGGGATAGTGTCGACGCAACCGCACTCGCACACCCCCCTGTCGGAGACATCCGTGGAACGCGTCGTCCAATTCACCGGCCCTCGCCGGGTCGAGATAACCGAGCAGGCCGAAGCCGCACTGCCCGCCGGGCACCTGAGGGTCCGAACTCGCTATTCGGGCATATCAGCAGGAACGGAACTAACCGCATATCGCGGAACGAACCCGTACCTGACGCGCACCTGGGACCCGGAGGCCCGGCTGTTCCGCGACGGCGCGGCCGGCATCCAGTACCCCGTCGCCGGCTGGGGCTACTCCGAGGTCGGCGAGGTCATCGAGGCCGCACCCGACCTGGCCGGCACCCCGGGCCTGCCGCAGCCGGGCGATCTGGTGTGGGGCATCTGGGGTCACCGCAGCGAGGGCATCGTCCCCGCCGAGCGCATGATCGGCCACACCCTGCCCGCAGGCCTGGAACCGCTGGCCGGCGCCTTCGCCCGGGTCGGCGCCATCGCCTACAACGCCGTCCTGGCAGGCGACATCCACCTCGGCGAGGACGTGACCGTCTTCGGCCAGGGCGTCATCGGACTGCTCACCACCCGCCTCGCCCAGCTCAGCGGCGCCCGCGTCACCGCCGTCGACGCCCTCGACGGCCGCCTGGAGACCGCCAGGCGCTACGGCGCACATCACACCCTCAACGCCCGAACCGACGCCGTCGCCGAACGCGTCCGCGACGCCACCGGCGGCCTCGGCGCCGACCTCGCCATCGAGATCAGCGGCGCCTACCCCGCGCTGCACGAGGCCCTGCGCTCGGTCGCCGTCGGCGGCCGGGTGGTGGCCTCCGGCTTCTATCAGGGCGACGGCAGCGGCCTGCGGCTGGGGGACGAGTTCCACCACAACCGCGTCCAGCTCATCTGCTCCCAGATCGGCGGCGTGCCGCCCCAGCTCTCCCACCGCTGGAGCGTGGAGCGCCTCCAGCAGACCTTCCTGCGGCTGGTCGCCGAGGGGCAGGTGGACGTCGCCGCCCTCGTGAGCCACGTCGTCCCCGTCGCGGACGCCGCCGAGGCCTACGTGCTGCTGGACGAGCGCCCCGCCGAGGCGCTTCAGGTCGTGCTGGAATTCTGAACCTTTCGAAAGGCCCCTCATGTTCAAGACCGCGGCGCAGGAGCAACTCCTGCCCGGAGACACCCTGCAGGCCAAGTGGGAGTTCGCCCAGGAGGCGGGCTACGACGCCATCGAACTGCGCGGCAAGGGCGACCTGCACTTCGCCTCCCGCCTTCCCGAGCTGAAGCAGGCCGGCAAGGACGGCGTGGTCATGCCCACCGTATGCGTCGACATGCTCCACTTCTTCGGCGCCTTCGACGACGACCTGCGCCGCGACGCCATCGTCCAGATGAAGTCCCAGCTCACCGTGATCGCGGAGATCGGCGGTCTGGGCGCCCAGACCCCGGCGTCCTACGGCATGTTCTCCCGCCGCCTGCCGCCCTTCGAACCGCCGCGCAGCGAGGCGCAGGACCGCGAGGTGCTGCTGTCCGGACTGGCCGAACTGGGCGAGCACGCCCGCAGGGAAGGCGTCACCCTCTTCCTGGAACCGCTCAACCGGTACGAGGACCACATGGTCAACCGGCTGGAACAGGCGGCCGACCTGATCCGCGCCACCGGCCTGGACTCGATCCGGATCGGCATCGACAGCTACCACATGAACATCGAGGAGACCGACCCCGCAGCGGCCATCCTCGCCCACGCCGACCTCATCGCCCACGCCCAGGTCTCCGACTCCAACCGCTTCCAGCCCGGCGCCGGGCACCTCGACTGGGCCGCCTGGCTCGGCGCCCTGCACACCATCGGCTACGACGGCCACCTCGCCCTCGAATGCCGGCTGACCGGCGACCCGGCCGAAGCCGTGCGCTCCGTCCCCGCCCTCCTCAAGAGGTCGGGCGCGTGAAGTCACTCCTGGACCGGCCCGTGCCCACCGCCGCCGCAGCCCTGACACTGCGGCGCGGTGCGGCACGGGTCCTGCTGGACAACTGGACCGGCTCCTCGACCGTCCCCTCCCGCACCCTCTACCCCCACCAGTGGAGCTGGGACTCCGCCTTCATCGCCATCGGGCTGCGCCACCTGTCGGTGCGCCGGGCCCAGCAGGAACTGGAGTCACTGCTGTCCGCGCAGTGGGCGGACGGACGCATCCCGCACATCGTCTTCAACCCCGCCGTACCCCACGACGCCTACTTCCCCAGCCCGGACTTCTGGCAGTCGTCCACCGCCGGCAGGCCGGCCGGAGCACCGTCGGCACCGCAGACCTCCGGCATCGTCCAGCCGCCGGTGCACGCACTGGCGGCCTGGCTCGTCCACCGCGCCGACCCCGAGGAATCACGACGCCGCGGCTTCCTCACCCGCGTGCTGCCACGCCTCGCCGCCTGGCACGACTACCTCCTCGACCGCCGCGACCTCGGCGGCGGAGGACTGGCCGCCGTGGTCCACCCCTGGGAACCGGGTACCGACAACAGCCCGTGCTGGGACACCGCCCTCAAGCGCGTCGTGCCCGCCCCTGCCGACTCCTTCCGCCGTGCCGACCTCAACCACGGTCACCCCGCCGACCGGCCCACCGACCTGGACTACGGCCGCTACGTCCGCCTCGTCACGGACTACCGCGACGCCGGCTACGACGACCGTGCCGGCCGGCGCGCCTTCGCGGTGGAAGACCCGTGCTTCAACGCCCTGCTGATCACCGGCGAACGAGCCCTGGCCGCCATGGCCCGGGAGACCGGTGCGAACCCCGCGGCGCACACGGCCCGCGCCGACGCCCTCACCAGGCACCTCGTGACCCGGCTGTGGGACGACGGCGCAGGCATATTCCACGTACGCGACCTGGCCACCGACACTCTGGTGGAAGAGCACGCCGTCACCGGCCTCGTTCCCCTGCTCGCCCCGCACCTGCCGCAGCACATCGTCACCCGTCTCCTGGACACACTCACCGGCCCGCGCTTCACCGCGCCGGCCACCCCTCTGGTGCCGAGCTACGACCTGACCGGGCCCGCGTTCGACGCCCAGCGCTACTGGCGCGGCCCCGCCTGGTTCAACACCGCCTGGCTGATCCACCGCGGTCTGCGCACGCACGGCCTGCACGAGAGCGCCGAACACCTGCGGCAGGGCTTCCTCGGCGAGGCGGAGAAGTCCGGCTTCGCCGAGTACATCGACCCGCTCACAGGAGCCGCTCGCGGAGCACGGAACTTCTCATGGACCGCCGCCCTCGCCCTCGACCTGGCCAGCACAGACCCACAGGAGCCCCTGCCATGACCTCGGCCGACACCGGCGTCCAGCTGGTACGCGACGCCACCTTCGCCCGGGTGGACGCCGCCGGGAACATCAGCGGCACCCTCGGCACCGCCCCCGACGGACTGTTCCTTCGCGACGCCCGTCACCTCAGCCGCTGGCAGCTCACCGTCGACGGCGCCGCGCCCATCCCGCTGATACCCGCCACCGCCGACGCCGACGACACAGCCACCTGCGTCCTGACACCGCAGGGCACTCGGGACAACCCGCCCGCCTACACCGTCTTCCGCAGCCAGAAGGTCGCGGCAGGTGTCCTGACCGAGCATCTGCGGCTGGTCAGCAACCGCCCCGAACCGGTCACCGCGCACGTCCGGATCACCGTGGACGCCGACTTCTCGGACCTGTTCGAACTGCGCGCCGACGACCGCCGCTACGAAAAGCCAGGCGCCGAGCTCCAAGTCCACCGCACCGACGACGCGCTGCACTTCGACTACCGGCGACACGACTGGCACTCCCGGACCGTCCTCACCTCCCGGCCCGCCCCCGACACCACGGACCGCTCCCCCGGGCTGCCCGACTCCACCGCGCGCACCCTCGGCTGGGACCTCGCCCTCGCCGCCCACGGCGAAGCCGACCTGCACCTGACCGTCCGCGCCCTGCCGCACGGACTGCCGGGCGCCTCCGCAGCACCTGCCGTCCAACGGCCGGCACCGCGTCCGGCAAGGGCAGACGACCCGCTCGAACGCACCTGCGAGCGAGGCCTCGCGGACATCGACCTGCTGACCATCGCCGTCACCGGAGTGGACGGCGAGGAAGTCCATGTTCCCGCCGCGGGCATCCCTTGGTTCTTCACGCTGTTCGGCCGTGACTCACTGCTGACGTCCTATTTCCTGCTCCCCTACCGGCCGGAGACGGCCGCGGCGACCCTGAGCGCTCTCGCCACCACCCAGGGGCGCCAGCATGACCCGGTGAGCGGCGAACAGCCCGGTCGCATCGTCCACGAGACACGCCACGGCGAACTGGCGCACTTCCGGCAGGTTCCCTACGGCCGGTACTACGGTGCCGTCGACTCCACCCCGCTCTTCCTGGTGTTGCTCCACGCCCACCACGAGACGACCGGCGACCCGACCCTCGCCGTACGGCTCGAACAGCATGCCCGGCGAGCCGTCGACTGGATGCTCACCGACGGCGGCCTGGACAAGCACGGCTACCTCGTCTACCAGCCCGACCCCAACGGTCTGGTGAACCAGAACTGGAAGGACTCGGCGGGTGCCATCTGCTTCGCCGACGGCACCCAGGCACAGGGACCCGTCGCCGTGTCCGAAGCCCAGGGGTACGCCTACGACGCCCTGACCCGAACCGCCCGACTGGCGGCGGAGGTCTGGCACGACGAACCGTACGCCCACCGGCTGCGCGAGAGTGCCGAAGCGCTACGCACTCGCTTCACCGCCGACTTCTGGATGCCACAGGCGGACTTCCCCGCCCTCGCCCTGGACGGCAACGGCCGACAGGTCGACGCACTCGCCTCCGACGCCGGCCACCTGCTGTGGTCGGGCATCCTCGACGCGGACCTGGCCCGCCGGGTGGGACAACGCCTCCTGCGCCCCGACTTCTTCTCCGGCTGGGCCATCCGCACGCTCGCCGCCGGACAGCGCCCGTTTCACCCCTTGTCCTACCACCGCGGCAGCGCATGGCCACACGACAACGCCGTCATCGCGATGGGCCTCGCCCGCTACGGACTCGCCCAGGAGGTCCGCACGGTCACCGACGGGCTCGTCGCGGCAGCCGCTCATCACCAGTACCGGCTGCCCGAAGTACTCGCCGGCTACGACCGCACCGCCACGACCCGGCCGGTCCCCTACCTCCACTCATGCTCCCCGCAAGCGTGGGCCGCGGCGACGCCCCTCGCCCTCAGGACGGCACTGGACCTCACATAGACAAGGCAGTGGGAGAGGACGCCACCGGACGCGGCCACGGTGATGGGGCCCATATGGGATCTCCCCCGGTTCCGCCGTGAGGGGGCCGTGCCAGGAAATGCTCAGCTTCGGCATGCACGGCAGTCAGTCCGCCGGGTGGCCTGGGGTGATGTCAAGGGTGTCGTTCAGCGTCAGCAGCGGGGTTCTGTGGCCCGTGGGATTGTTCGCCGCCTCGGGAGCGAGCAGGAAACCGACGTGGTCACCGCCGTCGATCCGGTTCTCCACGCGACCGGCGAACCAGGCGGGGGCGTCGTCGAGGATCAGCGTTCCGCCCGGTCCTTGATGCCAGGGGACATGAGTGAACTTGTCGGTGCGGTCGCCGGTCTCGCCGCCGAAAAGCCGGGCCAGTCGGTTCTGGTCGCGGCCGAGGAGATGGACCGCGAGTCGTTCGGCGCGCTCGGCCACCTGGTACGTCCGGTTGGCTTTGGACAGCCAGACCATGAACCGGGCGGGCCGAATCGAGCACTGAGAGGCGAATCCGACCAGGCAGCCGGCTCTTTCCCCGCCGGCTTCCGCGGTCACGACGTACATCGGATAGTCGAGCAGGTCGGTGAAGGGATCAAGTTCGGGCACAGTACCTGGCTCCCGCCTCGAATGATTGGATATGGGGTCATTCTGCGCCCTGCCGGTGTGCGGCTGCGGCACCCGGCTGATCGTCGGCATCGTCCTCTCTACGGCAGCGCCCGGATCAAGGCCGATTACATGTTCCCCGGAGCTTGACCCTCCACAGCAGAGGCGATGGGTCCGGCGGCCGCCGAGAGCGCCTCGGCTGTCGCCGGGTCGGCCGGCAAGAACGCCTCCAGCTTCAGCTCGGCGAGTGTCACGTCAACGGCGGTCGCGAAGGTCGTCACGGTCGTCATCAGGCGCAGCTCACCGTACGAGGACCGCAGGCGGAGCGGAACCGCGAAACCCAGGAGCCCTGCGGACGGCTCCAACTCGGGAACGTACCCGGTGAGTTCGGAGTGCAGCTCCTTCAGATGGCCGAGACCCGCCAGGATGTGGCGCGCCCATTCGGCGAGGTTGAGAATACGGGGAGCCAGGCCGTCAGGGTGCAGCGCAAGGCGGTAGACGTTCGTGCCCGGGCCCACCAGGTCCGGGGCCGCTCCCTCGGTGAGAAGGTCGAATGCGGCGTTCGCGGCGATCAGGTCACCGCCGCGGTCCACCACCAGCGCCGGATACGGCAGATGCCCGCGCAGGATGTGATCGATCGCCGTGCGCACAGGGGCCAGTTCCGGGTCGTCGAGTGCGCTTTCGGGGTAGGCGGGTGCGTACCCTGCGGCCAGCAGCAGTTCATTGCGCTCCCGCAGCGACAGTCCCAGTGACTCGGCCAGGCGCACGACCATGGTCCGGCCGGGGACGGACCTGCCGGATTCGATGAAGCTGAGATGTCGCTGGGTGGTGCCCGCCCGCAGCGCCAGGTCAAGTTGGCTGAGATGACGGCGGGTACGACGGTCGCGAAGCGTACGAGGGAAGTCCACGCGCCTGTTGTAACGGTGACGAAGGGTTCCAGGCCATTCCCCGCAGGGAATTGCTGCCACTCACACCGGTACCGAACATCACCGACATGGACATCGGTGTACTGCTTCCGACCGGAACCGCCCAGTGGGGTCCGGCCGACGACCCTCGCGAGCTGATCGCCCTCGGCCGTCAGGCCGAACGCCTGCGTTTCTCCTCGCTCTTCGTCAACGACTCCTTGATCAGTCCGCGCATCGAGGCGCTCTCGATGCTGGCCGCGCTCGCCCCGGCGACCGAGAACCTGACGCTGGGTACGGCCGCGCTGATGCCGTTCCTCCGCCGGCCGATCCAGGCAGCCCAGTCCCTCGCGTCGATCGACCTGCTGTCCGGAGGCAGACTCACCGTGGCCGTCGGCGCCGGCTTCCCCGGCCGCTTCGGACGACCCCTCTACGCGCTGTCCGAGCTGCCGTGGGACAGGCGCTTCGCCCGCTTGGACGAGACGGTCGCCCTGTGGCGGGCGCTGTGGGACGGTGCCGACGCCTTCCACGGCGAGATCCTCCGGTTCGACGGCATCCCGCCCACGACCAAGCCGACGCGGGTCGGCGGCCCGCCCATCTGGCTCGGCGGCGCGACCCCCGCAGCGCTGGCCCGCATCGGCCTGATGTACGACGGATGGCTGCCCTACCCGCCCGAACCCGCCGACTACGCGTCCGGCCTCCGCGACATCCACAGAGCGGCGGCCGATGCCGGACGCACAGCCGAGGACGTCACCCCGGCCCTATTCGTCTCGGTACGGATCGACGACGACATCGAAGGCGGCCGCCGAGCACTGGACGGCTACGCACGCGGCACATATGGCATGCCATTGGAGGAACTGCAGAAGATCCAGGCGGTTGTCGTCGGCTCCGCCGACCAGGTACGCAAGCGCCTGGGACAGTACGTCGCCGCCGGCGTCCGACACATCGTCGTACGCCTCGGAGCCCTGGGCCTGCACTCCCAGCGCGATCAACTCGAACGGGTCGCAGACCTGATCCCGGCCGTCCAGGCGACAGCGGATCACGCCGCCGCCTCTGAAGGCTCCTAGTAGTGCTTCGTTACGTTGAGTGATCTCGGCTGATCGTGGGCAGCTTCCCGGAGTGAGGTTGGGGGAAGTGGAGCGGCTCCGCGGCGAGTTGGCGGAGTTCGTTGCCGATGTTTTCGGGTCGTTGCCGCGGCGGGATCAGCGGCGGTGGGGTGAGTGTTATCTGCGGGGTCTGATGCTGGACGGTCGGCGCAAGTCGATCCAGCCGATGGCCGAGCGTCTGCCGGACGGGAACATGCAGGCCCTGCAGCAGTTCGTGAACCAGTCGTCGTGGGACCCGTTACCGGTCAGGCGGCGGATCGCCGAGCGGTTGTGCGAGGCCATCCGCCCTGAGGTGTGGGTGATCGACGACGTGTCGTTCCCCAAGTGCGGCAAGGCGTCGGTCGGGGTGGCCCGCCAGTACTGCGGAGCGGTCGGCAAACGGGCGAACTGCCAGGTCGCGGTCAGTGTCCATGCCGCCACCGACACCGCCTCGTGCCCGTTGCAGTGGCAGCTGTATCTACCGCGTGAGGGGACGGACGAGCCGGACCGATGCCGCCGGGCAGGAGTCCCCGACGACGTGGTGCACCGGGAAAAGTGGCGTCTCGCGCTCGGCCTTCTGGACACACTCGCCCAGTGGCAGTTGAAGGCGCCGGTCGTGGTCGCCGACGCCGGCTACGGCGTCAGCACCCCGTTCCGGCTCGCTCTCGCAGAGCGAGGGCTGTCCTATGTCCTGGCCCTGAACGGGAAGGAAGTCGCCCACCCGGAGGATGTCGAGCCGCACCAGCCTTCTTATGGCGGGCTCGGACCGCCTACCCTTACCCGCTACCGCACTCCACCGCGAGCCGTCTCCGTCCTCGCAGCGGAGGCGGGTGCGGAGCGGTTCACCGAGGTGACCTGGAGGCAGGGCAGCAAAGGCGCGATGACCTCGCGGTTCGCGGTGCTGACAGTGCGGCCCGCGGGCAAACAGTCCCTGGCCGCAGCTCAAGAGGCGGGCGGCGGCCGCAACCGGTGGGACGGCGTCCTGCCCGTCCAAACACTCCTCGTCGAATGGCCGGACGGCCAGGACACCCCGACGGACTACTGGATATCGAACCTGCCCGCCACCACACCGGCCCCTGACCTGGTGCGGTGGGCCAAGATGCGCTGGCGGATCGAGCACGATTACCGCGAACTCAAGCATGGCCTCGGGCTGGACCACTTCGAGGGCCGCACCTGGCGCGGCTGGCACCACCACGTCACCCTCGTCACGGCCGCCCAGGCATTCCTCACCCTCCGGCGGCACGACCCAAAAGTCCGCACACCGGCCTGACTCTCTACCAGGTCCTGGACGTTCTTCAGGACCTGCTGAAGTGCTGGACCGGTAGCTGCACCACCTGCGGGCGCCCCCTACCCAGCCCTCGGAGCAGCCAAAGACAGCCCAGAACCTAACGAAGCACTACTAGGAGCTGTCCGGCCGATCATGTGACTGGCTTGGTGGTGCATCGTTGGTGTGGGTGTGGGGCGGAATCAGCGCGGTGGTTTGTCGGATGCCGAGTGGGAGAGTTGCGGCCGTTCCTGCCGTTGAGTAACGGTCGTTGTGGGCGGTGGCGGGATCATCCGCAGGTGATCGACGGGATTTTGCACCGGGTGCGGACCGGGGTGCAGTGGCGTGACCTGCCGGAGCGGTTCGGGCCGTGGAAGACGGTCTATGAGCGCCATCGGCTGTGGTCGGCGGACGGGACCTGGGAGCGCCTGTTGCAGCAGGTCCAGGCCGCGGCCGATGCCGCGGGTGATGTGGACTGGGATGTCGCGGTGGACTCGACGAGCGTGGGTGCGCATCAGCACGCGGCGGGTGCCCGTAACGACCCGCCGCCTGCGCCTGCTGCTTCAAAGGGGGACGAGGCGGCGGAACACCAGGCCAGACCTTCGTGGCAGAGCCTCGTCGCCCGGCTGGCGGAGGTGGTGCAGAAGGTGAGGGACTGGGCCGCTCACGGGGCGGCTTCACCAGCAAGATCCATCTGAGCGCCGACGGACGCTGCCGCCCACTGTCCCTGCTCGTCACCGCCGGCCAGCGCGGTGACAGTCCCCAGTTCAAGCCGGTGCTGGAGAAAATCCGAGTTCCCCGCCGCGGGCCGGGCCGCCCCCGCAGCAAGCCGGATAGCGTCGCCGCGGACAGGGCGTACAGCAACCGGCCGTGTCGTGAGTATCTGCGACGCCGGGGCATCCGACACACGATCCCGGAGAAGGCCGACAGCCAGGCCACCCGCCTGCGCAAAGGGTCACGCGGTGGGCGGCGACCCGGCTTCGACCCGGACCGCTACAAGAAACGCAACACTGTCGAGCGGGCCATCAACAAGCTTAAAAACTCCCGCGCCGTCGCGACTCGCTACGACAACCGCGCCTACGTCTTCCTCGGCACTGTCACCGCGGCCACCCTCGTCATCTGGCTCCGCACAAGATGACCCCCCGGACGGGGCCATGCCGTCAGTGACCGGAGTGATGCTCTGGACGGCCAGCAAACCAGCTGGCGATGCGCTGCCTCTCCTCACGATTGCCATAGGGACTGTCGCGATGGGCCATCCACTCAAGGTGTCGCAGGATGTTCCCCGAGCGGTCTGGGTGGCCCACTGCGTGCACGTCGACGCCGGTTTCGCCTGTCGAAGCACAGATGTACACACTGCCGTCCAGGGCCATCATGCCGAAGCCCGGGTGGCCTGAGTGCACGCCGAGGAACGCCGATGCGGCACCTCGGCCCATGATGTCCCAACGTTCCAGGAGCCGGACACGAGTCCAGAGCGCCGGTGCGTGGTAGCCGTTAAGGCGCTGCACTGTGGCGTGGTGCGATCGGGTGCCCTGTGGAAGCTGTACGAGGAACTCGCGCCGATCATCGAACAGGCCCGAGGAGACAGCGAGGCCGTACCAGTCCGCATTGAGCTTCTCGACCAGGTGCGGGGTGTCGTACCGATGGGAGAAGCCGTCGGTCACATCTTCGGCACCCCATCCACGGACGAAGGGCATCGTGCCCACCGGTACAGCATTGAGTATGACCTCTAGACCAGCCCGCCGTAGCGGCTGGTGCACCTTGCGTTCGCGTTCCTTGATGCCCATCGGCCCTTGTTCTACCAGGCCAACAACCCCTTGGCCCTCGGATTTTTCCGCCTTTGCGTGATCGGCCGGACAGCTCCTAATACTGCAACCGCATCTGGGGGTTGTGGCCTCGTCGTTTGTAGTGGGAGCAGCGGGCGCGGGCTTGGCTGCGTTGATCGTCACGCAGATGCGGTTGCAGTACTAACCACAAGGGCTGGCCATCCAAGCCCCCGGCGCACCGCTTCAGCGGTCCTGGCCGGGCCCGTTGTCCCTGGGGTGTCAGGCTCCCAGCAGGCCGACCGCTCCGTACCAGACCGGGCCCGGGTTGAGGCGGTCCGGGTAGAGGGTCGTCATCCGGTCGAAGTACTCGCGGGCGGTGGGGTTCTGGCCCAGCAACTGGATCGCGTCCAGCAGGTACTGGCGGGTCTCCTCGATGGTGGCCGGGTCGTCGGGCAGGTCCTTGTTCTTGTGACCGGCCACGACGGCGCGCGGCTGGAGCGCGGCCACGCGGTCGAGGGCCCCCAGCCATTCCTCCAGGCCGCCGTCGCCACCTTCGAGGATGTACTGGTGCACGCCGTTGTAGACGACATCGCCGGCCACCACAAGACCGATCGACGGCACATGCAGGACCGTGGTCTTGTCGGTGTCGGTGTGACCGACCTCGACGGCCTCGATGAGGTTGCCCTCCAGCTGGAAGCCCTCCGCCGGGACGGGCTGGGCCAGCACCGGGGTGTCGGGGATCAGGCCGGGGAAGCGCTTGTCCCACAGTTCCTCGCGGCCCTCGGTGGCCTGCTTGTGCATGACCTCGATGGTGCCGGGGGTCGCGTAGACGGTGACGCCGGGGAACCGCTTCACGAGGTCGGCGGTGCCGAACCAGTGGTCGCCGTGCCCGTGGGTGGCGTAGATGTAGGCCAGACGCTTTCCGGAGCTCTCGATCCAGTCGCCCACCCGCTGGGTCTGCTCGGTGGTCAGGGGCGGGTCAACCAGCACGGCGTCCTCCTCGCCGAAGATCAGCGTCGACGTTAGGGGCGAGGAGACGAGCCCTTCACCATTGGGCAGCCGCTCGCCACCGGCTCGGGGAGTGCCCTCCTGGACGAGAACTTCGTAGGCCAGGGGAGTGGGTGCGGATGCGGATGCGGATGCGGATGCGGTCATGATGGTGCCTCCTTCAGAGGGCGAATCGGCGGAACTTGGCTCGCGCAGCCGTCTGCTCGTGGCCGGACGGCGGCGTGCCGGGCACATGTCAGGGCGGCCAGCTGTGAGGATCCGCTCCGGTGGGTGCCGTGGTCCAGGCACGGTGGGGAGCGGCGTTGCGGGCCCGTCGAAGGCAGTCCCGTCGATCCCGGTCGTGCTCGCCCGAGCGGTGGGCGGCAGGCCGTCTTCGGATGACCCTTGAGAAATAACCGTAGCACCTTCGCCTATGTCGGCTACGGATGCCGAAACGTCCTCGCCGCCTCCGGCGAGCGCATTGCCCGGCGGCGCTCCGGTCGTGGTCGCCGTGCGCCCCCGCTGCGGGCGACCGGGTCTGGATGGGGGCGGGGGCGCCGAGGCCGCCAGCCGTCCGGTCTGGATGGGGGCGGGGGCGCCGAGGCCGCCAGCCGTCCGGTCTGGATGGGGGCGGGGGCGCCGAGGCCGCCAGCCGTCCGGTCTGGGCGGGGAAGGGGTGCCGGGGAGGGCGGGCCCGCCGTCAGACGGATGTGCTGTGGGCGCCGGGGCCGGTGATGGGCTCCACCTCAGAGGTGGTGACCTCGTGCCCGCAGGAGCAGTGCAGTTCGAGGTGCACCCGGCCGCCGCAGCCGGCGTGGTTCAGCAGGGCCGGCGGGCCCTCGGGGCCGCCGAGATGCGTGTCTCCGTACTGCAGGAGAGCGGCCAGAACCCAGTGGATGTCGTGCGCGGACGGCGTCAGGTGGTACTCCTGGCGCGCGCGCCGTCCGGCCTCCTGGTAGCTGCGGCGCTCCAGTAGCCCCGCCGCGACGAGCTGGCCGAGGCGTTCGGCCAGGACGCGGCGGGAGACCCCGAGGTGCTCCGCGATCTCGTCGAAGCGATGCAGTCCGGCGAAGACCTCACGCAGGATGAGAAGGGTCCACCGCTCGCCGATCAGCCCCAGGGTCGCGGCGACGCTGCAGTTGCCCAGATCGAGTTCACGCCATTCCATACGGCCAGGATAGCTCCAGGGTTGCCATCTGGAACCCAGCCCTTGACTTCCTGGGTTCCAGATGGAAACTTAGCTGCAACGGGGCCGCCGAGAGACACCGCCGCGCCCCCGGGCCCGCGAAGCCCGACCGATGACCGCCCGAGCACGGTCAGGCTCCCGGACGCCGCACGCCTCACGAGCCGATCGGCCTGTCCCCTTGATCCCCTTCCCCCCGCGCACCACTGGACGGACAGCCGGGGCGAGTGGACAAGCGTTCACCCCAGCACCGCACCCAGCCACGAGCATGGAGGAAGCATGTCGAGCAACCAGGCGATCGTCGACGCCTGCCACCGCGCATACACCGAGTTCGAGAAGAACGACTCATCCGACCTGGTGGCCCTGATGTCGCCGGACGTGGTCTTCCACTTCCCCACCTCGCTGCCCTACGGCGGGACGTTCCACGGCCGGGACGGCTTTGCGGCCTTCTACAAGGACCTCTTCGACCACTACTACGAGTACTTCAACTACGACCTGCACACCGTGCTCGACGCCGGGTCGCACGTGGTGGTCCCCGTGCGGGCCCGGGCGAAGGCGAAGAACGGCCGCACCATGGAGAACGAGCACCTCCTCCTGTTCGCCGTCACCGACGGACTGATCACCGAGGCGCGGCTGTACGCCGACACCGCCAAGGGCCGTGACGTGATCGAGGGCCTTGAGTTCTCCCCCTCCGCGGCCGGCTGATCCGTCCGACCGGAACCGGGAACCGGCATGGAGCGCCGGCCCGTCCGCGGCCCGGCCCCGGACCCGACCCGGAGCCAGAACGACGATGTACCGGCCGGGCCCCGAGGACACGGTCGTCCCACCTCGCTCCACCGGTGCACCGGTGCCGCGCGCCGGGGCCGGCAGCGGCTCCGATGACCCGCCCCCAGTCCGCCCCGGCCACACCTTCACCGGCGGTATGCCGCCGTGCATGTCAGAGAGGACATGAACGTGATCATCAACAGCGATGAACTGGACGCGACCTCCGCGTACAAACTGCTCATCGGGGCGGTCACGCCACGGGCGATCGGCTGGGTGAGCACCCAGTCGGAATCCGGCGTCGCCAACCTGGCGCCCATCTCGTTCTTCACCGTAGTGAGCCGGGTGCCCCCGATCGTGTCCCTGACCCTTCAGCCGCGGTCGGACGGGACCCTGAAGGACACGTTCATCAACATCCGGGACAGAGGCGAGTTCGTCACCAACCTGGTCACGCTTCCGCTGACCCACGAGATGCACCGCAGCGCCATCGAATTCGACAGCTCCCAGGACGAGTTCGACGAGGTCGGCCTCGAGAAGGCGGACTGCGAGGTCGTCAAGGTGCCGCGGGTGAAGGACTCACCGATCGCGATGGAATGCGTCGTCGACCGGATCATCCAGGTCGGCGACATCAACGACCACGTCGTCTGGGGCAAGGTCGTACGCTTCCACGTCCGGGACGACGTCTACGTCCGGAACGGACGCATCGACACCGGCGCGATTCCCGCGGTCGGCCGCCTCGCCGCCGAGTACACCCTCGCCGACAACGCGTTCGTCCCGCCCCTGCCGGACGACGTACTGAGCGCGCGACTGGGCCGGCGCAGCCACCGTCTCGACGGACGCCCGGACGGATGGTCGCAGGTGGACAGCGCCGACTGGTCCGCCTCCGGAGCCACGAAGGCATGACGGCGTCGCCGCCGGGCCGGCCGCATACCAGCCGCGCACTCCCGCGCGGTATGGACGTCCGGAGCGGCCGCGCCGTACACCGGGCCCTGATCAGGCCCCCCGAACGGTCCGACACCCGACACCGCACTCCCCGAAGGAGCCCCCCATGCCGGTCTTCAACGCCCACATCCCCGCCAACCGCTTCACCTCGCAGCAGAAGCGCGCCCTCGCCGACGCCCTCAACCAGTCGCTGGTGCAGGGCCTCGGCATCCCCGAGGGCGACCGCTTCATCATGATCAGCGAGCACGGCGAGGACGAACTCTTCCTCGACCCGACCTTCATGGGCATGCACCGCAGCGCCGACGCCATGATCATCACGGTTCTCTTCGGCGCCCACCGGCCCCTGGAGGACAAGCGGGCGGCGTCCGCCGCCATCAACAGGCTGGTCGTCGAGGCGCTCGATGTCTCTCCCGACGACATATTCATCGCCCTGATCCCGGTCCCGAACGAGAGCTTCTCGTTCGGAAGGGGTGAACTGCAGCTGGCCGAAGGGGCTCCTCGCTGGTGAACCCCGCGTTCCCGCCCGCCGACCAGGCCCGGAGCCTGCCCGCGTACCGGGGCGGGCCGAGGCCCAGCGGCACCCGCCGGGCACGGCATCGGGGCACACGGCCACACCGGAGTGCCTGAGCATCCCGCCGGGCGAACGGGTACGGCAAGCCGAACAAGAGATCGGCGACGGGACCAGCAGAACGAATCAGCAAAGGAATCAGTCGTGGAAACAGAAACCGCCGCGTCGACGCGGACCCCCGCGCCCGGCCGAGCCGAGGAGCCGGTCTTCGCGCTCCACCACGGGGGAAAGATGGCGATCACCCCGACGGTGCCGCTGCGCGACCGCGAGGACCTCTCACTCGCCTACACGCCGGGCGTCGCCGAGGTGTGCACCGCCATCGCCGAACAGCCCGGTCTCGTCCACGACTACACCTGGGTCTCGCACACCGTCGCCGTGGTGACGGACGGCACCGCGGTGCTCGGCCTGGGCGACATCGGACCGCAGGCGTCGCTGCCGGTCATGGAGGGCAAGGCGGTCCTGTTCAAGCAGTTCGGTGACGTGGACGCGGTGCCCATCGCGCTCGCCACCAAGGACGTGGACGAGATCGTCGACACCGTCGCCCGACTCGCACCGTCCTTCGGCGGCATCAACCTCGAGGACATCTCCGCACCCCGGTGCTTCGAGATCGAGCGCAGGCTCCAGGACCGACTCGACATCCCGGTCTTCCACGACGACCAGCACGGCACGGCTGTGGTCACCCTGGCGGCCCTGCGCAACGCTGCCCGCCTCACCGGGCGGACCCTCGACGGGCTGCGCGCGGTCATCTCGGGCGCGGGAGCGGCGGGCGTCGCGATCGCCAAGATCCTGGTGGAGGCCGGCATCGGCGACATCGTGGTCACCGACCGGACCGGCGTACTGCACCTCGGCCGCACCGACCTGACCGACGTCAAACGGGACATCGCCGCGTACACCAACCGGGCCGGACACACTGGCACGCTGGAGGAAGCCCTCGCAGGCGCCGACGTCTTCATCGGCGTCTCCGGAGGCGCGGTCCCCGAGACCGCGGTCGCCACCATGGCCGAAGGCGCCTTCGTGTTCGCCATGGCCAACCCCACCCCCGAGATCAACCCCGAAGTCGCCCACAAGTACGCGTCCGTCGTGGCGACCGGCCGCAGCGACTACCCGAACCAGATCAACAACGTCCTCGCCTTCCCCGGCATCTTCTCCGGAGCCCTCCGCGTTCGCGCCTCGCGCATCACGCCAGGCATGAAGATCGCCGCCGCGGACGCCCTGGCCGGCCTGATCGCCGACGAGTTGCGCCCCGACCACATCATCCCGTCCCCCTTCGACCCGCGGGTCGCCCCCGCGGTCGCCGAAGCGGTCGCCGAGGCCGCCCGGCGCGACGGAGTGTCCCGTCTCTAGACGGCCGGCCACGCAGACACCGAAGCCGCCGAAGGCACCGCACGCATCAGAGACTTCGCCTTCGACCCGATGCGCGCCCGGACGCACATCC
This sequence comes from Streptomyces sp. NPDC026538, assembly GCF_055567535.1. Taxonomy (NCBI): domain Bacteria; kingdom Bacillati; phylum Actinomycetota; class Actinomycetes; order Kitasatosporales; family Streptomycetaceae; genus Streptomyces; species Streptomyces sp. NPDC026538. The sequence continues at coordinate 215,223 of NZ_JBVHQG010000006.1, forward strand.
CACCGACATGCCCACCGAAAGCCAGGACCGGTCCCCTTCCGGGCCGACGTCCACAGAGGGACAGTGAGAACACACACATGAAAACGGAACGCGTCGCCGACACCGACGTACGCTACCGCCGCACTGGCGACGGGGATCTGGCCGTGGTGTTCGTCCACGGTTTCCTCGACGATCAGTACGTCTGGGACCGCCTGATCCCCCAGCTCGCCACACCCGGCATCGAGTGCATCACGCTCGACCTGGCCGGCTGCGGTGACCGCGCCGCGGCGGACGGGCCCTACGACTACGACCGGTTCGCCGCCGAGGCGGGCGCGGCGGTCGACGCCCTCGGCAAGCCGTTCGTGATCGTCGGCCACAGCATGGGCGCCGCCGTGGCCGAACTGGTCGCGGTCCAGCGGCCCGACCGCGCCCGCGGACTCGTGCTGGTGACCCCGGTCCCGCTCGCGGGTGTGCATCTGCCCGACGAGATGATCGAGCAGTTCCGTTCGCTGGGCGGCAACGAACCCGGCCAGCGAGGCGTTCGCGAGAACCTGTCCGCCGCGTTCCCGCCGGCGGAACTGGACCGGCTGGTCGCCACCGGGACGCGGCTGCGGCCGGAGGTCCTCCGAGCCCTCGCCGAGTGCTGGAACACCGGACACCCTCAGGGCGAGGATCCGAGCGCTTGCTCCGCCCCGGTGCTCATCGTCCGCGGCGAGGGCGACGGGTTCGTCACCGAGAGCATGGTCCACGACGCGATCGCACCCCGCTTCACCGACGTGACGGCGGTGTCGGTGGCCGAGGCCGGTCACTGGGCCCACATCGAGCAGGCGGCCGAGGTCGCGGGCCACCTCGACCGTCTCCTCGCCGGGGTCCTCGGCTCCGAAGCCGCTCCCGTCTCGGACACGACGGCTCCGCGGGGCTGGACGAACGCCTTCGCGCAGAAGTCCGCCACGGCGTTCGGCGAGGCGTTCACCGAGGACGTGGTTCTGGAGGCGAGCGTCCTGCTCCGCCCCGTGGAAGGCCGCGACCAGGTGAAGAAGGTGATGGGCGCGGCGAGCGCGATCTACGAGTCGCTCCGCTTCACCCGCGAGGTCGTCGACGGTCCGCGCAGCTACCTGGAGTGGGAGGCCACCGCGTTCGGCGGCCTGCCGATCGAGGGCGTCACCCTCCTGACCAGGAATGCGGACGACCAGATCCTCCGGGCCGCCATCCACCACCGTCCGCTCGGCGCCGCACTGCGCTTCTCCGCCGAACTGCGAGACCGGCTGGCCGGCGAGATCGACTCCGACCACTTCCACCAGGGCTGAAGTCCCCACCCACACAGAGAGGTTGTTCCATGTTCCAGCGCGAGGATGTCGAGTTCGAGGCCGACGGCGGGGTACGCCTGCGCGGTTGGCTCTTCCTGCCGGACGGCCCAGGCCCGCACCCGGCGGTCACCATGGCCCACGGCTACGCCGGGGTGAAGGAACTCGGCCTGGAGCCGTTCGCACAGACCTTCGCGGACAACGGCTTCGCCGTCCTGCTGCACGACCACCGCGGCTTCGGGGCCAGTGACGGCCTTCCCCGCCAGGACGTCGACCCCTGGCGGCAGATCGCCGACTGGCGGCGCGCCATCTCCTATCTGGAGAGCCGGTCCGAGGTCGACCCCGACCGGATCGGCCTGTGGGGCACCAGCTACGCCGGCGGTCACGCGATCGTCCTCGGTGCCACCGACCGCCGCCTGCGGGCCGTGGTCGCCCAGGTGCCGACCATCAGCGGCTTCGAGCAGGGTCTGCGCCGCATCGCACCGGAGGCGGTCGCCGGTCTGGAGGCGGCCTTCGACGAGGACGAGCGCGCCCAGCTGCGCGGCGAGGCCCCCCGCAGCCAGGCCATCGTCGGCAGCGACCCGGCGGTGCCCGCGTCCTACCGGACCCAGGAGGCCATCGACTTCTACCTCCAGCCCAAGCCCGACGGTGTGTGGGACAACGAGGTCACCGTCCGTTCCACCCGTGCCGCGCGCATGTACGAGCCCGGAGTCTGGGTCACCAGGGTCTCGCCCACACCGCTGCTCATGGTGGTCGCGCTCAACGACACCGTCACCGTGACCGACCTCGCTCTCGCGGCCTACGAGCGCGCGCTGGAGCCGAAGCGGCTGCGGACCATCCCCGGCGGCCACTTCGACCCGTACACCGCGCAGTTCGACAAGGCGAGCGGCGCCGCCGTCGAATGGTTCCGGGAGCACCTCGCCTAGTACTGCAACCGCATCTGCGTGACGATCATGTTCGTCGGACCGACCCGGAGCGTCGATTACGGGACACCTTTTGAAGGCCGTTAGGTGCGGTTTCGGAGAGTCGACGGAGCCGAGCTACTGCGCCCAGGGGGCGTGCCCCGTGCACTGCCCCCCGGTGGCAGCCGGGGCAGGCCCTTGCGCCGCTGGGCCTGCCGGTCGTGCCCGGGGATGCACGGCCACAGTGGCTTTCTCGTCGGCGATCTTCACTCGGTGTGGTCGCGGCCAGCCGGCGGCGCTATCCGATCAGAGCCACCACCATGGCGATGAGGCCGATCGCCACCAGCAGCACCACGCCCATGATCAGAACGAGCGGTATGGCCGCCCATCCCTTGCGCGGCGCGGGCGGCTCCGGATGGGAGATGCCGGAAGTGCTCCCCTCGGCGGGTGGAGTTTCACCAGGTGACACCCTGCCGCCTGTCGCGAGTCCCGGGGTTCGGCCCGGCTCAGGAGTCGTCATCACACGGGCTCCTCTCGATTCTCGATTGGCTGCGGCCTGTCGGCCTCGATTCGCAGGGTCGGCGTTTTCGCAGTGAACTCTTTGATTCCGCGTTTCCCGCATTTATACGACTAAACGGTGGGCAACCTGCTCGAATCGGGATCGCCGTCGGCCCCCGCGGAAGTCCCGGTGGCGAAGGCGGTGGGTCGCGGATATGTGGGCACTTGACCATGAGCCATCGCCGTATCCCCCGGGGGAGTGTGATGGTCAGGCTCTTCCGGTTCGGATCATGTGCCGGAAGAGCCGCCCCGACGGCCACGACGTCAGCCGGGCAAGGACCACGACGTTCTCGCCGTCGACCACGTAGGTGTCGCCATGCGCGGGCCAGGGGCCCCCAGGTCATCGGCCGCCTAGGCCAGGCACTGGCCTAGGCGGCCGATGACCGGCGAGTGGGTCGGAGGCCGCAAAGCCGTGTTCGGTGCGGTCATGGTCGTCACCCGAGGTCATCTCGCCCTTGGCGGCCTTCGTACCGACCTTCGCACCGATCTGCGCGGCGATCAGTGCGGCGATCTGCGCGGCGATCAGCCGCTGCCGGGGTAGCACTTCGGTCATCTCGTCGGGCAGGTCGATCCAGGCTGCCCGCTCAGGGTCTCCACAACCTCGCCCACAGTCGGAGAGCCCTGCCCGGGGGCAAGTCCCAGAGACTGCCACCTGAACTGCTGGCGATGCACGGGGTATTGACGCGTAGCTGGTCTAGTCCATACCGTCTTCAACCATCGACGGTTCAGCAGAGGAACCATCGTTCAGCTATGTGAACTTCTGCTGCAGCTCCCGAATGCTCTGTCTCGGCACCCCCACCTCGCGCGTCCCGCGTTCATGACAGGAGCCGTCCTGTGATCAGATCCGCTGCCAGAGCCCTCACCACCCTTCCCGCTGTCCTCGCGACGGCCGCCACCGTCCTCGTCGCCACCGGCGGCTCCGCGAGCGCCGCGACCAACCCTGGCCCCGGCTTCCCCGCCCACTACGCCGCGCCGTACGTCGAGACCTGGAACTCGCCCTCGGCCATGACCAACGCCCGCAACGCCACAGGCCTGAAGTACTTCACGCTCGCCTTCGTCATCGACGGCGGGGGCTGTAACGCCATGTTCAACGGCGACACTCCCGTCACCGACGCCGGCTGGACTTCAGCGATCAACTCCCTGCGTGCCGCCGGCGGCGACGTCATCGCCTCCTTCGGCGGCGCCTCCGGCACCGAGGAGGCCCAGGCCTGCACCACCGTGGCCTTGCTCAAGGCCCAGTACAAGAAGGTCATCGACGCCCTCAACCTCACTCGGGTCGACTTCGACATCGAGGGCAGTGCGATCGCCGACACCGCCGCCAACGACCGCCGGAACAAGGCCCTCGCCCAGCTTCAGCAGGAGTACGCGGCCGCCGGGCGCAAGCTGGACGTCCAGTACACCCTGCCGTCCATGCCGAACGGCCTGGACGGCAACGGCACGAAGTTGCTGTCCAACGCCAAGAGCAACGGACTCACCGTCAATCTCGTCAACATCATGACGATGGACTATTACGACGGCACCCGGGACATGGGCAAGGCCGCCACCGACGCCGCCACCGCCCTGCGCACCCAACTCGGCGCCGTCTGGCCGGAGAAGTCCGACGCCCAACTGTGGGCGATGGAAGGCAACACCCCGATGATCGGGGTCAACGACGACGTCAGCGAGATCTTCACCACCGGCAACGCCACCACGCTCACCAACTTCGCCAAGTCCAAGGGCATCCAGGAACTCGCCTTCTGGGCGCTCGGCCGCGACAAGGCGTGCGCCACCAACGGCCAGCTGTCCGACACCTGCAGCGGTACCCCGCAGAGCGCCTGGCAGTTCTCCAGCACCCTCAACACCGTGACCGGTGGTACGACTCCCCCGCCGCCCACCGGCTCCACCGGCCAGATCACCGGCCTCGGCGGAAAGTGTGTGGACGTCGCGGCGGCAAGCAGCGCCAACGGCACCGCCGTTCAGATGTATGACTGCAACGGCACCACGGCCCAGCAGTGGACCGTGGGTTCCGACAACACCATCCGCAGTCTCGGCAAGTGCATGGACCTCACCGCCGCCGGCACCGCCAACGGCACGAAGGTCCAGTTGTACGACTGCAACGGCACCGCTGCTCAGGTCTGGCAGCGGAGCAGCGGCGACACCCTGGTGAACCCCGCCTCCGGCAAGTGCCTCGATGTCACCGACAAGTCGACGGCCAACGGAGCCCGCCTGCAGATCTGGACCTGCGCCGGCGGCACCAACCAGCAGTTCCACTTGCCGGCCTGACGGGGAAGAACACCCACTCCGTCCGGGCCACTCCGACGCCTGGTCACAGGTACGCTCCGTCACACACGCGCGTGTGACGGAGCACGGCACTTTGCGGGTGATCCCCCGCGTAAAGGTCACGCTGTCGCAGAAGCAGGCCGCGGCGGTCGGGGGCTGCCGGAGGTGTGCTGGAAGGCCAGGTGTTACGCGCGTAAAATTCTGCGACCGATGGCTTGCCGACGGCCCCTGAACTCACGACACTTCAGAATTGAACTTGTCAGGAGCACGTCCGACCCGCCCACCGGCGGGCTCGCGCCATACCCACTCGTCTCTCTGACCCGCATCCCCCCACAGGAGGAACGCATGCGGATCAAGAAGCTCAGCTCTGCGAGACGCACGGGACCGACCGCCACAGCGTCCGGCCCAATGGCAGCAACCGTACCCACGACCCCCACCACTCGGACCATCGCCCGCCCGGGCGGGTCCCAGCCGAGGAAGCGCCCGGCGTCCACCGAGCCCCGATCCGCCGCCACCATCACCTCCCTCGGTGGCGTGGCCGCCACAGGACACGCCGGCGGAGCCCCCGGGCAGCCGCGACGCGGCGAGAGCACCTCACACAGGCCGCCGGCCCACCGCCGACGCGCACGCCGCGCCCACGGCGCGCACGACACCCGCGACGCCGATACGGCCGCCGACGGCCGCGTCCGTGCCGGGCGCGGTGAGTCACACGGCAACGCGCCCGACCGTGCCAGGACATTCACCCCTGCCCCCACCGGCAGTGCCGCTCACGGCGCACGTACCTCAACTCCCGCTTCCAGGCCCGTGACCGGGACGCCCAACACGTACGGCACCGGCATGCGCTGACGGTCAGCCGGGCACATCCTCGCAGCAACCACGCCGCCCCCACCGGCCCGCCGGGGGCACCTCACCGCCCTCTCGCGACGGCTCTCCCCGCTCACCCGCCCCCTGGTCTCGTCCCCGTGAAACCAGGGGGCGAACGCGGAGTGCCGCAAGAGAGTGATCTGTCATGCGCACCTCACACGCCTCATCCATCTCACCCACACGCTCCTTTCGTGCGCCACCCGATGGAATCCGACATTCCACTTCTGGAGGTCCCGTGAGATCGACCAAGTCGCTGTCCGTGCTCGCAACTCTGGGCGCCGCAGTACTCGTCAGCCTGGGTCTGGCCGCTCCTGCCGAGGCCGCCGGCCCGGTGTACGTCGCGCTCGGCGACTCGTACTCCGCCGGCAACGGCGCGGGCAACTATGACAGCGCGAGCGGCAGTTGCCACCGCAGCCTCAGCTCCTACCCCTACCTCTGGAAGAACGCGCACGCCCCGTCGTCCTTCGCGGACACGGCCTGCTCCGGAGCGGTCACCACGGACGTGACGAACTCCCAGCTCGGCCCCCTGAACTCCGCCACCACCCTGGTCTCCGTCACCATCGGCGGCAACGACGCGGGTTTCGCCGACGTCATGACGGCCTGCGCCACGGATTCGGACTCCGACTGCGTCAACCGGCTCAACCAGGCGGAGAGTTACGCCCGGAGCACCCTGCCCGGCCGTCTCGACGCCACCTACGACGCGATCCGGGCCAAGGCCCCCAACGCCAAGGTGGTCGTGCTGGGTTACCCGCACCTCTACACCCTCAACGTCTTCTGCGTCGGGCTCAGCGACACCAAGCACCGCAAGATCGACGAGGCCTCGGACGTCCTCGACAGCGTCATCCAGAGCAGGTCCGCCGCGCACGGCTTCGTCTTCGGCGACGTCCGCACCACGTTCAACGGGCACGAGCTGTGCTCCGGCGACGACTGGCTGCACTCCATCGTCATCTCGCCGACCTGGGAGTCCTACCACCCCACCGCCACCGGCCACGCCTCCGGCTTCTACCCCGTCCTCAACGCCAACAGCTGACCGGCCCTCAACCACGCGCAGGCATCCCGGGCCGCCGGGGTGCCCGGGCCCGCCCTCCCCCTCACCTCCGGCCTGACCACCTCGCCGATCTGAGGCAGAATGGCCTACGGGCGCCTGCCGTGGCGGGCCGGGGCGAGGGGGCGGCGACGTGGCGCACTGGCAGGGAACCGACTTCACCGTGAACGGCCGCGAGCCGACCAGTGCGGAGGACTACTACCAGATCGGTCTGCACTGCTGGAACACCGGTCAACACCGCGCCGCGGCCCCCTTTTTCCTGGAGACGGCCGCCTCCGCCGGCCATGACGCCGCCGTAGAACTCCTGGGGCACATCGCCTACCTGCAGGGGCACTATGCGATCGCGGTGCCGCTGCTGCGGCGGAGTACCGGTTCGCCGCGAGCGGTCTACTACCTTGCCTCGCTGTACCACCAGGGCTGCCCCGAGGCAGGTATGGCCCAGTCGCTCGACGAAGCATCCCGCCACTACCGGGCCGCGGCCCGACTGGGCGAACCCGAAGCGATGCTGGCCCTGGGCGAGCTGTACCTGGAGCGGTTGCTGCCCCTGACGCGGACGCCCGCGGAGCACGCGCTGGAGCACTTCCTGGCGGCCGCCGAGCGTGGCCACCCCTATGCCCAGTACCGTGCCGCGGAGCTCTACCGCACCCTCTACCAGGACACCGAGCGCGCCGCCGCCCTCTACCGGTCCTGCCTGGACAACCCGATGACCGGCCGCCACCCGCTGGGCTCGATGATGACCCTGCAGAGCCAGGCACACCTGCGGGAGGAGGCGGCGATGCGGACGGCTCGCGCGGCGCAGCAACGGCGCGACGCCGTCAACCCCGTCGAACGACGAGGCGACTTCATCTGAGCACGGAACACTGAGCACCGGGCCGTGAGCCGTGAGCCCTGAACGCCGGGAACGTGTACGGAGCGCGCCCCGGGCATCGGCGGCCAAGGCGTGACGCGCACCAGCCGGTCAAGCGCACGCCAGCACCCACAGGAAGACGGAGAGCGTCCGTACCAGCTCCCGCGTCTCCTCAGTCTGGACCCGCAGCGCATCCGGTACGTGGGACAGCTCCCAGCCGGCCGGGTCCCGCGGCTCCTGAGGCTCGGCCTCCCAAAGGAGCCGTACTTCTTCAGTGCTGGTCCGCAGTCCGGCGCAGGCGCGAGCCGTGGCGTCCAGGACCTGCGCCAGCGGCTCCGGGGTGCCTCCGTCGTCAGCCGGTATCCCCCCGGCGGCCCCGGACAGGACGTCGGCGAGGCCGACCAGGTGCGTTGCCCGTGTCAGCCAACTCGGGGCCCGGCCACCCGGCGCGTCGGTCCCGTCGGCCGGTTCCCGGTCCAGGGACATGCGTCCGCACAGGGTCCGTTCCCGGGCGCCGGGCTGCCATGTCCCCCGCTCCCGGAGAGCGTCGGCCCGCCGCATCGCCTGCCGGGCCAGCGCGATCACCGCCGGCCAGTCGCCGCGATCCCAGTCGGGTGTCGCCAGGAGTTCCCGGACTCGGTAGCCGACCGTCGCCGTCGGCCGCACTCCGGCGGGGGCGGACCGCGGGAGACCGGGTGTGAGGTGGGCGAGCAGTACGTGTCTGACCCCGGCCACCGCTTCGACGCTGCCCACCCCGATCCCGCCTTCGCGGGCCGCGTCGGGCATCGGGCCTGCCGCCAGAGGAGCGGCCGCGGGGTCGCAGTAGCGCATGACGTCGGCCAGGGGAACTTCGTCGACGAGGATCCCGGCATCGTAGGCGGTCCGCCACAACAGCAGACCAAGGGTGTGTGGGCCGCTCCCCCACGGCCACTTCACGCGTGCGCCGGGATCGGAGGCGAACCGCCGGGACGTCAGTGCGCCGAAGTGGAGATCCTGCTCCTGGTGCCAGGCGACCATCAGGCCCCCCTGACGACAGGCCCGCTCCCAGGCACCGCGCCCGTACGCGGCCCGGTGCCGCGACTCCCACCCGTCCGCGTCCAGCTCCAGGTCAGCGTCCACGTGACGAACCGTACCGGTGCGGCCTCGGCCGACCTGCGCCGAGGCCCCGGTCCGCAGCCCGGAGCCCGGACCCCTGGAATGCGCATGCCGCGGCCGTGGGTGGTGGCGGTCAGCCTTTCCGGTGAGGTGGAATCCGGGTCAGGACGCCGAGTCGCGAGATGTTGTGGTGCCTGCAAAAAACCCCCGTCCTTGACCGCGACACCCCGCGCCCCGCGGCCCGCACCCCGCGCCGCGACAGGACCTACCGCCGCACTTCTCCGAGTTCCGCGGCCCCGGTCAAGTGACACTCGTCGGCAAGCGCGAGCACGTATCGCGTGGGACGCAGATACATTCATCGATTCCATTTCTCAGTGCCATGACCAACAACTATTGGACTGCTGAATCATCGATTCCTAGGCTCGGCCAGGCAGGCCTTCGGTACGAGAAGACCTCGACCACCTGTCTTCCACACCCCGGAGGAGACGTCCGATGAAGCAACGCACGATCGGCGGACAGACGGTTTCGGCCATCGGGCTCGGCGGCATGCCGATGTCCATCGAGGGCCGCCCCGACGCCCGCAGGTCGATCGCGACGATCCACGCCGCGCTCGACGCCGGTGTCACGCTCATCGACACAGCGGACGCGTATCACCGCGACGCCGGCGAGGTCGGACACAACGAGGAGCTCATCGCCCAGGCTCTGCGCGCCTACGGCCGGGGAGCTGACGACGTACTCGTCGCGACGAAGGGCGGTCACCTGCGGCCCGGCGACGGCAGCTGGACCGTGAACGGCGATCCGGCCCATCTCAAGCGCGCCGCCAAGGAGTCGGCCAGGCGCCTGGGCGTCGAGGCGATCGGCCTCTACCAGTTCCACCGCCCCGATCCGCACGTCCCGTACGCCGATTCGATCGGTGCAATCCGTGACCTGCTCGACGAGGGCGTGATCCGCAGCGCAGGCATCTCGAACGCGACCGTGGAGCAGATCGACGAGGCGAACGAGATCCTGGGCGGTCGCCTCGACTCGGTCCAGAACCAGTTCTCGCCCAGGTTCCGCTCCAGCCTGCGCGAGCTGGAACACTGCGCCGGACTAGGGATCGCCTTCCTGCCCTGGAGCCCGCTGGGCGGCATAGCGAACGCGCCCGAACTCTCGGCGCACCACGCCGCTTTCCGCCAGGTCGCGGACGAGGTGGGCGTCAGCGTCTACCGCGTGACCCTGGCCTGGGAGCTTGCCCTCGCGCCCGTGGTGGTCCCGATTCCCGGGTCCTCTCGCCCCGAAAGCATCCGTGACTCAGCGGCCGCCGCCGACGTCGAGCTCACCCCCGAGCAGATTTCCCGCCTGTCGGCGGCCTGAGGCGCCCGGTACCGGCACCGAATACCCACTTACGGACAAGGACCCGATCGTGAAGACGTTCAAACTGCCCGGCACTGACATGGTCGTCCCGAACATCGTGCTCGGCCTGATGCGCATCCAGGACAAGAGCGACGCCGAGGTACGCGAACTCCTCGCCACCGCCATGGACGCCGGCATCACGTTCCTCGATCACGCCGACGTGTACGGCAGCGAGTTGCACGGCTGCGAGCGCCGTTTCGCCGAGGCGATGCGGCTGAGCTCCTCGCAGCGTGAAAAGTTGATCATCCAGTCGAAGGCGGGCATCGTCCGCGAAGGCCCTTATTTCGACTTCTCCTACGAACACATCGTGGAGTCGGTGGACGGTTCGCTCGAGGCTCTCGGCACCGACTACCTCGACATCCTGCTGCTGCACCGTCCCGACGCCCTGGTCGAACCCGAAGAAGTCGCGCGTGCCTTCGACGACCTCGCCACGGCGGGCAAGGTACGGGCCTTCGGCGTCTCGAACCACACCCCCCGGCAGATCGATCTGCTGAGCCGCCACGTCAGTCAGCCGTTGGTGGTGAACCAGCTCCAGCTGTCGATCACGCACGCCCCGCTCGTCGCGCAGGGCGTCGCGGCCAACATGCAGGGCCTGGACCAGTCGGTCAGCCGTGACGACGGGCTCCTGGACTACTGCCGACTGCACGACATCACCGTGCAGGCCTGGTCACCCTTCCAGGCCGGCTTCTTCGACGGACCGTTCCTCGGCTCCGAGCGCCACACCGAGCTCAACGCCGTCATCGATCGCCTGGCGGCGAAGTACGGTGTGCCGCCCCTTGCCATCGCGACGGCCTGGATCACCCGCCATCCCGCCCGGATGCAGGTGGTCATCGGCACGACCACACCGCAGCGCGTCGCGGACGCCGCCCTCGGATCGGACGTACCACTGACCCGTGCGGAATGGTACGAACTGTTCCGCGCCGCCGACTACATCGTGCCCTGACCGTCGGCCCGACCTGACAGCGCGGACAGACGTCCTGGGCCACAGGCTACTTCGTCGGAGAGCTCGTCGGCAGAATCCTCGACCCGGCGGATCAGGCGGCGCAGGCGTCTGATCCGCCGAGTCGGAGGACGGGGCCTCGGCTTCGCCCAGTCGTCGGCGTCGACCGTGGCCGGCAGTGGCTCGCGGTCACGCAGCAGCCCGGGGATCCCGGCGCTGGAGCGCGGTCCGTTCCTCGGTCAATCCGCGGGCCGGCGTGCCTGGTTCGCCTCGCGGAGGGCCTGCCAGGCGTCCGCTACCGGGCCGACGTGGCCGAGCTTGTCGGGGTTGTTCACCGTGCGGATCGTCTGGATCTGCCCATCGAGTACGTCAAGTGCCCAGGTGCTGAGGACCTGGCCGTCTCGGTCGCGGAAGATCGCGCCCGGCTGGCCGTTCACCTGCTGCGGCTCGACAACGCCACCGCTCCTGATCACCAGCGGGACGAACGAGGCCAGCGCCCGGAGCACGTTCTCGGCACCAAGGATGACGGGCTTGAACTGCGGGGCCTTGCCGCCGCTGTCGCCGATCATGTGAACGTCGGCGGCCAGCAGCTCGGTCAGCCCGTCGACGTCTCCTTCACGGAAGGCGTCGAAGAAGCGCTCGGCGAGTTTCTCGTGTTCCTTCCCGTCCGCCTCGAACCGGACCCGGCCCGCGTCCATGTGACGGCGTGCCCGCACCGCGAGCTGGTGGCATGCCGCTTCCGACCGTCCCACAGCCGATGCGATCTCCGAGAAGCCAAAGGCGAACACCTCCCTCAGCACGAAGACCGCGCGCTCCAGCGGGGTGAGCCGCTCCAGCAGGAGCAGGGCCGCCATCGACACCGAGTCCGCCAGCTCCGCCGACCGCACCGGATCCTCGTACGGGTCGGTCAGCAGCGGTTCAGGGAGCCACGGTCCGACATACTCCTCCCGCCGGACGCGGGCCGAGCGCAGCACGTCGATCGAGATCCGGGTGACCACGGTCGACAGGAACGCCCTGGCCGACCCGGGGCGGGTGGAGGCGGCCTGGTAGCGCAGCCATGTCTCCTGGACCGCGTCCTCTGCCTCGCTCACACTGCCCAGGATCCGGTAGGCGATCGAGAACAACAGCGGCCGCAGCTCCTGGAACTCTTCTGTCTTCGTCACGCCGGATTCTCCTTGTTCGTAGGCACCTTGACCGACCCTGGTGTACGGACTCGTTCCGGCTCCACTCGCACGTTCGACGGTGGAACCCACACCCCCGCAGCTGTCCGGGGTCACCATCACCAGGGGACCGGGCCCTCCGCACTGAAGAACCCTCCGGTCGGTCCGGTCGCGCCCAGCATGGCCAGGCGCACCACGGATGTGGCGCCCTGCGCGACCGTGAGGAACCCGGTGTGGTTGTTGCTGTCCGTGTCGACGAACCCGGGGGCGACCGCGTTGACCCGGATGCCCTCGCTCCGTAGCTCATTGGCGTACTGCACGGTGAGGGCGGTCAGCGCGGTCTTGGACGGCGAATACGCGGCGGACGGCAGCAGTGCCGTGAAGGGGCCCTCCGGATCGCTGGTGAGAGTCAGCGACGCGGCGTGACTGCTGACGTTGACGACGCGTGGCGCCGGTGACCGCCGCAACAGGGGCAGCATGGCATTGGTCACTTGGATGACCCCGAAGACGTTGGTCTCGAACACCGCCCGAACCATGTCCAGGTCGACGGAGCTGGGGACCTGGTCGTGGGCGTCTTCGGGCGACACCTGTCCGGAGCCGGTGATTCCGGCGTTGTTGATCAGTACGTCGAGATGACCGAAGCGCTCCTCGAGCTGCTTCGCGGCCTCTTGGACGGTGGCCTGGTCAGTGACGTCCAGGGTGATCGCGCGCGCGTTGCCGCCGGCCGCGCGCACCGCCGCAGCGGCCTCCTCGCCGCGCAGCGGGTCTCTGGCCCCGATCACGACCGCCACGCCCAGCGCGGCCAGTTGCTCGGCAATGCCACGGCCGATCCCCTTGTTCGCCCCGGTGATCAGCGCGACCTCCTGGTGCGTGCTCTCCTCACTCATCATCTGCTCCCTGTTGTCGAGGCGGACTCTTCCCAAAACCTGTCTGCACAGCCTGAGACGAGACAGCCAGGCCATCTCTGACATGCGGGCACAAGGAGCTCCTCACTTCCGGAGGCCGCCGGTCTCGGTTCCCCCGGCCGCCGGCCGCAGAACCGGTAGGCAGTCTCCGACCGTTGCTCATCGGCCTGTGACCTGCGATGATCCAACCCTGATCCGTGATCATGGGGGAGTCCGAGCGTGGGGCCTTTGAGACCAGGCAGTCACGGCACAGTGTCCTGTCGGAGCGTGAAACGACCACGTATCGCTCTGCTGGCCGCGCTGGGCATCACTGCCATCCTCGTTACGGGGTGCGGAGGTTCCGGCGACGAAGGACTGCCGGTGCGGTTGGTCAACGAGTCGGCCTGGAATGCACACGTGTTCGGTTGTCCGTCATGCGGCGAGCGCGGTGTTGTGGTCGAGGGAGACCCTGACCGAACGCCGGGCGGGGGCGGCGGTACCTATTTTGGTTGGACCGAAGAACACGCATGGCCTGTGAGGTACAAGGTGGTCGTCCGGGGAGTGGAGTCGGTCTGCCCGGTTATCGACCCCGAGCCCGCCGCATCAGAGGGGACGGTAGGCACCCGCGACATCATCTACGTAGTGGACGAGACCGGGACGTGCGTCGCGGGCCCAGCGAGCCTGGACGACTTGTGACGTCGACATGTGCCGGGTCAACCGCCTCGAAGTGCGACACGAAGTCGCACACGCCAAGTGGGAAAGCCACGAAAGAAGTAGAGGTGGGTGCGCAGCCGGGAAAGCTTCCGTGCCGAACCCGGTGTCGACCGGGTAGAGCGGCTTCGAAGGGGGAGGAACATGGGCGGCTTCAAGTGTGGATGCGGCAACATCCTCAGTGGTTCCCACAACCCGGGTCAGCAGTTCCGGCTCGTCCCTGACGAGCTCTTCGACCAGATCGCCTGGCCTGCTCCTGCCGATCTCGACACTCAGGAGCGGCAGCGCGCGGTGGAAGCATCGTTCTTGTCGCTGTACGTCTGTGGCAACTGCGGGCGGCTTCACCGGGATGGCGAGAGCGGAACGATCGTCTCGTACGTCGCCGATGTCTCCCCACCCCGTATCTGGGCCGACTTCACCTTGCGGGATGGCATCGGTCGAATCCTCCTCTGCCAGGACAGGAGCCTTGCTGACATCCGCCGCCAGAAGCTTCTGCTCAACCCGCCTTTGTCCGTAGTCCTCTACGACGAATCGGGTGCCGAGGCGCTGGGGGAGGCAGAATTCGGCCTGGACGATTCCGGCAGCTACGCCGAATCGCTTTGGGCGGTCAGGCTGGGTGATCGCCCCGCCTGAGGATTCGATGGCGGGTTCGCGGCTGGGCGTGCAGGCCCGCGGCACGATCACGGGCGGGTCTTCTTGAGGCGTCTCCAGCAGATGAGGCCGCAGGCAAGGGAGACGAAGGCGTCGTGCAGGTCGAGGCGTCGCTCCCAGCGCACGGCCAGTCGGATCGGACGTCACCGTACATGCGACCGCCGAACCCGCCGCCTCGGCGAACCCATGTGGTCGCAGCACGAGCCAGGGACAACTTGTCCGCGGTTAGAACCACCCTTCATCCGGTTCCCGGTTCGCGTCAAGATTGTCCTGTCGAACAGAGGAGGTCGGACCATGGACCGGGCGTTGCTGGCGGATTTTCTCCGTGCGCGTCGTGAGGCGTTGCAGCCGGAGGATGTCGGGCTTCCCCGCGGGCAGCGGCGCCGCACCGGCGGGCTGCGGCGCGAGGAGGTGGCGGCGCTGGCCGGGATGTCGGCCGACTACTACAGCCGCATCGAGCAGCAGCGAGGTCCGGCGCCGTCGGAGCGGATACTCGTCGCGCTCGCCCGGGCGCTGCGTCTCAACCAGAACGAACATGACCACCTCTTCATCCTGGGCGGGATCCCGGCGCCGCGGCGGATCCCGCGGGACGATTACATCGGTCCCACGATGATGCGGATCGTCGCCGGCCTCTCGGACATGCCCGCGATCGTGCTGTCACGGCTCGGCGAGGCGTTGCTGCAGACGCCCCCGGCGGTCGCCCTACTCGGTGACTACACCCAGTACTCGGGCATGTCCCGTTACCTGGTCTACCGCTGGTTCACCGGTGATCCGCGGGTTCGTGGCCTGTACCCCGTCGAGGACCATCCGATACGGGGCAGGGTCTTCGCCGCGGAGATCCGGGACGCGTACACGGCGGATCCCACAGGAAGGGCCGGCGAGATCGTCGCGGCGCTGCTGGAGGTCAGTTCCGAGTTCGCGAACATCTGGCGGTTGCACGAGGTGGGAGTGACCCATCATCACGACCTCAAGCGCTACCTCCACCCCGAGTTGGGGGAGCTGGAGCTGTACGCCGAGATGCTGTTGGATCCGGAGCAGCATCAGACGCTCCTGGTGTTCACCGCCGTGCCCGGTTCCCCGAGCCACGGCAAGCTTCGGCTCCTGACCGCCGCCTAGCGGCTGTCGTCCCTCACACACCTGAAGGCATGTCTCGAGTTCGAGGCGTGCCCGAGTCTCACGATGATTCAAATTCGAATCATTCTCTCTGCCTGAAAGGTAGTATTTGTCATGAAAGCAGTGCGTTTCCATGAGTACGGCACTCCGGACGTCTTGCGTTACGAGGACGTGGAACAGCCGGTCCCCGCGGCCGGGGAGGTCCGGATCCGGGTGGCCGCGACGTCGTTCAACCCGGTCGACGGCAACATCCGCGCGGGCTTCATGCAGGGCCCCATCCCGGTGACCCTGCCGCACACCCCCGGCATCGACGTCGCGGGCACGGTCGACGCGCTGGGCGAGGGCGCCGGCGGGGTCAGGGCGGGTGACCAGGTTGTCGGCTTCCTGCCGATGACCGGTGCCGGCGCGGCGGCGGAGTACGTGCTCGCACCGGCCGGCCTGCTGACGGCGGCGCCCGCGAGCCTCCCGCTGGCCGATGCGGGCGGGCTGCCGCTGGTC
Organism: Streptomyces sp. NPDC026538; assembly: GCF_055567535.1. Lineage (NCBI taxonomy): Bacteria > Bacillati > Actinomycetota > Actinomycetes > Kitasatosporales > Streptomycetaceae > Streptomyces > Streptomyces sp. NPDC026538. The sequence continues at coordinate 231,425 of NZ_JBVHQG010000006.1, forward strand.
GGTCTCACCGCCTGGCAGGCCCTCTTCGACCACGCCAAGCTGACTGCCGGTCAGCGGGTGCTGATCAACGGTGCGGGTGGCGCGGTCGGCGGCTACGCCGTCCAGCTGGCCAAGCACGCCGGCGCACACGTGATCGCCACGGCCGGACCGCGCAGCAGCGAACGCGTCAGGACGGCGGGTGCCGATGAGGTGTTCGGCCACGGGGTCCCCGAGCTGTCCGCGCTGGTCGACGTCGTGCTCAACCTCGCGCCGGTCGATCCGATGCAATTGGCCGCGCTGACCTCTGTGGTCCGCGACGGCGGGATCGTGGTGAACACCACGGTGTGGATGCCCGCGCCTTCCGACGAGGAACGCGGCGTGCGCGGCGTCAACCTCTTCGTCAACAGCGACGCCGCGCAGCTGGCGAGGCTGGTGACGCTGGTCGACTCCGGAGCGCTGCACGTCGACATCGCTCGACGGGTGCCGCTGACCGAGCTGCCGGCGCTGCACGCGGAGGCCGCAGAAGGCGCGCTCTCCGGCAAGGTCCTCGTCCTTCCCTCCGCCGCTTCTCTCACCTAGCCCGATCCCGACCGACGTCACGACCGCCGAGCACCACGCAACCGCCGACGACGGCACACAGATCACCCTGCGCTGGTACGCCAAGACCGGCGCCGCAGCAGGGCCGGCGGTGCTGTTCTTCCACGGCGGCGGCTACATCTTCGGCCACATCGACCTGTTCGACGGACCGGTCTCGCGCTACGTCTCCGCCAGCGGGGTGCCCATGCTGTCGGTCGAATACCGCCGGGCCCCCGAGCATCCGTTCCCCACGCCGGTCGAGGACGCCTACGCCGCCCTGCGCTGGCTGCACGAACACGCCGGCGAACTAGGCGTCGACCGGGGCCGGATCGCAGTGATGGGCGCACTGGCCAACCCCGACCTGCCCCACCGCATCCGCACGGGTGCGCCCCTCAACGAGCCCGACCCGGCCACCTTCTACGGCGGCGACCACCGCGGCTACACCGACTACCCGGCCCTCACCACGACCGCTGCGAGCTGAACCATGACCACTCTCCTCATCAGGCCCGACGACAAGACCGTCACCATCACCGTCCAGCAGCGAACCCTCAGGGCACCCCAGGATGCCTTCCGCATCCTGACCCCCATCGACCTTCCCACCGTCTTCCGCCCGGTCTTCCCGTTTCCCGGGATCAGCGGTGTGAAGAACCAGACCGAGGCCTGGGACCACGCGGGCGCCCGAAGGAACCCGCAGTTCGACGACGGCTCCCAGGCCGACGAAGAACTCACCGAATACACGCCCGGATCCGGCTTCGCCTACCAGCTGACCAACTTCACCAACATCCTCTCCCGCCTCGCGGCCGGAGCTCGAGGCGAGTTCAACGTCAACCCCGACGGCGACGGCACACTCATCCGCTGGACCTACGAGTTCAAGCCGCTGCCCGGCCGACGCTGGATCCTCGCCGGCCCCTTCACCCCGCTCTGGCGCCGCTACATGGCCGCCGCCCTCGACCGGTGCGTCCACGTCATCGAAACGGAGAACAACAGCGAGCCGGTGCCACCCCGGGCCAGCTGACGGCCCGAAGCAGCACGACATCAGCCTCCCGACCGGCCCGACCGGATCGTGCGAACCGAGCTGAACCCGTGTCACAGCGGAACGCCGTGAAGTCCATGGTCGTCACCGACGCTGACGGGCGGCTGCTGTTCTGCAGGCCAGCCGAATCGGCGAGCTTCGCGGACATCACCCATGCCCGGCAGTCGGGCCTGGTCAAGCTGCTGGCCCACGGGCCGGCCGTGGAGATTCTTGCCATCGCCGGCTGCCAGGGACTGGGCGCTCAAACAGGCGGGCGCGTGGTGACACCACCGCACCGCAAGCTCAAGCCTGACGAACCTCGAAGTCTCGCGCTGACAGGCGAGCTTGGCCTACCGCTCCGCGCGTACGGCTCGGGTGGCTCCGTCAGTACGTTTCCAGTACGTTCTCCAGTGCGCTGATGACGTAGGAACGCCAGCCTCCGCCCATGATCCGGTGCGCCATCCGCTGGGCCGGGTCGTCCGGGTCGAACCCTGTGTGCACAAGGAAGAGACGGGTGCCGTGGCCTTCCGGCTCCAGGGTCCAGGTGATGGTCCAGTCAGCGGCGTTCCCCTGACTCTCGACAGCGTCCTGCCAGCGGACACTCAGCATCCGCTCGTTGTCGTAGGCGAGGACCTCGGCCTGGATGGTGCCGGAGAAGTTGGTGTTGGGGCGGGGCACGGCGGTCATCGTGTAGCGGTGGCCGACCTCCAGGCGGAAATCGCCGGGCATCATCCACTGGGCGATCAGCTCGGGCTCGGTCAGGGCCCGCCAGACCTTCGCGGGCGGGTGGGCCAGGAAGTGATCGACCCTGATCGTGGTGAGGTCGCCCTCATCGGGTCCGTCGGGCGCCTGGGACATCGTCATGCCTCATCGTCCGGCATGCGGTCGAGTAGATCGCCGAGGCCCTTCAGCTTCTCGCGCCAGAACCGCTCGTACGGATGGAGCCAGTCCTGTACCTCGACGAGCGGGGCGGCCTCCAAGCGGTAGATGCGCTGTCTGCCCTGGCGTTCCTCGGAGACGAGGCCGGCCTCTCGGAGCACCTTCAGGTGCTCCGAGAGGCTGGGGCGGCGCATGGCGAAGTGGTCCGCGAGCGCCTGGACCGGCTGGGGGCCCTGGTCGCGGAGCAGGCGCAGCACCTCGCGCCGCGTCGCGTTCGCGAGGGCGGCGAAGAGCTGGTCCTGGTCTTCGCCCTGATCCTGGGCGCTCTGGATGACCACTCGGTCAGAAGCCTTCCTTCTCCGTGAGCAGCATCAGGCCGTTGCCGTCGGGGTCCCGGAAGCCGGCCATGCGTCCCCAGGGGAGGTCGGTCGGGCCGTCCACGGTGACTCCGGCTTCGGTGAGCCTGGCGCAGTCCGTGTCCACGTCTGTCGTAACGAACATGATCCCCCGCGCGGTTCCGGGCGTGAAGTCGCCCATGCCGGGGCCGGAGAGGGTGAGCACGGTCTGGGCGCCCTTCGGGGCGACCTGGAGCCAGCGGCCGGGGGGCATCTGAAGGTCCGCGGTGACCTCGAAGCCGAGTACGTCCGTGTAGAAGCGGAGGGCCTTGTCCTGGTCGGAGACGGGGACGGTGACGAAGGAGGCGTGGGTGATGTTCATGCCGGCCACAATAGGTAGGAAATCTCCTACGCGCCAAACGTAGGAGATCTCCTACCAATGGAATGCGTGAATCCACGATCATCGACGAGGCAGACAATCCTGAACTCCGACAACCGCCCGCGACCAGCACGAGCACACGGCCAATGCCTCACTCCAGCCCCATGACCAGCAAGTTCAAGACGGTCCGGGGACGGCCGGCATCCGGTCCCCCGCACCCGCAGGGCCCTGCTGAAGGCCTCAAACCCGGTTGATGCGCACCCCAGGCTCTTCACGACCAGCGTCCTCGCGTTGTGCGCCGCGATGGTCACACCCGTCGCGATCGTGCACGCCGGCCGCCGGGGCGACACCTCGGTGACTCCCCGGCCGTCCGTCTGCCTACTCAAGGCCTGCCAGGGCCGCGACCCTTTCACCACCGCGTGCGAGGATCCCGTCACGCTGGCGTCGCACACCGCCGCAGACGGCACACGACCCGAGATCCGGCTCAGTCCAAGCTGCCGGGCCGCCTGGATCCGCGCGTGGTCGACGCATGCCGGGTTCCGCATCGAGATCACCGGCCAAGAAGCCCGCCTGCAGGCCAGGCACGTCGTCAGCGCTGCAGCAACCGGTCACCACGACCATGATCGCCGCCTCCGTCCCGGCCGAGCTCCCCGCCTGCTACCACCCGGCCACCGGACAGCCGGGCCGTGACTGCTTCACCGGATGAAGCCGTCGGCAGGCACGCCGGTCCTCTCCGCCCGCGCCTTCGTGACCGCTGAGCGCCTGTGTCACATCCTCTTTCCGCAGGTCACGGCGTCCTGGAGCTGATTGGTGATCGGGTTAGCCGTTCGGCTGAGCGTCGGTGGACGCGGAACCGAACGGCGGCCGGTGGGATCGTCAGGCGGCTGCGGCGAGGGGAGCCGGGAGCGCCTCGGCCCGGCGGTTTCGTCGGGTGAGGCGGCGAGTCATGAGGGTGCTGAAGACCCACTGGACGTGGGCTTCGGCGTGGGACATGAGGCGTTCGCAGTCCCGCGCGTTGCGGCGAGCCCGCATCGTCCACGCGCCGCGCAGGTTCGGCACGATCCTTGCAGCGGTGACGGTGAACTTCGTACAGACCGCGACCAGGTCCATGAACTGGGTGTTGTACTCCATGCCCCGCAGCTGGTCCAACTGCGGGGCGGCTTCCTCCCACCCGTACTGGACCTGCTGGCGGAACTGGTCGACCTACGCCTCGTTCACGGCGTGCCTGGCCGTGTGGTCGGCCATGGCCTTCGAGGCGACTGCCGGACGGCGCAGGAAGTCGGTGGCCACCCGTGCGGCCACTTGGTCGTCGGCGGCCAGGTCGTGGATCGCGTCCACCTTCTCCAGGACGCTCTCGGGGGTGTCGACCTTCCAGCCGATGATCCGCTTCGCGCTGTCGTGCGTCCAGCGCGCGGGCCCGCCGCGCGGATTGGGCGGAGGGTTGTTCACCGCCTCGAACCGTTCCTGCTCGTCGGGGATGGAGGCGAGGATCTTGTGGATGGTGTGGGAGACGCCGGCCCGCCGGTGTTCCTTCGGCCGGCGCGAGGCCACCCACCGGTAGTCCCGGACCGAGGAGTAGGCCAGGCGACGTCCTCGGCGAACATCCGGATCGTCTCGCTGACCGTGAACAACTCCTCGCTCCCCGACGGGTTGGTGCCTCCGCAGGCGCGCATCGCCTCGACCTCCATGGCCGCGTCCCCGAGCTGCCACTGGACGCTGCTCATCGTCTCGACCCAGTCCCGCCCCAGCTTGACCAGCTCGTCGTAGCGCTGCCGGGTAACACCGCCAACCATCCCGGTCATCGGGACACCACCCCCACGAGCGCCGGGTGCGACATCCGTCAGGGCCACCAACTCGCCCTGGAAAGTCGTCACTTCGCACCATCCGACCGCCTCGCCCGGCAGAGAAAGGCGTACGGCCCCGGCGGCCGAAGCGGCCCCGCATCCCTCGAACGCGCAGGCTCACGCCTCGCCGGACCGCGTGCGCCGCGCGTGCCAGGCCCGTTTGCGGCAGGCGGGAGAGCAGTACACCGCCGTGACCAGGCGGTCGACCCCTACCGTCCACGCCCCTCCGCACTGCGGACACGAGGCCGTCACGCCAGCCTTCACCGCCCCGGTCCGAGCCATCGCCCGACGCATCCGCCGCCAGTGCCTCGAACGGCACGCCGCCTCACAGAACACCGCCGTCGACTTCGCCGACGGCATCAACGGCCCACCGCACCCCCGGCACAACCCCGGCCCACCCCGTTCGACCGCGACGACGACCAGACGCAGCCCGGGCACTGCCTCCCTGCCCACAGCACCACCCAGGGGTCCAGCCAGGGTAAGCCGAAACCCTGTGGAGTCGGCCCACGTCGCGTGGAATGCTCTTGGGCGACTGCTGAAGGAAGAGAAGGTCAAAAGGTGTACGTCCCGTCGTCTGCACGAGCTCTTGATGATGATGAGCGTGAGCTCGTGGAGCTGGCACGCCGCACCATAGACGCGCATACCGACGCCGGGCCCGACGAAGATGGGATCCACACGGTGGGCGCCGCGGTCATGGCCGCTGACTACCGGATGTTCGTCGGCGTGAACCTCTACCACTTCACCGGCGGGCCCTGCGCCGAACTCGTGGCTCTGGGAGCCGCGCGAGCCCAGGGCGCCCGCCAGATGCGCTGCATCGTCGCCGTGGGAAACCACGGGCGCGGGGTCATCGGCCCGTGCGGGCGCGATCGGCAGGTCTTCGTGGACTACTACCCCACCATGCGCGTCATCGTGCCCACTCCCGCGGGGCTCAGGTCCGTGCTCGTCGCCGACCTGATGCCACTCGCTCAACGATGGACCCCGGAGGCGGGCATGAACGGTCTCGACCCCTCGCTCTACCAAGATCCCGAGACGGCTGGTCCCCCGACCATTCGGTTCGACCCCCGCTACCTAGAAGTCGTCCGCTCTGGCACCAAGACCAAGACCACCCGCTTGCGGGACCCTGCGCAGCTCGGCCCGGCAGGACTGGTATTTGAGAGCGACCCTGAAGTCGTCCTGTCGGCAGAAGTGACCGGCATCAGGCACTGCATGGTCAGCGACCTCACCAGCCAGGACGCGCAAGCTGAGGGGCTGACGACCGCAGCCCAACTCCGGGAAGCCCTCAAGGGCCACTACCCAGATCTGGCGGGAACCGACGAAGTCGACGTCATCACCTTCCAGATCAACGACAAGACGGGCGCCGCTTAAACCGCGGACGCGACGGCTGGGCCGCGAGGTGACGACGAGCGCTCAGGAGACCAAGATCATCCCGTGACCCTTCGGCTTACCTGACTGCACAAATTTCAGGAATCAGGAGCGGTCCGAGGCCGGATTATTTTGTCATGCAGGCCTCAGACACACCTTCTGAGGCGCCCTGCCCGCGTAGAACCGAGGGTGCCGTGTGGAGTGTCAGAGGTCTGGCCTAATCTTCGCTCACCGGCCACAGGGCCGGTACAGGCCGCACACAACGGCCGCACGCCCTTGGGGGGTTCGAATCACCGTGCGTATCCGCACACTTCCGGCTGCCGTCGCGACGGCAGCCCTCTTCAGCTCCGCTGTACTGTCGGCTGCCGGCCCGGCGGCCGCCGACACCAGCGTGCCGATCAGCGTCGGCACCGTGAACGACACGGTCGTCGACGGCGCCCACCAGCACCTCTACATCAGCGGCGACAACACCATCTCCGTCGTCGGCTACAACGGCAAGGTGCTCAACAAGCTCACCGGCCTGCCCCAGGTGTCCGATCTCCAGTTGAGCCCGGACGGCAGCACCCTGTACGCCGCGGTCACCGGAGCGGACAAGATCGTCGCGTTCGACACCACGACGCTCACGCAGACCGCCGAGTACCCGACCGGCGCCGGGACTGCGCCGCGTTGGATCGCACTCACCGAGGGCCGGATCTGGTTCGGCTACGGCGACCAGTGGGACTCCGGGCTCGGCAAGGTCGACCTGAGCGCCGACCCGGCCACCGTGACCCTCGACCTCGCCGGTGACCACGACTTCGCCACCACGCCGAGGCTGTTCGCCGACCCGGCGAACCCCACCACCCTGGTGGCCCTGGACCCCGGCATCAGCAGCGGGCCGATCATCGTCTACGACATCTCCTCCGGCACCCCCGTCATCCGCGTCGCCGCGAACGAGGGCGGCTTCTACCGGGACGGCGCGCTCACCCCGGACGCACAGTCGATCGTCGTGGCCGGCCCGGGCAACCGCGCGGTCACCGAATACCGGCTCTCCGACCTTCAGATGGTCCACGAGTACCCGGTCAAGGACGAGCCGGAGACCGTCAGCGTCGCCCCGGACGGCACGGTCGCGGCGACCGCGCTCGACACCGAGAACACCGGCGACACCTACGTCTTCCCCGGCGGCGCCGACGCGCCCGCCAGCATCCGCAACCTGTCGGACTCATGGATGCCGTGGGGCGGGCACTCGACGGCCTGGTCGGCGGACGGCACGAAACTGTTCGTGCTGACCGGGAGCACGGACTTCAGACAGCTGCAGACCGTCACCGAACCGCGCAAGTACGTCACGAAACTGACCGTGGATGCTCCGTCCACCGGCACGCGCGGCAAGACACTCACCGTCAAGGGCGCGCTCACGACCGGTCTGAAGCTGCCCGCCGGAACGCTGCTGAACGTCGTGCGCACCGATCTGCTGTCCCCGTCGGGCAAGTCGCTGGGTACCAGGACGCTCGGCGCGAACGGTACCTTCTCCTTCACCGACGCGCCGCCTGCCGGCAGCAAGGTGCGCTACACGGTGGCCTACGCCGGGGACGCCGCGCACACCCCGGCATCCGCCTCGGACACCGTCACCGTCCCCCGCGCCACACCCGCCCTGACGCTCACCAACAACAAGAAGACGTACACCTACGGCAAGAACGTCGTCTTCACCGCCCACCTCGGCACCACCTACAGCAACCGCACGGTGGAGATCTGGGCCGACCCCTACGGCGGCGACAAGCCGAACAAGCTCCTGAAGACCGCCAAGACCGACGCGCACGGCAACCTGTCGGCCACCGTCACCATGTCCCGGGACACCGCCGTGACCGCCGTCTTCAAGGGCGACGCCCGCTACGCCGGCCGGACCGTCAAGTCCACCGCCTACGCGCACGTGAAGACCGCCAGCTCACTGTCCAAGTACTACCGCACCGGCACGATCGGCTCGACCCGCTACCGCTACTACCACAAGAACACCGACGCCGTCCTGACCACCACGATGACCTACTACAAGGGCCGCAAAGAGCGCCTGGACCTCCAGGTCTACTCGGGCGGCAAGTGGTACACCACGGACTCGGAGTACTTCTCCCTCGGCACCAACGGCAAGTCCATCGTCAACCTCGGCCACCCCGGGAGCTCGGGCGTACGCGCCCGGGTGCGCACCTCGTACATCGACCCCTCCTCGGGCGACAACGTGAACACCACCACGTACGGCACCTGGAACTACTTCTACTTCAGCAGCTGACCCAGCTCGGAGACGGGACAAGGGCGGCGGCGCGCGGAACGCGCCGCCGCCCTGGCGCGCCCATGCCTCAACCGCCGGCACATCAGACCGGAGTGCGGAGTTTCCCCCAGGACCGCGGTACGGCGGACCGGAGAGTTCCTCGGTAGGTGTCGCCTGATCGAACCCTCTGTCACTTGACGTCCTGGCGTGCGTGGTTGAGTGCCGGGGGCGACGGCCGACCGCTGTACGCGGCCCGCTAGCATCCCTTCCCATGACGAGGCGGGGGTGGCGACTGGGTGTCGTGGTGGTGCTGGCGGCGGTCTGTGTCTCCGGTCCCGGGCGCCCGGAGGTGATCCGTACGGCGTCGGACCTGGGCCCCCTGCCGGCCGACCGCTACGGCTACACGCCGCAGGACTACCAGCGATCGCAGCGGGCATCGGCGTTGCTGGTCCGGCAGTGCATGGCGGAGCGCGGCCACCGGGACTTCCCGCTCGACCCCCGCTACCCCAGCGACCCCATCGTCGCCACCGCGGTCGGCACCGACTACGGCGTCCTGGATCTCGCCGACGCCCACCGCTGGGGATACGGCTGGGACCCGGCCAAGTCCCTGGCCTTCCGGCTGAAGGGCCGCCGGATGACCAATGCCGAGTATGCGGACTTCCCCGGCTGCAACGCCAAGGCAAGCCGGCGGCTGCTGCGCGGCATCGACGTCAAGCGGGACTGGCTCTACGCGAGTACCCGGGCGGTCGAGGTCAACAAGGCGGTCAAGCGCGACCCGCGCCTCCGTACGGCGTGGGACGTGTGGTCCCGCTGTGTGGCAGAACAAGGATTCACGCGCTATCCCGACCCCGTCGCGGCGTACACGGACCCCGCCTGGCAACGGGGCAGTGACGGCAACACCCGGCACACGCAGCGGGAGCGGGCCACCGCCGAAGCGGACGTCACCTGCAAGCGCCGCCACCATACGGCCGAGATCTGGCACGCCGCACGGGCGCGGCAACAGGCCCTGGACATCACCCGTCACCGCGATCGCTACACCGCCGGACTGCAGGCGCTGCGGACATACCGGGCCACCATCGCCGAGGTGCTATGGAAACTCGGCTAGCGAGGCACACTGCGCACACTGCGAGTCCCACAAGACCCGAAGTCACCCAGCCGACCGACCTCGCGCCCCGCGTAGTCCGTGATTCCGAGCGTAAGGGGCGCAGATCGTGTCGGAATCTGGCCTGATCGGCGATGGCGGCGGCGTCCTTGGCATCGGTCCTGCCACGCGGTGGCTCCCGGAGGTCTCTCATCGATCGAGACGCAGTGAACTTGGGACTTGCCTGGTGCCTCCGTGTAGGGAACGTTGTTGGGCTCGGGTACACGTCCACAGGCCGGTCAGTCGAGGTAGTCCGCGCGCCCTTCGTCGTCAAGTTCGAACGCACCCTCGGGGATGATGCAGAACTCGTTGCCCTCAGGGTCCGCCATCACCAGGAACCCGCCATCGGCGTACTGCTGCAGTCTGCGCCCGCCGAGCCTCTCGACCCGCTGCTGCTCGGCGGCGGGGTCGGGCGAGGAGATGTCGAAGTGCAGCCGGTTCTTGCCCGACTTGGGGTCGCTGGTCTGCTGGAAGCCCAGGCCGAGGCCGCTCTCTCGCCGCAGCCATACGTACGGGCCCATACGGCCCACGACCGGCCTGCCGAGCAACTCGGACCAGAACGCGGCAAGCCGCTCCGGGTCGGTCGCATCGATGATGAGGGCATTGACCTGCATAGGTGAGTCCGCCATGCCCAGATCCTCCCAGAGGAGCGCAACGCCACTCAGCACCGGGACACCGGCCAGGGATGTCCGTTGTCGTCGAGGTTCGCTGACCTGAGGTCTCCGAACTCGGAGTTGTCACCTTGGAGTGACCCGGCGCCGCCTGGCGGGGTGTCAGGTTCCATACATGGTGATCAACAGGGCCCCCATCAGATGCATCTGGACATCCGTGTTGACGATGCCGACGCCGCAGAGCGCGCCGTCCTGTCAGTTCCGGCACTGGACGGACGCGGACAAGGACGGCTTCCACAGCCTCTCGGAGCTCCTTCTGGAGGAAGCCGCACCGCCCCCGAGGTCGGCGCGAAGTGCGCGCTGAGCGTCAGCAGCCGTACGACGACCACTGTCTCGACAGTGCAAGCCGGCTGGACGTTGACCACCCGGTCCGCTCGCCGAGGCCTGGGACTCCGGCGCCTGCCCTTGGAACGCCAAGGAACGCAAGGCCTACGCCTCCTGAACCAGTTTCCTGGAACCCGGTTGCGTGTGCGGGAGCCGTCGGCAGCAACGCGAAGCGCTGCCACGGCTGGTTCAGAGGTCCCGCGTCCGTGCGTGCACGTGGCCGGCAAGGGGGTACGCGGGCGGTGCCGCGGGCAGCAGCGCGGTCAGCTCGTACCGGCTCTTCTGAGCGACGCGGCAGGACGCCGTGTTGTCCGCCTGATGCAGGAGTTCAAGGCGGGTCAGCTCGTCACGGGGGAAGGAGGTGAAGGCCCAGCCCGTCAGCGCCTGCAATGCCCGGGGTGCCACTCCCCAGCCGCGTGCATGCGCCGCGGTCCAGTAGCCGACCTCTGCGGTGGGCACGCGCGGGGTGACGTTCTTGAGGATCACGTGACCTGCCAGCCGTCCCTCGGCGCCGGCGGCCTGGGATTCCACGACGGCAAATCCGAAGCGCCGGCCCGTCTCCCATCCCTGTTGCTGCTCCTCAATCCACTGTGCCGCGCTCGCCTCGTCCTTCACCGCTGAGCTCGTCCAGCGGCGCATGGCCTCGTCTCGGTACAGCCCGACCAGGTCGGCAGCGTCTGCCTGGCTCCAGGGGCGCAGTACGAGAGCGGGGGCTGCCGGGGTGGCGGCCGCCTCCAGTCGTACGGTGGTCTTGCCCATGCGGTGTCCGCCTCCGGTGGTGCGGAGATCCTGTTTCCCGGGTCGAGGGTACGAGACCGCGGCGGTCCGCCGCGCAGGTCGGGCTGTGCAGCGGGGCCGTTGCCTCAACGGGCTGCCCGTACCCGCAAAGCCGTGACGGACCAGTCGATCAGCGGGGCGAGGCGTTCAGGTGTCGGCCAGCCGTTGATCAGCGCGAGCAGGTGGAAGTTGCAGATCCGGTACCGGCCGGCGCCGGACGGCGAAACCCTGGTGGCCGCCCTCATGCCGCTCGCCCACTGGAGCACGAAGCGCTCCGGCTCCCGGACCACCGACCGGCCGACCGGCTGACCTCCGCGGCCTCCACAACCTCCGCGGCCTCCACGACCCCCGCCGCCTGCTGGCTCACAGCATCAGCTGGTCGATGGTGAACGGAAGCGACCTCAGACGGCGGCCCGTCGCGTGGTGCACGGCATTGCCGATGGCCGCGGCGAGCCCGACCAGACCGACCTCGCCGATGCCCTTGGTGCCGACCTCGCTCGCCCGGTCGGACCCCCCGCAGAAGATGACCTCCATGTCAGGGATGTCCGCGTTCACCGGCACCAGGTAGTCGCCGAACGTCGCGTTGGCGATGCGTCCCGTCCCTGCGTCGGTGACGGTCTCCTCGAAGATCGCCTGGCTGATGCCTCCGACGGTGCCGCCGACGATCTGGCTGGTGGCGGTCTTCTCGTTGAGAATGCGGCCGCCGTCGATCGCCGACACCACACGCGCGACGCGCAACAGCCCGAGTTGCGGGTCGATGCGCACCTCGACGAACTTGGCGCCGAACGCGCCGGCGGTGGCCATGCCGAGCCGCTGGGCGTCGGGCGGTGTGCTGCGGCCGTCCGCACTGAGTTCCTCCAGGCCGTGACGTGCGAGGATGTCGGCATAGGCCTCACCGGCGCCGGGATCGTCGACGAGGTGCAGGCGGCCGTCGGTCACCTGCACGCCGTCCGGCTCCGCGCCTCGCAACGGGGAGGCGTCGTCGTCCCGCACCACGTCGAGGAACTCCCCGACGAGGTTGCGGCAAGCCGTGTGAACGGCGTTCGCCAGGGCCCCGGTCAGCCCGGACCCGCCGGCCTGCGGGGCGTAGGGCATGTCGGAGTCGCCGAGGTCGAAGCGGACCTTCCCGATGTCCAGGCCCAGGAGTTCGGCCGCCAGCTGTGTCATGACCGTGTACGTGCCGGTGCCGATGTCCGTGGCGGCGCTGCGCACATAGGCCGATCCGTCGCGGCGCAGCGATGCCCGCGCCTGGCAGGGCACCTGGTAGAAGGGGTACGACACACTCGCCATGCCGTAGCCGACCAGCCACCGGCCGTCGCGCATCGAGCCGATACCCGGCAGGCGACGGGACCAGCCGAACCTCTCGGCGCCCTCGGTGTAGCACTCCCGCAGGGCGTTGCTCGACCACGGCAGGCCGAGCACGGGGTGGGTATCGGCGAAGTTGCGCAGGCGCAGTTCGAGCGGGTCCATGCCGAGGGTGTGGGCCAGTTCGTCGATCGCGGATTCGAGGGCGAAGTTCCCCTGTGCCTCCGCGGGCGCGCGCATGGATCCCGGGCACGGGATGTTGAGCCTGGCCTGGCGGTCGCGTGTCACGACGTTCGGGCAGGCGTAGGACACCGCCGAGCACAGGGAGACCGGCTCGTAGTCGTCGTCCTCCATCGCCACCGAGGAGAGGCCGTGGTGCTCGATGGCGACCAGGTCACCGGACGAGGTGGCGCCGATCCTGACGTGCTGGACGCTGTTGGGGCGGTGGCCGACCGAGGTGAACATCTGCGGGCGCGTCAGCACCAGTTTGACCGGGTGCTTCACCTCGCGTGCCGCCAGGACGGTCAGCACGGTGTGCGACCACACCCGCAGCCCGGCGCCGAAGCCGCCGCCCACGAAGGGCGCGAGGACCCGGATCCCGCTCTCGGGGATGCCGAAGATCCGGGCGATCGAGGTGCGGACGTTGTGGGGCCACTGGGTGGAGTCGTGGATGGTGACCGAGTCGCCGTGCCACGAGGCGATCGTGGTCATGAGCCCGAGCGGGTTGTTGGTGTTGTCCGGGGTGCTGTACTCCCCCTCGAGCACCACGTCGGCCCGGTCGAAGCCCGCGGCCACGTCTCCGCGCCGGGTGTCCCGCCCCCACGGGTTCTCGACGACCTCCGCCCGCGGGTCCCGTACGTCGAGGAGCGGATCGGCGGGTTCGTACGTCACGCGCACGAGGGAGGCGGCGTACCGGGCCCGCTCCGGGCTGTCCGCGACGACGACGGCGATGTGCTGCCCGTAGTGCAGGATCCGGTCGTCCTGCAGTGGGGCCGGCGGGGACTGCCCGAGCAGTGTCATGGGCCCGCGTTCCAGCCGTGGCGCCGTCAGGTGCGTGATGACGGTGATGACGCCCGGGGCCGCCTGTGCGGCGGAGGCGTCGATGCCGCGGATACGTCCGGCCGCGATCGTGCTGCCCACCAGGACGGCGTGCACCAGGCCCGGGTAGCTGAAGTCGTTGGGGTAGTGCGCCGTCCCGGTCGTCTTCAAGGGGGCGTCCACCCGGTCGAGGCCCGCTCCGACGGAGGTGGGTGTGGCGAGGGTCGTCATGGGTGGCCTCCCGTGACGGTTTCGAGGGCGCGGACCAGTGTGCGTTTGGCCAGCTCGACCTTGAACGCGGTTCCCGGCAGGGTCCTGGCGCCCTCCAGGGCGGCCTCCGCGGCCCTCCTGAAGTTCTCGCCGTTCACGCGGCAGCCGCGCAGCACGCTCTCCGCGCCCCAGGCCCGCCAGGGGATCGTGCCCACACCGCCCAGCGCGATCCGGGCTTCGGTGATCATGTCGCCGTCGAGTTGTACGGCCACGCCCGCGGACGTGAGGGCGAACTCGTAGGAGACGCGGTCGCGCACCTTCAAATAGTGCGACCGGGTCCCTTCGGGAAGCAGGGGGATATCGACCTCGGTGATCAGTTCGCCGTGCCTCAGCATGTTCTCGACGTCGGGTGTGGTCCCGGGCGGTAGGTAGAACTGTGTCAGCGGGACGGAGCGTGGGCCGTCCTCGCCCTGTATCCGGACCACCGCGTCGAGTGCCACCAGCGGGACGGCGACGTCCGAGGCGTGCAGGGCGATGCAGTGCGCGCTGGTGCCGAGGATCGCGTGCATGCGCTGGGCGCCGGTGATCGCGGCGCACCCCGATCCCGGGTTCCGCTTGTTGCACGCGGCGACCGCCGGATCCCTGAAGTAGCGGCACCGGGCGCGCTGGAGCAGGTTGCCGCCGATGGTGGCCATGTTCCTCAGCTGCGTCGACGCGCCGAGCAGCAGGGCCTCCCGGACGAACGGGAGCCGTTCGTTCAGGGCCGGGTCCGCGGCGAGCTCCTCCATCGTGGTCAGCGCCCCGACGTGCACCGACGTGGCCGTGTGCATGATTCCGCGGAGCGGCAGCCTCGTGATGTCGACCAGGCGCTCGGGACGCAGGACGCCGTCCTTCATCAGGTCCAGCTGGGTCGTCCCGCCGGCGAGGTACGACGCGTGCCGGTCGCGGGACACGGTCGCGACCGCTTCGTCGGCGGCGGAGGCGCGCACGTACTCAAAGGGGTGCATCGGTTCCCTCCGACGCGACCTCGCGGATCGCCGCGCGAATGTTGGGATACGCCCCGCAGCGGCAGATGTTGCCGCTCATGAACTCACACACGTCCTCCTCGCTGCGGGCCCGGCCCTCGGCCATCAAGGAGACGGCGGACATGATCTGCCCGGGGGTGCAGTAGCCGCACTGGAAGGCGTCGTGCCGCGCGAACGCCCTCTGCATCGGGTGCGGCTCGTCGTTGTCGGACAGCCCCTCGATGGTGGTGATCTCCTGCCCGTCGTACTGGGCGGCCAGCGCCAGGCAGGCGACGATGCGCTTTCCCTCGACGAGGATGGTGCAGGCGCCGCAGGCACCCTGGTCACAGCCCTTCTTGGCGCCTGTGAGACCGAGGTGGTCGCGCAGCGCGTCGAGGAGTGTCACCCGGGAATCGATCCGCAGGCGATAGACATCGCCGTTGACGTGCAGAGTGACGTCCACATCGGGAATGCCGGAAGCTGCCTGTCCGGGGCGCGCCGTGCTCTCGACGTACTTCATAGCGCCTCAGTTCTTCGATCCAGCCCAGGGGGAACGCTTCCCCGTCCGGAGCGGTATCTGTCCGATGTTAGAACCGGATCGGCCCGTTCGCCTGCCCTGGAGGTACGGTCCCCTTCCCGAGGCAAACGCTCCCTGTTGACGATGGTTAACCCGGTGATAACCGCGATAGCGCTCGTGTCCATCGTGGCCGCCGCGGTGATCACGCTGGTGCGCCGCGATCGGCGCCGGATGGCTGCCGGTCCGGAAGCACAGCGAATCGAAGCGGCGGCTACGAGAACCTTTCGCGATGCGCGTCGGCAGGCTCATACACCCGCCGGCACCGATCCGCACCGTTCGCTCCGCTCGGTCCCCGGATGCCCCGCCCAGCCACGTCGTGTCTCGTCTGCGGTCGCGCGAACCGCTCACCCTGGCAACGCGTGAGCTGCCGCGCTCACGGGTCCGTCTCCTCGTGCAGGCCTTCCAGCGGGTCCTTGACCAGACGGACTGGTTCCGCGAGTGCGTCCTCGTAGCGGTCGCGGGCGAAAACGTAGGGCCCCATGGAAAGTTCGCCCCACTCCTTGCGGAAGGGCTGTCGGAACGATGACCAGGTGACCGTCGTCAAAGTAGTGGTGATGTGTGCCAGTAGGGGCCAGCAGCCCCAGATGCCGCAGGAGCAGCCAAGGACCGGGGTGGCACCGGCTGCGTGGGTGAACTCAGGGGCCGGATCCCCGAGAAAATGGCGCACGCGGTCGTCGATCTCCGGGACAGGAAGGCCGTCGTGCTGAGACAGCAGAAAGCGTTCCTGCTGCGACGGAGTCTCCTCGTCGTGCTCCCGGCTCCATGGGGCGCGGGTGGCGTCGGCGACGTGAACGCGCAGATCCGTGCCGTCGATCCGGAAGCCCCACAGAAGGAGGGAGGAGTCTTCGGAGCGTGGGTAGTGCAGGAATTCGATGCTCTGCATGGTCGTCATCCTGGTGGGCGAGGACTGCCTGCGCGACCGGTTTTGGTTGCTGCGGTGGCCGCCTCGACCCGAACCTGGTTGCGGAGTCGGCGACGAACACGGCTCAGGGTGAACACGTGCGGTCGCGCGACCAGTTCGTCTCGCACAGGGGACGAGCGGCCCTCCAAGGGCTCGCAGGGGAATCTCTGGTCGCACCACGGAACGCTGTCGGGCCGGCCGATCGGTGCTGAGCAGGTCGCGACCGTGCGCGCGGTGGAACCGTCGTACGGAACGCGTCAGCGCCTTGCCGGTCGGCTTCGACGGGCTGCCGGTGCGGCGGGCTCGTCGAGGTGTCCGGCCGCCGTCCGCCATGCGGCCGTCACCGCGCCGTGGGCCTGTGCGGTACACGCTGCCCGGTCACCGGTCAGTGTGATCGGTGACCCGACGTGGACGTGCAGAGACGGGCGGCGCAGGGGTGCGGTGAGCAGCCCGGCGATCTGCTTGCCGGTCCTGCCCGAGGTGATCCGCCGGGCTCCTGCCTGGCCGACGGGTACCACGGGGGCGCCGGTGCGTTCGGCCAGCCGCGCCAGGCCGCTGCGGAAGGCGGCGGGCGCGGCTTCGGCGGCGTCGGTACGGAGCGGGAGTCTGCCTTCGCCGTAGATGAGGACCATGCGTCCTTCACCCAGGGCGGCCGCGGAGAGGTCGAGGCAGCGATCAGCACGGCGGGCGTTGCGGTGTACCGGGATGTGGCCTTCGCGGGCGAGCGCGCGCCCCAGCAAGGGGATGCGCCACAGGCCCGCGGCCGCCATGACGGCCGGCTCGGCGCCCAGGCTGTGCAGCGCGGCGAGAACGACGGCCGGATCGGCGAGGGAGGTGTGGTTGACGACGATGATGCTGCCGGGCGCGAAGGCGGCACCGGTGTCGGCGGTCACGGTGAGTCGGCCGACGGCCGGCAGCAGGACGTCGGCAAGGCGGCTGAGCATGAGGTCTCCCGGTCCCGATGATGAGATCTTCATCCTCGAGGGCCAGCGGGGGCCGGGGCGTGAGCGCATCTACTCAGCTCCACCGGTGCCCGGTACTCAACCCGGGCGGCATCATTCCCGATGAACTGCGCCTTTGCGGTGGAAGTCGCGCAGCCGGTGTGGGCGGCTGATCGCGGCCGCCCCTCAAGGCGGCCTCCGAACCGGTCGACGGCAAGTGGTCGGCCGGGGAACGGGAAGGGGCGGGCATCGTCGCTTGCCGGCGAGGGCGTCGCCCAGGGATCTGAGTCTCATGGAGGTCTCTGCGGATGCGGGAGGGGAGCCTGTAGGGCGCCACGGCGGGGTGCTCCAAGGGCACTGCGCCAGCGCTTAGTTCATGTCTTGATTTAACTAATGAGTTTCTGACCTCGGCAAGCCTTCTGAAGCTGGAATCTTTCCGGGTCCTCTTCTGCCGGATCCCTTGACACCTTGATGACATGCCCTCAACACTCCTCGGCGGGAGAGCGCTCTCCCGAACGTCTCCCGGCGCCCCCACGTCAGCTCGCCTGACGCCACGTCACGGGGACTCCCGGCGACGACCTCTGACACCCCCACCGTTCAGGAGGAGGTCTCCATGCCACGGAGATCGAAAGGCCTGTCAGCCACGCTGATCACCGGCGCGCTCCTGCTGACCTCGCTCGGCCTCGGCGGCATCGCCGTCAGCGCCGGGCCGCCCGCACCGCACAGCGCCGCCGCGCAGTCGTTCGCGGCCGCCCACTCCGGTCATGCGATGGCCGCGTCCACGGCCAACTCCCCGGAGGATCCGGACGGCGACGGCTACATCCCCGCGAACCCGCCCGTCAGCGGCGTGACGCCGTCCACCCAGGACCCGCCGCACCGCTACTTCCACGAGTTCCAGGCCAACTGCTCGGTCACCCACACCAGGCCGGACGACCCCATCGTCTACCCACAGCAGCCGGGCAAGTCCCACGACCACACCTTCATGGGCAACACGACGACCGACGCCAACAGCACGACCGCCTCACTGTCGGCCGGCGGCACCACGTGCAAGGCCCCCGGCGACCTGTCCGGCTACTGGATGCCCACCCTCTACAACGGCGACCAGCAGATCCTGCCCGTCGGCCCGCAGGTCATCTACTACAAGGCCGGCGTCACCGACTACACCAGCGTCCGCCCCTTCCCCAAGGGCCTGCGCTTCGTCGTCGGCAGCCCCATGCAGAGCGCCGACGAGTTCCGGCACCACCCCGGCTTCGTCGAGGGCTGGGAGTGCGGTGACAGCTACTTCAACACCGAGTTCCCCGCGACCTGCCCCGACCGCGCGGACGTCCAGCTCAACATCCGGTTCCAGGCGCCCAGTTGCTGGGACGGCAAGTACCTCGACACCCCCGACCACAAGAGCCACATGGCCTACCCCGTGGTCAAACCCGGCACGAACGACAACATGTGCCCGGCCGACCACCCGGTGGCGCTGCCGATGATCGAGTTCAAGATGGCCTTCCCGGTCAACGGCGACATGTCGAAGGTGCGGCTGGCCAGCGGAACGGGTCACAGCTTCCACTACGACTTCTTCAACGCCTGGGACGCCCCCACGCTCAAGGCCCTGGTCGACCACTGCGTCGTCGGCGGGCTCCAGTGCGACGCACGCGGCTACGACGAGACCCACCCGGAGGCCGGCGCCGCGCTCGACGAGCACTACCGACTGCCTTGAGGAGTTCGCGCATGACCCCACGACCCCGCACCCCCACCCCCACCCGCACCCGCACCCGCCGCATCGCGGCACCCCTCACCGCCGGCGTGCTGACCGCCGGATTCCTCGCCGCGCTGCCCGCCGCCCAGGCCCACGCCGCGGGCAGCGTCGTCAAGGTCACCGGCAGCCAGGGCGCCTGGCAGCTGACCGTGGACGGGCGGCCGTACCAGATCAAGGGCCTGACCTGGGGCCCGAGCGTCGCGGACGCCGAGAAGTACCTGCCGGACCTCCAGTCCATGGGCGTCAACACGATCCGCACCTGGGGCACCGACGCCACCAGCAAGCCGCTGTTCGACTCCGCGGCCGCCCACGGCATCAAGGTCGTCGCGGGCTTCTGGCTGCAACCGGGCGGCGGACCCGGCAGCGGCGGCTGCGTCAACTACCTGACCGACACCGCCTACAAGAACCAAGTGCTCGACGAGTTCCCCAAGTGGGCCCAGACCTACAAGGACGACCCCGGCGTGCTCATGTGGGACGTCGGCAACGAGTCGGTCCTCGGGCTGCAGAACTGCTACAGCGGCGACGAACTGGAGAGACAGCGCGACGCCTACACCACCCTCGTCAACGACATCACCAGGAAGATCCACGCCGTCGACCCCAACCACCCGGTCACGTCCACCGACGCCTGGGTCGGCGCCTGGCCCTACTTCAAGAAGAGCGCGCCGGACCTCGACTTGTACGCCGTGAACTCCTACAACGCGGTATGCGGCATCAAGTCCGCCTGGCAGCAAGGGGGTTACACCAAGCCCTACATCGTCACCGAGACCGGGCCGGCCGGCGAGTGGGAGGTCCCCGACGACGCCAACGGCGTCCCCTCGGAGCCCTCCGACCAGGCCAAGGCCGACGGTTACGCACGGGCCTGGGGGTGCGTCACCGGGCACAAGGGGGTCGCGCTCGGCGCCACGATGTTCCACTACGGCACCGAGTACGACTTCGGCGGCATCTGGTTCAACCTGCTCCCCGCCGGCCAGAAGCGCCTGTCGTACTACGCCGTGAAGAGGGCCTACGGCGGCGACACCAGCCACGACAACACCCCGCCCGTCATCTCCGACCTGACCGTGGAGGGCGGCGCGGGCCAGGTGCAGGCCGGACGTGACCTCGTCCTGGCCGTGAAGGCCACCGACCCCGACGGCGACCGGATCTCCTACGAGGTCCTCGACAACAGCAACTACATCGACCAGAGCAAGAACCTGGCCTCGCTGCCCTCCACCGACCTCGGCGGCGGCCGCCTCAGGATCTCCGCACCCGACCGCCCCGGCGTCTGGAAGGTCTACGTCAAGGCGACGGACGGCCGGGGCAACGTCGGCGTCGAGACCCGCTCGATCCGCGTCGTCCCGCCGATTCCGTCCGGCACCGATGTGGCACGGGGCAGGCCCGCCACCGCCTCGTCCTACCAGGCGAGTTACGGCGACTGCCCGTGCACCGCGGCCAACGCGGTCGACGGCGATCAGGCCACGCGCTGGGCCAGTGACTGGAGCGATCCCCAGTGGCTCCAGGTCGACCTCGGCACCCGCACCACGTTCCGGCACGTCCAGCTGTCCTGGGAGGCCTCGTACGCCAAGGCCTACACCATCCAGACCTCCGACGACGGCCAGAACTGGCAGACCGTGCACACCGTGTCCGACGGCAACGGCGGGATCGACGACTTCGACGTCACCGGGACCGGCCGCTACGTCCGCGTCAACGGCACCGCGCGGGGCACCGGTTGGGGCTACTCGCTCTACGAGTTCGGCGTCTACGCCTGACGGACGGACCTCTGACGGAGCGCACGGGCTCATCGGCCGCCTCTCGGTCCGGGATCCGGGCCCGGATCCCCGCTCCGGGAGAGCGCTCTATTTCCGGATTCGCAGGTCCGTTAGGGTGCCTGCATGAGCAGAAGGGCCCCGACTCTGGAGGACGTCGCCCGGGAGGCCGGTGTCTCCCGGGCGACCGTGTCCCGGGTCGTCAACGGCATCCGCAACGTGGATCCCGAGATTCAGGAAGTGGTCCGCGGGGCCATTGAGCGGACGGGTTACGCGCCCAACCGGGCCGCCCGTTCCCTGGTGATCCGGCGGGCCGAGACCGTCGCCCTGGTGATGTCCGGCGCCGGGGACACCAGCGACGCCGGCCAGGACGCCTTCGCCGCATCGGTTTTCGCGGACCCCTTCTTCGGACGGGTCGTCAGCGGGATCGTCGGCTTCCTGCGCCCCCGCTCGATGCACCCTGTCCTCATGTTCGCCGAGTCCACCCAGGCTCGGGAGGAGGTGCTGACCTACCTTCGACAGGGCCGTGCCGACGGCGCTCTCGTGGTCTCCACCCACGCGGACGACCCGCTGCCCGCCCTTCTCGCCGACGCCCGGCTTCCCGCGGTGCTCTTCGCTCGTCCCTCCCGTCCGGTCCCGCTCAGCTACGTGGACCTGGCGCACCGGGACGGCGGGCGCCTCGCCGCGGAGCACCTCCTCGCGCGTGGCTGTCGCCGGCCCGCCACGGTCTGCGGCCCCCTGGACGTGGCGGCGAGCCAGGAGCGCCTTGCCGGGTTCCGTGACGCGCTCGCCCGCCACGGCCACCCCTACGTCCCGGTCGCCGAGGGCGGGTTCACCCTGGACAGCGGTCTCGCGGCCATGTCGGACCTGCTGGCCCGCCACCCCGACACGGACGGCGTGTTCGCCGCCAACGACCTCATGGCGCAGGGCGCCTGCCAGGTCGTACGGGAGCGCGGACGCCGAGTGCCCGAGGACGTCGCGGTCGTCGGCTTCGACGACTCCAGCATCGCCGTGACCTGCCGGCCCCGGCTGACCACGATCCGCCAGCCGGTGGAGGAGATGGCGGCGGAGATGGCCCGCCTGCTCGACGAGCACATCCACGGCGGCCGCACCGATGCGACGTCGGTCATCTTCGACCCGGAGCTGGTGGTCCGCGACTCGGCCTAGCCGTGTTCTGCGGACAGGTCGGCGACGCGGCCGGCCGGCGCCCCGCCCGCCGATGCCGGAGACCCGTGATCTACACCTGGCGCGCCGGGGACGTGATGCGGGCCGTCGCCCGGACCGGGCCCCCGTCGGCGCCCGCGAGGCGCATCGGAAACAGGAAGACCTCGACGGGACATCCCTCGGCCTGCGCGTCCGCGACGCGTCCGAGCCCGGTCAGGTTCTCGGCGATCACACCGCCCGCTCCGCACAGCACCCGGTGCGAGGGCACATCCGCGGGACCGGTCGGATCGACGCTCAGCGCGTCGATCCCGACGGTGAGACAGTCCGCCGCGACCACGGCCTGCGCCGCCTCGGGCGTGAGCCAGGGATGCGCGAGGTAGTCCTCGGTTCCCCAGTGCCGCGACCACCCGGTGGCCAGCAACAGGATCGAGCCGGGCCGCAGCCGCAGCAGGTCCAGGGCGGAGGTGAGCAGGTCGGAAGTGATCGGTGCCCGCGCGGGCAGACCGCGGACATCGGCGACCACCGCCGGCCCCGCGAACCGCTCCAGCGGCAGATCGTCCAGCGTGGGCCACGCCTCGTCCACGTGGTACGGCGCGTCGACATGCGTTCCGGACTGGGACCCCATGTGCAGCCAGAGGACGTTCACCCCGTGCTCGGCGACCCGCAACGCCCTGAAGACCTCCACCTCGGGGTCACCGGGGTAGACGGGCATCCCGGTGACCACGGGCACGGACAGGTCGAGCCAGCTCTCCATCAGCGCATCAACTTCCTTCGACGGCGAGGGAGGGCGTGCCCTCGCTCTCCGTACCAGGGCCGGTGATCGGCGGCACCGGAACATCGACCGTACGGGCCAGCCGCGGGCCGTCGGGCCCGTACACCGCCCGTGGCTCGGGGAACAGCCGCAGCAGCGCCAGGTACAGCACCGCGGCAACGGCCAGCGACAACGGCAGGCTGACGTCGATGCCGTTGACGAGATCGCCCAGCGGTCCGACGAACTGGCCGGGGATGTCGGTGAACAGCACACCGACCACGGCGCCCACCCACCAGGCCGTCATGCCACGCCAGTTCCAGCCGTGCGTGAACCAGTAGCGGCCGCCACGCTGGCGGCGGTTGAAGACCTGGAGCGCGTCCGGGTCGTACCAGCCGCGCCGGGTGTAGAACCCGAGCATCATCACGACCATCCAGGGTGTGGTGCAGGTGATGATCATCGTGGCGAACGTCGAGATGGACTGCACCAGGTTGAAGCCGAACCGGCCGATGAAGATGAACGCGATCGACAGGACTCCGACCAGGACCGTCGCCTGGACCCGCGACAGCTTGGGGAACACCGACGAGAAGTCGAGCCCGGTGCCGTACAAGGACGTCGTACCGGTCGACATACCGCCGATCAGGGCGAGCAGACACACCGGCAGGAAGAACCAGCTCGGTGAGATGGCCAGCAGACCGCCCACGAAGTCCGGAGCCGCCGGGTCGACGTACTTCGGTGCCTTGGTCGCGATGATGCTCGCGGTCGCGAGCCCGAACACGAACGGCAGCAGGGTCGCGATCTGGGACAGGAACGCGGCGCCGACGACCTTGCGCCGCACCGTGTCCGCCGGGATGTAGCGCGACCAGTCGCCGAGGAACGCGCCGAAGGACACCGGGTTCGACAGCACGATCAGCGCCGAGCCGATGAAGGAGGGCCAGAACAGCGCCTGTGTCGCCGAGTCGGCCGAGGCCGTGAAGGCACCGGCGTACGAGGGATCGAAATCACCGGCGAAAGCGATCGCTCCGAGCAGGAAGAGCAGGGTCGCCGAGGTCACCGCGATCTTGTTGACGAACAGCATGAACCGGAATCCGTACACGCACACCGCGAGCACCAGGCAGCCGAAGAGCCCGTACGCGACCACGTACGACAGATTGTTCTGCTCCAGTCCGAACAGCCGGTGCGCGCCGCCGACCAGGGCGTCCCCGGAGCTCCACACCGAGATGGAGAAGAACGCGACAGCCGTGAGCAGCGACAGGAACGAACCGACGACCCGGCCGTGCACACCCAGGTGCGCAGAGGAGGCGACGGCGTTGTTGGTGCCGTTGACCGGGCCGAACACCGCCATCGGGCACAGGATCAGCGCGCCGACGACGACTCCGAGGAGAGTGGCCGCGAGCCCTTGCCAGAAGGAGAGGCCGAAGAGAATCGGGAAGGCCCCGAGGACGCAGGTGGAGAAGGTGTTCGCACCGCCGAAGGCGACTCTGAACAGGTCGAGCGGCGACGCGGTGCGGTCCGCGTCGGGGATGCGCTCGACGCCGTAGGTCTCCACCTCGGTGAGAGACGGCGACGACGTGGCGGGGGAATTCTCGGACAAGGGTGTGCTCCAGCGAAGTGCCTGGGCCCGGACGCGGGCGATGGAGCGCGTGATGGCGCGAGGGGAGAACGGCCCCGCCTGCGCCGCAGGGGTGTGCGGTGGGAGCGGGAGCCGTCCTGGGAGGGTGTGCCGACGCTAAGGCCGGGCCGGTGATCTGCGCCAGCAGGTAAAACATCCATCTTGCGTGCCAGAGATGGAGCATTCATCCATTGCGGGGAATGCCCGCGGGCGCAGCTCTCCGGCCACGGGTGCCGCGCGACGCGCCGGCCCCTGCGACCGGTGGACGACGACAGCGATGACCGGGCCGTCGGGCGGCCGCTGCTGGTAGGACGAGTCGCCTACCCGTCAGCGCCTGCCCTGGGGGCCGCTTGGCTCGCCCGCGGCTCCGGCGGCCGCACCCCCGGCGCGAACCGCTGACCAGGGGCCCTGTCATCGCGCCAGTACCGCAGAACGGATTCCCGCACGACCTCGACGTGTTCCGCGGCGATAAGACAGGAGACGGGCTCCGGTCCGCCCGCCTCCGCCGCGAACGCCCTTACCCGCCTGAGGTGTCTATGCGCTCACCTGTCAGCCGGCCCAGCTGACCAAGGTCTCGAAGCCTGCGCTGTCGCAGTAGGACACTGCTCGCCCCTCAGCCCCCACGTCGCCGCCGACCGCGTTGACGGTGTCATCGAGGATGCGGGTGCCACCGTGTTCCAGTCCTGCCCGGTCCAGCCTTTTCGAGGCCTCGATGACCGCACGCCCTGCCGACTCGGTGTTGTCCAGCTCGGGCGGCTGACTCTGCCCTTCACCGGTATCGCCGTCCGCTTCGTCGGTTGTCGCGGCGTGCGCCGCATCCTGCCAGGACCCCAGCTTGGCGCAGTAGTCCTGTTGCCATTCCTTGGCCTGCGCGGGATCGTCTGACGAACAACCGCTGATCAGGACCGTCGCGACGACGACGGCCGCTGCTCCCCTGACTGCTCGTGTCATCCCACAACTGTGCCGCATGGACATGCCCTTCCCGAACCTGCCGACACAGAGTATGGAGGCGCGCAGCGCCGTCGCGCGCCTCGCACCGCTAGAGGCCCCGGCCGCGGGTGCCACCCGCGCTGTTGAACTGGTGATATCCGATGACGACGGGTGCTGGTCGACAGTGAACGCCGGCTCAACCTGTCGTGTGACGAGCAGTGACCTTCCGTCAGTCCTCGATCGTCACCCTGGAGGTGGGTGAGGGCTGCACGCCGTGAGCGGACACGGCCTTTTCGAGAAGGGTGAACGACTTGCGCATGCCACCGGGTTGGGGCTTGCCCGCCTTGTGGCCGACGACCCGATAACCGGCGTTCAGGTAGTACGAGTTCAGGCGCGCGTTTCCGGCGAGACAGTCCAGGCGCACCCACGCGCGTCCTGCCGCGGCCACCCGACGCTCGGCGGCCTGAAGCAGCAACTGCCCCGTCCCCGGTGGGGCATTGGTCCGTTCCACCATGAGGCGGTGGACGTAACCGGCCAGAGGCGGTTGTGGCCCCCAGGCGTCGTCATCGGCCCACCACAGCTCCCAAGCCCCAACCAGACGGTCGGCAGCTTCCGCGACCCAGACCTCTCCGCTCGTCATGACTTGGCGGAAGTGGCCCTCGTCCAGCTCACCCGGCTGCCACTGACCGGTGATCCCCTGAGCGAGCATCCATCGAGCAGCATCGTCACGCAGACGAACGATGGAAGCCAGGTCACCATCAGTGGCGAGGCGAAATCGTATGCCGTTCACATCGCGATCTTCGCACGGAAGCGAACCGCTCCGGTGGTGTCGCTCGCGCGTTGTCGTACTTGCTGCCACGGGAGTTCCTACCGCTCCGGATCGCAGTCACCGGGTGCGGCGGGCGGTGCTGAAGCGGCGCTGGTAGGCGGCGGGGGCGATGGAGAGCTCCCGGGCGAAGACGCGGCGGAGGCTTTCGTAGCTCGGGAACCCGGCCAGGGCGGCCGCCCGGGTCGCGGTGTGCCCCTGGTCGAGCAGGGACTTGGCGATGTCGAAGCGGATCGACTCGACGTACCGGGCCGGTGTGGTGGACAGCTCCTCCCGGAACAGGCGTGTGAGATGGCGGGGGCTGAGGTGGAGATGTCCGGCGAGCTCTTCGAGCGAGTGGTTGCCTCCGGGATCCGCCGTCACCAGGTCGACGACCGTGCGCAGGGCCGGGGACCGGGGCGGTGGGCCCTGCAGCGGCGCGGAGAACTGCGACTGGCCGCCCGCGCGTTGCAGATAGACGACCAGGGCGCGGGCCACGTCCCGGCTGACGTCGGCATCGTGGTCCTCCTCGACGAGGGCCAGCGCCAGGTCGATGCCGGCGGTGACGCCCGCCGAGGTGTAGGTGGTGCCGTCGCGCACGTAGATGGCGTCGGGTTCGACGCGGATCTTCGGGTGGCGCTCGGCGAGTTCGCGCGCGATCTTCCAGTGGGTGGTCGCGCGCTTGCCGTCCAGGAGGCCCGTGGCGCCCAGGACGAACGCCCCTGAGCAGACGGACGCCACCCGGCCGGAGCGGGCCGCCAGTTCCCGGGTGGCGTCGGTCAGGTCGCGGGTGACGGGCGTCCGGGGATAGACGACCCCGCCCGGCATCACGAAGGTGTCGGGGTCCGGTTCGGAGGCGGGGCCACCGTCGACGGCGATCCGGATGCCCGTCGAGGAGGTGACGGCGTCGCCGGTCGCCGACAGCACGGCGATCCGGTAGTCGGCGCCCAGCCGGTTCGCCTCGCCGAAGACCTCCGCGGGGCCGGCGACGTCCAGCAGTGCGACCCCGTCGTAGACGAGGATCGCGACCCGATGCGGTGCGGAGTTCACAGTCCCGTTCCCCAGGTGTCCGGATTCGAGTGATTCATGGCCGTGCCCAGGTGGCGGCAGAGGCCGCGCGATCGGCACCGTGGAGATGAGGCGAACAGCCCGTTCCGCACGGTCACACCGAAAGCACGAACATCATGACTGACATCATCGCAGCAGTGGAAATTCCCGAGACGGCAGCTGCGACGGAGGCCACCGCGTTTCTTCGCGAAACGGCCAGCCCGCTGATCTTCCACCACTCCCGTCGGGTATTCCTCTTCGGTTCTCTGCAGGCCCGCGCGCTCGGTCTGCAGCCCGATCCGGAGCTGCTCTACATATCCGCGATGTTCCACGACACGGGGCTTTCGACCCCATTCTCCGAGGTGGAGCAGCGCTTCGAGCTCGACAGCGCCGACCACGCGCGCAGGTTCCTGCTCGACCGCGGCTTCTCGAAGAGTGCCGCGGAGGTCGTCTGGACGGCGATCGCACTGCACACGACCCCGGGGATCCCCGGCCGGATGGGCCCGGAGGCGGCTGCCACGAACTACGGCGTGCTGACCGACGCGGTCGGCTGGGGACTGGAGCGGCTGAACGGCGGCCGGGTGGACGAGATCATCGCCGCCCATCCGCGCGGACAATTCAAGAAGGGATTCCTGCAGGCGTTCGTCGACGGACTGAAGAATCGTCCCGACACGACGTACGGGACCGTCAACGCGGACGTGCTGGAACATTTCATTCCAGGTTTCCGCAGCACGACGATGGTCGAGCGTGTGATGGGCGCACCCTGGCCGAATTGAGGTCGGGGAAGCCGGCGGAAGCGAGCGAAATCAAGAGAAATCCCGAGGCGGGCATTCCGATGACATCAGTGGCTGCTCGCCGTGGCCGTGGTCGTCTCGGACGGCCCGCCAGGCGGGACACGGTACGCAGTCCGGTGGGGGTTCTGCCCTGAACGGGGATGACGGGAGAACCGGATGAACCGGTCCCGGCGCGCTGCGCGTCGTGGGCGAAGAAGGCCATGGGCGGCGGTACGAGCACGTCGACGGACGGCCACAGGGCGGTCCGCACGCGGACGAGTCGTCAGAGCCCTCCTCGGCCGGCGCGCTGGACGGACACCGGCCGGTCAGGATGTCTGCGGCAGAGCCTGTCCGGTCGCCTCGGCTTCCTTCGGCGCGGTGGGTCCCGTCCGCTCGGGGCCCCGCCCTCGGCTGAGCTGCGCCCCGATCGCCGAGGTCACCAGACTCAGCGCCGCGGCCGTGTACCAGACGACCCGGAAGTCGTGGTGCGAGGTGGCGTCGACGTGGGAGCCGAGGACCGCGACCAGGACGGCGACCCCGATGGTGGCCGAGATCTGGCGCACCGAGTTCACCAGCGCCGACCCGGTCGCCGCACGGTGTCCTGGTACCGCGTGCACGCCGGCGGCAACCAGTGTGCCCAGGGCCAGGCCCACTCCCGTACCGGTCAGCAGCTGGCTGGGCAGCAGCTCGCTCGCGTAGTCCGGTGCGACCGACGCGAAGATCGCGAACCAGACCATGCCACCGGCGAACAGCACGCCGCCCGCCGCGATGAGCGGTCCCTGCCCCAGGCGCTGCGCGGCGCGGGTGGTCAGCACGGTGACGACGGGCACGAGCGCGGGGCCGGGGGCCAGGGCGAGACCGGTGCGCAGGGCGCTCCAGTGCCAGACCTCCTGACACCACAGCACGTCCGACAGCAGCATGAGCGAGAAGGCCACGCCGAACAGGAGGCTGCCCGCGTTCGCCGCACCGAAGCGCGGCAGCCGCAGCAGGTCCAGCTCGAACAGCGGACGGGGGTGCCGCAGGGACCGGAACACGAACGCGGCGCCGCCGATCACGGCGACGGCCAGCAGCAGTACGGTCTCGCCGCTCGTCCAGCCCTGGTCGGGTGCCTGCACCAGCGCCCCGGACAGCGACGCGATCGAGACGATGACCAGCAGGGCGCCGAGGAGGTCGGGCAGCGGCCCGGTCTCTCGTGCGGCCGGCTTCGGCAGTGCGGCTCGGCCGACGAGGAGCGCCGCGATGCCGATGGGCAGGTTGACGGCGAAGACCCACCGCCAGTCCACCTCGGTCAGCAGGCCACCGGCGACGGGCCCGGCGGCCGCGGCAAGTCCGCCGACCCCGGCCCAGCCGCGGGTGGCCTGGGTGCGGCGCTCGGCCGGCACCGCCGCCAGCAGCAGGGCCAGCGAGGTCGGGATCTGGGCCGCCGCCCCCACGGCCTGCACCATCCGGGCCACGATGAGGGTTGCCAGGTTCGGGGCCAGGGCACAGCCCAGCGACGCGAGCGTGAAGACGGCGATCCCGGCGAGGAAGACCGGCCGCTGCCCTATGCGGTCACCGGCACGCCCGGCCACCACCAGCAGCGCGGCGAAGGTGATCGCGTAGGCGTTGAGGATCCAGGACAGCGATCCGAGGCCCACCGCGCCGCCGTCTTTGGAGAGGTCCTCTCCCACGGCGGGCAGCGCGACGTTGACGATCAGCAGATCCAGGTTGGTCATGAAGACGGCCACCAGGACGACTGCGGCGGCCGTCCGAGGGTGCTTTGAAAACCGAAGCAGTGTGGACATGGCGCAACCCAAACACAGGGTGGTTTGGAAATCAAACCCTGTCGGGCGATACTGGGAAGATGACCACGCCTATCGACCCGCGGGACATGGCGGGGCGCCCGTGCTCCCTCGCCGCGGCCCTCCAGATCATCGGTGACCGCTGGGCCCTGCCTGCGATCCGCGAGGTCATGCTCGGCAACCACCGCTTCCGGCAGATCGCCAGGAACACCGGCGCTCCTACCGACCGGCTCGCCGCGCGCCTGAAGGCGCTGGTGGAGAGTGGCGTCCTCGAACGGCGCCCGCTGCCGGACGACGCCCGCTACAGCGGCTACTACCTGACGGAGGCCGGGCGCGATCTGGGGGCCATCACCCGCGAGCTGATCGGCTGGGGCGACCGCTGGGTCGTCACCGCACCGCCCGCCCGGATCCGGCACCGGGATCACGAACTCGTCACCCACACGGTGTGCGAGACCTGCGGCGAGCGGGTCCACGGGGAAGATGTCCACCGGGACGACCTCGTGCCCGGCTGGGACCAGTCGGGCCCGGTGACCCCGTAGACCCAACGGCCCCAACTCGGCGAAACGAAGGACCGGCATGATCAACGGCGCCCACGTCATCCTCTACAGCCAGGACGCGGAGGCCGACCGCGCCTTCATCCGCGACGTCCTCGCCTTCCCCGGTGTCGACGCGGGCGGCGGGTGGCTGATCTTCAAACTGCCCCCGGCAGAGATCGCCGTACACCCCACCGAGGGCGCCCCCCAGCACGAGTTCTACCTGATGTGCGAGGACCTCGACGCCCAGCTCGGGGAACTGCGCGCGCGGGGCGTCGAGATCTCCCGCCCGGTCAGCGAACAGCGCTGGGGCAGGCTGACGGCGGTGCGTCTGCCCAGTGGCGCCGAACTGCCGCTGTACGAACCCCGCCACCCCGTGGCCCACAGTCTGTGACACTCGAGCGGCCCCGCCCGGGGGCCACCGGATGTGCTGACGGCACCGCCCGTCACGGTGCACCGGATCGCCGTGAAAGCCGTCGTGGTCCCGGGGGCTGGTGGAAACAATTGCCGGGCCGACCGCGTTCCCCCCGCGGAAAGCCGGGCAGAGGCGGCCCGGATGGTGAGAAAGGTGCGACATGCTGGAGACGGTGGGCCTGACGGCCGACGAGAGCGAGGTGTACCGCCTTCTGGTCGCCACCGGGACGGCGTCCGCTCAGGACATCTCCGGCCGCTCGGCCCTTGACGTCGTCACCGCGCGGCTGCTGCTGCGCGCGCTGGAGCACAAGGGCCTGGCGTCAGTGGTCGAGGACAGTCCCGAATGGTTCACGGCCGTGCCGCCGCAGGTGGCCCTCATGCCCCGGCTCCAACGTCACTTCGACGCCCTGGAACAGACCCGGGCCGCCGTCTACGAACTGGCGGAGACACACCGCCGCAGCGCATGGGCCCGGAGCACGGGCGAGGCCGTCGAGATCATCACCGGCGCGGCGGCACTGCGCCAGCATCTGCGCCAGCTCCAGGACGGCGCCGCCCGCGAGATGATGTGGTTCGTGAAGGCCCAGTACGTGGCCATGTCCCCGGAGAGCAATCAGGAGGAGTTCGACGCGCTGGACCGGGGCGTGCTCTACCGGGCGCTGTACGAGCAGGCGTACTTCGACGATCCCGCCTCGGTGGACTACGTCGTCAAGGGCGTGTGCGCCGGAGAGGTCGCCCGGGCGGTGCCGCTGCTGCCGCTGCGGATGGCGATCGCCGACCGCTCGGTGGCCATCCTGCCGCTGGCCGCCTCGGGCACGTCCCGCAACCCCCGGGAACTGCGGGCCGCGGTGGTGCGGGAGAGCAGCCTGCTGGACGCGCTCATCGCCCTGTTCGAACACCACTGGGAGATCGGGGCCCCGCTCCGGGTGACCGAGGAGGGCCAGATCGGGGGCGCCGGCACCACGGATGCCGCCTCGCCGGTCGGGGAGGACCGGCACCTGCTCTCCCTGATGGTCGCCGGTATGACGGACGAGGCGATAGCCGGGCAGCTGCGGGTCAGTAAGCGCACCGTCCAGCGGCGTATCCAGGGCCTGATGAGCCTGGCTGGCGTCGCGACCCGTATGCAGCTGGGCTGGCACGCGGCCCGCCGCGACTGGCTCTGAGAGTACGGCGGACGCCGCAACGCACCCGGACAGGGCCCACCGGACGTGTCCGGTGGGCCCTGTCCCCGTTCGTCCCGCCGCTGCGGGCCGGGCTGCTGCTCGCGGACCCGGTTGCCCGAGGCCGTGACTACTCCGTGGAAGCAGCTGCCCGAGGACGTGACTGCTCCGCGCAGGCGGTTACTTGAGCAGGTAGCCCTTGATGACGGTCTCCTTGAAGGAGTTGCCCGCCGCGTCCTCGACGTGGACGCGCAGGCTGACCGAGCCGCCCGCGGCGCGGCGCGGGTGCTCCACGGTCACGGTGCGCTCCATGCCGGAGCCCTTGACCCGCACCGACTGCCAGGTCTTCCCCTCGTCGAAGGAGACCTCGGTGGTGAAGACGCGGACGGGCGATGCCGGGGCGCCGGCCGTCCGCTGGATCAGGACCGGGATGTCGAGCTCGCGGCCGGCCTCGGCCCGGTTCCACTCGTCCAGCTTCGGCGACATGCGGACCGCGTACAGCGGCAGCGCCTGCCGGGTCGCCGTGGTCTGCGACCGGAACCGCCATTCCGCCCGCACACTCGTGGAGACGGAGCTGGGGGCCATGTCACGGTTGTGCTCGACCGTCAGACGGTAGTCGGCGGGGGTGGCGTCGGCCGGGACGTCGCTCATGCTCCAGTCCTGGGAGACCAGCTCGCCGTTGCGCCACAGCTTCACCTCGGGCAGGCCGGACGTGGTGTCGGCCACCAGGTCGAGGTTGCCGTTCGCGGCCGACTGGAAGGGCCGGTACATCGTGTCGCCCTCACGGAAGGCGGCCATCTGGGACGAGAGGCCCACGGCCTGGATCCCGCCGTTCCAGCGCTCCTCGACCTGGGAGCCTGCCTTGTAGCCGTGCAGGTCGCTCAGGTAGCTCTGCCCGTGCGCGTCCGGATCGAGGAAGCTGTTCTGGTCGAAGGCCGTCTGCCAGCGCAGGCCGTCCGCCGCCGAGAAGTAGTCGACGCGCCGCGTCGGGACCGGGACCCCCTCCATCGCCCGCCCGCTGAAGCGGACGTTGTCGACGTACGTCCACACCAGGCGCGTGGCCGTGGTCCCCGGCGTGGTCGCGGCGAACGTGGTGTTGACCCGGGCCAGCTCCGACTTGCGGGGGTGATAGGCGGGGTCCGCCGGGATCGCGCCGTGCACCGGTCGCGTCAGGTAGTAGACCGAGGACGGGTTCCCGTCGGGGCCGGCCGGGTCGCCCCAGACACTGGTGACGAGGTACGTGAACTTCGATTCCTTGTCCCGGGCCGTCGGCACCGCGTACACGCCGTCGATGTGGTCCGTGCCGATCGCGTTGTACATGGTGACCGAGAGAAGCTGGTCGGCCATGCTGATCGTGCCGATCTCGGCCGACATGATGCGCGCGGAGCGGCTCGGTGCCGACACCGTGACGGGCTTCGCCTTGCGGGCGTCGATGGTCACCTGCCGGTCGGCGCTCATCACGACCTTCGGCACGCCGACGATGGTGCCCTCGGTGAAGGAGGCGTCGAAGTAGAAGCCGCTCACCGAGTAGGTGTCCTTCGGCAGTCGCACCACCGTGCTGCTCTTGCCGAGCGCCTCGACGTCGTACTCCTTGCCGTCGGCCGAGTTGACCAGCAGGTAGGCGTTGTCGGGGGCGGCGCCCGTGCGGCTCCTCATGTCGATGCGCAGGTCGTAGGACGGCTGCTCGATGTCCATGCCGAACGGGACGCGCACCGAGACCTGGCCGTCCGCGGAGGTCGCGGTCACCGCGCCGCTGTACGCGGCGTACGTGGTGGTGGCCTCCGGCGTCGCGGTGAGGGTGACGTCCGCAGTTCCGTGCGCGGGCACGGTGACCGAGTCGGCGCTGAGCCGGAACACGCCGGCCGGAGCGGGCACGTCCTTCTTCCCGCTGCTCGGGTTGTCCTTCAGCTGAAGGGTGACCGGCGCGGTGCCCGGGTTGCGGTAGGTGATGGTCTTGGTCACCGGGGGGCGCCTGCCGTCCGTCCAGCGGATCTGCCCGAAGTCCAGCGCCGTGGTGTCGGCGGTGACGTCCTGGTCGACCGCGCGAGCGACGTCGACGCGGCCGGCGCCCTGGAAGTAGGCGCCGTGCTCCTTGGCGCCGGTCGCCGACTGCATCAGCTGGCGCTTGACCTGCTCCGCCGTCCAGTCCGGGTGCTCCTGGAACAGGATGGCGGCGGCTCCGGTCACATGGGGCGTCGCCATGGACGTGCCGCTCATCGCGACGTAGCCGTCGTCGGCGGTGGTACCGCCCGCCCGTGCGGCGACTACGTTGACGCCGGGGGCGATGATGTCCGGCTTGAGTCCGGAGTCGCCCACCCGGGGGCCGACCGAGCTGAAGACGGCGAGGTCGTCGTCCTCCTCGGCCGCGCCGACGGCCAGCGCACGGTCGTCGGAGGCGGGGGAGGAGACCTTGTCGGGACCGCTGTTGCCGGCCGCGGCCACGACCAGCGTGCCGTAGTCGCGGCTGACGGTGTCGACCATGGCCTCCACGGCGTCGGTCTCCGGCGTGTCCGTGTCGCCCAGGCTGAGGTTGATCACCTTGGCGCCGTGCTGGGCGGCCCAGGCCAGGCCCTCGACGATGTCGGAGTTGTCGCAGTTGCCGTCCGCGGTGCACACCTTGCCGGACAGGATCTGCACACCGGGTGCCACACCCTTGTACTTGCCGTCGGAGGCCGCGCCGGAACCGGCGACCGTGGACGTCACATGGGTGCCGTGACCGTTCAGGTCGTCGGTGTTCGGCTCGGTGGTGAAGTTCGCGGACTCGGTGACCAGGCCCTTGAGGTCCGGGTGGTTCGGGTCGTAACCCGTGTCGAGCACGGCGACCTTGACGCCGGTGCCCGTGTAGCCCTTCTCCCAGGCGTGCGGCGCGCCGATGCGCGGCACCGTGCTGTCGAGCTGGATCCTGGAGTGGCCGTCCAGCCAGACCCGGCGCACACCCGCTCCGAAGGAGGTGGCGTCCGCCCGGCCCGGGGCGATGCCCTTCCAGAACCCGGCGGCGTCCGCGCGGTGTTCGCCGAGGGTGGCGAAGGGGGTGCCGCCGATGGGGCGGACGGTGTCGGCGCCGGCGGCGGTCAGCTGTCGCCGGGCGGTGCCCGCGTCCCCGGCGTACTCGACGATCAGCGGCAGGCTCGACCGCTGCGCGTACTTGCCCCGGACCAGGGCGGAGACGTTGAACAGCGCCTTGTCGAGGCGGCCCGTCGCGAGCAGCGGGAGCGTGTCGGCGGGTATGACCGTCCAGTCGCGGCCGGCCTGGCGCTTGATGAACGCGACGCGTTCACGGCCCTTGGCGGGTTCGACCGACACGCTCTGCTTGCCCGAGGTGTCCGTCTCCAGCGTGACGCGGTCGCCGGTGATCAGGGTGAGCTGGTGCCGGGAGGTGATCGGCGACCGGGCGGCTCCGCTCTGCGCGGCGGCTTCCGTTCGCCCGGTGTGCGGGCCCAGGTCCTGAGCGGCGCCGGGCGCGGCGGTCAGGCCGGCCACGAGCGCCACGAGGGCGGCGGCCGCAGCCGTATGCCGAGGCCGGGGAGGGCGGATCCCGCGGCGCCACCTGTTGTTCATGTCTCTCATGGGACGACAGCGTGGTGCCGTCAAGTGCCGAGGTCAGCAGTTTGCCCTGTCCACCAGGCGTCAAGTCACCTTTACGCCAACCCCATACCCCGCAAAGAGGGCAGAAGTGTCCAGTTCGGCGGCTCTTGGACGAACCGCGCATGCCACTCCCCCGGTGCGTCCAGCCGATCGCCGGAGATCACGCTCAGCCTTTCCTTCCGGGCTCGACCGGAAGCCCTTCGGCTGCCCTCGCGCGCAGGCCTGTGAGTCCGTCGGGGACCAGCATCAGCACGTCACCGACGCCACGGTTCTCGATCTCGGTGAGATGTGCAGCCAGTGCTCGCCGCTCTGGACGTCGGCCAGCTGGGCCCGCTACGAGCCCGCCGCCCTTACGGCAGGGCCGCCTCTCGACGTCCGGGACTCGCGGGCCTGCGTCAGCGCGTTGAGTCGGGCAACGTGGCGAGCAACTGTCTGTCCGTCACCACGGCCAGCGACAGGGTGCGATAGCCGACCGACTCGAACAGGATGGTGATCTTGCCGTCGCCCTCGCTCATGACCTCGCCCTGGCCCCACTGGTCATGGCGCACGCGGACGCCCGGCAGGTAGGCGTGGTCGTCGGCCGCGGATCGTGCGGCCGTCTCCGCCGCCCGGCCGGCACCCGCGGAGGCGCCCGCGCGCGCACCGGCCCGGATCCACCGGCGCTGCCGCGTGGCCGCCTTGTACGGCCGTCCGTCTCCGGACCGCTCGCGCCTCAGCCCGCTCGCAGGTTTGGCCACCGTGGCCGTGCAGTTCCCGCACGCCCCGCACGGGACGGGGACGGACTCGCCGAAGTAGCCAAGGAGGAACCGCCGTCGGCAGTCGGTCGTCTCGGAGTACCCACGCATCATGTCGACCCGGGACTGTTCGAGCTTGCGGTGCGTGGCGTGGACGGCGAGGGCGCTCTGCACAGCGGCGTCGACGTCGTCATCCGCGGAGGCGCCGGCGGCGCCGGTGAAGCGGCTGCCGTCCCGTCCGGTACGGACGGCGCCGGCCTCCTCCAGCAGGTTCAGCACGGCGGAGAGTGCCGTCGCGTCGAGTTCGCAGTCGGCCCGGAGCCGGGTCTCGCCCACGGCGCCCTCCTCGCCGCGCAGCCGTTTGGCGACGCGGCGCAAGGCGTCGGCGTCGGGAGCGCCGGCGGCGAAGAAGCGTTGCAGACCGAGATCCTGCGGACGGTAGGCGAGGATCGCCCTGGCCGGTGCCCCGTCGCGGCCGGCCCGGCCGATCTCCTGGTAGTAGGCGTCGAGCGAGCCGGGGACGGACGCATGGAGTACGAACCGTACGTTCGCCTTGTCGATGCCCATCCCGAACGCCGAGGTCGCCACGACCACGTCGAGTTCACCGGAGCTGAACCGGTCCTGGGTTCGGCCGCGTTCGGCGGCGGACCGGCCCGCGTGGTAGCTCGCGGCGGAGAGCCCGAGGCCGCTCAACTGCGCGGCGTAGCTGTCCGCGGCCCGTCGCGTCCCCGCGTACACGATTCCCGGCTTCTCCTCGACGGCCGCCCGCTCCACGACGAACCGCTCCTTGGCGGCTCCGTCCTGAAAGGTCGACACGTCCAGGTGGATGTTGGGACGGTCGAAGCCGGCCACTATCTCCACCGGGTCGTCCATGCCGAGGCGCTCGGCGATGTCCCGGCGGACCGGGGCCGCCGCGTTCGCGGTCAGGGCGAGCACCGGCGGGTTGCCAAGCCGCTCGCGCGCGTGGCGCAGCCGCAGGTAGTCGGGCCGGAAGTCGTGTCCCCAGGACGACACGCAGTGTGCCTCGTCCACCACCAGCAGCCGGGGCCGGACGGCGGCGAGCCGGTCAGTGACATCCGGCTTGGCGAGCTGCTCAGGAGCGAGGAAGACCACGTCCACCGAGGAGGCGCTGATGCGGGCCCATGCCGTCTCGTTGTCGCTCTGGCGCTGCGCGGAGTTGATGGCGGCGGTGCGCAACGCGCCGGATCCGAGCAGGCTCTGCATCTGGTCCCGCTGCAGCGCGATCAGCGGTGAGACGACCACGACCGGACCGCCGAGCAGGACCGCGGGCACCTGGTACACGGCGGACTTGCCCGCACCGGTCGGCATGACGGCGAGTACGTCACGCCCCTTCATCACGGCCTTCATCGCGTCCAGTTGGGCCGGACGCAGGTGCTGCCAGCCGAAGACCCGACGGGCGATGCCGCGCAGACGACGGGACGTGCGTGTGAACATGGTTCTCCTTGAAGGGTGGGCGTTCAACCGCCGTGTGTCTGGCGGCTACCCCGGTTCGCCGGGATATCGCCTCACGCGATTCGGTCGCCCCTGTCAAGATCCCCGCGGCACGTCGCAGCGCCCGGTATCCGACCGTTGACGCGATTCGGATGTGTTCGTTTCGCGGCCGCCATGACCGTTCACCGAACGATTCGTCCGGCGTGGAGCGACCCTGCCACCTGGGACTCGTGTCCGGACGGTGTATCCCCGTTGTGACCTCAAAGCTCACCAGCGATCGGCTCAGGTCCAGGACGTCCTGGTCATCGGCCCCGTGCATGCGCGGCCGGTCGATGTCGTCAAGGATCAGCGCGTGGCGGTCCAAGCTGCCCTCGATCGTGTTCGGACCGAGAAAGTGGCGGAGGTCCAGCCAGGTGTCCTCGAATGCCGTGGTGGCGGTCTTGCCGTGGTTGCCGGAGCCGCTGACCGTGATTCCCGCGAGTGTCGGGGCGTCCTGCCCCCACCTGCGCCGGCCCTGAGCCGCCGCCGACTCCGTACCCTGGCGGCATGCGCATGCGCCCCACCCTGAGCTGGACCCCCGCCACGGATCTGCCGCCGGGGACCACCGACCTGCAACCGGTCGTCGACGCGCTGAGCACCGGCGGTGTTCTGGTGCTCAGCGGCGCGGGCATCTCCACTGAGTCAGGCATCCCGGACTACCGGGGCAAGGGCGGGAGCCTGACCCGGCACACCCCGATGACCTACCAGGACTTCACCGGCAGCGCCCACGCGCGGCGCCGCTACTGGGCGCGCAGCCACCTCGGCTGGCGCACCTTCGGCCGGGCCCTCCCCAACGCCGGGCACCGGGCCGTGGCCGCTTTCGCACGGCACGCCCACGTCTCGGGTGTGATCACGCAGAACGTCGACGGCCTGCACCAGGCCGCCGGCAGCGAGGGCGTCGTGGAACTCCACGGCAGCCTCGACCGGGTCGTCTGCCTCTCGTGCGGCGCCTTCAGCCCGCGCCGCGAACTCGCCCGGCGGCTGGAGGCCGAGAACCCCGGCTTCGACCCGGTGGCCGCGGGGATCAACCCGGACGGTGACGCCGACCTCACCGACGCGCAGGTCGGGGATTTCCGCATCGTGCCCTGCACCGCCTGCGGCGGCGTACTCAAACCGGACGTGGTGTTCTTCGGCGAGGCGGTTCCGCCACAGCGCGTCGAGCACTGCCGACGGCTGGTCCGTGAAGCGTCCTCGCTACTGGTGCTGGGCTCGTCGCTGACGGTGATGTCCGGGCTCCGGTTCGTCCGCCAGGCGCACCAGGAGGGAAAGCCGGTGTTGATCGTCAACCAGGACCCGACCCGGGGCGACCCGCACGCCCTCACCCGCGTCGCGCTCCCCCTGGGGCCGGCCCTGACCACCGTGGCCCACCGGCTGGACATCCCGGTCGGCGGTGGGCCTGCGGACTGAGGCGCCCTCCGGGGGGTATCCACGGCCGTTTCCCCGGATGGAAAGCCAGAGATCAGCAGGCCACGACCACCCTGTCGATACCGCACCAGCGCCGGTGCTACAGCTTCCAGTCGCGCAGCTGGTCGGCGACGTCCTGGACGCTGATACGGGTGTCTCGGACCTTGCGGACCAGGTCGGACAGGGCACCGTAGGGAGGATCGATGCCTTCGCCGGCCTGCGCCATGTACTGGGCGGTGATGAACGCGGCGTACAGGCTGTTGCGGTGCGGGAGCGGCTCCAAGCGCACGATCGTGTGCAGCAGGGCCGCGGCGCGCCAGGCCGTGTCCGGGTCGGCTGTCGCGAGGGTGGGCATCCGGGTCTTGTGGCGGGCGACGGCGGCGACCAGCGCGGAGTAGTCCGCCACGGTCAGGTCGTCGTGGCCAAGCGCGTTCTCCTGGATGTCCAGCAGCCAGGAGACGTCGATGTAGAGGGGCGGCATCAGGCGGCAGCGGCCCCGTCGCCGCGTTCGGCGGGCGGCACTTCGTCGGGGAAGGCCTCGTCGAACTCGCCGCGCAGCCGCTCCGCCCATTCGGTGGCGCCCGCGACGAACTGTTTGCGCTGCATCTCGCGGATTCCGAGGTCGTGCAGGTACTGCTTGAGGCTCTTGCCCTCTGCGGCGGCCGCAGCCCGCACACCCTCGAGTTCCTCTTCGGTGAAGGACACGTTCAGGGATGGCATACCCGCGATGGTACCTAGTAGGTGCCTGTCCGTGAAGCGCGATACCGGACCTGCCCTCCGGCACCGCTCGCGATCGCGGTCCTGTGCACGGTCAGCGCGGAACGCAACGGTCGGTCCTGGTCCTGGGCTCCGGACCTGACCGACGGCAGACCCTGTCCAACGGTTCGCGCACGATGCGTTCGCGTCGGCCGTGCTCTCCGTTCTCGGTCGTACCTATTCGTCGGCAGCTCCGCCTTGGGACTTCGGCCGACCGCGACTTCCGCAGGCCATCGTCATCACGGCGCCTGCGTCTCACGACGATGACTTTCGGCCCGCAGCTCGAACCACATGGTCTTGCCGGTGGCGGTCCGGACACTGCCCCAGGCGTCCGCGAGCAGGTCGAGGAGCTCGATGCCCCGGCCGTTCTCCGCATCCGGGTCGGCGGCGCCGCGCGCGGGGCTGGTGGACTCAGTGTCCTCGACCTCGCACAGCAGGCGGGAGTCGCGCAGCTGCAGGTTGAGCCTGAGCGGACCGCGCGTGTGCCGCAGAGCATTGGTGACCAGTTCGCTGACCAATAGCTCGGCGGTGTCGGCGAGCTCAACCACAGCCCAGTCGCCCAGTTGCGCGGTCACCAGACGTCGGGCTTGACGCACGGAGGTCAGTTCCCGCTGCAGGGGCCAGGAGGCGTCCCAGGCGGTGGCGCGGCCACGCGGTGCGTCAAACGGCCGCAGCGGCGCGAGCAGGCGGGACCACAGAGCCCACTGTCGGGCGAGCCGCGACGGTGCAGCGGCGCGAGCCGACCGGCCTCCCCGGTGAAAGGCGATGTGGTAGCCGATGACCCAGGTGGCCACGGGGATCAGTCCCTTCGCTGACGACCGGGCCGGCCGGCCGGTGGACGTGCCAGGCGTACGCCAGGCCCCTGCACGTAGCAGTCGCTACATCTCAAATATAGACGTAGCTGTCGCTACAGTAAATACCTCACGAAAGACTCGATAACGGACAGCACGGAATGCTCGGCCGCGCGACCCCAGGAGCCCCCATGCCTCGCCCACCCGATCCAGCCAAGCGACGCGACCTTCTCGACCGGGTCCGCGAGTACGTCATGCGCAACGGCATCGCGGACCTGTCCCTGCGACCTCTTGCCAAGGCCCTGGGTACCAGCGACCGCATGCTCCTCTACTACTTCGGCACCAAGGAACGGATGGTCGCCGAGGCCCTCGACGTCTACGAGCGTCGACCCCTGCTGCGCACCCGCGCACTACAGGAGGCCATCGGCCCGCCCGCGAGCCCCGCCGACCTGCGCCGCTTCTTGGAGGAGGTGTGGCGACAATTCAGCGACCCCGACGTACGCGCCACATTCCCTCTCTACTTCGAGATCATGAGCGCCAGCGTGCTTCACCCCGACCGCTACGGGCACGTCATGCGCGACATCGTCACCGAATGGACCCTCCTGTACACCTCCGTATTCCGTGACCTCGGCATGACCGAAGAGCGGGCGCGCACACAGGCCACCCTCCTGACCGACGCCTCCCTCGGCCTGCTGATCGCCCCGCTGGCCGACGGCCACTGGGACCGGGCCCACAAAGCCTTCCACGCCCTCCTCGACAGCCTGGAACCCGGATGGCAGACCACGGCGTGACGCCTCTCCGCAGGCGCACTCCGCCCCGGGTCGCGGGATCTGGCGCGCGATCGTGCGCATCACCTACGGCGGCAAGGCCGACCAGCGCACCATCGGCGTACCGGCGGGACGGGACGGTGTCCTGACGCGCCGGCCGCGGGCCGGAGCGCCCTCACGTCCGGCAGTGGTGGAAAGCGGCGCATGCGGACAGAATTGTGATCAGCAGGACCGCACGTTCACAGCCATGCGGCGCGAGGCCGGTGTCCCGCCCACGGAAGGTGGAAGACATGCGGCACTACGATCTCGTCATCCTGGGGGCAGGCAGCGGCAACATGCTGCTGTCCGAGGAATTCGATCGCCTGCGGACCGCCATCGTCGAACCGGACCGTTTCGGCGGCACGTGTCTGAACCGGGGGTGCATACCGAGCAAGATGTTCGTCGTCGCCGCGGACGCCGCCGAGGGCGCGCGGGCGGCACGGCGCCTCGGCGTCCACGCGAGCGTCGCGCACGTCGACTGGAAGTCCGTCCGGGACCGCGTGTTCGACCGCATCGATCCGCTGCACGAGAGTGCGGTGGAGTACCGCAGAGGCCAGGGCGTCGACGTCTTCACCGAGGCGGCCCGCTTCGTCGCCCCGAAGGTGCTGGAGGTCGGGACGGAGCGGATCACCGCCGAGACGTTCGTCGTCGCGGTCGGGTCGAGGCCGGTGGTGCCGGACATCCCCGGCCTCGACACCGTCGCCTTCCACACCTCGGACACGATCATGCGGATCGACGCCCTGCCCGCGTCCATGCTGGTGCTCGGCGGCGGCTTCATCGCGGCCGAGTTCGGCCACGTCTTCGCTTCGTTCGGCGTGGACGTCACGATCGTGCAGCGCGGGCCACGCCTGCTCATGGCGGAGGACGAGCAGGTGTCGCAGCGCTTCACCGAGCTCGCCTCACAGCGGCACCGTGTGCTGCTCGGCGCCGAGATCACCTCGGTCGCACCGAAGGGGGACGGTGTGGCGGCGGTGGTGGCGGGTCCGGACGGTGAGCACGCCGTCGGGGCCGACATGCTGCTGGTGTGCGTCGGCCGCAGGCCCAACACCGACCGGCTGCGGGCCGTCGACGGCGGGCTGGAGCTGGACGAACACGGTCACATCGTCACCGACGACGCCTACCGCACGTCCGTGCCCGGGGTGTGGGCACTCGGCGACGCCGTGAACCACTTCCAGCTCAAGCACGTGGCGAACGCCGAGTCGCGGGTGGTGCGGCACAACATCCTCCATCCGCAGGACGTGCGGACGCTGCCGAACAGGGTGGCGCCGCACGCGGTGTTCACCAGTCCGCAGATCGCCAGCGTCGGTCTCACGGAACAGGAGGCGCGGCGGCGCGGCATCGACCGCCTGGTGAGCGTTCGCGACTACGCCCAGACCGCCTACGGGTGGGCCCTGGAGGACACCACCAGTTTCGTCAAACTCCTCGCGAGTCCGGCCGATCGCATGCTCCTGGGCGCGCACATCATCGGGCCCCAGGCCGCGACGCTCATCCAGCCCCTGATCCAGGCCATGTCCCTGGGACTGACGGTGGACCGGATCGGGCACGACGTCCTGTACATCCACCCGGCTCTGACGGAGGCCGTCGAGCAGGCGCTGCTGGACCTGTAGTCGGCCCAGGCGGACGGGAGGCAGCGAGGGAGCACCGTCCGGAGCGGACGCCCACCCCGGCGGACGCGTGCCCGGCAACGGACCCGGTGCCGAGACCCACCGTCACCACGGTCGCGCCCCGAGAACCGCACGGCACGCGACCTGTACCTGCGGGACCCGCGCGGCCCCCGGCATGGCGTGGCCGGCGGCCTCGGCCATCGCTCGCGAGGCCGGACCGCCGTGACCGTACGGCCCCCGCGCGAGGGATGAGCCGGGTCCGGCGGCGACGGCGAGGACGACGATCAGGCGGCGA
The DNA here is from genome assembly GCF_055567535.1 of Streptomyces sp. NPDC026538. Classification (NCBI taxonomy): domain Bacteria; kingdom Bacillati; phylum Actinomycetota; class Actinomycetes; order Kitasatosporales; family Streptomycetaceae; genus Streptomyces; species Streptomyces sp. NPDC026538. Next base: position 274,832 of record NZ_JBVHQG010000006.1, read on the forward strand.
CGTCGAGGACGACGCGGAACCGCGCCTTGCCGGAGAGCATCCGCTCGTAGGCGTCCATGGCCCGCTCGAAGGGCATCGTCTCGATGGCGGGGCGGATGCCGTGGGCCAGGGTGAAGCCGAGGTTGTCCTCGTTCTCGATCGACGAGCCGGTCAGGCTGCCGACGATGCTCCGGGTACCGAAGATCAGGTCGGCGGTGGACACCGACAGCGGGTCGGGCGCGGCACCCACGACGACGAGCTTCCCACCGGGGGCCAGACCGCGCAGCAGCGGGTTCATGGACGCGCCGCTCGACGCCGTGGCGACGACGAGCGAGGCGCCGCCCAGGTCGGCCAGCGCCGCGCCGGGGTCGGTCTCCGAGCTGTCGATGTACTCGTGAGCGCCCAGCTCACGGGCGAGCGGCTCCTTGTCCTTGCCGCGAGCGACGGCGACGACCCGGTATCCGAGGCTGCGCGCGTACTGCAGGGCGAGGTGTCCCAAGCCGCCGATGCCCTGCACGGCCACCAGGCTGCCCGCCCGGACGGAGTCCTGCTGGAGCGCCGAGAAGGTGGTCAGTCCGGCGCACAGCAGCGGGGCGGCCTCGGCCGCGGACATGCCGTCGGGGATGCGGACCAGTCCGCTGGCACGCGCGTAGGTCACCTCGGCGTAGCCGCCGTCGATGTTCGTGCCGGTCTGCCCCTGGTCGAGGCAGTTGACGAAGTCGCCCCGGCGGCACGGCTCGCACTCCCCGCAGTGTCCGTTCAGGAAGCCGACCCCGACGCGGTCGCCGGGATGCCAGGCGGTGACGCCGGGCCCGACGGCGTCGATCACGCCGACGATCTCGTGGCCGGGCACGATCGGACTCGACGGGTCGGCACGCATGCCCTCCACGGCGAGGACGTCGGTGTGGCAGACGCCGCAGGTCTGCACCCGGAGCCGGACGTGTCCGGGCGCCGGGTCGATCAGCTCGCGCTCGACCAGCCGGAGGTTGTGGACTCCGGTGGCCTCGAAGGCTCGGTAGGTGGTGGACATGGAGGGCTCCTTGGTACCGCCCGGCCGGCACGGGCCGGCGGGGCTCGGTGTGGCGATGTCACTTTCAATATGACCAGTCGTCTTAGACGGCGTCAAGCCCGGCCGGACAAGCGCACGGGCCCCGTGACCCCGGCTTGACAGCGACTAAGACGACCGGACATATTGAGGGGGAGGTGAGCAGAATGGCACGCGCATCGAAGCGCGAGGAGATCGCGCAGGCGGCACTGGAGCAGTTCCGCACCCGGGGCTTCAACGCCACCGGCATCAGCGACATCACCTCGGCCGCCGGCGCCCCGAAGGGTTCTTTCTACAACCACTTCGCGAGCAAAGAGGACTGCGCCCTGGAGGCGCTCGACCGCTATGCCGCCGGTCTGCGCTTCGACATGCTCGACACGGCCGGGCGTCCTCCGCTGGAACGGCTCCGGACGCACTTCGAGTTCATGGGCTCGGACACGATGGACAGCGGCTTCGTCCGCGGATGCCTGGTCGGCAATTTCGGCGCCGAGGTGGCCGACCACTCCGACGAGATCCGCTCGGCGGTCCAGCGCGGCTTCCAGCAGTGGGCCTCGCACATCGAGCGCGTGCTTGCCGAGGCTCAGCAATCGGGCGAGGTCAGCGCCTCGCTCGACGTGTCGGCGACCGCGCTCTTCGTCCTCAGCGCCTGGGAAGGTGCCCTGATCGCGGCCCGCGCCGACAAGTCCTCCTCCCCCATCGACGCGTTCTTCCACATGGTGTTCGACGTCGTGCTGCGCTGAGCCTGCCCGTCATCGTCACGGCTGCTCCGGCGGGGCGCTACTCGTCGTCGCCGTCTCGCCGTCCGCCTACGACCGTGGGCGACTACTCCAGATGACGCTGCGCTGCTCGCATGCGAAGTCGGATCCGACGGGGTCTTCTCCGCCGCGCTCAGCAGTAACGCTTCGGCACAGCACAAACCCTGATCCGCTCCTGGATCGAAGGACGACAGGCAGATGGATCTCTCTGCCGGACGGGCTGATTCCGGAGAATCCGAGAATCTCCTCGGTCTCGGCCATGCTCGCGGAGCAGAGCTCGATCGACTTGTAGTGCTGGACCAACTGCATGGCACTCACACCTTCGAAACGCAGGTCCAGGCATGCGGTATCCACGCTGTCGGGAACGGCCCGAAGGAGCAGTTGAGAATGTCCGACCCCATAACGCCAGACCCTGAAGGTCCGATCGGATTTGAACATGACGACGGAACTCGCGCCGTTCTTCGAACTCGTGCCGTTATGCGAAGGGGTTGGCATCTACCTTTACCTCCCTCAAGCCAGGTGTCCCATCCCACACCTGCGGAGACTGACCCATTTTGCAGAGCTCCCGGTTCGTCAGTATTTCGAAGCCGCTCGAATCGACCGTCCTCGCCGCACCGACAGGTCCGTCGAGGGCCGATGAGGAGCTGACACAGATGGGACATCCCGTCCCGGGGACGGCAACGTCGTTTCCCATGCCCCGCTTTGAGACGGGCTACCCCGATGACCAGGGAACGCTCCTCTGGATGACGGCCGGGCGGACATCGACAAGATCGAAGCCGTCCTCGCGGCGCAGGAGGTGTTGGACCTGGCCCAGGCCGGAGTCGCGGACGAACCCGACCCACCCTTGTGTGGTCGCGTGTCGAAGAAGCCACCCGACGACGTCCATCGTCACCCCGAAATCGTCCTCGTGGACGCAGGTCCGGACCGTCAGGGCCCACGGTTCGCTGCCGTCCGTGTTCGGCCTGTCCACGGCACGGACCAGCAGGGAGACATCGGCCCCGTCGAACGAGTGGCTCGCCGAGCCACCGGCGAAGGCCTGCCAGGGACCGCCCCATGACTCCCAGTCGGTCGACTTCAACTCTGTCGGCACGTCCCCCTGCCCGAGGAGCCACCTCAGTTCCAGAAGTACCGGCTCGGGCAGGTCCGGCGGCAGGTCCACCGCCAGGAACAGGTCGTGGTAGTCACTCACACCAGGGACCCTAGCCCCAGCCGGTGACAGCGCCTCGCGGGCCTGGCGGACCCCGCGCGGAGCCCGGTGCAGTCAGAACTCGGGCTCTGGCTCAGCTTCTGTGGCGCCGCGAGCCAGGGGTGCCCCTCAATCGCGAGCCGGCGGCTTGTGGCAGGGTCGTCCGCATGTCGTGCCCCTTCTGCCGGCTCATCCGCGACGACAGTGCGCAATGGGTAGCCCGTGGCCCGTCCGCCTGCGCGTTCACCCCGCTCGGCCCTCTCGCTCCAGGGCACACCCTGGTGGTACCGACGGCTCACTACGCCGACGTCTTCGACACGCCCACCGAGGTACTGGCCGAGACGGTCGAGCTGGTCCAGCGTCTGGCAAGGGCCATGCGCTCGGGTTTGAACGCGACGGGGGTGAACGTCCTCAACGCGAGTGGACCGGGCTCGGAACAGTCGGTACCCCACCTGCACTTCCACGTCGTTCCGCGATGGCCCGGCGACTCCATCTCCACCTGGCCGACCGGGCAGTCGCAGCATCGATTCGACGGCGACCCGGCCGCGCGGCTCGCCGACGCGCTGACCGCCGGCAAGCAGCACGGAAGCTGAGCCGGAACCGCTGGACCTGAACGAAGCCAGCCCGTGGAAGGCGTGCGCCGCCGACGCCGTGACGACGTCGTCCGAGCGGTGCGGCGGATCGGTTCCCGGCACGGCTTCCCGCTCCCGCCCCGGCTTGCGTCCCGCCGTTGACCGCGCCGCCGCAAGGACGCCGCGTCGATGTGTCCCACGAACCGGCCGCGCTCCCGGCCTCGAACTCCGCTGCGACGGTGCCGTCTTCCGCTCCGGTCTCCCGGCGCGGAACGTGGCACCGCCGCAGCGGCGGGACGGGTGTGTCACTTGATGCCGGTCGTGGCGATCCCCTGGACGATCTGGCGCTGGAAGACCAGGAAGACCGCGATGAGCGGGATGAACCCGAGGACCGAGGAAGCCATGACCTCGGCGTACTGGGGGCTGCTGGGGTCCACCAGTGAGGCGAGTCCCACGGGGATGGTCTGCGACTTGGTCTGGCTGAGGACCAGCAGCGGCCACAGGAAGGAGTTCCAGGAGCTGATGAAGGTGAGAATCGCGACCGTGGACACCGCCGGGCGGCAGATCGGCATGCAGACGTTGGCGTAGACGCGCCACCAGCTCGCCCCGTCGATCCGGGCCGCCTCGATCAGCGCCGTGGGGATGCCACGGAAGAAGGAGTGGAAGACGAACACCGAGATCGGTGCCGCGACCGACGGCAGGACCAGGGCCCAGAACGTGCCGAGCAGATGGAACGACCGGTACTCGATGAACTGGGGCAGGACCAGCGCCTCGGTCGGCAGCATCAGGCCGGCGGTGGCCACGGCCATGACCACGCCCCGGCCGCGGAAGCGCAGGAAGGCCAGCGCGAATCCGGCCATGGAGCAGAAGGCCACCGTGAAGATCACGGCGAGTACCGAGATCACCAGGCTGTTCAGATACCAGGCGCCGATCGGATGGTTGTCCCAGGACGTCGAGTACGCGTCCAGCGACCAGCCTCCGGAGAAGATCGACGTGGGGCTCTGGGTGATGGAGGCGTCGTCGCGCAGCGAGGTGATCAGCGCCCAGACGAAGGGCACCAGCCAGATCAGGGCGAACAGGGTCAGGCACACGGCGCAGAGCCGATTGAAGAGCTTGGCGCCGTTGACGGCACCCTTCGCTTCGGCGGGCTGCGGCTGGGTGATGGTGGTCATGGGTCCTCCGCTCAGGCCGCGCTGCTGGTCGCGCGACGGCGCCGCAGCCCGTACCAGGCCGCCGAGATCGCGACGATGATGACGAAATACACCATGGTGGCGGCCGCGCCGTAGCCACCCCGGTAGGCCGTGAAGCCGGTGTCGTAGATGTACTCGATGACCGGCCGGGTGGACTGGTTGGGTCCGCCGCCGAGCAGCTGGTAGATCTGGTCGAACACCTTCAGCGAGGCGAGGATCTGCAGGATCAGCACCAGGCTGGTGGTGCGGCCGAGCAGCGGCACCGTGATGTGGCGGATCTGCTGCCAGGGGCTCGCGCCGTCGATGGCCGCCGCCTCGTACACGTCCGCGGGGACGTCCTGGATCGCGGCGGTGAAGAGGACGAAGTTGAAGCCGAACGTCCACCACACGGTCATCAGGACGACGGCTGTCCAGCCGCCCGAGGTGCTGCCGATGAAGTCCGGCACCGGCAGTCCGACGGCTCCGAATGCCTTCGGTATGAGGCCGATCTGCGGGGTGTACATCCAGAGGAAGACCAGGGTGACCACGGAGGACGGCACGACGTAGGGCAGGAAGAAGGCGATGCGGTAGAAGAGCCGGCCGCGGCGCATGCGCGAGGCCAGGACGGCGACGCCCAGCGCGAGGATGACCAGCGGGGGTGTGGTCAGCAGGGTGAAGAGGACCGAGTGCCACATGCTCTCCCAGAAGAGGGAGTCGCCGAGGACCTCGCGGTAGTTGGAGAGGCCGACGAAGTCACCGAGGCCGCTCTTGACGGTGGTGGTGTTGAAGAGGCTCAGCACCACGCCGACGAGGAGGGGGCCGACCAGGAAGAGCAGGTAGACGATGAGGAAGGGGGCGGTGAGGAGCCGACCCGCCCGGCGTTCGGCCGGGGTGGGCCGGTCGGCGGTGAGGTCCGCGGGGGCCGCGGCGGGTGCCGGTCGCGTCGAGACGACGGTCGTCATGGTGACTGCCTCCTACTTCATCGTGACCGGCGGTCGGGACGTGGTGTACCGCTTCAGAGCGGAGCGCATCGAGGCCGCCATGCCCGTGGGCGAGATGCGCCCGGCGAGGGCCTCGATGACCGTGCCACCGATCACGCCCTGGAAGTCCGAGCCGGCGCCGGTGTACCAGGCGACCGGGTCGTACCGGGCGTTGAAGGCGGCCTGGACGTAGTTGCGCTGCGGCGACTGGCCGAGGAACGCCTTGCTCTGCTGCGTGGGCAGCCAGGCGGGGATGTGCCCGCCCTCGGCCCACACCGCGCTGCTGTCGAGGAGGCTCTTGACGAACTTCGACGCGTTGCGGGTGCGGGTCTCGTCACCGCGGTCGTTGCGCGGCAGGATCAGCGCGTGCGAGTCGGCGTACGCCACCGGCTTGGAGCCGAGCAGCGCCGGGAACGGCACCACGTTGAACTTCAGGTTCTTGACCGCGCGGTACGACGGGATCTGCCATTCGCCGTCGAAGAGGAAGCCGGACTTGCCCGTGCTGAAGAGGGCGTTGGCGCCGGCGCCGGTGAGGTTCTTCGGCATCAGGCCGGGGCCGGTCAGGCTCTGCATGAAGGCGACCGTCTCCTGCATCGCCTCGTCGTCGATGGCGATCTTCGTGCCGGAGTCGGTGACGATCGGGCCGGCGAGGCCGGAGTAGACCATGCTGAAGAAGCGCCAGGCGGTGGACGGGTCGGCCGTGATGGACATGACCGCGCCGAACTTGGCGCCGCCCGCGTTCTTCATCGCCTTCACCGCGTCGAGGAAGTCCGCCTTGCCCTTGAGGGGCACGAGGCCGTCGCCGGCGGAGTTCAGCAGGCCCGCCTTGCGGGCGATGTCGACGTTGTAATAGAGGACGAAGGGGTGCGTATCCAGGGGAATCGCGTACACCGTGCCGTCCACGGTGGCGTTGTTCCAGGCCGCCGGGGTGAACTTGTCCTCGGTGACACCCAGCTCCCCGAGGGGGGTCCGCTCGATCGGCTGCAGCAGGCCGGAGGCGGCCAGCAGCGGAAGCCGCGACAGGTGGGTGATGCCGACGTCCGGCGGTGTGCCGCTCGCGGTGGCCAGTGCCAGCTTCGTGTAGTACGGATTGCCCCAGCCCAGGATGGTCGCCTCGACCGTCGTTCCCGGGTTGGCCTTCTGGAACGCCTTCTCCATCAGCACCATGTTGGCGCCGTCACCGCCGGTGAAGAGGTTCCAGAAGATGACATCCGCCGTGTTCGGCTGCGAACCCGTCAGGCCGGACGCGAGCGGGGAGGAGCACGCCGCGAGCCCTCCGGTCAGGGCAAGGCCACCACCGAGGGCCAGCAACCGTCGGCGCGCCATCGCTCCGCTCATGGGGGTATTCACCTCGTTAAATCGATGTGAACTCGATGGCGCAGACCCTCGCATAGGTTTTGCAACGATGCAATAGATCGTTCGGAAGAAGCTTCCGGGTCGCCGCCGCGCCCCACCGACCCCGTTCCCTTGAATCCACCGTGTCCGACATGCCGGATCCCACCCTGCACCTGTCGGTCCGTCGTCCACCGCGACGGGGTTCACACACCGACAGATGTCACAGCGTGCGCCTGGCCCCGGTCACTCCTGGGCGGGCTCGCGACGCGAGGACTCCCGCACGACCAGCCGGTAAGGCGTGGCCTCCTGGGGAGCCGCCACCGCCGCTCCCACCTGCGCGTCCTTGCCCGGCTCGGTCTCCTCGGGCTCCGCGGGAGGCTGCATCTGGGCCTCCAGCAGGGCCAGCGAACGCTCGGCGATGGCGTCGAGGTCGGGGGCGATGGAGGTGAGCGGCGGGTGGGTGTAGGCCGACTCCTGGATGGCGTCGATGCCGACGACGGCGACCTCCTCGGGCACCCGCACCCCGGAGGCGTCCAGGGCCCGCAGCGCGCCGACGGCGAGCGCGTCATTGAAGGCGAAGATGGCGTCGGGCAGCGGACCGTCGCCCTCCAGCAGGTCCCGCACGGCCGCGTAGCCCTGCTCCCTGGTCCAGTCCTCGACCGGTACGACCAGCCAGTTCACCCGCCGCACCCGGGCCGCCGACATCGCCTGCTCATACCCCTCGGTACGCTGGCGACCGTTCTCGCTGCCGTTGCGGCCGAGCGCGACGATCCAGCGGCAGCCCTGCTCCAACAGGTGCTCGACCGCGGTGCGCGCGGCCGCCACGTTGTCGATGCCGACCCGCGGGAACTGGTCGCCGACGCTGTGCTCACCCAGCATGACCAGCGGGAAGTCCGGCCTCTTGGCGGCGATGTCGCTGGCCGGCAGGGTCAGGGCGCTCAGCAGCACCCCGTCGGCGACATTGGTCAGGCCGCCCTCGATGATCCGCCGCTCCACCTCGCGGTCGCCCGCCGTCGACTCGACGAGCACCGTGATGTCGCGCCGGCCCGCGGCCCGGATGACGGCCTGGGCCAGCTCGGCGAAGTAGGGCTCGGCGAGGAAGGGCACCGCGAGGGCGATGAAGCCGGTGCGGCCCGAGCGCAGGCCGCGGGCCAGGTAGTCCATGCGGTAGCCCAGTTCGTCGAGCGAGCGCTGCACCTTGGCGCGGGTCTCGGGGCTCACGTGCGAGTAGCCGCTGACCACGTTCGACACCGTCCGCACCGACACCCCGGCGTGCTCGGCCACGTCCCGCATCCGCACTCTGGCCACTGGGGCCTCCTTCCCGTCGCGCCGGCACTCTCAGGGCCTGCCGGGTGGCCCGGGTCGGACGCCCGGCAGGCTCTCAGAGTCTGCCGCACCGGGGTCCGTCTCAGCCTCGCATCCCATCAGATCCTTGCATCGATGCAAACGATCACTCATGATGGCAGGGCTTCGAGTCGTAGAAACGCCTATGCCGGGAATTCCGGAAAAGGCAGGAGGAGGGTCCGTGAGCGCGATCGAGCAGGATGGGACGTATCCGAGGCCGATCCTGCAGCGGGAGCGGTGGCACAGCCTCGACGGCGTCTGGGACTTCGGGTACGACGACGCCGGCCAGGGCGAGCGCGACGCATGGTTCTCCCAGGAGCCGGCCGACGCGTTCGACCGGGAGATCACCGTGCCCTTCCCGCCGGAGGCCCCCGCCTCCGGCATCGGCGAGATCGCGCCGCACGCGGTGGTCTGGTACCGCCGCCGCATACCCCACGAGGTCCTCGCCGTCAGCGGCGGCGACCGGGCCCTGGTGCACTTCGGCGCGGTCGACCACCGCGCCAGGGTCTGGCTCGACGGCCGCCTGGTCGCCGAGCACGTGGGCGGTCAGACGCCCTTCACCGCCGACGTCACCGACGCCCTGCGCCCCGGCACCGCCGAGCACGTCCTCGTCGTCCGCGCCGAGGACCACCCGGCCGACCTGGCACAGCCGCGCGGCAAGCAGGACTGGCAGGACCGGCCGCACGCGGTCTGGTACGAGCGGACCACCGGCATCTGGCAGACCGTGTGGACCGAGACCGTCTCCGCTCAGCACGTCACCGACCTGGCCTGGATCCCCGACCCGACGCGCGGTGTCGAGGCCGAGATCACCCTCGCCTCGGTGCCCGCCGCCCCGGTCAGCGTCGAGATCGTCCTCAGCCACGACGGCGAGGTGCTCGCCGAGTCCACCACCGCCGTCCGCACCCCGCGCAGCCGCATCGACCTCGTCGTGGCCGCCCTGCGCAACGGCATCGACCGCGAGGATCTGCTGTGGAGCCCCGAGCGGCCCACGCTGATCGACGCGCGGGTGACCGTCCGCGACACCGCCACCTCCCAGGTGCTCGACACCGTCGCCAGCTACGTCGGCCTGCGCAGCGCCGGCGTCGGCCGGGGCGCCTTCCTGCTCAACAACCGCCCCTACTACGTGCGTTCGGTCCTCAACCAGGGCTACCGCCCCGACACCCTGATCGCGAACTCCGGCACCGGAGAACTGCGCCGCGAGGTCGAGCTGATCAAGGCGATGGGGTTCAACGCGGTCCGTATCCACCAGAAGGCCGAGGACCCCCGCTTCCTGTACTGGGCCGACCGGCTCGGCCTGCTGGTGTGGGGCGAGACCGGGGCCGCGTACGAGTACGGCACCGAGGCCGTGGAGCTGCTCACCCGTGAGTGGCTGGACATGGTGCGGCGTGACCGCAGCCACCCCTCGATCGTCACCTGGGTGCCGGTCAACGAGAGCTGGGGCTGCTCCGACGTCGCCAACGACCCGGCGCAGCAGGCCTACACGGTCGCGCTCGCGAACCTGACCCGCGCCCTGGACCCGACCCGCCCGGTCATGTCCAACGAGGGCTGGGAGCACACCGACAGCGACATCATGGGTGTGCACGACTACTCCTCCGACCCCGAGCTGCTCACCCGCCGCTACGGCGACGTCGCCGGGTTCGAAGCGCTGCTGGCCTCGCCGGGCCCGGCCGGGCGGACCCTCTCCCTCGACGCACGGCAGACGGAGCGCTACCGCGCCGGTGAAGTCCCTCTGATGGTCACGGAGTTCGGCGGTCTTTCCGTGGGCGCCGAGGAGGACGAGTTCTCCTACACGCGGACCAGCTCGGACACGCAGTACGCCGCCCTGCTCGGCGAGATCTTCGGGGTACTGCACACGAGCCCGATCGTCGCGGGCTTCTGCTACACGCAGTTCATGGACACCGCCCAGGAGACCAACGGCCTCCTCTACACGGACGGTTCGCCGAAGCTGCCGCTGGAGACGATCCGCCGTATCGTCACCGGCACCGAGGCCGCCCCCGAGGAGTAGCCCTGGTCCCCGCCCCTGGCCGACGAGGGGTGATGACGAGGGCTACCAGGCCCTGCCGCCAGGCACGACATGCGCGGCAGGGCCTGCACCAGTCCCGGCCTTCTACCTGTACGCGACGGCCGTGGCAGCCCGGATGCCGTGCGCGGGCGTGGTGATCCGCAGTACGTGGGTGTCGGCGTCCCAGTGCCAGGCCGAGGCGGTCAAGCGGGTGCCGTCCGCGGTCACCTCCGTCGGTGGTTCGTTCACGCCGAGGAAGGACACGGTCCAGGTTCGGTGGGCCGCCTGTCCTCGGAAGGTTCCCTTGGCAGGGGCGATCTTCAGCAGGTGTGCGTCCTTGTGCTCGGTGTAGCGGATCCGGGTGGTTGCCGTACGACCGGCATGCGAGGTGGTGCCGTCGTCCTCGTAGAGGGAGAACGCGCCGGATGCTCCCGGGGCCACTGTGACGCTGACCTTGTCGAGCGGGCTCTGGGCGTCGTCGGGCACGTTGTCGGACCGGGTGGTGACGATGCCGCCCGCCCGGACGAAGACCGGCATGGTGTCCAGGGTGGTCGTGATGTCGTACGTCGCTCCGCCGGCGGGTGCGGTGTAGGTGCGGCCGGTGAAGTAGTCCGTCCACTGCCCGGGAGGGAACCACACCGACGTGGTGGTGTCGGTGCCGGGTGTGGTGACGGGTGCGATCAGCATGTCGGGGCCGTAGAGGTACTCGCTGTCCGCCTTGGTGTAGGCGTTCTCCTCCTCCGGGTACTGCAGGTACAGCGGGCGGACGATCGGGGCGCCGGTGGTGTTGGCCTCGTGCGCCAGGGTGTACGTGTACGGCACGAGCGCCTCGCGCAGCCGGAGGAACTTCTCCGCGGAATTCCGTGCTTGGGGGCCGTACTGCCACGGCAGGCGGTCGCTGTGGTTGCTGTGCAGACGGTCGACGGGCTGGAAGGTGCCGAACTGCACCCACCGTGCGTACAGGTCGTCGGGCAGCTTGGTGGTGCGGTGGGTCTGGCCGTTCGAGGTGTACGTCTCGGATCCGGGGATGCCGTATCCGTCGTTGTGGCCGCCGATGTCGTGGCTGACGGCGGCGAGGCCGGTGGCGGCCGACTCCCCCGGCGTATAGCCGATTTCGGCGCGCAGGGTGCCCCAGTTCGACGTCGTGTCACCGGTGAAGTGGAGCGTACTGCGCTTGTCGGCCCAGGGGCCGGTGGGCAGGCCTACGCCGCCGCTGTAACCGCCGGCCTGGAGGGAGCCGTAGGCGCGGGACAGGACGAAGCCGCGGTCGCTGGTCTCGGAGGTGAGGTCGGCGTACTTCTGGTTGATCCACGCGTCCGGGGTGGCTCCGGACTGGGAGGAGCGGGAGGCGTCGCAGCACCAGTCCAGCCACCAGAAGTCGTTGCCGGCCTGGTCCAACGGACGGTGCAGGTCGAGGTAGGCCTTGAGCTGGTCGGGATCGCCGAAGTCGAAGGTGTAGCAGTCCGAGCCGGCGCTGCCCGCGCAACCGCCTTTCCTCAGCTTGCCCTTGGCCGTGCTCTGGGCCTTCGCGAACTGCGGGTCGGAGCCGAGGATGCTCGGGTGCACGTTCAGGGTGTTGTGCAGCCCTTGGCCGGTGGACCAGTCGAAGAAGGCCTTGGGGTCGGGGAACTTGGCCGGGTCGAAGTTCCAACCGCTCCAGGTGTTCGGCGACTTGAAATCGGTGTCCGTGACCAGCACGTCCAGAGGGACGTCCGCGGCGCGGAACGCGGGCAGGATGGTGTTCTCGTAGTCGCTCGCCGTGCGGTCGATGTACTCCGAGTACCAGACGCCGTAGGCCCAGCGGGGCAGCAACTGTGACGGCCCGGTCAGCGTGGCGAGGTCGGACAGACCCTGCTGGTAGTCGTGTCCGAAGCCGAAGAGATAGCCGTCCTGGTAGGGCCGGCCGCCGTGGGCGGGGCGTGGAGTGGCCTTCTTGGTGCCGGTGTCGTAGACCGCTGAGGGGGTGTCGTCGAGCAGGTACCAGCCGTCCCGGTGCAGGAGTCCGGGCGTGGTCCAGGGGGTGGGTTCGGTGTCGCCGTTGAGTCCGTCGAGGCTGCGACGGTAGCCGCCCAGGGCGAGGTGGGGTGCGGGGGCGGCCTCTCCTTGCCGGCTCAGGGCGAGGGTGTCCAGATTGACGTGGCAGCTGGTCGACTCCGGGCAGTTCAGGGTTACTTGGTCGGTGCCCGCCTTCAACTCGACGGGGACGGAGGCCGACTGCCAGGTGTCCCAGTTGTCGGTGGCCGGGAGCGTGAGAGTGTGGGAGGTCCCGTCGCCGGTGCCGACTTCGATCGTCCGTGGCTGGTGCAGGCCGTCGCTGCCGGTGCCGTTGGCGTAGCGCAGGTTCAGCAGGTAGGTGCCGTCGCCGGGTACGCCGGTGATCCGGTCCGAGATACCTGATCCCTGGTTGAGTTCGGCGGTGAAGCCGTAGCCGGCATGACTCCTGTGATCGGTGGCGATGACGGCAGAGCCTGCCAGGAGGGCGTCCTCGGCTTCGCAACTGGTCCCGAACCGGCAGCCGTTGACCGTGGTCTGCGCTCGGGTGGGGTAGGTGGCACCGGAGGTGAGGAGGGCGAGGCTGTCGATGTTGACGCTTCCGGAGTCGGCGGCGGCGCGGTGCAGTCTGACGGTGTGCGGACCGGCGCCGAGCGTCAGCGGCAGGCGGGCCACGCCCCAGGTGTTCCAGTCCGTTGTCGTGGGAAGCGTGAACGTCCTGTCCGCGCCGCCGTCCACGCTGAGGCTGAGGGTGCGGGCCTCGTGGTGTCCGTCGCCGCCCACCGCGTTGGCGTAGCGCACGGCGAGATCGTAGGTACCGGCGGACGATGCCTGCACGTCCGCGGCCAGGGAGTTGTTGTCGACCTCGAAACCGGCGAGGAAGCCCTTGCCGGTGAACCCGCTGTGATCCGTGGCCAGGCCCGGGCCGTCGTACAGCTGGTCCTCCGCCTCGCACAGGGCACCGACGGCGCAGACGTCGTGCTGCCAGGGCGCCGCGAGCACCGGCTTCTGCCCTGCCTTGAAGGTGGTCGTCAGGTTGTCGGCGTCGAAGGGTCCGGAGCCCACCCGGTAGCGCAGGGTCATGGCGCTGGTGGTGATGGTCAGGACACCGCCGCTGACGGACGAGGTGTAGGGGGGCGGAGTGAAGGAGTCCCGGCCGACGGCGTTGAAGGTGGGGCTGTCCTCGAAGCGGCCGTCCCCCGCGTACTCCGTACGGATCAGTGTCGGTGACAGGACTTCGAAGCGGGCGTCCTGCACGGTGACAGCGGAGGGACGGTTCGGCCGGCTCCCGGTGTCCGCCGCCCCCACGCCCGGGGTGACCAGGCAGAGCCCCAGCGCCGCGACGGCCACCGTCCCGACGACGGCGCGGCGCCCCGGCCTGCGGCGGGATCTCGACAAGGATGTTTTCACAGCACTCTCCGTCTCCGGCCCAGCCATGTCTGGGCAACCACCACCACGGCCAGGAAGGCTCCGCTGACGACCTGCTGGTAGGCGGAGTCGAGCGAGCCGATCTGGTTGATCACGTTCTGGATGACCTTCAGCAGCAGCACCCCGACGAGGGAGCCGCTGATGAAGCCGAAACCGCCGCTGAGCAGGGTGCCGCCGATGACCACGGCCGAGATGGCCTCCAGCTCCATGCCGCTGCCGAGAATGGTCACGCCGGACAGCAGCCAGGCCGCGTTCAGCGCGCCGGCGAGCCCGGCGCACAGGCCCGACAGCGTGTAGACGGAGATCTTCGTACGGGCCACCGGTGCGCCCATCAGGGCCCCCGCGTCCTCGTTGCCGCCGACCGCGTAGACGTACTGGCCGAATCTGGTCCGGCGCAGCACGACGGCGCCGAGCGCGAACAGTGCCACGGTGATCCACACGGGTACTCCGATGCCGCCCAGGGAGCCCTGTCCGAGGGTGGCGAAGAAGGAGTCCTTGTCGACGAGATACGTCTTCGAGCCCTCGTCGGTGATGGCCAGCAGGATGCCCCGGGCGCCCAGCATCGCCGCCAGGGTGACGATGAACGGCGCCAGCCGGACGTGCGCGATCAGTACTCCGTTGACCAGGCCGATCAGTCCGCAGACGGCAAGCGGCAGCAGCAGGGCCACCGCCGTGCCGTACTGCGAGCCCCAGGCGGCGAGGACGCCGCCGAGGGCGAACAGCGAGCCCACCGACAGGTCGATGCCGCCGGTGACGATCACGAACGTCATGCCGAGGGCGACCACGGCGAGGAACGCCGAGGACAGCGCCATGTTCTCCAGGTTGTCGCCCGTGAGGAAGGTGTCGAAGCTCAGCGACGCCACGGCCATGGCGACCACGAGGGTGACCAGGGCGCCGTGTTGCTGGGCGAGCCCGCTCAGCCGCTCGGAACGGTTCATGTGCCCGGGACCGGCGCCCTTGCGGCTCACGGTGTCGGTCGGCATTCCGGCCTCTTCGGTCTGCGTGGTCATCGCCTGCCTCGTTCCCGGGCCGCGTAGACGGCGAGGACGATCACCACGGCCTGGGCGATCTGGGTCCACGACGGCGGCAGATCGTGCTTGATGAGGGTGGTGGTGAGCAACTGGATGAGCACGGCGCCCGCGACGGTGCCGCCGATGCGCACCCGTCCGCCGCTGAGCGGGGTGCCGCCGACGACCACTGCGGTGATGGCGGACAGTTCCATCAGGGTGCCGAGGGAGGTGGGGTCGCTCGCGGCGAGGCGGGCGGTGGCGAGCACGCCCGCGATCGCGGCGAGGGCGCCGGAGCAGACGTAGACCACGACCAGGACCCGGCGTACCGGGAGTCCGGCGAGCCGGGCCGCCGGCCGGCTGTCACCGATGGCCAGGACCTGCCGCCCGAAGGTGGTGCGGCGCATCACGAACGCGACCAGCACCGCGAGCGCCGCGGCGATGAGGACCAGGTAGGGCACGCCAAGCACGTCGCCGGAGCCGAGTGCCGCAAGGCCCGGATCGCGTACGTCCTTGAGCTGGGGCAGCAGGACCAGGGCCAGTCCGCGTCCGGCGACCATCAGGGCGAGGGTGGCGACGATGGGCTGGACGCCGACGAACGCGATCAGCGCGCCGTTCGCGACGCCGACCACGGCACCCGCGATCAACGCGATCAACGCGGCGATCCATGGTCCGTAACCGAGGTAGAGCGAGAGCAGGGAGGTGGCCAGGGCCATCACCGAGCCCACCGACAGATCGACGCCCTCGGTGCCGATCGCCAGCGCCATGCCCAGCGCGACGACCAGGACGGGGGCGACCTGGACGGCCTGGGTGCGGAAGTTCTCCGAGGAGGCGAAGTGGGGGGTGAAGGCGAAGTTGAACAGCAGCAGCGCCAGGACGCCGGCGTACACGCCGTAGTCCTGCAGCAGGCGCAGTAGCCGGGTACGGTCCAGCGTGCCACGCGCGAAGGTGAGTTCAGTCATCGCTTTCTCCAGCGGGTACGGCGGCGATGGCGCGCATCAGCTCGCCCTCGGTGACGGCGTCACCGGTCAGCTCGCGGACCACGACGCCGTCCTTGAGGACCACCACACGGTCGCTGCCCTCGATCAGTTCCTCGGTGTCGGAGGAGATCAGCAGCACGGCGAGGCCGTCGTCGGCGAGTTCGTCGATGAGTGCCTGCACCTCGGCCTTGGCGCCGACGTCGATGCCGCGGGTCGGCTCGTCCAGGAGCAGGACCTTCGGGTGCAGGGCGAGCCAGCGGGCCAGCAGGACCTTCTGCTGGTTGCCGCCGGAGAGTTCGCCGACCTTCTGGTGCGCTCCCGCGGCCTTGATCCGGAGCCGTTTCATGAACGTCTCCACGATCCGGTCGACGCGGGCGTCGTCGACGAGGCCGAAGCGCGACAGCCCGGGCAGCGCGGCGAGCGCGATGTTCTCGCGGACCGACAGACCCGGCATGATGCCCTCGCTCTTGCGGTCCTCCGGCAGCAGGCTGATGCCGGCGCGGATCGCGGCGGCGGTCGAGCCCGCCCGTACCGGGACGCCGGCGACGACGACCCGGCCGGTGTCGGTGGGCAGGGCCCCGGCGATGGCCTTCGCGGTCTCGCTGCGGCCGGAGCCGAGCAGCCCGCCCAGGCCCACGACCTCGCCGGGCCGGACCGCCAGCGACACGTTCCGCAGACTGTGCCGTACCGTCAACTCGGTGGCGGTGAGCACGGGTTCGGCGTCGGTGTCGTGCGAGCCGGAGAACTTGGTCATGCCTTCCGCGCGTACCTCGCCGATCTCCCGGCCGAGCATCATGGCCACCAGCCGCAGCCGGTCGAGCTCGGCGAGCGGGCCGGTGTGCACGACGCGTCCGTCGCGCAGGACGGTGATCGTGTCGCAGAGTTCGTACAGCTCGTCCATGCGGTGGCTGACGTAGACGACCGCGACGCCGCGCTCGCGCAGCATGCGGATCACCTCGAACAGGGTCTGGACCTCGCGTGGTTCGAGGGAGGAGGTCGGCTCGTCCATGATGACGACGCGGGCCTCGACGGCGACGGCGCGGGCGAGCGCGACCATCTGCTGTGCGCCGACGCTGAGTTCGCGCAGCGGTCGGTGCACGTCGACCCGGATGCCGAGTCCGCGCAGTGCCTCGTCGGCCTCGCGGTGCATGCGCCGGAAGTCGATCAGGCCCAGCCGGCCCAGCGGTTCGCGGCCGAGGAACAGGTTGCGGGCCACGCTCATGAGCGGGACGAGGTTGACCTCCTGGTAGATGGTGGAGATACCCGCCTGCTGGGCCTGCAGCGGTGTGGTGAAGCGGACGGGCTCTGCGTCGTACGTCACCTCGCCGTGGTCGGGCCGGTACACCCCGGTGAGCACCTTGATGAGCGTCGACTTGCCCGCGCCGTTCTCGCCGACGAGCGCGTGCACCTCCCCGGCGCGCGCGGTGAAGTCCACGTCGGACAGCGCGCGCACGCCGGGGAAGGTCTTGGACAGCTGCGTGACCGAGAGCACGTCAGTAGGCCTTGCCGAGGTCCGACCGGGCATTGCTCTTGTCGTAGGCGCTGTCCTTGATAACGATGTCCTGCCCGACCTTCTCGCCCTTGGTGAAGGTGTCGAGGGTCTGGAAGGCGAGCGGCCCGAAGCGCGGGTTGGACTCGATCACCGCGTAGATCCATCCGTCCACGATGCTCTGTACGGCGTTGCGGGTTCCGTCGATGGTCACGATCTTGACGTCGCCGGCCTTCTTGCCCGCGCCCTTGAGGGCGTTGACGGCGCCGAGACCCATCTCGTCGTTCTCCGCGTAGATCCCGGTGATGCCGGGCTTGGACTGGATGAGGTTCTCGGTGACCGACTGGCCCTTCTCACGGGCGAAATCGCCGGTCTGACGGAACACGACCTTCAGGCCGGGTGCCTTCTCCTTGATGCGGTCCTCGAAGCCCGCGGTGCGCTCGGTGGTCACGTTGTTGCCGGCCGCGCCGAGCAGGATGGCGATCTCGCCCTTGCCGCCGGTCGCTTGGATCATCTGGTCCGCGGCCCGTTTGCCCTGCTCGGTGAAGTCGGAGCCGATGAAGCTCACATAGTCCTTGCAGGCCGCTGCGTTGATCTTGCGGTCGATGGTCACGATCGGGATGTGCTTGGCGGCCGCGGTGCGCAGCACCGGCTCCCAGCCGTCGGAGTTGAGCGGGGCGATGACCAGCAGGTTCGCGCCCTTGGCGATGAGGTCCTGGACGTCGCTGATCTGCTTGGAGAACTGCGACTGGGCGTTGGCGGTGAGCAGTCTGACGCCCTGGGCTTTGGCTTCGGCCTTGATGGAGGCGGTCTCCGCGATCCGGAAGGGGTTGGCCTCCTTCTCGGACTGGGAGAAGCCGACGGTGGCGCTTTTCAGATCGAGTTTCCGGCCGCCGTAGGCGTCGATGGTGCAGGTCGGGCCGGAGGCGGTGCCGGGCGAGGCGACCACCTGGCCGGCGTCGTCCTGCTTCGAGGCGGAGGGCTTCGTGCCCGAGTCGTCCTCGGACTTGGTGCATCCGGTCGCGAGCGCGAGGCTCGTGACGAGGCCGGCGGCGAGAAGGGTTCGTGCGGAGGTGCGACGGGCAGGTGCGGTGGGCTTCATGAGTGTCCCCAAACGGCACGGCCCCGGAGCTGAGAGCGCTCTCGGGGAGGCTTGCTCTTGCGTCAACTCGGCGTGCTCGTCGTTCAGGGGAGGTTTTTACATCGTTGGAAGAGCCGTGTAAAGCCTTCCGTCCGAAATCTCGTCACCGTCGGCCCAGGGTGCTCTCCCGCTCGACGAGCTCGAACTTCGCCGTCAGTTCGCGTCCGCCGGGCTCCTCGCGGCCCGAAAGACTGCGCAGCAGCGAGGCCACGGCCATCTTCGCGATGGCCTGCTTGTCCGGCGACACCGTCGTCAGGGTGACGGCGCCGAAGCGCCCCTCGGCGATGTCGTCGAAACCCACCACCGCCACGTCCCAGGGCACTCGCAGACCCCGCTCGTGCAGCACCCGCATCGCCCCGATCGCGATCAGGTCGTTGAAGGCGAAGACGGCGTCCGGACGTACTCCGCAGTCCAGCAACTCGGCCATCGCACGCGCCCCGTCGTCCCGGTCCCAGCCGCCGACCGGGACCACCAGGCTGTCCGGCGCGGGCACCCCGGCCGCCGCCAACTCCGCGCGCCAGCCGTCCAGTCGCAGGTGGGCGGGCTGGTTCACGGAGTCGGTGCGCGCGCCGAGGTAGGCGATCCGGGTCCGGCCGCGGCCCAGCAGATGACGCACCGCGCACCGGGCCGCCGCCACGTTGTCGATCGCGATGTGGTCGAAGGGCAGCCCGTACTCGCGCTCACCGAGCAGCACCAGCGGTACGTCGGCGGACCGGCCCTGCAGATCCTCGGCCTCCAGGGTCAGCGGGCTGAGGATCAGCCCGTCGATCACCCCGCCCCGGAATCCCTGGCTGACCAGGATCTCCTGTTCGCGTTCGCCCCGCGTGTGGTCGAGCAGGACGGTGAACTCGTGCTCCGCGGCCGCGTCGATCACGGCGCCGGCCAGCTCCGCGAAGTACGGGTTGCCGAGCTCGGGAACGGCGAGCGCGATGATCCCCGTCCGGCCCTTGCGCAGATGCCGCGCGGTCAGATTGGGCCGGTAGCCCAGCTCGTCGATCGCCGCCTGCACCCTGGCGCGCATGGCCGGGGTGACGTGCGGATAGTTGTTCACCACGTTGGACACGGTCTTGATCGAAACGCCCGCGCGTTCCGCCACGTCCCTCAGGCTGACCCGCAAGGGATCTCCTCAGCGTCGATGAGTGCCCCGCCCTGGGGATTGTCATGCCCCTGGACAGAGGCCGAGAGCCGTGCTCTCATGCCAACTGCCGTTCTTCCAACGTTGTACAGACAGAAGCAACGAGCCGCCACCCTTCCTCACCGAAGGAGGATTCGTGCGCATCAGACCTTTCGGACAACGCCTCGCCCTACTGCTCGCCGCGGCACTGGGCCTTGCCGGCCTCACCGCGGCACCCGCCGCCACCGCGGCCGACGATCCCGTCGAAGTCCACGGCCTCAAGGGCGAGTACTACACCCAGTCCGCCCCCGGCGCCTTCGACTTCCACGAGCTCAAAGCCACCGGGTTCGACCCGAACCTCGACTTCGACACCCTGGAGCCGCGCCTGAACTTCGCCACCGGCCAGTCGGACGACGTCAGCGTCCGCTGGACCGGGAAGATCGTCCCGGAGAAGACCGGCCCCACAACCTTCTCGATCATCGGCGACAACGGCTTCCGGCTCTGGGTCGACGGGCAGCTCGTCATCGACCACTGGGTCGACGACTGGGACCGCGAACAGACCGGCCAGCCGGTCGAGTTGACAGCGAACAAGGCCTACGACATCAAGGTCGAGTACTTCGAGCACTACGGCGGCTCCAACCTCCACCTGCGCTGGACCCCGCCCGGCGGCACCAAGACCGCCGTACCGCAGTCGGCGTTCCGGCTGCCCGACGGCTACGACTACGACGGAGCCGTCTCCACCGCCGTCCTGGCGAGCGGCCGTACCCTCGCCCTCGAGTTCGCGCAGCCGCTCAGCGCGCCGCCGGCCGGTCTCGGCGAGCACCTCGACGCCGTGATCGGGGGCGCCACCTGGCCCCTGGGCGAGGCCCGGCTGGACTCCACCGACCCCCGGAAGCTGCTGATCACGCTGAAGGAGCCCGTCGTCGGCAACAAGACCGGCACCGCGTCCGGCCTCGCCGACCTGCGCTACGACGGTCAAGGCGGCCTGACCGGCACGGCTGGCAACGTTGTCAGCTCCTTCTGGAGCAGCGGTGCCAACAGGTCGACGTACGAGTTGCGCACCAAGTGGGCCGACAAGGTCGGGCCGGGCAACGCCCACCCGGAGTACCCGAGGCCTCAACTCACGCGCAAGGCCTGGCAGAACCTCAACGGCACCTGGCAGTTCGCGGCGGCCACGGCGGGAGAACAGCCGCCGGTGGGCAAGAGGCTCGGCGAGAAGATCCTCGTCCCGTATCCCGTCGAGTCGCAGCTGTCCGGGCTCGAACGGCACGAGGACCGCATGTGGTACCGGCGTACCTTCACCGTCCCGGCCGGCTGGAAGATCGGCTCCGGCAAGAGGCTGCGGGTGAACTTCGGCGCGGTCGACTGGCGGGCTGAGGTCTATGTCAACGGCACCAAGGTCGCCGAACACCAGGGCGGATACGACAAGTTCAGTGCCGACGTGACCGACGCCCTCAAGCCCGGCCGCGCCCAGGAGCTGATCGTCGGCGTCTACGACCCCACCGACGCGGCCGACGGCGAGAACCCGCCGGTCGGCAAGCAGCGCCTGGACCCCAGCGGCATCTGGTACACGCCGACCTCCGGAATCTGGCAGACGGTGTGGATGGAACCGGTGGCCGCCGACCACGTCGACCAGCTCAAACTCACCCCGGACGTCAACGCCGGCACTCTCGCCGTCGAGCCGCAGGGCGTCCGCGACGGCCTGCCGGTCACGGCGACGGCCTACGAGGGCAAGCGCAAGGTGGCCGCCGTCACCGGCCGCAGCGGCACGCCTCTGACCCTGCGCATCCGGAACCCGCGTCTGTGGTCGCCCGACGACCCGTTCCTCTACGACCTGAAGGTGAGCGTCGGAGCCGATCGTGTCGGCAGCTACTTCGGGATGCGGTCGGTCAGGGTCGAGAAGGTGAACGGTGTCCCGCGCACCCTCCTCAACGGCAAGCCGGTCTTCATGATGGCCACTCTGGACCAGGGTTTCTGGCCGGACGGCCTGTACACCGCCCCGACCGATGAGGCTCTCGCCTACGACCTGAAGATGCACAAGAGCATGGGCTTCAACGCGGTGCGCAAGCACATCAAGGTCGAGCCCGACCGCTGGTTCTACTGGGCCGACCGGCTCGGCCTGATGGTGTGGCAGGACATGCCCGCGATGACGGCCGGAGTGAGCCCGTCCACTCAGGCGCGCGCCGAGTACGAACGCGAGATGAAGCAGATGATCGACGAGCACTACAGCAGCCCGTCGGTCGTCATGTGGGTCACCTTCAACGAGGGCTGGGGCCAGTACGACATGGCTCGCATCGCCGACCAGGCCAAGTCCTGGGACCCGACCCGGCTGGTCAACTCCATGTCCGGGCTCAACCTCGGCGAGGACGGCGGCACCGGCGACATCATGGACGAGCACGGCTATCCCAGTCCGGCCCTGCCGCCCCACCCCGACGGCCGACGTGCCCTGGTCAGCGGCGAGTACGGCGGCCTTGGCCTTGCCGTACCGGGACACGCCTGGTCCGTGCAGCAGTCGTACGTCGACGTCGACCCGGCGACCTACACCGACGACTACCTGGCCAAGCTCGCCGAGGTCCACGCGTTGGCCTGCAGGGGCGGCAACGGTGCGGTGTACACCCAGATCTCGGACGTCGAGGGTGAGCTCAACGGCCTGCTGACGTACGACCGCAAGGTCGTCAAGCCCGACGTCCAGCGGCTCAGGACGGCCCAACAGGCGCTGATCTCCGACGCCTCACGGGCCACCCCGGCCGGCTGCGCCTGACGGCCGCCCGGAATCGGCGAACGCCTCCCCGCGCCGCGCCGAGTGTCCCGCGCCGTGTGTGAAAAGGGTGCGGTCCGCCGTCATCCATGAGAGGGGTACGGTCCGCCGCCGTCTTTCGGACGGCGGCGGACCGCATTCCCGCCGCTGTCACCGGGTTCATCACCGGACTACTTCGAGCGGACTCCGTCCAGCAGGTTGTTCACGAGGCCGATGACGAAGTCGTCGGTGACGGGTTCGTCGGGGATGAGCAGCCGGTGGTAGACGGCGCCCCAGAGCTGGTCGACGAGGATCTGCACGTCGACGTCGGTGCGGATCTGGCCGAGCTCCTGGGCGCGGTGGAGGCGTTGTCCCGCCAGCCGGCGCCGCTGCGACGAGTACAGCTTCCGGTAGGCCGTGGCCAGGTCCTGGTCCGTCTGTGACTCGCCGATGAGTTCGGCCAGTATGCGACCGCCCGGGGTCTTGGTCATGACCTTGGCGAAGGCGCGGAGCTGGGCGAGCAGGTCGGCGCGGATGTCCCCGGTGTCGGGGAAGGCGAGCGTGTCCTCGACGGCGTGGAAGTAGCCGTCCAGGGAGAGCGCGCCTTTGGAGGGCCACCATTTGTAGAGGGTGGTCTTGCTGACGCCCGACGCCCGGGCGACACGTTCGAAGGTGAGGTCGCCGACGCCTTCGCTGAGCAGCAGGTCCCCGACGGTGCGCAGTACGTCTGCCCGGACCTCGTCCGCCGGCCGGCGCCCCCGTCCGCGAGCGTTGCCCTCCCCGGCAGCGGGTCGGTTCGCGTCGTTCGCCATGTGTGCTCCTGCTCGGTTGCCGGGGTCGTGTCGTGTCGGTTTCCAGGTGGGCGCTTGCCCGCGTCGAGTCCGCGCGTGTCATGGCACGCGCGGTGTCACGGAGCGATCCGCAGGCTCGCGATCAGCCCGTCGCGCAGGCGGAAGGTCATGGGGCCGGTGCCGTTGTGGCCGTTGCCGGTCACGGTCAGGGTGGCGACATAGGTGTCGGATGACGTGCCGGGCTCGATCGCGTCCAGCGCGAAGTGTGCCTGTACTCCGATGTCGTCGGTCCGGTCCCAGGCGCGCACGCCATCACGGCCGTGGTACTCGCGACCCCAGTCGTCGAGCTCGGCGTCGTGGGTGAACGCGGCGGCGAACGCCTCGGCGTCGCCTTGGTTGGTCGCCTCGACGAAGGTCTGGATGGCGGCGGGGATCTCGATGGTGCTCATGGTAGGTGCCTCCGCGAGTGGGGCGGGGACGCAAGGCGTGACGTCCCCCTGCCGTCCCGGGCCAGGGGTTTTCAGCTCTGAACGGCGAGCAGGTCGGCAAGGCCGATGCGGGTGAGGAAGTCGCGGCGGATACGGTCGGCGGTCTCGGAGACCTCCTCGGATCCGTCGTCGGCGGGGTCGATGTGCACGCGGTGGGGGCGCCGTCCGGCGGGCAGGGCGACGATGCGGGCGATCTCGTCGGAGACGAGCGACGCGGGCGCGTCCTCGGGGGCGAGGGCGGCGAGCTCTGTCGCCACCTGGTCCATCAGGCCGGGGTACCGGCTCTCGTACTCGGCCTCGACGGTGGTGTCGTCGGGGTGGCCGGAGTGAGCGAAGTGGTTGGTGCCGCTGGTGAACGAGCCGGGGACGACGATCGAGGTCTCCACGCCCCAGCGGGCGAGTTCGCCGGCGTAGGACACCGCGAGGGAGTCCATGGCGGCCTTGGCCGCGAAGTAGGGGGCGAGGTAGGGCGGGGTACCGCCTTTGACGCTGCTGCTGGACACCCAGAGCACCAGTCCTTGTCCACGCCGGCGCATGCCCGGCAGCACGGCGCGGTTGACGCGCTGGGTGGACAGGACGTTCACGTCGTAGAGCTCGGCGAGCTGCTCGGGGGTGAACGCTTCGGCCGGCCCGGTCACCATGTGCCCGGCGTTGTGGACCAGCACGTCGATGCGGCCGTGCTCGGCTTCGATGTGTGCGACGGCGGTGTCGACCGAGAGCTGGGAATTCACGTCGAGCTCGATGGACCGCAGGTCGACGTGGTGCCCGTCGGCGTAGTCGGCGGCGGCCTGGACCTGGGGAGCGTTGCGGCCGGTGGTCCGGCGCATGCCGGCGTAGACGGTATGGCCGGCGTCCGCCAGCGCACGGGCGGTGAGTGCTCCGAAACCGCTGGAGGCGCCGGTGACGACGACGACGTTGCCCGTGGTGGACATGGACGTGGTTCCTTTCCGCAGTGGCGGTGGAGGGGCAGGGTGGTGCGCGCGCGGCAGGGGTCAGGCGAGTCCGCCGTTGGCGTAGAGGACCTGTCCGTTGACCCAGCGCGCGGGGCCGGCCAGGAACGAGACGACGTCGGCGATGTCCTCGGGCCGGCCCAGCCGCTCGAGCGGGGTCGCCTTGGCGAAGTTGGCGATGGTGGCGTCGTCCTTACCGTCCAGGAACAGCGGCGTGGCGGTGGGGCCTGGCGCGACGGCGTTGACGGTGATGTCCCGGCCGCGCAGCTCACGGGCCAGGATGAGGGTCAGGCCCTCGACCGCGGCCTTGCTGGCGACGTAGGCGCCGTAGCCCGGCAGTTGGGTGCGGACCACCGAGGTCGAGATGTTGACGATCGCGCCACCGGGGCGGACCCTGCGTGCCGCCTGCTGGGAGACGACGAAGGTGCCGCGGATGTTCGTGCGGTGCATCCGGTCCAGGTCGGCGAGGTCGAGCGTCGCGATCGGTGCCAGGATCATGATGCCGGCGGTGTTCACGACCACGTCGATGCCGCCGAAGGCCGACTCGACCGCGTCGAACGCCGCGCCCATCGCACTCTCGTCGGCGACATCGCCTCCCACTGCCAGGGCCCTGCCGCCGGCGGCGGTGATCGCGGCCACGGTCTCCTCGGCCCTGGTCCTGTTTCCCGCGTACTGCACGGCGACCGCGAAACCGTCCTTGGCGAGCCGCTCGGCGGCGACGCGGCCGATGCCGCCCGAGCCTCCGGTGACCAGTGCGACACGGTCGGTGGTGGGGGTGCTCATGGGGGTCTCCTTTTCAGGCGCTTCCAAATGAACGGCTCGTTCATATAACCACGAAATGAACGTGCCGTCCATATCTGAGGGCGGGGTCTTCCCGGGCACGGCGTACGCACGGCGCCGCGCCGCCTTCACTCACCCGCGCCTTCTCCGGCCGCACAGACAGGGAGCACGCGGAGCGCGGGGCACGGTGAGCGACGCGGCTTCCGGTCAGCCGTGCACGGTACGGGGAGGTCGCGGGGGCGGATGCCCGCTCACAGGGCGGGACATGAGGGTGTGTCGGATGTAAGACAGGCTTTTCCACCACGTGTCCGCCACTTCACGCAGGGGCCTTCGTGTGGGTCTGGGATGGCAGGGCGGGGCGGGTATGACAGGTGGCGCCGCACAAGCCGAGTCGTACGTCAGGAGAGGCATGTCTGTCAGAGCCGAGACGTTCGGGTACGCGGTGCGGGGAGTGCGCCGGAAGGCGGGACGGGGTTTCGTGCTGGGCACCGCCCTGGCCCTGCTCGCGTTCGTTCCGCCGGCCGGCGCGAACGCGCGGACCGCGGACCCCGCCGCGCACACCGCCGCGGATGCCGTCGCGTGGACCACTCGGTACGTGGCGCCCGGGGTCGAGGTCCGTACCGGGGTGCTCAGCGACCCGCGGGCCGCCGGAGTATGGACCGTCACCGTCCAGGCTCCGGCCGTCAACCGCCTCACGGGTGCCGCCACCTGGGCCCCGCTGGGTGACCGCGGCTGGGCCGACACCGCTGCCGGGCAGTTGCGGGACGCGGGATTCGCGCCGCGCGTCGAGCGGGTGACGTGGGACCAGTACGCCGACACCCCGCACGGCACGATGGGGTGGCAGGTCAGGGTCGGCCGGTACGCCACACAGGCCGAGGCGGTGACGCGGGCCTCGGCGATGTCGGCCGCCGGATTCCGTACCTCGGTCGAGTGGACGGGCTACGACGGACGCCGCCGCGCCGACGCGGAACGCATCCATGTCGCCGTCGTCGATCCGGCCCGGCTGCGCGGCACGATCGAGGTGAGCGACGGCGGCGACACCGCCGACCGCGAGAAGACCTCCACGGTGGCCGCCCGGCTGGGCTCCCTGGTCGGCGTCAACGGCGGATTCTTCGTCACCTCCGACGCGGACGGCGTCCAGGGCACCTCGGCCGGGCTGTCCGCGGTGCGCGGCGAGTTGCAGTCCATGGCGGCCGGTTCCCGTGCCGCGCTGATCCTCGCCGACGGTGGACGGCACGTCCGGGTCGCGGACCTGTCCACCGGCGTGACCGTCCGTTCCGGTTCCGCCGTCCGCGCGGTGGAGGGCATCAACCGGGTCCCGGGCAAGGTGCGCAACTGCGGCCGCCCCGGCGCCGTGCCCACCCCACTCCCCCGCCAGGACGTCACCTGCTCGCTCGCGGACGACCTGGTGAAGTTCACCTCCGAGTTCGGGGCGCCGCTGCCGACCGGCGCCGGAGTCCAGGTGGTCCTCGACCGGCATGGTGTCGTCGTATCGCGTGGTGTCCGGGGCGGCTCCGTGCCCGCGGGCGGCTCGGTCCTCCAGGGCACCGGGGCCGCAGGCGCCTGGCTCACCGAGCACGCCGGGACGGGCAGCCGGCTGGAGCTGCGGGAGACGGTGCGGGACGCCTCGGGCAGGCAGGTCCGGCTCGGTCCCGACGACAGCATCGTCAGCGCGGCCCCGACCCTGGTCGAGGACGGCCGGGTCCACGTCGACGCAGCCGCCGAGGGCACACTCGACCCGCTCGACCTCTCCTTCGGGTTCACCTGGTCCAACGTGCGCCAGCCGCGCACCCTGGCCGGCGTCGACGGTCGCGGGCGGCTGCTGCTCGTGACCGTCGACGGCCGGCAGCCCGGTGTCAGCGAGGGCTTCACGCTCGCGGAGGCCGCCCGGTTCATGCGCTCACTCGGCGCGGTACAGGCACTCAACCTGGACGGCGGCGGCTCCAGCGCCATGGCCGTCGACGGCAGCCTCGTCAACGTCACGTCCGACACCACCGGCGAGCGTGCCGTCGGCGACACGGTCCAGGTCCTGCCGCGCGCCGGACGGGACTGACCGCCCGCGCGCGCCACCGTCGAGGCGCCGTGTCACCACCCGCCGCCCCGCGACCCGCGGGGCGGCGGAGCCGCGCGCATCGGCGGCGAGGCCGCCGGCCCGGGCCGACCTGAGCATGTGAAACAGGCACTCACCCGACATACGTCGCCCGGCGTGTCTCACCAAGGTGCCGGGGCCGGTGGCGGGGCCACCGGGGGTCGGTCGTCGCAGGTGATGGTGTTCGGCAGTTCCCACGACGCCAGCCAGGGGCCGGTCGTGCCACCTCCGTCGTTGCCGCCGAGGTCGTTCACCGCGAACTCGGAGCCGGAGGGCGGAAAGTTGAAGGATCCGCAGTTGTTGATGCCGACCGCGCCGACGTTACGGGCGTCCACGTTCTCGAAGGACGCCGCTCCGGCGGAGCGGGCGCTGAGCACGGAGGTGCCGGTGCCGTCCACGCGGATGTCCTTGAAACGGACTCCTCGGATCGCGTACTTGTCCTTGACCGGGAAATCGGAGACCAGCATGATCGCGTTGTAGGTGTTGTCGAGGAAATGGTCGCCGGTGACCTGGATGTCGGCGTCGATGTCCCGCTCCAGGGCGTAGAACCAGATGGCTCCCAGGCCGATCTTCCAGTTGAGCTCGAACGGCCCTGAACGGACCGTGGTGTTGTCCGTGATCTTCAGTTGTCCGGCGAACGGCTGCGCGCCGAACCGGGAGCCGACCTGGATGGCGCTGCCCTCTCTGATGGGGTCGGCTATGAGGTTGCCGGTGACCGTGTTGTCGGTGCCGCCGTACAGGGCGATGCCGTTGGCGAGGACCGGGGTCTGCACGGTGTTGTGGGCGAAGACGTTGCGCGCGTCGCCCGTCTTCTCCGACCACATGGCCAGACCGTCGTCGCCGGTGTTGCGGACGAAGGTGTCGGAGACACTCGAATCGGTCACGCCGGTATGGAAGTTGAGGCCGTCGGCGATCTGGTCGGCGATCATGGTGCGGGTGACGCGCAGACGGGTCATCGGGCCGTCGAACCACATGCCGACCTTGGTGTGGTGGAGGTAGAGGCCGTCGATCGTCGAGTCGCTGAGTGCCCCGCCGATGGCGTTGACCTGGTCCGTGTCGATGCGTTCGGGTACGTCGCCCTCGACGGTGAAGCCTGACAGGTGGACGTCGTGGCTGCCGCCGTCCGCCGCGTCCTTGCCGTAGAAGCCCACACCGGTGTGAACCGAGCCGTCGGGGGCGGGCGTGTCGAGGGTGACCTGGTGGCCCTTGACGATGGTGTACCAGCTGCCGGCCCCGACGATCGTCACGTCGTCCACGGTGATGTGACGGTTCACCTGGTACGTGCCCGGCGGCACGTACACCTTGAGGTGGTGTTTCCTGGCGGAGGCAATGGCCCGGTCGAAGGCGTCGCCCGCGTCACGCCGGCCGGTGGGATCGGCCCCGAACGCGATGACGTTCGCGGCGTGCTTCTCGACGTGCGGCGCGCCCACGAGTTGCGTGTCGAGCAGGTCGATCACGGTCCAGGCCGCGGTGCTGTTCTTGGGCGCGGTGAGGCGGACGGTGTCGCCGGCCGCGTACCGCTTGCCGAGCAGCAGTCTCTGTTCGTCGTAGAAGTGGCTTGGCCTGAACGGCTTGTCGATGGTGGGCGTCGGGCTGGTGGCGGCGGGAACGCAACCGCATTCGGTGATCCACCAGTCGGGGTGCAGCAGGTCGCCTTGGGGGTCGTTGCTGAACGGGTATTGGTTGTAGAGCCAGGAGTACTGCGAGGTGAGGGTCATCGTGGTGCGGTGGCCGCCGCCCATGGAGACATCGAGGGGCGCGGTGATGCCACCGCCTTCGGGAGCGTCGGGGATGCTGTACCGCACGGTGAGAGCGTTGGCCGCGCGCGGCAGGGTGAACTCGACGTACTGGCCCGGCTTCAGGCGCACCGCCGTGCGGCCGGATGCCTCCGAGGGCAACGTGTAGGCGGTGCGGTCGGGGCCGATGACGGTGCCGGTCGTCGCCGCGTTCTCCGCCTCCTGTTCGACGAAGTCCACCATGGCGCCCCGCCCCGCGACTAGGGCGGGATCGAGCCCGGCCCGGGTCACCGTCGGGGTGCCCTCCCGGCCGCCGTGCCCCGACGCCGCCGGGGCCGGAGCGCCGAGCCCGAGCACGAGTCCGGCGGCGGCCGCGGTCAGCGCCACGAGCGTCCGAGCCGGTCTTCGCGCACGGCCCCAAAACCGCTCCGCAGCCACGTGGTTGGTGTACCGCGCCATCGGATTCTCGTTTCTCTGGGAGCGGAGGTCACCGAGGGCAGCTCGGTGCACGGCAGCACGCCGGGAACGGGCCGTGCCGCTGCGTACCGGGACATTAGGCGCGACAGGACGGCCGGACAAGGCATTGGACGCCTCCTTCCATCCTTTAGTACGGATCCTGCAAGCGATTGTCGATTAGTTGCATGGTGGCGCCTGGCACGTGGCCCTTCGGGCCATTAAGACCGGCGTTCGGCACGCGCACTTTCGCCGGCCCGGGATGAACCCGGTACATGATCTTGTGCAGACCCTCTAGGCGTACCGACTAGTCGGTACTAGCCTCTGCCCACGCTCTCGGAGCCGGGCCTCCGCGCATGCTCGTCACACCGATGCGAACACCCGGTTCCGGGTATCCCTGGGAGGAGCCGTATGTCCGCCGCCACGACACCGTCCGACGCCGACAGACCCGCGCCCGCCGCGCCCTCCGCGGACCCCCGCGGCCCGCTGGCCTGGGTGTACCGCCGCGAACTGGCGGACTATCCGCCCACCGTTCGCCGTATGGTCTATCTCGCGATCGTGGTCGTCACCACGGTCGTCCTGTACTACATGCTGTACATCCAGTACGCGGTGGCCACGTCGATCATCACGCACTTCGGTATGACGTATCGCTACTTCATCTGGGTCTCGGTGATCGGCAACGCGGTCGGGGCCTTCGCCTCGCTCGTGGCGGGTCTGGCGGACCGCTGGGGCCGGGCGAATCTGGTGGTCTACGGGCTGCTGATCGCCGCGCTGCTGGTCTTCTTCGGGTTGCCGAACGCGGCGAACAAGACCACCTATCTGGTGCTCTTCGCGCTCGTCAGCTTCATCGAGGGCATCGTGCTGGTCGCCACCCCCGCGCTGATCAGGGACTTCTCCCCGCAGCTCGGCCGGGCCACCGCGATGGGGTACTGGACGATGGGACCGGTCATCGGCTCCCTGGTGGTCACCACCGTCACCAGCAACACCCTCGACAGCGCCACCTGGCAGGACGAACTGCGCTATTCGGCGATCGCCGGGTTCGTCGTCTTCGTCGTCGCGGTCTTCGCGCTGCGCGAGCTGTCCCCGGCGCTGCGCGACCAGATCATGGTGACGCTGCGGGACCGGGCGCTGATCGAGGCCCGCGCCAAGGGGCTGGACACCGAGGCGGTACGCCGCGGCGAGTGGCGGCAGATGATGCGCCTGGACGTGCTGGGCTCGGCCTTCGCCATCGCCGTGTTCCTGCTGCTGTACTACGCGGCGGTCGGCAACTTCGTCGTCTACTTCTCCACCGTCTTCGGCTACAGCGAACAGCGCACCAACGCGCTGGCCAACTGGTACTGGGCGGCGAACGCCATCGCCCTGGTCCTGGTCGGCCTGCTCTCCGACCGGCTGAAGGTGCGCAAGCCCTTCATGATCGTCGGCGCGGTCGGCTCCGTCGTGATGACCGCGGTCTTCGCCACCCGCGCCACCCACCTGACGACCGACTACTACACCTTCGCGTGGCTGTTCATCGGCATCGGCGTCTTCAGCGGCATCGCCTACGCGCCCTGGATGGCGAGCTTCACCGAGACGGTGGAGAAGCACAACCCGGCGGCGACCGCGGCGGGCCTGGCGGTCTGGGGTTGGACGGTACGCATCGTGGTCGCCGTCTCCGCGGCCTTCATCCCGGTACTGGTCACCTCCGTCACCCCGCTCGTGGAGCACGGCGCCGAGGTCAAGGCCGCCTCGGCGCAGGCGGCGCCCGCGCTGGCCATCGTCAACGCGCACCCGGACATCTTCGCCGAGTTGAACAAGTACACCCCGGCCACCGTGCCGCCCGCGCTGGGCGCCCGCGCCGCCAAGGAGGTCGGCCCGGAGAACCTCGCCGTCGTGCAGAAGGCGGCGCCGCAGCTGAAGCTGCTGCAGGAGTACGGCGCCAAGGTCCAGAAGGCGTCGAAGGACGGGCCCGGCGAATGGCGCACCTGGTGGTGGATCTGCGTCGGCGGCCAGGTGCTCTTCCTGCCCTTCGTCTTCGTGATGGCGGGCCGCTGGAGCCCGAAGAAGGCGCGCCTGGACGCTGAGGCGCACCAAGCCGCCGTCAACCGCGAGCTGGCCGCCCTCGCCGCCGCCACGGAGTGATCAGAGGCGGAGCCGGCCGTCCGTGGACGGGGCGGCCGGCTGCGGGACACGGCAGGTGAGATGCTGATCCAAGCCGGTGTGAACCTGGCTGGGGGCGAGGGCGCGAGGCCTGCTGAGGCGTTGCCTCGGCAGGCGGCCCGAGCCGGGCATCTTCTGCCTTCAGGCGGAGGAACGGCCAACAGCCCGTCGAGACCGCGCGCAGCCCCGTCACGACCTGCCCTATGTGCCCACCGGTACGGGTCGGAGCCCTCTTTGGATTCCCGACCTCTCCCGTGAAGTCACTTCTGCCAGCCGACGGTCTCCGGCAGGGGGGTGCCGAAGATCGTGGCGCCGACGTTGGCCAGGCCCTTCTTGACGCCGTAGATGGACGGACCGCTGAACAGCGGCAGGAAGGCGTACTGCGCCAGTTCCTTGCGCTCGATGGCATTGGCTTGGGCGGTCTGCTTGCTGGGGTCGGATATCTGGGACGCTGCGTGGATCTCCTTGTCCAGCTCCGGGGTTCCGGTGCCGGTCAGGTTGGAGTCACTGTCTGTGCCGTAGAACTGGTAGAGGTAGCGGGCGCCGAAGGGGTCCGTGGAACGGTTGCCGGACAAGAAGAGGTCGAAGTCACGGTCGCTGAGGATCTTGGCGAAGTCCGCTTCGTCGGCCTTCTTGATGTCGACCTGGATGCCGACCGGCTTCAGCATCGCGGCGAACGCGTTGGCCGTGGCCTTGTCCAGTGGGTCGTCGCCGAGCAGGGTGTAACCCACCGTGAGTTCGGCGCCGTCCTTCTCGCGGATGCCGTTGCCGCCGGCCTTCCAGCCGGCGGAGTCCAGGATCTTCTTGGCGTCGTCGGGCGCGTACTTGATCACGGATGAGACGTTGTCCGAATAGCCCTTCTGGAAGCTGTAGAGCAGCGCCGAACCGGGGAGTGGCTCGGAGTAGTCCAGGCCCTGGAACTGGATCTTGGCGATCTGTGTTCTGTCGATGCTCTCCAGCAGCGCTTTGCGTACCTGGACGTCCTTCAGGGCTGCCGATTTGGAGTTGACGTAGAGCGAGTACTCGAAGGGGCTGCCGCCACGGCGGATTTCGGTGCCGTTGACGCCGCTGATCTGCTTCACGCCCTCGGCACTGCCGGTGGAGGCGTAGTCGACCTGGCCGTTCTTGAACGCGTTGATCGCGGCGTCCGAGTCCAGGTTGACGTAGATCCGCTTGTCGAGCTTGCCCTTCTTGCCCCACCACTTCGGGTTGCGGACGAAGGTGAGGTTGCCGCTCTTCGTGTCGAAGGTGCCGACGGTGTAGGGGCCGGCGCCCCACTCGGGGTGCGCCTTCTTCACGTACGCGTCGTTGAAATTGGCGACCGTGGCGGCCTTGGGGTTGAGGAAGGTCGTGAACAGGCTTGACCACCACGGGTCGACGCCCTTGAAGTCGATGACGGCCTGCCGGTCGTCGGCGCCGCGGGTGACGGAGGCGATGTTCCGGTAGCCCTCGGTGTTGCTGGCGTTGTAGTCCTTGTTCGAGCCGTTGTTGACCTGCCAGGTCGCCTTGACGGCCCGCCAGTCGATCGGGGTGCCGTCGTTGTAGGTGGCCTTGGGGTTGAGGGTGAGGACCACGCGCTGGTTGCCGCCGGTGACGGTGACCTTGACGTCGCTGAGGTAGTCCGGGTTGTACTGGACGTCGCCGGTGGGCGAGTAGGTGATGACGTCGGGGTTGTACCAGAACCACACGCGGGTGGCGGTGAGGGTGGCGTTGGCGTTGAACGGGTTGCCCTGGTCGTCGAAGGTGCCGGGGGTGGTGTAAGTGCCTCCGTCCTTGATGTTGCTGTACGGCTGGGGGTTGTAGTCGACCTTCGCCGAGGCGACCGAGGGTGTCGTGCCCTTGGCCGCCTTCCCGGCGTCCGGCGCATCGGTTCCGGAGGAACTGCAGGCAGTGGCGGTAAGGGCGAGAGCCACGACGAGCGCGGAGGCCGGGGCGATTCTCGGTCGCATGGGGGATCCGTTTCTCTGTGGGGGCGGGGCGACGCCGCACGGCGCGACGTCGTGCTGGGGAAGGAGCCCGTCAGCGTGCGTGACAGGCGTATCTGTGGCCGGAGCCGGCAACCGCGGTGCCCAGGGAGGGCCGTTCGGTGCGGCATCGTTGCCGCAGGCCGTCGTCGAGCAGCCGGTACAGCGGACAGCGGTCGACGAAGACACAGCCCTGTGGCAGACGCGACGCACTGGGCTGCTCGCCCTCCAGCACGATGTGGTCCCGGGAGCGTTCCAGCTGCGGGTCGGGTACCGGAATCGCCGACAGCAGCGCTTCGGTGTACGGGTGCCTGGCGTGCGCGAAGAGCTCTTCGGTGTCACCGGTCTCGACGATGTGTCCCAGGTACATGACGGCGATGCGGTCGGACACGTGGCGCATCACCGCGAGGTCGTGCGCGACGATCAGATACGCCAGGCCCAGCTCACGCTTGAGCTTGCCGAGCAGGTTGATGACGCCGGCCTGTACGGACACGTCCAGGGCGGACACGGGTTCGTCCAGGACCACGATCCGCGGCTCGGTTGCCAGCGCTCGCGCGATGCCGACGCGCTGCCGCTGCCCGCCGGAGAGGGCGCCCGGAAAGCGGTCCGTCACTGATGCGTCCAGCCCGACCAGGGACAGGAGTTCGCTCACCCGGGCCCGGATCGTCTCCCGGTCCGTGCCCACGGCCTGGAGCGGTTCGGCGAGCAGCTGGAAGACGGGCAGCCGTGGGTCGAGGGAGCCCATGGGGTCCTGCATGACGATCTGCACCGCGCGGCGCAGTGCTCGAGTCTGTTCGGCGGAGCCCGAAGCGGCCACGTTCGTGCCCGCGATCTCGATCGAGCCGCTCTCGGGCCGCCTGAGCCGCATGATCTCCAACAACGTGGTGGTCTTCCCACTGCCGGACTCGCCCACCAGACCGAGCGTTTCACCGGCCCGCAGTTCGAAGCTGACGTCGCTGACCGCGTGCAACGTACCGACACGGCGTTTGAGGAGCGCTCCCTTGGTGACCGGGAATGTCTTGCCCAGGCCTGCGACCCGCAGCACTGTCTCGCCCGAGACGCTCCGACCGCGGTCGGGCCCCTCGGTGTCCGTCGCGGTCGGGAAGATCGAGTCCGCCGCCGGCGTGCCGTCGGCTATTTCGTCGGCGCGCAGGCAGGCGACCCGCCCGTGCCCGGGGACCGTGGCGAGCACGGGTTCCTGTGTGCGGCAGCGGTCGACGACGGCGGGACAGCGATCCGCGAAGGAACACCCTGCCAAGAGCCCCACCAGTGACGGCGGCTCGCCTCCGATCGGCACCAGTGGCCGCTCCAGCCGTGCCTCGGGACGTGGCACCGCGCCCAGCAGCCCGATCGTGTACGGCATGGTCGGACGCTCGAACAGCTCTTTCGCGGTCGCCTGCTCCACGATCCGGCCCGCGTACATCACGGCGACCTCGTCCGCGTACCCGGCGACCACCCCCAGGTCATGGGTGATCAGTACCACGCCCGCACCGGTCTCGGCCTGAGCGGTCCGCAGCACGTCCAGGATCTGCGCCTGTACCGTCACATCAAGGGCGGTGGTCGGTTCGTCGGCGACGATGACCTTCGGCGAGTTCGCCATCGCCAGTGCGATCACGACGCGCTGGCGCATGCCTCCGGAGAACTCGTGCGGGAATGACCGCGCACTACGGTGCGGGTCGGGGATTCCGACCAGGTCCAGCAGCTCAACCGCCCGGATCCACGCGGCTTGCTTCGTCAGGTCCTGGTGCACCCGTAGCGCGTCGGACAGCTGCCTGCCGACCGAGAAGATCGGGGTCAGCGCGGACAGCGGATCCTGGAAGACCATGCCGATGTCCTTGCCGCGCACCGCGGACAGCTGTCTGTCGTTGAGCCCGACCAGATCACGGCCGCCCAGCAGCACCCGGCCCGACACGCGGGCGGCCTCCGGCAGCAGCCCCATGATGCCCATGGCCGTCGCGGACTTGCCCGACCCTGACTCGCCGACGATGCCGAGCGTGTGTGCGGGCAGGACGTCGAAACTCACTGTGTGTACGGCCTGGACAGGTCCGGCCTCGGAAGGAAAGGAGACACTCAGGTCCCGCACGGACAGCACCGGCGCCGTTGCCGCAGGTTCTGCCGCCGGGTGCATCCCGGGGGTTGCCAACGTCATCGCCGGCCCCCGAGAGCCCCGGTGGTCGACGTCGGGTCGAAGGCGTCACGCAGTCCGTCTCCGACAAGCGTCATCGACACCGTCAGCAGCACCACCAGCGCGGCCGGGTAGCCGAACAGCCACGGCGCACTGGTGATCGTGCCCGATCCGTCGGCGAGCATCGTGCCCAGTGACACGTCCGGTGGCTGCACCCCGAAACCGAGGAAGGACAGGGCGGTTTCACTGAGCACGGTGGCGACGACTCCCAGTGTCAGGTTGACGATGAGCAGGGAACCGAGGTTGGGAATGATGTGCCGCACGACGATCCGCCACGGCCCCACCCCCATGAACTCGGCGGCGAGCACGTAGTCCCTCTCGCGCAGGGATGTGGAGACGGACCAGATGACCCGCGCCGTCGACATCCAGCCGAAGACGGTCAGCACCAGGATGAGCACCCGCCAGTCCCCGGCAAGGCGGTGCGAGACCAGAGCCAGGATCAAGAACGACGGCACGACGAGCAGGAAGTGGATGACCATCAAGGTCAGCTTCTCGACCCGGCCGCCGAAGTACGCCGCGCCCGAACCGATCACCGCGGCGAGCACGATCGTCAGCACCGAGACGCTGACCGCTATCACCAGGGAGCGCTGGAGGCCGTGCACGGCCTCGGCGTAGACATCGTTGCCACCCTGGTTGGTGCCGAAGTAGTGGGTCGAATTCGGCGGTTGGGTGAGCGCGGTGAAGTCCACGTCGGTGTAGGCGAAGTGCGTGAACACGCCACCGAACACGCTGAAGAGCGCCAGCAGTACGAAAAGCGCCACTCCGAGCAGGGCCGGACGGTTGCGGGCGAACCGCCGCAGGTACAGACGGCCGCTGCCCAGCGGGGGTGTCGGCGTACGGTCCACCGCGCCGGGATCGAGCGGCTCGGGCAGGGGAGGCACCGTGGTCGTCATGTCAGCTCACCCTGACCCTGGGGTCGAGGAGGACGACCGCGATGTCGGCCAGTACCGCACCGATCGCTGTCATGGCGGCTCCGAACGCGGCAACAGCGACGGCGCCGTGCACATCGTTCTTGCCGATGGTCTGGATGAAGTACTGGCCCATACCGTTCCAGCCGAAGACGGTCTCGGTGATCACTGCGCCGGTGAAGACGGCCGGGATGCTGAATGCCACCGACGTGGCGGTCGGGATCAGCGAGGCGCGCAGCGCGTGCCGGCGGATCGCCTGGGCGCGTGTCAGCCCGGTGGCGCGGGCGGTGCGTACGTAGTCCGAGTTGATGCTGTCCAGCAGCAGCGAACGCTGAGTCAGGTGATAGCCGACATAGCCCAGCAGAGTCAGGCACAGTGTCGGCAGGATGAGGTGCTGGAACCGGTCGGCGATAGTCGGCCACAGTCCGGTGACGGTCGGCGACTTCTCCCCGGCGACGTACAGGAAGCGCCATCCGAGGTGCTGGTTCAGCCAGATCCCGGCGAAGACGACCGCCAGCGCCGCGACAGCCGTCGGGACGTTGAACAGGAACACGGAGACGAGCTGGGTGATGCGGTCCCACCACCCGTACTGGCGGGAGGCGGTGAACACGCTGAGCGCCACACCCGCCACCACGGACAGCAACGTGGCCGCGGTGACCAACTGGCCACTGACCACGACCCGGAAACCTATCTCCGAATTGACAGACGCCCCGACCGGGGACCTCCCCCAGTCGAAGTGCAGGACCACGTTGCTGAACCAGTGCCACCACCGGTCCGCCAAAGGGACCCGCGGATCCAGGTTGTACGGTGCCAGTGACCGATCAATCTGTTCCTCCGTACGCACCGGCCGCAGCCCCCGGTAGTTGGACCTCGGGTCGAGGAACCACGCGGCAAGCAGGTATGTCACATTGGTGGCGACCACGATCATGGCCAGCCACCCTGCGGCCTTGCGTATCACATGGCGGACCACGAGCCCGCCTTCCTGCAGGAACGGGATGCGGCGGCGGTAGCCGCACGCAGGGCCGGCGGAGGTGTGCCGGGTCTGGGCATGGGCCTGATGCTTTCTGGACGGACATGAACACACCGCCCTGGCTGGGGCGGCGGTGCGCTTGTGTGCCGCGGCCCTGCTCTTTCCGTATCGGGTGAGTGGGCCGACCACGAATAATTCTTCGGCGGTGATCACGTGCTGCGCCAGCCTTCCAGCGGGCCTGCCATGTGATCGCAATGCGCATGTCACGAACCTCGGCTGTGCCGGAGCCGCCCCGCCACCGCAGACCGACCCCATGGCAACGGACTTCCGCCCCATGCGGTCGAGACTGCCGAGGCGCTGGGATTCACCCAGTTCACCATCGACGCGGACCCGAACGCTGAGCCTTTCTACGAGGCCATGGGAGGCATCCCCGCCGGCCGTGTTCCCTCCGGGTCGATTCCTGGCCGCACCCTCACCCAGTACCTGTGCAGGGTTCAGAGCTGACGTCCTGATTCTTCCCGTCCGGTCCCGTTGTCAGTGGTGGACGGCAGGATGCGGGACATGACGACACCTGCAGCAGAGATCGTGGATACCGCCGCCTACGCGCAGGCGGTCGAGGCGGCCGTCGAGGCGGCGGCCGCGTACTACGCCGGCGGCACGTCGCGGCTGGACGACGACGCCTACGACCGGCTGGTGCGCTCGATCGCCGCGTACGAGGCCGGGCACCCCGGGCAGGTGCTGCCCGACTCCCCCACCGGGAAGGTGGCCGGCGGCACGGCGGAGGGCGACGTCCCGCACACGGTGGCGATGCTGAGCCTGGACAACGTGTTCTCCGCCCAGGAGTTCACCGCCTGGACCGAGTCGCTGGCCCGCCGTATCGGGCACGAGGTCGCACGCTTCCACGTCGGGCCGAAGCTCGACGGACTCGCGGTCGCCGCCCGCTACACCGGCGGCCGCCTGACCCGGCTGATCACCCGTGGGGACGGGACGGCCGGGGAGGACGTCTCCCACGCGATCGGCACCATCGAAGGACTGCCCGAGCAGCTGGCCGAGCCGGTCACCGTGGAGGTACGCGGCGAAGTCCTCATGACCAGCGCCCAGTTCGAGTACGCCAACGAGGTGCGCACCCAGCATGGCGGGCTGCCGTTCGCCAACCCGCGCAACGCCGCGGCGGGCACGCTGCGGGCCAAAGAGCGCCTCTACACCGTGCCCATGACGTTCTTCGGCTACGGACTGCTGCCGCTGCCCGACACCGACCCGGTGCCGGCCGAGCAGCTGACCGCGTCCGCGCACAGCGACCTGATGGACCTGGTCGGCAAGCTCGGCGTGCACACCAGCGCCCACACCGCCGTCCCGGACACCGTCGCCGAGACCGTGGAGCAGGTCCTCGCCCGGGTGCAGGAGATCGCCGCGGTCCGTGCCGGGCTGCCGTTCGGGATCGACGGCATCGTCATCAAGGCCGACCTCGCCGCCGACCAGCAGGCCGCGGGCTCCGGCTCGCGCGCACCGAGATGGGCGATCGCCTACAAACTCCCGGCCGTGGAGAAGATCACCCGACTGCTGGAGGTGGAGTGGAACGTCGGCCGCACCGGGATCATCGCCCCACGCGGCGTCCTCGAACCGGTCGTCATCGACGGCTCCACCATCACCTACGCCACCCTGCACAACCCGGCCGACATCACCCGGCGCGACCTGCGCCTGGGCGACCAGGTCATGGTGTATCGCGCCGGCGACGTCATCCCCCGCATCCAGGCCCCCGTCGCCCACCTGCGTACCGGCGAGGAACAGCCCATCGCCTTCCCGGAGACCTGCCCGCGCTGCGGATCGGACATCGACAAGCGCGAGGAACGCTGGCGGTGCACGCAGGGCCGCAACTGCCACCTGGTCGCCTCCCTCGCCTACGCCGCCGGCCGCGACCAGCTCGACGTCGAAGGCCTCGGCCACACCCGGGTCGTCCAGCTCGTCGACACCGGCCTCGTCACCGACCTCGCCGACCTGTTCACCCTCACCCGCGAGCAGCTCCTCGGCCTGGAGCGGATGGGTGCCACCAGCACCGACAACCTCCTCGCCGCGATCGCCAAGGCCAGACAGCAGCCGCTGTCGCGGGTGCTGTGCGCCCTCGGGGTACGGGGTACCGGCCGCTCCATGTCCCGGCGCATCGCGCGCCACTTCGCCACCATGGACGACATCCGTGCCGCCACCACCGAGGCGATGCAGCAGGTCGACGGCATCGGCGTGGAGAAGGCTCCCTCGATCGTCGCGGAACTGGCCGAACTCGCCCCGCTCATCGACAAGCTCGCCGCCGCGGGCGTCAACATGACCGAGCCCGGTGCCACCCCGCCCGTCCCCGGCGAGGTGGCGGGCCCCGACGGCGACAGCGCGGCGCCCTCCGCCGCGGAGGGGGGTCCGCTGGCCGGGATGACCGTGGTCGTCACCGGCGCGATGACCGGAATCCTGGAGAAGCTCTCCCGCAACGAGATGAACGAACTCATCGAACGGGCCGGAGGACGCTCCTCCTCCAGCGTCTCCAAGAAGACCACCCTCGTCGTCGCCGGCGAGAACGCGGGCTCCAAGCGTGCCAAGGCCGAACAACTCGGCATCCGGCTCGCCACGCCCGACGAGTTCGCCGACCTCATCGGCGGCCACCTGAGCTGAACCGTCGAAGACGGGGCGCTTACCGACGTGGTTCAGGCCGCGGACCGCTGCCGTGCATCAGGAGGGGGACCGGCAGAGCTCCTCCGGTGTCTTGGCCGAGCCGTCACGCGCCACCCCCGGCACGGCGATGGCCGCCCTGAGATGCTCATGGCCGTCGGAAAGTTCGGCCGGAACCGAGAGTTGGCGGGATGTTCGTGAAGCGGGCGGAACGCCCACCAGGATGGTCATCTGACACACCCTGAACGGATACCTGTGGTCTGCCGGACAGGTGTGCGGTGGTCGTTGCGCGCCGGGAGCACCGGCGCGCACGACCGCAAGGACAGAACCCACATGACACTTCGCGAGAAGAGACCCGCCACCGCGGGCGCGCGCCGCACGGCGGTGGCCGCGGTGACTCTGGCGCTCATCGGTGCCGTGACCGGGGCGGGCATCGCCTCCGGTTCCGACGCCGTCACGGCCACGGACGGCCACGGCCACTCCGCACCGCGCGACTGGCTCCCGGAGACCCCGGAGAACTGGCCGCTGGTGGTGGACCGGACCCGTACCCCGTCCGAGACCGTCACCCGCGGCCTGAAGCACTACAGCGAGACCTACGACACCGTCGGCGGCCGTCAGCACATCCAGGTGCTCCAGGCCGACCTGACCGACCCGAATCTGCGGGTGGGCATGGTCGAGGCCGGCGACACCCTCACCTACCCGGCGGACGAGACACCGTCTTCGATGGCCCACCGCACCCACGCGGTGGCGGGTGTCAACGGCGACTACTTCGAGATCCACGGCAGCGGACGTCCCGTCGGCGGCGTCATGACCGACGGCCGACTGCTGAAGAGCCCCAAGGCGGGCTTCGCCTCCCAGCTCGGCGTCAAGCCCGACGGCACCCTGGTCATGGGGCCCGAGACCTTCTCCGGCACCATCACCGCCGGATCCGCCACCCGTGCGCTCACCTCGGTGAACACCGTCAACGACGTGGCCGGCGGAGGCATCACGGAGGTCACCTCCGACCTCGGCGAGACCCCGGGCCTGACCAAGACGTCCACGCTGGTGGCGGGGCACAGCACCGACGGCGGCTTCGTCGTCGACCGGTTGCTGACCGGCCTCACCACCGTGCCGCGCCTGGCCGCGGACGAGACCGGCCTGCTGGGCGCCGGCGACGGCGGGCAGTGGCTCACCGACACCCTGCACACGGGCGACACCGTCGAGATCGCCACCCGGCTGTCCCCCGATAACGATGTCACCCAGTTGGTCAGCGGCGTCGACACCCTCGTCAAGGACGGCAAGGTCTACCAGGACCCGACCGGCACCCCGCCGAGCGGCGCCAATCCGGAGACCGCCGTCGGCATCACCAAGGACGGCAGGCACGCGATCGTCGTCGCCATCGACGGCCACGGTGGCTCCGACACCGCCTTCGGCGTGACCCCGGAGCAGGCCGCGGGCTACCTGGTCGCGCACGGCGCGTACACCGGGATGCTCTTCGACGGCGGCGGTTCCACCGGCATGGTCAGCCGCGCCCCCGGCGCCGGCCAGGCCGAGGTCGTCAACACGCCCTCCGACCTGCCCGGCAACACCGAACGCCCGGTCGCCAACGGCATCTTCTTCTACTCGACGGCCAAGGAGCCGGGTGCCGCCACCAAAGTGGTCGTGAACGACGGGAAGACGGTCACCACCGTCACCGGCGGCTCCATCCCGCTGCCGGTGCACTCCGTCGACCGGTTCGCCAACCCGGCGGACGGCGAGACCCACGTGCGCGTCGAGCCCGCGGGCCTGGCCACCTACGAAGACGGCAAGCTCACCCCGCACCGCTCCGGTACCGGCCGGATCGTCGCCTGGAACGGCAGCGCGTCCACGTCCGAGAAACTGGAGGTCGTCAGCAGGCTGAAGACCCTCACCGTCTCCCCGGACCAGACGGACCTCGACAACGGCGCCACGCAGCAGCTGACCCTGTCCGCCACCGACCCGGACGGCAACCAGGTGCAGATCCCCGCCGAGGCCGCCACCTGGAAGACGGACCCGGCGAACCTCGGCGCCGTGGACGCCCACGGCCTGTTCACCGCGAGCGCCGACGACGGCGGACTCGCCGAGGTGAGCGCGACGGTCGCGGGTGCCACCGGCACCACGTCGATCGCGGTGGGCAGCGTCAGCAAGGTCATCGACCCGATGAACAGCCTCGACCACTGGCGCCTCAGCAACAACACGACCGGCAAGCCGGCCACGCTGACCGCCGACGCCGGGGTCGTACCGCCCGGTTCCACCGAGTCCGGATCGCTGAAGCTCGACTACTCGATGCCGGCCGCTTCCGGCGTCAAGCAGCTCGTGCTCACCCCGAACGTCACCCTGAAGACCGACACCGCGGGCGGCCATGTCCCGACCGCCATCGGCATGTGGATCAAGGGCGACGGCAACGGCATCGAGCTGGCCGAACGCTACATCGGCGTCAACGGCTCGGCGACCACGCTGTATCCGACGTACGTCACCTGGAAGGACTGGCACCTCGCCATCGCGCAACTGCCGGCCGGCATGCAGTTCCCGCTGACCATCAGCTTCGTCGACTTCCTGGCCATCAGCCCGAGCACCGCCTACAGCGGCTCGCTCAACGTGGCCGGTCTGCAGGCGCTGTACTCCCCGCGGCCGGTGACCGTGCCCGAGTACCACGCCGTGCCGAACAACCCGAAGTGGCTCTCGTACGAGGAGGACTCGGCGGACTTCGCCCGGCACGGCAGCACCCTGCTCACCGGTGACGACGCCCACCTGCTCGCCTCCGACCCGAAGTCGGTCAGCGGCAACGTGATGGACTCCATCGCCGGGCGGCTGCCCACGCTCACCCCACAGGCCCGGCCGGACGCCGCCCAGTTCCTCGGCGACATGTCCGACGACGGCAAGCTCGCCGACCTCCGGTTCGCCAAGTCCAAGATGGACGCGCTCGGTGTTCCCGAGCGGGACATCGTCGGCAACCACGAGATCACCCAGGGCGCCGACGCCGAGAACGGCAACTACAGCGACACCTTCGGCGACACCCACTACGCCTACAGCCAGGGCACGGCGCGGCTCATCGTCACCGACAACTCGCACGGCAGCCTCCAGTCCTCGGACCCCTTCCAGGATCCCGAGGGCGCCCAGTACCCGTGGCTGGTCCAGCAGTTGACCGACACCACCGCCAAGGACGTCCTGGTCGTCACGCACATGCCCGCCTACGACCCGCACCCGGCCGCGAACAGCCAGTTCACGGACCGCTGGGAGGCACGCATGTACCTGCGGCTGGTGCAGCGCTACCAGCAGACGCACCCGAAGCAGCACGTGATCATGATGTACGGCCACGCCCGCGGCTTCGCCGAGCAGATCCTCGACCCCGAGGGCCACGCCACCACGGTGGAGAAGGGCGGCATCCCGCAGTTCACCTTCGCGGACCTCGGCATGCCCGCGTACGCTCCCGCGGACCAGGGCGGCTTCTACCACTTCGGGCTGATCCGGATCGGTGACGACGGCGACCTCCAGTACACCGTGGAGCCCGCCATCGCCTCGATCACCGTCCAGAGCCCGAAGGACCCGATCGCCAAGGGGGACCACCTCACCCTGACCGCGACCGGCGACCAGGTGGCCGGCGACAACATCGCACCGCTCACGATTCCGATCGCGGACCCCGCCTCACACGTGTGGTCCTCGGCCGACCCGAAGATCGCCTCGGTGGACCCGTCCACCGGAGCCCTGACCGCCCACCGCTCCGGCACGGTCACCGTCTCGGTGACCTCCGGCGGCGTCACGGGCAGCGCCCAGGTCGTCGTACGGTGACCCGCTGACCCGAGGAGGGGGTGCCCGGGACGGACCGGGCACCCCCTCGCCCGGCGGTCTCCGCCTCCACCCGCAGCCCCTCGCACGACCGCGCCCGCTCGTACGGCAGCGCGCTCAGCGTCGTTGGCGGACCGGCTGGTGCGGGATCCCCTACCGGGCCAGGGACCTCTCGGCCTCCTGTCCCCGACGCGGCCCGGGGAACGCCGGTGGAAGGTTCACCGGCGGCTCACTGCATGTTCTCAAGGTGCGGGTGATCGAAGGACGTGGGGCAGATGTAGATCTGCATGTTGTATCCGCGGC
This sequence comes from Streptomyces sp. NPDC026538, assembly GCF_055567535.1. Taxonomy (NCBI): domain Bacteria; kingdom Bacillati; phylum Actinomycetota; class Actinomycetes; order Kitasatosporales; family Streptomycetaceae; genus Streptomyces; species Streptomyces sp. NPDC026538. The sequence continues at coordinate 319,275 of NZ_JBVHQG010000006.1, forward strand.
CGATCTCCACCATCGGCGGGTCTGACGGTTTGCGCAGGCCGACAGGCGCCGAAGGTTCCTCCTGGTCTTCGAGGGGGATCCAGCTGCCGCTCCCGCCATCCCATTCTCCGGAACTCACGGTGAGCAGCGGCCGGTACGTGGCCTTGCAGACATCGCAGTGCATGGGCCAGGGGTCACAGAAGCTCCACGGTCCCCAGCCACCGACTTTCCACCCCGGCGCGACCGAGTGCTCGTACTGGTAGTAGGCGCCGCCGGGGCTGAACTCCTCGTCCGGGTCTTCCTCGGCCCACTGCCTGCGCCCCCAGTCGTACAGACGCTCCGCGAGTTCCTCAGGCAACTCGTGGGGCGCGGGGTACTCGGTCACGGCCTCAGGATGGAGCACGCACGGCTCGGGAACGTAGTGTCCGTAGTGATCCACATCGGCCGGTTCCGGCGGATCGGCGAGCAGCTTGTCGACGCTCCTGGAGTCCCGCCAGACGAGGTGGGCTGCGGGAAGCCCCTCGTCGTGATCCAGGGGGCACCACAGCACCTGCAGCAGGTCCGTTCCCTCGGGGCCGGACAGCCCGGGTATGTCGCGCAGGTAGAGCTGGGCGACGGGGAGCAGCGCATTTGCCCCGGAGTGTGGTGGATGTCCTGTTTCAAGTTCGTCGAGGTACGCCCGTTGGTCGGGATCGAGGAGGTTCTCGCGAGGAGCGCGAGGACGCAACCAGGCTGCTTCGAGCAGCGCCCGGCGTTGACGGACATCGCCGAGGGAGACAGGGAGGACGTGGTGGTGGTGCTCCTTGGTGCAGACCGGCCACGCGTCGTCAGCCGGCCACAGCAGGGGGCCGCCGATGGAACTCTCGTGGACAGTCGGCTCACCAGGGCGTGGGTGAAGGCGCACTGCCTGCCGTGCCAGCGGAGCCAGCTCCAGGAACACGGACGCGATGTCGACAGGCCGGGGTGGCGTGGTTCTCGGCAACAGGACTCCTTCTCCGGTCACGCACGAGTTTCGGGCGGGACTCTATCCGCCTGCACTGACAGCCCCATCGACGGCCATGCGGTGAGGCGGCACTGCCGTTTGAGCCATCTTGTCGGCCGGTTGTTCAGCGCTGAAGCGAGGAGCCGCTCATCGCCGGCATCCGTCTCCGCCGACTGCGGGCCCCGTTGCGAAGGGGCCAGTAGGGTCGTCGGCGTGCGCGATGTGCGGGTGGTATTGATCGGTGGGACGTCGAACGTCGGTAAGTCGACCGTCGCCGGAGCAGTGGCGGAGAGGCTCGGATTCGAGCGTCTGACCACCGACGGGCTGGCTCGGCACCCCGGGCGACCCTGGAGAACGCCGGAGCGGCAGGTACCGGCGCACGTCGCCGAGCACTACCGATCACTCACGGTTGACGAACTGATCACTTCCGTTCTCGGCCATTACGATCGGCTGTGGCCCCGCATCGAAGAGCTGATCACGGCCCATGCGACCGAGGGGCGGAGCAGCACGGGCCTGGTCCTGGAGGGGTCGGCACTCTGGCCCGTCCGCGTCGCGGGGCTACGGGTCCCACGCACGGCCGCCGTGTGGCTCACCGCGGACGACGCCGTGGTACGCGCCCGGGTGCATGCGGCAGGCCGCTACGAGGCAGCCACAGACGAGGAACAGCGACTGATGGACAAGTTCTTGGCCCGCACGGAGCGCTACCAGGTGCTCATGAACGACGCCATCGACGGGTTGGGCCTGGCTCGCATCGACGTGGGTGGCGGACGCCCCGTCACAGAACTGGCTGACTCAGTGCTCGCGGCAGTCGACACGCAGAAATCGGTCGGGCGATCATCAGCCGGTCGATGACCAGTCGTGGCGGCCGGCCGATGCCGGATTCCGATGCCAAGCCCCCCACGAGTACCTGCCTGGTGGCTCCTGAACGACGACTCCATCGAGACCAGAGACCGCGTCGCCGGGCTGCTGGTCCTGCTCAGCCCTCGGCGGCCGAGCACTGGTCAGCGGGGTCCACCAGAACCACGTACGCAGCCGACGTGGCCTGGCGACCATGACAACTGCCTCTACGAACCCGGCACAGGCGTGGCTTGGTGGTAGTACATCCGCCATCCGGAGCCTTCGTCCGTCTTTCGCCAGATCGAGCTTCTACGCGCCTGCCTACCGTCAATCGTGGTCTCGTACGTCAGATGCACAACGCCTGGAGCCAAGACGACGCCCGTGATATCGGAAGGCACGTATTGCGGGCCGTCTTCAGCCGCACCCTGCATGTCCGGCAGCTCGGAGAGCATCGCCTGACGGTCCCACCTGCGGCCCGAGGCGCCTACTTCCACGAACTCCGGATCGAAGAGTTGGTCTGCCAGCGCCCTGGATGCCCGCACGGCCGACTCATCAACTGCAGCTCTCGAGCGATCGCCTCGGTCACGCTGCCTTCTGTATCAGTGTTCATTGGATCATTTTGGCCCGGATGACCTCAGCACACGCAATCGAAATAGCAACTGCCCCAGCCGACGTCACAGCTGGGCCGCTCGACACTCAGCGAGCCCAGAGCGACAGGCGCTATTCCGCAGCCCGGAATATCCGAACCTACCGGTAATCGGCATCTCCGCCGCCAACACCCATGACAGCCAAGGGCTGCAGGCGCTGGCGCGCGGCATTCCGCCCAGCCGTTCTCGGTCCGGGCGCCGTCGGCGTCGGCCCCGTATCAACCGGGGCGCCACGTCCCGACAGGCATCGCCCCAGCTCCATAAGCCGAATAGCGCCAGGTAGCTCCCCAGCCCCGGTATGCGTGCACTCAGATGCTCGCGGATGTAACGGCCCAGCTGTCCGATACCGACATGGACCTCAACGAAGCGTGAGCACAACATGTAGGTGCTGACTGGAACGATCAGCAGGAACCCGCTCCTGGACGCACCGGTGAGGCTGGAGCTGAACACCGCTCCGGAGATGGTCAGTTGCAACGCGAGGAAATTGTGCTGAGTGGCTGCCGCTGCATTATCTCCTGTCTCGAGGCTACGAATTCCGCCAGCGGACCTTCGGTATCGCGATCCGTTGATGCGCTCGCCCACTCCACCCGGTCGTCGCCCCGACAGCTCACTCTGATCGCGCACGGGTCAGCATCACCAGGTGGCGGGAACTACGCATGACCGACCGGCCGCTGCCGAACAGGAGTCACGCCCGCCGCGTCCGAGGTCACTCGACGCCCAGCGGTTCGATACCCAGGTCCTCACGCATGGCGCTACGCATCTGCGCCATGGCCGCGCGCCGCCGCGCTATCAGGAGCGCTTCCTCGGCGGAGCCGACAGCCACCCCTCGGGCGTAGGCGTCGCGCAGGGCGCGCAGCCCGTGGAACGCTTCGTTCCCCGCCGTCACGACCTGCGGCGGCCCCACGAGCCAAAGGCGTTCGCTGGCTGTATGGATGCCGGTGCCGCGGACGGCCTCCCGCACTGCCGCGTCACGTGCCGACGCGGACATGTGATCGCCCAGGGCGACGGCCCGTATGTCTTCACCTGCGGCTTTGAGGGCGGAGACGAACACGGTATACACCTCGCGCCGTATTTCCAGCGCGTGTCTGGCTTCTTCCCGTCGCCACCGGTTGCGGTCGGCGATCAGAGTGGCTGCGATACCGATGGCGGCACCGGCCAGTGTGGAGAGCAAGGGCATCCAGTCCATGTGCCGCAGCTTTTCCGAAACGGCGCGCCGCCACCAGTGGGTCTCGCTGCGAAGGCGGGCGCCCGGGTGTGCTGAGGGGACGATCGGCGCTCCGAGTCAGCGGCGCTGGGACCTGACCGAGCCGGACCGAACCTGCCGCGGGCGCGGCGTCAAGGACAGGTCAGGCCGGGACTTGCCCAGCCCGACACGTGGTTTGGGAACGAAGCCGTGGCCGGCCACGCCTGCCAGTGGTTCAGCCCTTGGTCTGATGACGTGAGACCTGTTCGCGTGCCCTGCGCCACCGTGACCTGGTCTGCTCGACCACGCTGTCCCACTCCTGGCGGACTTCGTGGTCCGACGGACGGTGGCCCCGACCGATCCGGCCGAGCTCGTCTCGTACTTCTCGTCCCAGTGCCGCTGACGCGACAAGGACGAGCATGGCTGTGAAGAGGGCGGAGACCATGGCGAAGACGGCTCCGACCACTCCGTAGCGCTCGACGGAGGAGTTAAAGAGATGCGGCATATAGAACTTTGCGCCCATCGAATAGGTCACCGTCAGAACGGCGCCGGCGACCGCGAAGGGAAGCAGGTCCGGCCAGTTGATCCGCCTCGCCGACAGGATCCAGCCGCTCCAGATCAGGAAGGCAGCGGTCACCGGAACCTCACACAGCAAGGAGGCCACCCGCAGCGCACCCCCGCCAAGGGGCGCGGAGAGCAACGCGATCGCCACTGCGTAGCCGCCGAAGGAAAGGATCCACCACAAGCCGTTGCGCGTGTTGCGCACGCTGAGGGGCTTGAGGTCCCACGTCTGTTCGAAGAGCCGCTGCGCTGCTCGCGCGAAACTCAACACCGAGATCGTCAGAAACACGACCCCGAAGACGCCCACGCTCGCACTGGTGCCTTCTGCGGGCGAGAACAGGGAGTTGACAGCGGTGGCGCCTGCTCCGGTGAGGTGGTAGCGCCTGATGATCCGCTCTGCGGCGTCGTAGTGCACGAAGTTGCTCAAGACGGCACTGACGAGGATGGAGAGCGGGATCAACGTCGTCAAGGCGCTGGATGCCAGTGCCATCGAGCGGTCGAAACCCACGATTTTCTGAAACCGGTTGATGACCCGCAACGCGAAAGCGGGACGCAGCCAGAACGTCAGCGTTCTGACGAGGCGCTCTCGATTGATCCCCGCCGTGCTGCCCTCCGTGAAGATCAGGACCTCTGTGGCGACCAGAGCCTAAACGACGATCGCCGGTCCGCTGAAGATCGACACAGGAAGCGGCACACCGACCACGCGGGTGCCTGGCGTGCGAGTTCACCGTGATGCGGGCTGCCCCGTTCCGCGCCGCGGGCGTCTCCGCACTGGATGATCCGGCCTTCTGCGGCTTCGACAACCGGATCACGCCGCCCACGAGCCGGGAGGGAGCTGCCGGGGACCCGGTGCGCGAGGCCCAGTGCCTGTCCCCAGTTATCACCCCATCGGCGGTCACATGCGGTGTCCACGGCGACACAGGCGCTTCACGCCGGCGAACTCTCCCGTGACGGGACGTCAGCGGACGCCGGCATTCGGCCGCCGGGAGCCTCGCGGACGGCGCCGTTGTTCGGGGGTCTCGAAGTCCGCAGTCGGCGGGTCCGGCCGGGTCGGGTGTGACCCGGCAGGGCCCGCCGGTCGGGGGATCAGAGTGGGTTCGGTGTCCGCGTCACCGGATCGGCTACCAGCCGACCGCGACCAGGAGCCATTGCGGGTTGGCGTGGGAGATGAAGGAGGACTGGCCCGCCACGTCGTCGTAGGGGAAGCCGTAGGCGAGGTGGTTGATGGCGTTGTCGTGCCAGAACTTGGCGTAGTAGTTCGCCGGTGCCGCCGTGTAGAACTGGGCGGGGTCGGACTGCTGGGAGGCCGGCAGGGTGGCGACGTGGCGGTTGAGGGCGGCGCACATGTTCGGGTTGCCTGCCAGGGAGGCCGCGCAGCCGAAGATGTCGGAGGTGGCGGCGTTCACGCCCACTGACTGGGCGTACGAGGTGAAGTAGTTCGCGTTGGCGCCGCCCGCGCGGAAGCTCGGGTCGCTGCCGGGCGCGATGATCCGGTACGGGGCCTGGGTCTGGGCCAGCACCTTGAACTGACTGGGCACCGCGTCGGTGAAGCGCTGGAAGGTGGTGGCGCGGTCCTCGGCGAAGGTCTGCCGGTTCTCGCCGACCTCGGCGTCGTAACCGTCCTTGGTGTGCAGGCGCATGGCCAGCTTCAGGCCGAAGGCGTCGACCCGGGTGGTGTTGCCGTTGAAGACGTTGTTACCGACCGTGAACTCGATGAAGTCGTAGTACGAGCTGGTGGGCGAGCCCAGGTAGAAGTACATGCGGCCCGCGGAGTTGGCCGGCATGTCGAGGTAGGGCTGTTCGGCGATGGAGTGCGTCTGGCCGTTGAAGCTCCAGTACACCTGGCTGTCGGGGTACTTGCCGTTGGTGCGGTTGAGGATCTTCACCTCGACGGCGTTGTTCGCCGCGGGTATGTCACTGGTGCTGCCCCAGAAGTCGTCCGGCGGGGTGGTGCTGCCGGGGCCGTAGACCTGGAACTCCCACAGGGAGTATCCGTAGGGGGTGCCCCGCGCGGTGCCGTAGACGCGGACGTAGCGGCCGCTGCCGGTGACGGTGAGGTTCTGGATTCCGCCGGTAGCGGTGGTGGTGGAGTAGACCGTGGTCCAGGTGCTGGCGTCGGTGGAGGTCTGGATCTGGAAGGCGGTCGCGTAGGCGGCCTCCCAGTTCAGGGCGACGCGGCTGAGCTGCTGGACGGACCCGAGGTCGACCCGTAGCCATTGCGGGTCGGCGAAGGCCGAGGACCAGCGGGTGCCGGTGTTGCCGTCGACCGCCGCGCTCGCGGGGAAGGATCCGTTCTCGGTCGAGGAGGCGGTGGCCGGCTTGCCCTGGGACAGCAACTGGTCGGCGGCGTGCGCGGGCGACGGTGCGACGACCGCGAAGAAGGCGGCGATCAGCACGACGACCAGGCCGAGAGCCAGCCGCGGGGCTGCGGCGCCGGCCGGTGATCTGCGGGTGGGTGCGCTGGCGGAACTCTGCATGCGGAGTCTCCTCAAGCCGGTTCGGCGTGTGGGGGGATGGAGCAACAGCAGATATGAGAGCGCTCCCTCGGGTTGTAGACCCATCGGTCTCCGCCGTCAACAACTGAAGCTGAAAGCAATCGGGATGCGGCCTTGCGGACGACGCGGTGCTGGTCTCGGCGTCGGTCTCGCGCACAATGCGCCCACCGCATTCAGCTTCCGATCGCACAGACGGCCCCAAGTCGGCCCGTTTCTGCAACCCTTGACGCAACCGGTACGGACCTTTTATGACGCCGGCCGAGGCAGATCGTGCAGTGTGAGGCCCGTGGAGGCGGGGTGGTCCTGGGCCGGGTCGAGGCCGGTCATGAGTTCCGCGAAGGCCTGTGCGGCGGGCGGGGAGGTGAAGAGGCGGTCGAGGCGGGCGCGGGCCAGGTTGCGCAGGAAGGGGCCGCAGTCGGTGTCGTCGCCGGCGTCGTGGACCGTGCGGGTCAGCCAGTGGGAGAACTCCTGGTCGCTCCACACCCGTCGCAGGCACCGCTCGGAGTAGGTACGCAGGCCGGTGTCGTCGTGGTGGTGGACGTGGTCGCGGACGGCGCGGGCGAAGAGGTCGGCGTCGTACAGGGCGAGGTTCATGCCTTTTCCGCCCATGGGGGACACGATGTGGGCGGCGTCCCCGACGAGGTACAGGCGGCCGTACTGCATGGGGTCGTGGACGAGGCTGCGCAGCCGGAAGGTCTCGCGGTCGGTGATCGGGCCCGCGGTCAGGGCGGGGTCGGCGAGCCGGGTCCGCAGCGCGTCCCAGACACGGGCGTCGGGCCAGGCGCCGGGGTGGTCGTCGGGCGGGCACTGGAGGTAGTAGCGGCTGCTGTGCGGACCTCGGGGGAAGTGTGCGGCGAAGCCCTGCGGGCTGACGGCGAGCAGGGGGTGGGCCGGGGGCGGGGCGTCGGCCAGGACGGTGAGCCAGCCGATGCCGTGGTCGAAGGTGTGGGCGGTGAGATGGCCGTCGGGGACGGCGGTGCGGGTGACGCCGTGTTCGCCGTCGCAGCCGGCGACGAAGGCGCAGGTGATCGTGTGCACGGTGCCGTCGGCGGAGCGGTAGCGGACGGTGGGACGGTCGCCGGTCAGGCCGTGCAGGGTGATGTCGGCCGTCTCGTAGCGCACCTCGCCGCCGTCGGCGAGGTGGGTGGCGGTGAGCTTCTGGACCAGGACCTGCTGGGGGCACAGACGCGCCCCGGGGCCCTCGGATCCGTCGCTGTCGTCGACGAGGTGACTCTTGCCGTCCACCCGGAACTCCAGGATGCCGTCGTGGGGTGGGCCGCCCAGCACCAGGTCGGCCAGCCCCCAGGACGCGAACATCCGCACCGCGCGGCTCTCCACGATGCCGGCCCGCTGCCGCTGTGCCACGTACTGGCGGCTGCGGCGCTCCAGGACGATGCTGTCGACGCCGCATCTGCGCAGCAGACTGGCTACGGTCAGCCCGGCCGGCCCCGCGCCGATCACCACCACGGTCGTGGATTCCGGAACCTCGTCCAACTTCCGCTCGGCCTGGGCCACTTGGCACCTCCGGAGGCAGCCTAGCGCCGAGTAGGGCCGGCCTGGGTGAAGCGGCGCGCGTGGTCACCGCTTCTGACCTCGACGACGTCCCGCGTATCGGAGCCCTGGCCGCGGGTGCCTGGGCGGTGGCCGAGGTCTCGACGGTCCGGCGGCCCCTGCTGCTGGAGGAGGCCCGCGGTCCGGGAGGGGCCGCCCCGATCAGGCGCGGACCGGGAAGCCGTCCGGAAGGCCAGAACCGGAGCGCCTGCGACGGAGCGGGAGGTCACCGACCGGCACGCCGAGTACGGAGTACGGCCCACCGAGTACGGGGTACGGCTCACCGATTGGCGGACGGCCTGTGGGCGCCGGCCGGGCCGCAGCTGTACACACAGCTCACAGCGGGGCGCGGCTGGTCGGCCGACATGTACGAGGAGTGGCTGGCCGGCACGCTCATCGCCACGCTCCTGCGGTCCTCCCGCCCGAAGCGGTAGGCCTCAGGCGGGCGGCGGAGCTTGGGGGGCATGCCTACGCGGCCAGGGTCTCGTCCTCGCGGCCGCTGCCCCCGTGGTCGGAGCGGTAGCCCTGCAACAGGGTGTCCGCCGCTTGCAGGGCCCGCTCCGCGTCGGTCGCTCCGGTCATCACGCACAGCGTGTACGTGGCGTCCTCCAGCAGGCGGCTGGTGCGGCCGGTGGGGCGTACGTCGTGCTCGATGCGCGCGTCGGCGAACCGGGCCAGTGCGGCACGCAGTTCCTTCTCAGCCGGATGAATCATGACGATTCCCCACTCCCCCAAGCTCGGCTCGCGGGCGCGTCGGCGCCGCCGCGAGGCACAGGTTGCACAGGTGGCGTCGCGCGCCACTCCTCGGCGCGGGACCGCGCCGAGCGAATCCCCGTCTGCCCCGCAACTGGACATCCATACCTGGATGGCTGAAGAGGGGCGCCGCGACAGGGGATCGGCGTCACGGCCCCGCCCCCTGCCCGAGGCGCGGGAGGGTGACGTCCCGGGCCCGTGCGGGCTCTGCTCTCCTTTCCGGGCCGGCGGGAGCTTCGCCGCCGGCCCCGAACACGCCTTGACGGAGAAACACTTGCCGGAGGGACACAGGGAGGCCGTGGGCGGCGGCCGCAACGCGGAACAGCAGGCCGTACGCGCCGTCCGGGTCCATCTGGACATGCCCGCACCGCCCCCCCGTCCGCGCGCCCGGTGACGTGACGTCGTGGACAGCGCTCCGCCGGGAGTCGACGATCGGCCTGTCCGAACAGAGTCGCCAAGGGCGTCTACCAAACCTGGGGCAGTTCACCGCACATCAGGTTGCCGGGTTCGCGGGGGTCGTCGCTGGTCCAGAACTGGGTCCACAGGGTGGCGAACTCCGGGCGGCTGAGGTAACCGTCGCCGTCCTGGTCGAGGCGGTCGAACACCTCCCCGGTCTCGACGGCCTGTCCGTGCCATGTGTCGATCAGGCGCTTGTGCTCGCCGCGGCCGATCCGCCCGTCGCCGTTCTCGTCCACCGCGTCGAAGACGGTGTCGGTCGTGGCGGTGACAGCCTCCGGGATGGAGGGCAACAGGTCGACCATGGCAAGGAGATCATCCATGTCGATCCGGCCGTCCCCGTCCGCGTCGACAGCGGCCGACAGCTGCTGCCACCACCCTCTCAGCACGCTCTCCACCCGCACGGCCAGCTCCGACTCCGCTCTCACCCGCGGCAGCCTGCCCCAACGGACCGCGAGCGCCGCGAAGTCCTCCTCCTCAAGGTAACCGTTGCCGTCCGCGTCGAACGCGTCGAACATCGCCCGAAGCTTGTTCCGCTGGAACTCACTGACCATCACATGCCTCCTCACACAGCACTGAGGAGATGCTGTCCGCAGGCGCCACTCCCCCAACGGCGCACGCGATCACTGGCCCGCAGGCCGACGACTCCGCCAGCCGGGCCGACGCCACGAGCGCCGGTTTAGCCCTCGCCAAAGGCAGGACGGACGAGACCACCGATGCCGCGTTCGGCCGCATCGTGCATGTCATGTTCACATCTTGACGGGCTTGGTATAGACCTTTAGCTTTCCCGATGTCAGGTCTTCCTCACGTGCGTCCTGTCGGTGTCCGCCACACCAACGTGCCACCTCGGAAAGGCTTCCTCACCCCCCATGGCTGCTCGCTCTTCCTTCCTCACCACCGCGTTACGCGGTACTCCTCTCATAGCCCTGCTGGCCTTGTTGATCAGCCCGTTGACCGCGACACCGGCCGCCGCGGCGACCGGTACGGTCACAGGCCTCGCCGGCAAGTGCCTCGACGTCGCCGGCGCCGACTCCGCCGACGGCACCCCGGTGCAGCTCTACGACTGCAACGGCACCAGCGCCCAGCAGTGGACCCCAGGCGCCGACAACACCCTGCGCGCCCTGGGCAAATGCCTTGACGTCACCGCCACCTCCACCGCTGACGGCGCCAAGGTCCAGCTGTGGTCCTGCACCGGCGCCGCCAACCAGCAATGGACCGTCACCGCCGCTCACGACATCGTCAACCCCGCCGCGAACAAGTGCCTCGACGTCACCGACCGCTCTTCCGCGAACGGTGCGCGGATTCAGATCTGGACCTGCACCGGCGCCGACAACCAGAAATGGACCGTTCCCGCGGAACAGGGCGGTGAACAGTGCTGGGCCACGCACTACGGTCCCCAGCCGCCCGGCGCCCTGACCGCCAGCGGCGAGGTCTTCGACAACAACGCCGACACGGTCGCCACCTCCCTCTCCCGCCAGCCCCAACTGCCCTTCGGTACGCGCGTCCAGGTCACCAACGTCGCCAACGGCCGGTCCCTGACCGTACGAGTCAACGACCGCGGCACATTCGCCCAGACGCCGCAGGAGCCCAAGTGCCTTGATCTGACCGACGGCGCGTTCAGCCGGCTCGGCGGTGTCCTCGACCCCGATGCCGGACACATCGTGGTGACCCAGCAGGTCCTCGGCTGAGACGTCTGCCTCCGCAGGCCGGTCACGCACTCTCACCCCCTCGTTCCACGTCAGGAGCAGCTCTCCATGCGCCTTCCTCTCCTCACGTCCCGCCTCCGCGGGGGCAGCGTCCTCGGCCGGCTGACGCCGGCCGTGGTCCTCGCCGCCGTCCTGTCCGCCCTCTTCACCGTCGCCCCGGCTCAGGCGGCAACCGGCCAGATCACCGGGCTGGCCGGCAAGTGCGTCGACGTGGCCGGCGCGAACAGTGCCAACGGCACCGCCGTCCAGCTCTACGACTGCAACGGCACCGGTGCCCAGAGCTGGTCCAACAACGGCGACGGCACCCTGCGTGCCCTCGGCAAGTGCCTCGACGTGGTCGACCGCGGCACAGCCGACGGAGCCGCCGTCCAGCTCTGGGACTGTTCCGGCGGAGCGAACCAGCAGTGGGTCGTCACCGCCGCCCACGACATCGTCAATCCCGCCGCGAACAAGTGCCTCGACGTGCAGGGCAACAGCAGCGCCAACGCCACGCGCCTGCAGATATGGACCTGCACCGGCGCCGCGAACCAGAAGTGGAACGCCCCGGCCAGTGGTGGTGGAGGCGGCAACCCGTCCGGGTTCGTCGTCAGCGAAGCACAGTTCAACCAGATGTTCCCGAACCGGAACGGCTTCTACACCTACAGCGGCCTCACCGCCGCGCTCAGCGCCTACCCCGGCTTCGCCAACACCGGCAGTGACACCGTCAAGAAGCAGGAGGCCGCCGCCTTCCTCGCCAACGTCAGCCACGAGACCGGCGGACTGGTGTACGTCGTCGAGCAGAACACCGCCAACTACCCGACGTACTGCGACTGGAGCCAGCCCTACGGCTGCCCGGCCGGACAGGCCGCCTACTACGGCCGCGGCCCCATCCAGCTCAGCTGGAACTTCAACTACAAGGCGGCCGGCGACGCCCTCGGCATCGACCTGCTGGACAACCCCTGGCTGGTGCAGAACGACTCGGCCGTCGCCTGGAAGACCGGCCTGTGGTACTGGAACACCCAGAGCGGCCCCGGCACGATGACCCCCCACAACGCCATGGTCAGCGGCGCCGGCTTCGGCCAGACCATCCGCTCCATCAACGGCTCGCTGGAATGCGACGGCCGCAACCCGGCCCAGGTCCAGAGCCGCGTCGACGCCTACCAGCGCTTCACCTCGATCCTCGGCGTCACCCCCGGCAGCAACCTGTACTGCTGAGCGCATCCGGCCCTCCCGCACGGCGGACCGGTGGTTTTCCCCCACTGGCCCGCCGGTGCTGCCGCGGCCGGTTCAAGTTCGCCGTTCATCGGCCAGTTGACCGGGCGCCGCCGCCGGGCCCCCTGGGATGCCCAGTGCCACCCGCGGTCCGGATCGGCGTGGTCGGTGAACCAGGACAGCGTGAGCAGCTCGACTTCCTGCTCCTCCGTGCGCTGCGGCAGCTCCTCCAATGCGCGGAGCCGCGCCCGCTGCGCGGTGGACATGCGGCGGCTGCGTTCCGCTCGGTACCCGGTACGCCAATCTCCGGTGAACGGCCCGCACATCAGCAGCATCGCGGCAACCCGGTCGGGGTGGCTCAGGCAGAACCGGCTCGCCAGATCGGTGCCGTAGGAGTGCCCGATCAGCACGGCCCTGGGCACCTCCCATGCATCGAGCAGTTCGGCGAGATCGTCGACATGCCGGGCGAAGGAATGTCGGCCGCGCCACGGGGATCGGCCTGTGCCACGCTGGTCGTACCGGTACACGGGCGCGAGGTCCGCGATCACAGGGGCGACGTCGCCCAGGTAGTCGGGCAGACCCGGACCGCCATGAAGCAGGATCACGGCCGGCTGCCGAGTCGTGTCCCCCTGCGCCACCCATCGCAACTGTGCCCCGTCGGTCATCGGCACCAGGCCCTGCGTCTCCATCAAAGTCACCGCGAAGAACCTACCGGCGTCTCCGAAGCGCCGCCCAAGGTCGAAGAACAGGCTCGGGAAACGAGCACGATCCGTCCGGGCAAGCCGACTTCGGCCGGCCGCGCGTGCGCTTCGACTGCGGCGCGGGAGGGGTGAGTCCGGTCGGTCCGTGGCCGAAGAGGGCGGTGTCGGCACAGGGAGGTTGTTCGGCGAACGACCGTATTGCGTACGGGACATGGCCTTCCCGGCAGGGCGGGAACTCCCCTTGACCGGCGTCTCAGGCGTGCGCGGTCGCCTCGCACGGAGGTGCGCGAGTGTCGATGAAACGATGCCCCAACCTATTGACGCCGCTCATCAACTTTCATACATTTCCACCGCATTAACAGTTTGAAACGATTCAATCACTCGGCCGCCATCGCGCTCTGCCGGTCACCGCCCACGAACACCGACGATCGTCCGACCTGCCGCAGACCGCGACCGGACGGGACCTCCCGTCCGCGTCCGCCGCTCACCGAGCCGTCCTGCTTCGCCCGACGCGTGTGAAGGGATACTCCGTTGGCCAGTCAGACCACACCCCCCACCCCCGGCTCACCCGATTCGCCCGACTCCGGGTCGCCCACGCCTCACGAGGAATCCCCGGTCAGCAGACGCGGCTTCCTCGGCACGGCGTCGGCGCTGGCGGCGGGTGCTCTCGCCGCGGGAGCCGTCGGCACGTTCGCCGGCCGCGCACAGGCGGCCACCGGAACACCCCCGGTCGGGCCCGTCGGGCTGTCTCCGGCTCACTGGATCTGGTATCCGGAAAGCGATCCGGGCTCCGACGCCCCCGCTGGACACCGCTACTTCCGCACGAGCTTCACCGTCGCCGAGGGCGAGGTGACCGAAGCGCAACTCGTCGTCACCGGCGACGACTCCGTCGACGTATGGCTCAACGGGAAACCCCTCGCCGGCTCTCCCAGAGCCGCCCGGTCCTGGCGCGACGCCCTGTACGTGGACCTGCGGGCCGCCGTGAAGGCGGGGACCAACACCATCGCGCTGGCAGCCCGGACCGAGGGCGGCTCGGCCGGCGTCATAGGGCGGATCCGCGTGCGGACCACCGGCGGCACGACCGATGTCGTCACCGACGGCCGCTGGTCGGCGGGCAAGGACGTGCCGACGGGATGGGAACAGCCCGGCTTCGCCGACGCCGGCTGGCCGGCCGCCCGGGATCTCGGCGTCTACGGAACGGCCCCCTGGTACTCCCGGGTGGCCGCTCCCGACCTCTCGTCCCCGTCCCCGCTGAGCGTGGCCGCCTGCACGGTGGAGCATCGTGCCCTCCCCCTCGGCGTGGACGCGGCACACCCGCGCTTCGGCTGGGTCCTCGACTCGACGGAGCGGCAGCAGCGTCAGGGCGGCTACCGGATCCAGGTATCGGCCACGGCAGGCGGCTCCGGTGAGCTGTGGGACAGCGGGCGTGTCGCGTCCGACCGGCAGGTCGACATCGCCTACGCCGGCGGGCCCCTGAAGAGCCTGACCCGCTACTTCTGGCGGGTGCGTGTCTGGGACACGCAGGGCCGGGCGGCCGCGTGGAGCAAACCTAAGTGGTTCGAGACCGGGCTGCTGGCGCCCGCGCAGGAGTGGTCCGCCGCGTTCATCGGGCGGCCGCCGGGACCGGACCTCTCGGGGGCCACCTGGATCTGGTACCCGGAAGGCGATCCCGCGTCCGAGGCGCCGGTGGCGACCCGCTTTTTCCGGCGCACCTTCACTCTGACGGACACCCCCGCCGCGGCGAGCCTGATCGTCACCGGGGACGACACCGCGGACGTCTGGGTCAACGGAACCCAGGTGAGTACCTCACGACGCGTGACCGACTCGTGGAAGAGCGCCGCGACGGTCGATGTCACGGCGTATCTCAGGACCGGCGACAACACCCTCGCGGTCGCGAGCCGGAACACGACCCTCTCCCCGGCGGGGCTCATCGCCAAGCTCACGGTGACGGGCGGCCCGACCGTGGTCACGGATGATGCGTGGCGGTCGCACCAGGACCCGCCCGCGGACTGGCAGAGCCCCGGATACGACGACAGCGCCTGGCCCGCCGCACGCGCGCTCGCCCCGTACGGCGGCGGTCCGTGGGGATCGAACGTCCAGGTCGTGGGGCCGGCGCCGATGCTCCGCAAGAGCTTCGGCGTACGGGGGCGAGTCGCCTCGGCACGGCTGCTGACCACCGCGCTCGGCCTTCACGAGACGCGGCTCAACGGCGCGAAGGTCGGCGACGACGTGCTGGCCCCCGGGTGGACCGACTACGCGAAGCGCCTCCAGTACAAGGTGTTCGACGTCACCGCGCACATCCGGCGGGGCGACAACGTGCTCGGCGCCTGGCTCGGCAACGGCTGGTACTCGGGCAACCTGGGGTTCGCCGGCAGCCGGCACTACGGCACACAGCCGTTCTACGGCGCACAGCTGCTCATCACCTACACCGACGGATCCACCCAGCTGGTGACGACGGACCGCAGCTGGAAGACGGCCAGCGGCGCGATAAGGGCGGACGATCTGTACCAGGGCGAGACCTACGACGCGCGCCTGCACGTCGAGGGCTGGGACTCGCCGGGCTTCGACGACAGCGGCTGGACGGCCGTGGCCGTCCACGACGGGCCCGTCCCGCGGCTGGTGGCACAGGTCGACAATGGCGTCACCGTGCAGCAGGAGTTCCGTCCGGTGTCGGTGGCCGAGCCGCAGCCGGGGGTGTGGATCTTCGACATGGGGCAGAACTTCGCCGGCTGGAACAGGATCGCGGTCCGCGGCGACGCCGGCACCACGGTCACCGTCCGGCACGGCGAGGTCCTCAACCCCGACGGCACGCTCTACACCACCAACCTGCGCGCCGCCCAGGCCACCGACTCCTTCACCCTCGCCGGCACCGGGAGCGTGGAGACGTACGAGCCCCGGTTCACCGTCCACGGCTACCGCTACGTCGAACTCACCGGCCTGCCGTCCGGTTTCCGGCCCGACCCCACCACCGTCACCGGTCGCGCGGTGTGGACGGACGCCCGGCAGCCGGGCACGTTCAGCGCGTCCGACGCACTGCTCAACAAGCTCCAGCACAACATCGTGTGGGGTGAGCGCAGCAACATGCTCTCGATCCCGACCGACTGCCCCCAACGGGACGAGCGACTGGGCTGGACGGGCGACATCGCCGCTTTCTGCGCGACCTCCACCTTCAACCTGGACACGCACGCCCTCCTCACCAAGTTCGTCGACGACCTCACGGACGCCCAGCAGGAGAACGGTGCCTTCACGGATGTCGCGCCCGCGGTGATCGGCGGCTCCGGGACGGCCGGCTGGGGAGACGCGGGAGTGGTCATTCCCTACACGTTGTGGCAGCGCTTCGGCGACCTCGGCGTCGCGGACCGGCATTTCACGGCGATGGCCCACTGGGTCGACTATCTGCGCGCCACGTCCGGCAGCGACCTGATACGCGATCAGCAGACCTTTGGCGACTGGCTCAACGTCAACGACAACACGGCCCAGGATCTCGTCTGCACGGCCTACTTCGCCTGGTCGGCCCGCCTGGTGTCGCGCATGGCCGCGGCCACCGGCCGCAGCGCCGAGGCCACCGCCTACGGGCAGCTCGCCGACCAGGTGGCAGCCGCGTTCCGCGCCCGCTTCGTCTCGGACGACGGCACGGTCCGCGGCAACACCCAGACCGGCTATGTGCTGGCCCTGGCCCTCGAGTTGCTGCCCGCGTCCCTGGTCCGGGCCGCCGCGGACAAGCTCGCCGCCAAGGTCGCGGCCACGGACGGCCACCTCAGCGTCGGCTTCCTCGGCGTGGAGAACCTCCTGCCCGTGCTGGCGGACCACGGTCATGTGGAGACCGCGTACCGGATTCTGCTGCAACGCGGCTTCCCGGGCTGGGGCTACATGATCGACCACGGAGCCACCACGATCTGGGAGCGCTGGGACGGCATCCGCACCGACGGCTCGTTCAACGACCCGGGTATGAACTCCTTCAACCACTACGGTCTCGGCTCGGTCGGCGACTTCCTCTACCGCCAGGTAGGCGGCCTCGGCCCCGCGAGCCCCGGTTACGCCTCCCTGCGCATCGCGCCGCGGCCCGGCGGTGGGTTGACCTCCGCCGTCAGCACCTACGACACCCCGTACGGCAACGCGGCGAGCAACTGGGCCGTCTCCGGCGGCCGGCTCAGGCTCCAGGTCACCGTGCCCGTGAACACTTCCGCCGACGTCACGGTCCCCACCTCACGGCCGGAGTCGGTCGTCGCTCCGGCGCAGGCCGTCCCGACGGGCCCGGCGACCTACCATCTGCCGGCCGGGCGCTACACCTTCACGGCGGTCGTCTGACCACCGGGAGAGTTCGCGGGGACGGGGCGCACGCTCCGTCCCCGCACAGCCGCCACGGCCTGCGCCGCGGGGCTCTCTTTGAGAAGTGACACCGATGAATGCGATGTGCGTGAGCTGTTGGACTCGGCAATCGCGCCAGGGCACAGTAGGCACGTTCGCCCCCCGAACGGCATGAAACCCACTGTCACCTGCGGAGACCCCCATGAACCACGTCGCGGACCCCGAGCGGTACAACGGCACGATGCGCTACCGGCGCACCGGGCGTTCGGGCCTCGACCTGCCCGTCCTGTCGCTGGGCTACTGGCACAACTTCGGTGACGACCGCTCGTTCGAGAGCCAGCGGGACATCGCGCTGCGCGCCTTCGATCTCGGAATCACCCACCACGACCTGGCCAACAACTACGGGCCGCCCTACGGTTCCGCGGAAATCAACTTCGGGCGGCTGCTGAAGCAGGACCTCGCTCCGTACCGGGACGAGCTGGTCGTCTCCACGAAGGCCGGCTGGGACATGTGGCCCGGCCCCTACGGTCAGGGCGGCGGCTCCCGGAAGTACCTGCTGGCCTCCCTCGACCAGTCCCTGCGGCGCACCGGCCTCGACTACGTCGACATCTTCTACTCCCACCGCCTCGACGCGAGCACGCCCCTGGAGGAGACGATGGGCGCGCTCGACACCGCCGTCCGTCAGGGCAAGGCCCTGTACGTCGGGATTTCCTCCTACGACGCCGAGCGCACCCGGCAGGCCGCCGCGATCCTGCGGGAACTGGGCACGCCCCTGCTCATCCACCAGCCGTCGTACAGCATGGTGAACCGCTGGATCGAGACGGACGGGCTGCTCGACGCGGCGCAGGAGGAGGGCTTCGGCGTCATCGGGTTCACGGCGCTGGCGCAGGGCCTGCTCACCGGGCGCTACCTCGACGGCATCCCGGAGGACTCGCGGGCCGCGGCCGGCACGTCCTTCGACACGGACTGGCTGTCGGACGACATGGTGGACAGGCTCCGCGCGCTCAACGCCATCGCCCAGCGTCGGGGGCAGACCCTGGCGCAGATGGCACTCGCCTGGGCACTGCGTGACGAGCGGGTCACCTCGCTGGTCATCGGTGCGTCGCGGACCGAACAGCTCGAGCAGAACGTCGCCGCTCTGGAGAACCTGGAGTTCACCGCGGAGGAGCTGGCCGACATCGACGCATACGCTGTCGACGGCGGCGTCGACCTGTGGCACGACGCCCGGACCGGAAAGATGGACTGAGGCCGTAGGTGCGCCGGCCGGCCGCGGTCGTGTCGAGGAGACCGGTGGCGACGGCGCGCCCTCGGCACCCCGTCGTACGGGCCGGCACGGCTCGCGTCAGCGTCGGGACATGCGCCGGCGGTCACGGGGGGCGTGGTCAGGCGAAGGCGAGCGACCGGAACGTGTCGCGGACGTGGATGAGGGATCCGTGATCCCTGGTGTAGTAGCGCGTGTTGGTCAGGGATCCGATGGACGACCACACCGCGAGGACCTGCGTCAGGCCTTCGAGGTCGAAGACGGTGTCGTGCCGCATCGGTTCGTCGGGCCGGTCGGGGTCCGGGACCCCCGGGGTACCGAGGGCCATGCTTCCGGAGCGGTCACCGACGGCCCAGACGGCACCCGGGTAGACCTTGTCGCGGACACCTTCGCCGAGGAACCGGCGGATGCGGTCGATGTCGAGCTCGACGGCCATGTGGTCTCCCGATCTGTCCTGGTCCGGGCGGTATCCCGGCGCTCAGCGTGGTGAGACGGGCGGGGAGGTCCTGGCTGCGCCACGGCGAGCCGGGCGCGCTGTCAGCCGAGGTCGCGTGCCTGCCGCCGGGGCGGTGGGCAGGCGCCGCCCGCCGACCGGCTGAGGTCGCGCCGCCAACCGGCGGGTTCTGCGGGCCGGCCGCCTGCGAGCAGGCTCCGCGGGGGTACGCATCGACCGGGGCATGCGAGAAGCGGAGCGCACATGATCCGGGTACTGGTGGTCGATGACGAGGCTTTGATCCGTACGGGTTTCACGCACATCCTCGAAACGGCGGACGACATCGAAGTCGTCGCGGCGGTAGCCGGTGGCCAGGCCGTACAGGCGGTACGGGAACTGTGCCCCGACGTCGTCCTGCTCGACATCCGGATGCCGGACGTGGACGGGCTCACGATCCTGGCCGACCTCCGCCGCATGCCGGAGCCGCCGGTGGTCGCCATGCTCACCACATTCGACACCGACGAGTACGTGGCGACCGCCCTGCGTTCGGGCGCCGCCGGGTTCCTGCTCAAGGACACCGATCCCGAGCAGCTTCCCTATCTGGTGCGTACCCTGGCCGAGGAAGGGACCGTGCTGTCGTCCAAGGTCACCCGGCTGGTGGTGGGCGGCTACCTCGACAACAACGGCCGTGAGCCCACCGCCCTCCGTCTCACCGCCCGGCTCACCGAGCGTGAGCGTGCGGTGCTCGTCCTCATGGCGGAAGGACTCGCCAACAACGAGATCGGCGAGCGGCTGCACCTGAGTACCGGCACCATCAAGGGCCACGTGACCAACGTGCTGGGCAAACTACGGGTGAGCAGCCGTGTCCAGGCGGCTCTGATCGCCGAGCGCGCGGGCCTGCTCACGCACGCGCACGACGAGGGCGCCCGGTGAGCCGCCGGCAGCCGCGTGCCGCGCTCATCGACATCGCTCTCGTCGGGACCGCGCTGGCGGACGCCTGGGCTCACGTGGACCTCGAGGACCGGCCGACCACTGCCTGCGCGGTGCTCGGCGCCCTCGCCCTGGTGCTGCGCCACCGGCTGCCCCTGACGACCTTCGTCCTCACGCTCCCCACCGGCCTGGTCACCGACGCGGTGGTCGCCCCCACGGCCGCGCTGTACACCCTGTCCTCCGTCAACCGTCACCGTTTCCTGCTGGGCGGCTGCGCGCTGCTCTACGCGATCATCGACTTCCTGCCCTGGCCGTGGTCGTCCCTCGACGCGACCGAGCTGTCCCAGACGAACAGCCTGTTCCACCTCAGCTACACGCTGGCCACCGCTGCCGCTCCCGTTTTCCTGGGTCAGCTCGTCCAGGCCCGCCGCGAGCTGTCGCTGCGGCTCGCCGACATCTCGGAGGCGCGCAGGCAGGAACGGCTGCTGACCGCGCAGAGCGTGCTGGCCAAGGAGCGCGCCCAGCTTGCCCGGGAGATGCACGACGTGGTCTCCCACCAGGTCAGTCTCATCGCCGTGCAGGCCGGAGCGCTCCAGGTGGCCGGCCGGGACGCCGAGACGAGACAGGCCGCGGCCACGATCCGCCGCCTGAGCGTGCAGACCCTGGACGAGCTGCGGCACATGGTCGGCGTGCTGCGGGCCTCCGGCAGCAGGCCCACGGAGCTCACCCCGCAGCCTTCGCTCGCCGACCTGGAGCATCTCCTGGAGGCCGGCGGCATCGAGGCGAAACTGGAGACCGATGTGCCCGAGGAGCTTCCGCCCACGGTTCAGCGGGCCGTCTACCGGACCGTGCAGGAAGCGCTGACCAATGTCCGCAAACATGCCCCTGGCGCCGCCGTGACCGTCCGTATCGGGCTCAGGGAGGGTGTTCTCTGCGCCACGGTCACCAACACCGCCCCCACCCGAAGCGCGCTCGCCCTGCCCAGCGCCCATCACGGCCTGGCGGGTCTGGCCCAGCGGGCGGAGCTTCTCGGCGGTACCGTCACCTCCGGCCCCACGGATCAGGGTGGCTACGAGCTCCGGCTCGAACTGCCCCATGAGCCCGACCGGTGAACGCCGCCGCCGAGGCGCGCGGCCCGCGCGTTCGCAGGCCGCGGGCCGGGTCCGTCCGCCCCTGCCTCGTCGCTGCGTGCTTTCCCGTTCTGCGCAGGGGTGGGCCGGCCGGTCGGCGGGGTGGTTTCGGACACCTGGCGGATGGTGCCGGTGGGGGGCCCGCACCGACTGTGGAGCAGGTGAGGCACGACGTGCCGGCAGCCGCCACACCGTCTGAAGCCACGCCCGGCCAGGAAAGAGGTAGGTCCCATGTCGATCCACCTGACGCTTCTGTGTGCGCCCGGCGGTGACCCCACTGTGGATCCGCTCCTCGGCGACGCCCATCTCAGCGACGAAGGCATGCACATGGCAGGCACCGCGAGAGCGATGCTCTCTCCCTGCGAGTCGGCCGTCCGGGCACCTTCGATCCGTTGCTCGGAGACTGCTGACGCCATCGGTCTCGCGGCATCGTCCGAGCCCATGCTGCGCGATCTCGACGTGGGCAGGTGGAGCGGTCGAACTGTCAGGGACATCGCCGCAACCGACCCCGCCGGGTTCACCGCCTGGCTCACGGATCCGGATGCCACGCCGCACGACGGAGAGTCCGTACGACAGCTCTGCCACCGGTCGGCACAGTGGCTGAGCAGCATGGCGCCGCACACGAGCCATACGGTGGCCGTCACCGAGGCAGCCGTCGTCCGGGCCGTGCTCATCGATGCTCTGGCCGTACCGGCAAGAGCCTTCTGGCATCTCGCGGTGCCGCCCCTGTGCGCGGTCTTCCTCACCTGGCAGAACGGCTCCTGGGACGTCCAGTTCGGTGGCGTCTCGCCCCAGGAGCCCCGGCGCCGGCTGCTCTCCCAGCGTGCGACGCTCGCGACGGGCAGGGCCTGACCAGCCCGGTCCTCGGTTCCTGCACGACGCGTTCCCCTGTGTCCCGGCCGATCGCCCTGGACCCACGGGAACGCGCCACACCGAGGTATGCGAGCGGGGCTGTCAGCTCCCCCGCCGACGGCTCGGCTCGGCAGGCTCAGCTCGGCAGTTTCCAGTTCTGGGCCGCCGTGCCGTTGCAGGTGTACAGCTGGAGCTGGGTGCCGTTCGTCGTCGAGGAGTTGGGATCGTCCAGGCACAGCTTCGACTCGGGGTTGACCAGCGACCCGCCGGTGCCGGCGGTCCACTGCTGGGCGCCGCTGCCGTTGCAGGTCCACAGCTGGATCAGCGTGCCGTTGGTGGTCCCGCTGTGATCGGCGTCCAGACACTTGCCGAGGGTCCGGATCGTGCCGTCACCGGCGACGATCCAGTCCTGGGCGTACGTGCTGTTGCAGCTCCAGATCTGCGCATGGGTGCCGTCGGAGGTGCCGGAGGACGCGTCGTCCACACACAGGCCGGAGGCCACCGCCGAGGTGAGCGGACCGATCCGCGGCGAAGCCGGCGCCGTGGTGTCCCCCGCGTACGAGGGCGGAGCCGCGGTGGCCGCCGTCGCCCAGGAGGTGTTGGCGCTGGTCCCGAGCGTGAAGTCGAGCGTGCCACCGGCCGTGATCGCCGTGGTGGGGGCGTAGGCGTTGTTCCACGCGGTGCCGTTCCACGCCGCGGACTGGACGTAGGGGGCGTTGTCCGCGGCACCGTTGCCGTTGACCGTCAGCGTCCTGCCCGAGGGAAGGGTGACCACGGCCTGCGTGAACAGCGGTGAGCCGAGGGCGAGGTCGGAGGTTCCGGGCGTCTCGGGGAACATGCCGAGCGCCGACCACACGTACCAGGCACTCATCGCGCCGAGATCGTCGTTGCCGTCGGCCAGGCCGCCCGGGGTGTTCGACCAGATCTGGTCCTGGATCGCCCGGACCGTGCCCTGGGTCTTGTAGGGCTGCCCCGTGTAGTCGTACTCCCACGGGAGTTCGATGCTCGGCTCGTTGCCGACCCAGGCGTAGCCGTTGGCGCCGGTGTAGCTACGCAGCACGGTGTCCAGGTAGTGGTTCATCGCCGTGTTGCCCCCCTTGGCGCGCGCCAGGCCGCCGATGTTGAAGGGCACCATCCCGGTGTAGATCCACGAGTCGGCCTCGACCATGTCGGTGCCGCTGGTGGGGTCGAAGCCACCGGTCCACGAGCCGCCCGCGTTTCGGGGTTCCACGAAGCCGGAGGCGGGGTTGAGCACGTTACGCCAGTCCTGCGCGCGGTTGGCGTACGTCTTCTGGTTCGCGGTGTCGCCGAGCGCTCCGGCCATCGCCGAGATCGCGAAGTCGGCCGTGTCGTACTCCAGGGTGGTGGCCACCGGGCCGTAGAAGTTGCAGCAGCCGTAGCTGCCGTCGTGCGGCATGTATCCCGGTGAGTTCAGGTAGGCGAGACCGGGCCGGTCGTTGTTGGTCGTGCTCGCCTGCTTGACCATGTCGGCCAGGGCGGTCGTGGTGTCGAAGTTCCGGGCGCCGAAGGCGTAGTAGTCGGCGAGGATGGCGTCCGCCGGGTCACCGACCATGACGTACGACTCCCCGTTGTTCTCCGACCATTTGGGAAAGATCCCGGTCTGTGTGTAGTCGTCGACCATCGACTGCGCGGTGTCCGAGGCGACCTGGGGAGCGACCAAGGCTTCGAGCTGGGCCTGCGAGCGGTAGATGTCCCAGCCGGAGTAGTTCGCGTACACCGCGCTGTGGCCGGCGTCCACGGTGTGCGTCTTCCCGTCGAAGCCGTAGTACTGGCCGTTTGCGTCACTGATCACGTTCGGGTGCAACAGCGAGTGGTAGAGCGCGGTGTAGAAGCTCTGCTGCTGCGCGGCCGTTCCGCCGGCGATCTGTACCCTGCCCAGCGTGCTGTTCCACGCGTTCTGTGCCGCGGCGCGGGTCGCGTTGAAGTCCCAGCCGGTGTTCTCCGCCGTCCGGTTGGCGACCGCGCCCGCGACCGACACGTAGGAGATGCCGACCTTGGCCTGCACCACCGGGTTGGACGTGGTGTTGAAGGTGACGTAGCCGTTCGAGGCGGCGGCGGGGGCGGCGGCGGCGTTTTTGGCGGACCGCGGGGAGCCCGTGGCCTTCGACTCCGGAGCGCCCGGATTCTTTCCGTGCAGCACGGGCCTGTTGGGCTTCTCGGCGGCGTTCTTCGACGCCCTGGCCGGAGCGGTGGACGTGGCGGTCGCGGCCTTGGCGAGCGAGCTGCCCTGCGAGGCGAACGGCTGGTCGAAGACCATGTCGAAGTACACGTTGTACGTGTTTCCCGCACCGCAGAAGCGGCCGCTGGTCACCTGGCCGCTCACCTCGGTGCTCGACACCTTGGTGAACTGTGTCGAGGTGGCCCCGTTCTGACTGCCCGTCAACTTGAAGATCAGGTTGGCCTGGCTGGTCGAGGGGAAGGTGAAGCGCGCCATACCGCTGCGCGTGGTGGTGGTCAGCTCCGTGGTCACCTGGTTGTTGAGCGCGACCTTGTACGATCCGGCGGACGCCGACTCGTTGGCGTGCGAGAACGCGTCCGTCGCACCGGTGTTCACGGCCCCCACCGTGGGCAGCACCGGTATGTCACCGGCCGCGCCGCAGCCGGGGCCGGCGATGTGGGTCAGGCTGAACCCGGTGATCGACGAGTCGTTGTACTCGTAGCCCCCGCCGTCGGGGCGCGACGGCGTGTCCGGGCTCCACTGCACCATGCCGAACGGGACGTCGGCCCCCGGGAAGTCGTCGGCCTGGTTGGACGTTCCGATGAAGGGATTGACGAGAGTCGCCGGCGAGGTGACGAGCGCGGCCTTCCCGACCGCCCACGCGGGCGTGCACAGCCCGGCCGCGGCAAGTGCCGCAGCGGCGAGGAGACCGATCGCCGCGGTTCCGGGAGGTCTCGACAGTCGTGTGATCACGGGGTTTGCTCCTCTACTCGGGAGTGGAGGTCCGACAACGTTGTCTCCCGCGCGGAGAACGCGACCCCGGGTGATGGATGACGCACCGAGATGTTTTGATCGCCAGAGGCTGACAACGTTGTCTAACCGTGGAGATGAGGTGCCTGAGATGTGGGCGCTTCGACGGGACCCTGGGCTGCGGGCGCCCAGGAAGCACGTACGGGACTCTTCGCGAAGCTAGCCACAAGGCAGGGGCATGTCAACGATTGCCGCAAGGTCACCGGGTACGGATGTGACGGCATCTCGGGCGGCGGTCCGGCTGAACCGCGGCCGCCCGCCGGACCGAGCGACAATCTACGGTGGCGTACCCGACGCCGAGGGAGGCAGTACATGATCGACGTCGTCTTCGGAGTTGACGTTGGCACCTCCAGCACCAAGGGCGTGGTGGTCGACACCGCCGGCCGCATCCTGGGCGAGGCCGTACGCACTCACGTGGTCGACCGTCCCCGGCCGGGGCACGTCGAGATGGACGCACATGTGTGGTGGGACGAGTTCGTCTCGCTCGCGGCCGAGCTGCTCGATCGCGACGACATCGTCGTCCGAGCCGTCGGAGTCAGCGGCATGGGCCCGTGCACCCTCCTGGTCGACGACGCGGGAGAGCCGGTGCGTCCGGCGGTTCTGTACGGGGTGGACACCCGCGCCGAGGACCAGATCACCCGGCTGAACCGGGAGTTGGGGTCGGACACCGTCTTTCGCAGGTGCGGTTCGGCGCTGTCCTCCCAGGCCGTCGGGCCGAAACTCGCCTGGATCCGCGAGCGGGAGCCCGAGGTGTGGGCACGCGCCCGCCGCCTCCTCATGCCCGCCTCGTGGCTCGCCCACCGGCTGACCGGCGCCTACGTACTGGACCTGCATTCCGCCAGCCAGTGCACCCCGCTGTTCGACATCCACGAGCAGCGCTGGATCCCCGAATGGGCCGAGCACATCGCACCCGGCGTCGAACTCCCCCCGCTGCGGTGGCCGGGCGAGGAGGCCGGCCGGGTGAGCACGCCCGTCGCGGGTGTCCCGGCCGGGACGCCGGTCATCGTGGGGACGATCGACGCGTGGAGCGAGGCCGTCAGCGTCGGCGGCCACGGCGTCGGTGATCTGATGCTGATGTACGGCACCACGATGTTCCTGGTGAACACCGTCGACCGGCTCGTGACCAGCCCATCGATGTGGTCCACGGTCGGCGCCCTGCCCGGCACCCGTTGCCTGGCCGGCGGTATGGCCACCTCCGGAGCCGTCACCGACTGGCTCGGGCACCTCTTCGGCGACGTCGGCCTCGGCGTGCTGTTCGACGAGGCGGCCGCCTCGCCCCCGGGGGCGAACGGCCTGGTGATGCTGCCGTACTTCGCCGGGGAACGCACACCCCTCATGGACCCCGACGCCCGCGGCGTGATCGCGGGCCTGACGCTGGGTCACACCCGGGGCGACCTGATGCGGGCGGCGCTGGAGGCCACCGCCTACGGTGTCCGGCACAACGTCGAGACGATGCTCGCGGCCGGCGCCGACATCCGGCGGATCGTCGCGGTCGGCGGCGGCACCCGGGGCGGACTGTGGCCTCGGATCGTCAGCGATGTCACCGGTCTCGAACAGATCGTCGCCCGCACGACCATCGGTGCCAGCTACGGTGCCGCCTTCCTCGCCGCCGGACTGATCGGCCGACCGGACATCGCGGCCTGGAATCCGGCGGAGTCGGTGGTCCGGCCCGATCCCGCCACCGCGGCAGTCTACGACCGCCGGTTCACCCAGTACCGGGTCCTGTACGAGAGCACCACCACGGTCACGCACGCCCTGGCCCACGACCAGAACACCGCGTGAAGGAAGCACCCCGCGACAGGGCCCCTACGCTCTGCCTGGCCCCTTCCGCGTCCGGTCCTGAAGCCGAACGGCGTCCGCCTCGCGGCCGGCGGCGACCTGCGGGCGGACGCCGCGGCCGGCAAGGCTCTCGATCGATCGCAGTGTGGCGGCTGGGCTGCTTCCGGCCGCCGAAGAGGGGTGCCCGACCAGGTCGGACGTCCGGCAGGCGCCCCTCCTGGTCAGTGCCGGGCACGGCCGCGCCGAGGTGTCGGGGACATACGGCTCCGGCACGACGGCGGCCCCGCGGCGTGGAGCGGCGCGTTCACCGACGGCGCGGACCGGCTCGTTCATCGGCGTGCGGCGGCCGGTCCGCGCTGGCGTTCGAGGTCTAGAACTCCTCGACGAAGTAGGGCTCGACGGTCATCCAGCCGTTGCCCGAGGCGCCGTTCAGCCGGCCCGAGGAGTTCTGGGCCAGGGTGTACCAGGACTCCACGTAGTCGGGGTCGTCGGTGAACCAGTCGTCGGGGATCGCGCTCAGGACCGCGTTCACCAACGGGATGTAGGTGCCCTGGTCGGTCACGGTGAGCAGCGCCGTGGTGATCGCCTGCGCCAGCGCACGGTAGTTGGTGCCGTCGTCGTCCTCCATCATGACGACGTCGGCCAGGTTGTACTTGTAGTTCGACCAGTTGACCAGGATCTGGTTCGGGTAGTACACGGTGCCGTCGTAGTCCAGGTAGGGCATGTCCACCGAGTCGACGCGCGCCGTGCCGTCCTGACCGAAGCCGGTCACCAGCGAGAACATCTCGGCGGAGCCCTTGAACCAGGGCTCCTGGTCGTCGTTCACCTCGACGGCCGTGACCTTGGTCGCCCACCAGCCCGCCGCGGCGGCGTGGGCGCTGTTCGCGGCCTTGGACGGAAGGGAGGTCAGCCCCTTGTCGGCGAAGGCGTTCTGCAGCACCTTCAGGCCGGCCCGGTGAGCCTTGCTGACGTCGATGTCCAGGACGTACAGCGGGCGGTCGGGGACGCGCGCGGTGTCGACGGCGTGGGCGTGGCCCTGACTGTCGTACGCCGTGATGCTCCTGGCGTCGTCGGCGGCCGCGGCGACGGCGATCCAGGGGGTGGCGTCGGCGTTCAGCCGCGACCGCATGGACGGCGCGGCCAGCCGAACGCGCAGCAGCGACCCGGTCGACGCGGGCAGGCCCTTCAGGCTCGCGATGCGACGGTCCGCCGCGGAGACGGAAGCGAACAGGTTCCTGCCCTCCAAAGCGGCGCTCCTGCCGGCCAGCGCCTGGAGGTCCACGTCCTCGGTGCCGAGCGCGGCCGCACGGACCTGCTCGCGCCACTGCGGGTCGCGCAGCGAGGCGGACAGCGCCCGCGCGATCTCCTGCTCGGTCGACCGCACCGGAGACTGCCGGAACGGTGTGGCCTGGTCCCCCGCGTCCCGCACCGGGGCGGCGATCGCGGGCTGGACGGTGCCGCCGATGACCGCGGACAGCATCACGCCGACGAGGACGCTGCGTCTCTTGCTCGATCTGCTCACCATGCTCCTTGTGTTGTCGGTCGCCGCCGCGCCCACGGTGAACGGGCGGCCGTCCTGGGGGTGATGGGCCCGGATTGCCCCGGGCTCCTGAGGGGTCGCCGCCGCGCGCCTGGTCCCGCCCCGCCGGGCGTACACCAGGGCACGTCAACATGACCCGTACATGACATATAAAGTGACGTGGGACGAACGGGCATCCGGGCATGATCGGGCCACGCCCGGTCCGGGCCGCCTCGCCGCGCACACCTCGCCTCGACGGGAGCCGGCGGGCCCGCGGCCGGGGCCGGGAAGCGCGGCTACCGGGGGCTGTCGGCGGTCGGCCGCCCGCGAGGACTGCCCAGCGCACCGAGCATGATCTTCTCGGTGCCGGCCAGATACGTCTCCGCGGCGCGCCGCGCTCCTTCGCCGTCCCGGTCGACCACCGCCCTCACCACCGGCGCGAGCCGGTCCGTCGCCCGCAACGCGTCCTCGAACGGCGCCCGCAGCGAGGCCCGTACCGGAAGGTAGGCGTTGAACAGTGTGTTCGTGAGGAGCAGATAGACCCGGTTCCCCGTGGCCCGCGCCAGTTCGCGATGCACTTCCGCGTCGGCGAGCTGGACGGCGTCGGCGTCCGGGCCGTCCGCGACCTGGCCCAGCAGGTGTTCCAGCCGCCGGGCCTGTCGTTCCGTGCGCCGGTCGGCCGCGCGGCCGGCGATCAGGGTGCCGATCTGCCGCCGTACCTCGAAGACCTCTCGCAGCCATGCGGGGTCCTGTGCGGCCAGCATCGGAAGCAGGTCGGCGCCGCCGACCCGCAGGTAGTCCAGGATGCGCGTGCCGATGCCGTGCCGGGTGCTCAGCAGTCCCGCCTGCTCCAAGCGGGTCAGCGCGTGTTTCAAGGTCGTACGGGTGACCCCGTAACCGGCGGCCAGCTCCCTCTCGGGGGGCAGCAGGGAGCCGGGCTCGTGCGTGCCGCTCAGGATGTCGTCACGCAGCCGTTCTTCCAGCAGGTCGACCACGGTTCGGCGCGGAATGCTTTCGACGGCCACGGAGGATCTCCCAGGCTTCGGTCCACGGTTCAGCGGCCCACCGGTCTGGCGGCCCGCTGGTTCAGCGACTTCTTGGTCCAGTGGCTCAGCCACTGCCTCAGTGAAGCAGCCCCCCGACCGCCACGTCAATCACCCGATGGCACAGAGGAGTTGTGCAGGGGTACGCGCGTAGAGGACTGGGCGCGGACGAGCGGTGTGAGGCCTGGCACTCAGGGACAGCGGGTGGATCGGCTGGTGCCCCACGGCCTCGGCCCGGACCATCTCCTACGGCGAGTCCCGCCGTGCCGCCCGGTGCTCCGCGACGGCCGCGCGTCCCGACCCCGCGGCGCGGCCGGGTCTTTCGTGGATCCGCCATGTCTTGGTGGATCCGCCGACCTCGCCGCCGTTCTGTTCCAGGCCGTCCGCGTCCGTCTCACACTGGCGCTGCCGGCAACGCCGCCGGATCGATGAAAGGTCAGCACGATGCCGATGTTCAACGACGGGATGTCCGAGACCGAGCTGCCGGCCGACTCGGCCGTCACGACCGACGTCGTGGTCGTCGGCTCCGGTCCCGCCGGCGCCTCCGCGGCGCTGCTGCTGGCGACGCTGGGCGTCGACACGATCATGATCACGAAGTACCGGTGGACGGCGAACACGCCCCGCGCGCACATCACCAACCAGCGCTCGATGGAGGTCTTCCGCGATCTGGGCATCGAGGCACAGGTGCTGGCCGACGCCACGGACCACTCCCTGGTCGGCGACACCGTGTTCTGCACCAGCATCACCGGCGAGGAGATCGGCCGTATCCACACCTGGGGTACCCGGCCGGACCGGGAGGCGGACTACCGGCTGGCGTCCCCCTGCCTCACCGTGGACATCCCGCAGACGTATCTCGAGCCGATCCTGGTCCGCAACGCGGCGCAGCGCGGCGCTCAGACGCGGTTCTCCAGCGAGTACCTGTCGCACACCCAGGACGCCGACGGCGTCACCGTGCGGGTGCTGGACCGGCTCACCGGGCACGAGTACAGCATCCGCGCGAAGTACCTGATCGGCGCGGACGGTGCCCGCTCCAAGGTCGCCGCGGACATCGGTCTGCCCTTCGAGGGCGCGATGGACATCGCGGGCTCGATGAACATCACGTTCAAGGCCGACATCAGCCGCTACGTCGCCCACCGGCCGTCCGTCCTCTACTGGGTCGTCCAGCCCGGCTCGAACGTCGGCGGCATCGGCGCCGGGCTCGTGCGCATGGTGCGGCCGTGGAACGAGTGGCTGATCGTGTGGGGCTACGACATCGCCGGGGAGCCCCCGGTCGTCGACGAAGCCGCTGCCGTGCAGATCGTCCGCAACCTCCTCGGAGCACCCGACCTGGACGTGGAGATCACCGGCACCAGCCTGTGGGGCAACAACGAGATGTACGCGACCCGGCTCCAGCAGGGCCGCGTGTTCTGTGCCGGCGACGCCGTGCACCGGCATCCGCCGAGCAACGGCCTGGGCTCCAACACCTCAGTCCAGGACGCGTACAACCTCGCCTGGAAGATCGCCGCCGTGCTCAAGGGGCATGCGGGAGCGAGCCTGTTGGAGACGTACACGGCGGAGCGGGCTCCCGTAGCCGAGCGCATCGTCAAGCGTGCCAACAGGTCCAGCCGCGAGTTCGTCGACATCTTCGAGGCACTGGGCGTTCTCGGCGCGCCGGACGAGGCCGCGATGTCGGCCGCCATCGAGGAACGCAAGGCCAACACCCCTGCCGGGGCCGCCAAGCGGGCGGCGCTGGTGCGCGCGATGGAGCTGAAGAACTACGAGTTCAACGCGCACGGTGTGGAGCTGGGCCAGCACTACACCTCGACCGCCGTCGTCTCCGACGGCAGCGAACTGCCCACGCCCGCCCGCGACGCCGATCTGTACTACGAGATGTCGACCGTCCCCGGCGCGCATCTTCCGCACGCCTGGGTCGGGGACAGCGCACACCGTCACGCGCTGATGGACCTGGCGCCGTACGACCGTTGGACGCTGCTGACCGGCATCGCGGGCGAGGAGTGGGAGCACGCGGCCGAGAGGGTTGGCAAGGAGCTGGGCATACCGCTCACGACCGTCGTCATCGGCCCGGGACGTGAAGTGACCGACCTCTACTACGACTGGGCCAAGCTGCGCGAGATCGACGAGAGTGGTGTGCTGTTGGTGCGGCCCGACAAGCACATCGCGTGGCGGGCCATGGAACTGCCCGAGAACCCCGAGGATCAGCTGCGTGCTGCTCTGCTCTCCGTCCTGGGAAGGGACTAGTCCATGCGGTTCGTCCACGACACGCTGCCGCAGCGGGTGCGGTTCGCCTCCGGCGCGGCCGAGGAGGGCCTGGCCGCGGAGGTCGCCGCGCTCGGCGCCCGGCGGGTGATGGTCGTCGCGGGGGCGACCGAGCGGGAACTCGCCGATCGCGTCACCGCCGGCCTGCCCGTGGTCCACCGGCACGACGACGTCGTCATGCACGTGCCCGTCGAGGTCGCCCTGCGGGCTCGTACGGCGGCCGCCGACCAGGACGTCGACGCCCTGGTCAGTGTCGGCGGCGGCTCCACCACGGGCCTGGCCAAGGCGGTCGCGCTCACCACCGGCCTGCCGATCGTCGCCGTCCCGACCACCTACGCCGGCTCGGAGGCCACCGCCGTGTGGGGGCTGACCGAGGACTCAGTGAAGACCACCGGTACGGACGCGAAGGTCCTGCCGCGTGCCGTCGTCTACGACGCCTCGCTGACGCTCTCCCTTCCGGTCGGGCTGAGTGTCGCTTCGGGTCTCAACGCGCTCGCCCACTGCGTGGACTCCCTGTGGGCACCGCGGACCGATCCGATCAACCAGGCGCTCGCCGCCGAGGGCGTGCGGGCCCTGCGGGCGGGGCTGCCGCTGGTCGTGAAGGACCCGCAGGCACTGGACGGCCGGGAACAGGCTTTGTACGGCGCCTACTTGGCCGCCGTGGCGTTCGCCTCCGCCGGGTCCGGACTGCACCACAAGATCTGCCATGTGCTGGGCGGCATGTTCAACCTTCCGCACGCCCAGACCCACGCGGTGGTCCTCCCCCATGTCCTCGCCTTCAACGCGCCCTTCGCCCCCGACGCCGAACGGCGCCTGGCCGCGGCCTTCGGCGCCCCGACCGCTGTCGAGGGCCTCGCCGCGCTCCGTGACCGGCTCGGCGCGCCGCGCTCGCTGCGCGACCTCGGGATGCCCCGGGACGGGGTGGCGGCCGTGGCCGAGGCCGTCGTGGCCGCCGCGCCCGCGGGAAATCCGCGGCCCGTCACCCTCGACGCGATCACCGATCTGGTCCGGAACGCCTGGGAGGGCCGATGAGCGACACCCCCACCCCCCGCACCCCCGTCCCGGCCGAGCAGCAGGAGCGCGAGGAGCAGATCACCCGCCAGGTGCTGGCGTCCTTCGGCGACTGCACCGACCCTCGGCTGCGCGAGATCATGCAGTCGCTGGTCCGCCACCTGCACGCGTTCGTCCGAGAGGTCCGCCTCACCGAGGGCGAGTGGAGCAAGGGGATCGAGTTCCTCACCCGCACCGGTCACATCACCGACGAGCGCCGCCAGGAGTTCATCCTGCTGTCGGACGTCCTCGGAGCGTCCATGCAGACGGTCGCCGTCAACAACGAGGCGTACGGCGACGCCACCGAGGCCACCGTCTTCGGCCCGTTCTTCGTCGACAACAGTCCCGAGATCGCCCAGGGCGGCGATCTCGCCTTCGGGGCCGCCGGGGAACCCTGCTGGGTGGAGGGCACCGTCACCGACTCCGCCGGAAAACCCGTGGCCGGGGCGCGGATCGAGGTGTGGGAGGC
Organism: Streptomyces sp. NPDC026538; assembly: GCF_055567535.1. Lineage (NCBI taxonomy): Bacteria > Bacillati > Actinomycetota > Actinomycetes > Kitasatosporales > Streptomycetaceae > Streptomyces > Streptomyces sp. NPDC026538. Next base: position 352,336 of record NZ_JBVHQG010000006.1, read on the forward strand.
CGACGAGGACGGCTTCTACGACACGCAGTACGGGGACGAACGGATGGCGGCGCGGGCGCACCTGTTCAGCGACGCCGACGGCCGCTACCGGTTCTGGGGGCTCACCCCGACGCCGTATCCGATTCCGCACGACGGGCCGGTGGGAGCACTGCTGGCGGCGACCGGCCGATCGCCCATGCGCGCCTCCCATCTGCACTTCATGGTGAGCGCTCCGGCACTTCGCACGCTGGTCACGCACATCTTCGTCCGCGGTGACGAACTGCTGGACCGGGACTCCGTGTTCGGGGTGAAGGAGTCGCTCGTCAAGGACTTCGTGACGCAGCCGGCGGGTACGCCCACGCCGGACGGACGCGACCTCGGCGAGCGGTCCTGGTCCCGGGTCCGCTTCGACATCGTGCTGGCACCCGACGGCACGTGATCGCGCCCCCGCTTCGAGCGGGCACGCACCCCGCTACGACCGGGCTCGCGCCTCACGCAGGACGTCGGTGGCGCGCAGGCCGTAGCGCTCCTTGAACCGGTGGGAGAAGTGGGCGGCCGACACGAACCCGCAGCGCGCGGCCACCTCGGCCACGGTCGCCTCTCCCCCGGTGCTCAGCAGCGTGCGGGCTCGTTCGAGGCGGCGGTGCAGCAGATACCGCGGCACGCTCGTGCCGCCCGCGGCGAACACCCGGGACAGATGGCGCTCGCTGATCCCGATGCCGCGGGCGATGCGGGCCGCGGAGAGCCCCGCGTCGGCAAGGTGGTCGTCGATGTAGGTCTTCGCGACGGTCAGGTGGACGGTGGAGAGGGAGGGGGCGCGGCCGCTCGCGGCGGACACGAGCAGGTCCAGTACGGCGTCCTCGTCCACGTTCGCGGCGACGGAGGACTCCGGTGGCAGCGCCCGGGCGACCAGGGTGGCGAGCGTCCGGGTGTGGACGGCGCCGGCGTCGACCACCAGCGGCTGGGGCAGGGAGGGCGGCCCGCCGAGGTCACGCCACACCTGGTGGGGGATCTTGACCGCGAGCTCCTCCAGGCCGTGCGAGAAGCCCCGGATGAAGGGCTGGTCGGCGTCGCACACCAGCAGCTGTCCCGGACGCAGTAGCCGTACGCCGTCGTCGTAGTAGAAGAAGGCGTCACCGGCCAGGGTCAGATAGCAGGCCACGGCGTCCGACGGCACGCGGCGGATCTCGGCGTCCGGTCGTTCGACGACGTGCGGGCTGCCGAGGACCCGGGCGAGGTGTGCCCTGGGCAGCTGGAGGTTGATCTCCGTCGCGTCGAGGGCGGTGTCGTGCAGGGAACGGCAGCGCAGCCCGATCAGGGCCTCGGCGTTGTGCTCTTCCCACAGGGCGATGCGTTCCGCCTCGGGAAGTCCGGTCGTACTGAAGCGCACCGGCGCACCTGTTGTGCCGCTCGTCATCCCTCCAGCGTAGAGGGCGGGGCTTGCCGGTGTTCGGGACCGTCCACACATTCTCTGATCACCGAGGCGACCTGTTCGGTGGCGGGGGTGGTGCGCCGGGCATGGCCGGCGAGGACCAGATCCACGGATTCCGTCTGGGTGAGGGGGACGTAGGCGACGCTGGCGAGGCGCAGGCTCTGTACCGGTGAGGGCACGAGGGCGACGCCGTGTCCGGCGGCCACGAAGACGACCAGGGTGGCCGTCTCTCCGACCTCCATCAGTGAGGTCGGCTGGAATCCGGCGCGCCGGCATGCGGCCAGGACCCGGCCGTACATGGAGGAGCGCGAGGAGTGGACGACGAACGGCTCGTCGGCCAGGGCCTTGAGTGAGATGCGTCGCCGGGCCGCGAGGGGGTGGTGGGAGGGGAGGACGGCCACCAGGGACTCGGAGCGCAGGGGCGTGGTGCGGATGTCCTCGTGGTCGGCGGGGCCGCGCAGGACCGCCAGGTCGTAGGTGCCGTCGAGCAGTCCGTCGACCAGGTCGGGGGTGAGGAGTTCGCCGCGCAGGTCCATGGTGATCCTGGGCAGCCGGGCTCGTACAGTGCGTGCGACCTGCGGCAGCAGGTCGTAGGTGGCGGTGCCGATGAAGCCGGTCGAGACCCGTCCGGCGTGGCCGCCGGCCAGCTCTGTCATGTGCCGGCGGGCGCGCTCCTCCTCGGCGACCAGGGTGCGGGCGTGCTCCAGCAGGTGATGTCCGGCCTCGGTCAGGGCGACGTGCCGGGTGGAGCGGGTGAACAGGGTGGTCCCGAGCTCCTTCTCCAGCTGTTTGATCTGCTGGGAGAGGGCCGGTTGAGCCACGTGCAGGCGCGTGGCCGCCCGTCCGAAGTGGCACTCCTCGGCGAGCGCCAGGAAGTACCGGATCTGTCGCAGCTCCATACCCCCATTCTATAAGATCGGCTTATCAATCCATGCAGATTGGGTCTTGGACGTAGTGAAGCCCGCGCTTCTACCGTGACGGTATGACCGACAGTTATCTCTACTCGGCGGTGCGAACCCCCTTCGGCCGCTTCCGGGGCGCCCTCTCCGAGGTCCGGCCCGACGACCTCGCGGCACAGGTCATCGGCGGGGTCCTCGCCAAGACCCCCGCACTGGATCCCGCACGCATCGACGACGTCGTCTGGGGCAACGCCAACGGCGCCGGCGAGGACAACCGCAACGTCGGCAGGATGGCCGTGCTGCTGGCGGGCCTGCCCACCTCGGTTCCCGCCACCACCGTCAACCGCCTGTGCGGATCGTCCCTCGACGCCGCCCTCATCGCCTCGCGCCACATCGAGAGCGGCGACGCGGACATCGTCCTCACCGGCGGAGTCGAGTCGATGACCCGCGCCCCGTGGGTTCTGCCCAAGCCCGGGCGCGGCTTCCCCGCAGGGGACGTCACCGCCGTGTCCACCACCCTCGGCTGGCGCCTGGTCAACGAGCGCATGCCCAAGGAGTGGACGGTCTCCCTGGGCGAGGCGAACGAACAGCTCGCCGACCGCTTCGCCATCTCCCGCGAGCGCCAGGACGCGTTCGCCCTCCGCTCCCACCGGCTCGCCGACGACGCCTGGAACGCGGGCTTCTACGACGGCCTGGTCGTTCCCGTGTCGGACGGCGAGCGCACCGTTCTGGAACGCGACGAGGGCATCCGTCCCGGGTCCACCATGGAGAAGCTCGCCACGCTCAAGCCCGCCTACCGCCCCGACGGCCTCATCACGGCCGGGAACGCCTCGCCGCTGAACGACGGCGCCTCCGCGGTGCTGCTCGGTTCAGCCGCGGCCGCCGCCCGCATCGGCGTGGAGCCCCTCGCCCGCGTCGCGGGCCGCGGCGTGGCCGCGGTGGATCCGCAGATGTTCGGATACGCGCCCGTCGAGGCCGTGAACAGGGCGCTCAAGCGCGCGGGCATCTCCTGGGGCGACGTCGACGCCGTCGAGCTGAACGAGGCGTTCGCCGTCCAGGCGCTGGCGTGCGTGGACGCGTGGGATGTCGACCCGCAGATCGTCAACACCAAGGGCGGGGCCATCGCGCTCGGCCACCCCCTCGGTGCGTCCGGCGGCCGCCTGCTGGGCACCCTCTGCCGCCGGCTGCAGGAGTCCGGCAAGCGGTGGGGTGTCGCGGCGATCTGTATCGGTGTGGGCCAGGCCCTCGCCGTGGTCCTGGAGAACGTCGCCGGAGGCAGCAGGTGACCACACAGCTGTGTGCCCATGCGGACGAGGCGGTCGCCGGCGTCCAGGACGGCTCCACGGTGCTCGTCGGAGGCTTCGGCATGGCGGGCATGCCGGTGGCGCTGATCGACGCACTGATACGACAGGGGGCCACCGACCTCACGGTCGTCTCCAACAACGCCGGCAACGGCGACACCGGCCTTGCCGCGCTGCTGGCCAAGGGACGGGTCCGCAAGGTGATCTGTTCCTTCCCCCGCCAGGCGGACTCCTGGGTCTTCGATGGCCTCTACCGGGCGGGCCGCATCGAACTCGAAGTGGTCCCCCAGGGCACTCTGGCGGAACGGCTGAGGGCGGCGGGGGCGGGTATCGGTGCCTTCTTCTGCCCCACCGGTGTCGGCACGATGCTCGCGGAAGGCAAGGAGGTGCGTGAGATCGACGGCCGCCTCCATGTGCTGGAGTACCCCATCGGCGGGGACCTCGCGCTGATCGGTGCCCATCGAGCGGACCGGATGGGCAATCTCGTCTACCGCAAGACCGCGCGGAACTTCGGTCCCGTCATGGCCACCGCGGCCACCACCGTGGTCGCCCAGGTCCGCGAGGTGGTCGAGACCGGCGAGATCGATCCCGAGACCGTCGTGACGCCCAGTATTTTCGTCGACCGCGTGGTGCAGGTGGCTGATCACTCATGACCCAGACTTCCCCGACGACCGGCGGTCAGGGCCCGCTGGGCAAGCACGACATCGCCGCCCTGATCGCCCGTGACATCCCGCACGGATCCTTCGTCAACCTGGGGATCGGCCAGCCGACCCTCGTGGCCGACCACCTGTCCCCCGGTTCCGGCGTCGTTCTGCACACCGAGAACGGCATGCTCAACATGGGCCCCGCCGCTTCGGAGGACCAGATCGATCCGGACCTGACCAACGCGGGCAAGGTTCCCGTCACCGAACTGCCGGGCGCCGCCTACTTCCACCACGCGGACTCCTTCGCGATGATGCGCGGCGGTCATCTGGACATCTGCGTCCTCGGTGCCTTCCAGGTCTCCGCACGCGGCGACCTGGCCAACTGGCACACCGGCGCACCCGACGCCATTCCCGCCGTCGGCGGAGCCATGGACCTGGCCATCGGGGCGAAGAAGGTCTTCGTGATGATGAACCTCTTCACCCGGGACGGAACACCCAAGCTGGTCCCCGAGTGCGGCTATCCGCTCACCGGCCTGGCCTGCGTGGACCGCGTCTACACGGATCTGGCGGTATTCGACCTCACCCCGAGCGGGGTCCGGGTGCGGCAGACCTTCGGCATCGACGTACCCGAACTCGCCGATCGCCTGGGCCTGCCGCTGCAGACCCGTGCCCCTGAACAGCACGCTTGAACGCGGACGGCCGTCGGCCCCGGCGAGTACTCGGCGGGGCCGGTGTTCGTTCACTGTCCGCGTTCGCCGCGTGCTCCGCCGGTGTGGGCGAAGCGAGCCCCGGTGATATTCAATGAGGTGTGCGGTCAGGGATCTCGGGGCCCCGTCGCCGGGTCCGAGCACGGCTCCGGCGCTGCGTCGGCGATTGCTGAGAGAGCCACATGGACGCCACACCCTCCTCTTCGTCGTCTTCGCCGTTCGACATGGTCAGCAGCGCGCTGGGGCGTTACGTCCCCCGTGGCGGAACGGAACCGGCCGCCGGTCGCACCGATGCCGACGAGCGCGGCACGGGTCTGCGCGTACCCGACGGCCCGGCAGCCGGCCGGCAGGATCAGATACTCGGCGTGATCAACCTGGACAGGGATCTGAGAGTGATCCGCTCCAATCTGGACGCGCCGGTGTTCGCCGGTCTGGTCGCCGTGGCCGGGAGTCCTTTCGTCGATCTCCTGCCCCCCGGCGACGTACCGACGGTCACACGTCGGTTGCGGCAGGTTCTGGAGACCGGTGAGGCGCATGTCGCGCGGATCCAGCGCCTGCGGCGCCGCGACGGGTCGGAACTGGTGGTGTCGCTGAGCATCCTGCCCGCCGCGGTGCCTCAGGAAGGCCTGACCGTCTCCGTGATCGCCATGGCCAAGAGGCTGCACCTGTACGCCGCCGAGACCGCGATCGGCACCTCGCTGGACATCGACGAGACCGCGCAGTCACTGGCGGAGTCCTTGCTGGCCTGGGGAGACGTGGCCGCCGTCGACCTCGACTTCACCGTGTGGACGGGCGAGGGAGTCACCGGGCAGGCGCAAGGGCGCATCAGGCTGCGGCGGGCGGCCCTGGTGCCGAACCGCGCGTGGCCCGAGGGCTATGTCACTCCGGGCGACGATCTTCCCGGCGACGCGAGTCGCCTGCTGGCGCAGGCGGTGCGGCGGGACGACGCCCCGCAGGCCATCGTCATCCCCGACCGGAAGGCGGTCGAGCGGGTCCTCGGCAGTCCGCGACTGATACGGGCCCTGGTGCCCGGCGACCGGTCGGCGGGTGTGGCGTGCATACCGCTGGTCCTGGACGGCGCGCCGCCCGTCGTGCTGGGCCTGGCCGAGATCTGGCGTCGGGCCGACAGCCCCTTCCGCGACAGCGAACTGTTCGACCTGCAGGAACTGGTCGCCAGGACCGTCCACCACGTCGACCTGGCCCGTCAGCACCAGCGTGAGCACAAGCAGGTGCTGGCGTTGCAGCGCCGACTGCTGCCCCGCATGGGCGGGAACACCATCGAGATCGCCAGCGTCTACCAGCCGGCCACGCCCGACAGCGCGGGGGTCGGCGGTGACTGGGTGAACAGCTTTCCGCTGCCGGACGGTCGTACCGCGCTGGTGGTGGGTGACGTCGTCGGACATGGTCTGGGAGCCGCGGCGACCATGGGCCAGCTGAGCATGGAGGCCCGCGCCCTGCTGTCCGCGGGGCTCGCGCCCGACGAGGTGCTGGAGCACCTGGACGAGACCGTGACGCTGCTGGACGACACCGAGTCCGGGCTCGCGGCCGGCTACAGCGCCCTCGGTTCGACCTGCTGCATCGCCCTCTACGACCCGGTCAGCCACAGCATGGCGCTGTCCAGCGCCGGCCACCTTCCCCCGGTTCTCGTGTCCCCGGACGGGCACGCGGGCCCGCTCCCGATCCGCCCGCATCCCGGTCTGGGCGCCGAGTTCGCACTACGAGAGCCGTTCGACGTACACACGTTCGACATCCCCTCCGGTTCTCTGGTCGCCCTCTACACGGACGGCCTGGTGGAGGATCCGGCCGTGGCGATCGACGACGGCATCGGCAGGCTGGCGGACGTCGTGTCCACGGTGCACCCCTGGGACGCCCTCCAGCAGGCCGCACGGCACGTGGTCTCCGCGTTGGCACCCCCGCACCAGCGCGACGACGTGACCCTGTTGCTGGCGCGGATGATCGGCTACCGCAAGGGAGACACGGCGACCTGGCGGCTGCCCGCCCGCGATGACGCGCCCGCCCGGGCCCGCGCGCTGTTCTCCGCGCTGTTGCGGCAGTGGCACGCCCGGGACGACACCCGGGACAACGTGCTGCTCCTGGTCAGCGAGCTGGTCACCAACGCGGTGCGCTTCGCCACCGGTCCTGTCACGGTACGGCTGATCAGGACCGGCCGCAGCCTGCTGTGCGAGGTGGGCGACACGGGCAACGGCAGGCCGCGTCTGAGGCGGGGCGGCCTCTACGACGACAGGGGTCGCGGCCTGTACGTCGTACACCGGCTCACCACCCGGTGGGGCGTGCGGTGGACGGACACCGGCAAGGTGGTCTGGGCGGAAGTCGCACGGTGACGCGGGGACGGCCGTGCGCCGTACGGACGGCGCGGGGTCGGACCACCATCGCCCCCCTTCCGGCTAGAGCCACTCGCCTTCCAGGGCGGTCGCGCTGAGGCCCGGTGCCGCCGCGTACAGGACGGCGCGGCTGCCCGACTTCTGCCCGGCGTCGTACGCCCGCCGCATGATGTCGAACACGGCGGCGCCTCCGCGGTTGCCGCTGGTGTAGCTGTCCCGGCTGTACTCCAGCAGTCCCGACGGCCACGCGTCGGGCATCGTCTGCTCCATGTACTCCAGCACCCGGGTCCCGCCGGGGTGCGCGAGCAGCACGTCGGGGTGCCAGGAGCCGGGGTCGTCCTGGTAGCGGACGCGCAGCCACTCCCACATCGCGGTGACCGTCTCCTGCACGGCACGCGGCCCGCGCCGGTCCATCACGAAGTGGGTGCCGTCCGCCCGCGTGTCGAGACGGTGCAGGTCCTGGGTGCCCGGCAGGGTATGGTGCCAGGCGGCGTCCAGCCGCAGCGCCGACTCGCTCCGCCGACGGCCCGTGACCACCGTGGCGACCGCGGTGTCCGCGAACAGCAGCCGGACGATCAGGGACTCGAGAGTGTCGTCCGCGGGCTGGTAGGTCGTGCTCAGCGCCTCCGCGATCACGACCAGGACCACTCGGTCGGGGTCCGCGGCCACGAGATCCCTCGCCAGCGCCAGGGAACGGGTTCCCGCTATGCAGGCCCACTGTGTGGCCGGCACCAGCATCACCTCGTTGCGCAGGGAAAGTCTGTTGGCCAGGGCGACGTCCAGGCCGGGCAGTGCCGGGGTGGTGGAGTGACTGGTGATCAGGCAGTCGACGTCCGCGGCGTCGAGACCGGCTATCTGCAGGGCCCCGCGTGCCGCATGCTCCCCGTAGGACTGCACCGCCTCCCAGGCCGGCGCGGTGCGCTCCTGCACGGTCTGCGGCGCGGGTATCGCCTCGAGCGCGGCGATCGCGCGGTCCACGTCCTGCTGGGTGAACCCTTCACGCGCCAGTGCTTCTTGGGCCGACGCGCTGCCGACGGCCTGCAGGCCACCGCCCTTGCCGGGCGCCACGGCGGCCTCCAGCGGCAGCATCCACCCGCGGGTCTCTATGCCCGTGCTGGCCGCGATTCCCTCGATCCGCGGCGTCCATGTCGCATGCGGATGCCGATCGCGCACCTCCGCCACGATCTGGCTGGTTTCCACGGCGTACTCTCCGTGGATCACGGCAGGAGGACAAAGGAAAGCGGACATAACGTGTCCTTCCGGGAGGATTAGGGAGGGTGGTCGCGGGCGCTGTGCCATGGGTCACTTCAGAAACCGCACGCCCAAGGCATCGACGGCAGGCTCCAGTTCGGGAGCCGAGCGCCGCTTCGAGCATGGACGCCAAATGGACATTTCCGCTGTGATGCAAACAACTCAGACCACCCTTGATGGGCGTGACAACGCGCACACCTCTCGGACCAGGGCTCTCAGGACGGTTCCGGGCGCCTTACATGACGCGCCGTCAGCAAGGAGCCCCAGGTCACTGTCGCCGGTGTCGAGTCCCGGCCGCCCCTCACCTGGCCGGCGGTGATAATCGGCACGTGAGCGGCTACGAGTCCACCGAGGCGTCCCAGGGACTGGCAACGCAGAGCAAGACGCGCTGGCGTTCCTTCGTGCAGACCGAAACCGGCAGCGCCGTCCTGCTCCTCGGCGCGGTGTGCGTCGCGCTGCTGTGGGCCAACATCGACATGCACTCGTACCAGGCCGTGTGGCAGGCGCACTTCACGATCGGCTTCGACACCAGGCACCTGTCGCTGACCCTGCACGAGTGGATCAACGCCGGACTGATGAGCCTGTTCTTCTTCGTCGTCGGCCTGGAGGCCCGGCACGAGTTCGACATGGGGGAACTGCGCGACCGGCGCTGGGTGCTGCTGAGCGCGGTGGCCGGACTGGGCAGCATGGTGGTTCCGGCGCTGATCTACTGCGCGTTCAACGCGGGACGGGACTCCCTGCACGGCTGGGGTACGGCGATGTCGACGGACACCGCCTTCGCGCTGGGCATCCTGGCCGTACTCGGGTCGCGGCTGCCGGCTTCCCTGCGGGCGTTCATCCTGTCCATCTCGGTCGTCGACGACCTGGTCGCGCTCCTGGTGATCGCGGTCTTCTACAGCGACGACATCCACCTGCCCGCGCTGCTGGTGGCCGTGGGCACGCTGCTGGTCATCATGCTGTTGCGGCTGGCACGCGTCCGCAAGGGCCGGTACTGCGCCGTCCTGTCGGTGGTCGTCTGGGTGGCGCTGCACGAGGCCGGGGTGGACCCGGTCGTGACCGGTCTGGCCGTCGGCGCCCTGATCGTCGCCTATCCGGCGCCGCGCGAGGGTCTGGAGCAGGCCAGTCGTCTCTTCCGGCTCTTCCGGGAACAGCCCACACCCGAGTTGCAGCGCTCGGCCGTACAGGGCCTGACCGCGGCGATCTCCCCCAACGAGCGGCTGGAACAGAGGTTCCTGCCGTGGGTGAGCTTCGGGATCGTGCCGCTGTTCGCGCTGGCCAACGCCGGCATCGAACTCAGCGGCGGGAAACTCGCCGAGGCGTTCACCTCGCCGATCACACTGGGCATCGTGTGCGGCTGTGCGGTGGGCAAGGTGATCGGGCTCGTCGGGTCCATGGCAGCCGCCCGGCTGCTGTCGGGCGGCAGGCTACGGCCCGGTGTCGGCTGGGGCTCGGTCACCGCCGGCGGAGCGATCGCCGGAGCGGCCTTCACGGTGTCGCTGCTGATCGCCTCGCTGGCCTTCGAGGGCGAGGAACTGGACCAGGCGCGTATCGGCATCCTCGCCACGCTGGTCGGCGCCTTCGCGATGAGCTGGGCGGTCACCGGGGTGATGAACCTGCTGCCGGCCGCCCGCCGGGCCCGGGCGCTGCTGGGCGACGCCGATCCGTTGACCGATCTCGCGGTCACCGTCGACGCCCGCCACGACCGTGTCCGCGGCCCCGAACGGGCGGCGGTCACCCTGGTGGAGTACGGCGACTTCGAGTGCCCGTACTGCGGCCAGGCCGAGGCGGTGGTACGGGAGTTGCTGGGCTGTGACGCGGACGTCCGCTACGTGTGGAGGCACCTGCCGCTGACCGACGTCCACCCCAACGCGCAACTGGCGGCGGAGGCGTCGGAGGCCGCCGCCCGCCAGGGGCGCTTCTGGGAGATGCACGACCTGCTGCTGGCACGGCAGGACGCTCTCGGCGCGCGCGACCTGCTGCGTCACGCGCAGGAGATCGGGCTGGACGTGGAGCGGTTCCGGCGGGACCTGGAACAGCACCGCGGCGCCCCACGGGTGGCGGAGGACGTGGATTCCGCGGACCTCAGCAGCGTCTCCGGTACGCCCACCTTCTTCATCAACGGCCGACGTCACCAAGGCGCCTACGACATCCAGACACTGGCGGCGGCCGTCGACTACGCCCGGCAGCGGGCACTGGCGGAGCACGCGGGCGCCGGCCGGACGAAGCCCGCGACGGACTGAGCGTGCGGCTCGTGCGGACTCCACGGCGCGGTCCGGCAGGTCGCCGCTGCGCCCGCGCGGGTGACTCCGTCGTGCCCACCGCGCGGCAGCCGGGACCGGCCGGACCGACCTGATGATCATATGAGTGTGACGACCTATCACGGCCCCCATGCCGCGCACTCCTCACGCCGCACGGCGCTCTCCGCCGGACTCGGCGCCCTCTCCCTGCTCTGCCTCGCTTCCCTGTCGGCCGCGCCGCCCGCGGCCGCGCACGAGGAGGCCCGCGGCGCCCCCCGGCCGATGACGGCCGCGGAGGCCCGTACGGCCGCGTACCTGGAGTCGATCCGCAACGACCCCAGGCTGCTGCGCGGTTTCTTCCGGCACCTGCCCAAGGGCGGCGACCTGCACAACCACCTCTCCGGGGCGGTCAGGACCGAGTACCTCGTCGAGTTGGCCGCCGACGACGGGTTGTGCGTCGACACGGCCACGCTGACCGCCGTCGTACCGCCGTGCGGCCCCGGTACCCGCCCGGCCGCCGATGCCCGTGCCGACCGCGACTTCTACGAGGCGATCGTGCGCGCCTGGTCGATGCAGGACTTCCCGCCCGACCAGAACGGTCACGACCACTTCTTCGACACGTTCAACAAGTTCGGGGAGGTGCCCTGGCGGCATCGCGGCAAGCTGCTCGCCCAGGTCGCCGACGCGGACGCCGCGCAGAACCAGTTCTACCTGGAGACCATGATCACCCCGGCCTCGGACGGCGCCCGGCAACTGGCCGCCGAGGTCGGCTGGGATCCCGACCTGGCCGCGCTGCACGCCAAGCTCGTGGCCGGCGGCAGGCTCGACAAGGTCGTGGCCGACGCGCGCAAGGAGGCCGACGACGGTGACGCCGAGTTCCGTACGGCCGCTCGCTGCGGCACCAGCCGTCCCCGCCCCGGCTGTGCGCTGACCGTGCGCTGGATCTCGCAGGTCAGTCGCGGCAGCGCGCCGGAGCGCGTCTTCACGCAACTGGCCCTCGGCATGCGGCTCGCCGAACGCGACTCCCGGTTCGTCGCCGTCAACCTCGTCCAGCCCGAGGACTGGAACAGTTCGCTGGCCGACTACAGCCTGCAGATGCGCATGCTCAACTATCTGCGCACCGTCTACCCCAAGGCCCATGTCACCCTGCACGCGGGCGAGTTGTGGCCCGGTCTGGTCAAGCCCCAGGACCTGAGGTTCCACATCGCGGAAGCCGTGAACGTCGCCGGCACCGAGCGCGTCGGTCACGGCGTCGACCTGGTCCACGAGGACGGCTGGCAGCAGACCGCCCGCACGATGGCCGCCCGCCAGATCGCCGTCGAGGTGCCGTTCACCAGCAACGCCCAGATCCTCGGCGTACGCGGCGCCGAACACCCCTTCAACACCTACCGTTCCTACGGCGTACCGGTCGTCCTGGCCACCGACGATCCCGGCGTCTCCCGGATCGACATCACCCACGAGTACCAGTACGCCGCCCAGACCTACGGCCTGACCTACCCCGAACTGAAGGACCTGGCCCGCGCCTCCCTCGAGTACGCGTTCCTCCCCGGCCGGAGCCTGTGGCGGGGCAACCCCACCCGTGACGGCTACCGCCCCGCGACCGCCTGCGCCGGCCAGCTGCCCGGCAGCGGCCGTACCCCGAGCGAGGAGTGCCTCCGGCTCGTCGCCGTCAGCGCGAAGGCCGCCGTCCAGTGGCGGCAGGAGGCCGCCTTCGCCTCCTTCGAGAGGTGAGTACCTGAGCGCCGGGGGGGTGCCGTGAGCCCAAAAGTTGCAAATTCCGCTGAACAGGTGTCGGGCGACGCATGGGGAGTCATTCATGTGTGGCCCGAACCGTTCCGGACGGCATGCCTCGCTCCCGTGTCGATGTGCTGTCGTCATCGCCGACCCCGACGGCCCATGTGCGAAGGGGTGCAGGAGGCACCGTGCTCACCGCGTTCATCAATGCCTTCAAGACGCCTGACCTGCGCAAGAAACTGCTCTTCACGCTGGGCGTGATCGTGCTCTACCGGGTCGGTACCCATGTCCCGATCCCCGGCGTCAACTACCGGGCCGTCCAGACGTGTGTGGGCGAGGCGTCCGGCAACCAGGGGCTGTTCGGACTGGTCAACCTCTTCAGCGGGGGCGCGCTGCTGCAGATCACGATCTTCGCGCTCGGCATCCTGCCGTACATCACCGCCAGCATCATCCTTCAGCTGCTGACCGTGGTCATCCCGCGTCTGGAAGCCATGAAGAAGGAGGGTCAGGCGGGCACGACGAAGATCACCCAGTACACCCGTTACCTGACGGTGGCCCTCGCCGTCCTGCAGGGCACCGGCCTGGTCGCCACCGCCCGCAGCGGCGCCATCTTCTCCGGCTGCTCGGTCGCCTCCAGCATCATTCCGAACCAGTCGATCTTCACCACCATCACGATGGTGATCTGCATGACCTCCGGCACCGCCCTCGTCATGTGGCTCGGTGAGCTCATCACCGACCGCGGCATCGGCAACGGCATGTCGATCCTGATGTTCATCTCGATCGCCGCCTCCTTCCCGTCCGCGCTGTGGGCCATCAAGAAGCAGGGCACCCTGGCCGGCGGCTGGATCGAGTTCGGCGCCGTCATCGTCGTCGGCCTCGCCATGGTCGGCCTGGTCGTCTTCGTCGAGCAGGCCCAGCGCCGGATCCCGGTCCAGTACGCCAAGCGGATGATCGGCCGCCGGTCCTACGGCGGCACCTCGACCTACATCCCGGTGAAGGTGAACCAGGCGGGCGTGATCCCGGTCATCTTCGCCTCCTCGCTGCTGTCCATCCCGGCCCTGGTCGCACAGTTCTCGGGCGGGGACTCCGTCTGGAAACGGTGGATCACCCAGAACCTCACCAAGGGCGACCACCCGATCTACATCGCCCTGTACTTCCTCCTCATCGTGTTCTTCGCGTTCTTCTACGTCTCCATCTCCTTCAACCCGGAGGACGTCGCGGACAACATGAAGCAGTACGGCGGCTTCATCCCCGGCATCAGGGCCGGGCGGCCGACCGCGACGTATCTGTCGTACGTGCTCAACCGGATCACCTGGCCGGGTTCGCTGTATCTGGGGGTGATCGCCCTCGTCCCGACCATCGCGCTGGTCGGGTTCGGGGCGAGCCAGAACTTCCCGTTCGGCGGCACCAGCATCCTCATCATCGTGGGTGTCGGTCTGGAGACCGTGAAGCAGATCGAGAGCCAGCTCCAGCAGCGCAACTACGAGGGCTTCCTCCGCTGACCCCGGGGGCTGGGGCCTGACGGCATCGCATCCATGCACATAGTCGGTAAAATCGGTACAACGTGTGGTCCGGACTCCGACTTCGGTCGTGCCGTCCCCGAAGGAGCGGACATGGGTGGGCCTGAACCGATCAGCGCCGAGGGTCGTCGCGCGCTGGAGCAGCAGCTGACCGATCTCCACGCCGAGCGGCAGGGCGTCGCCGCGACGTTGCGGGGCGACGATTCCCCGGGCGACCACGCGGACGAGGCCGACGAGTTGCAGCGGGCCGACGACCTCCGGCGCCTGGACGCCCGCATCGAAAACATCACGCTGCGGCTGCACCAGGCGGCGGTCGCCCAGCCGGCCCCCGCGGGCGTGGTCGGTGTCGGCAGCACGGTCACCGTGCGGTTCACCGACGGCGCGGTGCAGGACATCGCGATCGGCGAGATCGCCTCCGCGGCGGACGAGAACCTGGTGACGGAGGACAGCCCCCTCGGGCGCGCACTGCTGGGACACCGCGTCGGCGACACCGTCAGCTTCAAGACCCCCCAGGGAACCACGGACGCCACCGTGGTGTCGCTGGGCAGCTCCTAGGTGATATCGGACCGGCTTTCCGCGGTAGCGGGCTTAGGGCTGTGTTCGGTGCCGTGCCGTCCCGTGAAGCCGTGGCGAGCCGCTGCTCTCGCACCTGGCCGTCAGGATGGCTGGACCTGGTCGAAGAGGGCGAGGGCTTCGGCGGGGTCCCGCCACGGGCCTGTCCGAACACGACTGGCAGCGCGCCTCCGGCCCGCATGTGACGAGAATGCTGGCCACGGGCCGCTTCCCGGCGCTGAGCAAGGCCGTCTACGACGGCACGGACGTGGACGCCGAGACATCCTTCGCGACCGGCCTGGAATGGGTCCTCGACGCCGTGGCCGCCAGACTCACCCGGCCGCCGACGTGACGCTCACCTCCTGCCGAAGGTGAGGGAGGTCGGGCGGGGCCCACGGGTCGTGCGGACTTGCGCGCCACCGCTTCGGAACGAAGGCCCTGCCATCAGTGGGCGGGCGGCCGCGGCGCCCCGTCACCCACCTCACCAGGACGGTCCGGGACCCATTGCCGCCCCTGATGACACCGTGTGCGTCACTCCCCCTCGCCGGCATCCGGGCTGACCGGGACCGCGTGGTCGCTCGGCGCGGCCGGTTTCCTGCGCCGCGGGGAGGCGTACCTGTCCCGCAGGGAGCCCGCTCTGTCCCAGAGGGAGACGTACCAGGCGGGCAGGCGCCGCACCGCGCCGATGACCCAGGCCGGGATGTGCGCGCGGAGGTAGCGGCGGGCGCGGAGGTGGGCCCGGTCCATGGCCAACTGGGCGTTGGCGCCCGCCTCGGTGGGGCCGAGCTCGTTGGTGAGGGAGATCTCGAGGCCGCCGTTGTACGGGGCGGTGAGGTTGTACAGAAAGGTGGTCAGGGCCGCCAGGCACGAACCCAGGACGACCTCGAGGGTGATGACGCTGAAGGTGATGGTCAGGAACGTGCTCAGCCGGGGCAGGGCGTCCGGCGCGAGGACCGCGGCCAGGCCCCAGGCGGCGACCGAGGTGACGACGGTGAGGATGCCGAGACCGCCGAGGAGCAGGAAGCTCATCACCGTCACGGACCAGGGTTCCGCCTCCGCTATGCGCATGCGCATCGTCCGTGGCCGACGCGCAGGACCCCGTGCGGGGCGTAAAGGGAGCGTGTCGCCCACGGTCCGCGAGGTCGGGCGGTCTGCCGCGTCGGGCAAAGAGATGTCGGACCGAGGCCCGTCGGGCAGGGACATGTCGGGCAGAGGCCCGTCGGACACGGAACGGAGTGCGGCGGCGGCCTGTGGCGCGGGCTCGTGCGCGGCGGGGCGGTCCGGCACCGGCTCGTCCTGAGCGACGGTTGCCGTCGCGCTCTCGCCGTGCCCGGGGGCGTCTTCGTGCTCCGCCGGCGGCTCGCGCCCCTCGTGGAGTGCCGCGAGTGCGGGGGCGGCTTTTTCGTCGGTGTCCCTGCCGTGCGTCGCGGTTTTTGGCCCTTCGACGGACTCGCTCTGCCTCGTGGTGTGGACGGCGCCCTTGGGCCTGGGCGTGGCCTGCTTGCGGGAGGGGTTACGGGTCCTGCGCTTGGCGCGACTCATGCGTGTCTCCGTGAGTGGCCTGGCAGTCTCGCAGGGGCTCCGCACCGCATCGAACGGGCCTCCGTCGACCGCCCGGCGGCCGGTGGGGGCCTGCTGGTCGTTGCCTTCGACGGTATGGGCTCCTGCGTGATCTTGCATTCCTGGCGACGCGCCCGGGGGCCGACGGCCGGGTCAGCGCCCGCTGTCACGGCGGTGCCCGTCCGGCAGCCGTGGCTTCGGGCTCGGCGCGGAGGGTGGTGATCGACGCGGGTCCCCGGCCGCGCGGGGAGGGCCGGCGGACCGGCCTGGCGGACCCCGCCTCAGGCGCTGTGGACTCCGACCTCGTACAGGGAGTATCCCCAGTCGGTGCCGCGGGCGAGGCCGTGGACGCGGACGTAGCGGGCCGGAGTCCCCGTGAACCGGGCCGTGTCCAGGCCGCCGTCGCCCGAGGTCGTGGACCAGGCGGTCCCCCAGTTCGTGCCGTCGGTGGAGAGCTCGATGCGGTACGACCTGCCGTAGGCGCGCTCCCAGTCCAGCGTCACCCGGGACACCAGGTGGGTGGAGCCCAGGTCGACCTGCCACCACTGGTCGTCGCTCCAGTCACTGGCCCAGCGCGTGGCGTCGTCGCCGTCGGCGGCACGGCCCGGCTGGTAACCGGTGAACGGGTTCCACTCGGAGGAACCGGCGCTCGCCGGCCGCCCCTTGGCGAGGTTCACCGAGGCCTGATGCTGTTCCGTGGCCCTCCAGGTGTCGAGGTAGGACTCGGCGCCCCGGAACAGGTCGTCGACCACGGCCTGGCCGCCGACCTGCCGGATGTCCTCGATCCAGTCGGGGATCATGCCGACGTGGGCCGCGCCGTCGGTGTTGATGTCGAAGGTGCGCTCACCGGAGGTCTGCCGGTCGATGACGGAGCCCCCGTCGACACTCCTGAAGGGGTACGTCACCTTGTTCGCGGCGTCCGCGCCGCGCGGGGCGGGGTGGTCGCCGATGCCGTTGAAGTCCGTGCCGAAGCCGTAGCCCACGGCGTACTTGTCGCGCAGCGCCTTGGTCCGCGCCGCTTCCGCGACGAACCCCTCGGAGCCGTGCATGTACTGGGCTACGAAGCCGCCGAGGGAGTAGACGCGCTCGGTCCAGTTCAGGTCCATCCAGCTGTGCGAGGAGATCACGCCCGGGTAGGACTCGGACTCCAGGATGTCCAGCGCCTGGCCGACGGCCTTGACGCCCATGTGGTCGATCTCCAGCATCATCTTGCGTTTCATCATGCCGCGCACGGCGTACTCACCGAGTTCGGTGAGGCCGCGTTTGTTGCACTGGGCGTCCGCGTCGTACGCGGGGACGGCCACGCCCGCCGGCAGGTCCGACTCCGCCTGCGACGAGGCGTTGCCGATGGGGTTGTCGTGCTGCGGGCCGGTGCACTTCTCGGTCCCCCAGAAGGTTCCGGTCGACAGGAACTGCCCGACGTTGATGGCCGTCCCGAGGCCGCCCGAGTCGAAGCGGACGCCGCACAGCGCGTTGTCGAACTTGTGGCACAGGAACATGGATCGGACGCCGAGCGCGTACAGCTCGTCCAGCCCCTTGTCGATGTCCGCCTTGCCGCACTGCGGGATGTCGAGGACCTGCTTGCAGCCGAAGGGCTCGGAGGTCTCGACGCCCAGGACGACGGCCAGCTTGCCCTGCTCGACGACCGCACGCGCCTGCGCGCTGTCGGTGACGATCCGGAACCAGCCCTTACCGGTGCCGCCGTACATCCTGTCGATGTACGCCTGGAGGTCGTACGTCATCTTCGCCTGCAGCCGGATCGAGGTCATCTCGTCGCAACCGCGGTCCTTGAAGGGGTAGACCGAGCAGATCATGCCGTTGGTGACCAGGTCGTTGACGAGCACCCGCTGTCCGCCGCGCCAGGCCCGCTCCACCCAGGCGTAGTAGTCGGCCTGATGGGTCATCGAGTCGTACGCCGGCCAGTCCTTGAACGTCGGCCAGCCGACCGGGTCGTGCTTGCCGTCGCCGCCGTGGGTGATGTAGTCGAAGAGCGCGAGCGAGCCGTCGGGGTAGTGCTCGGGGCAGTCCTTCAGGGCGTCGGCGACTCCGGCCTCGGAGAAGACCTTGCCGCAGATCAGCCTGCCGCCGAAGGCCTCGTTGCCGAACAGGTGGTTGTGCGCGTCGACGAACCCGCGCACCTCGCCCGTCGAGGTGGCGCCGGTGAACGGTTCGCCGGTGACGTCGATCCCGACGTCCGGGGCGGGTCGTGCGGCCGGGGTCCACCAGTCGCCGCCGGCCGCCGAACTCGGGGTGGGCCCGAGGACCACGGCCAGTACCAGGAGCAGCAGCGACAGCACGGTGACGTTTCTGCGTCTGCGGTACGAGCGTCGAGTCTGCGTCACGGCCACATCCCTCGGTCGGCGGGAAGGCGCGGTTGGCGAACCCTTGAGGTTGTCATGACCCGCGCAATACCTCGGACGAGGATGGGGCCGCCCGGCTACCGAGTCAAGGGCCCGGAACGCTCGACCTGATAACTCAACAGGGCGACTCCCGGGCCCAGTTGCCGAGTACGGGCACACATTTGTCGGCGAAGTACTCGTAGTCGGCCGGGGTGTTGTAGACGTGGGCGGACACGCGCAGGTAGCCGACGCCGCCGAAGCTGGTGAAGTTCGCCTCGACGGCGAGTTCCCGGGCCACTCGGTCGCGCAGTGCGTCGGCCTCGATCCGGCTGCGCCCGAGGCCGTCGGGCAGCCGTACCAGACGCATGCCGGGCACGGGCATCCCGACGTCGGTCCGGCTGTCGTCACCGGTGAGCCGGGCGAACGCGGCTCCGACCACGTGGGCGGCGTAGTCCGCCAGCCGGTCCATGTACCGCCGAGCGGCGGACCAGCCCCAGGTGCGCTCGACGAAGTCGAGGGCCGTGGGCGCGGCGAGGTAGGAGGTGGCGTCGATCGTGCCCTGCTGGTCGAAGCGGTCGGGGTACGGCTCCTCGGCGCCCCACGAGTCGATCAGGGGGTGAAGCAGGTCCCGCAGGGGCCCACGGGCGACCAGGGCCGCGGTGCCGCGCGGGGCACAGCCCCATTTGTGGAGGTTGCCGGTCCAGAAGTCGTACGTCGCTCCGTCGAGCGGTGCGACGAGCAGACCGGGCGCGTGGGCGCCGTCCACGAGCATCGGCACACCCTGCCGGCGCGCCTCCGCGCCGATCCGCTCGACCGGCAGCCGGCGGGCGGTCGGCGAGGTGATCTGGTCGACCACGACGAGGTCGGTGGCCTCCCCGATCTCGGCGGCCACGGCCTCGTACGCCTCGTCCTCGTCCGCGCCCAGTGGTATCCGCGCCGTGCGCACCCGGCCGCCCCAGCGGCGGGCCAGCCGTGCCGCTCCCATGGTGACGGCCCCGTAGCCGTGGTCGGTGACGACGATCTCCCCGCCACGGCGGCGTTCGAGGGCGTTGAAGACCACGCTGGCACCGGCGCTGGCGTTCGGCACCAGGGCGAGGTCACCGGCGTCGACGCGCAGGAAGTCGGCGAGCTCGGCGCGGGTGGCGGCGAGCCGTCCCGGCAGCTCCGGGAACCACACCACCGGTGCGCCCTCCATCTCGGCGCGCAGCTGCGCCTGCCGCTCCTGCGCCACCAGCGGAACGGCACCGAACGAGCCGTGGTTCAGGTGTGTCAGCGCCGGGTCAAGCGACCACGCGTCGGCGGCGGGTCGGCCGTCGGCCAGCAGCAGGGGGTGCGGCGCGACGGCCACCTCGGTCTCGGTCACGTCAGGAAGCCTCCGGGAACACAGCGGTCACGCGGCATCCTGGCACGACGGTGCTCGTTCCCCCGAGGCCGGGTCGACGGCGGGACCCTGGCGCCGGAACGTACGACCGTGCCCCACCCTCGCCGTAGACCGGGCCGAGCCTCAGCCGGGAGAGGAATCCGCGGCGCACCCCGAACCCGGCCGCGATCGAAACGCGGGGATGCTGGGAACTCCGGGCCGCCTTCTCAGCCCGTTGCGGCGCTCACTCCACGGGCCACGTGTGTGCCGCCGCGTTCAGGTGCATGTAGTCCATGTACGTGGTGGTCATCCGCCGCAGCGCCTCCCGGCGGTCGAGGGTGCCGGTCCGCTCCAGGTGGTGGACCGTCTCCGCCTGCCACAGGGCGCCGTTGCGGGCGTTCACGCAGCGCTGCTCGATGATGCCCAGCATGGGCTCGCGCCAGGAGGCGTCCAGGCCGGCCAGCTCCAGACCCCGGTGCGCCAGCGGCAGCAGGCGTCTGAGCACCAGTTCCGTCACCGGTACCTCGCCCACCCCCGGCCAGTACAGACGGGCGTCGATGCCCTCACGGGCCGCCGCGTGCAGGTTCTCCTCGGCGACCGAGAAGGACATCCGTGACCACACCGGACGGTCCTCGTCCACGAGGGCGCGCGTCAGGCCGTAGTAGAAGGCGCCGTTGGCGATGGTGTCGGCCACGGTGGGGCCGGCGGGCAGGACGCGGTTCTCGATGCGCAGGTGCGGCCCGCTGTCGGTGACGGCGTATACGGGGCGGTTCCAGCGGTAGATCGTGCCGTTGTGCAGCGTGAGTTCCCCGAGCTGCGGCACACCGTCGGCGTCGAGGACCTGTCGCGGGTCCTCGTCGTCGCACAGGGGCAGAAGCGCCGGGAAGTAGCGCACGTTCTCCTCGAACAGGTCGAAGACACTGGTGATCCACCGCTCTCCGAACCACACCCGCGGCCGTACCCCCTGGGCCTTGATCTCCTCGGGACGGGTGTCGGTGGCCTGCTCGAACAGGGGGATACGGGTCTCGCGCCACAGTTCCCTGCCGAAGAGGAAGGGCGAGTTGGCGGCGAGGGCGATCTGCACGCCCGCGATCGCCTGGGCCGCGTTCCAGTAGTCGGCGAAGTCCTTGGGGGCCACCTGGAGATGGAACTGGGTGCTGGTGCAGGCGGCCTCGGGGGTGATGGCGTCGGCGTACATCGAAAGGCGGTCCACGCCCTCCAGCCCGATCCGCAGGTCCTCGCCGCGCGCCGCGAAGATCTGCTCGTTCAGCAGCCGGTAGCGCGGATCACCGGACAGGGACTTCTCGCCCACGTCCGGCTCGCCCAGCGTCGGGAGGATCCCGATCATGATCAGGTGGGCGCCCACCGTCGCGGCGCGGTCCTCGGCGTGGTTGAGCGCGTCGCGGATCGTCTGCTCCCAGGCGCCGGGGCCGCCGGAGGTCAGCTCCCGGGGCGGGATGTCGATCTCCAGGTTGAAACGGCCGAGCTCGCTCGACCAGGCAGGGTCGGCGATCGCCCGCAGCACCTCGGTGTTCCGCATCGCCGGCAGCCCGTCGTCGTCCACCAGGTTGAGTTCGATCTCCATGCCGACCTGGGGGCGCTCGCTCTCGAAGCCCGAATCGCGCAGCATCTGCGCCAGTACGTCGAGACAGGTGTGCATCTTCTCGCGGTACCGGCGCCGGTCCTCCCGTGTGAACACCCGGGCCGGCACATCACGTCCCATCGGGCCCTCCCGGGTCCCCTCGGCGGATGCCTGCCGTCCCAGCGTCGCACCTCCCGGGCATACCGGACACTCGCCGAGTCGCCGGCTCACGGAGCGCGCCCGGCAGGGATGCGCAGAGTGACCGGACCAGCCCCACCAGCTTTTGGCCCAGGCATGCTGACGGCCGTTCCTAGGGACTCGGCGGTCCCACGGAAACGCAGGCGCGGGCACGGGCGCGCCTGGGGCGGCGCCCTCCGGCCCGACCGGCCCGGCACAGTCCGCCCGGTCCCGGACCGGCGCCCGCGCCCGCGCCCGCACCCGCACCCGCACCCGCACCCGCACCCGGAGTATCCGCACCAGGCGTACCTGCCCGGAGCACGCGCCCGGCTGCCGTGCACACGCGTCCTCGGCAGGGTCCGGCCGTCCGGCCGTCCGCGTCAGTCGCGGTCCGGGCGGACGGCGAGTTCGGTCTCCACCAGCCGGTTCAGGTGACGGCGGGCGTCCTGGGTGCTGAGCGGCGGCGTCTGGCGCAGCCGCTGGAGGGCGAGGCCGTCGGCGAGGGCGGCGAAGCGGACGGTGAACCCGTCGAGGTCGTCGCCTGCGAACTCCCCGTCCTCGACGCCCCGTTCGACCAGGGCACGGATCTGCTGGTGCCAGGCTTCGTAGCGCTGGGCCTGGCCACGGGTGAACGTCTCGTCGGTGTCCGGGTCGCCGGCGTTCCAGTAGTCGAACCACATCCGCCAGTGCCGGTCGGTGTCCTCGGTGAAGAGGGCGTCGACGAGCAGCCGTAGCGCCTCGGCGCCGCTGCCGGCCTGTTCGGCGGCCTCGCTGAGCGCCGCGTAGTAGCGCTCGATGTGCAGGACCATGGCCTCGGACAGGATCTCCTGGACGCTGCCGAAGTGATAGGTGACCGTCCCGACGGAGACCCCGGCCGCGGCCGCCACGTCCCGGACGCCCACCGAGGCGTAGCCGCGCTCCGCGATCAGCGGGACGGCCGCCTCGACGATCAGCCGGCGGCGGACCTCGGTGGGCTGGCGGGTGCGGTCCGCGGCGGCGACGGCACGGCGCGGGGTCTTCGCGGCGCGCTGCGGCTTGGCGGCGCTCATCCGGACGTCCTCGCGCTGGTGTGGTGCCAGGAGCGCTTGGCCACTGTCTCTCCGTTCGCCCGTGCCTCGATACGGCTGTCCATCACGAAGTCCGCGGCCGTGGCCCGCAGCTCCGTACGCGTCATGATCTCAGCGTCGTAGTCGTCGCCGCGCCGCAGCCGGATCCGCCACTGGGACACGGCGCTCGCCGACAGCGGGTCGTCGCCGCGGACACGGTACGTCTCGCGCGCGCTCTCCTCGTAGCGGAGCCCGTCGGGATACGTCCGTGATCCGCCGTAGTTGGGGTCGACCTCCAGGGTCCACTCCCCGGCCGCCACGTCGTGCGTGACGAGCCGTTCGGGACGCGGCTCGGCGGGCCGGTCGTAGGTGACCGGCAGCGCCGGCGCCTGTTCCGGCTCCTCGAAGACGATCGGCGGTTCCTCGACGGCCGCCCGCTCGGGCAGGAGTACGGCGCTGTCGGCGGGTACGACCCGCAGCTCGCCGCGCTCACCGTGCGGCCACACCCACGGCCAGTACGCGTCGGAGACGGCGACCCGGACCCGGTGGCCGGGCGGGAAGGCGTAGCCGATGCCGGTGAGGTCGACCTCGACGTCCTCGTACGTCCCCGGGGTCCACTCGACCGCCTTGTCGCGGCCAAGCCTGCTCAGCAGGTTGAGCACCCCCCGGGTGACCAGGGTCGAGGAGCCGTCGGGAGCCACGTCGCACAGCCGGACGATCACGTGGGCGCGTGGGGTGGCGCTGTTCAGGCGCAGCCGGACGCGCGGCCGGCCGAGGATCTCGACGCGCTCGGCGAGGGGTGCGGAGTCGAAGCACACCGAACGGCCGTCCTCCTCTCGCTGGTCGGGCGGCAGGTCGCTCGCGTTGCCGAAGGGGAAGAACCGGCCGGCGTCCAGGCCGGTGTGGAGTGGGGAACGGACCAGGACCGGGGTACGGCAGTCGGGGGCGAGGGCGCGCTCGCTCCATGTCACCTGCGGGGAGGGCCAGTTGCTCTCCCCCACCCAGCGGCCCGGCATCGTGTCGTACGAAGTGGCGGGCGGGACCGGGTCGTTGATCCAGGCGCGCAGCAGCGGTTCGCGCAGTACGCCGGTGTCGGTGTCCTTGAGGTGCTGGTCCCACCAGCGCAGGGTCTCCTGGAGGAAACCGATCGCCGGGCCCGGCGGCAGCCCGCGGTCCGGGTACTGGTGGGACCACGGGCCGATCAGGCCGCGTACCCGGTCGGCCGGGAGGTGCTCGACCAGGCGCAGCACGGTGTCGCGGTAGGGGTCGTGCCAGCCGCCGACCGCGAGGACGGCGGCGTCGATGGCGGTGTAGTCCTCGCAGACGCTGCCGTGCCGCCAGTAGGCGTCGCGCTCCTGGTGGTCGAGCCAGGTGTGCAGGAAGGGCTGGAGAGCGTCGAGGCGTTCGCGCCACATGGGCAGCCAGCGGTCGGTACCGACGCTCGCCGGGTCCGGGGGGCGGGAGGCGAAGGCGAGCATGGTGCCGGCCCAGGCGAGCATGTCGATGCCGAGGACGGCGCCGCCGGTGTAGTGGACGTCGTTGTCGTAGCGGTCGTCGGTGGAGCAGACGGTGACGACCGCCTTGAGCGGCTCGGGGGCGAGGGCCGCTATCTGGAGGGCGTTGAAGCCGCCCCAGGAGATGCCGAACATGCCGACCTTGCCGGTGCACCAGGGTTGCGCGGCAAGCCAGTTGACGACGTCGACGCCGTCCGCGAGTTCCTGGGCGTCGTACTCGTCGCCGGGGGTGCCCTCGCTGTCGCCGTGGCCTCGGATGTCGACCCGTACGGAGGCGTAGCCGTGTCCGGCGTACCAGGGGTGGCGCTGGGCGTCACGGGGCGCGGTCCAGTCACTCTTGCGGTACGGGAGGTATTCGAGCAGCGCGGGCACCGGGTCGGACCCGGCGTCCGCGGGCCGCCAGATGCGCGCGTGCAGCCGGGTCGCGCCGTCCCGGGTGGGGATCCAGACGTCCTCGCGGACGACCTGGCGCTCGAACTGGTCGCGGTACTTCACGAAACTCCTTCGGCCACGGGGGCCTCGACGGGCTGCCAGCGGCGGATCCGATGGCCGTCGCCGAGGTCCGTCCAGGTGTCGTCCGCCTCGGCGGCGTCCGCCCAGTCGGGGGCGTCGCCGGTCAGGGGCGGTGCGTCGGGGTCGGGTTCGAGGGCGGCCGCCATCAGCCGGCGGGTGTAGGGGTGGCCGGGCGCGTCGAAGACGGCTTCCGTGGGGCCTTCCTCGACGACGACTCCGTGCCGCAGGACGACGACGCGGTCGGCGATGCCGCGTACCACGGCGAGGTCGTGGCTGATGAACAGGCAGGCCAGGTCGCGTTCGCGGCGCAGGTCGTCGAGGAGGCGCAGCACCTCGGCCTGGACGGATACGTCCAGGGCGGTGGTGATCTCGTCGGCGATCAGGACGTCCGGTTCTCCGGCCAGGGCCCGTGCGATGCCGATGCGCTGGCGCTGTCCGCCGGAGAGCTGGGCGGGCAGCCGGTCGGCGAGGGCCGGGTCCAGGCGTACGTCGGCGATGAGCCGGCGAGCCTGTTCGGCGGTCTCGGTGCGGCCGGTCGCGGTGCCGAAGAACCGCAGCGGGCGGCGCACGGCGTCGCCGACGGAGCGGCGGGGGTTGAGGGAGGTGTCGGCGTTCTGGAAGACCAGCTGGACCCGGCGCCGCAGCGACAGCGGCCGCTGGGGCGCGGGACGGGCCAGGTCCCCGGCCTCGTGCGTCATGGTGCCGCCGGAGGGGGTGCGCAGCCCCGCCAGGGTCCAGGCCAGGGTGGACTTGCCGCTGCCCGACTCGCCGACGAGGGCGAGGACCTCGCCGCGGCGGACGTCGAAGGAGACCCCGTGCACGGCGCGGGTGCTGCCGTAGTCGATGGTGACGTCGTTCGCGGCGACCGCGACCGGTGAGCCGTCCGGGACCACGGCCTTGGCGCGGACCGTCCGTTCCCCCGCCTCGTCCACGACCGCGAGACCGGCGTCGTCCAGCCGTGGCACGCTCGCCAGCAGCCGCTTCGTGTACGGGTCCTGGGGCGCGGCGAACAGCCGCCGGGTGGCCGCCGACTCCACCACCCTGCCGGTCTTGAGGACGCACACGTCGTCGGCCAGGTGGGCGACGACGCCGAGGTCGTGGCTCACCAGGACGGCGGCCAGGCCGAGTTCGTCGCGCAGGGCGGCGATCAGGTCCAGGACGCTGCGCTGGGTGATGACGTCCAGGCCGGTGGTCGGCTCGTCGAGGACCAGGACCTTGGGGCGGGCGGCGACGGCCATGGCGATGGCGACGCGCTGCTGCTGGCCGCCGGACAGCTCGTGCGGGTAGCGGCGGGCGAGTTCGGCGGGGCGGGGCAGCCGGACCTGTTCGAGCAGGTCGACGACCGGTATGTGGCCGCCGGCCTCCTCGATCTGGCGCCCGATCCGCATGGTCGGGGTCAGCGCCTGCCCGGCGTTCTGGGCGACCATGGCGACGGTCCCGCCGCGCAGCCGCCGCAACCGAGGTGCGGGCAGCGCGAACACGTCCTGTCCGTCGACGTGGACGCTGCCGCCGGTGATCCGGGAGCCGTGCCGCAGATGGCCCAGGAGGGTGGCGGCGACCGTGGACTTGCCGCTGCCGGACTCGCCGACGAGGGCGAGGGTCCGGCCCGGCGCCACCTCCAGGGACACCTCGTGCACGACCGGGACGTCGCGGCCGCCCGAACGGTAGGCGACGGAGAGCGAGTCGACGGAGACGACAGAGGTGACGGGGTCGACGGAGACGACAGAGGTCATCAGGAACCCTCCCTGATCCGGTCCACGCCCCACGCCTTGGACAGGCCGTCGGCCGCGAGGTTGAGCCCGACCACGAGGGTGGCCAGGGCGATGATCGGTGCGAGGCTCGCCATCGGCACGACGGTGATGGCGGTGCGGTTCTCGGCGACCATCAACCCCCAGTCGGGGGTCGGCGGGTCGGCGCCGAAGCCCAGGAAGGACAGCGAGGAGATCAGCAGCACCACCCAGGAGGCGCGCATCGCGAACTCCACGCAGACCACGTCGGTGATGTTCGGCAGGATCTCGCGGCGCAGGATCGCCCAGGTGCTCTCGCCGCGGGCGCGGGCGGCGGTGACGTAGTCCATGGGGACGACGGCCAGTGCGGCGCCGCGTACCACGCGGACGACCTGGGGGACGTAGACGACGGCGATGGCGAGGACGATCACGGCGGGCCCGGTGCCGAGCGCGGTGACGACGACGAGCAGGGCGAGGATCGACGGCACGGACAGGATCGCGTCCAGTACCCGGCCGAGCAGGTCGTCGAACCAGCCGCCGCGCAGGGCGGCCGCGCAGCCGATCACCGTGCCGAGGGCGACGGTGATCAGAGTGGCGGCGACGGAGACGCCGAGCGCGTACCGGCCGCCGTACAGCACCCGGGCCAGGACGTCGCGGCCGTACTGGTCGGTGCCCGCCCAGTGCGCCCCGCTCGGGCCGAGCAGGGCGTGCGAGGCGTCGTTGGCGATCGGGTCGTAGGAGGTGAGCAGCGGGGCGAGCAGCGCGACCAGGATGTGCACGGCGACGACGGCCAGGCCCACCAGGGCGGTGCGGGAGGAGCGCAGGCCACGCCAGGCGCGGGCGGCGGAGCGCGGGGCCGCCGGAGCGGTGGCCGGGGTGGCCGGGGTGGTGTCGGGCGCGGTCATCGGGTCCTCCCTCGGGTGCGGAGCCTGGGGTTGAGGGCCATGGCGCCGAGGTCGGCGGCGAGGTTGCAGACGACGTAGATCACGGCGCTGACGAGGGCGATGGCCTGGATGACGGGCAGGTCGCGGTTCTGCACGGAGGAGAGCATCAGCTTTCCGATGCCGGGGTAGTTGAAGACGTTCTCCACGACCGCGACCCCGCCCGCGAGCCAGGCGACGTTCAGGGCGATCACGTGCAGGGTGGGCAGCAGCGCGCTGGGCAGGGCGTGCCGGGTGACGACCCGCCAGGTGGACAGACCCTTGAGGCGGGCGGTGGTGACGTACTCGCCGGCCAGCACGTCGATGACGGAGGTACGGGCCATCCGCACGATGTAGGCGGCCATGACGACGGCGAGCGCGAGCGCGGGCAGCCACACGGCGGGCAGGAGCCGGCCGACGCTCGCCTCGGGGCCGTAGAGGACGACCGCGGGGAACCAGGGCAGCGCGACGGAGAAGCACAGCACCAGCACGGTGGCGACCACGAACTCGGGGACGCTCATGCCGACCAGGCTGACGGTGGAGATGAGGTGGTCGGGCCAGCGGTCCCGGTACAGGCCGGCGAGGACGCCCAGGACGAGGGAGCCGGTCACCGCGAACAGGATCGTGACGAGGGCGATGAGCGCGGAGTTGCCGAGGTACTGGGCGACCTCGCCGCCGACGCCCTTCCCGGAGACGAGCGAGGTGCCGAAGTCGCCGTGCAGGGCGCCCCCGACCCAGTCGAGGTAGCGCTCCCAGGCGGGCCGGTCGAGGCCGAGCTGGTCGCGGAGGGCGGCGACGGCGTCCGGGGTGGCGTCCTTGCCGAGGATCTGGGTGGCCACGTCACCGGGCAGCGCCTGGACGGCGAGGAAGACGAGGACCGAGGAGAGGAACAGCGTGCCGACGGCCGAGGCCAGTCGGCGCAGGGTGAACGACAGCATGCTCAGGCCCCCTTCACGCCGATGTTGAGGTAGTCGAACTCGAAGCCGTGCTCGGCGTAGCCGCGGACCTTTCGGGAGATGCCGACCAGCCGGTCGGCGAACATCGGGGTCATCGCCCCGCCCCGCTCGATCACCAGCCGCTGCGCCTCGCCGTACAGTTCACGGCGCTCGGTGTCGTCGGTCTCGGCGCGGGCCCGGTCCAGGACGGCGTCGAACTCCTTGTCGGACCAGGCGGTCTCGTTGTAGGAGGAGCCGCTGCGGAAGATCTGGGTGAAGAGCTGGTCGACGGGCCGCCCGGTGAACCAGTAGGTGGCCATCAGCGGCTTCTTCATCCAGATCTGCGTGTAGTAGGAGTCCGAGGCGGCCGTCCTGACCCGGACCCGGATGCCGGCGCGCCTGGCGGAGTCCTGGTAGGCGAGGGCCATCGGCGTGAACAGCGGGTCGTAGGACGAGGTGTAGAGGTCGACGGCCAGGCCCTCGTGCCCGGCCTGCTTGAGGAGGTGCCGGGCCTGCTCGGGGTCGTGCGCGGGGTGCGCGGCGATGTGCGCGGGGTCGGTGGGCGGCACGGGGTTGTCCCAGCCGGCGCTGCCCGCGCCCTGGAGCGCGACCTTGACGACGTGCTCCGGGTCGTAGGCGAGCTTCATCGCCTGCCGGACCCGTACGTCGGTGAAGGGCTTCTCGGTGGTGAGCATCGGCAGCACGTACCACTGCGCGTCCTTCACCCGGGCGATGGTGGCCCGGTCGGAGGCGGCGACCACCCGGGCGGTGGCGAAGTCGAGGTTGGTCTGGGACAGCAGGTCCACCTGGCCGGCGAGCAGGGCGTTGGAGCGGGCGGACATGTCGGCGACCGAGTAGAAGGAGATCGCGTCGAGGACCGGGCGGCCGGCCCAGTGGTCCTTGTTCGCGGTGACCCGGCCGGGGCCCGCGGGGGCGAAGGACTCCAGCTTGAAGGGACCGGTGCCGATGCCGGTGCGGCCGATGCCCTTGGCGCTGCCGTCCGGGACGACATAGCAGTTGTAGTGCGTCAGCAGGCTCGGGAACTCGGCGTTCGGGGTCTTCAGCGGGACGACGAGGGTGTGGGCGTCGGGGGTGCGCAGGGTGCCGGGGTCGAGGAGCGGGGCGAGAACGGCGGCCTGGGGTGAGGCGGTCGCCTTGGCGAGGATGTGCCGCAGCGTGTACGCGGCGTCGGCGGAGGTGAAGGCGCGTCCGTCGTGGAAGGTGACGCCCTTGCGCAGCCGGAAGGTCCAGGTACGGGCCTTGCTGTCGGACTCCCATGACTCGGCGAGGTCGGGGGCGAGTTCGCCGTCCGCGCCGACGCGGACCAGCCGGTTGTAGAGGGCGCCGAGGTACTCGTACGCCGACAGGGAGCTGGCGGGATCGAGGGTCTCGGCGTCGGAGGCCGGGGGGCGGGCGATGCGCAGGGTGCCGCCGGCGTCGGGGGTGCCCGTCAGGGCGGCAGCCGTCAGGTCTGGGGCGGCGGCTGCCCCCGTACAGCCGGTGAGCAGCCAGGACGCGCCGAGCGAGGCCGCGCCGGCCGCGCCCGCGGCGAGCACCGAGCGGCGCCCCGGCAGGTGGATGTCGGACATGGACCGACCGTCTCTCTCGCTATTCGTTCGGCGGAACGATTGAGTGAAGTGCGTGAACGATAACCAGATGACGACTTCCAGCCAACCCTTCGGACGCGGAAATTAACCTGCGAAACGGATCGGTAACGGGGGCGGGCGACGGCGGGGCGGCGCCCGCGGCCGGCTCCATGCGCGGACGGCACGGTCACCGCGTGACCGTGATCCCGCCCGGGCGCCCCGACGTACGAGGGGCTTCGTGCGGGCCATCGCCGAGCTGCCGCCGGACGACGGGCTCGCCGGCCGCGGAGCGCCGCGGTGTCGTACTCGCCCTGCCGGGCGGCGACTTCGCCGTCTGCCGCGTGGGGCGGTGGGAGTCGTGTTGAATACGGCTCCATGAGCGAGAGCGAGCGTGCGGCGAGCCGGACGGCGGTCCTGGTCTGCCAGGGGCGGGCGGCGGCGGACGGGAAGACGGCCGTGGGCCGCTTCGCGGATCCGGTGGCGGTGCGGCTGCTGCGCGTCGAGGAGCGCGCGCCCGTGGACGCGGTGCGCGCGGGCACGGTGCCGGAGGGCTGGCAGGCGCGCGTCGCGTACGAGGGTGTGCGGGCGTGTGCCGAAGTGGTCGTACCACGGACGGTCGCGATCGACGAGGCGCTGCGCGCCCGTGCGACCGGCCAGCTCGTGATCTTGGGCGCCGGTCTGGACACCCGCGCGTGGCGGCTGCCCGGGCTTGCGCGGACGGATGTGTGGGAGGTCGACCATCCCGCCTCCCAGCAGGACAAGCGCGCCCGCCTCGCCGACATCCCCGAGTTGCCGGCCGCCGCCCGTTCCGCACGGTTCACGCCGGTCGATTTCGCGGTCGACGATCTCGGGGCGGCCCTGGACGCGGCCGGGCACGATCCGTCGGCTCCGACGACATGGCTGTGGGAGGGCGTCGTGCCCTACCTCACGCGCGACGAGGTCCGGACGACGGTCGCCGCGCTCGCCGCCCGGTCGGCCCCGGACAGCGCGCTCGTCGTCAACTACCAGGCGCCGTCGGCGAGGGCGTCCGTGGGGCGGCTGCTGGCACGCGTGCTCGGCAGCTCCATGACGTCGGGCGAGCCGTGGCGCTCACTGTGGCGGCCGCGGCGCCTGGCCGCGCTGCTGGCGGAGTACGGCCTGCGGGTGGTGTCGGACGACGATCTCCTCACGCTCGCCCACACCTTGGGCAGCCCGGCGCGGCGGCGGTCGTCCCTGCGGTCCGGTCGCGTGGCCGTCGCGGAGTACCACCGCGAGTGAGCCCGCCGGTGGCGGGCCGACGGGCAAATGCCGTCGCGCGGAGGATGTCCGACGGCGTCGCGGTTCCTGTGGTCGACGGACTCGAACACGGTCGGCCCGCCGGGGCGTTCGCGGGAGCGGCGGCGAAGGGCGTCTTCGTCTCACGCCCGCAACGGGACCGGCCCGCGGCACCCCGCCCCCCGGGCGACGGAACAGCGGGCGCGCTTCCCCGCATTACCGGAAGCACCTGACGCGATGTCCGTCCCGCGCGCCCGACGGCGTGGCCGGTGCGCGCCCTCGCGGGGCGGCACGCGTGCGCATCTCCTGTACGAATCTTGTTTGCCCGTTGCATGCTTTCCCCGTGTCTGATGGCGGCGGCCGCGCACGCTACCGGGGATCCCGTGCGTCCGCCGCCGTCTCGCCCCGAGTCCGCACGGTCCGGGTGCCGTACGGGCTGACAACGTTGTCCCCGATAGGCCCGACCGTGCCGTGTATCGCGACGTTGGAGAGGTTCCGTGCCTGTCAGACCCGATGCCTTCGTGCCCCGCCCACTGCCACCGAGAACCGCCCGCCGGCGTCGCCGGTCACTGCGCGCGGCGGTTGCCTCGCTGCTCGCCGGGGCCCTCGGCGTCGCCGCGCTGGCGGGTGGCGGCGCGGCGGTGGCACTGCCCGCCACCGCCGAGTCCGCGGGGACGTCCGGTGGCACCGACTACACGAAACTGGTCGACCCGTTCGTGTCGACCGCGGGCGACGACGGCAACGACCTGCCGGGCGCGCAGGCGCCCCACGGCCTCGCCAAGGTCAACCCGCTGACCACTCCGGACCGCAACCACACCGGGTACGACTACACCGAGGACCACATCGCGGGCTTCACCGCGACGAACCTCGACGGCGTCGGCGGCTCGGGAGGCGGCGGCGACCTGCTCGTCGTGCCGACCTCCGTGCGGTACGACAAGCGCCCCGCGCCCAGCACGTACGCCCACCCGTACCGCCACGACGACGAGAGCGCGACGCCCGGTTCCTACCATGTGGGGCTCGGATCCATCTCCGGAACCGTGTCGTCGGTGACGCAGGACCCCGGCACCGTCAAGGCCGAGATGACCGCGACGACGCGCACGGCGCTCGAGCGGTACAGCTTCCCCGCCGGGGCGAACCCCGAACTCGTCCTCGACCTGGCGAACAACTTCACCAGCCGCACCCGTTCGACGATGAAGGCGACGACGCTCGCCGACGGGACCACCTCGATCTCCGGGCTCATCGCGGGGTCGTTCAACGGCGCCGCGTACCAGCTGTACTACAACGCCACCACGAACGTCCCGGTGACCTCGCTGAAGAGCTGGGGCAACGACGGCAAGCTGACCGACGCGACCACCCAGGACGGCTCCGACACCGGCGCCGTCCTCGGGTTCGACAAGTCCGCCGGGAACAACGTCGAACTGCGCGTCACGCTGTCGCCCATCAGCGCGGAACAGGCGGCGACCGACCAGAAGAACGAGGTGGGCAAGCTCACCTTCGACCAGGCCCGTGCCCAGACGAAGGCGGCCTGGAACAGCGCGCTCGGCGCGGTCGACGTGCGCTCCTCGGCGAAGTCCGACCCCGGGTCGACGCTCACCAAGGAGTTCTACACGCACCTGTACCGCATGTACGCGCTGCCGGTGAACGCCACCAGCACCAGCGGCACCTACCGCGGCGCGGACGGAGCGGTGCACAAGGCGAACGGCTTCACGTACTACGACGGTTGGTCCACCTGGGACGACTTCCGCAAGTACTCCGTCGAGGCGTACATCGACCCGGCCACCTACCGGGACATGATCCAGTCGCTGATCGAGCTCTTCGCCGACCAGCGCGCCTCCGGCAAGAGCCTCGGCAGCCTCACCCACTCGGTTCCCACGGTGCGCTGGGAGCGTTCGGCCGTCCTGGTCGCCGACGCGCTGTCGAAGGGCTTCAAGAACTTCGACCGGCTCGACGAGGCGTACCCGGCGCTGCTGTCGTACTCCGGGTACTACACGGGGGCCCAACTGCGGCAGGGTTACGTCAGCGGTGATCCCGGTACGACCGTCCAGCGCGGCTACGACCAGTGGGCGCTGTCCGTCGTCGCCGACGCGCTCGGCAAGGACGCGGACGCGAAGAAGCTGCGTACGCAGTCGACCATGGCGATCGACAACCTCGTGAAGTCCGACGCCTGGACCGCTTCCGACGGCACCAAGGTCGGTCTGCTCACCCCGCGTGCCACGGGCGGCGACTGGCAGGCCGCCGACTACGAGAAGTTCGAGGCGGCCGGCCTCTACCAGGGCACGCTCTGGCAGTACCACTGGTACGACGCCTACGACATGGGCGGCCTCATCAAGGCCATGGGCGGCGACAAGGCGGCCAAGGCCGCGGTCAAGCACATGTTCGGCGAGGACTCCAGCGTCGACGACGGCTCGACCATGCTGCACTCCAACGCCAACGAGATCGACCTGCAGGCCCCGTACCTCTTCAACTACGTCGGAGAGCCGAGCCTGACCCAGAAGTGGGTGCGGTCCATCTACACCGGCACGACCTGGAACCGCTACATCGCGACGGGCTCCACGAACGAAGCCCCCAGCTCCGGCGGCCAGTTCACCCCGCCGGTCAGGACCCAGGTCTACAAGCTCTCCCCGAACGGCTTCCTGCCGACCATGGACAACGACGCCGGCACCATGTCGACCATGTTCGTCGGCGCCGCCCTGGGCCTGTTCCCGGTGACCGCCGGCTCCAGCCAGTTCCAGATCGGCAGCCCCTTCTTCGACGCCACGACGATCACCTACGCCAACGGCTCCAAGTTCACGGTGAGGGCCGACGGCGTGTCGCCGAGCGCCTACTACGTGCAGAGCGCGACCCTCAACGGCAAGCGGTTCGACAACACGTGGCTCGACTACTCCCAGATCATCTCCGGCGGCACCCTGGACTTCACCATGGGGTCCAAGCCCTCCCAGTGGGGCACTCACTCGCAGCCCGCGTACTCGCTGGACACCGACGGGGGCGAGACGGGCGACAGCGGCGCCGGAACGGGCAAGGGCGACACCGTCGTCTCCGCCCGTCCGGACACCGTCGACACTGACGCGGACGGCAAGGTCGACGGCAGCGTGAAACTCGCCCTGTCCGGACCGGCGTCGTTCGCCGCCCGCTACGGAACCAGCCTGACCAGGACCGGGGCGGCGACCGTGACCGGCCTCCCGGGCGGTGTCACGGCGGACCTACGCGTCACCGGCTCGCGCACGGCGACGCTGTCGCTCACCGGCGGCACGCAGGTCGACGCGCACTTCGGCATCACCTTCGCCGACGCGGCCTTCGCCCACGGCGTGCGGGCCTCGACGGTGCGCGGCACCGGGGTGTCCCCGACCGACCCGCTCGCCGTCTCCGCCGCGGAGGTGCACCGCAAGGCCCTTCGCACCCTGGTCGACCAGGCGTCCCTGGTACGCAGCGGCAACTACTCCGACGGTTCCTGGAGCCTGTTCCGGTCGGCGCTCGAACGCGCGCGGACCGTCCTCGCGGACACCGCCTCCGCGACGGGCACGATCATGGCCGCCGACGACGCGCTGCACTCCGCCGTCGACACGCTCACCATCGACGAGGGCGGCTACGCCGTCCTGCAGGCCGAGTCCCCCGACCAGAAGGAGGGCCCCAGCCTCATCAGCGAGCGGAACAACTCGGACGGCAACCTCGGGGGCGTCACCGAGGGCGCCTGGGAGCGGTACACCAAGCTGGACTTCGGCGGGGTCGCCCCGAGGACCATCTCGGTCCGCTACGCCAACTCGCAGGCGGCCAACGCGAAGCCGAGCAGCGTCGACATCCACGCCGGCGCCGCCGACGGTCCCGTCGTCGCCACCGTCCAGCTGCCCGGAACCGGCGGCTGGCAGTACTACAGCACGGTGCAGGCGGCCGTCACCGACCCGGACGGGCTGCTGAACGCGTCGAGCGCGACGTTCGTGTTCCACGCGCCGGCCGGCCAGCAGTGGGTGTCGAACTTCGACTGGTACCAGTTCTCGCCGTACGAGGTCGCCACGTCCCCGACGACGACGCTCGCCACCCTCACCGCGGTCAACAGCACCACGACCGGCGGCGGTTCGGCCCCGCTCAACCTCTCGAACGGCATCTTCGAGAACGTGACGAACGGCGCGTGGGCCCAATGGAAGGACACCGACCTCCGGGACGGTGCCGACACCCTCACCGTCCGCTATGACAAGCCCCGGTCGCGCGCGGCCTCGGACTCGCACATCGAACTGCACCTCGGTTCGAAGGACGGTCCGAAGACCGTGTCCGTGCCGCTCGACTACAGCGGATCGGGCTGGGGAACCATCGCGACCACGAGCGTCCACCTCGACCCGAGCGTCTTCACCGGCGTCCAGGACGTGTACGCCGACTTCGTCTCCAGCACACAGTCCTCGTCCCAGCCCTACGTGGGCAACATCTACTCGCTGACCCTGACGCAGGAGGCCGACGCACCCGTCGGCTTCGACGCCACCGCGTTCCACGCGAACAGCGGCGGCGGACTCAAGAGCGAGCCGGTCGGCTGGACCGGCTCGGGCTCCGCCACCGACCTCGGCGGCACCTACAACGGAGCCTGGCTCAACTACGGGGACATCGACTTCGGCGGTTCCCCGAAGAACACCGTCACGATCACCTACGTCAACAACTCGGCCCGCTGCGGCACCGGTTCCGCCGTCGACCTCTACCTGGACTCCTTCGACACCGGCAACCCCGGCACGCCGTACGCGACCGTCCCGCTGCCGGTCACGGGAGCCGGCTGGTCGTCCGGAGGGACGACGAGCCTGACGCTGCCCAAGGCGATCAATGGCACACACACCGTCTCTCTGCGGTTGACGACGACCCCGGACTCCTCGCACCCGTACGTCGCGAACCTGGGCCGGATCACCTTCAACCACGTCGAGACGCCCGCCGTCACCGACAAGTCCGCCCTGCGCGAGGCGATCGAGCGGTACGAGGGTCTCTCCGCCGACGAGGCGCGCTACGACACCATCGACTTCGGTGTGTACCGGCGCGAACTCGACGCCGCTCGCTCCCTCGTGGACGCCGACGGCACGACCCAGCTCGAGGTCGACACCCAGACCCGGAGCCTCACCCTCGCCGCCAGACAACTCGTCCCGGTACCGAGGCTGCGGCTGGAGGACCTGGTCACCACCGCGTCGGCCCTCCAGGACACCCGCTACACGGACGCGTCGTGGAAGGCGTTCACCCAGGCACTCACGGACGCGAAGACCGCGCTCGCGGACGACACGGCCACGGACGCGACCCTGACGGCAGGGTACGACGCGCTCCAGCGCGCCATGTCCGCGCTCGCCACGAAGCCCAGGACGGTCCCGGCCGCACCTGACACGGTGTCGGCGACGTCGTCCGGCACGAGCGTGACCGTCGCCTGGGCCGCGCCCGGTGACACCGGCGGATCGCCGGTCACCGGTTACCAGGTCGACTTGGACGACGGCCACCAGGTCGAGATCCGGGACCCGGACAGCCGGAGCACCACGTTCACCTGGCTGCGGTCCGGCAAGTCGTACACGGCACGCGTCCGTGCGGTGAACGCGGTCGGCACCTCCCACCCCAGCGCGGCCACCACGCCGGTGGTGACCGGCGGCGGCAAGCCTCAGAAGCCGTCCGTCACGGGCGTCGTCACCACCGGCCGGCAGGTCCGGGTGACCTGGCGGCCGGCCGGCGACGGCGGGTTCCCGATCATCGGCTACACCGTGGCCCTGCGCGACGGAACCACCGCGCACGTCTCCGCCGCGGCGGACACTGCGCTGCTCACGACCTCGGCCAAGGCGAAGGCGCACACGGCCACCGTCACCGCGATCACCCTGGCCGGGACCTCGGACGACTCCCCCGCGGGCACCTCGGCGGACGACTCTTCGGCGACCGCCTCGGCGGACACCGCCGACCCGGCGTACGTGTCGTCCCCCTTCCCGGACGAGACGCTCAACGCGGCCTACCCGTCGGACAAGTGGCCGGGAACCGGTGACGGGACCGACTCCTTCTACGACCTGCTCAACGGCATCGGCGATCTCGGCTCCGGCATCATCGGCGCCAACACCAAGGTGTCCCAGGGCACCCCGCTGACCGCCGAGAACGACCGGCTCGCCGTGCGGATCAACAACGCGGCCACCCAGAAGGAGGTGGACCGGGCCGAGGTCGACGCGACGAACAGCTCCACCGTCACGATGGCGGACGGTCTCGGGTCCCGGCTCGGGCAGCTCTACAGCGACGCCCTGAAGGGCGGTCAACTGCCCAAGACCAGCGCCCTGTTCTCCCGTGTCACGCAGAACCTCGACAAGGTCGACGCGGCCAAGAACCACTACGGCTACCAACGTCCCTACGTGCGGCTCGGATTCGTCGGCGACGGCGGCTCCATCTACGAGTCGCAGGACGGTTCGTACGGCAGCCTTGCCACCAGCGGCTCGTACCCGAGCGGCCACTCCTACGGCGGCTACGAGGCCGGCACGATCCTCGCCACGCTCCTCCCGGAGCTGGCGCCGTCGATACTCGCGCGCACCTCGGAGTACGGGGACAACCGCATCGTCCTCGGGTTCCACTACCCGCTGGACGTCATGGGCGGCCGGATCTCCGGCCAGGCCACCGTGGCGCACCGGTGGGCGGACCCCGACTTCGCGAAACTGCTGCAGCAGGCCCACACCGAGATGGAGAACGTGCTGCTCGCGCAGTGTCAGGAGGAGGGATACGGCGACACGCTCGCGGCCTGTGAGGGCGACCCGTACGCCGGTCTGAGCACGGCGCAGGACGTCGACCTGTACACGCGGCGCCTGACCTACGGGTTCTCGCAGGTGGGCAAGGCCGGGCAGGCCCTCAAGACGCCGTCCGACGCGGCGGCCCTGCTGATCACGGCCTTCCCGGACCTCACCACCGGGCAGCGGACCCAGATCCTGGAGCAGACCGCGACGGACTCCGGGTACCCGCTCGACCTCACCGCCGGCGGCGGGGCGAGCTGGCAGCGGATCAACCTCGCGGCGGCGATGGCGGCGAAGGTGGTCGTCAACGCCGACGGGTCGGTCACGGTGAAGAACTTCTCGGACGCCACCAAGGCCAGTGTCGCCGACGCGAAGGCGCTCACCGTCGGAGGTGCCGCGATCGACGGGTTCGACCCGGACGTGTCCACCTACGTCGTCGACTGGCCGAAGAACGGCAGGATCCCGAGCGTCTCCGCCGTGCCGGCCCAGTCCGGCGAGCGGGTGAGGGTCACCGAGGGCAGTTCGGTCCTCTTCTCGACCGGGTCCAGGTTCACCACCCGCACCGTCAAGGTGACCTCGGCGAACGGTTCGGTCACCCGGACCTACACGATCGGGTTCCAGCGCACGGACCGCGACGAGCGGCCGGTCCAGGCCGGAGGTGACGGCACCGTCGCGGGACCCGGCGGGTGGAACGCTTCCGGCGCGTCGGGCGGCGGCGGGCTCTGGTCACGGGGAACGGAGTGGGCGGAAACCCGCGGCATGCCCTGGGCGCAGAGCACCAGGTGACCTCCGGACCCGCCGTGCCCTTGGGGGCGCGGCGGGTTCCCGCCGTGCCGAGCCGCTACGAGACGTCGGGGGTGTTCATGGCCCAGCGGATCGTGCGGGTGAGCAGCCGGCCGGCCGGTCGCACCGTGACGTCCTCGACGAGCGCGAGACGGGGCAGCCGCAGCAGCGACCGGGCCCAGGAGGGCAGCAGTGTCACGGCGTTGGCGGCGAGGATGCCGTACAGGGGACGGACCGGCAGGGGCAGCGGGGGTTCCAGGAGCAGGAAGCGTGCCGCCGACCGGGCCTCGGGCGTGGCCCTGAGCTCCGGCCGGTAGCCGGCCAGCCGCGCGGCCAGCTGCCGGCGGTCGCGCGGCGGATCGGTCACCCCGAGTGCCTCGGCGACCCGCGCGGTGTCGGCGACGTAGGCGTCGTAGCCGGCCCCGTCCAGCCGGCGGGAGCCGAAGCGCTCGTGAGCGCGCAGGAAGCACTCCGTCTCGGCCGCGTGCACCCACCCGAGCAGGTGCGGGTCGGCGGCGTGGTACGGCTCGCCGTCCGGTGTCGTCCCGCGCACCTTGTCGTGGATGCCGCGCACCGCGGCGACGGCCGCCTGCGCGTCGTCCGCCACGCCGTAGGTGGTCACCGCCAGGAAGGCGCTGGTGCGCTGGAGCCGTCCCCACGGGTCGCCGCGGTATCCGGAGTGCGCGGCGACGGCGGCCATGGCGAGGGGATGCAGGGACTGCAGAAGAAGGGCGCCCAGTCCGCCGACGAACATGGCGGCGTCCCCGTGGACGACGCGGATCGGACGGCCGGGGGCGAACCAGCGGGGGCCGGGTGTGCCGTGGATACGGGCGCGGGTGGCCGGTCCGTCGGGGCCCGCCACCCGGCGGAAGAGCATCGCGCCCAGCGACGCGCGGACGTCCGGCGCCATGGCTGCCACCTTTCTCGCCTCTCGCATCGTGTCACCGGCCGGCCGGTCCCGTCACCCCCGATGGTTGCGTGGCCCACCTCGCCCCCCTCGGCCCGCCCGCCCGGCCGGCCGGCCCGCCGCTCAGCGGGGCTCAAGCGGTCCGGCCTGCACGAACGTCAGGCTCTATCCTCGCGTCGACTTGCACGATCCTCGCGACGACGGGAACAAGAGGGCAGCGGGGTGGTGCAATGGGCGCATGCCTCTCGAAGAGTTCCGGAGCCTGCTGGACCGGCACGCCCGGCCCGACTGGAGCACCGCCATCGACGGCGTCCTCATCTCGAAGATCGACCGGCCGGATCCGCCGGGGCCCTCGATGTCCGGCACCGTGCTCGCGGTCATCGCCCAGGGCGCCAAACGCCTCGCCCTGGGCGACCGGGTCTACGAGTACGGCGCCGGGCAGTACCTGGTCGCCTCCGTCGACCTGCCCGTCACGGGGCAGTTCACCCAGACCGGCCACGAGCACCCCGCCCTCGGGTTCGGTCTCATCCTGGAGCCGTCCGCCGTCGCCGAACTGCTGTTGCGGGCCGACCCCGGCGATGTCCCACGGGCCGGCGGAGGCGCGCCGTCGGGGATCGCCGTCTGCGACGCTCCGGCCGCGCTGCTCGACGCGGTGGTCCGGCTGCTGCGGCTGCTCGACGAGCCCCGCGACCGGGCCGTGCTCGCGCCCCTGTTCAAGCGCGAGATTCTGTGGCGCCTGATCACCGGCGAGCAGGGGGCGACGGTACGCGAACTCGGCCTGGCGGACAGCGGTCTCAGCCATGTCTCCCGGGCTGTGCGCTGGATCCGCGAGCACTACGCGCACTCCTTCCGCGTCGAGGACGTGGCCCGCATGTCCGGCATGAGCGTCTCCGCCTTCTACCGCAACTTCCAGGCGGTTACGGCGATGAGCCCCATCCAGTTCCAGAAGCAGATCCGGCTCCAGGAGGCCCGGCTGCTGCTGGCCACCCACCCCGGCGACGTGACCGGGGTCGGCCGGCGGGTCGGCTACGACAACGCCTCCCAGTTCAGCCGGGAGTACCGCCGCCAGTTCGGCGCACCCCCGAGCCGGGACGCCGCCCGACTGCGCGGCACCACCCGGGCACCCGCGAGCATCCTTCCCTGAGCAG
The DNA here is from genome assembly GCF_055567535.1 of Streptomyces sp. NPDC026538. Taxonomy (NCBI): domain Bacteria; kingdom Bacillati; phylum Actinomycetota; class Actinomycetes; order Kitasatosporales; family Streptomycetaceae; genus Streptomyces; species Streptomyces sp. NPDC026538. The sequence continues at coordinate 392,986 of NZ_JBVHQG010000006.1, forward strand.
ACCGGAAAGCCGTGGAGGATCGTGCAGGCGACGTCGCCGGAACGGTGGGGCGAGCCCTCCACGACACCACCGGCCGGTTCCGCTTCCCGGCCGGTCCTGACGCGGTCCGGCTCGCCCAGGCCCTAGCCGCAGGTCAGCGTCGGTGTCCCCCAGTCGCCGTGGTCGTTGCCGTTGCCGTCGCCCGCGTCACCGACCTTGAGGTCGATCACCTGGGCGCCGCTGACGTCGACGTCGATCGGCACCGCCGCCTGTCTGCCGCGTACGGTCGGCGTGGTCACCAGGGTCTTGCCGTCGGCGATCACCGAGAAGGTGACGGTGCCCGCGCCGCCCGTCTCGTCGTCGACACCGACGTCCGCCGTGAAGCGCGAGCACCGTCCGGCGAGGTAGAGCTGCACGTCGCTGACGGAGTTGGTGCCCAGGCCCTTGGCGTGGCCGACGCCGGCGATGGTGATCGGGCGGCCGTCCCCGGCGGCCTGCTCGCCGACGCTGCTGTCCCGCTCCACCGGGCCCCACCCGTTGGTGGACGACAGGAACGTCAGGTCGCTCACCGCGCTCTTCCCGGCCGGCGGAGCCGGTGGGATCCCGCCGACGACGCGCTCGTCGGTGCCGGTGGCCTGCCTGCCGTTCTGCCGGTAGCGCACCGTGGCGGTGAGTGCCGAGGCGGACGGCAGCGTCCCGTCCGGTGGCTGGACCTTCCAGGTGAAGGTGGCCGACGTGCCGGGTCGCAGACGGTCCCATGAGGTGGGGCTGGTGGCACTCACGCTCCAGCCGTCGGGCGCGGAGAGCGCGGCCGTCAGCCGGGAGGCGGACGACCGGTCCTTCGGCACCGCCACCGTCGCGCGGGCCGTGAAGGCCTGTCCCGGCTCGGCGGTGTCCGGCACGTCCAGGGTGACATCCGCTCCCGGAGCCTTCGGCATGGCGTAGGTCCGGGCGTCGTAGCGCGGGCTGTCGTTCTGCGCGACGCGCAGGGACGAGGCGTAGCTGCCGCAATTGGTGAGCGAGACCTCGCCGAGGCCGCCGGTGCTGCCGTCGAGGTTCCACACGGCGATGGCGATGCTGTTGTGGCCGTTCGGGTTCAGGATGCCGTCGGGGACCGGGAAGGTGTGCTGCGGGCCGAGGTAGTTGACGTAGTTGCCGACCTGCCAGCCGTTCACGAAGATCGTGGCACGGTACTTGCGGGCCGGGTCGTCGGTGAACGTCAGCCCCAGCGAGGTGTCCTGGCCGTGCGGCAGGCTCAGCCGAGCGTCGGTGCGGTACCAGGAGACCCCTGCACGGGTGTCGGTCGTCGGCAGGGACACCCGGTCCCAGTCGCCGTCCGGGTAGCCGGGCAGCGACCAGCCGGCCCGCTCGCCGTACAGGCCGCCCGTCGAGAGCGGGCCGCGCACGGTGTCCTGGAGGTCCTCGCCGCCGCGTACGCCCTGCAGCCGCCAGGTGACCGAGGTCAGCGGCGCTCCGGCGAGGGAGGCGCTGGTCAGGCCGCGCGCGGTCTTGTTGCCGTTGGTGGAGTTGTAGTCCTCCTCGTGCCCCATGTTCACGGTGAGCACGGAGATGAGGTTGTCGCCGTCGGACCTCACCGCGCCGGCCGGGAAGGTGAAGTCGGCGCTGCCCGTGGTGGAGCTGCCCAGGAAGGTGCCGTTGAGCCAGGCGGAGAACGCCTGCGCGCCGCCACCGGAGTCCGAGACCAGGTGGATGCCGGTCTCCTTGCCGGTGGCGCGGAAGCGGCCGCGGTACCAGGTATTGCCGGTGTGGAATCCGTAGTCGTCCGCGTACAGCACCGGCAGCGCGTTGACGCCGGAGACGCTGTTGGTGGTCGTCCTGTCGGCCACCTGCCAACTGGAGTCGTCGAATCCGGGGGCCGCTTCGGGGGATTCCTCGGCGTGTTTCCAGTTCGTCAGCGCCGGCAGGTGGATCGGGGCGGCCACCGGGACGGTACCGGTCAGGCTCCCCGTCTCGGTCGACCTGTTGCCCAACGCCCTGCCGTTCCAGGTGACATGGGCGGCGGAGGTGAACACCTCGACGTTCTTGTCGTCGGCGTTGTCCCCGGTGAGCGCCACGGTGCGGCCGCCGTCCAGGCTGGTCGCCGTCCGCAGCAGGTGGGTACCGCGGACGAGCACCGGACCGGTCGCCGTGTCCTGGCGCCAGAAGGTCTCCGCCGTGGCCTTGTCTCCCACGAGCAGCAGCAGCGGGCGCTTCCCGCCGCCGCTGACGCTGACGCGGACGAGGCCCTTGTGCGTGTAGTTGAGCCGCAGGTCGCCGGTGGCGGCGTCCCACGTGGTCGTGACCGTCCCGCCGGTGGCGGTCACGGTGGGCCGGGCGGCGTAGCGGAGGACGGTCTCGCCGTCGCTGCCCTGGTCGCCGTAGAGCACGGCGACATCGCGGTCGCCGATCGTCGCGCTGGTCATGATCTCCGAGGTCGAGTACTGCAACTGCGAGTCCCCGAGCCGGTAGTTCGCCACGATCACGTGCGAGTCGCGTCCGTCGAGAGTGATCGCGGTGCCCGGCTGCTGCGGCACCACCGGGTAGGTCGGCTCCGCGGTGTCGGCCGTCGGCACGTCGATGGCGTCGATGGCCACGTAGTTGTCCGTGGAGCCCGAGCTGTGGTTCCCGTCGACGACGATCTTCAGGGTGTGTGCTCCTGGCGTCAGGCCGGTCTTCTGGAAGAGCACCGCCTGGGTCTCGCCGCCGGAGTCGTCGACCGTCGCCACCTTGGTGCCGTCGAGGTAGACGTCGGCGTTGCCGTGGTTGTTCGTCTTCGAGCCGATCCAGCGGACCGCGGTGCCGTCGAAGGGAACGGTGACCGAGTCACCGGCCTTGTTGGAGAACGACTCGGTGTGCTTGTAGTCGCCGCCGGTGTAGCTCTGGTCGGCCACGTGCGACCACGAACCGGTGTACTGCAGCGCGGAGTCGGGGTCGTCCCAGGTGTAGGTGGTGTCCGCGGCCGGTTGCGCGTTGAAGTCCAGCGAGACATGGGTCTTGTCGACCGCGGTGGACGTGGAGTTGCCGTGCCGCAGGACGTGGAACTGCGTCTTCGTGTCGGGGTTCATCCGGGCGGTGTCGACGACCGCCGAGTCGTCCGGCGGCGTCGCCCTGATCGCCTCGGTCTCGGTCAGCGGGGCGACCGACTGGGTGAAGTACCCGATCAGCTTGTCCTCGTAGTACTTCGGATCGAGCTGCCGGGTTTCGCGGATCGCGGCCCCGTAGTCGTACGACGTGTAGTTCTCGGGCATGCCGAGCCAGCCCCAGTTGGTGCCGCCGTAGGTCATGTAGAAGCTCTGCGCGGTGGCGCCGACGGCGATGTTCTGCTTGTAGAAGACGTCGGCGAACTGGTCGTTGATCAGCTGCGCGCACTTGTCGTAGCCCGGTCCGCCCCAGGGATCGAAGGCACCGCCCTGGAACTCCGGCGAGTAGAGCGGCTTTCCGGCGGGGTGGTCGTAGCTGATGTCGGGGACGCCGTTCCACTTCGAGGGGTTGGAGCAGTCGAAGCCCTGGGGGTAGGAGTCCGGTCCGTCCACGTCCAGTGCGCCGGTGCCCGAGTTGAAGGTGCCGTTGTTGTTGCCGGTGAGCGGAACCGTGATGCCGTCGGCGCGGGCCTTGTCCTCCAGGTGCTGCATGTAGGAGCGGCCGGCGGCCGAGCCGTTGTAGTACTCGTTCTCGACCTGGTAGGCGATGACCGACCCGGTGCCGTTGGTCAGTTGGTGGCGGGCGATGATCCGGTCGATCTGCGTCAGCCACTCGTCCGCGTACTGGAGGAACCGCGGGTCGTCGCTGCGGTTGTTCCCGGCCTTCGTGGTCAGCCAGCCGGGCAGGCCGCCGCTGTCCACCTCCGCGTTGATGTACGGCGCCGGGCGGGCGATGACGTAGAGGCCGGCCTCCTGGGCCATGTCGAGGAGCTTGTCGACGTCCCGCACCCCGGTGAAGTCGTACACCCCCGGCTTGGGCGAATGGTAGCCCCAGTCGAAGTACAGGGAGGTGGAGTTGAAGCCGGCGGCCTTCATCTTCTGGAAGATGTCGCGCCACAGGTCCTGGCTCGGGAGCCGGAAGTAGTGGAACTCGCCGGACCACAGGTAGGTGCGCTTGCCGTCGACGAGGAACGAGTAGCCGTCGAGAGTCACCGTGTGCGCCCGCGCGCCGACGGCTGCTGTGGCGGCGGGTGCCTGCCGGCCGGTGTCCCGGGCCGCGGCGGCCGGCGCGGTCATGCCCACGGCCAGGGCGATGGTCGCGGCCGTCGCGAGGAGCGCCCGCCACCACCTCCGGCGATCGGGTCTCGCGACCTCTGAACGGATCCCACTTCCCCGCACTGCGGCCTCCATCCCCCTGAGCAATCACCATCGAACAGACTCAGGCAAAGCCGAACAGTAAGGGGACACAAGGTTCAACACAATGGGGCGGGAGGACACAGCCGTCAGGCATGCCGTCGCGCGCCCTGGACTTCACACATCTGAGCGGATGCGGCTCCGGACTTCGCACGGCGCAGGATCTCCGGTCCCACCGCGCCGCAGGCGACGGGGGGCGCGGTGGTTCCTACGCCGATTCGCTGCCGCTGCCCGGGCCGGTCGCCAGCCATGCCGAGAGCCAGGGCTCGAGTTCGTACGCGTACGTCCGGCTCGGCTCGTTCCGTGCAGAGCCGGGACCAGTGGTGATGCATGACGGGGTGCTGGTGCGACCGGCCGAGGCGGGCTCCGCATCACGAGGCGTGGGTCCTGGGGCAGTATGCGTGGCGCTCATCGTGCAACACACTCCCGGTTCCGATCGGAGCGACAACCACCGACGCGACCAGTGTTGATCGGCAAGGCACCCAGGGCATCGCACGATCCGGTGATTCGCCGGTGCGCTCTTCACCGTCGGGTACCGGAAGCGGTGGCCCCGTGCCGACTGTCATCGACGTCCGACGCGCGTGCGCGGCGCGGGTCCTGGGTGGCCACGCCGACGGGCCGGCCTTGCCTGGCTCCCCGGGACAGGTGGAGCGACCCGCACTTCACGTGGTCGTGTACGGCCTTCGCGGCGAACCTCGCGCGATCGAGACCACCGTCCGCGGCGCGGCAGCCGAAGCATCCCCACCGATCCGGTGATGGGCCCGCGCGCCGTCGGGCTTCTCCCTCGGACACGGCCCGTTTCGGGGACGACGCCGAGCCGTCGCGTCCGGCGTCACCGGTGCCGCCGGGCCGGGCGTCACCCGTTCAGGGGATCTCTGTGCCCGGGCTCCGCGGTCGGTGGACCCGGTCGGTCGAGCGCTTCGGCACCGGCGCCCCGCTCGATCGCCAGCCGGGTCAGCTCGACCCGTGAGTTGATGCCGAGCTTGGCGAAGATGTGCTTCATATGGGTGTTGACGGTGTGTACGGACACGTAGAGCCGGTCGGCGACGGCTCGGTTGGTGAGGCCCTCGACGACGAGCGGGATGAGTTTCCGCTCCGATTCGGTCAGGTCCTCCCACCCCCGGGGGCCGACCGTGTGGGCCCGTACCGGGGCGGTACGCACGCCGAGCCGCCGCAGGCGCCCCCTGATCCGTTCCTGGTCGCGCACGGCCCCCGAGGCCGACGTCAGGCGGCCCGCTTCCTCGAAGTACGCGATCGCCGATGCCGTGTCGCCCGCTTCGGCCGTCCGCTCGGCGAGGTCCTCGCAGGCCGCGGCGAGGGCCAACGGTCTGCCGGTGTTCCGGTAGCCGGCGACGGCGGACTCCAGGGCACCCGAGTCGTGGTGGAGCAGGCCGTCCACGTGGGCGCGGACGGCCCCGATGATCTGCCGGCTCTCGTCCTGTACGGCCAGGCCGCGCAGGGCCCTCGACACGGCCTGGGCGAGTGGCGCGTCCCCGCCGCGGAGCGCGATGCGCACGATCCCGGGCCAGTGCGACGGGGGCAGTGCCGGCAGGCGCGCCGGCTCCCGCCTCGCGAAGCTCTCCGCGAGTACCGCCGCAGCCGCGCCGTCGTCCCCCTCGGCCTCCGCCAGGCAGGCACGCGCCAGAGAGACCCAGGGCCCGTACCGCTGAGTGTGTGTGCCCACTTCGGTGCCGACGGCGCCGAGGTGGTCCCTGGCCTTGGCGAGGTCACCGCGTCTGGTCTCCACCAGTGCCAGGACCGCGCGGGCCTGCGGAGTCGGCAAAGCGATCTCCAGTTCGTCCGCCACCGCGAGGCTGGCCTCGGCCTCCACGGCCGCGTCGTGCAGGGCGCCCTGTTCGAGGAGCGCACAGGCGCGGGCGGCATGCCAGTGGGGCAGTGACCAGCCCAGGCCCAGCGCCTCCGCGTCGCGTTGTCCCTCCCACAGGGTCCGCTCGGTGTCGGCGAGCCGGTCGGTGACGGTCAGTACGGTGGCCAGCCACAGCGCCGGAATGCGCGGGGGCCGCAGATAGAGCGCGACGGGCAGGGTACGGGCGCGCCGGGTGGCCTCCTCGGCGAGTTCCAGGGCGCGGGCCAGGTGGCCGCGGTAGAAGAACGTCTGTGACTGGAACACCATGGCGCTGACGACCACGGCCGGATCGTCGCTGCTGTAGGAGGCCTCGACCAGCCCGGCCCCGGTCCGCTCGGCGGCGGCGATGTCTCCCAGGTAGACGAGGCCCGTGGCCTTGGTCTTCAGCAGCCGGACCCGCAGGTCCGACGGCAGCCCGGGCAGATCCAGGGCCTTCTCCAGGTGTGCCGTCGCGGCGGCGTCGTCGCCCGCGGCCTGGTGGATCTCGGCGGCCACCAGACGCAACCGCGCCTCCTGCAGCGGCTCGAGTCCTTCCGGCAGCGTGGCGTCGACCAGGTCCAGCGCCTCGTGTACCCGGCGGGTGCGGCCCAGGTACTCGGCGGCGTCGGTCAGCAGGGCGATACGGCGCGGGTCGTGCGGGGGCAGCAGGCCGGCGACCCGGTGGGCCAGGTCGGCCGCCGCGTCGGGCGCCGAGGACGACATCTCCCGTACGGCGGTGGCCAGCGTGGTCACGGAATGGTCGTCGACCGGGCCGCCGGACATCACGACGTGCCAGGCCACCTCCGCGGGGCGGGCTCCGGTGCCGCGGAGGCTTTCGGCCGCCTCCCGGTGCAGGGCGGTCCGCACGGCCGGCGGCAGGTTGTCGTGGACCGCCTGCCGGGTGAGGTCGTGGCGGAAGGCCAGGCGTGGGCCGTCGGCCGAGAGCAGATCGGCGTTCAGGACGGTGTCGACGCCCGACAGCAGGCTGCCGACCTGTCTGCCCATCATCCGGGCGGCCGTGCCGAGGTCGAATTCACGGCCGAGGACGGAGCCGATCTGGAGCAGGTGCAGGGCGTCCTCGGGGAGCCGGTCCAACCGTGCGGCGACACTGCGCCGGAAGCTGACGGGAATGCCGTCGCGCGGCAGGCCGGTCTCGCCCGCCGCCATCCTGGCGACGTCGGTGTCGGCGAAGCCACGTACCAGTTCGATGGCGAGAAAGGGGTTGCCCGCGACACCGCGCAGCAGCCTGGCCAGTCCGGGTGACGGCGTCGCCCCGAGGACGTCGGCCGCGATGTGCTGCAGGTCGCGCTGCGGCAGGGGGCCCAAGGTGAGCCATCGGGCGCCGAGGCGTTCGAGGTCCTCCCGGACCCTGGCCACGATCGGCCGCTCTGCGTCCGACCGTACCGCCAGAACCCACAAGATCCGTGCGGCGGCGAGCCGCCCGGGCAGGGTGCGCAGGACGAAGAGCGTGGCGGGATCGGCCCACTGGGCGTCGTCCACGAGCACGGCCACCGGCGCGCGCTGGGCCCGCTCCTCCAGGGCGTCCGCGATGCTGTCCAGGAGCAGGAGTCGCTGGTCGTCAGCGGCCGACACGGCTCGGTGGGAGCCGTCGGAGGGCTGCAGGGCGGACTGCAGGGCGGCTCCCGCCGCGTACTGGTCGAGTTCGTCGGCGCGTACCGAGACCACGTCGAACCCGGATCGCCGTGCCATCCCGTCCAGCTCCGCGAGGAACCGGCTCTTGCCGACGCCGGCCGCGCCCTCCACGACGACGCAGGCGCCCCGGCCGCCGCGCACCACGTCCAGTGCCTCACGGGCCGCTGTGATCTCGCGGTCCCGTCCCCGCAGGCGCAGCCCGGTCACGGCCCCGTTCCCGCGCCCACCGGCGTCGTCGCCGGCGGGGTCTGTGCTGTGCATGCGGCAAGCATGGCGCACGGTCACATCGGCCCTCAACGCGAGTCCCGGGGTGACCATCGCTTTCACCCGGGTGAAAGCCCCTTCCGGGCCGTCGGCTCACCCTGTCCGGACACATGCTGCGTGCCATCCGGATCTCTTGTCCCTGGAGAGGAGTACGACGTGCGTACAGGCAAGGAATACCTGGCAGCGCTGAACGACGGCCGCACGGTGTGGGTGGGCGACGAGCTCGTCGACAACGTGGCCACGCACCCGAAGACCCGGGCGTACGCCCGGAGCCTCGCGGCCTTCTACGACCTTCACCACCGCCCGGATCTCCAGGACGTCATGACGTTCGTGGACGAGGACGGGGTACGGCGGTCCATGACCTGGTTCCAGCACCGCTCCGCCGACGACCTGCGGCGCAAGCGGGAGTACCTGGAGACGGTGCAGCGCGAGCTGGGCGGCGGGGCCGTACCGCGCACACCGGACGTGAACAACTACGTGCTGCTGACCTATGTGGACGACCCGGAGCCCTGGAGCAGCCAGTCCGTCGGGACCGACGGCCGGGACCTCACCGTGGGGCTCCTCGACTTCTGGAACGAGGTGCGCGACGGCGACCTCAACGCGACACCCGCCTTCGTCGACCCGCAGGCGGACCGCTCGCGCGACTCCGCTCAGGCCGAGTCCCCCGCCCTCAGGGTGGTCGCCACCTCGGACGAGGGCATCACCGTGCGGGGTGTCAAGGCGATCAGCACCGGCGCGGCCTTCGGCGACTGGATTCACATCGGTGTGTTCTACCGGCCCGGCATCGTCGCGGAGCAGATCATCTACGGGGCGGTGAAGCCCAACACCCCCGGGGTCACCGTCATCTGCCGCGAGAGCAACGTCCGGGACGGCGAGGAGGTGGAGCACCCGCTCGCCTCGCAGGGCGACGAACTGGACAGCATCATCGTGTTCGAGGACGTGCTCATCCCCTGGAACCGCGTCTTCCACATCGGCAACCCCCAGCATGCTTCGCTGTACCCGCAGCGCGTCTTCGACTGGCTGCACTACCACTCGCTGGTGCGGGCGATGGTCAAGGCCGAGCTGATGCTCGGACTGGCCCTGCTGGTCACCGAGCACATCGGCACCTACCAGTTGCCGCCGGTCCAGGCCCGGATAGCGAGGTTCGCCGGTTTCCACCAGTCGCTCAAGGCGCATGTGGTGGGTTCGGAGGCCCAGGGGTTCTACACGCCCGGTGGCATCTTCAAGCCGAACGTCCTGATGTTCGACTTCGGGCGCGCGTACTACATCGAGCACATCACCGACATGGTGCACGAGCTCATCGACCTGGCCGGCCGGGCCGCGCTCATCTACCCCACCGAGGGGCAGTGGCGGCAGCCCGAACTCAGGCCGTGGCTGGAGGCCCTGCAGACGGGACCGGTCGGCAGGCCGCACGACCGGCTGAAGATCAGCCGCGTGATCCGCGACATGTTCCTGTCCGACTGGGGCGACCGGATCGGCGTCTTCGAGAACTTCAACGGCACGCCCCTGCTGGCCATCCGCACGCTCACCATGAAGCGCGCCGAGATGTCCCCCAACGGCGCCATGGCGGACCTCGCGCGCAAGGTCTGCGGCATCGAGAAGGTGAGCGCCGAGGAGGAGTCCGCGTACCGGGCCCAGGCGAACTACGCCCGACGCCAGGACGCCTCACGTCAGGACGCCTAGGCCCCGGACGCGGGCCGGCCGAACGGCCTCCTTCGGCCGGCCCGGTGAGCGGGGCGCCATCGCCGGCTTGTGCGCGCCCCGGAGCAGGAGCCAGGGCCCGGGTCACAGCACACCGCACTCCCGGGCCCGGGTGACCGCCTCGTTCCTGTCGTGTGCGTCGAGCTTGCGGAAGATCGCGCGCACCTGGGTCTTGACCGTGTTGTGGGAGACGTACAGCTCGGAGGCGATCTCCCGCAGGGTCAGCGAGCCGCACAGCGCTCGCAGCACCCGGCGCTCTCCCAGGGACAGGTCCTGGGGCCGGGGACCGACGGGTACGGCCGACGTGTCCCCGGCGACGCGGCCGAGCAGGTTCGTCAGGATGCCGGGCGACTCGCATCTGGCCGCCGCTCCCTCGGCAGCCGCCCGGGCCCCGCGCGCCACGTTCGAGTCGTGCCGTGCGGCCGCCAGCCGCGACCGCGTGAAGTGCCACAGCGCGCGCACGTGGGGTTCGCTATCCGTCCGGGACGAGTCCGCCAGTGCCGCTTCCGCAGCGGCCAGCACCTGTTCGGCCTCGTCGAGGCGCCCCTCCCCCAGGAGCAGGCCGGCCCGGCCGACGTAGGCGGGCACCGAGACGAAGTGGCGGTCCAGACCGGCCGTCGCGATCTCGTGGAGGGCCTCGTCGCTCAGGACGTGTGCCAGTTCGTGACGCCCGGCGAGCAGTGCGCACAGGGTCCGCAGACCCAACGCGCGGACGAGTGCCAGGCCGTGTCCGGCGGCGTGCGCGTCACGGGTCGCCTCGCCGAGCAGTTCTTCCGCCTCCTCGTACCGGCCGGTCCACAGGAGAGCGGTACCGCGGGCCGTACCGGCCAGCGCGCGCCAGGAGGTCAGCGGCAGGGTGCCGGTGACGGCGGACTCGCCGACCCGGTCGGCGGTCAGGACCTCCCCCTTCAGACAACAGGCCACGGCCCGGGCGACGGCGGCCGCGTCGCCGACCGTGCCGCCCTCGCCGACGGTCTGGGCTCCCGTATGCCTGAGCAACGCCACGTCCAGCCAGCGACAGGCCGTGACGGGTGCGCCTTCCGCCAGGGCCGTCATGGCCGCCACGACACACAGGCGCGCGTCGGCGGCCACCGTGCGACGCGACAGCAGGTCCAGCCACTGCGAGACGCGCGCACCGTGGCCCGCCGAGATCCCCTTCTCCCAGCCGTCGAGGACCGCCGCGACGGCCGCCGGCTCGTCTCCGCCCAGCGTCCAGTGCCGTACGGCCTCGGTCGTCCGTCCCTGCCGTGCGTACCACTGGGCCGCCGATCGGTGCAGGGCCGCGACGGTGTCCGATCCCTCGGCTGCCAGGACGTCGGACAACAGTGCGCCCAGTGCCCGGTGCCTGCGGTACGTGGCCGCCTCGGCACCGACGGGCACCAGCAGTTGGACGGTTCGCGCGAGTTCGCGCAGCAGGACGCCCGCCCGGTCGCCCGCGAGTGCCTGGCACGGTCCGGTACCGAGTTCGTCGAGCACGCCGGTGCGGAGCAGGAACCGGCGTTGTTCGGTGGTGAGCCGGTCGAGGACCTCGGTGGCCAGGTACTCGGTGACCGCTTGTCTGCCGCGGGCCCGCTGCCCCTCGACGTCGGCCTCGCTCCCGGAGCGGGCCAGGGCCCGTCCCATGATGCACAGCCCGGCGGCCCACCCCTCGGTGGCCTCGTACAGGGCGCGCGCGTCTGCCTCCGTGGGCGCGGATCCGAGCAGAGCGGTGAGCACCGCTCGTGCCTCCTCGGGGGTGAAGGCCAGGTCGTGCAGGTCGAGTTCGGCGACCAGGCCACGGGCCCGCAGAGCCGGAAGGGGGCCTCCGGGAAGGTGCCGGGTGGACAGCACGACGCGGAAGCCGTGCGGCAGCCGGGTCACGAAGTCCGCGAGGGTGCGCAGTGCGTCGGCGTCCGTGACGGTCTCCAGTCCGTCGAGGACCAGGGTGAGCGGTCCCGCCGCGCCCACCGCCGTCAGCAGGGCGGGCAGGGTCCCGTCGAGCCAGGAGTCGGCCGTCCACTCGCCCTCGTCGAGACGGCCGGGCAGATCCGCTCGTGCCTGCTGAAGTGCGCGCAGGATGCCCGACCAGAGCCGGTCCGGAGCGTTGTCGCAGGTGTCCAGGCTGAGCCAGGCGCACGCCCCGCGAGCGGCCTGGTCCCGCGACCACTCGGTCAGCAGTACCGTCTTGCCGGCACCGGCCGGTGCGGAGAGAACCACCACGGGCTCGGTGGCCGCGTCGAGCCGGTGCAGCAGGCGCGGACGGGTCAGAAGATGCGGGGGCTGGGCCGGAGGATGCAGCTTGAAGCTCGGCACGGAGCTGGTCATGGCAGTTCCCCTGGAGTGGGTCGGAACGAGCGGGAGCCCCCGACGGCCGTGACTCGCCTGCGAGAGCCGGACGTCGGGGGCGTCGGTGGGCCGGTCATCGGAACGGCGGCTGCCGCCGAGGCCTAGCGCGAGGCCGTCCTGAGCGCGCCGAAGCCGCCGGCGAAGTGGACCAGCGGCCGGCTGTCGACGCGGTGCGTGCAGTAGCGGACGGCTCCGACGAAGATGGTGTGATCGCCGCCGGGGAGCGCCTCGGCGACATCGCAGACGACGGCCGCGATGGCGTCCTTCAGCACCGGCACGCCGTGGTCGTCGACGGTCTCGATGCCCGCGAACTTGTCCGGTTTGGAGGCGGCGAAGTTCCGTGCCAGGGCCTCGCCGTCCTCGCCGAGCACGTTGACCGCGAACCGGCCGTGCTCCGCGATCGCGGTCCGCGTGTACAGGTGGTTGCCGATGCACACGAGCAGTTGGAGCGGGGCCAGGGAGAGGGCGGACACGGCGCTCGCGGTCATGCCGATGGGCGTGCTTCCGGAGCGTGTGGTGATCACGCTGACACCCGTGACGAGCCGGCCCATCGTGGCTCGGAAGTCGATTGCCGTGTCGAGGATTTCGGTCATCGGAAGCCTCCGTGAAAGTCGGGGGAACGTCGGTGCGTAGGGCGGGGCCCGGGATGGCTCCCGGTCCAGGTGGGTGTGTTGGCCCGCATGTCGCTCGGGCGCGGCCCGACGTGTGCGGCGCCGACGGCGGTGAAGTCAGTCCGCGGGGAGGGGTTCGAGGACGAAGGTGCGGCGCAGCAGGGTGTACGGCACGTCGGTCAGGCCGCGGCAGGGACCCGTGTCGGCCTCGTACGTGTCGTAGGACTCCAGCAGCGACTGCTTGACCCCGAACACCGGATCGGTGTCGAGGTACGGGTCGTCGGAGGGGAAGAGCATGGTGGTGACGCGCTGGAATCCCGCAGCCGTGATCAGCAGATGCAGGTGGGCGGGACGCATCAGCGACCTGCCGGTGGCGCTCATGAGTTCGCCGACCGGGCCGTCACCGGGGATGGGGTAGCTGGCCGGGCGGATGGAGCGGAAGCCGAAGTGCCCCGTTTCGTCGGTTCGGAACAGCGCCCGCATGGCCGGGTCGACGCGGCCGGGTACCTCCATGTCGTAGTGGCCGTCCGCGTCGCTGTGCCAGACGTCCACCCCGGCGCCGGTTACCGGTGCTCCCTCACGGTCCACGACCCGTCCCTCGAAGAACAGCGGGGTGCCGGGCAGGCCGCCGGAGATGTCGGCGGCGTCGGAGTGCTGCGGCCGGTCCTCCCTGAAGTAAGGGCCAAGGACACTGTTCTGGGTGGCTTTGGCGGGGCGCCGGTTGCTCAGGGCGTCGACGAGCATGGTGACGCCCAGCACGTCGGAGAGCAGGATGAACTCCTGGCGCGTGGGCGTGCACGTGTGCCCGGTACGTGTCAGGAAGTCCACTCCCGCGGCCCACTCCTCCTCGGTCGGTTCGACATCGCGGACGAAGGCGTGCAGGTGCCGGACCAGTGAGCGCAGGATCTCCGCGAGGCGGGGGTCCTTCGTGTCCCGCATGGTCGAGATCACGGCCCCGGTGATGGTCTCGCTGGTCAGATCGCGCATGGCGTGCTCCTGTGGTGATCGAGTGTTCGCTGGCGGAGTCGGTGCGGGCGCCGGTGCTCCGGTGACGGTCAGCCGGGCGCCGGTGCTCCGGTGACGGTCAGCCGGGTGCCGGTGCTCCGGTGACGGTCAGCCGGGCGCCGGTGCTCCGGTGACGGTCAGCCGGGCGCCGGTGCTCCGGTGACGGTCAGGGCCGCTCGCCGGCCCAGGCCCGGGTCAGGAAGGCGGTCACCGCCCCCCGGTCCACCGGACGCGGATTCCAGTAGCCGTCCCGCACGACGAGTTCGGCCGCTTGGGCGATCCCCGACTCGGGCATGCCGAGGTCCCGGAGGGCCCTGGGTGCGCCGAGCCGCCGGGCGAGATCGAACAGGGAGTCGGCGGGGTCGTCTCCCGGCAGTGCCCGCGCGAGGCGGGCCATGGCCTCGCCGGCGGCCGGGGCGTTGTAGGCGACGACGTGGGGCAGGACGACGGTGTGCGTCTCGGCGTGCGGCAGTCCGAAGGTGCCGCCCAGCACATGGCACACCTTGTGGTGCAGGGCCATGCCCACCGTGCCCAGGCAGGTGCCGGCCAGCCAGGCGCCGTACAGCGCGTCGGCCCGTGCCTCCGCGTCGTCCGGTCGTCGCGCGATCAGGGGCAGGGAGCGGGCGAGGGCGTCGAGTGCCTCACCGGCCATCAGGAAGGCGACCGGGTCCTCGTCCTGTGCGTAGAGGGACTCCACGGCGTGAGCCATGGCGTTGATGCCGCTGACCACCGATACCGGAGCCGGAAGTGTGTGCGTCAGCTCGACGTCGTACACGACCGTCCTGGGCCGTACTTCCGCCAGCCGCCTGGTGGTCTTCCTGCGGCCCTCGGTCTCCCCGAGGATCGGTGTCATCTCCGAGCCGGCGTAGGTGGTGGGCAGCGCCAGCTGCGGAAGACCGGTCCGGGCGGTGATCGCCTTGCCCAGACCGACGGTCGACCCGCCGCCGACGGCGAGCACCGCGTCGGCCGCCACGGACCGGGCGCACGCGACCGCCTTCTCGGTGACCTCGACGGGAGTGTGCGGGGCGACCCCGGTGAAGGTTCCCGCGGCTGCCGCGCCCAGCAGATCCCGTATCCGCGCTGCCTGCTCGACCTGGTCGGGCGTGCACAGCACGAGCACCCGACGGCATCCGAGGGCATCGGCCTCTTCGGGAATACGGCTGCGGGTTCCGCTGCCGAAGACCACCTTGGTGATCTGGCCCCGGTGCACGAATGTCTTCATGAGATTTCCTCGGTCCTGCCGCGCCATATCCTGGGTGGAAGGAAGCGTCGTCATGGAATTGAGGTGCGTCAACGGAATCCGTGGAAGATGACGGACAGCCCCGCCGGAATACCCTGTTCGCGTGACTCCCAAGGTCCCATGCTCCCCTGGAGCACGTGCGATATCACTCATCTGCGGTATGGCCCGACCGAGTCGGGGCACCCGAGTGTGGGTGCAGGTGCGGACCCGCGATTGTCACAATGCTCGAAAGGCGTCGCCGAGCCCGACCGATTCCCGTTCATTGCGCTACGGAAAATCGCCTAGTGGGTCCGCGCTGTCGAGCGGCGGCGTGAAAAGCGATGGATGAAGTGGTGGCCTGCACCGGCGTGGGCAGCCGGGGCGTCGTCCTGCTCCGCGGACGCTGACACCCCTGCGCGTCGTCGCCCCGGCCCAGCCGAGCGGAGGGCGTGTCTTGACAGCGCAGGGAAGGGTATCCAGGATGGGAAACCATGGAAACTAATTCAGTTTCGAAAGTTTCCGAGGGTGACGAGCGGCGTGCCGAGGCGATCGTGGAGGCCGCCGGCCGGTTGTTCTTCGCGCCGGGCCTCGCGCCCGTGAGCATGGACGCACTCGCTCGTGAGCTCGGCATGAGCAAGAAGACGATCTACCGCCACTTCCCTGACAAACGCAGCCTGCTGGCCGCGGTGCTGGACCGGCAGTTCGCGGCGGTGGAGGACACGCTGGCGGCGGCGGCCGAGGGCGCGGAAGGACAGCCGTTCCACGTACGGGTCCAGCGGTTCCTGGTCGCCGCGGGCACCGAGCTCGGGCGGATCGGCGCGGCTCAGCTCGCCACCGGACGCGGCGGGGACCCGATGCTGCGCCAGTACGTGGAACAACGCGTGGACGCGGTGATCTACCGGCCCATCGACGAGCTGTTCCGGTACGGGCATCGGCAGGGGCTGCTGACCGCGCCCCCCGAACTGCTCTGCGAGATCACCCGCGGCGCGCTGGAACGCCTGTTCACCTCCCGGCTGCCGCAGGAACTGGAGTGGACCGCGACTGACCTGCTGCGGGCCACCGTCGACACCGTGCTCTACGGGGCGATCCGCCCCACCGGCACGGGTGCCGACGCCGAACGACTCGGAGCGGCCATTCCGGCTGCCCGTGACGACGACAAGGAGGTGAGCCCATGACCGCGACAACCGGCAGGGTGGCCCTGGTGACGGGCGCCAGCAGCGGAATCGGCGCGGCCACCGCACGCGTGCTCGCCGAGCGGGGCATGCGCGTGGTGCTCAACTACCTCAGCAACACCAAGGCGGCCGAGGAGATCGTGGCCGACATCGAGGCGGCCGGCGGGCGGGCCATGGCCGTACAGGCCGACGTACGCGAGGTGCCGGCCGTCCAGGACATGGTCGAGCGGGTACGGGCGGCCTGGGGCGGCGTGGACGTGCTGGTGCACAACGCGCTCATCCCCTACGCCGTCAAGTCGTTCCAGGACATCACATGGGACGAGCTGGGGGGCAAGCTCGACGCCGAGATGCACGCGGCCTTCGCGGTCACCAAGGCGGTGCTGCCCACCATGACCGCACAGGGCTGGGGACGCATCGTCTATCTCGGTACCGGCCTCAGCCGCCGGCCCCGGGAGGGCATGATCGCGCTGGGCACGTCCAAGGCCGCGCTGGAGCAGTTCGCCAGGTACCTCGCCCAGGAACTGGGCCCGCAGGGCATCACGGTCAACATCGTCTCGCCCGGACCGGTCGAGTCCCGTACCGCCGCTGACGTGTTCGACGACGCGACGAAGCAGCGACAGGTGGCCGCCACTCCCCTGGGCCGCCTGGCACACCCGGCCGACGTCGCCCAGGCGGTCGCCTTCTACGTCGGCGAGGACAACACCTTCATGACCGGCACCACCGCCGCGGTCAACGGCGGAATGGCCATGTACTGAATCCGCCTCGCCGCCCCCCGCACGCGGGACCGCGCCGTCACGGGCCGGTCGGCCGCCGGACGTCATCCGACACACCGTCACCTGAGCACCGGACGGCACAGCGCCTGTGACCGTCACGGGCGCATGCTTGCGACACGATCAAGGAAGCAGCGTATTCATGTACACGATCGATCTTGCCTACGTCGGCCGGGGCCTGCATGAGGAACTGGCCGCCTACATCGCCGACCAGGAGGACTACTACGCCGACGAGGGCGTCCATGTCGCGCTGCGCGACGGCTGCACCTGGGACGAGGAGCGGCTGCGCCGCGGCGCCACCATCGGGCTCGGCCGGGCCCTGCTGTCCCGGCTGACCGACGGCACCCCGTGGGTCGGGCTCAACGTCAACACCCACCGTCCGCTGTTCTGGTTTCTCGCCCGTCCAGAACTGACCTCGATGGCCGACCTGGCCGGGCGGCGGCTGGCGGTGCACGCCCCGCACACCGCCCCCGGCTGCTTCACCAGGATCGTGCTGCGCAAGGCCGGTCTCGACCCGGACCGTGACATCCGGACGATCGTCCGGGCGCCCGGCGACTACGGCATGGACCTGCGCCGGCTGCGGGACGGCGAGATCGACGCGGCGCTGGTCGGCAGCACCATGGCGCCGGAGGCGGTGGCCGCCGAGTACGGCTGGCGGGTGCTGGCCTGGCTGGGCGACCACTTCCGGATCCCCACCGTGGGCCTGGCCGTCGACACCACCTACACCGACCCGGACGACCCGGCGGTCCAGGCGGTCCTGCGCGCACACCGACGGGCCCTGAAGGTGATCCACGAAGACCCCGACACCACCGTGCGGCACATGCAGACGTTCCTCGGTGGACACACCCCGGACGAGGTCCGAGCGCACTACGACACCTTCATCGCACCGCACTTCACCACCGACGGCCAGGCCGACCTCGCGATCGGCGACGCCGCGATCACCGCGGTCGCCGCCGAACTCGGCGTGCCCGCCACCTTCACCGCGGCCGAGTTCTTCCGCACCACCGCCCCCTAGGGCCCGCACCTGGTATCGCGTGCGTCCGTCGGGTTTCACCGGGCACGGCAGGGCGCCATTTCCGTGACCCGGGAATGAACGCGATGGCAGCATTCCAGGCGAGCGCCGTCGCTTTGAGGCCATGTCCTGATGTGCGGCCGTCGTGGCACATTCACCCCCCCGGCTTGGCTGCCATATCCGCCTACCGTGGTGGTGTGACGCGCCGGAAGGGTTTTCTGCGCCGATTCGGGCGCGTCTGCCATTGGCCGTATGCGAAGAGGAAAGAAGGCGATCCGCGTCGTGGCTTTGCGATCCCGCGCCGGACAGCCGGTGTCGAATGGGCTGGAATTCGGCCTCAACGAATGGGTTGTCGACGAACAGTACGAGCGGTATCTGCGGGACCCGGACTCTGTCGACCGGGCGTGGCGGGATCTCTTCGCCCTCCCCAGCCCCGCGACGGACGGACGGGCACCCGAGAACACGGTCACCGAGAACGGCCGTGCGGAGGAGACAGCCGTCAAGGCCGTCCGCGTCGCGGCACTGATCCACGCGTACCGCGTACGCGGGCACCTGATGGCCGACACGAACCCGCTCGCGAACCAGCAGGGGGTCACTCCCCCGGAGCTCGACGTGAAGACGTTCGGGCTCGGTGAGGAGGACCTGGCCCGGACGTTCGTCGTGGACGACTTCGCCGGGCGGGACACGATGACGCTGCGTGACGTGCTGGCCGTACTACGGGAGTCCTACTGCCGGACCGTCGGCGTCCAGTACATGCACATCCAGAGCTCCGAGGAACGCTGCTGGGTCCAGCGGCGGATCGAATCGCCCCAGCGACCGCCGGACCGCGCCGAACAGTTGCAGATCCTCTACCGGCTGGGCGCGGCGGAAGCCTTCGAGAGGTTTCTGCACACCAAATACGTGGGCCAGAAACGGTACTCGCTCGAAGGCGGCGAGTCGGCGATCGTCCTGCTGGACACCCTGCTGCACCGTGCCATCGCTCACGGAGTGGGAGAAGCCGTCATCGGTATGGCGCACCGTGGCCGGCTCAATGTGCTGGCCAACATCGTCGGAAAGTCCTACCGGGAAGATCTTCCACGAGTTCGAGGATGCCGTGGACATCCGCTCGGTCCAGGGATCCGGTGATGTGAAATACCACCTCGGGGCGGAGGGGACCTATCGCGCCCTCGACGGCAGCACGGTCGGCGTCTCCGTCGTGGCGAACCCCTCGCACCTGGAGGTCGTGGGCCCGGTGGCCCAGGGAGTGGTCCGCGCCAAGCAGGAAGTCGCCTCGGACGGCGGCGGCGCCTTCGCGGTCCTCCCCGTCGCCGTCCACGGAGATGCCGCCTTCGCCGGTCAGGGCGTGGTCGGCGAGACGCTGAACATGTCGCTGCTGCCCGGCTATCACACCGGCGGGACGGTTCACGTCGTCATCAACAACCAACTCGGATTCACGACCACACCGGCCCACAGCCGGTCGAGCGCGTACGCCACCGATGTGGCCCGGACCGTCGAGGCCCCGATCCTGCACGTGAACGGAGACGATCCCGAGGCCGTCGTCCGTGTCGCCCGGTTCGCCTTCGACTACCGCCAGGCCTTCCACAAGGACGTCGTCATCGATCTGATCTGCTACCGGCGCCACGGCCACAGCGAGGTCGACGACCCGTCCATCACGCAGCCGCAGATGTACGACCGTATCGACGCCAGGCCCTCGGTGCGCAAGCTGTACGCCGACGCACTGGTCCGCCGGGGAGACATCGGCGCACGGCAGGCGGAAGGTGCCCTGCGGGACTACCGCGAGCGTCTTGAGCATGCCTTCGCCGAGACCCACGCGTCGCCGGCGCCGGGCCGACTGGCGGAGCACGTCACCGCCGGGAACTCGGGGCACGCGGCCGCCGTACCGGCCACCGCGATCACGGAGACGACCGCCCGGCACGTCGTCGCGTCCCAGACCGACCTGCCGCAGGGGTTCACCGTGCACCCGCGTGTTCTGCCGCAGTTGCACAGACGTGCCACGATGCCGGACACGGGAACCATCGACTGGGCCACCGCGGAGACCCTCGCCTTCGGCTCCCTGCTGCTGGACGGGGTTCCGGTGCGGCTGGCCGGGCAGGACTCCCGCCGCGGCACCTTCGGGCAGCGGCACGCCGTGCTCACCGACCGGCACACCGGCGTGGAGTACACACCGCTCAACTCGCTCGGCGCGCAGGCCGCGACCTTCACGCCGTACGACTCGATGCTGTCCGAACTGGCCGTGCTGGGCTTCGAGTACGGCTATTCGCTGGCACGGCCCGAAGCCCTGGTGCTGTGGGAGGCCCAGTTCGGCGACTTCGCCGACGGTGCCCAGACCGTCGTGGACGAGTACATCGCCTCGGCGGAACAGAAGTGGGGGCAGCGTTCCGGGGTGACCCTGCTGCTGCCGCACGGCCTGGAGGGTCAGGGACCGGACCACTCCTCCGGCAGGATCGAGCGTTTCCTCCAACTGTGCGCTCAGGGGAACATGACCGTGGCCGTGCCCACCCTGCCCGGCAACTACTTCCATCTGCTCAGGCAGCAGGCGCTCGGTGCCCCGCGGCACAGAAGGCCGCTGGTGGTGTTCACCCCGAAGTCGATGCTGCGGTCGAAGGCGGCGGTCTCCACGCTGACGGAGTTCACCACGGGCGGGTTCCGTGCGGTCCTGCCGGACGAGACGGCCGACGCCGCCCGGGTCAGGCGCGTGCTGATGTGTTCGGGCAAGGTCTTCTACGACCTGGACGCCTACCGGCGGGACGCCGGCCTGTCGGACACCGCGATCGTCCGTGTGGAGCGGCTCTACCCGTTCCCGGAGCGGGAACTCGCCGCGGAACTCGCCCGCTTCCCCGCCGACACGGAGGTGCGGTGGGTGCAGGAGGAGGCGGAGAACCAGGGAGCCTGGCTCTTCGTGAGCTCCCCTCTGCGACGGCTGGCGGACCGCCCCCTCGGGTGCGTCAGCCGGCCGCCGGCGTCGGCCGCGGCCGTGGGCTCCGCCCGACGGCATGCCGACGAGCAAGGGGAGCTGGTGGCATCCGCCTTCCGCTGACCACGGCACACGGACCGGGTTCCCGCGCTACAGCGCGACCCGTCACTGCGGGCCCCCTCGACGACACGCGAGGGGGCCCGCTCACCCGGCCGGGCAGCGCGCGCCGTACCGAGCCCCGGGTCGGAAACCGTCCGGGTGCGGACGACACGGCACGGTGGCCTCGGCCACCCGCTCCCGCGTGCCGCGACACGGCACGGCGGACTCAGTTGCCCGCTCCCGCGCGCAGCGACGCAGCCGCCTCGGCGGCCTCCGCGGTCACCCGGGCGGCGGCGCGGGCGGCTCGCCCGGTCGTACGCCAGGCGATCACGCGCAGTGCCGTGGGCGGTGCCGGCGGGAAGACGCCGAGCTGCCCGAGCATGGTGATGTCGTCGCGGACGGCCTCGTGCCGGATCACCTTGCCGTCGCGCAGGCCGATCACGTGGATCTGCTCGACGTCGATCTCGCGCCCGGTGGGCGGTACGGCCTGGTCGAGCGCGCCGTCGCGGTAGCGGACGAAGGGACCCGTGTGGCGGCCCTGCATACGCAGTCGCACCCAGATCTCGTCGTCGTTGAGCGCGGTGCCAAGGACCGGGAAGCGCAGGTCGCTGAAGGCGGAGCGCATCCATGCGCCCGAGGCGAGGACTCCGGCCGGGCCGGGCAACGCGCAGGCCGCGGGTGCCACCGCAGCTTCGCGGTTGTGGAACTCCTCGTGGACCACGTCGGCGGCCAGTGCCGGGGCACCTGTTGCGAGGACCCGGAAGAGTCCGTGGGCCAGTTCTGTGGGCTCCATACCCATGGTGCGGCTGCCTCTCGTCGGATGGCGGTTCGTGGTGCCGGCGTGGGCCCGGCCACGAGGGGCCGGCTGTGCGACCGCCGAAGGCATCCGGACGGGGCCGACGGAAATTGAGGTTACAGTACGCCTAATGAATTCATCGCGATAGAGTGCGATCATGCAGGCCAAGCGCTCCTACGTCTCCCCGCTGCGCGAACAGGCCGCCGCACGGACACGTGAGCTGATCCTGAGCCGGGCGACGGAACTGTTCGCCGAACGCGGCTACGGGCGGGTGACCGTGGCCGACATCGCCGCGGCCGCGGGCGTGGCCGCCAAGACCGTCTTCGCGAGCGTCGGCAGCAAGAGCGACATCCTGAACCGGATCGTCGACCAGGGTGTGAACGCCTCCGGCTACGAGCGGGCGATGGCGGCGCTGCTCGCGGAGCGGACGCCGGAGTCGGTGCTGCGCACGCTGGCCCGCGGCACACGGGCCGGCAACGAGGGTCAGTTCACCGTGCACGAGGCGATCCGCAAGGCGCTGCCCGTCCACGAGGACGGCGAGGCCCTGTGGGAGCGCGCGACCGCGGACTACCGGGATGCGCTGCGGACCGCGGCCCGCCATCTGCACACCCTGCCCGCGCGGCCCGTCTACTCCGTGGCGGAGACAGCCGACCTGCTCTGGCACTGGTTCGGACCCACCGGCTGGCAATCCCTCGTGGTCGAGAGCGGCTGGACCTGGGACCGTGCGGAGGACGTCCTGTACCGCACGGCGCTTGCCGCACTTCTCCCTCGCGACCCGATGACCGGATCCGGCGAAGACCACCGGGCCGGGCGAACGTACTGACCGCCGTCAGACAGACAGGTTTCGGTGTGCCGCGCCGTCCGTCCAGGACAGCACCGTCCGGGATCCGGTTCCAGGCGTCGCCATCCGGTGCCGCGGGAGCCCGCCCCGGTGGATTCTTCGTCCTCTGGACACTGGCCCCGCACGGCCGTTGACAAGCGACGGCACGCGGCCGTGTGTCTGAGAAGCCGGGGCGGGCTGCCCGGCCAGGTCTTTCGGTGAGTGTGAGGATCCGCACGTCCGCCGGGATTGCGTCGGCCGGGCCCGCACGCAAGAGTGTTCCAACTGCCCAGCCCAGCAATCGAGATGATTCCGTCGGGCGCCGCACACAGCGGCACCGGCGAAGAGGATGCGATGCGCGTGAGCCCCATGCCGTTGAGGGGACTCGCGGTGGCCTCGGCCACCGCGGTCACCGCTGTCGGAAGCGTCGTCGGTGTTGCCTCGGGCAGCAGCGCACAGAACAACGACGCCCAGGCGGCGGCCACCGACGCCACCCTCCTCGCGGACCTGCCCGCTGACCAGCAGGCACAGGTGCAGACCGCGTCCCTGACCCAGCAGGCCGACGCCGTGGCCGTCCAGGCGGACGCGAGCGCCCGCAAGGACGCCGAGCAGGCCGCCCGGGCGGCAGCGGCCAAGACCGCACAGGCCAAGAAGGCCGCCGCCGACAAGGCCGCCCGTGAGCGCGCAGAGGCCAAGGCAGCGGCCGGCGATTCCACCGCCAGCTTCCCGGTGCGGAGTTCGTACACCGTGGCGCAGCTCAAGGCGATGGCCGCGCAGATAGTGGGCAGCAGCCAGTTCCAGTGCTTCAGCAACATCGTGGACCACGAGTCCACCTGGAACTATCTCGCCGTCAACCCCTCCTCCGGCGCCTACGGACTCGTCCAGGCCCTGCCCGGCTCCAAGATGGCCTCTGTCGCGGCGGACTGGCAGACCAACCCGGC
Organism: Streptomyces sp. NPDC026538; assembly: GCF_055567535.1. NCBI lineage: Bacteria > Bacillati > Actinomycetota > Actinomycetes > Kitasatosporales > Streptomycetaceae > Streptomyces > Streptomyces sp. NPDC026538. Next base: position 416,447 of record NZ_JBVHQG010000006.1, read on the forward strand.
CACCCAGATCAAATGGGGCCTGAACTACATGAACACGGCCTACGGCAGCCCCTGCCAGGCGTGGGCCTTCTGGCAGGTCCACCACGCGTACTGACAGCCCCTGACCCAGCCGGCGCCGGCCGCCGCGCCGCCGCGGCTGGGCCGGGCCGGGCCCGTGCCCATCGGATGGCACGGGCCGCACGCCTACGTCTTCCAGTTCTACGCCCTCGACCGGGCCCCCGAACCGCCTGCCGGCTTCGCCCTCGACGAGCTGATCGCCGCCATCGAGGGCCACGCCGTCGGCCGCGCCCGGCTGGACGGAACATACGAGGTCGGCTCCAGTGCGATCATGTCAGGTGCCGGGAGAAGAACCTCAGTGCGCTGTCCTGTTCGAACGCCGGCAGGTCCCCGTGTCCGCCGGGGTTGGCGTGCAGCGTCTTCTCGGTCGAGGCGAAGGCGTCGAACAGCGCCAGGCACTGGTCACGCGGGACGCGCTCGTCGTCCCACTGCACCAGAAACTGCACCGGAACGCTGATCCGTGCGGCGTCCGCGCCCGAGGCCAAGGCCCCGCCGAGCCCCAACACGGCGGCGCGGACGCGGGGTTCGGCGGCGACGAAGGGAACACCGAGCCCGCATCCCAGCGAGACTCCCCAGTAGCCCACCGGGCCATCGCCCACGTGATCGAGCCGCCGAACCGCGTCCAGAACCGCCCGCCATTCCGGTACGGTCCGGCGGGCCACGAGCGCCTGGAATCCGGCGACCAGCGGCGCGAGTTCTTCGCCGGCCTCCACACGTGCCTGGTTCTCGGTCGCGATCCGGTTGAACTTCTCGTCCAACGGCCGGTCACCATGGCCGGGTACGTCGACCGCCAGCACAGCGAACCCGCACTCGGTCACGAAGCGGCGCGCACGGTCCATGATGTCGGGGGCCTTCTTGTGCTGACCGCCGCCATGCCCCATCACGATGAGCGGACGGGCCCCGGCAGCACCTTCCGGCGTCCACAGCACACCGGGAACCTCGTCGAGGACAAAAAGTTGTTCGCAGACGCCGTCGGAGGACGTCTCGGAAATGAAGCGCATGGGGTTCAAGCCCTTCGGGATGCCTTCTGCGGGCACTCCCTAGGCCATGCGAGGGAGGGAGGCCCGACCTGTCACAGTGTTGATCGGTCTCACCTCCCCAGTTCGCAGCAAGCGCACAGCGGAACCGAAGCTATCACAGGGGTCCTCAGGCCCTCGGCGGTTTCTGGTCCGCACGCGGCGACGTGACCGCTCTGCTGCGGCCGCGCCGTAGTCCACCAGGGCTCCGGCCGCGGGTTCCGGCCCCGGCCTTCGGCTCAGGTGCCGTGGCGATGCCTGGTTCTGTCAGGGGCGGTTCACGCGGAAGTGATAGCAGCCGTATTCGACGGCGCGGACGTGTACCTGCGCGGTGTCGGGGTCGGCGAAGGCCTCGGCCAGCGCCTGTTCGAAAGCCGCGCGGGGATCCTCGGGAATCTCCAGCATGCGACCGCCCGCGATGTGGCCTCGCCGGTCATAGCGGCGCAGGACGCGCAGGGCGCCGGGGCGCGCCCACGGGTAGCCGGAGTCCTCGTCGGCCGGGCCGCCGCAGTCCTCGGCGTGGATGAAGACCGGCCCCTGTTCGTCGTACGCCCCGGGGTCGGCGTCCGTCTCCGCCGCCCACCGACGCAGCGGGGCGTAGCAGACCAGGGCGATCCGCTCCCCCCTGGCACTGGACCGCAGGCAGCAGCGCAGCGGCGCGTCGCCTTCGTCGTCCGTGTACGGGCGCGGCGGGTGCCCGGCGTCGTCACGAGCACGCAGTTCCTTGAGGGCTTCGGACGGGATGGGAAGAGGAAGGAAGGCAGGAGTCATGGGTTCAGCCTGACGCGGGCCGAGCGGGGACGCCGGCGGGATCCGGACGCCGCCTTTCACGCCGGAGGAGCGTCCGCCGAAGAGGCCCGGAAGTCGCGTTCGGCCGGTACCGGTCATGGCGTGGCGGGTTCGCGTCCCGTCCCTTCCAGCCGGTGGCAGGCGTGGGGCGGACCGGGAGTGAACCGGTGGGTGCTCTGGGGCTCGTGAGATGTGCGACGGCGCACTCTTCGAACCAATCGCGCCACCTCGCGCTCCGTTAATGCTTCCTCACTCCTGGGCAGATATGCCACGGTCAGCTCCGCGCGCCGCGGATCACCCCCGCCGACTCCGGCCGCACCCCTGGCGGACCAGGCCCACGCCGGAGACCATGGCGCCCAACTCACACGATCGCGACGCACGAGACCTCGTCCCGGACGACCGGCGCCATCAGCTCCGCCCGATCTTCGAGCCGCACGGCGTGCGGTCACCCGAACCGCTCTCCCCGCTCGCGGTCCGCCACACGCGGGGCGGAATCCCCTACGAGGAGTTGCCGAAATGTCCCATGATTCCCCCGAGTTACCCTCGGACCGGCACCCGTACGACCGCTCCCCGCACAACCGCTCCCCCGACGACCGTTCTCCGTACGACCTCTCCGCGCACGACCGACCGCTGTACGACCGCTCGCTGTACGACCGCCCCTCCCCCACCTGGTCGACCGGGCAGCTGGAGCTGTCCGGCGTCCGTCCCCCGGACCCGCACTCCGGCGCCCACCGCACCCTGCGCCTGCTGCGGCGCGCCTACCGCTGGCAACGGCGCGTGGCGACCGCCACCGCGCTCGGCTACTTCGCCGCCTTCCTCACCCTGACCGTCAAGGCGCCCTCCCTGATGGCCCGGCCGGGCCCGGGCGGCCTGCCCACCGGGCTGGTCCTGGCCCTCGTCCAGATCCCCGTCACCTGGCTCGCGGTCTTCCTCTACGAAGCCGCCGCGCACCGCTTCGTGGATCCCCTGGCGCGCCACGCCCGCCGCCAGACCCACGTGGCCGTCGCGGACCGGGAGCAGGGGCCATGACCGAGTTCAGCGGCTCCGCCCAGTCCTGGTCCCTCGTCGCGTTCTGCACGGTCGTCGCCCTCACCCTCCTGCTGTGCGTGCTCACCGGCCCGGAGGCGGACGACCTCGCCGAGTTCTACACCGGTTACCGGTCCCTCTCCCCGATACGCAACGGGCTGGCCGTCGCCGGTGACTACATCTCCGCCGCCACCGTCCTCACCGTCGGCGGGATCATCGCCCTGTGCGGCTACGACGGAATCGTCCTGGCCCTGAGCGCCCTGCTGTCCCTGTTGTTGCTGATGTTCCTGCTGGCCGAACCCCTCCACAACACCGGCCGCTACACCATGGGCGACGCGCTGGCGCGGCGTCACCCCGCGCGGTCCGTGCGCGTCACGGCGTGTCTGGTCACCCTGGCCGCGCTCGTCCCGATGATGGTCGTACAGCTGGCCGGGGTCGGTGAACTCCTGGCGTACGTCCTCGGGTTCACCGATCCCGGCATGAAGAACGGCTGTGTGGCCGGGGCCGGCGTTCTCATGATCACTTATGCGGCGCTGGGCGGGATGCCCGGCACCGCGCTCGTCCAGATCATCAAGACCGTGGTACTGCTCGGCTCCGGGCTGGTCGTGAGCGTCCTGATCCTGCGCACGTTCGGCTGGCAGCCCCAGGCGCTGTTCCACGCGGCGGCCGGGCAGAGCGGGGCGGGGCCCGCCTATCTCAGGTGGGGTCTGCAGTATTCCAGCAGCCCGCATCCCGCGCTGGACATGGCCAGCACCCAGTGCGCGATCGTGCTCGGCGGTGCCAGCCTGCCGCATGTCACCATGCGCATGTACACCGCAGGCACTCCGCGTCAGGTGCGCCGTGCGATGTCCTGGGCGGTCTCCTCGGTGACCCTGTTCATCCTGATGCTCACGCTGATCTGCACGGGTGCGGCCGCACTCGTCGGTCACGACCGCATCGCCGCCGCCGACGCGCACGGCACCACCGCCTATCTCCTGGGCGCCCGCGCCGCGTTCGGAACCAGTCTGTCCCGGCCGGAGAGCCTCCTCTTCGCCACCGTCACCACCGCCGTCTTCCTCACCCTCCTCGCCTCCGTCGCCAGCATGACGCTCGCCTGCGCCAACACCCTCGCCCACGACCTGACCGCGTCCCGCGCCCATCCCCCGGCTCCGGCCCGGGAATTGGCCCTCGCCCGGTTCAGCGCCCTGGCCGTGGGCATCCCCACCATCCTCCTGGCCGTCCTCGCCCAGCACCGCAGCCTTCAGCCGCTGGCCACCGTCTCCTTCACCCTCGGCGCCTCGGCCATCGCCCCCGCGCTCCTCTACACCCTCTTCTGGCGGCGCTTCACGCGCACCGCGCTCCTGGCCACCCTCATCGTCGGCTCCCTGAGCGTCCTGGCCGTGGCCCCCGGCACCACCCTGGTCTCGGGGACACCGCTGTCCGCCTTCCCCGAGGCCGACTTCGCCTGGTTCCCCTACAACACGACCGCCCTCGTCTCCGTACCCGCGGGCTTCCTGGCCGGCTGGCTCACCACCGTCCTGTCCGGGCGGCGGGCCACCGCCCGCGAACGCAGCCGCTACGAGTCCCACGAGCACCACCTCCTCACCGGCACGCCGCCACGCCACTCGCCCCAGTAGTGCCGGACACGGCGGGAAGGGGCGCCCCCGCCGGGGACGCCCCTTCCCTTCACCGCCCTTCGGAACCTACTCGATGTTGATCTTGAAGGTGCTGGTCGTGTTCTTGATGTCCTGGGCGTTGCCGCTCATCCGCAGGTTGCGGAAGGTGGCCTCGCCGACCGCCGGGCCCTGGCCGGGCTCGGGCAGTTCGTTGGCCCAGATGCCGAAGCCGGACTTGGCGTCGAAGGCGTCGCCGCTCTTCTTGGAGTTGGTGATGGAGATGTCGGTGAAGATGGTGTCCTTCACCGGGAACTGCGGCTGGCCGCCGACGTAGTTGGTCTGGAACATCACGCCTCCGTAGGTGGAGTCGTCGATGTCGACGTCGTTGACCCGGATGCCCTGGAAGACCTTCGAGGCGGAGAACGCCCAGATGGCGGGGAAGACCTGGGAGCCCCAGAAGTGGCCGCCCGTCCGGTCCAGGGAGACGTTCTCGATCGTCGTGGGTTCGGTGCCGAAGCCGTTCATCGGGTAGCCGAAGTCCAGCGAGGAGATCGTGATGCCGGAGTAGACGAGGGTGTCGGCGACCCGGATGTTGCGGAAGGTGTTGTTGTAGCCGCCGTAGACCGCGATGCCCGCCGCGCGCCAGGTGAGGGTGGACGTCAGGTTCTCGTAGAGGTTGTTCTTCTCGTCGGCGCCGCCGGCGTCGATGGCCGAGAAGAGCGCGAAGCTGTCGTCGCCCGTGGCGCGGGCGTCGTTGTTGACCACGTGGTTGTCCGTGGAACCGTTGGTCATGTTGATGCCGTCGGCGAACGTGTCACGGATGCGGGAGTTCTCGATGGTCATGTTGTCGGTGTTGGCGCCCCAGTAGAGGCACACCATGTGCTCGGCCCAGATGTTGTCGATGGTGATGTTCGAGACGTTGGAGAAGTCGAACACCTTGCCCGGGCCGTCGATCCGGGACGTGTAGTTGCCGAAGTAGGCGAAGCCGGAGAAGGTCGAACCGTTCGCGGTGGCCTCGGCCCGGAAGCCCACGTCCGTGTTCTCCTGCGAGGAGGGTGCGCGGAAGCGCGTGAACCACGGCCCGGCCCCGACGACCTTGACGGCCTTGCCGTAGACCTGGAACTTGCTGGAGGTGTCGTAGTCCCCGGCGGGCAGGTAGACGCCGACGAGTTTGCCCGTGGTGTCCATGCGCACCTTGTCGAGCGCGTTCTGCACGTCCTGCTGCGTGAAGCCGGCCGGGACCGTGTAGGCGGCCGGATCCGGGTTCGGGATCTCCGTCGCCTGTTCGAGGTTGATGAAGTCGATGGCGTAGGTGGAGGTGTTGGCCGCGTCCTTCTGGAGGCGGATCTTGGAGCCGGCCGGCACGGTCCTGCCGAGCAGCAGGTTGGCCTCGTCGTAGATGTGACGCTGGGCACCGGAGCCGGGCGAGTTGCCGGGCGAGGTCTCGTTGCCGTAGAGCCAGGCGTACTTCGAGGTGAGGTCGATCGCCTTGAGGAACTGGCCGTCGACGTAGACGTTCAGGGTGGTGTTGGTGCCGTCCGGGATGGAGAAGCGGGTGACCAGGGTGTTGGTCGCCGCGCGGGTGGTCCACTCGACGTACTGGCCGGTCCCGTTCAGTGTCACCGCCTTGCGGCCGCTCGCCTCGCCGGCGATGTCGCCGATGGTCCGGTTCGGGCCGACGACCGTGGCGCCGCCGCCGACCGTGCCGTCCTCGGCCTCGTACATGTCGTAGGGCATGTCCGCGCCGCGGCCGACGAACAGCGGCTGCGTGGTGGTGTTGTTGGTGCGCTTGACCGGCAGTTCGTTGGTGTCGTCGGCGATGACCGTCTTGACGGTGTACTTGCCGTTGACGGCCGTCCACGAGCCGAGGGCGATCGGTGCGGTCGTCTGGCCGGAGGCGATCGCGCCGTTGTAGGAGCCGCTGAGCGTCTTGACGGTCGCGCCGTTGGCGTCCTGGATCGTCAGGGTGACGCCGTGGGCGCCGGAGGCCGAGGCCACCGTGCCCTGGTTCTTGATGGCGATGGTGAAGGCGACCGCGTCGCCCGCCGAGGCGCTGGACGGTGTCCAGGCGACCGGTGCGGCGACCAGGTCGGAACTGGATACCGGCTTGACGACCAGGGCGTCGGAGCGGGTGAAGACGTTGTTGGCCTCGTTCTGCTCGATGACCTTGTTCGACGGGTCCACCTCGGCACCGACCGGGTAACTGCCCGCGTCCCGGCTGCCGATGCTCGCGGTGACCGTCTTCGTCTCGCCGGCGGCGAGGGCCGGGACGTCGGCCGTGGCTGCCTTGGTGCCGCCGAGGGTGAAGTTCAGGTCGGTGGCCTTGGAGGCCTTGCTGCCGCTGTTGGTGACGGTCGCCGTCAGGCTGATGGCGTCCGACTCGACCGGCGCGGCGGGCGAGTTGGTGATCCCGGTGACCTTGAGGTCAGGGTTGGCGGCCGGGGTGCCGATCACCTGCACCTCGGCGACCTGCGCGCCCGGGGCACCGGTGTTGGAGGCGAACTTGAGCTGGATGTCGGCGGCGGCGCCGGAGACCGGGATGGTCACCGTGTTGCCGGTCGCCGGGTTGAACGTGTAGTCCTTGGCCGCGGCGAGGCTGGTGAAGGCCGTGGCGTCCTGGTCGCGGCCGAGCACCTGGATGTTCTGGGTGCGGGTGGACCAGGCGGGGTCCGGGTTGAGCTTGACGACGACCTGGCCGAGGTCGGCGTTGGCACCCAGCTTGGTGGTGAGGGTGGCCGGGTAGGCGCCGCCCGCACTCTCCCAGTAGGTGCCGATCTGACCGTCGTTGGCGTTGGCGGCGACGTAGGTGAAGGTGTACGAGGAGGCCTCGACGGGCTTGCCCTGGGCGAGGTCGGAACCGGCGCCGGATCCGGGCCGGGTGACGCTGTTGCTCGCCACCGACACGTTCCCGGCGGCGTCCTTCGCCTTCACGTAGTAGGTGACCGTGGCCGTCGCCGACGGGGTGTCGGTGTAGGTCGTGACGCCACCCGCCACGGACTTGACGAGCTGGTCGTTGGCGTAGACGTCGTAACCGGTGACCTGGACGTTGTCGCTGGACGCCTGCCAGGTGAGCTTCACGTCGCTGCCGGACTGGGTGTAGGCGAGGTTGCCGGGCGCCGTGGGGGCCTGGGTGTCGCCGCTCGCCCCCTTGCGGGTGACGCTGTTGCTGTTGGCGGAGACGTTGCCCGCCGCGTCCTTGGCCCGCACGAAGTAGGTGATGTCGCTGCCGGCCGGCTGGGTGTCGGTGTAGGTCAGGACGTTCCCGGCGACGCTCGCCCGCAGCTGGCCGTTGGCGTAGACGTCGTAGCCGGTGACGGCCGTGTCGTCGGTGGCCGCGTTCCAGGTCAGCTTGATCTGGCCGGTGGCGGGCTCGGTGTAGCTCAGGTTGGAGGGCGCGGTGGGCGCCTGGGTGTCGCCGGTGGCCGGTCCGTAGACCTCCAGCTCGGACGCCTGCCCGGCGGGCCAGCCGCTGTTGGCGGTGAACAGCGCGCGCACGTACCGCGTGGTGGTCGCGTCGAACGTGACGGTCGCCGACTGGTCGTCGGAGCTGTCGAAGGTGTACGCCTTCGAGGCCGTCAGGTCGGTGAAGTTCTGGTTGTCGGTCGAGCCCTGGATCTTGAGCGTCTGGCTGCGGCTCGGCCAGCCGCTGGGCAGCCGCAGCGTCACCTGGTTCACCTTGACCGACGAGCCGAGGTCGACCTGGAGCCACTGCGGGAAGGCGTTGTTCGTGCTCTCCCAGTAGGTGTTGCGGTTGCCGTCACCGGCGTTGGCCGCGCCGTAGACGTCGGCGTGGCCGCTCTCGCTGAAGGGCTTGCCCTGGGCGAGGTTGGGGGTCGAGGCGGCGGCCGTGAGGACCTGCATCTCGGCGAGCTGCGCGGTGGCGGCGACCGAGTTGGCGCTGAAGTCGGCCCGTACGTACCGGGCGAGGGTGGCCGGGAAGGAGACCTTCACCGTGTTGCCGTTGCCGGGGCTGAAGACGTACTGCGCCGACGACTTGAGGGTGGCGAAGCTCTTGCCGTCGGCGCTGCCCTGAAGTGCCAGCGTCTGCTTGCGGGTCTGCCACTGCTCGGGCAGCCGCAGCACGACCTGGCGGACGCGTTCGGTCCGTCCGAGGTCGGTCTGGACCCACTGGGCGGACTTCTTTCCGGCCTGCCAGTAGGTGTCGGTGTCGCCGTCGGTGACGTTGGCGGCCGCGTGTGCGGCGCGGGCGCTGCCCGCCTTGGTCCTGGCGTCCGCGGCGGCGTTGGGCCCGCCGGCCGCGTGCGCGCCGACGGCGGGCAGGCCCAGAACCATCACGGCGGAGGCGAGCACAGCGGTCGCTGCGCGCCGTCTCCAGGATCTCGGCTTGTGTCGAGTCATGCGAGGTCGCTTTCTGCGGAGGCTCGCACGCCGGAGGGGCGGGCGAGGGCGGCTCGTTCCTGGCGGAGTGGGGCAGAAAGGTGCGGGGCCGAACGGGTCTCTGCGGTCTTTCTGCGGTCTCGCTGCGGTCTCTCTGTGGAGCGATGACACGATGGCGCGGTGCGCAGAATATTGCGTTGTTTCATCGAAATATTGCAGAGACCTCTGAGTCGGTCCACAGGCAGGACGGCACAAGTTTCACCAGAAACGCTCACGGCGCGGCGGCGCAGGCAGCCCAAAGGCAGCCAAAGAGCCAGCAGTCAGGCGCACTTCGCATGACCGGACGCCCCGGCCCGTCACTCGGATGCGCGCTGAGCGCTTGCGTCACCGGACCGCAAGTGAACGCAAGTTGCGCAAGAATTTGCGCACTCCTGCGTCGCGCACCTTGCAACGCAAGTCCGGGTCCGGCGGTGTGCGGCGAGTATGCCGGCGAGAACTCCGACGACGCCGGCCCGGCCCGGACCCTCGCAGGAGCAACGGCGACTCTTTCGAACTGCGCGCAGAGCGCGGCCCGAGTCGGCTGCGGGCGGTCGGCGTCGCGGGCTGCTCGGGTGGCCGCTCGGGCGAAGCGGCTCCACCGCCCGCCCTGCCCGCCGAGAATCCCGGCGAGTTGTCGAATTCGCAGGTCAACGGTCCAGTCCTGACGTGCCCTTGACTGCCCGCCGTACACCGGGAAATCTCAGAATGCCGTCTGTTCCCCGGGCGGCGGCCACCCTTCGTTCACGCGTCCGTCGCCGCGGAACGGCTTGCTGTGGGGCGAAGTTATATAGACAACTTTGCTCACCTGGACGTCGTCGCGACGGCGTCCGGGGCGGTGAGGACCCAACACCGTGCAACCCCTCTCACAGGTCGACGCGGCCGGCGGCGGCATCACCTGGCACACCGACGAGGGCCGGTACGACATCACGGTCACCGCGGGCACGGCACCGGGACCCGGTTCGCCCGGCGTTACGCGGGGACCGTGCACGCAGGCTGAGCGACGCGAGGTGGGGCCGGACACGGGCTGTCGAATCCGTGTCCGGCCCCTTCCGTGATGCGGAGTCGCGGGGGCGCCGTGCTCAGGGCGAGCAGGGTCCGCGCCGGGTGGGTGGGGTGCCCGGGTGTCCGCCGGGCGGGTGGAGTGTGGTGATGCCGGTGACGACGAAGTCGATCCCGGCGAGGAACTGCTCGCGGTCGTCGTGCTCGCGCATCTGGTCCGCGACGGCCCGGGTGAACGGGTAGGCCTCGGGGTCGAGCTCCTTCCACGCCGTCGAGACGGCGCCGAGGAACTCCGCGCGGTCCGTGTCGGGGCCGGGGGCACCGGCGTTCACGGCGTTCTGGCCCGCGGCGCCGAGGATGTAGTGCAACAGCGCCGAGGTCGCCGTGAACCAGGTGCTCTCGGGCACGCCGAGCGCGCGGACCTGCCGGCCGATGCTTTCGAAGAGCCGCGCCGTCACCGTCCCCCAGGGGTTGCGGGAGAGCTGCACGGCGAGCTGGGTGGCCAGCCAGGGGTGTTCCTCGATCGCCCCGGACAGGCCGAGCGCGACGGCGCGGATCCCGTCCTGCGGTGAGCCCGCGGGATCGGCGGGTTCGGTGGCCAGGGCTGCCGCGACGGCACCTTCGGTGGCGGCGCTGAGCAGCTCGTCCTTGTTCGCCACGTGCCAGTAGACCGCCCCGGGGCCGGTGGCGAGGCGCTCCGTGAGTGCCCGGAACGTCAGTCCGCTCTCACCGGCCGCATCGAGCAGTTCGACGGCGGCCTCGACGATGCGGTCCCGCGAGAGCGCCTCTGTGCGCCGCTGTGACCGGCGCGTCCGCGTTGCCATGCCGCCATGTTGACACATCTGGAGCGACGTTCCAACATGGAGCACCGTTCCATTCTGGAACGGCGTACCAGAAATCGAGGGAGAGCCACCATGTGCGATCACGTCACGATCATCGGCGCCGGACTCGGCGGCCTCACGCTCGCCCGCGTCCTGCACGTGCACGGAATCCCGGCCACCGTCTACGAGGCGGAGGCGTCCGCGACGGCGCGGGCGCAGGGCGGGATGCTCGACATCCATGACAACAACGGCCGGCCGGCCCTCGAGGCGGCCGGCCTGATCGAGGAGTTCCGCGCTCTCGTCCTGGAGGGACGCCAGGCGACCCGGGCCCTCGCTCCGGACGGTGCGGTCCTGCACGACGAACCCGACGACGGCACGGGGGGCCGCCCCGAGGTGCTCCGCGGCGAACTGCGGCGGACCCTGCTCGACTCGCTCCCGGCCGGCACCGTCCGGTGGGGCCACAAGGTCAGCGATGTCCGTGCCCTCGGCGACGGCCGCCACGAGGTGACCTTCGCCGACGGCGGCTCGGTCACCACGAGCCTGCTGGTCGGCGCGGACGGCGCGTGGTCACGGGTCCGGCCGCTGCTGTCCGACGCGGTGCCCGAGTACGTCGGAACGTCGTTCGTCGAGACCTACCTCTTCGACGCCGACACCCGGCACCCGGCCACCGCGAAGGCGGTCGGCGGCGGGGCGATGTTCGCGCTGGCGCCGGGGAAGGGGATCCAGGCCCACCGGGAGAACGGCGGGACCCTGCACACCTATGTGGCACTCCGCAGGACGCAGGACTGGTTCGCCGGCATCGACTTCACCGACACCGGCGCGGCGGCCGCGCGGATCGCGGCCGAGTTCGACGGCTGGGCACCGGAGCTCACCGCGTTGATCACCGACGGCGAGACCGCGCCGGTCCTGCGCCCCCTCCACACCCTGCCCGTCGAGCACCGGTGGGACCGGGTACCGGGGGTGACGCTGCTCGGCGACGCGGCCCACCTCATGGTCCCGAGCGGCGAGGGCGCCAACCTGGCCATGTACGACGGCGCCGAACTCGGCAGGGCCCTGGCCTCACACCCCGACGACACCGAGGCCGCGCTCACGGCGTACGAGCAGGCCATGTTCTCCCGCAGCGCCGAGGAGGCCACCGAGGCCGCCCAGCTCCATGAGCTCATGTTCGGCGACGACTCGCCCCACGGCCTGATCGCCATGTTCACCGGAGCCGAGCGGCCGTCGTGAACCACTCACCGTGCGACCCGTGAGATCTGTGAGGCGGCCGGGTGATCGGGCCGGGCCGCGTTCCCGAGTGGCGGCACCGGCCCGGTGGGACCAGGCTGGATGCCGGACAGCCCGGCCCTGCCGCGTCGACCCGACTCATCGGGAACCGGGCTCACGGGTTTGCCCAGCACACGCAGGGTCACCCGCTCACAGTACCGAAGACTCCGGAATCGAGACGCGAGCACATCCGTACGGCACCCTCCCGGGGCGAGGCCACAGGTGCACCGGCCGGTCCTGGGACAGCGCGAGGACCGGCTGCCCCGTGCGGAGAAAGGCAGAGTCATGACGCAGAAGCCACCCCTCACCACCACCGACTCCGGTGCCCCCGTCGAGAGTGACGAGCACTCGCTGACCGTGGGCCCCGGGGGGCCGGTCCTGCTGCAGGACGCCTATCTGATCGAGCAGATGGCGCAGTTCAACCGGGAGCGCATTCCCGAGCGCCAGCCGCATGCCAAGGGGAGCGGCGCGTTCGGTCACTTCGAGGTGACCGAAGATGTCAGCGCCTACACCATGGCCGGCGTCTTCCAGCCCGGCACCCGCACCGACCTGGTCATCCGTTTCTCGACGGTCGCCGGTGAGCGGGGCAGCCCCGACACCTGGCGCGACCCTCGCGGCTTCGCGGTGAAGTTCTACACCAGCGAGGGCAACTACGACATGGTCGGCAACAACACCCCGGTGTTCTTCATCAAGGACCCGATGAAGTTCCAGCACTTCATCCGCTCCCAGAAGCGCCGCGCCGACAGCAACCTGCGCGACCACGACATGCAGTGGGACTTCTGGACGCTCTCCCCGGAATCCGCCCACCAGGTCACCTGGCTGATGGGCGACCGGGGCATCCCGCGGACCTGGCGCCACATGAACGGCTACACCTCCCACACCTACATGTGGATCAACGCCAAGGGCGAACGGTTCTGGGTGAAGTACCACTTCAAGACCGACCAGGGAATCGAGTTCTTCACCCAGCACGAGGCCGACCAGATGGCGGCCGCCGACACGGACTACCACATGCGCGACCTCTTCGAGCACATCCGTGACGGCGAATTCCCGAGCTGGACCCTCTACGTGCAGCTCATGCCGTACGCGGAGGCCGCGAGCTACCGCTTCAACCCGTTCGACCTCACCAAGGTGTGGCCGCACGGCGACTATCCGCTGGTCCCGGTCGGCCGGATGACCCTGGACCGCAACCCGACCGACAACCACGCCGAGATCGAGCAGGCGGCCTTCCAGCCCAACAACTTCGTCCCCGGCATCGGGCCCAGCCCGGACCGCATGCTGCTGGCGCGGCTGTTCTCCTACGCGGACGCCCACCGGCACCGGATCGGCGCCAACTACCAGCAGCTCCCGGTGAACGCTCCCGTCGTCGACGTCCACACGTACTCCAAGGACGGGGCGATGGCCTACCGGAAGACGTCCGATCCGGTGTACGCCCCGAACTCCAAGGGCGGTCCGGCGGCGGACCCGGCCCGGTTCGGCCCGCCGCCGACCTGGGAGGCCGACGGCAAGATCACCCGCGCCGCCTACGTGTCCCACCCCGAGGACGACGACTGGGGGCAGCCCGGCACGATGGTGCGGGAGGTGATGGACGACGCGGCCCGCGACCGTCTAGTCGACAACGTCGTCGGGCACCTCCTCAACGGCGTGACCGAACCCGTCCTGCAGCGCGCCTTCACGTACTGGTCGAACATCGACGAGACGATCGGCAAGCGTATTGCCGACGGCGTACGGGCCAAGGCCGACGAGAAGGACCCCAAGGCCGCCGAACAGGGCAACCCCGCGCGCAGTTCCATGCAGCACAAGGCCTGACCTCGTCCGGCTGACCGAACCTCACGGAACAGGAACACGCGCCACGGGCCGAGCGATCCGCTCGGCCCGTGGCGGCGCGTCCGGCCTGTCCTCGGCCCTCCGCGACGGCTCGGCCGGTGACGCGGACCCGGGCGGCACAAGCCTGCACGACCGCCGGGGCGAACACCGACCGGCGGGGGCCGGAAGGCGGCGACACGCGTCCGGGGGCGGCGGCCGCCGCGGTCGTCTGTCCGGCCGGCGCGAGTCGCCGCCCGAACCGCTCGCGCGGAACGGCCGCCGCGACAGACGACTCGCGCGAGGCGCTGGTGCCGCGCAGTGCGACCAGCCGGGTCTCCTCGGTGCCCACCATCACTGCGAGCACGCTGCCGGCCTCAGGTACCGAGCAGGGCGGGGGCGATGATGTCGTCGATGGTGAGCAGGCGCCGGGACAGGCCCTGTTCGTGGTGGTAGCGGAGGAACGTGTTGACGGCCTTGCGGTTGCGTTCGACGCCGTACGGCCACCAGTCGTCGCCGAGCAGCCGGCGGTTGCGGTCGAACAGGCTGCTGAACCAGGGGGTCATCAGGTCCCAGTGCTGTTTGGCCGCTCCGTCGACATAGCGCTGCCCGGCCAGGTCCTTCGCGGCGCGGAACGCGTCGTAGACGGCCGTCACGAGGGTGGTGTCGGTGGCGAGTTCCCGGCGGACGGCCACCAGGTGCATGGGCGGGAAGATGCCGGTCCGTCGGAAGTAGTCCCGCTCGGCCGACTCGTAGTCGGGGAAGAGGCGGGCGACCCGGGGGTTCCCGTCGAGGATCGCCTCGGGCACGTCGACGGAGACCAGTGCGTCGATCTCGCCTGCTTCGAGGAGGGCCCCGAGGGTCCGACCCTCGGCGAGGCGCCGGATGTCGACGCCCGGCGGCAGCGGCTGGGGCAGCCAGTCGAAGGGCGGGAGGGGGAAGTTGGTACCGCCGATGACCCAGGAGCAGTCCTCGGGCCGTACTCCGAACTCGTCCGCCAGGATGCCCTTCGGCCAGACCCCGGCGTCATGCCCGTACAGGGCGAACTCGCCGATGCGCCTGCCTGCCAGGTCCTCGGGTTTCCCGATGCCGCTGTCGGTGTTGACGAAGACCGCCGAGTGCCGGAAGTTGCGGTTGGGGAAGACCGGCAGGCCGACGAACGGGCACTCCTCGGTGTCCCACATCCGCAGGAAGTAGGTCAGGCCGAGCTCCGCGACGTCGAAGTCGCCCCGCACCATCCGGCGGAAGATATCCGAGACGACCGGAGCCGACTCGACGGTCGCCGTCACGCCTTCGATCGCGATGTCCCCGTTGAACAGCCCTTCTGTGTGTTCGTAGCGGTGGACCCCGACCCTGATCCGGCGATCACTCATGGGGATGCCTCCTCACTCGGCACAGCTTTCCGCGAATGACCATTCACGGAAAGGGTTGCGCGATTGACGGAAGCAGTCAAGATGAATCAGCATTCGCTTTAGGAGACGGGACAGGAGGGCCGATGCCGCGCATCACCCCGGAGCGCCGGGCTGCGAACCGCGCCGTGATCGTCGCGGCGGCCCGGCGCTGCTTCTCACGCGACGGGTTCCACCGGACGTCCATGCCCGGCATCGCCGCCGAGGCGGGTGTGGCGGTCGGCGCCGCCTACCGCTACTTCGCCGGCAAGGACGACCTGATCATCGAGGTCGCCAAGGACGCCTTCGCGGTCGTCTTCGGCCCCCTGGAACGGCTCCACGACCAAGGCGGCGAAGGGGCGGCGGCCGACCTGATCACCACCGCCGTCCGGGCCGCGGTGACCGCGGAACCCGTCGACGCCGCCGGGAATCCCGTGCCCGTCGGCGAACTCCTGCGCTGCGCGGTGCAGACATGGGGCGAAATCCTGCACCACGAAGGGTTGCACGAGCGCGCCGCCGACGGCGTCGAGCGCGCGCTCGGACATCTCACGGCGGTCCTGCGGCGCGGCCAGCGGCACGGCGACGTGCCCGCCGATCTGGATCCCGTCCAGGGCGCCCGGGCCGTGATGGCTCTCCTGCACGGCTACCTGCTCCAGCAGGTGGCCTTCGGCCCGGTCGACGCCGACGCCTTCACCCATGCCGTGCGCGCGCTGCTGGCCGGCCGGCCGGTGGCGTGAACCCCGCGTCGGCAGGCGGTTCGCCGTCAGCGCGGGTGCGAACGCGTCCAGGACACCGCGGGCGGCGGCTCTCTCTGCTCCGCGCGTGAACCGACCATGGTGGGACCCGTTGAGCGGCACCTGCCGCTCTCCGGCAGGAACCGTACGGTCAGCAGACCGATCACGCCGGCCGGCATCAGGTAGCAGGCGGGCATCAGGTCGTCGCCGGTGACGTTCACCAGCGCCCCGGTCACTCCGCGATCAGATGTTTCACTGAAGCGAATTCCGTGCGAGGCGTGAACGTCTCGCCCGAGAATCGGCTGCCGCAGAGCGGTGAACTCGCACGCGCGAACTGTGCGCCTGCAACGGCCATCGCGCCGAACGGTGCGATGCGGGCGCCGCGGAGGTGGCCGATTCCCCCACACCCCGACAGCAGCCCACGCTCCCGCACTTGGTCTGAACCAAAAAGGAAACAATTATTGACGGGCTCGAACAGGGTGCGTAGGTTCCGGGCCGAGCCGATCGAAGAGCTGTGTCGCCGTGCCGTCGGTGCGGCCCTCCCCCACTCCGGCCTCGAAGGGACTTGCCATGCATGGTGCCCCGTCCCCCTGGAATGTCATGAACCCACCAAGACCATGGACCGGACCACGGACGTGGCGGGCGCGGGTCGTCGCCGCGCTGGCCACCCTCGGGCTCGCTCTGGGGCTGCTGCTCGGGCTTCCGGCCGTCTCGCAGGCGGCGGGCTCGCTGCCGTGCGACATCTACGCCGCGGCCGGCACCCCGTGCGTGGCCGCGCACAGCGTCACCCGCGCGCTGCTCTCCTCCTACGCCGGCCCGCTCTACCAGGTGACCCGTGTCTCGGACGGCGCGACCGCCGACGTCGGGCTGCTGGCACCGGGCGGGTACGCCGACGCGGCGGCCCAGGACGCCTTCTGCGGGACCAGCGGGGGCTGCCGGATCACGAAGATCTACGATCAGAGCGGCCGGCACAACGACCTGACGCCGGGCCCCGCCGGTACCGCGGGCATGGGCGACGACCGGGGCGCCGACGCCTCGGAGATCGCCGTCACCGCGGGCGGCCACAAGGTGTACGGCGTCTGGATCTCCCCGGGGGTCGGCTACCGCTACACCGGCGTCGCCTCGGGAGTCGCCGTCGGCGGTCAGCCCGAGGGCGCCTACATGGTGGCCAGCGGTACCCACGTCGGATCGGCCTGCTGCTTCGACTACGGCAACGCGGAGCGCACCCCGGCCGACACCGGCAACGGGCACATGGACGCCGTGTCGATCTCCACGACCTGCTATTTCGCGCCATGCACCGGGAACGGGCCCTGGGTGGAGGCCGACCTGGAGAACGGCATGTTCCAGGGCGACAACGGCTCCAACACGGCGAACCTCGGCAACAGCAGCACCTTCGTGACCGCCGTGCTCAAGAACAACGGGCAGACCCGGTACGCCCTCAAGGGCGGTGACTCCCGGTCCGGCGCGCTCACCACCTGGTGGGACGGCGCGTTGCCCACCCGGGGCGGCTACCAGCCCATGCACCAGGAGGGCGGGATCATCCTGGGGATCGGGGGCGACAACAGCAACTGGAACCGGGGCACCTTCTTCGAGGGCGTCATGGTCTCCGGCTATCCCACCGACGCCGCCGAGAACGCCGTCCAGGCGAACATCGTCTCCGTCGGCTACAACGGCCGGACGGACGTGCCCAACGGTCCGCAGGGCACGATCACCGGCCCCGGCGGCAAGTGCGTGGACGTCGCGGCGGACGACACCGGCGCCAATGGCGCCGCCGTACAGCTGTGGGACTGCCAGACGTATGCCGAGGACCAGCACTGGACGCACAACCCGGACGGTTCGCTGTCCACGCTCGGGCGGTGCCTCGACATCGAGAACAACGGCACGGCCGGCGGGGCCAAGGTGGAGCTGTGGGACTGCAACGGGGTCGGCGGCCAGAAATGGGTCCAGCAGGCCGACGGCTCCCTCCTCAACCCCCAGTCCGGACGCTGCCTCGACTCCCCCAGCGGCGCCACCGCCAACGGCACCCGCCTGCAGATCTGGGACTGCAACGGCTCCACCGCACAGAAGTTCTCGGTGAACGCCGGAGGGCCGGTCAAGGGGCCGGGCGGCGCGTGCGTGGACGTCGCCGCCGATGACACCGGCACCGACGGGGCCGCCGTACAGCTGTGGGGCTGCCAGTCGTACGCGGTCGACCAGCACTGGTATCACGGGTCCGACAACTCGCTTGCCACGCTGGGGCGTTGCCTGGACATCGTGGGCAACGGCACGGCCGACGGCGCCAAGGTGGAGCTGTGGGACTGCAACGGGGTCGGCGGCCAGAAATGGGTCCAGCAGGCCGACGGCTCCCTCCTCAACCCCCAGTCCGGACGCTGCCTCGACTCCCCCAGCGGCGCCACCGCCAACGGCACCCGCCTGCAGATCTGGGACTGCAACGGCTCCACCGCACAGAAGTTCAGCCTGAGCTGAGCGCGGACGCAGCTCAGGGGCCTCTTCCCGGCCGTGGCATGTATCCGTCGAAGGGTGTCACCCATGCCACTGGGCGGTGAGGAGGCCCCGCTCGATGTCATCGCCCCCTACGAGGTGCTGTCCGCCGGCGGCGCCGCCACGGACGGGGCGGTGACCGTCGAACTCGTCTCCGTCGAAGGGCGGCCGACGCCGCACCCTCCCGGCGCTCACGCCACGCTGGCAGGGGCCGTCCTGGACCCGCCGGGCGGCAGTCCGGCTACTGGTTGCTGAACGCGGCGTCGAAGGACGCCTTCGGCACGGGCCACAGCAGCGAGCGTACGAAGGTCACCGCCTCCGCGGCGCCGTGCAGGCGGTCCATGCCGGCGTCCTCCCACTCGACGGAGATGGGCCCGTCGTAGCCGATGGACTCCAGGGCGCGGAAGGCGTCCTCCCAGGGGACGTCGCCGTGGCCGGTGGAGACGAAGTCCCAGCCCCGGCGTGGATCGCCCCACGGCTGGTGGGAGCCGAGGACGCCGGCCCGGCCGTTGCGCGGGCGCAGCCGGGTGTCCTTGCAGTCGACGTGGTAGATGCGGTCCTTGAAGTCGGTGATGAACGCGACCGGGTCGATGTTCTGCCACATCATGTGGCTGGGGTCCCAGTTGAAGCCGAAGGCCTCGCGGTGGCCGATCGCCTCCAGGGTGCGGACGCTGGTCCAGTAGTCGTAGGCGATCTCACCGGGGTGCACCTCGTGGGCGAAGCGCACGCCCTCCGCGTCGAACACGTCGAGGATCGGGTTCCAGCGGGTGGCGAAGTCCTCGTAGCCGGCGTCGATGACGGTGGCCGGTACCGGCGGGAACATGGCGACGTAGGGCCAGATGGCGGAGCCGGTGAAGCCGACGACGGTGTGCACGCCCAGTTTGCGGGCCACCCGCGCGGCGCGCTTCATGTCCTCGGCGGCGCGTTGCCGTACGCCTTCCGCCTCGCCGTCGCCCCAGACGTACGGGCGCAGGATCGCCTGGTGGCGGAAGTCGATGGGCGCGTCACAGACGGCCTGGCCCGCCAGGTGGTTGGAGATGGCGTGGACCTTGAGGCCGTACCGGTCGAGGATCTCCAGGCGTGACGCCGCGTAGGCGTCGTCCTCGTCGGCGCGCTTCAGGTCGAGGTGGTCGCCCGAAGCGGCGATCTCCAGGCCGTCGTAGCCCCACTGCGCGGCGAGGCGGGCGACCTCCTCGAAGGGGAGATCGGCCCACTGTCCGGTGAACAGGGTGACGGGGTGGGTGGCTGCGGTCATGTGCGGTCCTCCGTCGCGCGTGCGGTCTCGATCGTCTCGGGTGCGGTCTCGATCCAGGTGCCGCGTCCGGCGGCCGAGGCCAGGACGGCCTCGGTGAGCCGGGCGGCGCGCAGTCCGTCGTCGAACGTCGGCATCCCCTCGAGGTGCCTTCCCCGTACGGCGTCGTACACGTCGGTGACGAACGCCGTGAAGGCGTCCTGGTACCCGAGGGCGTGGCCGGGTGGCAGCACCGACAGGCGGGCCGAGTCGGGGGCGGCAATCCCGGGGTCGCGCAACAGCAGTTGCGATCCGTCACGTCTGCCGATCCACAGTTCTTCGGGGCGTTCCTGTTCGAAGCGCACGCTCTGCCGGGTGCCGTGGAGTTCCAGGGTGAGGCTGTTCTTGCGGCCGGGGGCGAGCTGGCTGACGAGCAGGGTGCCCAGTGCCCCGTTGCCGAGTTCGACGAGGAGGGCGGCCGTGTCCTCGTTGGTGACATGGGTGCCGCCGCGCTCGGCGAAGACCGTCCGGGTGCGGGCGGCCAGGCGGTGGATGCGCTGTCCGGAGACGAACTCGACGAGGTCGCACAGGTGGGAGCCGATGTCGGCGAAGGCCCGGGAGGCGCCGCCCGCTTCCGGGTCGGCGCGCCAGTTGGTGTCGCCGGGGTCGAGGAGCCAGTCCTGGAGGTAGCAGGCGTCCAGGGTGAGGACGGTGCCGAGTTGTCCGTCCGCCACCAGGGCGCGGGCCTGCCGGGCCATCGGGTGGTAGCGGTAGACGAAGGGGACCGCCGCCACCCGGCCGGCCTCCCGGGCGGCCCGGACCAGCAGTTCGGCGTCCGCCGCGGTGGTGGCCAGGGGCTTCTCGCAGATGACGTGCGCGCCCGCGGCCAGCGCCGCCAGGGTGTGTTCGGTGTGCAGGCGGTTCGGGCTGCACACATGGACGACGTCGAGGTCGCCGGCGGTGGTGAGGCTGCGGGCGTCCGGTTCGGAGCGTTCGACGCCGAGGGCCTCGGCGGCCCGCTTGCCGCCTTCGGGGGTCGAGCTCGCGAGGGCGGTGGGCCGGCCGCGCGCGGCCCGGCTCGCGCGGGTGTGCACGGCCGCCATGAAACCGCCGCCGATGAATCCGGTGCGCAGCGGGCGGCTCACAGGGTGGCTCCGTAGGGGTCACGGTCCTCGGGGACGAGCGGTATCTCGCCCGCGGCGCTGGCGACCTGGACGGTCTGGCCGGAGATGACGGACTCGTCGACGGAGATCATGGTGTCAAGGACGTGGTAGCCGAGGTCTCCGGAGGCGGTGTGGGGTCGCCCGCCACGGATGGCCCGGGCCATGTCCAGGACGCCCAGTCCGCGGCCGGCCTCGATGCCGACCGGCGGGACCGTCTCCCATACGGGATCCTGGCCGCGTTGCTGGACCCGGGTGATCCGCACCTCTCCCGCGAAGGTGTTGGGGTCGGGCAGCACCAGCGTGCCCTCGGTGCCGGTGATCTCGACGAACCCGGTGCGGGTGAGCGGGGAGTCGAAGCTGAACACACTCTGGCCCACCCCGCCGTTCTCGAACTGGGTGAGCGCGGAGACATGGGTGGGGACGGCGACGGCGAACTCGGTGCCCGCCCGCCGTCCGCTCCTGACCGTGCGCACCGTCCGGGCGGTGGAACCGACCGCGGCGACCCGGCTGACCGAGCCGAACAGGCAGACCAGGGCGGTGAGGTAGTAGGGGCCCATGTCGAAGAGCGGACCGGCGCCCCTGGCGAACAGGAACTCGGGGTCGGGGTGCCAGAGGTCGGGTCCCGCGTACTGCATGACGGTCTGTGCGGACAGCGGGGTGCCGATGTCCCCCCGGGCGACGGCCCGCAGGGCGGTCTGCAGTCCGGGGCCGAGCACGGTGTCGGGGGCGACTCCGACCCGCAGCCCGGCCTCGGCCGCCCGGTCGAGCAGGGCACGGGCGTCGGCCCGGTCGACGGCGATGGGCTTCTCGGACCAGACGTGCTTGCCCGCGGCGAGGATCGCCGAGCTGACCTCGGCGTGGACGGCGGGGACGGTCAGGTTGACGACGATGTCGACGTCCGGGTGGGCGAGGACGTCCGCGGCGGTGCCCCACTCCTCGATCCCGTACTTGCGGGCCTGGGTCTCGGCGCGCACGGTGTCGAGGTCGCCCACGACGGCCACGTGCAGGTCGGGAAAGCGGGTGAGGTTGGTCAGGTACTGGTCGCTGATGTTGCCGGCGCCGACGAGGCCGACGCCGACCGGGTGCTGTGCCGCCATCAGGCGATGCCCTTCCCGTTGAGGTAGGCGACGCCCGCCGCGATGCCCTCGAAGACGTCGCCGTCGTAGTGGTCGAACTCGATGACGGCGTACTCGGCGTCCGTGGCCGCGGCCAGCGAGGCGTCGAGCGGTATCTCCCCCCGGCCCGCGGGTACCTGGCGGGTGTCGGCGGCGTCGAAGGGGGCGCCGGAGGTGAACGGGTCGTCGATGACAGGGCCGTCCTTGACGTGCAGGGCGCGCACCCGGGAACCCAGGCGGTTCAGCAGCGACACGACGTCGTAGCCGCCGGCCGAGGCCCAGAACAGGTCTATCTCCAGGGCGACTTCCGGGGCCAGCAGGTCGGCGAAGCGGTCGAAGGCGTTGACGCCGGCGACGGTGTGGACGAACTCCTGCGAGTGGTTGTGGTACCCGACGCGCAGCCCATGGTCGGCGGCCCGCTTCGCGGCCTCGTTCAGGAGCCCGGCGGTCCGGGCGATCTCCGTCTCGTCGGCCCAGCGGGCGGCGGGGACGAACGGGTCGAAGAGGATCTCCACGCCCAGTCGCCGGGCGGCCCGGAAGGTCTCGTCGAGGGTGGGGGCGGGTGCCCCCTCGGCCGTGGCGCGCTCCGGGGAGAGGAAACCGGCGTGTCCGGTAGGCGCGGACAGGCCGTGCCGGGCGAGCGCGTCGGCCAGTTCGGCGGCGCGGTGCACGAAGCCGAAGGCCTCGACCTTGCTCAGTCCCAGGGCGGCGAGGCGGCCCAGGGCCGCGTCCTCGTCGGCTTCCAGAGCGTGACGGACGGAGTAGAGCTGCACCGACATCCGTGGTGTCGACATGTTGGGCTCCTCTCGATGCGGACGGCCGCACAACAGAATACCGACAGGGGTGCTGGTTTCTAGAGGGCGATTAACATCTCCGTATGGCAAAGGCGACCGCGCGGCAGGGGACGGCCCCACGGAACTACCCCAAGGGGGAACGCCGACGCGCCCAGATCATCGAGGCCGCGTTCACCGCCTTCGGGCAGGTCGGCTACCGCAACGCGAGCATGGTCCAGCTAGCCGCGGCCTGCGACGTCTCGCGGGCCGGCCTGCTCCACCACTTCCCGACGAAGGAGTCACTGCTCGAAGCGGTTCTGGAGGAACGGGAACGCCAGGACGACGCGCACTTCTTCGGTTCGGGCGCGGTCAACCGCGACGGCCTGGAGTACTTCGCCAGCATGATCCGGCTCGTCGCGCACAACCAGGCCAACCCGCTGATCGTGAGCCTGTTCGCCGTGCTGTCGAGCGAGGCGACCGCGGCCGACCACCCGGCCCACCCGTACTTCGTCGCTCGCTACGAACGCACCCGCCGGCAGATGCAGTTGGCCGTCGACGACCTGGTACGACGCGATCTGCTGCGACCCCACGTGGACGCCTCGGGGCTGGCGGCGGACCTGATCGCGTTCATCGACGGCCTGCAGATCCAGTGGCTGCTCAGCCCGCACGACATCGACATGCCGGACCACCTGCGCAAGCTGCTGCGCGGCCTCATCAGCGTCGAACTGCCCTAGGGCCTGGTCACAGCCCGAACAACCGGGCCGCGTTGTCGTGGCACACCGCCCGCAGCCACTCCTGTCCGAGGTCCAGACGTTCCAGGGCCTGGAGCTGGTGCACGTACGGATAGGGGATGTTGGGGAAGTCGGAGCCGAGCAGGATGCGGTCGCCCAGGTCGGCGACCCGGGACAGGGCGCCGCGGGGGAACGGCATGAACCGCTCGGTGAAGTCGGTGAACGCCATCGTCGTGTCCAGCCGCACCTCCTCGAACCGTTCGGCGAGGCCGAGGAAGTCCTCGTACTCGGCCATCCCCATGTGGGCGACGATCAGCCGCAGCCCGGGATGCCGCGCCAGCACCCGTTCGATCGGCTCGGGGCCGGTGTGCTCGCCCGGCGTGGGACCGGAACCGCAGTGGATCACCACGGGAATCCCGGCCTCGGCCAGCAGTCCCCACGCCTGCTGGAGGAGTTCGTCGGCCGGATCGTACGCACCCACCTGGACATGCGCCTTGAAGACCCGGGCGCCCGCTTCGACGGCCTCGCGGACGTACGTTCCCACGCCCGGTTCGGGGTAAAGGGTCGCGGTGTGCAGACAGTCGGGGGTGCGCTGGGCGAAGTCGGCGGCCCACGCGTTCAGCCACGTCGCCATGCCGGGCTTGTGCGGGTAGAGCATCGCGGTGAAGGCCCGGACACCGAACTCCCGGAGCAGGGCGGTGCGTTCCGCCTCCTCCTTCCGGTAGGTGATCGGCCATTCCAGTCCACCGAGCGACTCGCCGTTCGTGTCGAAGTAGTTCCAGACCTTGCGCAGGACACGCTCGGGCATGAAGTGCGTGTGGACGTCGACCAGTCCGGTCAGTCCGTGCCGCTCCCGGAATCGGCGGATCTCGGCGGCCTCCGCGCGCGCGGCCGCCTCGCTCATGCCCTCCGGCGATCCGGTGGCATCGCCCGGCGCCGGTACTCCCGGGCGGTCGGAAGGTGCCTGGACGGGGACCGGTTCGGCAGGGCCGGCGGAGGCAGCGCGGTGATCGTTCATACCCCCACGATCGGTGCTGATGCACGCCGAGTACAGGGTCTTCGCCCACGATCCGTCCGCCGCGCGGGCGGGAGGGCGGCGCCCCGTCGGGCGGGGGCCGTCCTCCCGGCACGTCAGGCCCGGGCGCGTGCGGTCCTCAGGACAGGTAGCCCTCCACCTCGGATGCCGGGCGGACGTTCGCCTCGGTCGGGTCCTGCCCCGCCGCGATCCTGGCCCGGCGCTGCCGGAGCAGGTCCCAGCACTGGTCGAGCTCGGTCTCCAGGTGTGCCAGACGGGCGTGCTCGGTCGTTCCGTCGGTCTCCTGCTGCGCCAGGCGCTCACGCAGGTCCTTCTCCTGGCTGATCATTTCCGTGATGCGGCCGAGTATCTGCCTCTCGGCCTCGGCTTCCGGTCCTGTCATGGCTGCCTCTTTCCTGGCGAAGGGGGCGGATCACCCCTACGACGGGACGCTCGCCGTGTCGTCCGCCCCTCCCCACCTTCTCCCACTCGGCCCCCAGCCGCATCGGTCGGTCGACCGCACCTGCCCGACCGTCGGGCGCCGGGTGTACGGTGACCGGCGGAAAGCGGTTGCCACAAGCCGGAAGCGCAGGGAGGACCACCGCCGATGGCGTCGACGTCGGAACGACCGCTCGACCACCGCTACCGGGGCGAACATCCCATCCGCACCCTCCGGTACCTCCTGCGCGCCGACCGCCGCAGCCTGACGGCGGCGGTCCTCGTGTTCACCGTCAAGCACAGCCCCATCTGGCTCCTGCCGCTGATCACCGCCTCGGTCGTGGACACGGTCGTACAGCACCGGGAGATATCCCGGCTCTGGACGGCCGTGGGGATCATCATGGCGATCCTGCTGGTCAACTACCCGCTGCATGTGCTGTATGTGCGGCTGCTCTACGGCAGCGTGCGCCGGATGGGCACCACGCTGCGCTCGGCGCTGTGCACCCGCATGCAGCAACTGTCCATCGGCTACCACTCCCGGGTCAGCGCCGGTGTCCTCCAGGCCAAGGTCGTGCGGGACGTCGAGACCGTCGAGCAGATGGTCCAGCAGACCGCCGAACAGGGCCTGGGCGCGCTGACCGTGCTGACCGGCGGGCTGGTGATCATCGCCGTCCGCACCCCGGAGTTCCTGCCCGTCTTCCTGGTCGTGGTGCCGGGCGCGACCCTGATCGTGGCCCGGCTCCGGTCGCGGCTGCGGACCCACAACGAGCACTTCCGGCACGAGGTGGAGACCCTGTCCTCCCGGGTGACCGAGATGACGCGGCTCATCCCGGTCACCCGCGCCCACGGGCTGGAGGGCAAGGCGCTGCGCCGCATGGACGGCACCCTCAGCCGGCTGCTCACCTCCGGGATGCGGCTGGACCTGGTCAACGGCCGCTTCGGCTCGCTGGCCTGGGTGGTCCTGAACGTGATCGGCGTCGCCGTGCTCGCCGCCGCCGCGCTGGTGTCGTACTACGGCATGTGGGGCGTCTCCGCCGGTGACGTCGTCATGCTCAGCGCCTTCCTGACCACTCTCACCAACTCCACGACGACGCTGACGAGTCTGGCGCCGGTCGTCACCAAGGGGCTGGAGTCGGTACGTTCGGTCGGTGAGGTGCTGCAGGCGCCCGAGCTGGAGGACAACGAGGGCAGGGCGGAGGTCACCGCCGTCCGCGGTGCCGTCGTGTTCGACCGGGTCGGTTTCGCCTACGAGGACACCGACCGCGCGGCGGTGGCGGACTTCACCCTCGATGTGGTGCCGGGCGAGACCGTCGCCCTGGTGGGCGCCTCGGGTGCCGGCAAGTCCACCGTGCTCAACCTCGTCATCGGGTTCATCCGGCCCACCGCCGGCCGGCTGCTCCTGGACGGCACCGACATGAGCGGCCTCGATCTGCGCACCTACCGGCGGTTCGTCTCGGTCGTGCCGCAGGAGTCGATCCTCTTCGACGGCACCATCCGGGAGAACGTCGCCTACGGCATGGAGGACGAGGCCGACGAGGGGGCGGTGCGCGCGGCGCTGCGCGACGCCAACGCGCTGGAGTTCGTGGACCAGCTGCCCCAGGGCCTGGACACCGTGGTCGGCGAGCGCGGCGCCCGGCTCTCCGGCGGCCAGCGCCAACGCCTCGCCATCGCTCGGGCGTTGATCCGTGATCCGCGGGTCCTGGTGCTGGACGAGGCCACCTCGGCGTTGGACACCCGGTCGGAGGCGCTGGTACAGCAGGCCCTGACCCGTCTGCTGCGCGGTCGTACCACCTTCGTGGTGGCCCACCGGCTGTCCACCGTCCGCGGCGCCGACCGCATCGTGGTGATGGACGACGGCCGTATCCGCGAGATCGGCACCCACGAGGAACTGCTGCACCGGGGCGGTGCCTATACCGCGCTGCACGGTGGGCAGGTGGCCTGACCGACGCACCCCGGGACCTGCGGCGACCCGGCGTCCCGGTCCTCGGAATCCGCCGGCCGGCATGCGGGAGAACCGGAGCGGCGCGGGGGCGCCCGCGTGCCGTCCTCGAAGAGAGCGCCGGGCCCGCTCACGGCATGCTGGAACCATGATGGTGCTGGCCGTGATCTTCGCCGTCCTGGGTGCCGTCAGCAATGCGACGGGCACGGCCTTCCAGCGGAAGGCCGCGTCGACACTGCCCGGCGGGGGCGGGGTGCGCCTGCTGCTCGCCCTGGCCCGGCGGCCCGCCTGGGCCATCGGGATCACCGGTGTCGTGGGGGCCGCGGTGTTCCAGGCGCTGGCCCTGGTGAACGGACCGATGGCGCTGGTCCAGCCGCTGTTCATGCTGGAGCTCCCGTTCGCCCTGCTCATCGCCATGCCGCTGATGCACCGGCGGCCGAACCCGCAGGGCTGGTGGGCGATCGCGGTGGTGGTGTCCGGCCTGGCCCTCCTGCTCGGTTCGGCGGCTCCTTCGGGCGGCCGGGAGCAGGCGTCCATGCAGCGCTGGATCCCGGCCCTGGCCCTCACCGTGGGGGCCATCGCCGGCGTCGTGCTGCTCGAACGGTCCTCGTCGTCGCCGCTGTTCCGCGCGGCGGCCCTGGCGTCGGGTGCCGCGATCGGCAACGCGCTGACCGCCGCGCTGATGAAGTCGGCGACCGGCCGGCTCGCCGACGACGGCCTGCCCGCCTTCCTCACCACCTGGCAGACCTACGGCTTCGCACTCGCCGGGATCGCGGCGCTGATGCTCCTGGAGAACTCGTTGCAGGCCGGTCCGCTCGTCGCCTCCCAGCCCGCGCTGACCATCGGCGACGCGTCGGTGAGCCTGCTGCTGGGCGTCGCCCTGTTCGGCGAGTCGGTACGCACCGGCTGGTGGCTGCTGCCGGAGGCGCTCGGCGCCGGGCTGATCACGTGGGGCGTGGTCCGGCTGACCCGCGTCGTACCCCACCTGACGGACGTCGTGCACTGAGACGTCGTGCCGTGCGGGCGGTTCAGTGGCCGGGGCGCTTCAGTTGCCGTCGGCGGTGAGGCTCGGGGCGGCGGTGACGATCGCGTGCACGGTCTCGGTGACCAGGCGCCGGTCCAGGGGGGCCTCGTCGAAGGCGCGGTGCATCGGCCAGCCCTCGATCAGCGCGTCGAGCGCGCGGGACACCCCGGGCGTGAAGTGCAGGGCGAGGCTGTCCCTGCTGCGTTCGAGCCAGGTGCGAGTGGTCGCGGACACCGCCTCGTTGTGGTTGGCGTAGGCGTACATCTCGAAGATGAGCGTCATGTCGCGTTCCGTGGCGTACGCCGGTCCGCAGATCAGCTCGACGACGGCCGCCTCGGCCTCGGCCGTCGACGCGGCGGACTGCAGGGTGCGCCGGTAGAGCTGGGACATGGTGTCCGACAGGCGGGCGAAGGCCTGGGCCAGCAGGTCCGCCATCCCGTCGAAGTAGTACGTCAGCGAGCCGAGCGGGACCTGCGCGCGCGCCGCGATCCTCCGATGGGTGGTCGTGTGCACACCGCCCTCGGCGATCACGTCGAGGGCCGCATCCAGAATGCGCTCCTTGCGTCCGGGGTCGTTCGGGATCTCGCGTCGTGTGCCGGTCACGCCCTCAATCTGCCATGGGTTGCGCCACACCGAGTGTGTACGGATGTACAAGACAGTGTGTACATTCGTACAGACTCACGCACACTGACCCATCGGGCACATCTGGAGCCAGCAGCCATGACCGCCGACCTCGCCGGGCGCCGTAACGCCGTCTTCGTCCTGTTCTTCGTCCCCGGCCTGACCATCTCCTCCTGGGTCACCCGCACCCCGGACGTGCGGGACCTGGTCGGCGCATCCACCGCGCAGATGGGGCTGATCCTGTTCGGGCTCTCGGTCGGCTCGATGGCCGGCATCCTGTGCTCGGGCGCGCTGGTGGCCCGCTGGGGCGCCCGGCTCGTCATCCTCGCCGGCACGTCGGCGATCGCCGCCGGTGCCGCGCTGATCGGTATCGGAGCCGCCGCCGGCTCCGGCCCCGGCGTCGCTCTGGGCCTCGGCCTGTTCGGCCTCGGCATGGGCGGCGGCGAGGTGGCCATCAACGTGGAGGGCGCGGAGGTGGAGCGGCTGCTCGGCCGCTCCACGATGCCCGCCATGCACGGCTTCTTCAGTCTCGGCACCGTCGTCGGCGCGGTCGCCGGCATGTGTCTGACAGCGGTCGGCTTCCCCGTGCTCGTCCATCTCGTCACGGTCGCGGTGGTGGTCCTCGTCGCACTCGCCCTGGTGATCAGGAGCGTCCCCTCCGAGGTGGGCCGGCGGACCGCCGCCGAGCGCCGCGAGCCGGGCACGGCACGGGCCGCGGTGTGGAAGGACCCCACGCTGCTGCTCATCGGCTGCGTCATCCTCGCCCTCGCCATGGCCGAGGGCACCGCGAACGACTGGCTGCCGCTGGTCATGGTGGACGGGCACGGTTTCGACGCCGCCCTGGGCTCGGCCGTGTACGCGGTGTTCGCCGCCGCGATGACCCTCGGACGCTTCGTCGGCGGCCGCTTCGTCGACCGGTTCGGGCGGGCGGCGGCGCTGTGCGGGAGCGCGCTCGTCGGGGCCGCGGGCCTGGCCCTGGTGATCTTCGTCGACAACCAGGGCGTGGCGGCTGCCGCCGCCGTCCTGTGGGGCCTCGGGGCGTCGCTGGGGTTCCCCGTCGCGCTCTCCGCGGCGGGCGACTCCGGCTCCGACCCCGCCGCCCGGGTCGCGCTGGCCGCGACCGTCGGCTACGTCGCCTTCCTGGTGGGGCCGCCCTCCCTCGGCTACCTGGGTGAGCACTTCGGGTTGCGGAACGCCCTGATCCTGGTGCTCGCCCTGGTGGTGGCCGCCGTGTTCGCGACGCCTGCGGCCCGGTCGCCGCAGCGGGTACGGGACGCGGAACCGGCCGGCGGGTGAGAACCGCCGAGTCCGCGGCCGGGTCCCGCCGTCACTCCGCCGGCCGGGAACCCGGGGTGTGGCCGAAGGCCCGCCGGAAGGCGTCGATGAAGGCACTGGCCGACGACCACCCGCAGGCGTGCGCCACCGCCGTCACCGGGGTCCGCTCGGCCAGCACGACCAGCGCGTACTGGAGACGCAACTGGGTGCGCCACTGCGGGAAGGTCATGCCGAGGTCGCCGCGGAACAGCCGGGACAGGGTGCGGTCACCGGCTCCGACGACACGGCCGAGTTCCCTGAGCGTGCGGCCGTCGGCCGGGTCGGCCTGGAGGATCGCGCACACGTCGCGCAGCAGGGGTGCGGTGGGGGTGGGCAGGTGCAGCGGCTGCTGCGGTGAGGCGCGCAACTGGTCCAGCAGGACGGCGCGCAGCCGGGCCCGTTCGGGGCTGTCGTCGTCCTCGCCACGGGTGTAGGCGATGATCAGCTCGCTCAGCAGCGGTCCCACGGCGAGCACGGTCGGGGCGTCGAGCGCCAGGGGATTCTCGGTGGCGGGCAGTCCGATGAAGTGCAGTTCGAGTTCGCCGTGGGCCCGGTGCGCGTGGACGGTGCCGGCCGGTACCCGGATGGCACGGTTGCCGGGGGCCACCCAGGAGCCCGCGCCGGTCGTCACGGCCACCACGCCCCGGCCGGCGTAGACGATCTGGTGGTCGTCGTGCCGGTGGGCGTCGATGGCGGGTTCCGTGCTGGGCGGATCCCTGGCCGGCCGCTGGGACCGGGTGACCGTCTGCCGCTGGTCCTACGTGCTGGCCGTGGTGGCCGTCGCGGGTGTGGTGTGGTGCCGGGACCGGCGCTCTACCTGTTCGTGGCGCTGGCGTCGGTCGGCCTGTATGTGCTGTTCTCGCTCCAGGTGACGCTCGGGCAGGACTATCTGCCCTCGCGGATCGGCACGGCCAGCGGGGTCACCCTCGGCCTGACCGTGAGCGTCGGCGGCCTGGCCGGACCCGCCCTCGGCAGCCTCGCCGACGCCACCTCCCTGCAGACCGCGCTGGCTCCGCTGGTCCTGATGCCGGTGCTGAGCCGGCTGTTGTTCGGCACCCTGCGCGAGCCCGGCAGCACCCGGCCGCGCGCCACGGCGTCCGGTACCGGGGACGGCGACGACGCCGCCGTTCCGACCGCACCGGGACACCGCTGACCGCCGCCGCCACGCACTCCCTCCCGGGTGGGCCGCCGCTCGCGCCGACCCGGTCGGAACGGCGGCGTCGAGCACGACGCCTGCCCGCACGGGCCCGCTACCGTACGCCGCCGACGGCGCGACGCCGAAGGACCGGCTCAGGACGGCCAGACGCGGGTGGCGTAGTCGAGGAAGTTGCGGCCGAGGATCTTCTCGATGCGTTCGGAGTGGTAGCCGCGTTCCTCCAGGAGGCGGATCAGGTCGCGGAACTGGTCCACGCCGCGCAGGTCCACGACGAACGGGTAGGTGTCGGCCCGTTCGCCGGCCGCGCCGACACCGGCCGCCTGCCGGGCGGCGACGTGTTCGGCGAGGGCCGTGCGATAGGCGCCGAGGTCGTCCACGGCGGTGACACCGCCGTCGGTGCCGATGCCGACGTGGTCCTCGCCGCAGACGTCGACCGCGTGCGCGATGTGGTCGACGACGTCGGCGGCGGTCGCGTGCCCGCTCGGGTTGAGGAAGGGCATGAAGTAGATGCCGACGAAGCCGCCTCGGTCGGCGACCAGCCGGAGTTCCTCGTCCGTCTTGTTGCGCGGCAGGTCGGCCAGGGCACGGCAGCCGGTGTGGTTGATCGAGACGGGCTGCCGGGAGTGCCGGGCCGCGTCCAGGCAGGTGTTCTCCCCGCTGTGCGAGAGGTCGACCATCAGGTGGTGGTCGTTGAGGGCCTCGACGACCCGGCGGCCGAAGGGGGTCAGGCCACGGTTGGCGGTGGCCATGGAGCCGTCGCCGAGGTGGTTGGCCTGGTTGTAGGTGAGCTGGACGACCCGTACGCCGGCCTCCGCGAAGCCCGCGACCCGGGCGTCGACGAGGGCGGGGTCCTCGCCGACGGCGACGGCGTTCTGGAAGCCGTAGACGACGCCGATCCGCCGCTCCTGGTGGGCGCGTCGGATGTCGGCGGCCGTACGGATCTTGAGCAGGTCGGCCGGGTGGGCGTCGATGATCCCGTCCCAGACCGCTATCTCCTCCAGCGTGTGCTCGTACGGCGGCAGGTCGCCCATGGTGTAGCCGAGGGTGATGTTGACGGCGGTCAGGCCGGAGGCGTGGGCGTCGGCGATCGCCCGTGCGTCGACGGCGAGTTGACCGCTGGAGGGGTTGAGCTGGGTGGCGGCGGCCAGGGCCGCGGGGGCGTTGGGGTTGTCGAGCTGTCCCAGCGCGTTGACGATCACGGGGTGGGCGGCGGTCACTTGGCGTCCTTCTCGAACTCGGCGCGGTCGAAGCGGCAGCCGCGTTTCACGGTGAGGGTGATGGTGCGCAGGTTGGTGATGTCCTGGAGGGGGTCCTCGTCCAGGACGGCGAAGTTCGCGAGTTTTCCGGGTTCTACGCTGCCCATGTCCGCCTCGGTGCCGGCGGCCCTGGCGCCGACCAGGGTCGCCGAGCGCAGGACGTCGGCGGCGGGGATGCCGCAGCGGTCGACGAGGAAGGCGAGTTCGCCGTAGAGCGCGGGGAAGGGATCCTCCGGGCCGGTCTCGAAATCCGTGCCGGTGCAGACGTCGACTCCGGCGCGGTGCGCCTGGGCGGTGACGGCGGCCGCCAACTCCGCGTTGAGGCGGGCCCGTTCGGCGGAGTCGACGGTGTCCCCCCGGAGCTCGTCACTGGTCCACATGGACGCGGTGGCGTCGAGGACGGTGCCGCGACGGCGCATCTCGGCGAAGAGGGCGGCCAGTTTCGGGTCGTCGCCCGTGGCGAAGCGTTCGTGGTCCACCCGGGGTTTGGTCTTGTAGCTGCTCAGCGGCTCGGTGGGGTTCTCGAACGCGAGCAGGGTGACATGCGAGACGCTGTCCACGCCCGCGGCGACGACCTCGCCGGGCGCGGCCGGGAAGACGGTGGCGTGCGCCCAGACGGCGATGCCCTGGCGGTGCGCCTCGGCGGTGACGGCGGCGACGGTCGCGGCGTCCAGGTCGGCATAGACCTTGATCGCGGCGGCGTGGGTGCCGCGGGCCAGGGCGACGGCGATGGTGAGATCGGTGCCGGGGGTGACGGCCTGCATCCAGGGGACCGCTCCGGGTACGGCGCCCCGGGAGACCTCGTGGGTGCGCGGGTCGTCGAAGAAGGTGGGCCCGGCCATGAGCGCCGCGTAGCGGATGTCGGGGCCGGGGATCTCGCCGACCAGGGTGGCCCGGGCGAGGTCGCCGATCTGGCGCAGGTCGTCGGCCATGTCACGGACGGCGGTGACCCCGCTGTGCACCAGGCGCCGGAGCACCGCCTCGGCGACGGGCCGGTCGGGCGGGGTGGCCAGGTGCTGGTGGGTGTCGATCAGGCCGGGGACCACGAACCGCCCGTCGAGGTCGACGCGGGGTGCGTCGGCCGCGAGCGGGGGAAGCGGATCGCCGTCGCCGGTGACGGTGTGGATCCGGGCGCCGTCCGTGACGATCGTGATGTCCGGGCGGGGGCGGTCACCGGTGCCGTCGAAGAGGGTGGCGCCGCGGTAGACCGTGACGGTTCCGGCGGGCGGTGCCGCCCAGGGGGTCGGGGCGCCCGGGGGCAGGTCGGTCATGGTCACCTTCGGTCCGCGAGACGGCGCGCTGTTACGCTGTACGTAACAGCTGTATCGTGTGATGAAACGCAGGTACTGTACTCCGCGACCGCCGGATCACCGCAAGGACCCGAACCGGACAGGACGCCGGTCGGGACGACGCCGGACGGGACACCGGACAGGTCGCGGGCCGGGACTCCGGACAGGACACCGCCCCGGACGCGGACCAGGACACCCCGGTCCGTGGCGCACCGTGACGAGAGGGAAAACCCGCTGCCATGCCCGTCGCACCCCGTACCTCGGCGCCGCCCCGGTCGGCCGTGGACAAGGCGCTCGACCTGGTCGAGGCCGTCTCGCGCGCACCGCACCCGGTGCGGCTGACCGACCTGGCCGCAGAGGTGGGCCTGCACCGCGCCACCGCCTACCGGATCCTGGTGGACCTGGTCCGGCGGGGCTGGGTACTGCGGGCCGGTGACCGTTATCTGCCCGGTGCCGCGGTGCTGCGGATGTCCGCCTCGGCCGTGGGCAACTCGCTGACCGCGCTGGCCCGTCCGGTGCTGGAGCGGCTGTCCGCGGAGACCGCGATGATGGTCAACCTCCAGGTGCTGGAGGAGGGCGGCGCCCGAGTGATCGACGTGGTCAGACCCGAACGGCTCGCGATGATCAGCCACTTGCGGGGCGAGTTGCTGCCGGTACGGCGGTTCGCCGGTCCGCTGGCCCTGGTCGCCGCGCTCGAACCGGAGGCGAGGAGCAGGTGGCTGGACGGGCTCGGGGAGGACGCCGGCGAGGTGGCGCGGGAGCTGGCCGAGGTGGAGCGGACCGGTGTCGCCGTGGAGCACGGCCGTAACGACAAGCTGGTCGCCTCCGTCAGCCGGGCGGTGGTGCCGGACCCTGGCGCTCCGGTGTGCGCACTGACGGTCGTGGGACCGGACGCCGAGTTCGACGGGCCGAAACTGGCGTCCGTGCGGCGGGAGTTGCGCGCGGCCACGGACGAGCTGGCGACGGCTCTGACCGCCGGCACGGCGGAGGCCGGCCGATGAGCGGCATGCTGGTGCTGGACCGCCGGCAGACGGCCGCCGCGTTGCCACCGGACGCCGTACTCGACGCGGTGGCCCGGGCACTTGTCGCCGTCGCCCGCGACGAGGCCTCCGTCCCGCCGCGGATCGCCGCCCTGACGCCGACCGGCCTGCTGGGCGCGATGCCCGGTTACGTCCCGGGGCTCGGCCTGGCCGCGAAGCTGGTGACCGTGACCGCCGATCCCCGCCACCCCGGACGGGGTTTCCACCGGGGGCTGGTGGCACTGTTCGACGAGCACGACGGCCGGCCGCTGGCGCTGGTGGACGGCGAGTCGCTGACCGAGGTCCGCACGGCGGCGTCCGCCACGCAGAGCGCGCTGGCCCTGGCCGCCCGCCCCGGTCTCGGCCGGGTGGCGGTGGTGGGGACGGGCGCCCAGGCACGCGCCCAGTTGGCGCTCCTCGCGGCGGTGCGGCCGGGTGCCGAGGTGACGGTGGCCGGCCGTGATCCGCTGCGGGCCGGTGCGGCTGCGGCACTGTATCCCGGCGCGCGGGTCGCCACCGGTATCGAGGACGCCGTGCGCGAGGCCGAAGTGGTGTTCTGCTGCACCGGCGCCACCGCTCCCGTCCTCCGCCGCGAGTGGCTCGCTCCCGGCGTCCATGTCTCCTCGGTCGGCGGCTCCCAGGGGCCCGAACTGGACCCGGGTACGGTACGGGACGCGGTCCTGTTCACCGAGTGGACCGGCGCGGCCGGCGCACCACCACCCGCGGGCGCACATGAACTCCAGGACCTCTCCCCCGGCCGGCCGGTGACCCTGCTCGGGTCCGTCCTGGACGGCGGCCACCCGGGGCGGGGCGGGGACGCCGACGTCCTCACCGTCTTCAAGTCCACCGGCCACGCGGCGCTCGACGTGGCGGCGGTCCGGGTGGCCTACGACGTGGCGCTCGAGCAGGGGTGGGGAGTGCGCGTGGATCTGTGACGGGCGGGTGTGCCGGCAACGGCGGCCGCCGGCCGGGAAGGTGACACCGTCCCGGCCGCGGACTCGGCCGGCGCCCCTGTCCCGGCAGGTGTTCCCCGCCGACCGGGGTGTTCCCCGGCGATGCTCTGAGCCAGACCCTTTGTTTCACCGTACATCTAGATGCATAATGCCGTTATGGAGAACCGGATCGAAGATCGGGGCGGCTCCGGTGGGTCGGCGGGTGCCGGGAATCCCGCTGGTTCGGCGGAGCAGTTGATGATCGCCGTGGAGCAGTTGGTACGCCATGTGCGGCACAGCGCCACCACCGGCGGTCTGAGCACCGCCGCCTCCGCCGCGCTGGGCCGGCTGGGCCGGGAGGGTCCGCTGCGGCTGACCGAACTGGCCCGCGCCGAAGGCGTCTCGCAGCCGGGGATGACCCAGCTCGTCGGCCGGCTGGAGCGCGCGGGGCTGGTGGCACGCCACGCCGACCGCACCGACGGCCGAGGCGTCCTCGTGGAGATCACCGGGACCGGACTCGAAGTCTTCCGGCAGCGGCGCTCCGAACGCGCCCACGCCCTCCGGGAACTGATCGAGGAGCTGACCGAACCCGAGCAGCGGGCCGTCCGGCTCGCCCTGCCCGCCCTGGCCCGTGCGATCGAGGGACGCCGGGCCCACGACTGACCCCTTCACTCCCTCCCCCCACAGCCGTCCCGTCCGTCCGCATCCGGAGAGAGGACCGTCGATGAGTGCTCCGCACCCGAGGACCGCAAGCCCGTTCAGGCAGCCGAAGGCCGTGTGGGCCGTGGCGTTCGCCTGTGTCATCTCGTTCATGGGCATCGGCCTCGTGGACCCGATCCTGCCCGCCCTGGCCACGAGTCTGCACGCCTCCCCCAGCCAGGTCTCGCTGCTGTTCAGCAGCTATCTGATCGTGACCGCGGTCGCGATGCTGATCGTCGGCTGGGTGTCCAGCAGGATCGGCGCCAAGCGCACCCTGGTCACCGGGCTGGCGATCATCGTGGTGTTCGCCGCGCTCGCCGGCACCTCCGGCTCGATCAACGGCATCGTCGGCTTCCGCGCCGGGTGGGGGCTCGGCAACGCCCTGTTCATCGCCACCTCGCTGGCCGTCATCGTCGCCTCGGCGAGCGGTGGTTTCGCCGGCGCGATCATCCTCTACGAGACCGCCCTGGGCCTCGGCATAGCCGTCGGCCCCCTGCTGGGCGGCGAGTTGGGGGCCATCAGCTGGCGGGGTCCCTTCTTCGGTGTGGCCGTACTGATGGCGATCGCGCTCGTCGCGACGCTGGCCTTCGTGCCGGCGCTGCCCAAGCCGGAACGCCGTACCTCCCCGCTGGCCCCGATCACGGCGCTGCGCCACCGCGGTCTGCTGACCATGGGCATCATGGCCCTGCTGTACAACTGGGGCTTTTTCACGATGCTCGGCTACGCGCCCTACCCGATGGAGCTGGACGCCCATCAGCTGGGGCTCGTCTTCACCGGCTGGGGTCTGCTGGTCGCCGCGTTCAGCGTCTTCTTCGCGCCGCGTCTGCAGGCCCGCTTCGGCACCGCGCCCGTGCTGTACGCCAACCTCGTCGGCCTCGGCGCGGTGATGGCCGTCATCGCCGCCGGGGTCGACACCCCGACGGTCGTGATCGTCGCCGTCATCGTCAGCGGGATCTTCATCGGCGTCAACAACACCTTGACCACGCAGGCGGTGATGGTGGTCTCGCCGGTGGAACGACCGGTGGCCTCCTCCGCGTACGGCTTCCTGCGGTTCATCGGCGGTGGCCTGGCCCCGTACGTCGCCGGAAAGCTCGCCGACGCCACCGATCTGAGCGTGCCGTTCTACCTGGGCGCGGGCACCTTCCTGCTGGCGATCCCGGTCCTGGCCAGCGGGCATGGGCTGCTGCGCGAGGCGGAGTCCCGCCTCGGTGGCGGGGAGCCGGTCGCCCCGACGCTCACCCCCGTGGGGCGGCGGGTCACGGCCGACACCGGCCCGGTCGTCGTCGCCGTCGGCGACCACGGGCAGGCCGCCGCCATCGTCGACGCCGCCGCCCGGCTCGCGCGGGACACCGGCAGCCCGCTGGAGGTGGTGCACGTCCAGCGGACCGCCGTGGTCGAGGAGCAGGCCGCGGACACCGAGACCGCCGAGCAGGCGCGGGCCGCCGTGACCGCCCACCTGGACCGGCTCGCCGCCCAGGGGTTCGCCGCCACCGGCCAGGTGCTGGACAGTGTCGGCGATCACGCCGCCGCGGGCCGGGTGCTGGCCCGGCACGCCGCCGAGGTCCACGCCCGTGCCGTCGCCGTCGGACGTTCGCCGCGCGGCCCGCTCGCCCAGTTCGCCGACGGCAGCCTCACCACCGCCCTCGCCCATGCGGCGACCTGCACGGTCGTCCTCGTCGACCCGGCCGACGCGCCCCTGCGCCTGACGGCGTCCACCCTCGTGGAACTCCGCGGCGACACCCCGGCCTGATCCCGCGGTCCGGTCGGCCGGCGGCGCTCAGCCGGCGGGGCGGTGGTCCTCGACGGCGCGGTCCCCGACGCCCTCACCCACGGCCACCGAGGCCCGGCCCTCCTGCGAGGTGACCACCTTCGAGGGGCGGTTGCCGCGGTCCAGGACGCCGCCGGTGACGGCCAGCGCCAGACCGGCCATCGCGAGGGCCGCGCCGACCAGGTTGGGGGCCGCCCAGCCCCAGCCAGCCGAGATCACCAGGCCGCCGAGCCAGGCGCCGGCCGCGTTGGCCATGTTGAAGGCGGAGTGGTTGGAGGCCGCGGCCATCGTCGGGGCGTCCTTCGCGTTCATCATCAGCAGCATCTGGACGGGCGTGGTGATGAGCGCGCCCATCGCGCCGATGAAGGTGACGGTCACCAGGGCCGGCACCGTGCTGTGGACGGTGAAGTAGAACGTCACCAGCGCGGCCGCCAGCAGGATGATCCCGGCGTACAGCGTCGGGCGCAGGGCCCGGTCGGTGAGGGGCCCCGCGGCCAGGGTGCCCAGGGTCATGCCGACGCCGTAGAGGGCGAGGACCGCGGTGGTCGAGGAGTCGGAGATGCCGGTCAGGTGCGTCAGCATGGGGACGAGGTAGCTGTAGACGGCGAAGAAGCCGCCGAACCCGACGACGGCGGTGCCGAGGCCGATGAAGACCTGCCGGTTGCCCATCGCCCGCAGTTCCCGCCGGATGCCCGCCTGCGGGCCGCGCGGCTGGTGGGGCACGAGGAGGGCCAGCGCGGCGAGCGCCACCAGGCCGATGACGGCGACCGCGCAGTAGGCGTACCGCCAGCCCAGATGCTGGCCGAGGGCGGTACCGGCGGGGACGCCGACGATGTTCGCGACGGTGAGGCCGAGGAACACGCTGGAGACGGCGCGTGCCGCACGCTCCGGGGCCACCAGCCGGGAGGCGACGACTGCGCCCACGCCGAAGAGGGCGCCGTGCGGCAGTCCGGCCAGGAAGCGGGCGGCGAAGAGCAGGCCGAAGTCCGGGGCGAGCGCGGACGCCGTGTTGCCCACCACGAACAGCCCGGTCAGCAGGAGCAGCAGTCGCTTGTGGGACACCCGGGCGCCGATGCCCGTCAGCACGGGGGCGCCGACGACGACGCCGAGGGCGTAGGCGGAGACGAGGTTGCCGGCGTGCGGCACCGAGACGCCGAGCCCGTCCGCGATCTGGGGCAGCAGGCCCATGGTGGCGAACTCGGTGGTGCCGATACCGAACGTGACGACGGCAAGGGCAAGCAGGGCCAAAGGCATGGTGGGTGAGCGAACCTTTCGGGGACGGCGGTCCGGGGACGGGGAGCGGGACGGACCGGGAGGCGTTTTCGGCCTCCGGGGCCCGTCACGCCGAGCGCCCTTGCCCAGCACACCCCCAAGAAGGGTGTAGCGACATGGGGCCGGGTCCGCATTCCACGATTGGCCGAAACAGCAGGGTGACCTGCGTCACGACCACTGAGGCGGGTGCGTCACGGCCGCCACGGCCGGTGCTCACGGCCACTACGGCCGGGGCCGCTACCGGCGGTCCCGCAGGGGCGGAACGGCCGGGACCTCCGGGGCGTCGGCCACCGCTTCGGGGGCGAAGGAGGCGATACCGAGGTCGAGGGCGAGTCGGGACAGACGCGCCAGGCGTCCGGTGCGGGACGGTCGCATGGCTTCTCCGGATGCGGTCCGGGTCCTGGTCGGCGATTTTTTTAGCTTGGACGTGCCGAACGAAACCGTAGCATGGCCGTGCTATAAAAGACGGGTGCCGAAGGTAGTGGACCCCGAGCAGCGTCGCCGCGAGGTGATGGAGGCCGTCTTCCGGGTCGTGGCCCGCCGCGGTATCCAGGCGGCCACCCTCCAGAACGTGGCCGCCGAGGCCGGGCTCGCCGTCGGCTCCGTGCGGCACTACTTCGACAGCCACGCCGAACTGCTCGCCGCCGCGGCCCGCCAGATGGTGCACCGCGTGGAGGCACGGGTGCTGGCACGGCTGGAAGAGCGGCGCCCCGACCGGGATCCCCGACGTTTCGTGGAGGAGATCGCCGGCGAGTTCCTGCCGCTCGATGCGGCACGCGCCGACGAGACGGCGGTCTGGCTGGAGTTCTCGGTGGCCGCGCGCACGCACCACACCCTCGGCTCGGTCGCCGCCGAACTCCACGACGGGCTGCGGGAGATCAGCCACCGGCTGCTGCGCCGCCTGGGCGTGGACGACCCGGTGGCCACGGAACACCTCGCCGCCCTCCTCGACGGCCTCGCCCTCAACGCGGCGCTCCACCCGGACCGCCTGGACCCGGACACGGTCCGCGCGGTCCTGCGCCACCATGTGGCACAGCTGCCCGGCGTACGGCCGGAGGGGCCCGCGGGCACACCCTGAACAGGGCCTGCCCGCACACCCGTCGACGTCAGTCGCGGTCCGGGCGGACGGCGCGCGCGGCCATCGGCCGGTTCAGGCGCCGGTGGCTCTCCGGCACTCCGCGCACAGCCCCCACCAGGCGATCTCGGCCTCGTCGACGGCGAAACCCAGGTCCTTCTCGGGGGTGAGACACGGCGCCATTTCGGCGTCAACGGTCTCGGCTGGGCCGTCTCCATGGCCGTCGCCGGGGACCGCTGAGACGCGGCGACCGCTCCGGCCGCCCGTTCGCCGGCCGGATCTCGCCCTTCCTGCCCTGATCGCACCTCCCCGGACGAGAGGCTAGCCTCCGTTCACAGAGCTGACGTATCGTCATATCCTTTTATGGGAAAAGGAATTCAGGCAGGACCACTGGCGCGGCACACGTCCCACCGGATATCTCATGCCTCTGACAGCGTTGGTATCTCGTGTCGGAGTGAAGGGAAATCCCGTGCGACTGCGCCCCCTGCGCGTCCTGTGCTGTTCCGCCGTCCTCGCCCTGTCGGCGCCCGTCCTGCTGCCGGGCACCGCCTCGGCGGCCGTCCCCGTCTCCTCGGTCTATCTGCAGAACTTCGTCACCGGCCTCGACGCGGCCGACAGCGGTGGCACGGTGGTGGCCCACAACCCCAAGGGCAACGAAGACCACCAGCAGTGGACGGCCGTCGCGATCGGCGGCGGCTACCAGCTGCAGAACGCCGACGAGTCCGGCACCTGCCTGGGACGCAGCGGCACCGCCGCGGTGACCGCCGCCTGCGGCGCGGACGGCACCACCTGGAGCATCACGGCCGGCGCCGACAGCACCTACACCGTCACCGCCCCCGGCACCTCGCAGTACCTCACCGGCTCCACATCCGGCGCCGTACAGCTCGGCTCGGCGGGCGACCTCGCGCGCTGGTACCTCACCCCGGTCTCCTACGCGACCACGACGATGCCCTCCGCCGACACCCGCACCCTGGACCAGGTCACCTTCCTGACCGCACACAACGCCTTCGCCAACGGCTCCGACGGGAACTTCGCCTCGTTCCCGGTCAGTCTGTTCCCCAACCAGAACCACGGGATCAGCCGGCAGCTGTCCGACGGGGTCCGCGGTTTCATGCTCGACGACTACACGGTCTCCGGCCAGGCCGTGCTCTGCCACAACAGCTGCGACGGCGTGAGCAACCCCGTCCCGCTCGCCACCGACCTCCGGCGCATGGTCGACTTCCTCAAGGCCAATCCCGGCCAGTTCGCCACGGTCTTCCTGGAGGACTACGCCTCCTCCGACGTGCTGAAGTCCTCCCTGGCCTCGGTCAACGGCCTCTCCGACGTGCTGTACCGGCCGGACCAGGAGGGCGCCGCCACCAGGGGCTGGCCCACGATGGCCGACCTCGCCGCCCGCGGCAAGCAGTTGCTGATCTTCAGCGACCGGACCCGGGCGAGCGACACCGCCAACGGCTGGGCCACCCGTGACACCTTCGGCGTCATGTACCAGCGCGAATGGACCGTGGAGAACTACTGGTCCATGGGCGGCGGCATAGGCGACTCCGACTGGTCCTGCTACAGCCGCTGGGGCACCGACAGACCCCTCACCACCGACTCGGCGGCCTTCCACCCGCTCTTCGTCATGAACCAGTTCCGGGACTACCCGATCAGCTCCACGGCCGCCACCGACAACGGCAAACTCCTCAACCGCGCCCAGAACTTCTGCACCCCCGCGGCCCGCAAGAAGCCCAACTACCTCGCCGTGGACCGTTACGACACCGGATCGCCCACCCCGCTCACGACCGTGGGCACCCTCAACACCTACATCCTCGCGCCGGGCCAGTGACAGAACCCATGTAGCGGCCGACGTTCTTCAACGCTCGGCAACGCCCGTGCGACGAGGGGACGTTGAAGGTAAACCCCTGACCAACTCCTTCCGTGCGTTGGCCCGGAGTTCATCAGCCGCGCCTGATGCACCCCATCTCCCGGGGCCCACAGTGAACGGCGGCCCGTCCTCACGGCCGGGCCTGCCGCCACTCCCGCAAAGGTTCCCGCCCCCCGGAGAACTTGAGAATGGAGCATCCATGGCCGAGTTGACCCGTCGCAGACTCCTGGGCTCCGCCGCCGGCGCGCTCGGCGGCGCCGCGGCCCTCTCACTCCTGCCGCCCAGCGTCCAGCAGGCCGTCGCCGCCGGACCGCCGAAGAACAGCTCGCTGCGCGACATCGAACACGTCGTCATGCTGATGCAGGAGAACCGGTCCTTCGACCACTACTTCGGCACTCTCTCCGGCGTCCGCGGCTTCGCCGACCCGCACGCGCTGAAACTGGACAACGGGCGGTCCGTCTTCTACCAGCCCGACACCGTCAACCCCAAGGGCTACCTGCTGCCCTTCCACCTCGACACGCACACGTCGAGTGCCCAGGCCATCCCGTCCACCAGCCATGCCTGGTCGGTGCAGCACCAGGCCTGGAACAACGGCAAGATGGACCAGTGGCTGCCGGCCCACCGCAAGGCCGACGGCGTCAACGGCCCGTACGTGATGGGCTACTACACCCGCAAGGACATCCCCTTCCAGTTCGCCCTCGCGGAGACCTTCACCATCTGCGACAACTACTTCT
Organism: Streptomyces sp. NPDC026538; assembly: GCF_055567535.1. Classification (NCBI taxonomy): domain Bacteria; kingdom Bacillati; phylum Actinomycetota; class Actinomycetes; order Kitasatosporales; family Streptomycetaceae; genus Streptomyces; species Streptomyces sp. NPDC026538. The sequence goes on from NZ_JBVHQG010000006.1 coordinate 459,221, forward strand.
GCTCCGTCTTCGGCCCCACCTGGCCCAACCGGCTGATGTGGATGACCGGGAGTATCGACCCGGGCGGCACCCTGGGCGGCCCGATCATCAGCAACGTCGCGCCCACTCCGTACCGCTGGACCACCTATGCCGAGCGCCTCCAGGCGGCCGGCGTCAGCTGGAAGGTGTACCAGGAGGAGGACGACTACGGCACGAACATGCTGGAGCAGTTCGCGACGTTCAAGAACGCGCAGCCCGGCTCCGACCTGTACGAGCGGGGCGTGCGCCCGCAGCCGCACGGCACCTTCGAGGACGACGCCCGCAACGACCGGCTCCCGACGGTGTCGTGGATCTGCCCCACCAGCTACCAGTCGGAGCACCCGGACTACCTCCCGGCCGCGGGCGCCGACTACGTGGCCTCCAAGATCGAGGCCATCGCCTCGAACCCCGAGGTGTGGCGCAAGACCGCGTTCATCCTCAACTACGACGAGAACGACGGCCTGTTCGACCACGTGGCGCCGCCGACCCCGCCCGCGGGCACCAAGGACGAGTTCATCCAGGGCCTGCCGATCGGCGGCGGCTTCCGGGTCCCGGCGATCATCGTCTCGCCCTGGACGGTGGGCGGCTGGGTCGCCACCGAGGCCTTCGACCACACCTCCGCCCTGCAGTTCCTGGAGCGGTTCACCGGTGTCGAGGAGCCGAACGTCAGCGACTGGCGTCGTGCGACCTTCGGCGACCTGACCTCCGCCTTCCGGTTCCGCGAGGCCCGTCCGCGACCGCCCCGCCTCCCCCGCAACACCGCCGAGCAGCTGGAGAAGGCGAAGGAGGAGGTCGCCACCCTCCCCAAGCCCACGCTCCCGCAGGCCGACCAGAGCTACCCCCACCAGGAGAAGGGCCACCGCCCCCACACCTGACCGCCACCGCACCCCGCCGCCGCGGTCGGCGGCGGCGGGGTGTCAGGAGAACGGCCGTCCGTCCGGCGCCGCGTTGTCAGCAGAACGGCCGTCCGGCGGCGGGCTGTCAGGCGAATGGCCGTCCGCTCGGCGGCAGGTTGTCACGCGAACGGCCGTCCGTTCGGCGGCGCACGCCGAACGGAGTCCGTCCTACGGCTTGGCGGCCGGCTCCAGTGCGCCCACCGCCGCGGCGGCCGCGGACGAGTCCTCGCCGTAGAAGATGTCGATGTCGACCTCTTCGCCGCCCATGGTCAGCGTGTCCCAGGCGCCGCTGAGGACCAGCATGCGCAGTGTGGCGGGCTGCAGGGTGCGCAGGCGCTCCAGGATCGCCTCGTCGTCCGGCATTCCCTCCAGCCGCAGGGCCAGACGCGCACGGATGGCCTGCATACGCTCCAGCAGCGTCTTGGTGTCCGCCTCGCGGTCGGGCTCGTCGGGGATCCCGTCGATGCCGTGGCCGATGATGTCCTTGATGGCCCAGGTGACGCCCTTGTCGTCGGTGGTGACCATCGCCTTCCAGGCCCGGCTCTTGTGCCGGTACTGGAGCATCGACATGGCCGCCTCGTGCCGCAGGAAGTCCGCGTCCCGGAACGGCCGCCCGCTCCACGCCCCGTTGAGGGACCGGGCCAGCGAGATCGCTGAAGCCAGACCGCTGTTGAGGCCACGGCCGGGCCAGAAGTGGATGGCGTTGGCGGCGTCACCGAGGAGGAAGCCGTAGGTGCCTGGGGAGTTGGCGGTGGGCGGCAGCAACTCGGCCGAGAAACGCGGTCGTTGCACCATGTCGAGCCGGAAGCTGGTGACCGCCGACAGGTCGTCGGCCTCGACCCCGAACAGCAGCAGGCCCTCGCGCACCCGGCGCCACAGCGGGGAGCCCTTGACCAGGGCGGGGAGGAACAGCGTGCCGTGGGTCGCGCACTGGAAGTCGCCGTACTCGTCGCGGTCCATCAGGCACGGCCGGGAGGCGATGCACTCCTCGAAGACCCGGCGGACCGGGTCGAGGCCGATGACCTCCGCGGCCTCGGCATCGGTCAGCCGCATGTTGAGGAAGCCCTCGCCGCGCAGCGAGTTGAGCAGGAAGCGGTTCTGGGCGACGGTCAGCAGCACCGCCATGGGGTCGGTCAGGCCGGACTTCACCCGCAGCCCGAGGACGACGTCCTGGAGGTGGCGCCCGTCGAGGGAGTAGATCGATTCGTCGGCCTTGCCGAAGCGGGCGGCGAAGCGGTCCCGGGTGCGCGAGCGGCCGCCGTCGCAGATCGCGAGCACATGCTGGGTGGCGAGCGCCTCCTGCTGCTCCTCCGCGTCGAACCGGGCGGGTATGAGCCGGATCCGGTCCCGCTTCTCGTTCGCCAGCTCCAGCAGCCGGTCCTCGATATAGGCGATGCGCATGTTGCGCGGGTGGTTGTCGCCGACCGAGTCCGGACCGGAGGGCCACATCTCGGTGAAGTGCTCCGGGTCGAAGAGGCGCTCCCGGACCTCCTCCGGCCAGGCGAGGTACTGGCGGCTCTGCACGGTCACCACCTGCAGACGCCGTACGTTGCCCTCCGCCGGGCTCTTCCAGACGACGGTTCGGCCCTGCTTGCGCCACCTGCCGTCGTAGACGGTGATCTGCACCTGGGGGCCGAGGAAGTGCTCGAGGAGCAGGGCGAACGACAGGCCGACCGGGCCGCCGCCGGCGACGGTGACCCGCAGGACGGGTCCGCGTTCGCCTTCCTCCGCGCCGTGCGTCACGGATCGCGGCAGGGAGAGCGCCATCAGCGTCTCCATGGCGTCCGCCACCTCGAAGCGGAACTCCTGGTCGCCCAGGGAGATCTCGTCACCGGGCTGCAGCAGCCGGGACTCCACTTCCTCCCCGTTGACCAGGGTGCCGTTGCTGCTCTCCAGGTCACGCAGTACGTAACCCTTGTCCTCGTCGAAGACGATCTCCGCATGGAAGCGGGAGACGCTGAGGCTGGAGATGACGACGGTGTTCTCCGAGTTGCGTCCGAAGGTGACGCGGGTGTCCAGGACCGGGATGCGCTCCCCCGCCAGCAGACCTTCGAGTCCGACCAGCACCGGTGCCACGGCACTTCCTTCCACAAGCTTGTCAGTTGTTGAACCGGGACACCGATCACGCGCTACGGCGCGGCAGTTCCCAAGTCGGCATGCGGCCCTGTCCCCCGTCCGCCCCCGTTGGCGAGCATATACTTGCTTAACCAAGTATTTCCAGTGCGCGCTTCGGTACAATCCCTGCCGATCTGACGGGAGTTCGTCGGTTTTCGGCCAGTGTGGACTCGCTGCGGTAGGCCCTCAGCGGGCCGGGCGGATGCCGCCCGGCCCGCCGGGCTCGGGGTCAGCGGCCGTGGCCGTCGGAACGCTTGCGGTGCAGGGTGAAGTTCTCGAAGACGGTCAGTTCGCCGTGCGGCTTGTTCACGTTGTAGTACGTGACGTGCATCCGGGTGGTGTCACCGGGGTGCCGGCCGGGGTCGACGGTGAACGCGGCGAAGCCGTAGGGGTGTTCGGTGTCCCGGACGCCCGTCCACACCGCCTGCTCCTTGACATAGGTGGAGGTGCGCTTGCCGTTGGAGCCGGGGGTCGCCGACACGGCGGTGATCACCTTGGCCGTGCCGTCCTTGAAGAAGCTCTGGTTGGTGGTTCCCGAGACGCCTCCGCCGCCGAGGATCATGTGCACGGTGCCGAGGCCGGCGTCGATGTCGTCGGTGGCCCGGGAGACCGGGTTGGGGGTGAGGGTCTCACTGCCGGTCACCACACCGCGCACGGCCAGCGAACGCTCGTAGTTGTGCTCGTGACCGCAGAGCACCAGGTCGACGTCGTACCGGTCGAACAGCGGGCCGTACTTCTCGCGCAGGCCCAGGTCCGCACCGTTCGCGTCGGAGGAGCTGATCATGACCTGGTGCATGGCCACGACCACCCAGTCGATGTCGCGCGAGGAGCGCGCCGCCTTCAGCTCCCGCTCCAGGAAGGCGAGCTGGCGGCCGCCGGAGTAGCCGCTGATGTAGACGTCACCGCCGTCCTGCAGGCAGTTGTCGTCGTTCTGCAGCACGATCACCCGCACCGAGCCGGCCGTGAACGCGTACCACAGGCCCGCGAGTTCGGCGTCCGTCTCGGTGGAGGGGAGGGAGAAGTAAGTCTGGTAGGCGCCGAGACCGATCGGGCCGTTGGCCTTCTCGATCTCGTGGTTGCCGGCCGCCGGCATCCAGGGACGGAAGCGCGCCGAACGGGTGTTGTTGGTGAAGAAGTTGTTCCAGGTCCGCACCCGGTCGACGTCCAGGTTGGCGTAGCAGAGGTCGCCGTTGAGGAGGTGGAACAGCGGGGCGACCTGCTCGATACCGGTGACGATGTCCTTCGTCGCGGGCGTGGAGTTGGCGTCCAGGGCGACGGTGCCGTCGGCCGACCAGGTCACCTGCGGGGCGGACTGGTCGCCGAAGCTGGTGAAGGTGACCGGCCGGCGTCCCTGCGGGGCCGTGCGGAACGTACCGCTGTCGGGGGTCGCCCCCTCGTGCGTGGCGAGGTAGAGGTAGTCCGTGTCCGGGGCGAGCCCCTTGAGCAGGGCGTGGTGGACGTAGACGGTGCGGTCCGAGGTGCCGTCGACGTAGGTGACGGTCTCGGCCTTCTTGCTGGAGCCGAAGCCGTGCTCCAGGGTGCCGTAGCGCACGACGGGCTTGGTCACCGGCCGGTCCGTGATCCACGACACCGTCATCTGGGTACGCGGGTCGGCCCCGAAGGTCAGGTGCAGGCCCTGGACGGGGGGCGCGCCCGAGGAGTCCGCGGTGAGGTGGAAGGCCGGAGCGGCGTACGGCGCGGCCTGTGCCGTACCCGCGCCGAGCAGCCCGGTGGCGGCGGCACCCGCCCCCGCGGTCCCCAGCAGGCCCAGCGCGTGACGACGGCTGAACCCCTCCGAACCTTCCGCCGATCTGCCCTCTGTTGAGTCTGCCTGTGTGGTCATGACGCCCTCCCGACGAACAGCTGAGCTGACAACGACCGCACCCTGACCCAGCCCAACTGCCCCCACATGAACACCACATGACCACACGGCCACCACACGTCAGGCATCGGGCCGCCAAGACCGACCCATGCCCTCGCCTTTACCGTCAGCCGCCCCGGTCTTGACCGACCCCACTCCCCGGGGCCTACGAGGTGAGACCCGCGTCACACACGACTTCCTGTCACACATCGCGGTCCGCTCCGGTCAATCAGGTGCAACCGCCACACAGCGAGGAGATCATCGTGGAATCGCGACTCGACTACTTCGGCCACCCGCTCGCCGGGAAGGTGCTGAGGCACATCAACTCGGCCGGCAAGGCCGTCTCGGACTCGACGCTGCCGGCCACGATCCAGGAGCTGGTGAAGATCCGCGCCAGCCAGATCAACGGCTGCGGCTTCTGCACCGACATGCACACCAAGGACGCCGCGGTGGCCGGGGAGACCGCGCAGCGCCTCAACCTGGTCGCGGCCTGGCGTGAGGCGAAGGTGTTCACCGAGGCGGAGCGTGCCGCGCTGGAGGTGGCGGAACAGGGCACCCGGATCGCCGACGCGGCCGGGGGCGTCTCCGACGAGGTGTGGGCCAACGCCGCCAAGCACTTCGACGAGGAACAGCTCGTCGCCCTGATCTCCCTGCTCGCCGTCATCAACGCCTACAACCGCATCAACGTCATCAACCAGCAGCCCGCCGGGGACTACCAGCCCGGCCAGTTCGGGTGACCGACGCCGGCAGGCGGGGCCGGCTGCGCCTTCCCACTCCGTGGAGGGGGGAAGGCGCAGCCGGTCCGTCGTCCGTCAGTCCGTGGTGGGGCGCGGGGCGCGCAGATGGGCCCGCTCGGCCAGTTCGCCCTCGTCGACCAGCTCGAGCATCGGCTTGCCCGGCGCGCACATCATGGTCACCACGAACCGGGTCCGCCCATCCGTGAGGGCGTTGCCGTCCTGGTAGTGGATCACGTCACCGCCCGGCTCCCAGAACGTCCCGCCGGCGTCGACCACCCGCTCGGGCTCGCCCTCCAGCTCGAAGCGCACGGCGCCCTCGACGACGTACCCGAACGCGGGTCCGGAGTGGCGGTGCGGCGGGGTCCCCGGGTCTCCGGGCTCCCACTCGACGTAGATGGTCATCGCCGAGGCCCCCTCGGGGACGGTGATCGGCGCGGCGTCCTGCAACACCGTCAACGCCGTCTTCCACCCCTCCGGGCGCGGCTGCCCGCCGGGCCCGTGCGCTGCGTCCTTGTCCGACATGGTCGGGCACCTCCATGGATTCGTCGTCCCTCGGTACCGGCCTCAGCAACGGATGACCGAGCACACTGGATCTGTGACACGGCGGAACGGTTCATACCCCTCCGTGCCGTTCTGTGAGGTGCCAGCTTGTAGCATGATGATCCAAGTCTGGAGGACATCCATGCGCGGCGGTGAGAACGGGGGCTCGGGCTCCCTCGACCAGGCGACGAAGGAATTCCTTGCCGCGCGTCCACAGCTCTTCGGTATCGCGTATCGCGTGGTCGGCAGCGCCGTGGAGGCGGAGGACATCGTCCAGGAGGCCTGGCTGCGGTGGCAGAACACCGACCGTGCGGGCATCCGTGAGCCGGCCGCGTTCCTGGCCACGGTCACCACCCGGCTGGCGATCAACTTCACCCAGTCCGCCAAGGTACGCCGGGAGTCGTACGTCGGCCCCTGGCTTCCCGAGCCCGTCGACACGAGCACGGACCCACAGCTGGGCGCGGAACGCGCGGAGGCACTCGACCTGGCGGTTCTCCTCGTCCTGGAGAAGCTGAACCCCGTGGAGCGGGCCGCCTACGTGCTGCGGGAAGCGTTCGACTACACGTACGGGCGGATCGCGGACATCGTGGAGACCAGCGAGGCCAACGCGCGCCAGCTGGTGAGCCGTGCCCGCAGGCGGCTGACGGCGGAGCGCCGGGAACCGGTGGACTCCGCCGAGCACCGGCGATTCCTGGAGGTGTTTCTCGCCGCCGCGCAGAACGGCCGTCTCTCGGTACTCGAAGAGGTGCTCACCGAGGACGTGGTCAGCTACGCCGACGGCGGCGGAATGCGTGGGGCGTCCAGGATTCCGGTCATCGGGCTCCCGCATGTCTCCCGGTACCTCGTGGCCTTCGCACCGCGTTTCTGGTCCCAGACGGACGTCCGCTGGGTCGAGGCCAACGGCAGGCCGGCGGTCCTGATCTCGGCCGGCGGGAACCCGGTGGCGCTGCTGTCGGTCGATGTGTCGGCACGCGGCATCGAACGCATCATGTGGGTGATGAACCCGGCCAAGCTGGCCCCCTACGTGTCGTCGCTGGACGGCTGAGCCCCCTCGTCCAACAGGCCGCACGCACGGGCGGCAGAGGATGATTTTCCCGGGCTCCCCGGACGGGCTGTCACAGGCGGAAGGGCTGTCCGGTCTCTTCTGGTGCAGACACCAGAAGCACTCCGAGAGGAACTCCGTCATGAAGGTCGTCGTGATCGGTGGCACCGGGCTCATCGGTTCGAAGCTCGTCACCAGGCTGGGCGAGGACGGGCACGAGGCGGTCGCGGCCGCGCCCAGCACCGGCGTCAACACGCTCACCGGGGAGGGGCTGGCCGAGGTCCTCGAGGGCGCCTCGGTGCTGGTCGACGTGTCCAACTCCCCTTCGTTCGAGGACCGGGCCGTCCTGGACTTCTTCCGCACCTCCACGGCCAACCTCCTGCAGGCCGAGGCGGACGCCGGCGTGCGGCACCATGTGGCGCTGTCGGTGGTGGGCACCGACCGGCTCCAGGAGAGCGGCTACTTCCGGGCCAAGAAGGCCCAGGAGGATCTGATCAAGGCGTCCGGCATCCCGTACTCCCTCGTCCACGCCACCCAGTTCTTCGAGTTCGCGAAGGGGCTGGCCGACGGGATGACCGAGGGCGACACCGTGCGCCTGCCGGACGCCAAGATCCAGCCCCTCGTCTCCGACGACGTGGCCGCGGCCGTGGCCCGCGCCACGGTGGGCGCGCCGGTCAACGGCGTGGTGGAGGTCGGCGGCCCCGAGGCGTTCCAGCTCGAGGAGTTCATCCGGATCGCGCTGGACGCGGCGAACGACCCCCGCAAGGTCGTCACGGACCCGCAGGCGCGGTACTGGGGAGCCGAGCTGCGGGAGAACACGCTGCTGCCCGCTCCGGACGCGAGCCTCGGCGAGGTCAGGTTCACCGACTGGCTCGCGCGGCAGCGGTAGGCGCCGACGGGTGGTGGCCCCCGTGGGAAGGGAGACGGGGACCGCCACCCGGCCACCGAGCACACTCGAGAACCCCGCGGATGCCACGGCGCTGCGTGCGGGCCCTACGCACCGCGGCTCACGACGCGCCGACCAGCACCACGGTGACGCACAGGGCCATCACCACGGTGATCAGGATCATCGCGGTCAGCGTCCCGCGCAGCCAGTGTCCGAAACGGGCGCGATGCCGCTGTTCGACCACGTCAATGGTCACGGCGATGTGCTCCGTCACCATGCGGGCCACATAGGTCTGTTCGGCGAGGTACCAGCGTTCGATGTCCGTCCGCTGGTCCTGCGTCAGTCCCGGCTCCTGCGCGGTGAAGTCCGCGACCCGCCGGCGTGCCGCCCGCAGATGGGCCTGCTGGTAGAGGAAGTCCTGGATGTCGGTCAGGCCGCGGGCGGCCTCCTCGTTCGTGTCCATGGTGTGCTCCCCAGGTGAGGCGGCGGCTGTCCGGCCGGTCACTGGGTGTGGGCGCGGGGTACGCGCGTCAGCGCCGGGGAGGAGAGCAGCGCGCACGAACGGTCGGGCCGGGACTGGTCGGGCCGGCGAACTCACGAACGCCGCGCAGAGAGCTGGAACAGACAACGTGAACGACCAGCGTGGCAACATCCGCGGGAAGCCGCAAGGGCACCGGCGCAGCGGTGTCCTGGGCGTCTCCCCCGCGCGCCCGAAGGACGGCCGGCGCGGTCCGCTCCACGAACTACGTCAATTGACGGAACCGGTCCCGGCGGCGGCCGTCCAGCTTTCTTCGCGGGCTACGCTGCGCCGCCGACCGGGGCATTCCACAGGTCGCGCAGGAGTGCGATCTCGGCCATGTGGTGGACGAGTTCGAGGTTGGTCTCCCACAGCACGTCGATGAACGGATCGCCGGGGTCGGAGCCGGACGGGTGCTGCGAGAAGCCCGGAGACCGGCGACCCGTCGGCACGGGGCGCCGACGGATTTCGGAGCGGGCGGCCCACGGCCGCTGAACGGTCAGCTGTCGTAGTCGACCGTCAGCTTCTCGGAGACCGGGTACGTCTGGCAGGTCAGCACGTAGCCCGCCTCCACCTCGGCGGGCTCGAGGGCGTAGTTGCGGCGCATGTCGGCTTCACCGTCCGTGATCCGTGCCCGGCAGGTGCCGCAGACGCCGCCCTTGCAGGCGAAGGGGAGGTCCGGGCGGATGCGGGCGGCGGAGTCGAGGAGTGCCGTGCCGCGCGGCAGCCGGGCGGTGGTGGAGCGGCCGTCGAGGGTGACGGTGACCTCGCTGGCCGGGCCCGTCGCCGCCGCCTCCTCGTGGCGGACGGGTTCGATCGGCTCGTCGGCGAAGAAGAGCTCCTGGTGGATCCGTCCGCCGGGGACGCCCAGTCCGGCCAGGACCTGCTGGGCGTCGAGCACCATGCCGTGCGGTCCGCACAGCCACCAGTGGTCGGCGGAGGGTACGTCGATCAGCCCCGCGACGAGGGCGGCGAGGCGGTCGCCGTCGAGGCGGCCGGAGAGGAGTTCGGCTTCGCGGGGCTCGCGCGACAGGACGTGGGCGAGGTGGAAACGGGTGCGGTACTCGTCCTTCAGGTCGGCCAGTTCGTCGGCGAACATCACGGTGTCGGTGCGCCGGTTGCCGTAGAACAGCGTGACCCTGGAGCGGTCGTCGGCCGCCAGGACGGACTCGGCGATGGACATCATGGGGGTGATGCCCGAGCCCGCGGCGATCAGCACATGGTGGCCGGGCACCGTGAGGTCGGGGGTGAAGGCTCCGGTCGGGGCCATCACCTGCACGGTGTCGCCGGGCCGCACCTCGTGGACCAGCCAGGAGGAGAAGAGCCCGCCGGGCACCTCCCGGACGCCGATGCGGGGCGGTGCGCCGACCGGGGAGCAGATCGAGTAGGAGCGCCGCTCGTCGCGCCCGTCGATCTCACGGCGCAGGGTGAGCGACTGACCGGGGCCGAAGGCGAACTCCTCCGCCAGGGCCGCGGGGATGTCGAAGGTGACGGCCACGGCGTCCTCGCACAGGCGCGTGACGGCGGCGACGCGCAGGGGATGGAAGGCTGGGCGGCGCCGGCGGACTGTCGTCGCGGGGGCACCGGCGGTCGGTGCCATCAGCTCTGCCATCAGATCTCCTTGACGTACTCGAACGGCTCGCGGCAGGCCAGGCACCGCCACAGCGCCTTGCAGGAGGTGGCCGCGAAGCGGGAGGTCTCCTCGGTGTCGGCCGATCCGCAGCGCGGGCAGGTGACCGTGCGCCGGGTCGGTGACAGGTTCAGCGGGACGGGACCGGTGGGCTGCCGCGGTGCCGTCGTGGGCGGTGCGATGCCGTGTGCGGCGAGCTTGCGGCGCCCTTCGGGGGTGATCCAGTCGCTCGTCCAGGGCGGGTCGAGGACCGTACGGATCTCGACGCGCTCGAACCCGGCGTCCCGCAGGCGGGCGGCGACGCCGGCCCGCATCTCGGCCATGGCGGGGCAGCCCGAGTAGGTGGGGGTGAGACCGGCGACCACCGTGCCGTCGGCCTCGATCGTCACGGTCCGCAGTACCCCGAGGTCGGCCAGGGTGAGCATGGGAAGTTCGGGGTCGGGGACCTGCTCGGCGAGGTGCCGGGCCCGCCGGACGTCGGACAGGACGGTCACCATGTCGCCTCCGGGTGGGCGCGGGCCACGCTCTGCAGCTCGGCCAGGAGCGGGGCGAGGTGTTCGGTGTGTCCGCCGTGCCGGCCGTGGCCGGGCAGGGGTGCGGTGTGCGGCACGGGGAGTCCGGCCGCGTCGAGGACCTGCTGGAGATCGGCGAGGACCGCCTCGCGCACGTCCTGCGCGGCGAACAGTTCCTCCCAGTAGGGAGCCTGTGATTCCAGGGCGGTCAGCATGCGCGCGCGGGACTCGTCGGTGCCGTCGCCCAGGCGTACGACCCATTCGGCGGCGTACTGCCGGTGGTAGGTCAGCTCCTTCACGCCCTTGGCCGCGATCGCCGCGAGCACCGGGTCGGGCGCGGAGGCCAGTTCGGTGAAGTGGGCGAGGCGCCAGCTGGCGAACACCAGCAGCCGCAGGACGGAGAAGGCGAAGTCGCCGTTGGGGAGTTCGGCGAGGCGTACGTTACGGAAGTCGCCGGCGTCGCGGAAGTAGGCGTAGGCGTCCTCCGTACGGCCGGTGCCGTCCACCTGGCCGCAGCGCGCGTACAGCAGGCGTGTCTGGCCGAGCAGGTCGAGCCCGATGTTGGCCAGCGCCACCTCCTCCTCCAGCTCGGGGGCGCGGGTGACCCATTCGGCGAGCCGCTGGGCCAGGACCAGGGCGTCGTCGCCGAGCGCCAGGCAGTGGCCGGCCAGCGCGGGGGCGTCGACGCCCTCGGGTACGGCAGTGTCGACGCCGTACAGCGGGTCTTCGAAGCCGGTGCCGAAGGCCCAGCGGGCGTCGCCGTCGTCGTGGCCCTCGGCCAGCGACAGGTAGACGTGGTCGTCGCTCATCACCGGCTCCTAGATGTGCGGGACATCGTCGGGGATGTCGTAGAAGGTCGGGTGCCGGTAGACCTTGTCGGCGCTGGGGGCGAAGAAGGGGTCCTTCTCGTCCCGGCTGGAGGCGGCGATGCGGTCCGAGCGCACGGCCCAGATGCTGACGCCTTCGTTGCGCCGGGTGTACAGGTCGCGGGCGTGGGTGAGGGCCATCTCGTCGTCCGCGGCGTGCAGTGAGCCGACGTGCACGTGGTTGAGGCCGCGCTTGCCGCGGATGAACACCTCGTACAGGGGCCAGTTCTCCGAGTCGCTCATGCGACTGCCTCCTTACGTGCCCGGGCGGCCTGCTTGGCGGCGTGCGCGCCGGCGGCCGCACGCACCCAGGCGCCCTCCTCGTGGGCCTCGCGCCTGCGCTGCATCCGCTGTGCGTTGCAGGGGCCGTTGCCGCTGATGACTTCCTTGAGTTCGGAGAAGTCGGGGGTGCCGAAGTCGTGCCGGCCGCGCTCCTCGTTCCAGCGCAGTTCGGGGTCGGGCAGGGTCACGCCGAGCCTGGCCGCCTGGGGCACGGTCATGTCGACGAAGCGCTGGCGCAGTTCGTCGTTGCTGTGCCGCTTGATCTTCCAGGCCATCGACTGCGCGGAGTTGGGCGAGTCGTCGTCGGGCGGACCGAACATCATCAGGGACGGCCACCACCAGCGGTCCACCGCGTCCTGCACCATCTCCCGCTGGGCGTCGGTGCCGCGCATCATCGTCATCAGCAGTTCGTAGCCCTGCCGTTGGTGGAAGGACTCCTCCTTGCAGATCCGCACCATCGCGCGGGCGTAGGGCCCGTACGAGCTGCGGCACAGGGGGACCTGGTTGCAGATGGCCGCGCCGTCGACGAACCAGCCGATGACCCCGACGTCCGCGAAGCTGGGCGTGGGGTAGTTGAAGATCGACGAGTACTTCTGGCGGCCTTCGAGGAGGCGCTGGGTGAGTTCCGCCCGGTCGATGCCCAGGGTCTCGGCGGCGGAGTACAGGTACAGGCCGTGGCCGGCCTCGTCCTGGACCTTGGCGAACAGGATGGCCTTGCGGCGCAGCGAGGGCGCCCGGGTGATCCACTCGCCCTCCGGCTGCATGCCGATGATCTCCGAGTGCGCGTGCTGGGCGATCTGCCGGACCAGGGTCCTGCGGTAGCCCTCCGGCATCCAGTCGCGAGGTTCGATCCGCTGGTCGCGCGAGATCGTCGTCTCGAAAAGGGACTCCAGGTCGTGCTCGGCGTCCCTTCCGGCCGCTTCAGTCATCTCCACCCACTCCCTACCGACCATTCGTTCGGTTCATCATAAGGTATGCACTCCCTGATCTGGCAAGGGCCGCACCGGATCGGTGCCCGGCAAAAGACGACCGTCCGCGCGGGCCGGCGTCCACCGGGGACGGTGCGCACGGTGCCGGGCCGGCCCACGCCGGTCACCAGGTGTAGAAGCCCCGGCCCGTCTTCTGTCCGAGTTCGCCGCGGGCCACCTTCTCGCGCAGCAGCCGCGGCGGTGCGAAGCGGTCACCGAGGGTGGCGTGCAGGTGTTCGGCGATGGCGAGCCGGACGTCGAGCCCGACCAGGTCGGTCAGGCGCAGCGGCCCCATGGGGTGCTTGTAGCCGAGCCGCATCGCGTCGTCGATCGCCTCGGGCGCGGCGACGCCCTCCTCGACCATGCGGATCGCCTCCAGCCCCAGGACCAGGCCGAGCCGGCTGCTGGCGAAGCCGGGCGAGTCCTTGACCACCACGTCCTGCTTGCCCAGCGCCCTGGTCCACTCCAGAGCGGCCCGCACGGTGTGCTCGGCGGTGTCGGGGGCGACGACGATCTCGACGAGTGCGGAGGCGGGCACCGGGTTGAAGAAGTGCATCCCGAGAAACCGTTCCGGTCGCCTGAGCACGGCGGCGAGGTCGGTGACCGACAAGGAGCTGGTGTTGGTGGCCAGGACGGTCGTGTCGCCCACCGCCTCCTCGGCGGCCTTCAGCAGGCGGGCCTTGAGCGCCGCGTCCTCCGGTACCGCTTCCACGACCAGTTCGGTCCCCGGTGACAGGGCGTCCACCGTGGGCACGACGGTCACCCGGGCGGCCACCCGCTCCGCGGGCTCGCTCAGGTGGCCGCGCTCCCCGGCCCGCCGGAGGCTGCCGCCGATCCGCTCCAGCGCCGCGGCGGCGGCCTCCGCCCCGCTCTCCACCACCGTCACGGCGGAGCCGGCGGTGGCGAAGGACTGGGCGATCCCCGCGCCCATCCGGCCGCCGCCGATGACGGCGACGGTGTCGGGTGCCGAGGTCATGCGCGACTCCTCTTCTCGAGAAAACGTGTCATGCGGTCCTTCTTGTCCGCGCCCTCGAACAGCACGGCCTGCGCCAGGTCGTCGGCGACCGGGTGGGCCCCGGGCGAGTCGACGACGAGCTTGGTCAGCCGCAGGGCCGTGGCCGAGGACCGCGCCATGCGGTCGAGCAGCGCGTGGGCGCTCTCCAGCAGTTCCTCGGCGGGAACGACCTCCATGACCAGACCCGCGGCGAGCGCCGCCGGGGCGTCGAGGTTGCGGCCGGCGAGCAGGATCTGCTTGGCGACCGACTCCCCGACCAGTTCGGGCAGCCGCCAGCAGGCGCCGGCCGCCGCGAGGATGCCGAGACCCGGCTCGGGGTTGCCGAAGACGGCACCGGGGCCGGCGATCCGCAGGTCGCAGGCGTAGGCCAGCTCGGCCCCGCCGCCCAGCGCCCAGCCCTCGACAGCGGCCAGGGTGGGCATGGGCAGCCGCCGGACGCGTTCGAACAGTCGGCTGTTGATGCCCTGGAGCGCCTCGTCGCGGCCGCGCTCCAGCAGCTCGGCGATGTCGGCGCCGCCCGCGAAGACCCCGCCGTGGCCGGTCAGGAGGAGCAGCCTGGGCTCGCGCTCCAACCGCTCGCACACCTGGTGCAGTTCGCTGATCATGCGGCCGCTGATGGCGTTGCGGGCCTCGGGACGGTGGAGGGTGACGACGACCCGGTCGGCCCGCTCCTCCACCAGCAGCGTGTCGTACGACGAAGACGTGGTCACACCCGCTCCACCAGCAGTGCGACGCCCTGACCCACGCCCACGCAGAGCGTGGCCAGGCCGCGGCGGCCGTTCTCGCGTTCCAGGCGGCCCAGGAGGGTGAGCAGGATGCGGGCGCCGGAGCAGCCCAGCGGATGCCCGAGGGCGATGGCGCCACCGTCGGCGTTGACCTTGTCCTCGTCGAGCTTGAGACGGCGGATGACGGCCAGGGCCTGTACGGCGAACGCCTCGTTGAGTTCCACGGCGTCCAGGTCGCCGGTCTGCCAGCCGGCCCGGGCCAGCGCCTTCTCGGTGGCGGGGACCGGTCCCAGCCCCATGAGGTTGGGCTGTACCCCGGCGGAGGCCGAGGCGACGATCCGGGCCCGGGGGGTGAGGCCGTAGCGCTCCACCGCCTCGGCACTGGCGACCGTCAGGGCCGCCGCGCCGTCGGACAGCGGGGAGGACGAGCCCGCGGTGACGATGCCGTTCTCGCGGAAGACGGTCCGCAGGGAGCCCAGCTTCTCCAGGGTGGTGCCGGGGCGGGGGCCCTCGTCCCGGGTCACCTCGCCGTCACGCACGGGGACGGGGACGATCTCGCGGTCGAAGCGGCCCGCATCCTGGGCGGCCACGGCCCGCTGGTGGCTGCGCAGGGCGAAGGCGTCGGACTCGGCGCGGGTGATGCCGTCCAGGGCCGCGACCTCCTCCGCGGTCTCGCCCATGGACAGCGTGACCTTGACCGCCTCCGGTCCGGCGTCCCCGGGGACGGCACGGTCGGCGGCGGTGAAGCGCGGGTTGGTGAACCGCCAGCCCAGCGCGGTGTCGTGCACCTGACCCGGCTTGGCCCACGGAGTGCCGGGCTTCTCCATCACCCAGGGCGCCCGGGTCATGGACTCCACTCCCCCGGCGACCACCAGGCCGGCCTCCCCGGCGCGGATCGTCTGGGCCGCCGAGGCCACCGCGGTCAGGCCGGACGCGCACAGGCGGTTGACGGTGTAGCCGGGCACGGTGTGCGGCAGGCCGGCGAGCAGCACCGCCATCCGGGCCACGTCCCGGTTGTCCTCCCCCGCCTGGTTGGCGGCTCCGAGAACGACCTCGTCCACGGCCTCGCCGGGCACTCCGGCGCGCCGCACGGCCTCGGCGACGACGAGGGCGGCGAGGTCGTCGGGGCGGACGGCGGCCAGGGCACCGCCGTAGCGGCCCTGCGGGGTGCGGGCCCCGTCGATCAGGTAGACGTCCGGCATCAGGCGGCCTCCCTGCCCCTCGCGGCGTACTCGCCGTAGACGGATCTGCTCGGTGACTCCGGGTACGGGGACCGGTGATCGCGGCTCGCGACGGCGTCCGCCGCACGCTCGATCGGCGTGCGGTGACGGGCGAGGCAGTCGGGCCTCTCAGGGGTCTTCTGCGGCATGCGGCACACCTCTTGACATGCGGGGGTCTCGCTGGATTACCTTGACCACACCGCACGCTAACCGAATGTTCGGTCGGTCCACAAGGTGGTGGAAATGACGACCCGGGTACCGGATACGACGCCTGGCCCCGTCGAGACGATGTTCGCCGCGGACGAGGCGTCACAGGGGCTCGGCATCGAGCTGCTCGAGCACGGCGAGGGAACTGCCGTACTGCGGATGACCGTGGCGCCCTCGCAGGTCAACGGGCACCGGATCGCCCACGGCGGCTATCTCTTCCTCCTCGCCGACACCGCGTTCGCCTGTGCCTGCAACAGCCACGGTCCCGTGACCGTCGCCGCCGGCGCCGACATCGACTTCATCGCGCCCGCGTACGAAGGCGATGTGCTGGTGGCCACGGCGCGGGAGCGCGTTCGGTTCGGCCGCAGCGGTGTCTACGACGTGAGCGTTGTGCGCGGAGAGGAAGTGATCGCGGAGTTCCGCGGCCGCAGTCGCACCCTCCGCGCGCGGATATGGGAGCCGTGATGAGCAGCGAAGTGATCGCGCCCGAGCCGAGGGCCACCCGCCGGGGGGAGCCGCTCCCCGAGGCGCTCCTGGACGACGCCGAGCGGATGTCCCGCGAGGAGCTGGCGTCGCTCCAGCTCACCCGGCTGCGCGCGACGCTGCGGCACGCGTACGACAACGTGGAGCTGTACCGCGAGAAGTTCGACGCGGCCGGTGTGCGGCCCGAGGACTGCCGGACCCTCGCGGACCTCGCCCGCTTCCCCTTCACGACCAAGGCGGACCTGCGGGACACCTACCCCTTCGGCATGTTCGCCGTCCCGATGTCCGAGGTGCGGCGCGTGCACGCCTCCAGCGGCACCACCGGCCGCCCCACCGTGGTCGGCTACACCGACAACGACCTGTCCATGTGGGCGGACGTCGTCGCCCGCTCCATCCGGGCGGCCGGCGGCCGGCCCGGGCACAAGGTGCACATCTCCTACGGCTACGGCCTGTTCACCGGCGGTCTGGGCGCCCACTACGGCGCGGAACGCGCCGGGTGCACCGTGATCCCCGCCTCCGGCGGCATGACCGCGCGTCAGGTGCAGATCATCCAGGACTTCCGTCCCGAGATCATCATGGTCACGCCCTCCTACATGCTGACCCTGCTCGACGAGTTCGAACGTCAGGGCATCGATCCCCGCTCCACCTCCCTGGAGGTCGGCATCTTCGGTGCCGAACCCTGGACGGAGGAGATGCGCCGTGAGATCGAGGAGCGCCTGGACATCCACGCGGTCGACATCTACGGGCTGTCCGAGGTCATCGGCCCGGGTGTCGCCCAGGAGTGCGTGGAGACCAAGGACGGACTGCACGTCTGGGAGGACCACTTCCTCCCCGAGGTGGTGGACCCGCTGACCGACGAGGTGCTGGCCGAGGGCGAGAGCGGTGAGCTGGTCTTCACCTCGCTCACCAAGGAGGCGCTGCCCATCATCCGCTACCGCACCCGGGACCTGACGCGGCTGCTGCCCGGCACCGCGCGTCCCGGACTGCGCCGGATCGAGAAGATCACCGGCCGCTGCGACGACATGATCATCCTGCGCGGGGTGAACGTCTTCCCCAGCCAGGTGGAGGAGATCGTGCTGCGCACGCCCGGCGTTGCCCCGCACTTCCAGATCCAGATCACTCAGCGGGGCCGGATGGACCACATGACGGTCCGCGTGGAGGCCAGGCCCGACGCCGGTCCCGCCGACCGTGAGGCCGCCGCGAGGACGATCGCCCAGGGCATCAAGGACGGCGTCGGCGTCACCGTGGCGGTCGACATCGTCGACCCGGAGACCCTGGAGCGTTCGCTCGGCAAACTCCGCCGGGTCAAGGACCTGCGCAAGGGCTAATACGCTGGCGGGCGGACGGCCGGGGTGCCTACTGTCCTGCGCATGCCCGAGTTGCAGCTGCTCCGCCCGGACCACGCCCCGGCGATCCTCGCCTTCGAGCAGGAGAACCGCGCCTACTTCGCGGCGTCCATCCCCGACCGCGGTGACGACTACTTCGCCCGGTTCGAGGAGCGGCACCGCGCGCTGCTCGCCGAACAGGCCGCCGGGATCTGCTACTTCCACGTGGTGGCCGACGATGCGGGCGAAGTGCTGGGGCGGGTCAACCTGTTCGACGTGGCGGACGGCGGCGCCGACCTCGGCTACCGGATCGCGGAGCGCGCCGCGGGGCGGGGGCTGGCGACCTGGGCCGCGCGGGAGATCTGCGGCCTCGCCGCCACCGGATACGGACTGACCTTCCTGCGGGCCGCGACCACCCTCGACAACACGGCGTCCCGGGCCGTCCTGGCCCGGGCCGGCTTCACCGTCACCGGCGAGACGCGGCTCTCCGGCCACCCCGGTCTGACGTATCTGCGCCGTCTGTAGGGGATTCACGGGAACATCCGGGCGGACCGCCTCGTTGCCTCAGGGCCGATCCCGTCCCCGACCCAGGGAGCATCGTGCCCGTATCCGCGTCCGTCACCGCCACCGTCCTCCCCGCACTCCCGTCCCTCCGCACGCAGGCCGACCGGCTCATCGCGTCGGGAGTGCACGAGATCGCCGGACTGTCCGCGGCCGAGGTCCGCGCCGCCGCCGCAACTCCTGCCGGGCCGGGTGCCCTGCTCGCCGTCCATCCGGAGCACGCCCCCGCCTCCGTGCTCGCGCCGCTGCTCCGGCACGACGGCAGGCCGGGGTTCGTCGTCACCGACATGACCGACGCCGATCTCTTCGCCCCGCTCGACACGATCGCGCTGCCCGACGCCCCGCTCTACGTCCTCACCGGTCTCGACCGGGGCGACCGGATGGCGAACTGGAGCCCGGACGAGGCGCTGCCCGCGCTCACCGCGCAGGACCGCACCCCGCTGCTGCTCAGCGAGGGCCTCCACTGGGTGCTGCAACAGCCCGCCGCCCTGGAACGCAACCACTGCTTCATGACCATCGGTTCGCGGCTGCGCAAGGCCAACGGCGCCCTGGACGCGCGCACTCCGGCGATCTGGATCAGCAACGGCACCGGACGGGACGGCCGTGAGCGCCGCAACGCGCCCAAGGTGGGCTGGTGCTGGGCCGGTAACCGGCACACCTGGCTGGGGTTCGCCTCGGCAGCAGGCCGCCGAGTCCGATAGGACGCGCCGCCGGGAGGGCCGCGGTGCTCGTGGCGCGCCGCGGCACCGCGGCCCTCCCGGAGCCGGTCAGCCGCTCACCGGCCTGCCGCGGCCCCACGCCCAGGCGAGGCGGTCGGCGCCGGACTGGTTGGTGGTGGCCAGCCAGGGGCGGGAGGTGTCGCCGATCAGCTTCTGGATCGAGTAGGTGTCGTCGGTGCGCAGGCCGGGCCAGTACACCGAGCCCATGCCGAGCTTGCGGAACAGGTCCGTGTCGGCCTGGATGAAGTTGACGGAGTTGTCGTCGGGCGTCGGCACGTTGTAGTCGAGGCCCGTGGTCATCGGGGCGCCGAACTCGTCGGCGACGGTCCGGCCCGCGCAGTCGCCGAGCCGCTCCTTCAGGTCGGCCGCCCACTGGTCGTAGGTGGCGTAGCTCTTCCAGAAGCCGTAGTGGTGCAGGGAGAGGTAGGTCCCCTTCAGACGCGGGTCGGCGCAGACGGTGGTGACGTGGTCGTTGTAGCCGGCGCCGCTGACGAAGACGCGGTCGTGCGGGACGGACGGATACGTCGCCAGCCACTGGGCGGCGAGGTCGGCCCACTCGGCGTCGGTGTAGCCGTGCGGCTCGTTCATCGGCTCGAAGTAGACGTGCGGGTCGTGCCGGTAGGCCTTCACGACGGTGTTCCACATCGGCCAGTAGGTGGCCTCGTCGTCGATGTAGCCGTCCTTGTTCGCGCCGGTGCCCTCCCAGTAGGAGACGATCACCTTGAAACCCTGCGCCGAGGCCGCGTCGATGACTCCGCGGTAGGACTTCCAGTAGGAGCCGTTCACCGTGTAGGGGTTGATGGGCAGCCGAACGGTGTTGGCCCCGAGGTTGGCGCGGAACGCCGCGATCACCCGGGTCGCCTTGGCGTAGGTCTGCGCGTAGCTGTCGGAGAGCGACAGGCCGGAGAGGACCACCGGGTCGTCGGCGTAGTTGTCGCGCGGGTCGGCCCAGTTGACGCCCTTGAACTGGCTGGTGCCGTGGCCCGGTACCGCGGCGGAGGCGGCGGCTGGGCTGCCGGTGAGGGTCGTGGCGCCGACCGCGGCGATCGCGACCGCCGCCAGGGCGGCGCGCTTGCGAGGGGTGATCCGGGTTCCGGCGGGGGTCTTGCGCATCAACGTGCCCTTTCAGGAGAAGGCGGCTCGGCGCGGCGGCTCGTTGCCCCGGTCGCATGTTCACGTAAACATCGACCGGGTGTGTTTACGTGAACATCCGCTGCACGACGCGGCACGGAGATCTCCCTCCGGGCTGGTCACACCGCGATGTTTACGTAAACTCGAAAGCGTCGGAATCGTGGCACCCGCTCCTGCGGCCGTCAAGGTTTCGCGCTCCGCGACATCCGGTACGTGAAGGAGACTTGAGGGGTGAGCCGATGGAGCTGAACGAGCCGGGGGCACCGGTCCCGTCGGCCACGGGCGGTGCGCTGCGGGGCGGTTCGGGGGTGCCGGGCGGGCGCCGGAAGCAGCGGGTCTCGATGGCGGACGTCGCCGAGCTCGCCGGTGTCTCCTCACAGACGGTCTCCCGGGTCTCCAACGGCCATGCCGGGGTCATCAGTTCCACCCGGGAACAGGTGCTGGCCGCGATGCGGGAGCTCGGCTACCGCCCCAACAGCGCGGCTCGCGCCCTGCGTTACGGCCGGTTCAACACCATCGGTGTGATCCTGTTCAGCCTCTCCTCGACAGGCAGCAGCCGTACCGTGGAGGCGATCGCCACCCATGCCGCGGCCGAGGGGTACGCGATCACCCTCATCCCCATCGACGTGGCCACGCAGGACAACGTGCTGGGGGCCTTCACGCGGATGGGCGAGCTGGCGGTGGACGCCGTGATCGTCATCATGGAGATCCATCTGCTCGACACCAGCACGGTCCAACTGCCGCCCGGCGTCCATGTGGTGGTCGTGGACTCGGACGCCGGGGACCGCTACAGCGTGGTCGACACCGACCAGGCCGACGGCGCCCGGAAGGCCGTACGGCATCTGCTGGAGCTGGGCCACCGGACCGTGTGGCATGTGACCGGTCCCGGGACGTCGTACGCGGGGCAGCGCCGCACCCAGGCCTGGCGGGCCGAGCTGGAGGAGGCCGGACGCCCGGTTCCGGCGCCGCTGCACGGCGACTGGTCGGCCGAGTCCGGTTACGCGGCCGGGCTCGCGCTGGCCCGGGAGCCCGACTGCACCGCGGTGTTCGCGTCCAACGACCAGATGGCCCTGGGTCTGCTGCGCGCCTTCCACGAACAGGGCCGGTCCGTGCCCGCCGACGTGAGTGTCGTGGGGTTCGACGACACCCCCGACGCGGCCTTCTTCATCCCGCCCCTCACCACCGTCCACCAGGACTTCGCCGAGGTCGGCCGCCGCTGCGTCGAGGGCGTCCTGCGCCAGATCCGCACCCGGGACGACTCCCGTCCCGGCACCGATCTCGTCCCGGCCCGTCTGGTGGTCAGGGACAGCACCGCGCCGCCGCGCAGTTCACCGGGGAGCGGCTGACCCGCCGTCTCAGCGGCGCCCCGGCCGGCTCAGGCGGCACCGGCCGACGTGCTCGCGGGGCGTCGGCCATGGCACCGAACCCGTCCGGCCCGGGCCCCCTGGGCCGCAGTCCCCCGGGGGCGTACACCCGAACGGGTCCGCGTCACGGGGGTCGAGGTGCGCCCGACCCGCCGGGGCGGGAGTTCGTGTTCGCGGCGCGGCGGCCGAGGGGCGGGTGAGGTACGCGGTGCGGGGTACCCGGCCGCCGAACGCGGTGACCGGCACCGCACGGACGGGAAGGTCAGGCGTCCAAGCTCCCATGTCCACGACGCATCCCGCCGAGCGCACCCGCAACGGCCGGGGCTGGTTCGAGCGGCTGGCGGAGACGGCCTCGAACGTCACCAGCTCCCTGCTGTTCATGTGTTTCTGCCTCACCCTGATCGCGGCCTTCGTCGCCGTCCATGCCGCGGGCCTCGACCTGAGCTGGCAGCTCCTCGTCGGTGATGTCATGACCTCCCTGAACCTGCTGCTGCTCGCCCTGCTCAAGAACTCCGAGCGCCGCGCGGAACACGCCATCCAGCGCAAGCTCGACAGCATCGCCGCCGCACTGCTCGATCAGCGGGAGGGCGACACCCCGGAGGAAGCGGCGGCGGAGCTGCGCAAGGTGATCCGGATGGAGGAGGAGCTCTGACCCCGCCGAGCCCGGTGAGCGGGCCGTACCAGGCGTCGGTCGTGTCCTCGTACCCTGTTCGACGTGCCTCCCACCTGCCTGCATCATGTCGCCGTCCTCGTGCTGGAGGGGGCGAAGCCCCTCGACGTGGGTATCCCGGCACAGGTGTTCACGACCCGGGCGAGCATGCCGTACGAGGTACGGGTGTGCGGTGCGGCGCCCGGACTGGTGACCGGCGGCGACGGGCTGTCGTACCACGTCGCTCACGGCCTCGACGCGCTGGAGTGGGCGGAGATCGTGTTCGTGCCCGGCTACCGGTTCCCGGACCGGGAGGACCCGCCGGTGGCGGTCGTCGACGCGCTGCTCGCCGCTCACGAGCGGGGCGCGCGGCTGGCGGCCATCTCGACGGGGGCCTTCGCGCTCGCCGCGACGGGACTGCTCGACGGCCGGCGCGCCACCACGCACTGGCACTACACGCGCGCGCTCGCCGAGAAACATCCGCTGGTCAAGGTCGACGAGAACGTGCTGTTCGTCGACGAGGGCAGCGTGCTGACGTCGGCCGGCGCCGCCTCGGGCATCGACCTGTGCCTGCACATCCTGCGCGGTGACCTCGGGGTGGCCGCGTCGAACCACGCGGCCCGGCGGCTGGTCGCGGCCCCCTACCGCAGCGGCGGCCAGGCGCAGTACGTGCCGCGCAGTGTGCCCGAGCCGCTGGGTGAGCGGTTCGCGGTGACCCGCGAGTGGGCGCTGCACCGGCTCGGCGAGCCGCTCACCCTCGACGCACTCGCCCGGCACGCGGGGGTGTCGGCCCGTACGTTCTCGCGGCGGTTCGTCGAGGACACCGGGTACACGCCGATGCAGTGGGTGATGCGTGCCCGGATCGACCTGGCCCGGGAGCTGCTGGAGCGGTCGGAGCGGAGCGTCGAGCAGATCGCCGACGACGTCGGTCTCGGCACGGGGGCGAATCTGCGGCTGCACTTCCAGCGGATTCTCGGTACGACGCCGAGCGACTACCGGCGCACTTTCACCAAGGGCGAGTAGCTACCCCAGGACGACGCCGGTCGAGCACGGGTTCACGCTCGGCCGCGCCGACGTTCCCCGGCGCCGGTCCGGATACGCGACCGCGGCCCGGACGCCGGGGGCGCTGCCGGCGCTCCTTCAGGGCCGGGCTCTGATAGGGGAAGTGCGGGAGGGTGCCGTCGGAGCTGATCCGGGGATCGGCCAGCAGCGCCCGTACGTTCTCGTAGCGCGTGACCAGCCACGGGGTGGTGCCGTCCCACAGCCGGACCCTGCTGATCGGGGCCAGGTTTTGCAGGGCGCGCAGGGCCGGCGGCGGGTCGAACGGACAGCCGGCCGCCCGGCTCATCGGGTAGTCCGGCACCTTGGTCGGCGATACGTCGGTGTCAGGTGCCGAGTAGTTGGTGCTCATGGGTTCTCCGCCCTCTCCGGAAAGGTGGTTCGGGAGGCAGGTCCTGCCTGCGGGAGGGGACATCGAGGAGCGGGCCCCGAGGTTCAGGCGGTCGGCGGTCCGCCACCGTCCTTGGTGGCGGACCGCGGATCGGTCCCGAGCATGCGCCGGATGATGGGCATGACCGTGTGCACGGCCACTCCCAGCACCTGCACGTCATGCTCGGGCAACCCGGCCAGCAGTTCGGCGACCCGGGCGTCCCCCGCCCGGCGGTGGTCGGCGAGGAGTTCACGCCCGGCGTCCGTGATGGTGACGAGGCGGACCCGCCCGTCCTCGGGATCGCTGATCCGCGATGCCAGACCCTGGGCTTCCAGCCGCTGCACCAGCACGGTCATCGACGGCTGGGTCACCCTCTCCGCCGCGGCCAGCGTGGTCAGCCGGACCGGGCCTTCCCGGCCGAGCCTGCCGAGCGTGGCGGCGGTGGTCAGGCTCATGCCCTGCCAGGTGGACATGAGGTACCGGACCAGACCGGTGGTCAGCTCGTGCAGTGCGGCCGCTACCTTCTGGGCTTCTTCTTCGGATGTCTCATCCATACCCATATTCATAACATGGTCTATATATAACGTCTATATAGATTGAGTAGTAAATGTCCATATCTATCGACGGCCCAGCCAGGACAAGGAGGAGCGGCGACCGGCATGACGACCCTCCGCAACTGGGGCATTACAGGATATATATAGACAAACTATATAGGCAGTGCTATAGATAGTGGCGAGCCCTGAGGGGCGCCGGACGGAGAAGGTGATGACCGTGACCTGCGCCTGCACCCCATCCCTCGCCTGGCCCCTGGCCCACCGCCCGGAAGCCGCCGGCGAGGCCCGCCGGATCACCAAGGACGTGCTCGCCCGATGGCGGGTGGCCGACGCCCCGGCCGACTCGGTGCTGCTGACCGTCTCCGAACTGGTCACCAACGCCGTGGAGCACGCCGAGCCGCCGCTGAACCTCAGGCTGAGCCATGACCTGTCCAGCCACCGGGTGCACATCGAGGTCTCCGACGGGGGCCCGGCGGCCACGGACGGTGACTGGGCGGCCAGTTGCACCCCCGAAGAGCACGGCCGCGGCCTGGAGATCATCGACTTCCTCACCACCGCACACGGCGACCGTCAGGAACGGGGCCACGCGATCCACTGGGCCGACGTGTACGCCGCCGCCTGACCACGGCTCGAGCCGCGAGACCCCTGGAAGAGGGCCCGGCCGACGGTGATCCCGGCGCTTCCCCCGGTCTCACGGCGGTTGGCGGGATCCTTTTGAACCGTGGCGATCTCGCCGCTGTCGTGTCCGGGCTCCGCCCGCGAACCTGGTGGCGTAGCGAAGGGACACCACTTATGACGCGTATCGCCATCAACGGATTCGGCCGCATCGGACGCAATGTGCTGCGCGCCCTGCTGGAGCGGGACAGCGACCTGGAGATCGTTGCCGTCAACGACCTCACGGAGCCCACCGCGCTGGCACGGCTGCTCGCCTTCGACTCCACGGCGGGCCGTCTCGGGCGCCCGGTGACCGTGGACGGGGACGTCCTCGTCGTGGACGGCCGCCGTATCAAGGTGCTCGCCGAGCGGGAACCGGCGCAGCTGCCGTGGGCCGCGCTCGGCGTGGACATCGTGCTGGAGTCGACCGGCCGCTT
The DNA here is from genome assembly GCF_055567535.1 of Streptomyces sp. NPDC026538. Classification (NCBI taxonomy): domain Bacteria; kingdom Bacillati; phylum Actinomycetota; class Actinomycetes; order Kitasatosporales; family Streptomycetaceae; genus Streptomyces; species Streptomyces sp. NPDC026538. The sequence goes on from NZ_JBVHQG010000006.1 coordinate 484,564, forward strand.
CACGTCGGCCAAGGCTGCCCGCGCCCACCTCGACGCCGGCGCCAGGAAGGTCCTGGTCAGCGCGCCGTCGGACGGTGCCGACGTCACGCTCGCGTACGGCGTGAACACCGGTGCCTACGACCCGGACACGCACACGGTCGTCTCCAACGCCTCGTGCACGACCAACGCGCTCGCGCCGCTCGCCGCCGTCCTCGACGAACTCGCCGGTATCGAGCACGGGTTCATGACCACGGTGCACGCCTACACGCAGGAGCAGAACCTGCAGGACGGCCCGCACCGCGACCCCCGTCGCGCCCGCGCCGCCGGTGTCAACATCGTGCCGACCACGACCGGCGCCGCCAAGGCGATCGGCCTGGTGCTGCCGAACCTCGACGGCAGGCTGTCCGGCGACTCGATCCGGGTGCCGGTCCCGGTGGGCTCGATCGTCGAGCTCAACACGACGGTCGCCCGTGACGTGACGCGCGACGACGTGCTGGCGGCGTACCGTGCCGCCGCGGAGGGGCCGCTCGCGGGCGTCCTCGAATACTCGGACGACGCGCTGGTCTCCTCGGACATCACCGGCAACCCGGCGTCGGCGATCTTCGACTCGGCCCTCACCCGCGTCGACGGCCGCCACGTCAAGGTGGTCGCCTGGTACGACAACGAGTGGGGCTTCTCGAACCGGGTGATCGACACCCTCGAACTGCTCGCCCGCTAGCGGGCCCGGCGCAGCGGCCGGCCGTCGTCGGACGGCCGGCCGCTTCGCGCTGCGCGTCAGCTCGCGGCCCCGGCGGGGTGTGCCGTCGCTTCCGCCGTGGCCTGCGGGACCCGTGCCGGGCGGATGCCGATCAGTGCCAGAGCGATGACCGCGGCCACCAGCATGCCGATCCCGCCGACGAGGGCGCAGGTGTGCAGGGCATCGGTGAAGCTCGCGCCGTAGGCGGCCTGGGCCTGTCCGGTGCTCTCGGGGGTGTTCAGGTGCAGGAAGGCTCCCGCCTGGATACCCACGCCGGACACCAGTCCGCCGACCTGCCCCTGGTCGGCGGGGCTCAGCCCGGACGAGGCGAGGTGTCCGGGCAGGGTGGCCAGGGTGCGGTGGGTGAGGATGACGCCGAAGACGGCCGGGCCGAGGGCGCTGCCGATCTGGCGGAGCGCGCTGTTGGCCGCGGCGGCGGTGCCCCCGAGCCGGTGCGGCAGGGCGTCCATGGCGATGGTGGTGATCGGCGCCATGGCGAGCGCGATGCCGATGCCGAGCACGCCGATGACCAGGGCGGCCTCGCCGGTGCCGGTGTCGGCCTGGAAGACGTTCATGACGAGGGCGCCGATCCCGCCGATCACCAGGCCGGTGACCAGTAGCAGGCCGGGCGTGGCCCGGTTCATCAGCCGCCCGACCAGCGGGCCGAGCACCACCGTGAAGCCGTTGATGGCGATGAGGCGGATGCCGATGTCCAACGTCGAGGCGTGGTGCACGAGCCCGAAGTACTCGCTCAGCGCGAAGACCAGGCCGACCTGGGCGAACAGGGTGACGGCCATGACGAGGGCCGCTCCCGAGAACGCCGCCGACTTGAACAGGCGCATGTCCAGCATCGGGCATGACGACCGGAGTTCCACGAGGACGAAGCCGACCGCGCCGACCGCGGCGGCCACGAAGGCGATCACTGCCCGGGCGGACGACCAGCCGTCGCTGCCGCCCTCGATGACGCCGTAGACGAGTCCGGTGATGGCGACGACGGCCAGCAGCTGCCCGGGGATGTCCAGGTGGCGTTCGCGCTCGGCACGGGAGTCGGTCAGTACGACGGCGCCGATCAACGCCGTGACCACCGCGAGCACGAGCGAGGGCAGGAAGATCCACCGCCAGCTCGCGTGCTCCACGATGACGCCGTTGACCACCGGGCCGAGGGTGAGTCCGAGGCCGAGGGCGGCCGTCCACAGGGCTATCGCCCGGGCGCGCTTGCGGGGGTCCGGGATGACATGGCCGATCAGGGCGAGCGTGGACGGCAGCAGCGCGGCCGTGCCGACGCCGGTGAGCGCCTGGCCCACACAGACCTGGACGACGCCGCCGGCGGTCAGGCACACCAGGCAGCCGAGGCAGAACAGCGCCAGCCCGGCCAGATACGTCTTCTTACGGCCGTACAGGTCCCCCACCATGCCGCAGGTCAGCAGCAGTGCCGCGGTCGGCAGGATGAAGGCGTCGGTGATCCACTGGAGCCCGACGGTGGAGGCGTCGAGTGCCTGTTGCATGACCGGCAGCGCGACGGAGACACCGACGACCGGCAGGTAGGAGACGAACACGCCCAGGCAGGCCAGCACGACGGTGACCGTGATGTGCCGGGTGCCCGTGTCGGGCGGCGCGGACGGGGACGCGGCAGGAGAAGGCATGGCCACAGGGCACCTCGAAGCAGTGGAGTGACAGGGCGACGTGCTGGGGCGGTGATCGGCGGCCTGTCGACTCCCGATCGACTGGCGCACCGCGGCTCTACCGCCGGTCCGACAGCGCGGACCCGGTCATGTCGATCCCGTCGGCGGGCCGCGCGGCGCCTGCGCGGTGGGTTCGGCCGGAATCTTCGTCGACGTGGGCCAGTTCTGTCGGGGCGAGCGCTACGGACCGTATACCGAGGCGTGGTCTGCGGAGATGCCCTTGGACCTGCAACCTAAGGTGAACGCCGCCGAAGCCTGCCCCACCGCACCCCGGAGAAGGGCGCCGCACCGCGGCACCCGGCCGGCGGTCCCGCGCCCGTCCCGACCTCGGTGACCAGCTCGGGCAGCTCACCGCGAGCGCCGAGCAGCAGTACCGGCACCACCTCTGCTGGGCAGCCCGCCTAGGGCCTGTCTGACAATTCCCGTCGTCGCCCGGAGGGCGGCCTCGCGGGGTCAGGTGCGTGCTCTCGGCGTGCCGGGCGTGGACCCTCGTACTGGACGTACTTGGGTCTGCGCCCGGTGCGGCGAGAGTGCGTGCATGGCGTCGCGAGGCAGACGGGAATTGTCAGACAGGCCCTAGTAGGTCGACCCCAGTGTCTGCGTCGTGTACGCGCACTCCGTGTAGAGGTAGCCGTAGCGCAGTTTCGCGGTGTCGGAGCCCGGGGTGGCCGTGCTGTCGTTCTTCGGTTTGTGCACGAAGTACGTGGTGCCGGGCGGGAGGCTGATCGTGTGCTGCGGATAGTGCTTGCCGCTGTCGCCGCACGGCTCCCAGCCGGGAAGCAGCGAGGAGGCGAACGAGTACGCCTCGCAGCTGCCGCACGGCCCGAGGGTGAAACTGCCGGTGACCGGGCCGGTGTAGAGGACGGTGATCTCGTCGGGGCTGTCGTTCCTGACGGTCACCGAGATGCCGCCGCCGGACGCCATGGTGGGCAGCTTCTTGCCGGCGGCCGGGAGCGTCTGGGCGACCTCGGCACCGATGGCGATCTTGCGGGCGCGGTCGCGGTTCCTGTCGTGCGGGCTGTCGGTGACGAACTGTTGCATGGTCTGCTGCGCCTGCGCGAAGTCGCCGTCCCGGTACTGCTTGACGCCGCACGCGTACTCCCCCGAGGCACCGCTGCGGTCGGCCCGGTCGGCGACCTTGACCAGGCCGTCGGCCTCGGCGCCGGTCCCGTTCGACAGCTGGCCGATCTGGGTGTTCAGCGTGTGCAGCTGCTTGACGGCGCCACAGGGATCCTTCCCGGCGACGGCCTTCGCCGCCTTCTTCTCGGCCGCGTCCACGGCGGGGACGACCTTGGCGGCCTGGCCGGAGTCGGGGAAGGTGCTCAGGAGTTCGCCGAACTGGGGGACCCAGTCGCCCCCGCCGTCGGCCAGGCCGCCCGCTCCGCACTCGTAGAGCGAGGTGGCCAGCCGGTCGTCGGGCCAGTGCGTGAGCGTGCCGAGCTGGTCCCTGGGCATGGAGTCGGGCACCGTCCGCAGGTATTTCAGCGGTTCGACCGCCGTGCAGTAGTCCTGGTGGTCGTAGGCCGCCGCGACCGTCGTGTAGTATGTCTTCATACGGTCGGGGACCTGGGCGGCGGCCCGGGAGCCGGAGTGGTGGACCGCGAGGTCGCGGTAGACGGCCAGGGCGTCCTGGTACTCGGACTTGGCGGTGGCGAAGTCCTTCTGCCGGGCCGCGTCGACCCGTTCGTCGGCGCCGTCGAGACGGTCGAGGAGCGCGCGTTCGACGGCTTCCTTCTGGGCGCTGTCGTACCAGAGCGCGCCGCCCACCGGGACGGCGAGCAGGACCACGCCCAGCACGAGCGCGACGGGCCGCTGTCCCGGCCACACCAGCCGGGTGCGCAGGCCGACGAACGCGCCGTGGAGGGCCGCGAGCAGCAGGAACACGGCATAGCCGACGAGCGCGGCTCCGGGCACGCCGTCGGCGTCCGCGGGCAGCGCGACGAGCAGCAGGACGGCGGTCGCCGCCAGGCACACGGCCAGCGGGAGCCATCTTCGGACGAGCAGATAGCCGAGGCCGAGCCCGGTCAGGTTGAGCAGGGCCACGGCGGCGGCGCGCAGGCCGTCCGGCGGGGCGGGCGGCGGACTCGACGGCATCGGCGGGACGAGAGAACCCGGGGTCGGGAATCCCTGCCGCGAGAACCCCTGACCCGAGAATCCCTGCCCCAGGGAGCCCTGCCCGGCGAAACCCTGCTCCGGGAACCCGTGGCCGGAGGGTCCCGGCTGGGGATGTCCTTGATACGGGGGCTCTTGATAGGGAGGCTCTTGGCTCTGAGGTCCTTGATAGGGAGACCCTTGGTAGGAAGACTCCTGGTCCGGAGGCCCTTGATACGGAGGTCCCTGATTCGGAGGCCCTTGGTTCGGAGGCTCCTGATTCGGAGGCCCTTGATGTGGACCGTACGCATCCCCGGACATGGCGGCTCCCCCAATTGCTGCCGAATCCTTCCGAATTGACAGCGTACGGCCAACCGTGCGAATTCGACAGAGCCTCGGACATCCGTGCCGCTCCCCGCCCGCCCGGTGGTCCCACCCGGCGGGAGGCGGGGCAGCCCAGTCCGGCGGGAGGCGGGGCAGCCTAGTCCGGCGGGATCTCCTGCTCGGCCCAGATGATCTTGCCCTCCCCGGTGTACCGGGCGCCCCAGCGGTGGGCGAGCTGGGCCACCAGGAAGAGGCCGCGGCCGCCCTCGTCCATGCTGCGGGCGTGCCGCAGGCGGGGTGCCGTGCTGCTGGCGTCGGCGACCTCGCAGGTCAGCCGGGAGTCCCGCAACAGCTTCAGGCGGATGGGCGGGTCGGCGTAGCGGATGGCGTTGGTGACCAGTTCGCTGACGATGAGTTCGGTGGTCACCGCCAGCTCGTCGTAGCCCCACGCCACCACCTGGCGGACCGCCCGGGCCCGCACGTCGGCGACGGCGGCCGGGTCCACGGGCACCTCCCAGGAGGCGACGTGGTCGGGGCCCAGGGCGTGGGTGCGGGCCAGGAGCAGGGCGATGTCGTCGGGCTGGGGCACGGGGACCAGCTGCTGCACGGCAGCCGTGCACAGCGTGGCGAGGTCGGCGCCGGGGTCGGCCAGCGCGGCGCGGAGGCGGGCCATGCCGCGTTCGACGTCCTGGTCGGCGCCTTCGATGAGGCCGTCGGTGTAGAGCCCGAGGAGGCTGTTCTCGGCGAGTTCGATCTCGATCGCCTCGAAGGCCATGCCGCCGAGCCCGAGCGGCGGTCCTGCGGGCATCTCGACGAACCAGGTCCGCCCGTCGGGTGCCACGACGACCGGTGGCGGGTGTCCGGCCCGGGCCATGGAGCACCGCCGGGTCACCGGGTCGTAGACCGCGTACAGGCAGGTCGCTCCGACGAACGTGGCCGTGCTGCGCTGGGAGACCGGGGTCCCGTTCTCCTCCTCCCCCAGCCGCAGCACCAGGTCGTCGAGGTGGGCGAGGAGTTCGTCGGGGGGCAGCTCCATGTCGGCGAGCGTCTGGACGGCGGTGCGCAGCCGGCCCATGCTCGCCGCCGCGGCGAGGCCGTGGCCGACGACGTCGCCGACGACCAGGCCGACCCGGGCGCCGGACAGCGGGATGACGTCGAACCAGTCACCGCCGACGCCGTCCGTCGCGTCCGCCGGCAGGTAGGAGGACGCCACGTCCAGGGCGGTACCGCCCGACAGGGCCTGGGGCAGCAGGCTGCGCTGCAGGGTGACGGCCGCCGTGTGCTCCCTGGTGTAGCGGCGGGCGTTGTCGACGCAGACGGCGGCGCGCGCGACCAGTTCCTGGGCGAGCAGGACGTCGTCGGGCTGGAAGGAGACCGGGTTGAGCGAGCGGGCGAACGTGGTGAGGCCCAGGGCGGTGTTGCGCGCCCGCATCGGGACCGAGATGAGGGAGTGCAGTCCGTACTCCCTCATGCGCGCGGTCCGCTCGGGCTGCTCGGCGAGCCACAGCGGGTCCTCCGGGTCGAGCTCGGGGATGAGGATCGGCTCGCCGTTGACGAGCAGGTCGATGCCGTACGTCGGGGGCAGGAAGTCCACCGGGTCACCGATGTGCGCCACGGCCTCGGGGTTGCCGTCCCGGACGGTCTTCAGGGCGGCACGCCGCATCGCCGGCCCGGTGGGCGCCGGGCCGGCGTCGCTCAGCCAGGAGCCGTGGTCCTCGGCGCTGAGAACGGGCTCCAGGAGGTCGACGATGACGAAGTCGGCGAAGCGGGGCACGGCGAAGTCGGCGAGTTCCTGGGCGGTGCGCAGCACGTCGAGGGTGGTGCCGATCCTGGTGCCGGCCTCGTTGACCATCGACAGCCGCTGGCGGGCGTTCCAGCGCTCGGTGACGTCGGAGACCATATAGCAGACGCCGGTCACCGAGTCGTCGGCGTCGACGAGCGGAAAGAACGAGGTGGAGTAGGCGCGTTGGCGGTGCGGATCGGCCCAGCTCCAGCCGAGGTACTCGTAGTCCTTGACCGGCTCCCGGGTGGTGAGCACCTTGCGCATCAGGCCTTCGATGGTGGTCGCCTGCAGCCCGGGCAGCAGCTCGCTCAGTCGGCGGCCCAGGCGCTGCTCCCGGGGCACTCCGCCGAAGCGCTCCAGGGTGTCGTTCAGCCACACATAGCGCAGCTCCGGGTTCATCAGGGCCAGGCCGATCGGCGAGCGGGTCAGGAACCCGTCGAGGACGGACTGGCCCACCGTCCACTGCGGCCGCCGCTCACGGGCGGACAGGAGGAAGCACTCGTCGCCGTCGATGTGGAAGGCGGCGGAGACCCGCAGGTCCACCTCGAGGGTGTGGCCGTCGCGGTGCCGTACCGGGACGAGCCCGCTCCATCCCATGCCGGAGCGGCAGCGCTCGGCGACGCCGGCGGCCCGGGCCGGGTCGGCGCGCACGGCGAGCAGCTCGACCGCGGGCCGGCCGACCACCTCGGCGGCCGGGCGGCCGAGCAGGGCCTCGGCGCCCCGGGTCCAGCCGATCACGACGCCCCCGGCCGACAGCACCGCCGCCGCGTCGCTGGAGGCGTCGAAGAGGTCGCGCGGACCCACGGTGGGCGGCACGTCGAATTCTTCTCGCGGAAAATCCATTGGCTACATCCTCTACGTACACCAATGTTCCTGCTTGTCCACCTGATACGCATCGCCCCCCGGGGGCGCCGCGGGCGGGGGCCGGCGGGCACGGGCGGGAGCTCCGCGCGGATCGGGGTACTCGGCCGGGGTCGGCGCGGTCGGGCGGCCGGGGGCAGCATGGAAGTGCCGTGGCGACGGTGTCGGCCCGCCGGCCGGTGGAGGTGGTGGTGGCATGGCTGTGGGATTCCTGCGGGCCGGTGGCTCCGGCGGTGACGGGTACGGCCTCGGCGGAACACGCCCGACCGGGCTGCTGGACGTGCTGAGCGTGGCCGCGGTGGCGCTGGACTCGCAGGGCCGGATCGTGTTCTGGACCCCACAGGCCGAGGAACTCTTCGGCTACACGGCCGAGGAGGCCCTGAGGAAGAACGCGGCGCGACTGCTCATTCACCCGGAGCATCTGAAGGCCGCGGTGAACATGTTCATGGAGGTGATGGAGACCGGCCGCAGCTGGGCCGGTGCCTTTCCGGTCCGGCGCAAGGACGGCGGCAGCCGGCTGATGGAGTTCCGTACCATGCGGCTGCTGGACGATCTCGGCGATGTGTACGCGCTCGGCATCGTGGCCGACCACGCCATGCTCCAGCGGGTGGAGACCGACCTGGCGCTGTGCGAGCGGCTGATCAACCAGTCACCGATCGGCCTGGCCCTCCTCGACCCTGACCTGCGCTATCTGCTGGTGAACCCGGCGCTGGAGCGGATCGACGGCGTCCCCGCCGAGGAGCACATCGGCCGCCATCTGCGGGAGACCCTTCCGCTGCCCGACATCGACAGCGTCGAATCGGCGTTGCGCCAGGTGCTCACCACCGGCACCCCGCTCCTCGACCAGTACCACGTGGGCCGTCCGCCGACCGATCCCGAGCACGAGCACGCCTGGTCGCTGTCGTTCTACCGGCTGGAGGATCCCGGCGGCCGCGTCCTGGGGGCCGCGACCTCGGTGGTCGACGTCACCGAGCGGCACCGCGCGGCCGCCGAGGCCGACCGGGCCCGGCGCCGGCTGGCCCTGATCGCGGACGCCTCGGCCCGAGTGGGCACCTCGCTGGAGGTGGAGCGCACGGCGCACGAGCTGGCCGAGATCGCCACCCCGGTCCTCGCGGACGTGGTCGCGGTGGACGTGCTGGACTCGGCGCTGGCCCTGCGCCGCTCCCGCAGACCGGAGAACGGCCCCGAGCTGTTTCGTGCCCTCGCCCTCGAGGCGGCCCATCCGACGGTCGCGCTGCGGGCCGCCGACCCGCCCGGCGACCTCGCGGCCTACGACGGCGACCGGCTGGTCACGCTGTGTGTGCACACCGCGCGGCCGGTCCTGGTCCCGCATGTCGGCCCCCACGATCTGCCGCGCATCGCCCGCAACTCCGAGGCGGGCGAACTGCTGGCGCAGGCCGGTGTGCACTCGTACCTCGCCGTGCCGCTGATCGCCCACGGAGAGGTGCTGGGCGCCCTCGACCTCAAGCGCACCAGCAATCCGCTGCCCTTCGACGAGGACGACGTGGTGCTCGCCACCGAGCTGGCCGGGCGGGCCGCCGTGGCCATCGACAACGCCCGCTGGTTCCAGAGCGTCCGCAACACCGCCCTCACCCTCCAGCGCAGCCTGCTCCCCGACCACCCGCCGCACCACACGGGCCTCGAGCTGGCCTCCCGCTACCAGCCCGCCCAGGCGACCAGTGAGGTCGGCGGCGACTGGTACGACGTGATCCCGCTGTCGGAGGACCGGACCGCGCTGGTCGTCGGCGACGTGATGGGCAACGGCATCGACGCGGCCGCCACCATGGGCCGGCTGCGCACCGCCACCTGCGCCTACGCGGAACTGGAGCTGCCCCCGGCCGCGGTGCTCCAGCACCTGGACAAGATCACCTGCGACCTGGAGCACTACATCGTCACCTGTCTCTACGTGGTGTACGACCCGCACACCCGGCGCTGCGAGATCGCCAACGCGGGCCATATGCCGCCCGCGCTGGTGCACTCCGGAGGGGCGCCGGCCCTGCTGGAACTGCCGTCGGCCGCCCCGCTCGGCGTCGGCGGCATCCCCTTCGAGACCAGCACCGTCGACCTCGCCGCCGGTGACCTCCTGGTCCTGTACACCGACGGCCTCGTCGAGACCCGCCGCCATCCCATCGACGACCGTCTCGGCGTCCTGCTCGGCTTCCTGGACGAGTCGGACCGGCCGCTGGAGGAGACCTGCGACCTGCTGCTGCACGGCCTGCGCCATCCGGACGACCACGACGACGTGGCACTGCTGGTCGCGCGGACGCTGTGAACCGGCTCTCTACGGCGTACGGCAGCAGTCGGTACGGCAGAAGCAGGACGCGCTGATCGGTACGTCCGCCGTCGCCGCCGCGAGCTTCAGCTGCTGGGCCACGATCCGTGCCTCGCCGTCCCTGCCGAGCCGCCGGAGGCATTCGTGGAAGCCGTGCAGGGACCAGACGTTGCCGGGGTGCTGCAACGGCCGGGGCAGGGTGTCGTCCAGGCCGAGGTCGGCCCGGTAGACCGCCTCGGCCTCCTCGACCCGGCCGCGTTCCAGGAGCAGGGCGCCGTAGGCGTGCCGGGTGGGCTGCATCCAGCCCCAGGGTTCGTCGTAGGGAAGGTTGTCGTCCAGGTCGATCGACCGCCGCAGTTCGGCGAAGGCCGTGTCGAAGTCGCCTTTGCGGTAGGCGAGTTCGCCGTCGAGCATGGCGGCGGCGATGGCCAGGATGTCGGCGCAGGTGTTGTTGAACAGCATGCGGGTCCCGGGTACGGCGGCGGCCGCCTCCCGGAAGCGGGCGCGGTCCGCCTCGGCCTCGGCGGTCCGGCCGGTGGCGGAGTGGGCGACACCGCGCGCGTAGTGCAGCATCGCGGTGGTCACGCAGTACAGGCCGGGGTCGGCGGGCAGCGGCAGGCGCAGGATGTCGTCCCAGCGGCCGAACCGGATCAGGACGTGCACCCGCATCGCCAGGAAGCCCTCCAGCCAGTCGGCCATCGGCGGGCTCGTCACGCGCAGGAGTGCCTCCGGTACGGCGGCTTCGAGCCGTTCGGCCGTGGCGAGGGCGTCCTGGAGACGGCCCAGGAACATCGCGCCGTAGATCCGGAAGTGGAGGTTGTGGCAGCGGTAGAGGGTGTAGAAGTTCATCGCGCCGGCGCGGGCGTGGTACTTCTCGTCGGCGGCGACGGCCGCGGCGTTGTCGGAGACCACGCGCCGGTAGTCGCCGCAGAGGACTTCCAGGTGCGAGGGCATGTGCTGGAGGTGCCCGGCGTCGGGGACGAGGTCGCGCAGCAGGTCGGCGACGGGCAGGGCAGTCTCGGGCGTGGGCGACATCTCCATCAGGTGGATGTAGAGGTGCAGCAGGCCGGGGTGGCGGCTGCCCGCCTCGGCGCCGAGGGCCCGCTCCAGCACGGCCCTGGCTTCCGGCGTCCGGGCGCCCTCGGCCGGCCGGCCGCTGCGGATGTCCCAGAGCTGCCAGGGGGTGAGGTTCATCAGGGCGTCGGCGTACAGGGTGGCGACATCGAGGTCGTCGGGTGCCCGTTCGTACACCCCGCGCATGCTGTCGGCGTAGGCCGTGCTCCACACCGAACAGGCCTCCGCGTCCGGGGCCGCGGCCTGCGGGTAGCGGGCGCGCAGTGCCTCGACCAGGGCGCGCTCCACAGGGGTCACGCGGGCGGCCTTGGCGTGGGCGCGTTCCACAGCGGCGTGCGTGCGCTCCACCGTGTGGGCCAGGTCCTCCTGGTCGAAGAACTCCCAGGGTTTGTTGTAGTTGGGGCCGAGGGCGTAGGCCACGCCCCAGTCGGCCATGGCGCATTCCGGGTCCGCCGCGCCGGCCGCCTCGAAACAGCGGACGGCTTCCTCGTGGTTGAAGGCGTAGGTCCAGATCAGCCCCCGGTCGAACCACCTCTGTGCCTCGGGGGACGTCGTTGTCACGCGCCGGCTGTGACTGCCCAGGTCGTAGTAGTCCACGCCCACGAAACTAGTGGCGGAATGCGCGCCGAGGATTCGTGTTCATCCGAACTCATGAGGATGGCGCGGCGGTTGACGGGCCGCCGCGCCACTCGTGCCGCTGTTCTCAGGGCGCCACCGCGCGGCCGGTCCCCGGGGAGATGCGTCCGGAGCACAGGCCCTTGGCAGCCAGGGTCTGCGCGATGCGCGGGATCGCGGTGAGCGTGTTGGCCGGCCATTCGTGCATGAGGATGATCTGGCCGTTGGTGAGCCGGGAGACGGCCTGCACGATCGCGTCGGTGCTCGCGCCGTTCCAGTCCTGCGAGTCGACGTCCCAGATGATCTCGGTGAGCCCGTACTTGGCCTCGACCGTGCGCACGGTCGTGTTGGTCTCGCCGTACGGCGGCCGGAACAGCACCGGAGTGCCGCCACCGGCGCCGGCTATGGCGGACTGGGTTCGGGAGATCTCCGAGTCGATCTGCGCCTGGGTCTCCTGGGTCAGATGCGGGTGGGTGTAGCTGTGGTTGCCGACCCACATACCCGCGCTCACCTCGGCCCGGACCTGGGCCGGGTAGGCGGCCGCGTACTGGCCCTCGTTGAACAGGGTGGCCCGCAGCCCGTTCGCCTTGAGGGCGTTGAGCAGCCCCGGTGTGTGGGCGGTGGACGGCCCGTCGTCGAAGGTGAGACCGACGTAGCCGGCGCAGCCGGCGGAGTGGGCCGGGGCGGCGCCGACGGTGAGCGTGCCCGCGGCGGCCAGCGCCAGGGCGATGACGGTCGCAGGCCAGAGGTGTGACGAGCGCTCCGATACGGCACTCATCACGCCACCGTGATGGTGGAGCTGCCGCTGCTCTGGTAGCCCTCGGTCGCGAGGATCTGGTAGTAGCTGAAGCTGCCGAGGGACATGCCGGCCCTGGCCCAGGCGTCGAAGTGATTGCCGGTGGTGATGGTGCCGCCGGTGCGCTTCGACTGGCGGACGCTCCAGTACTGGTTGAAGGTCTTGGTGCCTTCGACGGACGGGGCGTTGTACCGCGTCGTCAGGTAGATGTCGTAGGTGCCGCCGTCGCTGGTGACGCTGCCCTTGTACGTGCCGGTGGGCCGGTAGGTGCCCCAGTTGTCGACGATGTAGTACTCGACGAGCGGGTTGGACGTCCAGCCGTAGAGGGACAGGTAGCCGTTGCCGGAGGGGCTGAAGCTGCCCGAGTAGGTCACGTTGCGGCGGGCGCCGGTGCTCCAGCCCTTGCCGCAGACGAAGTTGCCGGTGTTGCGCCAGCTGGAGCTGTAGTTGCCGCCGGAGCCCAGGGTCATGGAGACGGTGCCCTGCGCGTCGGTCCAGAACGAGTAGTAGTAGCCGTTGTTGGTGCCGGTCTGGTTCGTGGTGACGACGGTGGCGGCGCGGGCGGTGCCGGGCAGGGCCAGCCCGGCGGCGGCGCCCAGCAGCAGGGCGCCGGCGTTCCGGCGGCTCAGTGCGTGGTCGAGCGGGTTCATGCGGTGCCTCCTCGTATGGCCAGTGCGGGTGTGGCTTGGTGGGGAGTGTTGGTCTGCCCATGTCACCTGTCAACAGTTTCGGTAATTATTTCGAAACCTTCGCTCCACCTGCTCGGCCATTTCCGCACTTCATAGACGCGTCAAGCGAATCTACGATCGACTCTGTCGACAATCGGCCAAATAAAGATCAAATCACCGAACCTCGAATCGTCGAATGTTTCGGTATCCGAGGCGAATGCTGCCGACAGCACCGGAACATGCCGCTGAGTGGAGCAATCACCGGCGCGGCGGGGGGCCTCCCGCCAGGCTGGGCGTCTTGTCGAGATTCGTAGGCCAGGAGTCCCGGGTGAGGCACGACGGTCGCAATTCAGCACTGCCCGCGCCCCCGGCGTGGATGCGCTGGCTTCCGCTCCTGTACGTCGTCGGTGTGCTGCTGATCGAACCGGTCACCCCCGTGCAGTGGCCGGTCAGCTTCGCTCTGATCGCCCTCCCGCTGGTGACCGCCTTCGCGCACCCGCCCGTCGTCGTCGCCTGCGCCACCGTCTTCGGCATCGGCTTCGAACTTTTACTGGCCGGAACCCCGTGCTGCGCGGGACGCGACGTCGGCTACCTCTGGGAACGGCACTATGTCGCCGCCTACGCGTGTACGGCCCTGGTCGGCGCCCTGGGCACGATCCTGGCCGCGCACCGGATCCGCCGGGAACGCACCCTGGCCGACGTCCGGTTCGTGGCCGAGATCGCGCAGCGTGTCCTGCTCAGACCCGTCCCGCACCGGATCGGGAACCTGCTGCTGGAGAGCTTCTACCTGTCCGCCGCCGCGGAGGCACGGATCGGCGGCGACCTCTACGAGGCCGTGCCGACCGCGCACGGGGCCCGGCTGCTCATCGGCGACGTGCGGGGCAAGGGCCTGCTCGCGGTGGAGACCGCGGCGGCGATGCTGGGCGCGTTCCGGGAGGCCGCGCACGACGAACCCGACCTCAACGCCCTGGTGGAGCGGGTGGACATCAGCATGACGCGCCGGGCCCACCAACTGGGCGGCAGCGAGACGGGCGAGCGGTTCGTCACCGCCGTCTTCGCCGAGATCCCCTACGACGAGAGGGTCGTCCGCGTCCTCAACTGCGGCCATCCGCCACCGCTGCTCATCCGCCCCGGCGAGGTGAGCGAACTGGACCGGGGGCGGTCGGGGCCGCCGCTGAACCTCGGCATGCTGGTCGGGGACCCGTATCACGTCGACACCTACGCCTTCGGCCCCGGCGACCAACTGCTGCTCTACACGGACGGTGTCTCCGAGACCCGTGACCCGGACGGTTCCTTCTACCCGCTGCTCCAGCGGCTGCGCTCGTGGGGACCGATGCCGCCCCCGGAGCTGCTGGAGCGGCTCCATCAGGATCTGCAGACCTACAGCGGCGACCAGTTGCAGGACGACACGGCCGCGCTCACCGCGTTCCTGCTGCCCGCGGGGGCGACCGGGGTGCCGGACGGCGGAAACGACACCCCCGGCACCGAAGAGCTCGTGGACCCCCCGCCGTGACGCGTGTGGGGAGGGCCTGGGCCGGTCCCCGGCGGCCCCTGTGGGGCAGGTCACGGGTGACTGCACTCCGCCACCGTGAGTCACCACCGAGCGGGTGACGTGTGGCAAGGGGCGGGGCGGTGCCGCCGCCACCGACCACGTCGTCGGCGTGCTGGACGACGGCCCGGTGCCCCGCCGGACGGCCCGGTGCCCCGCCGGACGGCCCGGTGCCCCGCCGGACGGCCCGGCCCGCCGCGGACTCCCTGGCCCGCCTCGACGCCTGCGCCCTGCTCGGCGCGGCCGACCTCGCCCGCGTGCCCGGGGTCGAGGCGGACAACCGGGACCGCGGCTTCGCCGACTCGCGGCGGCCGTCGCGGGGAACATCGGGAAGCGGCTCCCGGGGAGCCGAGACGGGCCGCCGCCGGCCAGATCCTCGTCAGAGGAAGCTGACGCCCTGGGCCAGGGTGAGTTCGCCGGAGTAGTTGACCGTGTTGGTCGCCGCGCGCATGTACGCCTTCCAGGCGTCGGAGCCGGACTCGCGGCCGCCGCCGGTGTCCTTCTCGCCGCCGAAGGCACCGCCGATCTCCGCTCCCGAGGTGCCGATGTTGACGTTGGCGATGCCGCAGTCGGATCCGGCGGCGGACAGGAAGATCTCGGCCTCCCGCTGGTCCCGGGTGAAGATGCTGGACGACAGGCCCTGCGGGACGTCGTTGTGCAGGGCGATCGCCTCGTCGAGGGTGTCGTAGCTGAGGACGTAGAGGATCGGCGCGAAGGTCTCCTCCCGTACCACGTCGGTCTGTTCGTCGACGCGCACCAGGACGGGCTCGGTGTAGGCGGCCGCCGGTGCCGCCTCCGCCAGCCGCCGGTTTCCGCCGGCCAGGATCTTGCCGCCCTGCGCCTGGACCCGGGTGAGGGCGTCGTGCATGGCGTCCAGGGCGGCGGTGGAGATGAGCGGGCCGACCAGCGTCGTGTCGTCGAACGGGCTGCCGACGGGC
This sequence comes from Streptomyces sp. NPDC026538, assembly GCF_055567535.1. Classification (NCBI taxonomy): domain Bacteria; kingdom Bacillati; phylum Actinomycetota; class Actinomycetes; order Kitasatosporales; family Streptomycetaceae; genus Streptomyces; species Streptomyces sp. NPDC026538. The sequence continues at coordinate 499,932 of NZ_JBVHQG010000006.1, forward strand.
AGCCTGCCGTAGACGGCTGTCAGGCGCTCGACGAGGGTCTCGGCGAGGTCGCGGTGGACGATGAGGCGGCGCAGGGTGGTGCAGCGCTGGCCCGCCGTGCCGGCCGCGGCGAAGACGATGCTCTGGACGGCGAGGTCCAGGTCGGCCGAGGCGGCGACGATCGCGGCGTTGTTGCCGCCGAGCTCCAGCAGGCTGCGGCCGAACCGGGCGGCGACGCGCGGGCCGACCGCACGGCCCATGCGGGTGGAGCCGGTGGCGCTGACGAGGGCCACCCGGGGGTCGTCGACGAGCCGCTCGCCGACCGTGCGGTCGCCGAGCAGCAGGCGGTGTACGTCGCGGGGTGCGCCGGTCTCGTCGGCGGCCCGGGCGAGCAGGTGGTGGCAGGCCAGGGCGGTCAGCGGGGTGAGCTCCGAGGGCTTCCATACCACCGTGTCGCCGCAGACCAGGGCGACGGCGGTGTTCCAGGACCAGACGGCGACGGGGAAGTTGAAGGCCGAGATGACGCCGACCACGCCGAGCGGGTGCCAGGTCTCGGCCAGGCGGTGGCCGGGGCGTTCGGAGGCGATCGTACGGCCGTACAGCTGCCGGGACAGGCCCACGGCGAAGTCGCAGATGTCGATCATCTCCTGGACCTCGCCGAGCGCCTCGGAGCGGATCTTGCCGGCCTCGAGGGTGACGAGATCGGCCAGGTCGCTCTTGTGCTCACGCAGCAACTCCCCCAGCCTGCGTACGAGTTCGCCGCGGCGCGGGGCGGGGGTGGTGCGCCAGCCGAGGAAGGCGGTACGGGCGGCCGCGAGTGCCTGTTCGATGTCGTCGCCGGTGGCGGACTTCAGCCCGAAGAGGTGCTCGCCGGTGATGGGGGTGCGGGCCGGGAAGTCGTCGCCCTCCGCGACCTGGGCGCCGATGGTCCGCAGGCAGGCCCGGGCGCGGGTGCGCAGGTCGTCCGTGGTGGGCAGCGCGGTGCTGGTCATCGTGGGACCTCCAGGGGGTGAGGGGTCAGCGGAGCGTGCCGTTGAGGCCCAGGGCGCGGGCGACCTGGGCGAGGGAGCCGTTCTGCTGCTGCTCGTAGAGGGCGTAGGGGTCGAGGACCTCGCGGTCGATGGCGCCGGAGAGCCATTCGGCGTCGTAGGCGGTGCCCTGCTGGTCGTTGTCGCGGGTGCCCTCGCCGGTGAGGTTGGACTGGAAGATGCCGGCGGCGGAGCGGGGCAGGAAGTCCTCGTAGACGACGGGCTCGGCCAGCACCCAGCCCTGCCGGACCAGTTCACCGACGTCGGTGGGCGGGCTGCCGCCTTCGTGCGGCCGCCCGTCGGCGAGCCGGTAGGTGAAGTACGCCAGGCCCCGCGCCGCGAGTTCCTCCTCGCTGCCGGGCATGTGCCGCTCCCAGACGGTACGGGCCAGGTCACCGCGCGCCGCCGTGGGGTGCCGGGACGCCTGCTCGTCGACGCGGCCGAGGAGCTCGTCGTAGTGGGCCCGTCCGGCACGGGTGAGGGCGATGCCGCGGGCCTCGACCTCGCCGAAGCGCACCCGAAGGGAGCCGTTGACCACGCTGCCGTCCTCGGCGCGCATCGGTCGGGACTCGGCCAGCGCCCGGAAGGAGGTCTGGCGCAGCAGGACGTCTGGGCCCTTCCAGGCCGGCGGGCCCTGGATGGTGTCGATCATCTCGATACCACGGTCGGTCATACGGCGGTACAGCTCGTCGATGTCCAGCACACGCGGGGTGAGGTGGTTGATGTGGGTGCCGCGGACCCCGCCGATGTCGGCGGCGACGGCGGAGACCCGCTCCAGGGTCCGGTACCAGGCCCGGTCCACCGGTTCCCTCGACAACTCGAAGACCCGCACGGTCAGTCGGAGGAAGCGTTCGGCGTCGTCCGCCGGCAGTTCGCGCTCGGCCGCGGCGCGGTCGGCCAGGGTGAGCAGCTCCGGGGGAAAGAGCTCGCGGCCGGCCAGGAAGGTCTCCAGGCGCGCGCGCAGATCGGCGTCGAAGAAGCGCGGGTCGGCGACGGTGAGCATGGAGGTGAACACACGGAAGGGGTTGCGGGCGAGTTCCGCGCCGTCGACCGGCCGGAAGGCGGTGGAGACGACGGGGACGGCGCTGGCGGCGGCCTCCCGCAGGTCGTAGAAGCCGACCGGGTGCATGCCGAGAGCGCCGAAGACCCGGGCGACCTGGCGCAGTTCCCGCGGGGTGCCGACGCGGATGGCGCCGTGCCGCTCGGCGGTCACCCGGCCGATGGATCCGAGCCGTTCGGCGTCGGCTCCCCGGTCCCGCAGCACGTCCTCGTTGACCTGGCGCGAGACGTCCACCAGCGTCGTGTAGGCGGGCACCTCCCGGCCGTACATCTCCGACAGCCGTTCCGCGAACGCGGTCCGCAGCCGCCATTGACTGATCGTTGACATGGTTCGGCCTTCCGGGCGGACGACGGGACGGCGATCATGTCTTCGATGGTCGCCGACCGGCCCCCTGCCGTACAGATGACAGGGCCGCGCGCGAGACGGTCGTGGCGCTGTCGAAAACCCACTGGACCGATCTCCGCCTGTGATCCCTACGATATGACGGCAAGACATCTATGCGACCGGCCCGTTGGATGCGGGCCGGTCGGGGTCGCCGATGCCAGGGTCCGCTCCCCGGGCTGCGGTGATCTTCCTACCCAGGAGGACCTTCCGCATGTTCCGACGTATTGGCACTGCCGTCGTCCGGCATCCTGTCTGGACGATCGTGGCATGGCTGATCGCGGCGGTGGCGATCGTCGCCACCGCCCCGAGCCTGCCCTCGAACAGCGACGAAAGCAGTTTCCTGCCCAAGAGTTACGAGTCGATCAAAGCGGCCGATCTCCAGCAGAAGGCGTTCCCCAGCGCCTTCACGCCGTCCGCGATCGCGCTGTACCAGCGCACCGACGGCGGCAAGCTCAGTCAGGCCGATCTCAAGGACGTCACCCGGATCACCACCGAGCTGGGCGACAAACACATCGATCAGGTACAGAAGGTCGTCCCCGGCCCGCCGTCCAAGGACGGCAGGTACACCCTGACCCTGGTGCAGATGGACAGCAAGAAGGCGGGTCAGCCCGTCCAGGCGGACGCCGCCAAGGTGTTGCGCGACGACGTCAAGCAACTGGCCAAGGGCACGGACCTGGAGGTCAAGCTCGGCGGTTCGGCCGCACAGGCCCTGGACCAGCAGGACTCGTCCAAGCGCGGTGAGGCGCTGATCGGCATCGGCACCTTCGTGATCATCCTGGTGACCCTGCTGATCATCTTCCGGGCGCCGATCCTGGCGTTCCTGCCCCTCCTGCTGATCGGCGTGGTGTCGGCGATCGCCAATGGGCTGATCGCGTACGCCACCAAGCTGTTCGGACTTCAGGCCAACAGTTCCGTCTCGTCGATCCTGATCGTCGTGCTCTTCGGCGTGGGCACGGACTACTTCCTGTTCCTGATGTTCCGCTACCGCGAACGCCTGCGCGCGGGTGACGAACCCAAGCAGGCCATGATCAACGCGGTCGACCGGGTCGGGGAGGCCATCGCCTCGGCGGCCGGCGCGGTGATCATCGCCTTCCTCGCGCTGGTGCTGTCCACGCTGGGCTTCCTCAAGCAGATGGGCCCGGCGCTGGCCATCTCGGTCTCGGTCACCCTGATCGCGGGGCTGACCCTGATCCCGGCCGTGGTCTCGCTCATCGGCCCGAAGGTGTTCTGGCCCTCGAAGTCCTGGCAGCAGGAGCCGGCCAACGCGCGCTTCGCGGCCCTGGGCCGCGGTGTGCAGCGCCGCCCGGCGCTGACCGCCGCGGTCTCCGGCCTGATCCTGGTCGTGCTGTCGCTCGGCACGCTCGGCTACAAGGCCACGTTCGACCTGGCGTCGGGTTCCATGCCGAAGACCAAGGAGTCCATGGTCGTCCAGGACGAGATGCAGACGGCGTACTCGGCGGGTGCCGCCGCGCCCACCGACGTCTATCTCTCCAGCAGCGACGGCAAGCCGCTGGACAGGTCCGCGTTCGACGCCTACGCCTCGAAGCTCGGGGCCGTGGACGGTGTCGCGAGCGCCCGGATGTCCCAGGTGAACAAGGCCGGTACGACCGCGGACTTCACCGTCACGCTCAAGTACGAGGCGTCCACGGACAAGGCGATCGACGCCGTGGGCCGGGTGCGGGACGTCGCGCACGCCGACGCTCCCGAGGGCACCGAGGCCGTCGTGGGCGGCATGTCCTCGATCTACAAGGACATCGACTCCGCGGTCAACCACGACTACCGGACGGTGTTCCCCGTCGCCGCGCTGCTGATCATGGTGATCCTGGGACTGCTGCTGCGCAGCATCGTGGCTCCCTGGTACCTGATCGCCTCGGTGGGGCTGGGCTTCGGTGCCACGCTCGGTGCCACGGTCTGGATCTTCCAGGAGGCGCAGAACAAGCCCGGACTGATGTTCATGCTCCCGGTGATCATGTATCTCTTCGTGGTCGCCATCGGAACGGACTACAACATCCTCATGATCGCCCGGCTCCGCGAGGAGGCCCGAGAGGGACGCGAGCCGCGCGAGGCGGCCGGGATGGCGCTGCGGCACGCCGGGCCGACGGTGGCCGCGGCGGGCTTCATCCTGGCGGCGACCTTCGCCACGATGATGCTGGCGGGCAACGCGCTGCTCACGGAGATGGGCTTCGCGGTCTCCTTCGGCATCGCGGTCGCCGCGTTCGTCATGGCGATGTTCTTCACGCCGAGCCTCACCGCGCTGATCGGTCACGCCGCCTGGTGGCCGGGCCACGCCGACCGGGCGCAGCCGGCAGCGGACGCCGGCTCCTCGCCCGTCGAGGACGACGAGTACCAGGCCGCGGGGCGTCGCGGCTAGCGGCGTCGGGACAGCGGGTCGCGGCCAGCGGCCTCGGGACAGCGGGGGTCCGCCGGGCCGTGTGGTCCGGCGGGCCCCTTGCCCATTCCGGGAGTCGGCTCAGGTGAGGCGGGTGCGGCGCACCGTGTTGCGGAGTTCGCCCAGGCCGCTGACGCGGGTCACGACCACATCGCCGTCGGCGAGGAAGATCTGCGGGTCACGGGCGTTGCCGATGCCGCTCGGGGTGCCGGTGAGGACCACGTCCCCGGCGCGCAGGGTCATGCCGCGGCTCAGCTCGGCGATGATCCGGGGGACGGAGAAGGCCATCTGGCCGCTGGTCGCGTCCTGCAGCAACCGGCCGTTGACCTCGCACCGCACCCGCAGACCGGTGAGGTCGTCGATCTCGTCGACGGTCGTCAGCCAGGGCCCGAGCGGCATGGTCGCGTCGATGCTCTTGCCCTTGAGCCACTGGCCGCCGTGCGCCCGCTGGAGATCGCGCTGGGAGACGTCGTTGGCGACGAGCAGGCCGAAGACGTGGTCCAGGGCCTTCTCTTCCGGGATCGAGCGTCCGTCGCGGCCGATGACCAGCGCGATCTCGGCCTCGTAGTCCCATTTGGCGGAGAGGCCGGGGTCGTAGGCGATGTCGTCGGCCGGGCCGATGACCGTGTCGGGGCCCTTGGTGAAGAAGGTGGGGTGCTCGGGCCGCCCGTCCGGGTCCTGCCCGTCCCGCTTGCCCTTCGACTCCTCGAAGTGGTCCCAGTAGTTCCAGCCGGTGCACAGGACGTCGCGGTTGAAGCGGTGCAGCGGGGCTTCCAGACGGATCCCGGACAACGGCACGGTCTCGCCGGGTGCCGCGGTGCGGACCGCCTCGAGGGCCTCCGGGCCGCCGCGGACGACGTCGTCGACGGTGCCGATCTCCGCCGGCAGCACCGTGACCGTCCGCTCGGACTCGTCCACGACGCCGGACCGTCGCACGCCGTCGACGGCGAGGGATGCAAGTTTCACGTCGCCCCTTTCGCTCTGCCGGGGTTCGGGCACCCCACGACCGCCCGCGGATCGCGAGTCGACGCATTGACTTTAAATGACGGCCGTGAAAAATACGAGATACCACTTCCCCCTCCCCTCGGAAGGCCGGCCATGACTCCTGAAGCGGCCCGCACCGTCCACCGATGCCGCGTGGAGTGGCCGGACACCGACGCCTCCGGGCACTACCACAACTCCGCTGTCGTGCGGTTCGTGGAGGCCGCCGAGGCGACGCTGGTGCGCGAGCGCGGCCTCGTCGGCTATTTCGGTGCCGCGCCCCGCGTGCGCTACGAGGTCGACTTCGCCGCCCCCCTCTGGTTCCAGCAGGAGGTGACGACGGTCCTCGACGTGGAACGCGTCGGCACCTCCTCCCTGACGTTCCGGTTCGAGGTGTGGGGCGAGGAGACCGACGGCCGGCCGCGCCGGCTCGCCGCGTCCGGGCGCTACACGGTCGTACACGTGCCGCAGAGGGAGGAACGGGTGAGCGCGCCCTGGCCCGCCGAGTGGATCGCCGCCCTCGCCGTGGCCCCTGCGGACACGGGAACGGGCGGGGCCGGGCAGCCGTAACCGCCTGCGGGAGATGCCGCCGAGCCGGTGAGGGCACGGCGCGCGGCGGCCCGGCCGCGGGAGCCGGACCGCCGTGCCGTGCGGGCGGGTCCTACGCCGCCCGTGATCGCCGTGCGCGGGTCCTACGCCGCAAGGGCGTGGCCTGGATGCAGGACGACCTTGGTGTAGCCCTCGATCCGCTGGTCGAACTTCTCGTAGGCGCTCGGTGCGTCCTCGAGCGGCAGTTCGTGGGAGACCACGAAGCTGGGCTTGGCCCGCCCGGCGATGATCAGGTCGCGCAACTGCCGGTTGTACTGCTTGACGTTGCACTGACCGGTGCCCATCTGCTGCCCCTTCTCGAACATCCGGCCGATGGAGACCAGCAGCAGGCCGTGCTTGGCGTGCTCGTCGGGTCCGCCCGGGTCGGACGGGACGTACAGGCCCGGTACGCCGAGCATGCCGGTCGGCCGTACCGTGTCGACGAGGGCGTTCAGGACGATGGCGGGTTCCTCGTGGCTCGCGTCGTGTGCCTGGGCCTGGTAGCCGACGGCGTCGACGCCCTTGTCCGTGCCCTCGCCCCCGGTCTGTTCCTTGATCTGTTCGGCCGGGTCGCCCTTGGTGAAGTCGATCGGTATCGCTCCGATCTGCTCGGCCTTGGCGAGCCGCTCGGGCACGCGGTCGACCGAGAACACCTTGGACGCGCCCCGCAGCAGCGCGGAGTACGCCGCCATCAGCCCGACCGGGCCGGCTCCGAAGACCGCGACGCTCTCGCCAGGGGTCACCCGGGCCAGCTCACAGCCGTGGTAGCCGGTCGGGAAGATGTCGGCGAGCAGCACGAAGTCGGTCTCGAACTCCTCGCCCGGCGGCAGCTTCAGACAGTTGAAGTCGGCGAACGGCACCCGCAGCAGCTCCGCCTGCCCGCCCTCGTAGGGGCCCATGGCCACGTAGCCGTAGGCTCCGCCGGCGAAGCCCGGATTGACCGTGAGGCAGAAGCCGGTCTTGCCCGCCAGGCAGTTCTTGCAGAATCCGCAGGCGACGTTGAACGGCATGACCACGCGGTCGCCCTTGGACAACGAGGTCACGCCGGCGCCGGTCTCCTCGACTATGCCGAGGTTCTCGTGTCCGAAGACGATGCCCGACTCGGCGGCCGTACGGCCCTCGTACATGTGCAGGTCGGATCCGCAGATGGCGGTCGACGTGACGCGTACCAGCACGTCGTTCGGGTGCTGGATGCGCGGATCGTCGACGTCCCTGACCGCGACGCTGAAGGGCTTCTCATACACAACGGCTTTCACCTGGGTTCACCTCCGCGTGGAACGCCGGGACACGACGACGGACCGCACAGACCGAGGCTCTGGCCAGGAGAAACATGTCGAGACAGAGCCCCCGGTCCATGCCGCAACCCTAGGCGCTCGTGTTTCACCATCGGATACTTCCAGAAAACGCCGCTCACGCGGGCGCTGCAACTCCCTGGAAAAATCGCCTGCCCGAACCCCCGGACCCCGGCGGCCGGACGCGCCGCCACGGCGGCTCCACCGCCTCGGTCACGGGGGCCGCGCCGCGGCCCTCGGCCGCCGCCCGCACGCCACCGCGCGCCACCGCGATCCTGCGCCCCGCCGCCCCTGACCCGGAGCGGCGCGGTGAGCAAGACGGCACCGCGGGTCCCCGCCCTCCGCGCCCCGCCACCGCCCGACCGGCTCGCCCGTTGATCCGCCCCGCCCGGCGCGCCGTCCTCGACATCACCACCATGTCCGGACGCAGATCCGCAACGGGCTCGGCGTGTTCACGCAGGTGCGGCTGTCCCCGACCGTCGTACTGGAGTACCCCACGCTGCCCGAGCTGACCGCCCACGTCCTTGCGGCGCTGGGCGTGGACGTCCCCGGCGACCACTTCTCGGTACTCCACCAGGAGGCCGACGGCACGGCCGCGGCGATCCGCGCCTGGCTGCCCCGCTGACCGCGCAGGACCACCACGAGGAGAGATCCCTGACGACATCGGACCACCACCCGATCGTCGGCGGCGGGCCGCCGGACGCCCCGGCCGTGCCGCCGTTCACCCCGGGCCGGCCCGGGGTCACCGAGGACGCCTGTGCCGGCTCCCGGTGTCTAGGGTGGGAGCCATGGACGCCAGGACAACACCCCTTGCTCCGGCCGCCGTTGACCCGGCGGAGCTGCTCGCCGACCCGTACGCGGTGTACGCCCGGCTCCGGGAGGCCGGTCCCGTGCACCGCTTTGCCGGAACCGACGGGCTGCCGGCCTGGCTGGTGACACGGTACGAGGACGTGCGGCAGGCCCTCGCCGACCCGCGGCTCTCGCTCGACAAGGTCCACGCGAAACCCGGCGGCTACCGGGGGCTCGTGCTGCCGCCCGCGCTCGACGCCAACCTGCTGAACATGGACCCGCCGGACCACACCCGGGTACGGCGCCTGGTGTCCCAGGCCTTCACCCCGCGCCGCATCGCCTTGCTGCGCGAACCCGTCCGGCGGACCGCCGACGAGCTGCTCGACGCCGTCGAACCGCTCGGCCGTACCGACCTGATCGCCGGCTACGCCGCGCCGCTGCCCATCGCCGTGATCTGCGAACTGCTGGGCGTGGCCGAGGAGGACCGGCCGGACTTCCGGTCCTGGACCGACGCGCTCGTCGTCCCGGACCCCACGCGGCCCGAGCGGGCGAGGGAGGCGGTGCAGGCGCTCCTCGCCTTCTTCGCCCGGCTCCTCGCCCGCAAGCGTGCCGAGCCCGCCGACGACCTGCTCTCCGCGATGATCGCCGTACGGGACGAGGAAGACCGGCTCAGCGAGGACGAGTTGATGTCCCTGACCTTCCTCGTCCTGTTCGCCGGGTACGAGAACACCGTCCACCTCATCGGCAACGCCACCCTCGCCCTGCTCCTCCACCCCTCCCAACTGGCCGCCCTGCGCGAGGATCCGGCCCGGATCGGCGCGGCCGTCGAGGAGCTGGCCCGCTACGACGGACCCGCCCCGCTCGCCATCCGCCGCTTCCCCACCGAGGACGTCACCATCGGCGGGGTCACGGTCCCGGCGGGCGAGACCGTGCTGCTGTCCCTGGCGGCGGCCCATCGCGACCCGCGCCGCTTCCCCGAGCCGGACCGGCTCGACATCGGCCGCGACGCCACCGGCCATCTCGCCCTCGGTCACGGCATCCACTACTGCCTCGGCGCACCGCTCGCCCGCCTGGAGACCGAGGTCGCCCTGACCGCGCTGCTGGAACGCCTCCCCGGGCTCGAACTCGACGTCCCCTCCGACGCGTTGCGCTGGCGCCCCTCGATGCGCACCCGCGGCCTGCTCGGCCTACCCGTGCGGTACTGAGTGGTTCCGGCGGGAGAAGCGGCGCACCTCCGGGAAGCGGTCCGGCAGGGCTTCGCCGGTACGGCCGCGCAGTCGGCGGTCGAAGAAGTCGGCGAGGCAGGCCCGTTCGGCGGTGATCGCGCGGGCCGGGGCGATGGTGCCGATGTTCTGGACGACCGTCTCGCGGGGCAGGCCGAGCTGACGGGCGATCTGCGGGATCATCGCCTCCGCGTCGGTGTACGTCGCGTGTTCGGCGCCGCGCAGGGTCAGGCCTTCGCCCCAACCCCGGCTGTGCCGCCACAGGGCGTTCCAGGAGGGCACCGTGCTCAGGTCGTTGCCGTCCTTGCCGACCAGCAGGAACGGGCGGTCGAGGCCTTCGGCGGCGACAGCCGAGAGGTAGCCGGAGTCGCTGTCCTCCTGGACGTACGCGAGGACGCCGTCGAAGTCGGCCGCCGCGGCGATACGCCGGTCGTCGTGCATCGCCTGCAACGCGGTGAAGCCCCCGGCCGAGTGGCCGAACATGCCGAGACGGTCCCAGTCCGCGAGGCCGCGCAGTTCCCCGGGCAGCGCACCGGGCAGGGCGTCGAGGAGGAAGCGGGTGTCGGCCACCCGTACGGCCATCGTCTTCCTGAGCAGCGCCCTGATGCGCGCCGGGTCCGGGTACGCCTTGTCGAACTCGGCGGGCAGCACGGTGCGTTCGACCCGGCCGCCGGGGAACTGGACGGCCGAGGCGTCGTAGGTGTGGTCGAGTGTCGCCACGACATAGCCCCGGGAGGCGAGGTCGTCGCAGAGGGTGGTGCCGAGGGAGCGCGGGTCGCCGGCGCCGGGCGAGTAGCAGACGACCGGGTACGGCCCCCGGTCCCGGTCGGCCGGGGCGCCCCGGTACGCGTGGGTGCGGGTGGCCGCCCAGTCGACCTTGTCGCCGGGCACATGGGTGAGGTTGTTGACGGCGGCGAAGCCGGCGGCCTCCCCCGGCAGCATCTGCGGCGCCCTGGGATGTCCGCCGACGGCCCGCGCCGGGTAGCGGACACCGATCATCAGCTCCCGGTACGGCTGGTCCGTCATCCAGGGATCGGCACGTGAGGTGTCGACGAGGCGCAGGGAGACCGTGCCCACCGGGTGCGGTCCGCTGGGCGCGGGCAGTTTCAGCCGTACCGGCACGGCCTTGCGTGGCGTCGCCGCCGACGCCGTGCCCGTGGTGACGGCGGACAGGGTGGTGGCGGCGACGGCCGACAGGACAGCGGCGCGGCGACTGAGCACGGACGGCCTCCTTGGCTGCGGGTGTTCGGTGACTCCTCTCAGCTTTGTGGACCGGACCGGCCGGGACCATCCGGCCTACCGGTCGCCGCACCCGGGGGCTGGCCGTACCCCGGGCCGGGGGCGCATGGCCGGTCCGGCGCCGGGACGGCGGTGTCAGGAAGGCGGTCAGGAAGCGGTGAGGCGCAGGTAGTCGAGGTTGAAGCCGCCGGTCTCGCAGTAGACGGTGACCGTCTGTTCCCCTGCCCGGAGGGCTACGGGTACGTGCACCGACTGGTAGCTCGCCCAGCCGCCCGTGGCCGGCACGGACGCGGTCGCCAGGGTCGTGCCGCTGTCGTCCCGCAGGGACACGGCGTTCGCCGCGGTGGCGGCCGTGCCGTTGGCGACGCGCAGTTCGAGATCGTACGTGCCGGTCTCCGGCACGTCGACGCGGTAGGTCAGCCAGTTGCCTGCGGCGGTCCAGCCCACGTTCCTGCCGCCGCTGGCGGCCGGGTTGCTCTCGATGAAGTTGCTGCCGTCGGCGGCCCAGCCGTGCTGGTCCGTGTACCCCTCGGCCTCGATCCTCTCCCCCACGGGTGCCGCGTGCGGGCGGACGGTCAGGTGGAGGGTCACCTGGTCGTGGGCCCGGCCGTCGGTGGCGTAGAAGGTCAGGTCCTGCTCGCCGGTGGCCGTCGGACGGATGGTGACCAGGCCGGTCGCCGGGTCGAGGGTGACGCCGTCGGGCAGTTCGGTGGCGTAGTAGGAGAGCCGGTCGCCGTCCCGGTCGGTGGCCTTCAACCGCACCTGCGTGGTGCCGTACTGGTCGGCGACGACGTCGGCGGCCGGTGCGAGGACCGGGGCGTGGTTGCGGGAGCCCGTGGCGGCCTTGCCGTGCCACCGGTAGGTGGCGAAGGAGCCCGCCGGTACCGTCACGACGAACGTCTGGTCGCCGACGACCACCCGGACCCTGCGGTCGGATGCGGCGCCGTTGCCGAGGACGGCCACGTAGCCGCCGTCGCGGGTCCGGTAGACGACGTTGCTGACGCCGTCCGCGGCGGCGCTGGACTCCAGGCGTACGTCACCGGGCGACAGGTACTTCGCGAACTGCCCCAGCTGGTAGAGCTCGTCGCGGACCGTGAACTCCTTGGTGCCGGTGTTCACCGTGACCAGCCGGTCGGGCCACTTGGTGGTGGCGGCGACCTGGTCCCAGTCGATGTTGTTGTCCCGCGACGGCGTCCAGTGCAGGGTGCCGCCGTCCTGGTCGGTGGTCTGGGCCCACAGGATGTAGGAACCGGCGTCGAGGCGGAAGTCGTCGAGGACGGTCGAGGGCGACAGGTCGCTGGTCTCCGTGAGCTGGACCGGCTTCCCGGTCTGCTCGTAGGCGTCGCGCATGACGGTCGGGTCGCCCCAGTAGGGGTGGAAGGCGATGGCGTCCGCCGCCTTGCGGACCTGGGCGCCGGTCACCGAGCCGTCCGGGGCGTCCTCGAAGATGCGGTAGTAGTTCTTCGTCGCCGTGCTGTTGGGGTCGTGCCAGTCCCAGAAGTTGAAGTCATGTACATACAGCTGGGTGCCCAGGTGGGCGGCACGGACCTCACGCTTGATCGCCAGCGCCAGCTTCTGCTGCTGCGCGACGCTGATGTCCATGGCCGGGTAGACGACGTCCATGCCCGGCTCGTTCAGCAGGGTCAGCGCGTCCACGCGGATGCCCTGCCGGGCGTACGCCTGGACGTACTTGACGTAGTACCGGGCGAACACCTCGATGCAGTCGTCCCGCAACTTGCCGACCTGGTAGTAGTCCGTGCTGCTCCCGGGCTTGAGGGCGACCTCGCCGAGGAACCGGTTGTTCGTCTTCATCCAGGCCGGCGCGCTCCACGCCGACGCGAAGAACGTGGCGCGGGGGTTGTAGCGCTGGATGAGTTTGATGGTGTCGACGATGTGCAGGTCGAGGTCCCGCTGGATGGAGAAGTGCTTCAGGCCGAAGTCCTCGGCGAGTCCGGCGGGCAGGTCGTCCTCCGACCAGAACGGCAGGTGTTCGATGAGATCGGGGCTACCGATCGTCAGCCGGAACCGGTCGAGTCCCGCGCCGTGCTCGGGGTCGACAAGGAGCCGGATGGCTTCGGCACGTTCGCCGGGGGTGAGCTTCCACAGGTTGGACACGCTCGTCTCGTCCAGGGAGAAGCCGATGCCGGTGTACTGCTGCCGGAGGGCGCTGGGGTCGGCGACCACGGTGGCGTCGACGGGGCCGTGGGTGTCCGTGCCCGTCCTGACGATCGGCAGGGGGCGCCAGGTCTGGGCGCCGCCGGTGGAGTAGGTGCCGGTCACGACCTGGCCGTGCCCGGTGCGCGCGCTCGCGGGCCGGTCGGCCTGCGCGGTCGGGCCCGCGCCGATGAGTGGCAGTGTCATTGCAGCCACGGCCGCGATCGTGGTGAGCGTACGTCTCACAGCTGCTCCTGGGCTCTGGTGGGTCGGGGGTGTTGCCGTGCCGAACCGGAGGCGCCTGACCGCTGCGCCACCAACGGCTCACTGGGAACGCCGACTTGAGATCCAAGCAATGTCCCCGATGTTAAGTCAAGGCGTGAAGAAAGGGTTTCGCGGTGGGGGGTGCCGGCGCCCGGCCGGTGTGACGGGTACGGCCGGGCGCCGACGGCCCGTCAGCTCAGGGCCGGTGACGTGCCGGGCCGGACCAGATGCCGGGCGAAGAAGCGGACCGCGCTGTCGGCCTCGAACCTGGGCAGTTCCTTGTGGAGGCCGGTGTTGGCGTGCAACGTCTTCTCCTTCGAGGCGAAGGCGTCGAACAGTGCGAGTCCGGCCGCACGCGGAATGTGCTCGTCGTCCCACTGGAGCGCGAACTCGACGGGCACGGTGATCCGCCGGGCCGGCTCGGCGAGGGCATCGGGCCAGTGCAGGCCGAACACCGCGGCGGTGATCCTGGGCTCGACGGCCGTCAACGGCACCCCGATCGCGGTGCCCATGTTCAGGCCGTAGTAGCCGACCGGTCCCCCGGTGCCGATCTCCGGAAGCTCCTGGAGGGCGTCGAGGGTCGCCTGCCACTCCGGTACGGCGCGGGCCGCCAGGTGGGCGTTGTAGCGGACGACGACGGGGCCTTCGGGCTCGCCCGCCTCCCTCGCCCGGTACAGCTCGGCGATCTCCCGTTCGTCGTGCGCGGTGCGGGGCCGGTCACCGTGACCGGGCGAGTCGATGCAGGCGACGTGGAAGCCGCAGCCGGTCACCAGGAGGCGGGCCCGGCCCGTCATCGCCGGCCACTTCTTGTGGGTGCCGCCGCCGTGGCCCATCAGCACCAGGGGCGCGCGATCGGGACCGGACTCAGGGCCGGACTCGGGCGACCAGAGCACGCCGGGGATCTCGCCCAGGGTGAAGTCGCGTTCGACGACACCGTCCGACGTCGTCCGGGCGGTGAAACGCAGGGACTGCATGAGTTGTTGCCTTTCGGGATGGCCTTCTCCTACAGGCGCTCCCGGCGACACCTACGTCAATCGCCCGACCGTGACGGGAGAGGGAGCACCCACTCTGCTACAGCGTTCACGGGTCTCACCTCCTCGCACGACATCACGGCTCCCCGGACGCTACGCACCCGAGCCCGGCGCGTCCAACGGATTTACGGCCCGTACGACGACGTCCGCGCGTCGGTTCGTCCAGCGCCCTGGATCCTTGTCCATGGACGAGGCCGCCATCGCCGGTGGGGGTCGGTTCATGGGTGACATCGGGTCCCGTCCCCGGCATGATCACCGGGTGACCGACGCGGCCCATGGAGTGGCCCTGGCCGCGAGCGCCAACGTCTGCGTCCGAGTCCGTCAGGGGAACGGTCAGGCGCCCAGGCGGTTGATGTCCTTGCTGTACAGCAGCCGGTTCTCGGTCACGCCGGGGCGGGTCAGCGCCAGCATGGCGCGGGCGAGGTGTTCCGTGGTCGTCGTGTGGGCGGGCAGAAGCCGGTGCAGCAGCGGGTAGAGCCAGGACGTGAGGGCGTACATGACACGGTAGGAGCGGGTCCGGGAGACCGCTCCGTGGCGGGGCTGGATATAGCCGGGGCGGAGCATGTACGCGTTCATCGGCATCGCCAGGAGCGCGTTCTCGGTGCGCCCCTTCACCCGCGCCCACATGGTGCGGCCCTGTTCGGTGCTGTCGGTGCCCTCGCCGGAGACATAGGTGAAGGTCGGTCCGGGGCCGGCGGCGACCAGCGCACGGGCGGCCGCGAGGGTGAAGTCGTGGGTGACGCGGGTGTACTCGGCCTCGCTCAGGCCCGCGGAGGAGACACCGAGACAGTAGAAGCAGGCGTCCAGGCCGGTCAGCCGGTCGTTGATGGCGGACAGGTCGGTGAAGTCGTCGTGGATGACTTCGGTCAGCTTGGGGTGCGTGACGCCGAGCGGGCGGCGACCCACCACGAGGACGCTGCCGACCTCGGGGTCGAGGAGGCAGGCGCGCAGGACGCCCTGTCCGACCATGCCGGACGCGCCGAAGACGACGACGTTCACAAGGGTCTCCATCACTGGAAGGCGGTGTCCGGCACCGTACCGGACCTCCACCGGCCGGGGGCGATGCCGGTCCGGTCGCCGAGGGCGCCGCCCCCTGTCCACGGCCGTTGCGCGGTCACATCCGCGATGATTTTATACATCTGTCAAACAGATAGCCGCAAGAAGGTACTGGAGGAGCCCCTCATGGCCGCCCACACCTCCGTCTCACCAGGGGAAGCCGCCGACCGGCTTGCCATCCGTGAGCTGATCGACGCCTACGCCCACTGCGCGGACCGGCGGGACGCCAAGGGCCAGATGAGCCTGTTCACCGAGGACACGCGTTTCCTGGTGTTCATGGACGCCACGGCGGCGGAGCCGACGCAGGAGCTGCACGGCCGCACCTCCCTCGCCCCGGTGTTCGACAACCTCAACTCGTATCGGACGACGACCCACTTCAACGGGCAGAGCACCGTCTCCCTCGACGGCGACCGCGCCACCGGCGAGAGCTACTGCCTGGCCCACCATCTCTCGGTCGGGGACGACGGCGGGCGCACGCTGATGATCGCGTCGATTCGCTATCTCGACGAGTTCACCAGGCAGGACGGCGAGTGGCTGTTCGCCGAGCGCCGTCTGATGGTCGACTGGACGGAGACGCGCCCCTCGACCCCGTGACCTTCGGGCGTCGCGGAGAAGGGTGCGCGCGGTGGGACCGGGTACCCGGCGGCCACGGGAGAGCGAGTCGGACACCGACCGCCCCCGGTGACGAGCCGTTTCCGACGAGGAGGAACAGATGAGCACGGTCAAGAAAGCCGTGGACGTCGCGGTCCCGGTCCACACGGCCTACAACCAGTGGACCCAGTTCGAGGACTTCCCGAACTTCATGGAGGGCGTCGAGGAGGTCAGGCAGCTCGACGACCGGCACAACCACTGGACCACGAAGATCGGCGGGGTGCGGCGCGAGTTCGACACCGAGATCGTCGACCAGCTGCCGGACGACCGGATCACCTGGCGGGCGATCGAGGGTGACATCCGGCAGCGTGGATCCGTCCGGTTCGAACCGCTGGACGAGACGCACACCCGGGTCGAGCTCACGATGGACATCGAGCCCAGCGGCATGGCCGAGAAGGGTGCCGACGCACTCGGCCTGATCGACCGCCGCGTCAACGGCGACCTCAACCGCTTCAAGGACTACATCGAGCAGCACGGAGGCGAGACGGGCGCCTGGCGCGGTCGCATCCGCCCCGGCAATCCCGGCTCGGCCTACTGACCGACCCCCCCGAAGGCTCCGGGGAACCCCGAGAGCGTCGTACGGCTCCGGCTGCTGGCCCACGTGGGCCAGCAGCCGGAGCCGTCACTTCACGCCGCTGCCGCGCTGTGCGAGGAGCCGCCGCAGCCGGGCTACCAGCGGGGGCGGGTCTGGTCCTCGCTGGACCTGGTGGGGGCGTTGCCCAGCTGGTGCGGGGTGAGACGGTCACCGTCGCTCCCGGCCCGCGGCACCTCGTTCGGCTCGCGCATCTCACGCTCCTCGCGCACCGGTCCCGTGCGGGGCGGAGTGGGGTGTTCCGAGCGCCGGGGCGGCGCGGACTCCCGCCGCCGTACCCCGATGCCGAGGCGGACGGCTCCCACCAGCGCGGCCACGACGAGCAGACCGCAGACGACGATCACGATCATCCCCACCGCCGAGCCGGCGGCGGCCAGTTGTTCATGAGTCCTGTACATCCGCTCCGGGTACCCCCCGCGGCACGGTGGACACCCCAGAGGCGGCGCGGCGGCCGGGACGGCATTCGCGGGTCGCCCACGGAAGCGGCCGGAAGCGGCCGGCACAGGAGCGTCCGGGACCCGCGCGGGGTCGGTCTGTCGAAGACCCTGCCTCCCCCGCCCCCTCCTCATTCGGGCGACACACCGTGCACAACCCGGCGGACAGGGGGTACTCGGCAGCGGACTTCAGTCGGACCGCTCAAGGTGGTGGACGCCGTGCCCAGGCCAGGAGGGACCGACGGCAGCGCCCGTCGTCGCCGTGATCGTCTGCGACCACGAGGACATCGAGTCGCCGCTGCCCGTACGAGCCTCGCCGGGCGCCGGGCCGTACGGCATCCGCGCCGTCCGTAGCTCGCCCATCACCTCAGGAAAGGTTTTCCGCCATGTCGACGAAGGTCTCCGACTACATCCTCCAGCGGCTGCGCGAGTGGGACGTGGAGCATGTCTTCGCCTACCCGGGTGACGGCATCAACGGTCTGCTCGCGGCCTGGGGACGGGCCGACAACAAGCCCACGTTCATCCAGTCCCGCCACGAGGAGATGTCCGCGTTCGAGGCCGTCGGCTACGCCAAGTTCTCCGGCCGGGTCGGGGTCTGCGCCGCGACCTCCGGACCCGGCGCCATTCATCTCCTCAACGGCCTGTACGACGCCAAGCTCGACCATGTACCGGTGGTCGCGATCGTCGGGCAGACCAACCGCAGCGCCATGGGCGGCTCCTACCAGCAGGAGGTCGACCTGCTGAGCCTGTACAAGGACGTCGCCTCCGACTTCTGCGAGATGGTCACCGTCCCCGAGCAGCTCCCGAACGTGCTCGACCGGGCGATGCGCACCGCCGTGGCACGCCGGTCGGTGACCGCCGTGATCATCCCGGCCGACGTCCAGGAGCTGGACTACGCGCCGCCCGGGCACGCCTTCAAGATGGTGCCCTCCAGCCTCGGCATGCCGCACTACGCCCCGGTGCCGGACGACGACGACCTCCAGCGAGCCGCCGACGTCCTCAACTCCGGCGGCAAGGCGGCGATTCTGATCGGGCAGGGTGCGCGGGGTGCCCGGGCGGAGGTGCAGGAGGTCGCCGACCGGATGGGCGCCGGCGTCGCCAAGGCGCTGCTGGGCAAGGACGCCCTCGACGACGACCTGCCGTACGTCACCGGGGCGATCGGGCTGCTCGGCACGCGGCCGTCGTACGAGCTGATGCGGGAGTGCGACACACTGCTCGTCATCGGCTCGTCCTTCCCCTACACCCAGTTCCTGCCGGAGTTCGGCAAGGCGCGCGCCGTGCAGATCGACATCGATCCGCACATGGTCGGGCTGCGCTACCCCTTCGAGGTCAACCTGGTCGGCGACGCCGCCCGGACGCTGCGCCGGCTGCTGCCACTGCTGGAGCAGATGGAGGACCCCTCCTGGCGGCAGAAGATGGAGAACAACGTCAAGGACTGGTGGGACGTGATGGAGCGGCGGGCCGCCGTCGACGCCGATCCGATCAACCCGGAGTACGTCACCCACGCCCTGAACGGGCTGCTCCCGGACGACGTGATCCTCTCCGCCGACTCGGGTTCGGCCGCCAACTGGTACGCCCGGCATCTGAAACTGCGGGGCGGGATGCGCGGTTCGCTGTCGGGGACGCTGGCCACCATGGGGCCGGGGGTGCCGTACGCCATCGGCGCCAAGTTCGCGCACGGGGACCGGCCTGCGATCGCCCTGGTCGGCGACGGGGCGATGCAGATGAACGGCATGGCAGAGCTCATCACCGTGGCCAAGTACTGGCGGGACTGGGCGGATCCGCGGCTGATCGTGGCCGTCTTCAACAACCGGGACCTGAACCAGGTGACCTGGGAGATGCGCGCGATGGAGGGCGCCCCGCAGTTCCTGCCCTCGCAGTCCCTTCCGGACGTCGCGTACGCCGACTTCGCCCGCTCCCTCGGCCTGGACGGCATCCGGATCGAGCAGCCCGACGGGGTGACGGGCGCCTGGGAGGCCGCGCTCGCCGCCGACCGGCCGTGCGTCCTCGACTTCGTGACCGACCCGGCCGTACCGCCGATCCCGCCGCACGCCACCCTCGACCAGATCGAGGCCGCGGCCTCCGCCGTCCTCAAGGGCGACAGCGACCGGGCGGCGATGGTCCGCCAGGGCTTCAAGGCCAAGATGCAGGAGTTCCTGCCGCACCACCGTGCAGCGGGGCGGCGATGAAGGACCCCGGCCTGTTGCCCGAGGAGCCGGCGGATGCCGCCGGCTCCTCGGGCAACAGGGGGCAGGGGCGGCAGCCACCGACGGGGGCCCACGCCGAGGCTCACAGCGGGTCGGTCCAGCGGCCGTCCGAGCGGGTCAGGGCGAACGCGCGGAGCGTGCTGCCCGCGAGGAGCACGGTGGCGAGCAGCAGCGGCAGGGTGGGGGCGCCGTCGCGGACGGCGAAGGCGCCGATCAGGGCCCCGGCGCACATCGCCAGCACCGAGAGGGCACGCCGGCCGGTCCTGCCTCCGCCGCCCCCGGCGGCCCTGCTGTCGGAGGCCATGCCGGTGATGGTCAGGGTCAGGACGGTCGTGGTGAGGTCGGGTACGGCGAGCGCGCGGGCGGTCGCGTTCTGGACGCCCATGGCGAGGCCGAGGAGTGCGATCAGCGAGTACCGGGTCCCGGCGGTGTCCAGGGGGGCGCCGTACCGGGCGACGGCGTAGGCCGCCAGGAACAGGACCGTCTCCACGACGAGCGCCAGGCGCAGCACGCGGCCGCGGTGCGCGCGGGCCCGGTGCGCGATCCGGCCGCCCACCAGGGCGCCCGCGCCGAAGGCGGCCAGCGCGGCCAGCGAGGCGGCGAGGGAGAACCCTGCGGCGCCCGCGATCGCGAAGCCGGAGAAGACCACGTTGCCGGTCATGTTGGCGACGAAGACGTGGCCGAGCACCAGGTAGCTGAAGGCGTCCACGAGGCCGGTCACCACGGTGAGGGCGAGCATCAGCGGGGGCAGGGGGCCATGGCGGTCCGCCGGGTCGGGCAGCACGGTCGCCCGTGCCTCACGGAGTACGGGCTGGACTGCATCCTTGATCGACATGACGGTCCCTTCGGGACTGGAGCGAAACCGCACCTCGCGGGGTGCGTCCTCTCCAGCCTCCGGCCACCCCGGTCCCCCTGTCCAACATATGGATCCGGGTGCAGCGATCGGTCATGCCGATCGTTCGCGGACGTGCTGTTCGAGGACTTCGAGAAACGCCTCGGCGGCCGGAGCCAGTCGGGTGCCGTCGTACACCACGCAGATGTGGTGCACGGCCTCGTCGTCCGTCAGACGCAGCATCCGCGCGCCCCGGGGCAGCTCGTCGGCGGCGTCGAGGCCGAGCACGGAACCGGGGCCGACGACGGTGGACCGGGGTACGACGGTGACGCCCACCCCGCGTGCGGCCAGCCGGATCATGTCGTGGATCTGACCCACCTCGAAGTGCTGCCCCGCCTCCGCTCCCGCGCGGGCGAAGGCCGCCTCGACCTGGCGGCGCAGGCCGCTGCCCCGCGTGAACTGGATCAGCGGGTGGCTGTCCGGCAGCTCGGCCAGGTCGATGGCCTTCCGGTTCGCGAGAGCGTGCTCGCGCGGTACGACGGCGACCAGCGGGGCGCTGCCCAGCGTCCGGTAATCCAGCCCCTCCGGCACCTGCCGGGCGGCGAGTCCGATCACCCCGACATCGAGGGTGCCGGCGAGGACCGCGGCGGCCGTCCGGGAGCTGGGATCGTTGGAGACGCGCAGGTCGACGCCGGGATAGCGGGCGCGGTAGTCGGCCAGCACCTCCACCATGTCGAAGGGCACGGCCATCGTCTGCACCAGGCCCAGCCGGAGCCGGCCCCGGCGCAGACCCGCCAGCGCGTCGAGGGCGGCCTGGGCGTTGTCGACGTCGGCGAGGATGCGCCGGGCCCGCGGCTCCAGCAGCTCACCGGCTGCGGTCAGCCGTACCGAGCGGCTCGTGCGGCTGAAAAGCGGGGCACCGACGTCCTTCTCCAGCCGGGCGATCTGCTGGCTCAGCGCCGACTGCGCCACATAACAACGCGCGGCGGCCTGGGTGAAGTTGTGGGTCTCGGCGACCGCCAGGAAGTACCTGAGATGGCGCAGCTCCATGGACATCAATCTCCCCCACCGATCGATCGAGGTCAATTCATACGCCAGGCCGATGCCGGCATCGACGCCGCGCCACGGTGCGGGACACGGCGACGTGAACGCGCGCCGGCGGCAGCACCGGACACGGTGGTCGAAGATCGTTGCGCGTACGCTCGAGCACATGGTTCAGCATCGATTGATCGACGTGAACGGAATCCGGCTGCACATCGCCGAGGAGGGTTCCGGCCCGCTGGTCGTGCTGCTGCACGGCTTCCCCGAATCATGGCACTCGTGGCAGCACCAGTTCGGCCCGCTGGCCGCGGCCGGCTTCCATGTGGTCGCCCCCGACCAGCGGGGCTACGGCAGCAGCGACCGCCCCGAGGACGTCGACGCGTACACCATCTTCCACCTGGTCGGCGATGTCGTCGGGCTGATCCGGGAGTTGGGCGAGGAGAAGGCGTTCGTCGTCGGGCACGACTGGGGTGCGCCGGTGGCCTGGCACACCGCGCTGTTCCGCCCGGACCTGGTGCGCGGGGTGGCCGGGCTGAGCGTGCCGCCGCCGTTCCGGGGGACGACGCCGCCGCTGCAGGCCATGGACGAGATGTTCGGTGGCCGCTTCTACTGGAACTACTTCGACCGGCCGGGTGTCGCCGACGCCGAGTTCGGCCGCGACCCGCGCACCACGCTGCGGAAGTTCTTCTTCTCGGCCTCCGGCGAAAGCGGTTCGGTCGGGCAGCCCCTGGTGGACCCCGAGCGCGGCTGGCTCGCCGACATGCCGGATCCCGAGCGGCTGCCGTCGTGGTTCACCGAGGAGGACCTGGACGCCCTCACCGAGAGCTTCTCCCAGGGCTTCACCGGGGCGCTGAACTGGTACCGCAACCTCGATCGCAACTGGGAACTGACCGCTCCCTGGCAGGGTGCCCGCGTCACCCCGCCGGCGCTGTACGTCTACGGCGACCGTGACGTGGTCCCGGCGTTCCCCGGTACGCCCGAACTCATCGAGCGGCTTCCCGTGCTGATGCCCAATCTGGTGCGCAAGCCCCTCAAGCTGGCCGGCTGCGGCCACTGGACCCAGCAGGAGCGTCCGGACGAGGTGAACGCGGCACTGGTCGAGTTCCTCGAGTCCCTTTCCTGAGCGCTCCTCCGCGGTCGGGCTCCGCGGTCCGCGCCTGCCTCTACGATCTTCTCGTGAGCGCGTGGAACAAGAGCCTGACCGCGGCCGGCATCCGGGATGCGGAGCTGCGACGGGACTACGGCACCCAACGGCGTACGGTCCGGCGGTATCGCCGGAGCGCCTATCTGGCCTGCCGGATGCTGCTGCCACCCGCGGTGCAGCCCCATGTGGTGGCCGCGACGGCCGTGATGCACCACGGGGACGACCTGCTGGACAGCGGTCCCGAGGCGGGGCGTGCGCAGGCGTGGGCCGACTGGGAGCGGCGGGTTCGTGCGGGGCTGGAGACGGGGACCAGTGCCGATCCCCTGGTCCGCACTCTTCTGCACACGGTCGCCGCGCATCCCCGGCACCGGGCGGTCGTGGAGGCCTATCTGGGCACCGCCACCGCCGAGTTGGAGTTCACCGGCTTCGAGACCGAGGCCGACTACCAGGACTACCTCGACGCCTACTCGATGCCGGCCTTCCTGCTGATAGGCGCGCTGCTGGGCCCCGAGACCGATCCCGGCGGACGGTTCCTGGCCGGCTGCCGCAGGCTCATCGACGGCAGCCAGCGGCTGGACTTCGTCAACGACCTCGCCGAGGACCTGCGGGAGGGCCGGCCGGGCATCCCGAGGCAGACCCTGAAGCGTTTCTCGGTCACGGCGGAGGACCTCGCGGCGGGGCAGGCCTCGCCCGGTCTGCGTTCACTCGTGGCACACGAGGTCGAGACCGCCCGGGCGGACCTGCGGTCGGCCCGGGAGCTGCTCGACCTGATCCCGGCCGCCCACCGCCCGCTGGTGGGCACTCTGATCGAGATCGAACTGCTCACCGCCGAGGCCGTGCTCGCGCCCGGCACGGACGTGTTGCGCGGCTCGGCGTCGCCGTCCACGGCGGGCACCCTCAAGCTGGTGCTCGGTGCCCGCCGCGGGGCGGTGCGTGCTCAGCGGTAGCAGCTGGTGACGCCCGGGTGCCAGGGACAGGCGATCCCGGCGAAGCCGCCGTCGGCGACGACCTCGACGCTCAGGACGTCACCACCGCGCAGGACCTGACTCTCCTGGACCAGGCCTTCGGCGCCGTCCCGGATCGTCTGCACCAGCCACCGTCCACGGCCGATGCTCAGGGGGACCGTGGCGGTGTGGGCGGCGCCGGCGTATACCCCGCCCAGGAACCAGCGGTTCCCGCCGCGGCGGGCGAGGACGGCTTCCCGGCCTGGGCTGCCGGTCAGCAGGCGGGTGTCGTCCCAGGCCGCGGGCAGCTGGTCGAGGAAGTCCCGGGCGAGCGGCCGGGCGTCGTACGACTCGGGGGTGCCCGCCAGCATCTGGAGGCCGGACTCGTAGGCGACGGTGAGTCCGGTCTCGGCCGCGTCGGAGTCCGGGCGCTGGCCGACGCGCTGGAAGCCGCCGGGGGTGAAGTCCATGGAGCCGATGACGTTGCGGGTGAAGGGGAGGGTGGTGAGGTGGGCGGCGGTGTTGGTGCGCTTCTCCTCGCCGCCGACGGCCTCCATGCTCATCACCTGGGGCCAGGTGCGCTGGATGCCCTTGGGGAGGGTGGCGCCGTGGAAGTCGACCAGGAGGTGGTGGGCGGCGGTCGCCGGGAGGATGGCGTCGTACCACTGGAGCATCGACTGCGCCTCGGAGTTCATGAAGTCGATCTTCACGCCCTTGACGCCCCAGCGTTCCAGGGTCGGCAGCCACTGGGCGCGTTCCTCGGGCGTGTCGAGGTCGCGCTGGTGGATCCAGACCACGATACCGACGCCCTTGGCGCGCGCGTAGTCGACGAGTTCGGGCAGCCAGCTGTCGGTCCCCCAGTTCGGGTCGGTGGTGTCCCACGCGTCGGTCTTGAAGTACCAGCCGGCGTCGACGGCCTCGTAGGGCCAGTGCCGGGCGGCCGCGTAGTCGACGTACGCCTTCTGCGCGGCGAGGCTCTGGCCTGCCGTGCGGCCGCCGGCGAGCCAGGTCCACAGCACGGTGCCCGGGTGGATCCAGGACGGGTCGGCGACCTCGGACGCGGGAGCGAGGTCGTCGGTGAAGGTGGACCGGGTGACGGTGGCGAGGTCGCCGGTGATCATGGCCCGCCAGGGGGTGGCGAGCGGCCCGTCGGTGTGGACCTGGGTGTCGGCGAGCCTGACGCGGTAGGTGCCGGTGCCCTGGGTGTGCGCGAGCCGGGCGCCGGAGTAGGTGCCGGTGAGGTCGGACTCGGCGAGCAGGGTGTAGCCGCCGGGGGTGGCGAAGAGAGCCTGGTCCGAGTACTCGCCGCTGGGGGCGGTCGCGGCGGTGTACTGGTTGAACTGGCCCTCGTTGTCGACCCGGTAGGTGCTGAGCCAGGCGCCCGCGTCCGCCGGCAGGTCGAACGCGGAGGTCTCGCCGAGCACGTCGCCGGATCCGGCGGGCAGGACGTATCGGTAGGCGATGCCGTCGGCGGAGGCGCGGACGACCAGGTCGAGGCGGGCGCCGGAGGCGGTGCCGAAGGACAGCCGGGTCTCGTTCATGCGCACCCTGCGGTCCAGCCGTTTCCCGGACTTCGCCCGGTAGTGCTCCTCGACGGTACGGTCCTTGCGGTGCAGGAACCGCAACCCCTGTGACAGGTCGGCCTGTTGGGTGACGACGCCGACGGGCGACGGCTCGATCACGGTTCGGCCGGCACGGGAGACCGCGAGGCTGAGGGTGCCGGTGGTGGTGTCGAGGTCGATACGGGCCCGGGGTGCGGGGGCCGCCTCGGACACGGTCCAGGTGCGCGACCGCTGTTCGGCCCGGGCGGGCGTGGTGGTCAGGAGGGTGGCCGCGAGTCCGGCGCAGAGCGCGGCGACCACGGTTCTGGGGAGCGGAACAGCCATGGAAACCCTGTCTTCCGGTCGGTGGTTACGGCAGTCCCCACGCCGCGCCCGGTTCGCTGACGGCGACCGGTGCGATGACGAGGTCCGGGCGGGAGCCGGAGTGCACGAGCACCTCGCGGCCGCGGGGCAGGTCGATGGCGAGGGTGCCGTCGCCGAGGTCGTGGGTGCGGGCCGGGGTGCCGTCGTCGAGCAGGACGGTGAGCGGGCCGGTCAGGCCGTGCCGGAGTCTGAGGGGCTCGCCTGCCAGGCTGCGGATCCGGATGAAGCGGGTCTGTCCCGCCTTGCGGACGGCGCTGACCAGGAAGGCGCCCTGGGTGCGGAAGTTGTGCAGGGTGAGGTCGGCCCAGGCGGTCGGTACGGCGGGAAAAACGCGGACGATCCCGCCCCAGCTCTGGCAGAACATGTCGTGCAGGGACTGCGAGGCGGACAGCGGGGTCTCGATGACCGGACCGGCCTCGGTGTAGTGGGTGTTGGCCCGGCAGGGGTAGCGGGTCGTGGGGTCGAAGAACTTCCGCAGGTAGCCGATGGCGGTGTCGCCGTCGCCGGTCATCGCGTACATGGAGGCGGCACCGGTGTAGCTGTAGCCGCGGTGGGCGCCGGTCAGCGCGTGCCAGCGGACCACGGACTTCGTGATCAGGTCGCGGTTCTCCGGCTGGTCCCAGTTGACCAGGTACAGCGGGTACACCATGAGCAGGTGCGAGTAGTGGCGGTGGGACTGGTCGTACGGGGTGTCGGCGCCGATCATGAAGCCGTTGTCGTCGACCGGGTACGGGGTGAGCCGGGCCAGCACCTCCTGCCAGCGGGGCTTCGACTCGTCGTCGATGCCGAGCAGTTCGGCGGAGTCGAGGAGGGTCTGGCAGCCCCAGCGGATCAGTGCCAGGTCGTAGTTGGTGTCCTGCGGCGGGACGATCGGGTACTCGGGTGAGAGCGTGCTGGGGAGGTGCAGCCTGCCGTCGCTGCCCGGGGTGAGGAAGTGCAGGTAGTAGTTGACGGCGCGGCGCAGCACCGGGTAGATGGTGTCCCGGAGCAGGGACTTGTCCATGGAGTGCCGGTAGGACAGCCAGACGTTGTGCAGGGCCCAGGTGAGGTCGCCGGTCTCGGCGCCCGTGCCGGGCCGGCCCACCTCGCGGACGGCGAACATGTCGGAGCTGCGGCCGATGCCGGAGCTGTCCGAGCGGTAGGCGGCGGGCACGTTGGCGGTGAGCTGTTCCTGGTTCTGGCGCAGGGTGGTGGCGAGGGCGTCCAGTTCCGGGTGGTTGAAGGCGTGGATCAGCCAGTATTCGAGCTGGACGTTGAGGTTCCACCAGACCGCCGGCCAGGGTGTGGGCTCCAGCCAGGGGCCCGGGGTGGCCATGACCGGTCCGTCCGCGCGGCTGGCGCAGGCCACCTTGTAGAGCTGGATCCAGTGGAAGCTCTGCAGCCGCTGGTCGGGGAAGGACACGAAGCTCTTCCGGTAGAAGGCGTGCCACCAGCGGGTGTGCCGTCGTCGGAGGGTGCCGTAGGACGTCGCGCGGCGCAGGTTGCGGCGGGAGTCGGCCTCGGCCGCGGTGTCCGAGGGGAAGCTGTGGCCGACGCTCAGCAGGAGCTCGTCGCCGGTACGGCGGTAGGAGGTGGCCGTCTGGCCGCCGCCGGTGAGAGGTTGGAGGACCTGTTCGGTGCCGTCGGCCGACGTCCGTTCGGTCCAGGGCGGGTTGGCGGTGTACCCGGCGGGCGGTGACTCCTGGATCTTCCGGGGGCTGACGGCCTCCTCGGGATGGAAGGTCCAGGTGACCTGTTCGCCGTCGTGGGCCGTGGCGCGGACGGCGAGGACCTCGTCGTGGATGAGGGCGGCGAGGGTGAGGGTGCCGGCGGTGGTGGTGACGGTGCCGGTGAGTTCGGCGTTCCACAGGCTCAGCCGCCAGTCGACGGCGGTGACGGTGCCGGCCGGTTCGAGCGTGAGGTGGCCGACCGGGAGGCGGGCGGTGCCCCAGCCGCTGCCGAACTCGGGCCGGTGGTCCTGGACCCGGCCGTGCTGCACGGTGAAGCGGATCCGGTTGGCGCCCGGCTCCTGGTAGATCATGCTGCCGAGCAGCCCGTCGCCGAGGAACGGCGCCTCGTACCAGAGGGCGGGCAGTCTGCTCCACACCAGGTCCTGTCCGCGCAGGAACCGGTCCCAGGCGCCGTCGGTGGTCATGGTGTCGCGGAGTTTCCAGGGGTGTCCGTGGCCGGCCGGCGCCGCTGTGGGCTGCTGTTCGGCGTGGGCGGTTCCGGGCAGGGCCGCGGCCGCCGCGCCGCCGAGGGCGGTGCCGAGTACGGCTCTGCGGGGCACGGGTGAACGTTGCTCCGGGTGCGAGGTCATCGTCGTCCTCCAGACCTGATGGATCCTTGATACATCGGGTGTATCGCGGAACCTAGCAGCGCACCTGAACCTGTCAACCGCCTCAACAGGTCAAGCCTGTTCCCCGCTCGGGGCGGTGAGCTCTACGTTCACATCGACAACCCCGGCTCAGGTTCTTGACTCCTCCGATGAATTGACTTGTTCCGGCGCAGCCGAATGCGCGCGTCGGTCATCTCGGAGGGTGGCAGTGGCCGGGTTCGACGCCGTCGGCCGCGACCCGTTCTCCGGGTCGCGGCCGACGAAGAGGGGCCCCAGACAGGCAGATCAGCCCTTGTGCCACTTCTGGTTGGGGGTGCCGGCGCAGGTCCACAGCTGGAGCTTGGTGCCGTTGCCGGTGCCGTTGTCGGTGACGTCCACACACTTGTCGGCCAGGGAGCTGACCAGGTCGCCGGCCGAGCTGAGGTAGAACAGCTGGGCGCGGTTGCCACTGCACCTGGCGACCTGGATCGCGGTGCCGTTGGCGGTGTTGCCCCAGGCCAGGTCCATGCACAGGCCGAGCGAGCGGATGGTGCCGTCCGACTGGAAGACCCACTTCTGCTTGGCCGCGCCCGAGCAGTCCAGGATCTCCAGCCGGGTGCCGTCCCCGCCCGCGTTGGTGACGTCCACGCAGCGGCCGGACGGGTTCCCGATCAACGCCACGCCGGGGACGGTGGTGGTCTTGGTGCCCCCGCTCGACGAGGAGCCCCCGGCGGAGGACTTCCCGCCCGAGGACGACGACTTGGTCCCGCTCGACTTCGAACCGGACGAGGTGGAGCCCGAGTTCGTGCCGGACTGCGAGTTCGAACCGGAGCTGACTGATCCGCCGCCGGACTGCTGCCCGGCCGAGCCGGCGCCCGTGCCGCCGCCGGACCCGGAGCCGCCGGAACCGGTCTTGGCAGGCTTGTGGGAGGGGGTGTGGGACGGCGTCGGTGACGAGGACGTGGAGAGCGACTCCGACGTGCTGGACAGCGTGGTCGGCTCCCCCGGGGCCACCGCCGCGGCCGGTGTGGTGTCCGGGTCCGGGAAGAGGTCGACGTGGCTCAGTACCGGTACGGCCAGGGCGACGACGACGGTCAGTCCGGCCGCCGCGGCCACGGTCGCCCACACGCGTACGCCCGGCACCAGCCCGCGGCGGGGCGTGGCGGGACGGTGGGCGAAGGTGTCACTGAAACGTCCCGCCGGACTGCCGGACCGTTCCGCCGAGGGCCGGGGTTTACGAAGGGGCGGCACGTCGTCTCCTGAAGGTCTCGTGAAGTTCTCGGAACGCCCGGAACGAGCGGGACACAGGAACAGTAACCAAGGCGGGGCGCAGCTCAGGACGCCTGTCCACGAAGATCCCGCCGAACGTCACCTTCCGTCCACCTATGCGGAGTTGCCTGTGACGAACTTGTTGAAGTCCGCTGCAATGGTGACTTCGGGAAGTTCCGTTTTTCGCGCTAGCGTTCGTGCCGGAAGCGTTTCACAGTGACACAGAGCAACACCGCACGACAGCACAACAGCACCACCCGACACCGGAAGGCGGAGGCATTGAGCCTCATCGACCATGACCGCGCCGACGGCGCGGACCGGACGCTCGGCCTCCTGCTCGCGGAGCGCGACAGCCTGCGCCGCTTCGTGACCGCCATGATGGGGCGTGACCCCCATGGCGCGGAGGACGTCGTCCAGGAAACCCTGTTGCGGGCCTGGCAGTCGGCCGGCCGGCTGGACTGGCGCGACCGGCCCATCCGCATGTGGCTGTTCCGGGTCGCCCGCAACCTCGTGGTCGACAGCCTGCGCCGGGACCGGACCATCCCGGTGGGGATCAACGCTGCGGACTTCGGCGGTGCCCTGCCGGCACCCGTGCCCGACCACGCCGAACAGGTCGGTGACCGCCGGGTGCTGGTCTCCGCGCTGCGCACCCTGGCTCCCGCCCACCGCGAGGCCGTCGCCCGGGTCCATCTGCTGGGGCAGGCCGGCGACGACGTGGCCCGCCAGCTCGGGCTCCCCCCGGGCACCGTCAAGTCCCGTACCCATCACGGCATCCGCGCGCTGCGCACCACCCTCGAATCCCACGGCTGCCACCCGGCCGGAGCAGAGAGACTCCGGGGAGAGACGCGATGACCTCCGACACCATCACCACCCTGCTCGGCCTGGTCGGCGTGCTGGTCCTGGTCCTCGCCGTCACCAGCTGGCTGGTTCGGCGGGGCGGCGGCTGGAAGGCCCTGTGGCGCCGGCTCGGGCGTGAGATCACCCTCACCGTGCGGGCGTTCACCGGTCCGGTCCGCACCGAGCTGCGCTACCGGCGCGGCCTGCGGCTGCTGGTCCGGCTGCTGCGGGACCCGGCCGTGTGGTCCGACGCCGAGCGGGCCACGGCCCTGGCCGCGTCCGTCCGCCCCGGGGTCCGGCCCTACGGCGTGCTGGCCGGGCCCGACTGGATGGCCGTGCTGGTTGCGGCGGACGGCGACGCGCTGCGCGAGCCGCCGGAGCCCTGGGCGGCCGACGAGACCGATCCACGGCTGTGGTGGATCGACCGCGGGGATCTCACGGACGGCACCGAGGGCCCGGCCGCACCGCTGCTGGTGTGCGTGGGTCACGACATGGGGCACGCCGTGCTGCTCGACGTGCGCTCCGGCCCGCCCGCGCTGTCCGTGTACGGGCCGCCGCGCGCCGCCCGTACCGCCCGCGCCGTGCTCCAGGCGCTCGCCGCGCAGGTGGACGCCCGGCTGCCCGAGGGCCGGGTCGCCATCGCCTCCGGGGTGCACCCCCGGCATCCGGGGGCGACGGCCACCGCCACCGTCGGGCAGCCCGGTATCGAGGTCGCCGTGTGCGCCGACCCGCTGGAGCGGCCGCTGCCGTCAGGTGTGCGGCTGCTGAGCCTCGGGGTGGCCCGGGGCCGCACCCGGCTGCTGGAGATCGCGCCGGACTCGACGCTCACGGCGCACGGCGCACCCGCCGCCACCCGGGTCGACGTCCTGCCGCTGTCGCGGGCGGTGGCCCGGACCCTGTCCGCCCTGCCGCCGTGCCCGGACCGCCCGGACGACGAGGCCGCGCGTCCGCAGGACGTCACCTCCGCCGCCGATCCCGATCTGCTGCCGGACGAGCCGGACCTCGACGCCGGCGCGGCGCCGGTCGCCGAGCCGACCGGCGTCTCGGCCACCCGGCCGGCCCCCGAGCCCGAGCCGGCCGTCGCGCCGGTACCCGCTCCGGCTCCAGCGGCCGAGAGCGACGACGACTTCGCGGAACCGAGCACCTCCGGTGCGGCCGGTGTCTCCGCGAGCTCGCCGCCGGCGCCGTAACCGCCGTACCCGTCCCCTGATTCCGCACGAACGACCGCCCGGCTGGGAGCCGTGAACCTCACCATCACCACCGTGGACGCCACGGACGGACAGCGCCGCGACCACCAGGTCCGGCTGCCCTCGAACGCCACCGTCGGCGATCTCGCCGCCGCCCTGACCCAGGACGAGGCCGCCGCCGGCGGCGCCGACTGGGCCACGGCCGGCGCCCCGCAGGCACGCAGCCTCTACGCCGACGGCCACCGGCTCGACCCCGGGACCCGGGTCTCCGGCAGCGGCATCCGCGACGGCGGCCTGCTCGGGCTCGGCGGCCCGGCCCGCCCGGCGGACCTGGTCCGGGCCCATGACGACAGCGACCAGGACGGTGTCCTCGCCGAGGTGCACATCGTCTCCGGGCCCGGCGCCGGGCGCACCTGGCGGCTCGGCCCCGGCAGCCACGAGATCGGTACCGACCCGCTGTGCGCGCTGCGGCTCGACGCGGGCGCCGGGGTGCCCGAGTCCGGGCTGTGGGTGACGGTCGGCGCGGACGGCTCCGCGGCCTGGCACCGCACCGAGGACGAGCCCGAGGCGGCCGTCCGGGCCCGGCTCGCCTCACCGCCGCCCGACGACGCCATCACCCAGCTGCGCAGGCCGCGCCCTCAGCCGCCGCGGGAGCGCCCGGCGGGGCCGGGCCCGGTGCCCTGGCCGGCCGGTGAGGATCTGACAGTGGGTCCGGTACTGCTGCGGATGAGCGCACCGGTCGAGGCGGACGCGGCCGTGACCCCGTCCGCCGACGGTTACGGCGTGGACTACAACCGGCCACCGCGGATCGCCCCGCACCTGGACGCCGAGCGGGTCCGGCTGCCGCAGCCGCCGTCGCCGCCGCAGAAGCGGCCGTTCCCGACCGTGATGATGATCTCCCCGATCGTCCTCGGCCTGTTCATGGTCAGCATCTTCAAGTCGTACTACTTCCTGGTGTTCCTGTTCCTCAGCCCGATGATGATGCTGTCGAACTGGGCGACCGGCCGGCGTGCGGCCCGCAAGCAGTTCCTGGAGTCCGAGCGGGCCTACGAACAGCGCCGTGACGTCCTCGAGAAGCAGGTCCGGGACGCGGTCGTCGGCGAGCGGCGGGTCCGCGACAAGACCGGCCCGGACCCGGCGGCCGTCGCCCTGATCGCGACCGGCCCGGGCGGCCGGCTCTGGGAGCGGCGCCGCCGGGACCCGGATCACCTGGTGCTGCGCCTCGGCACGGTCGACCAGCCGTCGGTCCGGGAGCTGGAGGACCCGGCGCGGGACGAGAACCACCGCTCGATCCGCTGGAACATCCCCGACACGCCGATCGGCGTCGACATCACCGCGCACGGCGTCGTCGGCATCGCCGGTCCGGCCGCCGAGGTGCAGCCGCTGGCGCGCTGGCTGGTGGCGCAGGCGGGCGTGCTGCACAGCCCGCGCGACCTCAGGGTCGTCATCCTGACCGAGCCGGACCGGGTGACGGACTGGGCGTGGACGCGCTGGCTGCCGCATCTCAAGCCCGGCACGGCCGGCGGACCGATGGTGCTGATCGGCAACGACCCCGAGTCCACCGCCGCCCGGATGAGCGAACTGGTCTCTCAGGTGCAGGCGCGCCGCCGGCAGGCCGGCAACGACCGGGACGTGGTCTTCACCGAACCCGACGTGCTGGTGATCGCGGACGGCGCCCGGCGGCTGCGGGACGTGCCCGGCATGGTCCAGGTGCTCACCGAGGGCCCGCGGGTGCGGATCTTCAGCGTCTGTCTGGACGAGCAGGAGCGGTTGCTGCCCGAGGAGAGCACCGGAGTGGTCCTCGCGGCCGACGGCCGGCTGACCGTGCGGCGCCCCGGCGCGCCCGACCTGCCCGCCGTCCGTGCCGACCGGGTCTCCCCGGAGTGGTGCGAGCAGCTGGCCCGGGCGCTGGCCCCGATCCGGGACGTCAGCCCCGAGCACGACGCCGGACTCCCCCAGCGGGTCCGCCTCCTGGACCTGCTGGACCAGGAACCGCCCAACGCCCAGGGCTTGTTGGAGCGCTGGCAGCGTGATCCCGCCAGCACCTCCTTCCTCATCGGTAGCGGCTTCGACGGGCCGCTCTCCCTGGACCTGGTGCAGGACGGACCGCACGGCCTGGTCGCCGGTACGACGGGTTCCGGCAAGTCGGAGCTGCTGCAGACGTTCGTGGCCTCCCTGGCAGCCGCCAACCGGCCCGACGAACTCACCTTCGTGCTGGTCGACTACAAGGGCGGCAGCGCCTTCAAGGAGTGCGCCCACCTGCCGCACACCCTCGGCATGGTCACCGACCTCGACGCCCACCTCGTGGAGCGGGCGCTGGAGTCGCTGGCCGCCGAACTGAGGCGCCGGGAGCAGGTGCTGGCCGCCGCCGACGCCAAGGACCACCCGGAGTACCGGGCCAAGCGGGCCGCCGATCCCTCGCTGGCGCCGCTGCCCCGGCTGCTGCTGGTCATCGACGAGTTCGCCACCCTGGTCCGCGAGGTCCCCGACTTCGTCCCCGGGCTGATCAGCATCGCCCAGCGGGGCCGCTCGCTCGGCATCCATCTGATCCTGGCCACGCAGCGGCCGGCCGGTGTGGTCACCGGTGACATCCGCGCCAACACCAACCTGCGGATCGCGCTGCGGGTCACCGACCAGACCGAGAGCCAGGACATCATCGACGTCAAGGACGCCGTCGACATCTCCTCGGCGACGCCCGGCCGGGCCCTGGTACGGCGCGGGCCGCGGCAGGCGGATCCGTTCCAGACCGCCTGGGTGGGTGCCGAACGCCCCCGGGAGAACCCGGCCGCCACGACCGAGCCGGAGGCCGGTCCCCGCAAGCCCGTGCGTTCCGTGGACGTCGGCTGGGACGCGCTCGGCCGCCCCGCCGAACTCCCCGCGGAGACCCGGACGGTGACGGCCTCGGCCCCGCAGGGCCCGGCACCGACCGACCTCCAGGTCCTCGTCGAGGAGATCCGCTCCGCCGCCGACCTGCTCGACGACTTCACCCAGCAGCCCAGCCCCTGGCTGCCGCCGCTCCAGCGCCGGCTGGTCCTGGACGACCTGGACGAGCTCGGCGCCACCCGCGACGGCCGCCTGGTCATCCCCTACGCCCTGGAGGACGTCCCGCAGCTCCAGCAGCGCCGGGTCGCCGTCGCCGACCTCACCACCTTCGGGCATCTGTACATCATCGGCGCGCCGCGCTCCGGACGTACCCAGGTGCTGCGGACCATCGCCGGTTCGGCGGCCCGGGTGGCGAGCACCGCCGACGTGCACCTGTACGGGATCGACGCGGGCGGCGGCGGCCTCACCGCCGTCGGGGCGCTTCCGCACTGCGGAGGGGTGGTCTCCCGGCACGACCTGGAGCGACTCGGGCGGATGCTGCGCCGGCTGAACCAGGAACTGACCGAACGGCAGGACCTGGCCCAGACGCACAGCGCCACCGGTATCGCGGAGCTGCGCAAGCTGCTGCCGAAGGCCGAACGGCCGGCGCACATCATGCTGCTGATCGACGGCTGGGACTCGTTGCAGGTCATCCTCGACGAACACGACCACGGCCAGCTGCTGCAGGAAGTCATCCGGCTGATGCGCGAGGGTGCCGCCGCCGGCATCCATGTCGTCGCCACCTCGGAACGCTCCCTGCTGGGCGGCCGGATGGCCGCGCACAACGACCACAAGCTGCTGCTCCGCCAGGGCGACCGCAGCGACTACCAGGCCGTCGGCATGATGCCGAACAAGATCCCGGCCGACATCCCGCCCGGCCGAGGCTGGCACGTGCTCAGCGGCACCGAGACCCAGGTGGCGCTGCTCGCCACCGGCGACGGTACCGAGCAGGCGGAGGCGCTGCGTTCGATCGGCGAGAGCGCCCGCAAGCGGGACGCCCAGGTGCCGAAGGCCCGGCTGCCGTTCCAGGTGGCCGTGCTGCCGCGCTCGGTGGAGTTCGCCGAGGCCTACGCGAAGGTCCAGGCGGCCCAGCGGCGGCCGCTGTGGGGTCTGCTCGGTGTCGGCGGCGACGACGGCGGCCCCGTCGGCACGGACCTGGCCGGTACCGCCTCGGCGTTCGGGGTGTTCGGCCCGGCCGGGTCGGGACGCAGCAACACCCTCGCCTCGATCGCCGTGTCGCTGCTGGCCGGCGGCACCTCGCTGGTGGTGCTCACCCCGCGTGAGTCGCCGCTGCGCGCCCTGGACCGGCACGCCACCGCCACCGTGCTCACCGAGAGCGACCCCTCGGGCGACACCGTGCGGGCGGCGCTGGACGCGCTGCCCGGACCACGGGTGGTGATGATCGACGACGCCGATCTGCTCACCAACTCGGCGGCGGACAAGGTCCTCAAGGAGCTCGCCGTCTCCGGCCGCGACCAGGGTCTCGGCCTGGTCTACGCGGCCTCGGCGGAGGGCTTCCAGAGCGGCATGAGCGGCTGGACGCTCGCCGCCCGGCGGGCCCGGAGCGGTCTGCTGCTCGCGCCGAAGAACCTGTCCGAGGGCGACCTGGTCGGCCTGCGCCTGCTGCCCAGCGTGGTGCGGGCGGCGACGCATCCGGGCCGGGCCTGGACGGGCGGTCCCGGCGGCACCCTGCTCGCCGTCCAGGTGCCGCTCACGCCACTGCGCGCCTGACCGGCACAGCGGACAGCGAGAGGGCCTCTCCGGAAACTCCGGGGAGGCCCTCGTCGTCGTACGGGAGTTACGAGTTGTTCTGCAGACTGCTGCTGATGCCCTGGTCGAACTGGATCGCGTTCTCCTTGATGCCGTTGAACATCTCCGAGAAGTCGTTGATGCCCTTCACGGCGGCCAGCAGGCTGGTGTCGAAGTTGTTGTAGGTCGTGCGGATGACCTCACTGGACTGCTGGAACACCATGCCGTCGTCGACGAGGGTGTTGACCCGGTTGCGCAGGTTGCTGAGCACCGGCAGCAGGTTCTCGTGGGCGTCGTGCAGCAGGCTCACGACCTCCTCGATCTTGTGGTAGTCGAGGTTGATGCCGTTGTAGCTGGCCATGGGGTTCCTGTCCGTTCCTGTCGGTCTCGTTGCGGTGGTCGGGTCGTCACCAGGCGGCGGGGGTGCTGTTGTAGTCGTTGCCCCCACCGTCGTCGTCATCTGTGTTGCCGCCCGTCTGCTGCCAGTCCGGCTGGTTGCCGTTGGCGTCCTTGGGGCCACGGGTGTACTCGGTGCGGTCACCGTCGCTGCCGGTGGTGACCATCGTGCCGCTGCCGTCGGAGTTGAGGTTGGTCTCCGAGTGGACGGTGCTGCCGTCCGGGTAGGAGGTGTCCGTGGTGTAGTGATTGCCGTCGCTGGAGTAGTTGGTGACCGAGGTGTACGTCTTGCCGTCGTAGGTGACGGTGGACTCCTCCTTGATCACATGGCGCTGGTCGTCGAGCGTGAGGTGCGTGTGCACGCTGCCCCGCTCGGTGTTGATCGTCTGGTCCAGCGGCGGGTCGCCCGGGTCGGTGGCGGAGCAGAAGTCCGGCATCGTGCCGTCCGGGCCGGGCACGCACTGGTCGAGGTGGGACTGCTTGTAGTCCCACAGGTCCTTGTCCCGGAAGTAGTTCTGCAGGCCCAGGTTGCTGCCCGTGATGCCCATGCCCTGGGCCAGTTCCGAGTCGAAGGACAGGAACGCCTCGCCCACCGAACCGAAGGCGCCGGCCAGCTCCTTGAGGCCCTTGTCCGCGTGGCTCATGGTGCTGCTGGCGTTGTCGTAGAAGCCCGCGACGGCGTCCGCGAGGGTCTGGTCCCCCAGGATGGTGAAGGCGTCGCTCGAGGTGTACCCGTCGTAGTCCCGCTGCCCCACCTGGGAGAAGAGACTGTTGTCGAGCAGCGGGCCGATGTCTCCGGCCAGGCTCTCCAGGTCCCGTTTGGCGTCGTTGAGAACGTTGTATTCGATTTTCAGGCTGTCGGCCATGAGTGGGCCTCCCAGTCGAGACTCCGGTCAGTTGGACCACGCCGCAGGCGTCCCGCCGGTTCACCGGGAACGGCGGGTGTAACCCACATCACGTGAACCGCAGCGGGCGCTGTGGCGTGGTCAGTTGGGGAGTGACCGCCCCGAGCCCCACAGCTTCCGGGAGGAACCCGTATGCCACGCCCGACCGACTGGAACGCGATCGGGCTCGACAGCGATCCCACGCCGGGCGACCCCGACCAGATCCGGACCCTGTCCACCGAACTGAACCACCTGGGCTCCGAGGCCCGGCGCATCAGCACGGCCATCGACGCGGTCATGAACACCGCCGGGGACAGTGTCTTCGTCGGTGAGGCGGCCAACGCCCTGCGCGACAAGGTCAACGACCGGCTGCGCGGGCACATCGAGGACGTGGCGCAGTCCTTCGAGACGGCGGCGACCGCGCTGAACACCTGGGCGGACAAGCTCGTCGACCTCCAGTCGCGGGCCGACGGCGCGCTCAACTCGGGGCGCGGGCTGTCCGAGGACGACCCGGACCGGGAGACCTACGCCTCGACGGCCCGGCAGGCCGGCACCGAGCACGGCGAGGGTGCCTCGACGGCGGCGGGCAGCATCTCTGGTGTCTCCAACATCCAGTTGCCGATCTCCAAGTGCCAGCTGTTCTGGGAGGCGTTCCAGTGGCTGGCGATCATCCTGATCGTGCCCGCGCTGATCTTCGGCGGCCCGATCGCGCTGCTGGCCCTCGGCGTCAACCTCACCCTGTTCATCAAGACGATCGTCGACTTCGCCAACGGTGACGCCAGTTTCCTGGACCTCTTCCTCGCCGGGCTGGGCATCCTGGCGCCCACCACCAAGGCACTGCCGATCTTCCAGATCATCAAGGGCGTCACCACGACGGCCTTCGCCAAGGGCTTCGCCAACATCGCCCGGGGCACCTTCCAGGCCCTGCGCAACCTGTTCACCAACGGCTTCCGCCCGACCACCCTGCTGCTCGGCCTCAAGGACCTGGTCCGACTGGGCAGCACCTGGGTCTACAAGGGCGGCCTGTGGGTGCTGGACGGCATCCACAACCTGCCCGGCATCATCGGCCGCGGGGTCAACACGGCCGGCCTGACGATCGTGCAGGGCATCAAGGGGATCCCCGGGTTCGTGCGCGGTCTGCCCGAGACGTTCTCCCGGGGCTGGCAGGCGACCAAGACCTGGGTGGGCCAAGAGTTCGGCGGCACCAAGTGGCTGCGGATCTTCCTGCCGGTGGACGCGGCCGAGATCGGCGAGTACGGCTTCGCGCGCGCCCTGCGGATCAGCCTCTTCGACCGCGGTGTGCTCGGGCAGCACGTCTTCGGCGCCCCGATCACCAGCAGCATCGGCCGTACGATCAGCTCGGTCCCGGTCGACCCGCGCACCGTCGACGCCCTGGTCGACATGCCGCGCATCCAGCTGAACGAGGTGCGGTTCGGGGCGGGTTCGGGTCAGAGCAGCATCCGGAACCTCGACCTCAACCTGCCCAGCACGCATCTGGACGTCACCTCGACCCTGCGTCCGCCGTCCCTGAACCTCGGTGACGTGGGCGCCATCGCCCACCGCGGCAACTTCGGCGTGCACGCGGCGCGCACCGTGGACGCGCTGGTCGACATGCCCCATGTGCAGCTCGGCAACGTCCACGTGGAGAACTTCGGCGCGCTGGGCGGGCGTTCGGACGTCGGGGTGAGCGTGGGCGCCACGCCGACCGTCACCACCGCCTCCGGCCTCCACCTGCCCGCGTCGGCCGGCGTCCCGGGCGCCACCCACGGCCTCACCAACACGCCGGTCACCGGCGTCACCGGCGGCGCCCACACCACGCTCACCGGGCTGCACCCGACGCCGACGAACCTGACCTCCACCGCCGACGTGCTGCTGCCGGGCGGCGCGCACAACGCCACCCACGTGCCCGGTACGACCGTCCTCACCGGCACCCACGCCACCCCGCCGCCGGCCGCCGGCGCCCTCGGTGACATCTCCACCGGCAACCCGGCCGTGGGCACCCTGCACTCCGCCCTCACCGGCAACCCGGGCGTCGGCGCCGTGCACGCGCCCGGCACGCCCGGCCTCGGCACCGTCCACACGACGCTGACCGGCACCCCCGGCACGAACGTGGCGCACACCGCGCTCGACTCGGCCCCGACGCCCGGGGCCCCGCACGACGTGACCGCGCCGAACAGCCTGCTCACCGGCCCCACCACGGTGAACCACCCGTCCCCGACCGGGATCGGGCACGGCGGCCCGGGCAGCGTCGACGCCGGGAACTCGGCCTTCGACCTGCTGGCCGGCACCCGCCACAGCACGCCCAACACCCCCGTGGCCCCCGGCACCGGCAACGCCCTGGCCGACCGCACCACCAGCGCCCTGTCGGCCAACCAGACCCGGCTGCACCTGGACGAACTGGTCCAGAGCCCCGGCTCCCCGCACCCCGGCACGCCGCAGCAACTGCTGCACAACTCGCCCACGACACCCCCGGTCAGCCCGGAACACCTCACCACGAACCCGGCGTCCGTCACGACTCCGGACCGGCTCACGGCGAACCCCGCGAACGCCGGCACCCCCGACCGGTTCACCGGCAACGGCGCCCCGCACGACCCGGCGCCCGCCTCCCCCGGCGGCTCCGGACACCCGGGCGGGCACGGCAACAGCGCCGCCCTCGACCTCGTCGACACCGGCCGCAGCGCCCGCACCACCGACAGCCCCGCCTTCGCCGGCGCGCCCACGCACACGGACGCCGACAAGGGCCTGGCCGGCTCTGCCAACAGCACCTCCCCGCACGTCCCCGAGGACCTGCCGGCGCACGCCGCCCCCACCCCGCCCGGGACCCACACCCCGCTGCCGGGCCACTCCTCCCCCGCGCCGGCCGCCCACACCGCCGACACCACCGGCGCCTTCGACGATCTCCTCAAGGACCCCGACGTCGTCAAGGTCCCGGGCGACCACCAGCTCGCGGTCAAGGCACCGCGCGGCGGCACGCCCGAACTCCACGGCGGCGCGGTCGAGTCGGGCCTGTACACCGTGCAGAAGCAGGGCATGGGCTTCGTCGTACGGCAGCTGGACGCCGTCGGCGGCACCGTGGTGCACAGCTGGACCTTCAAGCGGCTGGGCGGCATCCGGCTCGCCGAGGAGACCGTGCGGTTCGGCGACGGCCCGTTCGGCGGGGTGAGCGTCAAGATCGCGGGCAAGTCCGTGGACTCCCTGACCGACGCCACCGGCACCTGGCCGGCGAAGCTGGGCGGCGAGCACGAGATCGTCGTCGCCTCCACCTCCGGCAGCCACGTCTACAGCCGGTCCACCGGTGAGCTGCTGCGGTCGTCCACCCCGGACGTCACGCTGCCCCCGCGCCCGGCCGGGCTCACCGGCACGTCCGCGGACAGCTGGGACGCCGCCGCCCACGCGGCCCGCGGCCACATGGGCAGGGCCGCCACCGACAACGAGACCAAGCTGTTCATGCAGGGCGTCATCGGCGGCGCCTTCACCTCGAAGAAGGGGTACGGCGGCTTCGTCAACCCCAGCGCCCTGGAGGCCAATCCGGGCCTGGTCGGCAAGGTCAAGCAGTTCAACAAGGTCGCCGGTGACCTGATGTTCGAGGGCCCCAACCGGCGGATGACCGTCTGGCGGGGCGTGTCCATGGACCCACGGGCCGCCCAGGCCGACGTGTTCGTGGAGCGGCTGCCCGCCTCGACCTCCAACAACCGCGCCTTCCAGGCGGAGTGGGCGAAGAACGGCGTCAACAGCAACCGCGTCGTCTTCGAGATCGACGTACCGGCCGACCACGGCAAGCTCGCCATGGCCTACCCGCCCGGATACCAGAAGGCCGCCGACGACGCCCTCGCGCTCAACCAGGACCAGTGGGAGGTCACCCTCTCGCCGACCCGGCTGGTGCGGACCGGGCCTGCCCGGGTCGAGGACGGCATCACGGTCGTCCCGGTGCGCGCCGAGCAGATCCCGGAGGGCCAGCTCGAGAAGCTCATCAACGAGAAGTGGTCCGGGCTTCACTCAGGCGAGGCGTTCGAGGACTTCGGCCGCGCCTTCGGGCAGGACGCGATGCGCCGCTGGGAGGGGCTCGGCGACGCGGTCGTACGGGAGGGCGGTGACGGCCCGAACGTGAAGACGTTCACGGTGAGCCGACCCGGCTTCGCCGACGAGATGACCGTCACCGTCACCCACAAGGTGGACGACAACGCCGTCTCCGTCACGATCTCCGGCGGTGAGCGCACCTTCACCAGGGAGTGGAGCGGGACCGGCTTCAACGACCTCGCCGCGGACCTGCGCGGCCACGTCCTCCACAACAACGAGCTGCTCAGCTCCCTGCCGACACCCACGTCATGGGGCAGGGAGCTGCCGAGCCCGGTCCACACCGGCACCCACACGGACACGCCCGTCCCGAGCCCGGCCGCCGCCACGACTCACACAGACACCGCCTTCCCCGGCCAGGCCAACGCCACGGCCCACACCGACACGCCCGTCCCGAGCCCGGCCCGGAGCACCCCCGACACGACGTCGACGCCGCGCCCGGACACCCCGCACTCCGGTGGTCAGGAACTGCCCGGCCGCGGGCCCCGGCTCACACCGGCCGAGATCGAGCAGGCGTGGTTCCGGGACGGCGAACGGGTCGACGCGCTCTTCGGCCACCTCGACGACCCGCTGCGCGGGGCGCGCCGCGAGGCCTGGCGGGACCATGTACAGGCACGGTACGACCTGGGCCGGGCCGAGGATCTGCTGCCGAACAGCGGGCACGCGGGCAGCTCCCGCGGCCCCACGCCGGACGAGATCCGCGCCCGCGAGAACGTCGACACCGCCCAGCGGCGGTACGACGCCACCCACCACCGCCTGACCGAACTCGGCGTCGACCCGGTGCGGATGGAGGCCGACCTCGGCGCTCTGCGCCGGCTCAGCCTCAAGGAACGGCCCCGGCTGCTCGGCGGCACGGTCACCACGGCGAACGACGCGACTCCCCCGCCCGCGGTGGCCGCCCACGGCGAGACC
Source organism: Streptomyces sp. NPDC026538 (assembly GCF_055567535.1). NCBI lineage: Bacteria > Bacillati > Actinomycetota > Actinomycetes > Kitasatosporales > Streptomycetaceae > Streptomyces > Streptomyces sp. NPDC026538. The sequence goes on from NZ_JBVHQG010000006.1 coordinate 541,625, forward strand.
GGCGCGGCCTCCGTGACACCGCCGAGGCCGCTGAACGAGATCCTGGCCGACCAGACCAAGGCCCACAAGGACCTGCAGCAGGCGGAGATCGCGCAGACGCAGCCGGGCAAGGACGCCGACAAGATCGCGAAAGCCAACGCGGACCTGACCGAGGCGGACACGAAGTTCAAGGACGCCACCCGCGAACTCGACGAGGCGCTCCAGCACGAACTCGACAACCGCCTGCTCTCGCAGCGTGAACTGAACATGCTCGTCGACCAGTTCGCGGGCGCCGGCGACATCGACCGGGCCCGGGCACTGCAGACCCACGCACGGGATCTGGACGTCAGATCACGTGGCGCGGGCGACGGCCCCGTCCGCTCGGACCAGTTCATCCGGACGGGCGAGGAGATCCAGTCCCAGTCGGTCACCGTCCAGCGGCTCGCCAACGAGCTCGAAAGCCTGGTGAAGGCGGGCGTGACTCCCCCCGCCGAGCTCAAGGGCCTGGCCGAGGGGCTCGAGAACGCCGCCAAGGACCTGGACGCGGCCCTCCAGGGCCATGTCACGGACGCCGCCCGCTTCGGGGGCACCTACACGCTGCGCAACCAGCACACGCCCGTCGCCGCCGTGGCCCACCATCTCGCCGAGCTGGTCGACGACGCCGTCAAGGCGGCGAAGCCGGGCGACAACCTCGTACTCAAGGGCTTCCTCGGCACCGACGCCTCGGTGGAACGGGTCCGGCGCGGCATCCCGGACCTCCTGCGGCGCTACCGCGAGAACCAGGCGTTCGGCGAGGTGCACAGCGGAGAGCAGTGGAAGGCGGTACTGCCCGGGACCGAGGCCCAGTGGCGGAAGGTGTTCGAGGACTTCGACGGCTTCGACAAACTGTCCAGGTCGCAGCAGCACGACTTCGTGCGCAAGCTGTCCGAGCAGAACATCGCGGACCTGCGTGCCGACGTGGACGGCCTGCTGAAGGACCTGCCGGAGGCGGACCGGCTGAAGTTCCAGCAGCTGAAGGACAAGCTCGAGAACCTGCCCTACCGGATCAAGCACGCCACTCCGGCCTACCACGCCATCGCCAACAGCGGTGTGATGTCCTCCCAGGGCGACCTGACCCGCCGGGGCGTCAAGTTCCTCGCGTCCGGCAAGAGTTCGGCGAAGAACACCTCCAACCTGGGCAACGACGACTTCGTGTTCTTCCGTATGGAGGTCGGCGACAAGCCGATGGCGACCCGGTACGGGCCGACCACGCTCGTCTTCGACGCCAAGGTCCTGGAGGAGAAGGGCGGCTGGGTCTCGCTCCACGACCAGCTGCACCCGCTGGACCGCGACACCATGAACCAGCTGAAGGTCGGCGACGACGTCGTGCGCAGCGCGAAGTACGACGACGGCTTCGACGAGGTGGGCAAGCGGGGCCGCTGGACGTACGAATACCCCGACCACAGCACTCGTCAGGTCTCCTTCGAACAGGAGGTCTTCCACGGCGCGCATGTGCAGGAGGCGCTCGCCCTGTCGGTGGTGCGCGAGGTCCGTCTCATCGGCGGCGCCTTCAAGGACGACGTCTTCAAGCTGCTCGCCGCCGGCACCGGCAGTCCGGAGGACCTGGGGTCGGTCATCTCCAAGCTGTACCGGCCCGAGGCGAAGTTCGGCTCGGGGCTGCCCATCAACCCGCTGGGGAGCCATGCCACGAGCGAGTGGCCGTCGCCGCTCGCGGTCCATGACGCGGACGGCGACGGACGCTATCTCGCCGACGGCACGGTCGACCCGGCAGCACGGGCCGCCGGCAAGGCCTTCGACGAGGCGTCGGACCGGGTGCGGCAGGCGGACAACGCCGTCAAGAGCGGCAACAACAAGGCGCTGCGCTACAACCTCAACAAGGCGCAGCCGCACGCCGAGCAGTCGGTCAAGCTGACCCAGGAGTTCCACGCGGCCGCCGTCGGCGAACGCAAGGACATGGCGAAGACCCTGCTCGACCAGCGCGAGCAGCTCCTCAAGGACATCAACACCCGCCTCGACGCCCTGAAGCCGCAGGCCAGGCCCGAGGGCGCGAAGACACAGCCCAGGCCGGGCAAGAACCAGGGCGCCGGGACCTCCTCGTCGGCCGCCGGGGCGAACGGCCCCAACCTGAGCGACCTTCCGCAACTGGCCGAGGACGCGCTCAAGGATGTATCGGGCGTCACCGACCAGATGAAGAAGATGGTCCGGGCACTCGCCAACTCGGACGGCTTCCGGTCCCTGCCGAACTCCACGGACGGCAAGCAGACCACGGCGGCCGTCGGCCTGGGCAGGACCGCCTTCGACAAGGCGTTCAAGCACCTGTCCAGGGCGGGGCTGGTCCACGGTGACACCGCCGGCCTCCACTTCACGGACCAGGGCCGCCGGCTGTTCCTGCCGCCGGGCGCCGACACCAGGACGGCGGCGCCGTCCGGGTCCGGCGCGGCCGACGTCCACACGACACCGGCCCACGCCCAACCCCAGCACCTCCACACCCAGTCGGGTCCCGACACCAAGGCCCCCGCGCTCACCGGCGATGGCCTCCCGTCCCACAGCCTGGACACCAACGCACCGGCACCCCACGACCTCGACACCAACTCGCCGGCACCCCACCACGCCGACACGGACACCATGTCCCAGGCACCGCATGGCACCGACTCCGAGATGGCCCCGCCACTGCCCAAGGAGGGCGACACCACCGTCTCGCACCCCCTCGAAGCGGAGACCCCGCCGCAGCACCTCTCCGACACCACCACACCGCACCGCCTCACCGAGACCGAGACGGAGACCTTCCGGCCGCACCCGCTCGACACCGGCACGCCTCCGTCCCGTCTCACCGGGACCGACACCACCACACCGCACCTCCCCGACGCCGGGACGCGCACACCCCACCTCGCGGACACCGACAGCACCCCGCCCCATCCCACCGAATCCGACACGGCCGCACCGCACCTCGACGACATCCACTCGACCGCTCCCCACCGGGGCGGCAACGGCGACTTCGCCTCGATGCCCCCGAGGGACGGGACACGGCTCGGGGACGGCCGGCCCGCGCGCCCGCTCGGTGACGCCGTGCTGGACGACATGCTCGGGCCGCCCCGGCGGACCGGTGACACCACCGGCACGACGGCGCCCGGTACCGCTCACCCGGCCGCGTCCGACCTCCTCGACCAGGCCGCCTTCCGCCGCAGCACGTACCGGGAGAACGGCATCCGCGCCCGCTCGCAGATCCGGTACGTCGACCGGGCCCTGGACGCCTTCCACCGCGTCCCCGCCGACCAGTTGGCGCGCCGGGCCCAGGCCCTCGACGACCTGGCCGACGCCGCCGGGCGCTTCCTGCGGGACCGCCCGGACTCGGTCCGCCGGGCCGGAGTGGAACAGCTGCTGCACCAGGTGCGGGCCGAGGCGGACGCCTACCGGCTGCTCGACGACTTCCGGCGGCTCGGCGGCGGCGCGGACGGGCTGGCCGGCCGCATCCGTACCGCCCTCGACGCCGGCGGCACGACGCCGCACACGCAGACCAGGCTCCAGACGACGCTCGACGGCATGGAAATGTCCGCGCGGGCCCAGCGGCAGAACGACGCCCTGAGCCTGCTGGACGGCACCCCGCCGCTCCGGAACGCCGGTGACACCACGCTCGCCGCACCGGCCCGGCTGGACGGCGACACGACCGCGGCAGCCGCCCTTCTCGACGGCGACACCACTCTCGCCGCACCCGCCCGGCTGGACGGCGACACCACCCCCGTGGCCCCGGACCGGCCGGACCGGGGCAAGGCTCCGGCCGCGCCCTCCCGGCAGCCCGGGGAGACGCCGTGGGCGGAGGATTCGGCGCGGTTCGACGAACTCCTCGGCGGCGACGGCCGGCCGTTCCGCGAGGCCTGGGTCGAGCTGTCGTCCGCCCGGATCGAACTGAACCGGGTCGAGGAGCTGCGCGGCGGCCCGGGCGGACCCAGCACATCACGGACGGTCAGCACCTTCGACGTCCAGCTCAACCACGAACTGGTCGCCGCTCAGGACCGGTTCCGCACCGCCTACCGGAACCTGGAGGACCTCGGCGTCCATCCGACCGAGATCGAGGCCCGGGTCCACGAGATCCAGGTGGCGGCCACCCACCGCGGCGCCACGCTCGGCGCGGGCAAGCTCGACACGCTGCCCGACACCGCCCCGCCCGCGGTCAACCACCTCGCTCTGAACAACTCGGGCGTGAGCGGGCCGAACGGGCTGACCGTCGAGCGGAGCGTGGCCCAGGACAACACGGTGACGCTGCGGGTGGTCGACCAGCAGCTGCACCCGGACCCGCTGCGCACGGTCGTCGCCCGGCCGGACGGCGGTTTCGACGTGCGGCACACTCCGTCGGACACCGTCACCACGTACACCGCGAACGGCGACCGGATCGCCGACGACATGCCGCTGTACGGGGCCGACGGCCGGCCTACGGGGCTGCGTCTGCACACGGATCTCAACGCCCACGGCCTGCGGCAGACCATGACGGTGGGCGGCCCCGGCGCGGACCGGCTGACCGCCTTCCCGCTGCCCGGCGACGCGGCGCGGATCACCCATCTGGACACCGGCGTCACCCAGCGCGTGGACGCCCTGGGTCTCCGGCTCGACGAGGGCGTCCAGCTCACCGGCCGGGACGGCGTCCCCGCCGGGACCGACCGGGTGTGGGTCACCGACGGCGCCGACGTCCGTGTCACCGATCTCGCGGGCGACCGTCTGGACCTGCGGGTGCAGGACCTGGGTGACGGGAACGGCATCAGGGTCACCGACGATACGACCGGGGTGTCCGTACGCCACGACGGCCAGGGCCGCCTCCAGGAGACCGGTGTCTCGCTGACCGACCCGCAGGGCACGCGCGGGCAGCGTTTCCTGGCCGACGACGGCACCGGCCGCTTCACCCTGACCGACACGTCCGGTACCCGGCAGGCCCAGACGGTCACCGCACTTCCCGGCTCCGCCGGCTTCCGCGTGACCGACGAGACGAGCGGCGCGACCAGCAGGTTCACGGCCGACGGCCGTTACCAGGACACCGGCCTCGCCCTGTTCGACCCCGCCACGAACACGCGCGGCGGCCGGATCGTCGTACCGGACGGCGCGGGCGGTCACCGTCTCACCGACACCGCGGGGCAGCCGCTGCCACAGCGGGTGGTCGCGGTCGGCGGCAACCGGCCGCGCACGATCGACGACATCACCGGCGAGTCGGTGCTGTACAACGCCCAGGGCCGCCCGGTGAGCACCTCGACCGCGCTGGCCGACCCGGCCGGCGGGCCGCGCGGCGGCCGGTTCGCCGAGCCCGACGGGGCCGGTGGCCACCGTCTCACCGATGCCGACGGCAACCGGCTGCCCGACACCGTCACCGCGCTCCCGAACAGCGGCGGTTTCCGTACCGTCCACGACACCGGGCACCGCACCTTCGACGTCAACGGCGGCTTCACGGGCGACGGGCTGCGGCTGACCGGACGCGACGGCCTGCCGGCCGGGCGTCTGGACCGGCCGCTCGGCGCGGCCCCGCGCTGGCTGGACGACGCCTTCGCCCCGGACCCGGCGCGCGCGGTCACCGCCGATCCGGCCGGCCGCATCGAGATCACCCTTCCGGGCGGCGGCCGCCAGGTCTTCGACCGGGCCACCGGCCGGTTCGTCCAGGAGACCGTCCCGCTGCCCGGCGGCGGCCACCAGACCACCCGGGCCGACACCTCGTTCACCCGGTACGACGGCCAGGGCGCCGTCACGGCAACGGGCACCCCGCTGCCCGCGGGCCACGGCGGGCGTTTCCTCGTCGTGCAGCCGCCGACCGCCGCCCACCCCGGGGCCTGGCTGGAGGACGGCGCGGGCGGCAGGCTCGCGCACTGGGACGCCGTCCGGCGGCCCGACGGCACCACCCGGGTCGGGTTCAACGACCGGACCAGCCCGCGGCACGGCGAGTTCCTGCATCTGGCCGCCGACGGGACCCCGGTCCGGCAGGGCTTCAACGTGCTCGACAACGGGCGGCGCACGGAGTTCCGCTACGTCGTCGACCACACCGACGGCACCTGGGAGCGGACCACCCGGAGCGGGGCACCGACCTCCGCAGGCTCCTTCCACCACGGCACCGCCGACCTCTCCGGCGCGGCGAGCGGCCACATCCGGCTGCTCAGCTCGACCAGGACCCGGGTGCCGGTCTTCGAGCGGCGGGTGCTGCCCGGTGCCGCCGGCGACGTGGTGGACGCCTTCCGCCGTACCGACACGATCTCCTTCGCCCGCACCAACCCCCGTACCCACTGGGTGCGCTGGGACGAGAGCGGCACCCCGGCCGGTACCGGCAGCCGGCACCACGACACGGCGGGCACCGGCTGGCGCGACACCGACGGCCGGGGCCGCACGGTGCGCGAGTACCGGGACGGGCTGCAGAAGTTCGACGGGCGGCCCGGGCACACCCTGGGCGTCGACGACGGCGACGGCGGCTGGACCTGGCACCGTTACGACGGCGCGGGCAAGGAGATCGCCTCCGGCCCGCGGACCCGTGAGCACCTCGGCGGCGGCTGGACCGACCGCACCGCCGGCGGTGACATCGCGCAGCGGCAGTGGGGCATGGCCGAGTGGCCCGAGCGGGCCGGCCAGTACCAGGAGCACGCCATGAACCCGGACGGCACCCTGCGCGGTACCTGGGAGCGGCACTCCCCGCACGGCAAGGAGGTCGGCAGGCACGAGGCGTTCGGCGACGGCTTCCTGACCACCGACCGCTGGCGCGAGCAGCGCCCGCCGACCTGGGTCCGCACCCGCTGGCTGGCCGGCGCCGAGCACACCCGGCCGCCGTACGCCCATGTCCGGGGCGACAACACCTACCAGCTGTTCACCTGGAGCAGGGAGGCGAACGACGGCACCGTCACCGCCTCCGGTGTGCGCTACGTCGGCATGGACGGCAGTGCCCTGGACCTGGCCGCCGACGGGAGTTTCGCCCGGTTCAGCGGCAAACTGCACGACGGCACCTCCCTGAAGGTCGGCGACCACGCCGGGCGTCCCGGCCATGCCCCGACGAACCCCACCGACCAGCCCTGGCAGGCCGGCAACGTCAGGGGCTTCCGCGAACCGCTCGCGAACGACCCGGCGGGCAGGCTCTGGCAGGACGTGTACCAGGACGCCGACGGCACCACCCGGATCGCCCGCGAGGGGCTGCCCGGCGGGGTCGTCCGGGAGTACACCGGGCTGCCGGGGAACCGCTTGTGGGTCGAGCGGGACCCGCACGGCAACCTCGTCGGCCAGAGTCACGCCAAGCCGAACCAGCCGGACCATGTGATCCAGGGCTCCGGCCGTGCCGACTCCGGCCGCTGGACCTGGCGCGAGCTGGACGCGAACGGCGCCCAGGTCGGCACCGGCGAGCGGGAGTTCTTCCGCGGCTCCACCGACTCCCGGCTGCCCTGGGACGACTCCTACCGGGACTTCGACGCCCACGGGCAGCTGGTCCGCGAGCGCCGGATGCTCGACTCGGGCAACCACGTGGACGCCTGGCGCGACACCAACGGCTGGTGGACCGCGAACGTCTTCAAGCGCGACGGCACGGCCCTCGACCCGGCCCTGGCCAACCAGGTCCGCCGCTGGTGGCACGACGGCACCTGGCAGGAGCAGTGGGCGCCCGGCGCCCGCCACTTCCGTGACTCGCTGCCCGGCACCGGTCAGGGCGAACCCACCGTCCTGCGCGAGACCCCGCTGCACAACGGCGGTCCGCTGCGGGTGCGGGCGTACAGCACCACCGTCACCCAGAACACCCCGGCCGGTTCGGTCTGGAAGGAGTTCGACCACGGTGGCGTGGTCCGGGAGCGCAAGGCGGAGAACGGCGGGTTCCTGGAGACCGACGCCTGGCGCGGCCAGTGGAACCGTTACGACCGGAACGGCGATCTGGTCGCCCAGCGCACCGACAACGGCCTGGTGTTCGAGCGGGACACCTTCAACCGCTGGCGGCTGACCGGCAACGAGTACGACTTCCGCGGCCCGCTCACCGAGATCCGCGGCTGGGGCCGTACCACCCGTGAGGCCCAGCGCATGCCCTGGTCCGGCACCGTCCTGCCGGACGGCAACGCGGCGCTGCGCGAGGCGCGTTACGAGCCGTACTGGCAGAGCGTGGCCAAGAAGGCGGCGCTGGAGTTCGGCCAGGAGTTCATCCTGGAGTTCGGTGCGAACCTCGCCGTCAACGGGATCGTGGCCGCCGTCCAGAACAAGCCGTTCACCGGCAAGGACGCGCTCAAGTCGTTCGCCAACGCGGCGGTCGGAGCGACCGTCAAGACCGGTCTGAGCACCGCGGTGCACGAGAACCGGGCTCTCGGGTTCGAGAATCTCGGCAAGTTCAAGGCCGGTGTCGCCAACGTGGACGGCGGCAAGCCGTGGACCCGGCGCCCGCTGAACCACGACAAGACCTGGGTCAACGAGTGGGCGGGCAACGAGACGCCGACCCGCTGGCGGGGCGGTGCCTACGACTTCTCGTTCGGCGTTCTCAGCAGCGCGCTGTCCGGCTGGGTCAACGGCAGTATGAACGCGGCCGTGTGGGGCGTGACCGACGCCGACGGCCAGACCGTGAAGCTGCATGGCGGGGACGCGGTCTGGGAGGGCGGGATCAACGCGGCCGCCTCGGTCACCACGGCCGCCACCACCGGACTGGTCAAGAACGTGTTCGTGATGAGCGCGGGCAGCCGGCTCTTCCACCGCCAGGGCTTCGCCGACTTCTGGATCCAGCTACCCTTCAAGATCTTCGAGAAGTCGATCCAGTCGCTTTATCTGACCAGTGCCTATCGTGCGAGCATCAATCCCACCTATTACCAGGCACCCTGATCGGGACAGCGGCGATCACCGAGACTTGAGGAACGTAGATGACCACCCGTCACACCGTGGCGCCCAAGGGTCAGGGCGGCCGGGGCGCGTACCGGACCATCGGCGAGGCGATACGCGCCGCCTCGCCCGGCGACCTGGTGGTGATCGCCCCCGGCACCTGGACCGAGAACCTGGTCCTGGACCGCGCGGTGGTGCTCACCGCGGAGCACGGCCGGGGCAGCGTCGTGATCGCGGCGCCGCCCGGGGATGCGCCCGCGGTGACCGTGGACGGCCCGGACTGCGCCCTGCACAACATCACCGTGTGGGGCTCCGACGCGGGCCGGCCCGCCGTGAGCGTGTCACCCGGGGCCGGGCTGGTCCTGGAGGAGTGCTCGGTGGAGGGCGGCCGGGTGCAGGCGAAGGGCCCGGACGACGAGGAGGGCGGTACCACGGCGGTCGTGCTGCGCCGCTGCCGTCTGGAGGGCGCCCGGCTGGCCGGCCTGCATCTGGCGGGGGGCGTCCGTGCGCGGGTGGAGGACACGGCGGTCACCGGCGTCGACGGCACCGGCGTGGTGCTGTCCGGCACCGCGAGCCTGGACGCCGTGCGGCTGCGGCTGGAGCGCACGACCGGGTCCGGGGTGCGGCTGCGCGGCCGGTCCCGGCTGCGGCTGACCGACTCGGTACTGGCGGGCAGCGGCCGGGCCGGACTGCTTCTCGAGGACGCCACCGAGGCCACCGCCGGGGAGTCACGCATCGAGACGCCCGGGGCGGCGGGGGTGCATCTGACCGGTTCGGCGCGTGCCGAGCTGACCGACTGCAAGATCCGCGGCGCGGCCGCCAGCGGGCTGGTGGTGCAGGAGACCGCGCGGCTCAGCGCGTCCGGCTGCTCGGTGGCCGACGCGGGCGCCAACGGGCTGCTGGTGACGGGAGCGGGCGAGGCGGACCTGGCGGACTGCCGGATCGATCGCAGCGCCTTCAGCGCGGTCCACCTGGCCGGTACGGCCGTGGGGCGGCTCGCCGACTGCCGGGTGCGCGGCGGCTCCGAGCACGGTGTGCACGCCACGGGTGAGGCCCGGATCGAGCTCACCGACTGCGGGATCATCGACGTCGCGATGACCGGGGTGAGCGTCCTGGAGCGGGCGGTGGCCACGCTCACCGGCTGCCGGGTCGCCGGGTCCGCCGCCGGCATCGGCATCGGCTCGCCCACCGGCAGCACGGTCGCCGACTCCACGGTGACCGGCACCAAGGAGATCGGCGTCCAGGTCGCCAAGGGTGCCGCCGCCTCCCTCGCCGGGATCCGGATCAGCGGCGCCGGGGCGGCCGGGCTGGTGGTCGACGAGGGTGCCGAGGCGACGGTGAACGGCGGCTGGGTCGAGGACTGCGCGGGCTCCGGTGCCGTCATCTGGACCGGCGCCAGGCCGGAGATGACCGGGCTGCACATCGACCGGCCGGGCAAGAACGGGGTGTTCCTCGCGGAGGGCGCGGGCGGCACCTTCACCGGGCTCGACGTCACCCGCGCCGGCTTCCCCGCGCTGCATGTCGCCGCGGGGGCCGATCCGGTGTTCCGGCACTGCCGGGTCCGTGACTGCGCCGAGGCGCTGGGCACCGACGAGGGCGCCAAGCCGGTCCTGGAGGACTGCACGGCCGACGGCACCCCGCTGACCTTCGGCACCCCGGCCGCGGCCCCGGCGCACGGCACTCCCGGGACGGCGCCTTCCCCCAGGACCGCGAAGTCCGCCGCCGACGACACGGAGGAGCCGGCGGAGGAGAACCTGGAGGACCTGCTCGGCGAACTCCACGAACTGGTCGGCCTGGACCGCGTCAAGCAGGACGTCGGCTCCCTGGTCAAGCTCATGCAGACGGTCCGCCGCCGCGAGGAGGCCGGGCTGCCGGCCCCGCCGCTCAGCCGCCACCTGGTGTTCGCCGGCAACCCCGGCACCGGCAAGACCACCGTCGCCCGCCTCTACGGCCGGCTCCTCAAGGCGCTCGGGCTGCTGCGCCGGGGTCATCTGATCGAGGTCGACCGTACGGCGCTGGTGGGCGAGTACGTCGGCCACACCGGTCCGAAGACCACCGCCGCCTTCAACCGGGCGCTGGGCGGGGTGCTCTTCATCGACGAGGCCTACTCGCTGGCCCCGGCGCTGGCCGGCAACGACTTCGGCACCGAGGCCGTGGCGACCCTGGTGAAGCTGATGGAGGACCACCGCGACGACGTCGTGGTCATCGCCGCCGGCTACCCCGGTGACATGCACCGCTTCATCGGCTCCAACCCGGGCCTCGCCTCCCGTTTCGGCCGCACTCTGCTCTTCGAGGACTACGAATCGGCCGAACTGGTCTCGATCGTCGAGTTCCAGGCCGGACAGCACCGCTACGAGCTGACGCCCACGGCCCGCACCGAACTCCGCGCCCTCTTCGAGGCCATGCCCCGGGGCGAGGGCTTCGGCAACGGCCGCTCGGCCCGGCAGATCTTCCAGGAGATGACCGAACGCCAGGCCCAGCGGGTGGCCGAGCTGACCGCACCGACCTCGGAGGAGCTGATCAGCCTGGAAGCCCACGACCTGCCCCATCCGGCCGCACACTGACGGCGCCGGCCCCTGGCCCGGCAGGCGTCAGAGCGTCGCCGCCCAGCCGTCCACGGTCGTGACGTCCGCCTGCTTGGGGAACACCTTCTCGGTGAGCACCCGGTGCACCTCCGGGTCGGAGTCGAGGCAGCCGTCGGACAGGACGGTGAGTTCGAAGTCGAGGTCGGCGGCCTGGCGAAGGGTGGACAGCACGACACCGCTGGTGGCGATGCCGGTGAGGACGAGGTGATCGATCTCGCCGGCCCGCAGCACCAGGTCGAGGTCGCTGCCGGCGAAGGCGCTGACGCGTCGCTTGGTGACGACGGTCTCGCCGGGTGCGGGCGCCACGTCGGGGTGCACCTGGGTGGCCGGGCCGTCACCGGCCAGGCCGGCCGCGCGGCTCGCCAGGGCGCCGAACGTCTTGTTGCGGGAGCTGATCTCCGGGTATCCGGGGCGGAAGCCGACGACCACGTAGATCACCGGGACCCCGCCGGCGCGGGCGGCGTCGATCGCCTCGGCGAGACGCGGCAGGTAGTCCTCGGCGTCGAACCGGTCGGTGACGACCTGCTGGACGTCCATGACGAGCAGAGCTTGCTTAGGCACCGTCGATGTTCCTTTCCCACGGCCCCGTTAGTCATCAAGCGATTACTTGGTAACCTAGCCCCACCCCAGGACCAAGTCAACGCACGATTACTTACCGGTGGGCCCCTCCTGGGCCACGGGACGTCCATGAGAGGAGCCGACGTGTCAGCGGACGAGGCACCCTCGCAGCCCGATCCGGCCGATCCGGCCGGCGGACGGCGGCGCAGGGACGCGGCGGCGACGCGCCGGGCGCTCCTCCTGGCCGCCCGCGCCCGGTTCACCCGGCTCGGGTACGACCGTACGACGCTGCGGGACGTCGCGGCGGACGCGGGGGTCAACCTGGCGCTCGTCAAGCGGTACTTCGGCTCCAAGGAGGGCCTGTTCAAGGCGGCGCTGGCGTCGACGCCCCGGTTCCTGGGCGGCCAGGAGGAGTTCCCGCACGGCCGGGACGCCCTGGCCGAGGCGCTCAGCCGTCAGCTGGCGGCCGGGGCGTGGGCGGAGTTCGGCGAACATCCGGTGCTGATGCTGTTGCGGGACTCCGGTGACGAGCAGGTGGCGGAGCTGCGCCGGCGGGCGCTGGAGGAGTTCGGCCGGCAGGTGCTCGAAGCGTCGGGTGCCGCATCGGCACCCGACGCCCTGCTGCGGGCGGAGCTGCTGGTCGCACTGGGGGTGGGCGTCGCGGTCGTACGCTCGGCCGTCGGCCTGCGGCCACTGGCCGAAGCGACCCCCGACGACCTCGTGGGCCCGCTCCGCGACATCGTGGCAGCCCTGTTCGGCAACCCGCCGAACTGACCTCCCGCCGCGGCCCGGTCACTCGGGCCAGGCGGAGCCCTTGATGACCTCGACGAAGTCGCCGCGCCGGAAGCCGGGGACGTAGTGGGCCAGTACGTCGGCCTTGACGTTGCCGAAGGTGGTGTCGGGGCGGTCCTGGATGCCCTCGGTGAAGGCGGCGAGGATCTGGTTCTTGAAGTCCGGGCGCGGGTGCGCCGCGACGACCGCCGCCCGCTGCTCGTCGCTTACCTCGTGATAGCCGATCCCCAGGACGTCCAGCTCGACTCCGCGGGTGACCAGGGCGATCTCAGGTGCCATGTGCAGCGGGATCTCCGGGGTGGTGTGCAGGGCGATGCTCGTCCAGACCCGGTCGGCGGGCTCGCCGGTGATGCCGTGGGCGTGCAGGAACGTGCGGGCCTCGTCGGCGCCGTCGATCTCGAACCGCTGGTCGGTGCGGCGCAGGCTCTTGGTCAGCCCGAGGTCGTGGAACATCGCCCCCACGTACAGCAACTCGGGGTCGAAGGAGAGTCCCAGGGCCCGGCCGCGCAGCGAGCCCCACAGGAAGACCCGCCGGGAGTGGTCGAACACCAGCGGTGTGGCGACGTCGCGCACCATCTCGGTGGCCTCCCGCACCAGGGCGGTGTCCGGGATACGTACGCCTGCGATCTCTTCGCTCATCGTTCTCAGCCTCCGTGTCGGATCGGTGGTGTGCCTCCAGGGTTCTCCGGGCGGCGTACCCTGGGCCATGTCTCTGCTGCCAGGAAAACCACGGATTCGGACATGACGCATCGGGTGGGCTTTGTGGTCTTCGACGGGGTGACCATGCTCGACGTCAGCGGTCCGTCGGAGGTGCTCCACCAGGCGGGCCGCCTCGCCGACCCCTATGAGCTGGTGCTGGTCTCACCGGAGGGCGGGACGGTCACCACGTCCGCCGGGCCGGCGCTCACCGGCACGGTCCCGGCGGCCGACGCCGGCCCCCTCGACACGCTCCTGGTCGCGGGCGGCGACCGGCTGGCCGAGCGGCCGATCGAGGAGGAACTGCTGGCCACGGCCCGCGAACTGATCGGGCGGGCGCACCGGGTCGCCTCGGTGTGCACCGGCGCGTTCGTGCTGGGCGAGCTGGGCCTGCTCGACGGCCGCCGTGCGACGACCCACTGGCGGCACGCGGCCACGTTCGCCCGCCGATACCCTCGGGTGCGGGTCGAGCCGGACGCCATCCACGTCCGCGACGGACGGTACGTCACGTCGGCGGGCATCAGCGCGGGCATCGACCTCGCCCTCGCCCTGGTGGAGGAAGACCACGGCGCCGGCGTGGCCCGGGACATCGCCCGCGAACTGGTCGTCTTCATGCAACGCCCGGGCGGGCAGTCCCAGTTCTCCACGGCCATCACCACCCCGCCGGCCCGCGGCGACCTCCTGCGCACGCTGGTCGCGTCCGTGCTCGCCGACCCGACCGCCGACCACAGCCTGCCCGCCCTGGCCGCGTCGGCCGCCGTCAGCGCCCGCCATCTCACCCGGCTGTTCCGCGCCGAGCTGGGCACCACACCCGCGCGCTGGGTCGAGCGGGTCCGTCTGGACCGTGCCCAGCAACTGCTCCTGGAAGGCCACAGCGTCACCTCGGCCGCGCTCCACAGCGGCCTGGGCACCGACGAGACCCTCCGCCGCGCCTTCGCCCGCCATCTGGGCACCACCCCGACCCACTACCGCAGCCGCTTCGCCACGACCGGCGGCGGCCGGGAGACGGACCTGCGGATCCCGAGCGGGTAGTCACAGTTGGATCGGCAGATGGCGGGGGCCGCGCAGCATGGCGTTCTGGCGGTAGGGAGGTGGGTCTTGGACCAGGCTTGCCGTGCCCAGCAGGGGGAGCAGCGCGCCGAGCGCGGTCTGGGCTTCGATGCGGGCGAGCGGTGCGCCGTAACACAGGTGGATGCCGTTGCCGAAGCCGAGGTGCTCGTTGTCCGGCCGGGTGGGGTCGAACCGGTCGGGATCGTCGAATCGCCGGGGGTCGCGGTTGCCCGAGGCCAGCACCAGGATGACGGAGGTGCCCCGGGCGAGCGTGGTGTCGCCGAGGGTGATGTCGGTGAGCGGGACGCGCTCGCGCATGTGGACCGGGGGTTCGTAGCGCAGGAGTTCCTCGACCGCTCGCGGCAGCAGGCCGGGGTCGCGGCGCAGGTGGTCCAGGTGCTCGGGCCGGCGCAGGAAGGTGAGCACCCCGTTGGCGATGAGGTTGACCGTCGTCTCGTGTCCGGCGATGAGCAACAGCACGGCGGTTTCCGCGAGTTCCTCCTGGGTGAGCCGCAACGCCGGGTCCGGCTCGTTGACGAAGGCGGAGAGCAGGTCGTCGCCCGGGGCGCCGCGGCGCCGTTCGGCGAGGTTCACGAGATACCCGCCCAGCTCGATCCGCGCCTGGTCGCCCGCCTCGCGCTTCCCCGCGGAGCCGTCCTCCTCCGGCTTGAGGTCGGCCGCCTCCACCAGCACGTCGGACCAGGCCCGGAAGAGCGGCTCGTCCTCGCGCGGCACGCCGAGCAGGCGGCAGATCACCGTGACGGGCAGCGGGTAGGCGAAGTCGTCGACGAGGTCGATCTGCCGGCCCGCCTCGAAGGGCTCCAGCAGTTCCCGGGTGATCCGGTCGATCTCGTCGCGCATGGCGTCGACGTGGCCCGGGCTGTGGGGTGGTCCGAAGGGCCGCATGGCCAGCGTGCGCAGCCTGTGGTGTTCCGGGTCGTCGAGCCGCAGGAACGGCGGCTTGTGCGTCACTTGGCCGCGGGTGCGGGGATCGACGCTCATCCGCGGGTCGTGGAGCAGGGCGGCGATGTCGCGGTAGCCGCCGACCAGGAAGCCGCCGTCCGTCTGCCGCACCGCGGGACCGGACTCCCGGAGCTCCGCGTACAGCGGGTAGGGGTCGGGACGGCTGGCGTAGTCGGTGATCCGTGTCAGCAGGGTCTCGGAGTCCATGGTGGCTCCTCGTGGTGGGAGTCGTGGACGGACACGGGTCAGCGCGTCGGCTGCACCACGGTCAGTCGGCGGTCGGGCAGATATCCGGTGAGCGCCACGGTGGGGCCGTGGGAGAGCACGGAGGGATCCGGTACGTCGGACGGGACCGGAACGTCGGCCGCGAGCGCCCGGTCCGCCGCGCCGGGCGGGGGCGGGAACGGGGCGGCCGTCTCGATCATGTGCCGGTAGTAGTCGAGCGACTTGGCCATGTCGACGGTGACCGCGGCGGTGACCCGCCCCTTGTAGCCGTAGACCATGGCCAGGCGGCGCGCCTCCAGCGAACCCTGGGCGATGACCACGTGGTCGGAGTAGGTCGGCACGCCCACCGACTTGATGTTCAGCCCGAACTGGTTCGACCAGAACGCCGGGATGGCCAGGTGGGGGCGTTGCAGCGGCCCCGGGTTGACCATGTTGTGGGCCGCCACCGCGGCCTGTTCGACCGCGTTGCCCCAGTGTTCCAGGGAGAGCATCTGGTAGCCGAACAGCGGGTGGGGGAAGCGGGAGACGTCCCCGGCCACGAAGACGTCGTCGGTGACGATCCCGTACATGGTGAAGGCGCGGCAGCCGGCGTCGCAGGCGATCCCGCGCGGGCCCGCCGCCAGCCCGGAATCGGCCAGCCACTCGACGTTGCGGACCGCGCCCAGCGCCACGACGCAGACGTCGGCGTCGACGCGGCTGCCGTCGGACAACTGCGCGCCGGTGAACGCGCCGTTGCCGTCCCCGTGCAGGGCGGTGACCGTCACCCCGGTGCGCAGGTCGACGCCGTGGTTGCGGTGCATGACGGCCGCGAGCTTCGACAGGGTGCCGCCGAGGGCGCCCACCAGCGGCGCGGGGCCGCGTTCGGCGACGGTGACCTCCAGTCCGCGTTCCCGGCAGGCGGAGGCGATCTCCGAGCCGGTGAAACCGGCGCCGATGACCAGCACCCGTTCCGGCCCGGCGGCCAGCCGCTCGGCCAGTCCCTCGCCGTCCTCGCGGGTGCGCAGGGTGAACACCCCGTCCAGGGCGGCTTCCTCGGCGTTGGGCCACGGGCGTGCGCGGGTGCCGGTGGCGATCAGCAGCCGGTCGTACGGGAGCGACTCGCCGTCCTCCAGCCGCACCTGTTTCGTGAGCAGGTCCACGCCGGACGCGCGTACCCCGAGCCGCCAGTCGGCGTCCGGATCGCGGCGCATCGGCAGGCCGGTGGTGTCCGCCGTCGCCTGCCCGAGCAGTACCTGTTTGGACAGCGGCGGCCGGTCGTAGGGCGGGTGGGGTTCGTCGCCGACCACGGTCACCGAGCCGGTGAAGCCCTCGTCGCGCAACCCCTCCGCGGCTCTCAGCCCCGCCAGTGACGCGCCGACGATGACTGCACGGCCGTCCTTGAGGTCACCGGGCACCGCCGCTCACCTCTTCCCCGAGGAGGATCGCCTGCACCGGGCACGCGGCCGCGGCCTGGCGCACCCGCTCCACCTGGTCGTCGGGGACGGCCGTGGCATACAGCAGCCCCTCGTCCCCGTGCAGCTCGAACACCCGCGGTGCGAGGAAGACGCACTGCGCATAGCCCTGGCAGCGTGTGAGGTCCACAACGGTCTGCATCCCACCACTTCCTCCGTTACCGCACCCCCCTCGTGCCCGCCCCTCGTCTCCAGCATGGAGCCAGACCGAGGCTCCCGCACGCCACACCGCCGGCAGCACCGGACGCATCGCTCACGACCAGGCGCGGAGCCTCATCGAGGCCTCATCGAGTGAGCCGCGGACGTGATCGGCTGCTTCCGGTGGATGCCATTCCGTTTCACCGCCCGAGAGGGGGTACTCGGGATGGTGCACGGTTTCCCATGGGGACTAGGACGGTGAACGATGATGTCCGGAGAGCAGAAGGCCAAGGGCAAGATGGAAGAGGCCGGCGGAAAGGCCAAGGAGACGGTCGGCCGGGCCGTGGGCAACGAGCGGATGGCGGCCGAAGGCCAGGCCAAGAAATCGAAGGGTGCGGCGCGTCAGGCCAAGGAGAAGACGAAGGACATCTTCAAGCACTGACAAGTCCGACGCCGAGCGGGATCCCGTTTCCGGGATCCCGCTCCTTCGTGCGCTGCCGGAGCACCCGGTGGCCGGCCCGCTCCCTGTCCCGGGAGCCGAGGAGATCATGGTCGTGCGACATCCCGCCGCCGAGCGCGCTGTCCGCGCCTCAGCCGACTCGGTGGTGCCGCCGGCACGGCGGAAACGCTCGACCGGGGCGCCGCGGGGTGGGTTCAGGCTCGGCGCTCGTCGCGCTCGTGGTCGTGCTGGAGGAGGAAGGCGAGCAGTTCGGCGACGGGGAGGCCGCCTTCCGCCGGGTGACGGAGACTGGTGTCCGGCTGGATGCGGTAGTTGTTGCTCCGGCCCTCGCGGGTGTGGGTCAGGTACCCCTCGGACTCCAGATCGGTGATGATCTTCTGGACCGCCCGCTCGGTGAGCCGGCAGCGCGCCGCGATGTCGCGGATGCGGGTGGAATGGTCCTCCGCGATGGCGACCAACACGCGGGCGTGATTGGTGAGAAACGTCCAACCGGGGTGTGGCTCTGGGACCTCAGCTACTTGCCGCATGCCTCCAGGCTAGACGTTTTGTTCACGCATTCAAAAGACTGAAACTCTTTTCCGGTATCTCTTGACGTGCAATCGGCCGGTGGGTGAGTCTTGTGGAGAGCTTGTGCCGTCGTGTGGAGGCAGCCATGCAGCAGCGGCGAATCCCGCACCCTGCCGGCGCCGTGGATGTGAAGGCAGCCGGAACCCTGGCGGTCGCGATGCCGTACGAACCCGAGGTGCGCACGTGGTCGTACGACGGCACCGTGACCGTCGTGATCCGCGGCGAGCTGGATATCGCCGGCGAGCAGGTGCTGAAGTGTGCGCTCGAGGACGCCGTGAGCCGGTGCCGCGACCACGTGGAACTGGACCTGGGCGGAGTCGAGTTCTGTGACTGCTCCGGGCTGAATGTGCTGCTGGCCGCGCGGCGACAGGCCGCCGGGCAGGGCAAGACCCTCAGCGTGCGGGCGGTGGACCCGGTTGTGAAGGATCTGTTGATCAAGACAGGAACGTGGCCGTTGTTTACGGGTCCCCGGGCGGCGAAGGACGCCCGGAGCGGGGAGACGGAGGACGCCCTGAGCGACGACGAGATCAAGGACGCCCTGGGTGAGGACGACCTTCTGGCCGAGGTTGCTCAGCTACGACGGGCCATGCGTACGCGGCCGGCCATCGACCAGGCCAGAGGCGTTCTGATGGCGACGTTCTCCCTCAACGCCGAGGACGCGTGGGCCGTGCTGGTCACGGTCTCCCAGAACACGAACACCAAGCTGCACCACATCGCCGAGGAGGTCCTGGCAGCCCTGCAGGGCGACTCACTGTCCGACGGCCTGCAGACCCACCTGGCCGCCGCCGTCAGCGCGCTCCGCGCCGGGGAGGGCAGCCCGTCCGGATGACAGGGCCGCGCGGGGCGGGCGACGGGATGCGACGGATGGAACCCGCGCGCATCCCTTCCCGCGCGGCGGTGACAGCGGCTCAGTCCTCACCCCGTACGACGTTCCAGTCGTCCCCCCGCCGAGGCCGACCCGAGTCGCCGTCGATCGTGGCACGCACCCAGGTGCGTATGCCCTTCCCGCGCAGGCGACGCGCCTTCGCCCAACCCGTTTCGGACACGCGCTCGCTGCCCGTCTTCATGGCTTCCATGGTCACGGCTTCTCATCTTCTCTCTGCCCCGGCCCGTTCCGGTCCGGTCGGTAGCCACTCTCCGTCATCTCCCCCGTGCCCTTCACCCCGGCCGAGTCCCCACCCGACACGGCCGGAAACGCTGGTCCAGACCGCGGGGCCGGTCGGCGCACGCAGAGGGGGCTGCTGTCCGCCGAGTGCGGACAACGAGGTCGCAGCCGACGGCGGCGAACCCGCGGAAACCCCTGACGGACCGTCACGCACGAACCGGCCGTCGTCGAGTGACGACCCGATCATGAGTCGGCGGTAGAGGATGGCGCCGGCCCACAGGTCCTGCACCAGTTCGGTGTCGAGGTCGGACGGAAGGTCCCCCCGCTTCATCCCCCGGATCGCCGCGGGTGCCGGGCTCATGGGCTCGGACGCCTGGCGCCACCGCGGCGCGGTCGCCCGGCACAGCGGCAGGGACCGGCGGGACAAGGACGCGGAGCCACCGGTGGACGACCCGTCCGTGGAGACCTTGATCCCCACGGCGATGCCGGCCCACCATCACTTCGGCGAGCCGCTGCCGACGCTGACGGGTACCGTCGGCGACAGCGCGCGGCAGCCGCTCCCCCACGCGGCGGTGACCGTCATGGACGGCAGAGGCCGGCAGTTGGTGCGCACCGCGACGAACGACCAGGGCACCTATGCCGTGGCGGGGCTGCCCGAGGGCCACCTCACCATCGTGGCCTCCTCCCCCAGCAGAGGGCCACAGGTCCAACGGCGGCTGCTGGAACCGGGTTCCGCGCTCCGCGCCGGCTTCCCCCTGGGCGACCGTACGGACGCGGCACCTTCGCTCCGGAGCCCAGGCGATTCCAGTACGGAGCAATGCGATAGGAAAGTGGCTGCCGTTGGACGAGAGGACGCGACGACGTGGACGTGTACGAGGCCGTGAACAGCCGCCGGGCCGTACGGGCGTTCAGCCCTGAGCCGGTACCCAAAGAGGTACTGGAACGGGTTCTGACCACGGCGACCCGAGCTCCGTCGAGCGGGAACCTGCAGCCGTGGCACGTATACGTCGTGACCGGCGCCCCCTTGGCCGAACTGAAGAGACGTGCGACGTCAAGGGCGCTGGCGGGGGACCCGGGTGACGAGCGGGAGTACCCGATGTACCCGGCCGAACTGGTCTCGCCGTACCTGGACCGTTTCTCCGCCGCGGCCGCCCAGCGGTACGAGGCACTGGGAATCGAGCGCGCGGACCCCGGCAGGCCCATGAAGATCGCCGCCCTCAACTCGGCGGCGTTCGGGGCTCCGGTCGTCCTGTTCTGCTACCTCGACCGGACGATGGGGCCCGGCCAGTGGGGGGATGCGGGGATGTACCTGCAGACGGTCATGCTCCTGCTGAGAGCGGAAGGACTGCACAGCTGCCCTCAGGTGATGTGGACGATGTATCGCAGGACCGTCGCCCAGGCAGTCGGGGCCGATGACGGACTCGTACTGTTCTGCGGTGTCTCGGTGGGCTTCGAGGAGGAAGGCGCACCACAACTGCGCACCGGACGGGCGGACATGACAGAAACAGTGAACTTCATCGGAATGTGACCACGCGACGGCCAAGAGGACGTGACGGCTGTTCGGGCCGAGGTTCCGGTAGCGGCCCGTGCCATCCCGGTACGCGGCGGTCCGCCTGTTCGCGGCCCGGTCGGCGTCCGTCAGGAGGTCTTCCCCCGGTTCCTAGTTCACCCGTACCGGCTCCCCCCGCCCCTCCCACGGCCTGGCCAGGACCAGCAGTGCCAGCGCTGCCACAGTGAGTGAGGTCAGCATGATGAGGGCCATCGGCCGGGAACCGTCCTCCCCGAAGATCCCCACCAGCGGTGCGGCCAGGGCTCCGAAGAGGAACTGGAGGCCGCCGAGGAGTGCGGATGCGGCACCGGGTGCCGTACGGCCGACCGCCTGGCCGATGCTCATGCCGCTCGGGAAGACCAGGCCGATGCCGCCCGCGGTCACGAAGAGCGTGACCCAGGTACCCGCGAGGGTCTCGCCCGCGGTCACCAGGAGCAGGACCTGGGCGAGTGCGCCCAGCAGGGCGATGCCGACCCCCGCCGAAAGCATGGTGTTCAGGCGTATGCCATGCCCGGCCAGGCGAGCGAAGGCCGCCCCGCCGGCCAGCATGGCGACGGCGTTGGTGGCGAAGATGAGGGAGTACGTCGTCGAGGAGACCCCGTGCAGGTCCTCGAAGACGAAGCTGGAGCCGCTGACATAGCTGAACAGCGCTGCCGAGACGAGGGCGACGACCAGGACGTAGCCCATGAACGTCCGGCCGGCGAGCAGCGCGCCCATGGCCCGGAAGGTGCCGGCGAGTCCGCCGTTGTGGCGTCGTTCGGGCGGCAGCGACTCGGGCACCGCCCGCACCACGGCGAGCAGGAGCAGCACCCCGAGGACGGCCAGCACGGCGAAGACGGTCCGCCAGGTGGAGACGGCCAGGACGGCCCCGCCGAGTACCGGCGCGGTGACCGGTGCCACGCCGATCACCTGCGACAACACCGCGAAGTAGCGCGGCAGTTCAGGTCCGTGGAAGCGGTCGGTGAGGACGGCCCTGGCCAGCACCATGCCCGCGGCGCCGGCCACGCCCTGGAGGAAGCGGGCGCCGGTCAGGAGGGCGATGTCCGGGGCGACGGCGCAGGCGACGGAGAACAGGACGAACCCGGCCGTCCCGGCCGTCAGCAGCCGGCGCCGGCCGAGCCCGTCGCTGAGCGGGCCGATGACCAGCTGGCCGACGACGAGTCCGGCGAGGAACGCGGTCATCGTGAGCTGCACGGCAGAGCTGCTCGCCCCGAGCGCCTCCCCCAGCGCGGGAAAGCCGGGGACGTACATGTCGGTCGCGAGCGGGGCGACGGCGGTCAGCGCGCCCAGCACGGCGATCAGGGCGGTGGCCGTACGAGTCGAAGGCGCAGGTCCGGTGGTGTCGGGGACGGCGTCGGAGCCGTTGCGCGAGGATGACGGAGCTACCATGGAAATAAAGGTAACCGATAGTTCACTAGCTAACAAATATCCAGAGTGAGAAGACGAACCGCATGCCCGATCCCGCCTCCCCCGCCCCCTCGACCGCGCCCTCGTCCAGCCCTTCCGCCGCCGACGTCGGTGCCCAGTGGTCCGCCCACAACCCCGACCTGGACACCTCCCCCATGGAACTGGTCGGCCTGCTCAAACACGCCACCGGCGTGCTCAACCGCGCCGTGGAACCCCTCTACGCGGGCGCCGCCCTCACCGCACCCGAGGTCGACATGCTGATCCCCCTCCGGCACGCGACCGCGCCGTTCATCGCCCGCAGCCTGGCCGAGCGGCTGGGGCTGTCCCGGGCGGGCGTCAGCAAGACCCTCGGCAAACTGGAGAAGCGCGGCTTCATCGCCCGTACCCCCAACCCCGCCGACCGGCGTGCCGCCCTGGTCACCATCACCGAGGCCGGCGCCAAGGCCGTCGACGACCTCTTTCCCCGGCAACTAGCCATCGAGATCGGCCTGTTGGCGGGTCTGGGAGAGGACCGCGAGCAGGTGACCAGGGCACTGCACCGGCTGGTGGAGGCCATGGAGTCGCAGGTGGGGCACCGCTGATCCCCGCCGGCGGGCGCGGCTGCGAGGCGCCTCCGTCGAAAACCGTGTCCACCGCCCGCCTCAGGCCGCGCTCGCCCCGTCCTCCGCGGCAGCGGCGGCCAGCACGGCCGTCAGCAGGCCGGGAAAACGCCGCTCCATCTCGTCGGCGCGGAGCGTGTTCAACTTCGCCGTCCCGACGTAGTACTGCCGGATCACGCCGGCCTCGCGCAGCACGTTGAAGTGGTGGGTCAGCGTCGAGAGCGACACCGGCGCCTCGAACGTCCCGCAGCTCAGGTCCTCGCCGGCGCGGGCGAGCTGCGCCACCACCAGGCGCCGTACCGGATCCACCAGCGCCTCCAGCACCTGCTGGAGCGAGACCTCCGACAGCTCGGGGTGCTCCACTGTGCGTGCGGCGGTACGGGGGCGGGCCACGGTGGCTCCTCGGGATGGCTTCGGGACGGTCACGTCATAGTACGACCGCCATCGAAACCACCGGCGGGCCCGAGATCATTCCTCGGAGCCCTGTGACACCGGCCCATCGGCCTTCAGGAGCCGGAATTCCGCCAGGTCGAAGCGGTGCCCGTTGACCTGGAGCTGCACTGCGTGGGCGCCCGGATAGTAGACGCGCGTGGTGATGGGGCGGAACGAGTGGCTTCGCGTCACGTCGGCCGACTCCCCGGGGGCCAGCTCGCGCTTGGCGAGCTTGAACACCTTCGGCGCCGGCTTCCCGTTCGCCTTCAGGTGGTGGACGACATAGTCGACGGCGAGGGACACCGCCTTGCCCGAGACATTGGTGATGCGCGCGGTGAAGACCAGATTTCCGCCCAGGGGGACCTCGGTCTCGTCCAGCAGCGGACCCACCACCTTCAGGTCCTCGCCGCCGCCGTGGAACCCGACCAGCTCCAGGGCGGCCGGGTCGCCCTTCTTGACGAGGGTGCGCATCGCGTGCCGGACCAGGGCGGAAGTAGTGGGCTCCGGCTTCCGCAGCCAGCGGGCGGCGGCCTCGGCGGCCAGTCCGGGGTCGAGTCGGGAGATGTCGTTGAGGTGGTTCGCCACCGAACGGCGCACGTCCTGCGAGGCGTCGGCGTACAGCCTGTCCAGCAGGGGCACCGTGACTCCGGGGTCGCGGTTGAGGGCCGGCACCTGCCGGGCCCAGGGGAGTTTGGGGCGGCTGCCCTCGCTCGCCAGCCGGCGCACGGCCGGGTCCGGGGAGTCGGTCCAGGTCAGGGCCGTGGCGAGAGTACGCTCCAGGTCCGCGTTGAGGAAGGTGCGGAGTGCGAACTCGCTGGTCAGGCGGGGCGTGAGCCGCGCCAGCAGGTCCAGCCCGTCGTCGAAGTGCCGGTCGGCGCCGGAGGTGGTGGCCGCGGCGGCCACGGCTTCGGTGACCGGCCAGATCATCCAGCCCGTCAGATCGGCACGGGCGAGGGTCCCTCGCACCGCCCGGGCCAGCTCCTCGTAGTCACGGCCGCAGTCGGCCAGGAGCGCGTCGGCCACCGTCCGGGCCCGCTCACTGAGGCCGAGCGGTCCGAGCAGTGCCGGGCTGTCCGCGACGGCTTTCCAGCCTGACGTAGGGGGGGCGGTCTCCTGGAGGATGACAGCCAGGCGACGGATGCTGTCGGGACTGATCAGCTCGTCCGCGGTGGGCATGCTTCCTCCACAAGGCGTTTCGCTGACCGGCGACGCGGAGCGCGCGGCGCCGACGGCGGAGCGGGTACGGCCTGACCGTGCGGCCGGGGCTGTCCGAAACCGTACATCTCCGTTGCCGCGGCCGGTCACGGTCGCTAGGGTCGGCCGGGTGACTGCCGGGTCGGCCTTGGGCCATGCACGAGTGAGGTTCCCGGCCTCGG
The DNA here is from genome assembly GCF_055567535.1 of Streptomyces sp. NPDC026538. Taxonomy (NCBI): domain Bacteria; kingdom Bacillati; phylum Actinomycetota; class Actinomycetes; order Kitasatosporales; family Streptomycetaceae; genus Streptomyces; species Streptomyces sp. NPDC026538. Next base: position 566,347 of record NZ_JBVHQG010000006.1, read on the forward strand.
CGTGAGCCCGAGGCGGGCCAGGGGCCCGCCCGTCCTCTCCGCGTCTTCGCTCCCGGCGCCCGTACCCCCCGTATGCGGCGCCCAGTCCGAGCAGATCCCGAGACCGGAGACTTCCTTGACCTCTGAACAGCCGCGCCCGCACGACCAGACGCACCCTCACGCACCCGAACCGCCGGCGGGCGCCGTCCAGCTGAACCACACCGCCGTATACGCAAGCGACCGCCACCGGTCCGCCGAGTTCCTCGCCACCGTCCTGGGACTGCGGGTCGGCGCCCCGCTGGGGCCGTTCCTGCCCGTCGACCTCGGCAACGGCGTGACGCTCGACTACTACGAGAAGCGGGACGAGCCGATCCAGTCCCAGCACTACGCCTTCCTCGTGCCCGAGGAGCGGTTCGACGGCATGATCGCCCGGCTGGAGGCGGACGGCGTCACCTACTACGCCGACCCCCACCACACCCGGCCCGGAGGCGTGAACGGCCTGTTCGGCGGCCGGGGCGCCTACTTCGAGGACCCGGACGGCCACAACATGGAGATCATGACCCGGCCGTACGTCCGTCCCTAGGGGGGCCTGTCTGACCATTTCCGTCGTCGCCCGGAGGGCGGCCTCACGGCGTCAGGTGCGTGCTCTGGGGGTCCCCCCCGGCCGGAGGCTGGGGGAGTGCCGGGCGTAGGCCCTCGTACCGGACGTACTCGGGTCTGCGCCCGGTGCGGCGAGTGGGGGCACCTCCCGCGCCCTTTAAGGCAGTGGGGGGAGCGTGCATGGCGTCGCGAGGCAGACAGGAACGGTCCGACAGGCCCTGGCGGAGCCGTGCGGGGTGTCCGTGCCGTCGTCGTCGCGTACGACGGCACGGACACCCCGCCCCCGGGCCCCGGGGCCGGTCGTCAGAGGTTGATCATGTGTCCGGCGAGACCGTGCAGGGCGTCCTGGACCGCCTCGCTCAGGGTGGGGTGGGCGTGGACGTTGCGGGCGAGTTCGGTCACCGTGAGGTCCCACTTCTGGGCCAGCGTCAGCTCGGGCAGCAGCTCGGTCACGTCCGGGCCGATCAGGTGGCCGCCGAGGAGTTCGCCGTAGCGGGCGTCGCTCACCAGCTTCACGAACCCGACCGTGTCGCCGAAGCCGTGGGCCTTGGCGTTGGCCATGAAGGGGAACTTCGCCACCCGCACGTCGAAACCCTCGGCGCGGGCCTCCGCCTCGGTCCAGCCGAAGCTGGCGATCTGCGGCTGGCAGAACGTGGCCCGCGGGATCATGCGGTAGTCCAGCTCCATGGTCTCCGCACCGGCGATGGCCTCGGCGGCGACGATGCCCATCGCCTCGGCGGTGTGCGCCAGCATCAGCTTCGCCGTGACGTCACCGATGGCGTAGATGTGCGGCTGGCTGGTCCGGCAGTACCCGTCGACGTCGATGGCCCCGCGCTCGGTGAGCCGTACCCCGGTGGCGGCCAGTCCGTAGCCGGCCGTGCGCGGCTGGAAGCCGGTGGCCTGCAGGACCTTCTCCGCTTCCAGGACCTGTTCCGTGTCGCCCTTCCGGACGGTCACGCGGACGTTATCCTCGGTCTCCTCGATGGCCTGCACGGCCGTCGAGGTGAGCACGCGGATGCCCTGCCGTTTGAAGCGCCGGGTGAGTTCGGCGGAGACCTCCTCGTCCTCCAGCGGTGCGATCCGGTCCAGGAACTCCACCAGCGTGACCTCGACGCCGTACGACCGCAGCAGATAGGCGAACTCGACGCCGATGGCGCCGGCACCCGCGATGACCAGGCTGGCGGGGAGGCTGTCGGAGAGGATCTGCTCCTCGTAGGTGACCACCCTCCGGCCCAGGCTCGTGCCCGGCAGCAGTTTCACGGTCGAGCCGGTCGCGATGATGCAGGAGCGGAAGGAGAGTGTCGTCTCGCCGTCCCGCATCCGCACCTGGAGGGTGTGGGGATCGAGGAAGGTGCCCTGTCCCTCGAACTGCTCGATCTTGTTCTTGCGCATCAGGAAGCCGACGCCCTTGACACGTCCGTCGGCCACCACCCGGCTGCGTTCGTAGGCGGCGCGGTAGTCCAGGTCCACCTCACCGCTGATCTTCACGCCGAACTTCTCCGCGTCGTGCAGGATCAGCTGGGCCACCTCTGCGTTGCGCAGCAGCGCCTTCGCCGGGATGCAGCCGATGTTCAGGCAGACACCGCCCCAGAACCGGCCCTCCACGATGGCGGTGCGCAGGCCCAGCTGGGCGGCCCGGATCGCGGCCACGTAGCCGCCCGGCCCGGCCCCCAGGACGACGACATCGAAGTCGGTTTGCATGGCTCCACCTCACCATTGGGTTGAGTCGGTCTGCTGACTTCACCGTCGCACGATCAGGCGGCGCCGTAGATGAGATCGAGAGGCCCGGACAGGGCGGCGCGAACCTTCCGGCTCGTCTCGTCGACCAGTACTTCGGGCTCGTCCCGGGCGATGGCGTCCATGGTCTGCGCCGCCACTTCGGCCGGGTCGATCTTCGGGCCGGCGATCTCCGTGGTGGCATCGGTCTCCACATAGCCGACGTGCACACCGACGACGAGTGTCCCCTGGTCCCGCAGGGCCAGTCGCAGCGCGTTGGTCAGCGACCACTGAGCGGACTTCGACGCCGCGTAGCTGGGGAACCGGCTGTTCGCCCGCCAGGAGGCCACGGACAGCATGTTCACCAGGGCTCCCCCGCCGTTGGCCGCGAGGACCGGTGCGAAGGCCCGGGAGACGGCCCAGGTGCCGAGATAGTTCACCTCCAGCTCCCGCCGTGCCCCGTCCAGGGAGCCGTGCTCCAGCAGGGGCGGCCCACCCTGGATGCCCGCGTTGTTGATCACGATGGTGGCGTCGGACGCCGTCCGCGCGGCGGCCTCGACCTGGTCGCCGTCGGTGACGTCGAGGCGCAGCGGTTCCAGTCCCGGCTCGGTGAAGTCCTCCGGCCGGCGGACGCCCGCGTACACCTTGGACGCGCCCCGGGCCAGCAGCGCACGCGAGAACGCCAGCCCGATCCCCCGGTTCGCTCCGGTCACCAACGCGACCGATCCCTCGATCTTCATGGTCGGACACCTCGTTCCGCCGCGGGAAACCCGTCATGCCCAGTCAAAGCGCAGTGGGCAGCGCTGTCCACGCGGCCCGTACGCGGTCGGTCGCCGGCAAGCCGATCCCACCCATCATGGACGGCATCGTCAGCTGAGTTTTCTCATGAGACTCGCTATCGTAAGGACATGAAACGGACGTCGTTCGCCAAGTGGCCGTGCTCCATCGCACGGACCGTCGATCTGCTGGGTGACCACTGGACGCCGCTGGTGGTGCGGGAAGCGTTCTACGGGATCCGTCGCTTCGACGAGTTCCAGCAGGAACTGGGCATCGCCCGCAACACGTTGACCGACCGGCTGCGTCATCTGGTCGACGAGCGGATCCTGGAGAAGCGGCTGTACGAGGCCGAACCGCCGCGCTACGACTACGTCCTCACGGAGAAGGGGCGGGACCTGTTCGCGGTGCTCGCCGCGATGTCCGCGTGGGGCGACCGCTGGCTGGCCGGGGAGCGAGGGGTCCCTGTGGTGTTCCATCACGACGCGTGCGACCACGACACCACGGCCGAGGTGGTCTGCGCCCAGTGCCGGGCCCCGCTGCGGGCCGAGGAGACCTCGATGCGGATGGGGCCCGGCTATCCCGAGCGGCTCAGGCAGCGGCCGGATGTCCGACGGCGGTTCGGCACCGACTGAGCACGTGCTCCCCCCTTGACAGGCAGAGTCTCATAAAGCAACTCTGGAGGTCAGACCCTTGACGGCGAGGAGGCCGACGACCTTGGAGTGGACGGGCGCACGCTACACGGACAAACCCACGGTCGAGGTGCGGACCTGGATCGACGCCCCACCGGCGAAGGTGTGGGCCCTGGTCAGCGACATCGAACTGATGCCGGACATGAGCGAGGAACTCCGGTCCGTCGCCTGGCTGGACGGTGCGGCCGGGCCGGCGGTGGGCGCCAGGTTCGTCGGCCGCAGCGAGCACGAGGCGTTCGGCAGGTGGGAGACCACGTCGCAGGTGATCGAGTGCGAACCGGAGTCGGTGCTCGCCTGGGCCGTGCAGGACCCCGCCGAACCCTCCGCGGTCTGGCGGTTCCGGCTGCGCTCCGAGAACGGGGGGACCGAGCTGTCGCAGTGGATGCAGCTGGGACCGGGTCGGTCGGGGCTGTCCGTGGCGATCGACCGGATGCCCGACAAGGAACAGAAGATCGTGTTCGTACGGTTGCGGGAGTTCGAGCGCAGCATCACCGCCACCCTCGCACAGATCAAGCAGCGGGCGGAGGCGTGATGCGGACGGCCACCACGATCGAGGCCTCGGGCGGCGAACACTGGTCCCAGCTGGGCGACTTCGTCGTCGAGGCGGAGAAGCTGGGCCTGGACATCTGCTGGGTGGCCGAGGCCTGGGGCTCCGACGCGCCCTCCGCGCTCGGCTACTACGCGGCGCTCACGGAGCGGATGCTGCTCGGCTCCGGTGTCATGCAGCTGGGCACCCGGACCCCGACAGCCGTGGCCCAGACGGCCATCACCCTCTCCAACCTGTCCGGCGGGCGCTTCCTGCTGGGCCTCGGCGCCTCCGGCCCGCAGGTGATCGAGGGACTGCACGGCGTGCCCTTCGCCCGGCCGCTGCGGCGCATGCGCGAGACGGTGGAGATCGTACGGCGGGTGCTCGACGGCGGCCGACTCGCCTACTCCGGCACCGAGTTCAACGTCCCGCTGCCCGGCGGCGAGGCCGTACCGATGCGGCTGTCGATGCGCGCCGAGCACGAGATCCCGGTCTACCTCGCCGCCCTGTCCCCGGCCATGCTGCGACTGACCGGTGAGGTCGCCGACGGCTGGCTGGGCACCAGCTTCGTGCCCGAGGGCGCGGCCGACGCGTATTTCGCCCACCTCGACGAGGGCCTGGCCCGCAGTGGTCGTAGCCGCGCGGACCTGGACGTCTGCCAGGGCGCCGAGGTCGCCTTCGCGCCCGACGAGGAGGCGCTCGGCGCGATGGTCGCCGGCCGCAAGAAGGAACTCGCCTTCAGCCTCGGCGGCATGGGGTCTGCGTCCACCAATTTCTACAACGGCGCCTACAGCCGCCAGGGCTGGTCCGAGGTCGCCGCCGAGGTGCACGAGCGCTGGCAGGCGGGTGACCGGGACGGCGCGGCCGCCCTGGTGACCGACGAGATGGTGCTGGGCACGACGCTGATCGGCACGGAGGCCATGGTGCGCGAGCGACTGGCCGTCTGGCGTGACGCCGGCGTGGACACGGTCCGCCTCTATCCGGCCGGGGAGAACCTGGAGGACCGGCTCACCACCCTGGGCAGGGCGATCGAGCTGGTCCACGAGGTCGGCGGGGCCGCCTGAGCCGACGGTGTCATGCGGCGTCGGCCCGGGGCCCGACGGCATACCGGCCGCCGTCCGGTTGCCGGGCCGCCGTCGGGCGCCCGAGGCCCGCTGCCCCACCCGGATCGAGCAGAACTTCACCGTCGCCGCCGCCAAGGACGCCCCTGCACGGCGGGTGACCCATCCTCACCCCACCGTCGGAGGTCCTCACACCGAGGGCCTCCGACTGTTGCGTCCGGGTTTTTGACTGCATTCCCAGAGCCCCTCGCCCGATATACCGCGCGCATTCCGGGATTCTAAGGAAAACGACAGGAAATTCGCGCCCCCGCCGAGCTGGGCCGATGAGACGATCTCGCAGCCTGCAATCTTAGATCTCGTGCCGCCTCCGTTGACGGTCTCTCACCCCGATGCGACGCTCACGGCGCACCCGCACAGCAATGAGTTCTCATTTCCGGTCCCGCGAGACCGACCGCCCGCTCGACCCGCACTTTCCCGCCATATACCACCGGGTCGAATCCGTCCGGTCAATTCATTCCAGCCGGAGGAGAGATATGTGACGCCGCCCATGGAAAACCGGACGGAGAACCGGCGGATCGCCCTCGTGGCGCCGGACCTGACCTCGATCAGCGAGAACGCCGACGCCCAGGGCACGGAGGCGACCGTCCCGGCCAAGATCGCCGCCCTCCCCCGCTCACTGCGCGGCTGACCCACCGCCGTACCCCCACCGTTGAAGGAGTTCGTCTTGGTAACCAGGCGCACGCTCATCGCCGGCTCCGCCCGCATCGGCACCGTGGCCGCACTCGGCGGCACCGCCGTCGCGGTCGCCTCTCCCGGCCCGACGGACCCGGTCTCCGGGGCCGGACACATCATCGGCGCCACCGCGATCACCAAGGTCTACGGCGTCGGCCAGAAACTCGTGGCGGTGGCGGTCGAGTACGACCGTCCCATCGCCGGCTCCTCCCTCTCGGCCTCGGCGTTCGCGGTCACCGACCGAACGGTCACGAAGGTCTACGCCAACACCTCCGCCGCGCTCGCCGAGCGGGGCAGGGACGGCCGTCACGTCATCGTGGAGCTCTCCCCCGACGACAGGGCGGCCCTGCTGTGGGGCAAGGACGCGGTCGGCGCGTCGAGCAGCCCGGCCCCGGCGCCCAGCGGGTCGGGCGGCCCGGGCGCCGGCGGTCCGACGGCCGGCGACACCACCCCCGGCGGACCGATCGTCCCGGCGAAGGCCGTCGTCACCCAGACCGGTACGGTCACCACGACCCACGGCAGGTCCTACGCGCCGAGCGGCACGGCCGTGGCCACGAGCGCGGTGGTGAACCCGATCGTCGACGACTTCGAGCAGTTCACCTTCGACGACCCGGAGACCGGGAGGTCGCTGAAGTACAACCTCTGCACGCCCAAGGGCTACGACCCGCGCCGGAAGTACCCGTTGGTGCTGTTCATGCACGACGCCAGTGTCGTCGACGTCGACACCGTCGGCCCGCTGGTCCAGGGGCTCGGCGCGGTGTGCTGGGCGAGCCCCGAGGACCAGGCCCGGCACGAGTCGTTCGTGCTCGCGCCCGAGTACGGCGAGGTCGTCATCGACGACACCTACCAGCCGACCTCGCTCTTCGAGACCACCGTGCATCTCGTCGAGGCGGTGTCGGAGCAGTACAGCATCGACACGAAGCGGCGGTACACCACCGGGCAGTCGATGGGCGCGATGCTGTCGCTCGGGCTGAACATCCGGTACCCGGACCTGTTCGCGGCCGCGTACATCGTCGCCGGGCAGTGGCCGGACAGCCAGGCCGCGCCACTGGCGGGGAAGAAGCTGTGGATCGTCGTCTCACAGGACGACGACAAGGCCTTCCCCGGCGAGAACGCCATCACCTCGGTCATCCGGGCGGAGGGGACCCGGGTCGGCACGGCCGTGTGGGACGCGGGGTCCAGCGCCGCGCAGTTCGCGGCGGACGTACGCAATCTGGAGAAGCAGCGGACACCGGTGAACTACGCCAGCTTCCTGACCGGCACGGTCACCGGCACCACCGGCGCCACGAGCGCGCACATGGGCACCTGGCAGATCGCCTACTCCATCCCCGGAATCCGTGACTGGATCATGAAGCAGTCCCTGTGACCCGACGGAACCGGGTGCCCGCCGGCATACGGCCGACGGGCACCTCGGTGTCTCCCGCGCCTGACGTCTCCGGGTCCGTGGGCTGCTTTCCAGCTCCGGCCCGGGCTCCGACTCCGACGACGCCGGACGCCCTGCCGGGACCGGTGCCTCAGGCCTCCGGGGCCGTCGTGCGCACGCCGTTCAGCAGGGCGGCCAGGATGCGGGTCAGCCGGGGTTCGACGTCGACCACCGCGTGCGCCAACTCGGGGTGGCTTTCGTAGAGTTCGCGAAGACCCGGGCCGGGTGCGGCCATCTGCCACAGCGCCCCGGCCATGCCCGTGGCCGTGGCGATCACGTCCACGGCCGCGCCCTCCGCGATCCCGAGGAGGCCGCGCAGCACGGTGGCGATCGACGCGACCTCGGCGAGCGCGATCGTCTTGAACTCGTAGGCGGCGTCGAGCGACACGTTGCGCTCCAGGTTCAGCGGCGCCTGGGCGAGCAGGTCGCAGAAGAACGGCCGCGCCACCAGCGACCGGGCGACGGCCACCGCGATCTCGTCATCACCGGCACCGGTGAGCTCGCCCAGGCGTGCGCGCAGCGCCGCCGACCACTCCTGCCAGCCTTCGCCGGTGAGCGTCAGGAAGATCTGCTCGCGTGTCTCGAAGTACCGCAGCATCGCGGATTTGTGCATGCCGACGGCGGCGGCGATGTCGGTCAGCGTGACCTCGCGCACGCTGCGTTCGGTGCCGAGCGATCGGGCGGCGTCGAGGATCTCCCGCCCACGCTGCTGCTTGGCCGCCACGCTGCGGGCGCGCTGAGGGCGAGTCGAACTCACGAGCGGGATTTTAGCACAACCAAGTTGCATTAATGACGCGATCGTGTCCCCGCCCACGGTTGCCGTCCGAACCGCCAACACCGATCGCCCCGCCCGCCGTTAAAGGACACACAGGGAGCCTGTCGCAGAACTCCCGCGGAATTGTCCGTGATCGGTAACGGATGGATCCGGTGCCCGCCGCCTTCCGTCTGGACGGGTGCACGAGTTCAACGGAACGACAAGGATCGGGGCGGACGATGGCACGGCGCGGCGGACGAGGGTGGTACGGCCAGGTGGCCGCGGCGGCGATGGGGGTCACGGCGGTGGCCGTGGCCGCCTCGCTGTGGACCTCGCCGTCCGGTCCCGTCGACGGGAGTGCGGGAGCCGGGACCTCGGCGCGCCACGGGGGGCCCGGCGCCGGCCGGAAGGCGGCCGCGGTGTCGGTGGAGATCGCGCACGCCTCGGACCGGGGTGCCCGGGGCGTGAACATCACCGTCGACGACGGGCCGGACCCGGTCTGGACGCCTCGGGTGCTCCAGGTGCTCAAGGAGTACGGCGTGAAGGCCACGTTCTGCATGATCGGCCCGCAGGCGCAGGCGCATCCTGACCTGGTCAGGGCGGTGGTGGCGGCCGGGCACCGGCTGTGCGACCACACGGTGTCGCACGACGTCACCATGAACACCAAGTCCGAGGCCTACCAGTCCCAGCAGATCCTCGACGCGGAGCGCATGATCACCCAGGCGTCGGGGGGTGTCCGGCCGCTCTACTACCGTGCCCCGGGCGGCGCCTTCACCCCGTACAGCAGGAAGCTCGCCGCTTCGCACGGCATGCGGCCGCTCGGCTGGAACGTCGACTCGAAGGACTTCGAACGCCCCGGGACGGCGGCGATCGTCGGTACCGTCAAGGACGAGATGCCGAACGGGCCGACCATCCTCTTCCACGACGCCGGCGGCGACCGCTCCGAGACCGTGGCCGCCCTGCGCGAGGTGCTCCCCTGGCTCAGGGAACAGGGGTACGTGTTCGGCTTCCCGGTGCGGTGAGCCGGACCACGTCGGCCCGGTGCACCGGGCCGACGGTCGGGCGATGAGCCGACGGTCGGGCGATGATCCGCTCAACAGGAGTGCCGGCCCGCCCAGGGCGTCGTACCGTCCCGGTAAATGTTGCGGACCACCCGAGGGTGGCCGCATATGGGTGGTGTGCGCGGTGCGGCGGCGGGGCCGGCTGCCCTGGGCCAGCGGGAGGTGTACATGTCGGGGCGGGTGCCGCGCTGGGTGTCGTGGTTGCGCGACCGGGACCCGGACCTCGCGGCGACCCGGCGGGCCGGGCGTACCGCGCTGGTGATGCCCGCCCTGTTCGCCCTGTGCGGCGAGGTGTTCCACAACCCGACGATGGCGAGCTTCGCCGCGTTCGGGACGTTCTCGATGCTGCTGCTGGTCGACTACTCCGGTCCGATGGTGGAGCGGCTGCAGGCGCAGGCGGCTCTCGCGGTGGCCTGGCTGGTGCTGATCTGTGTCGGCACGCTGGCGGCGGCCGATATCCGGCTCGCCGTGGCGGCCACGGTGGTGGTCGGGTTCGCGATCCTGTTCGCCGGTGTGGTCAGCTCGGTCCTGGCCGGCAGCTCGACGGCGCTCCTGCTGGCGTTCGTGCTGCCGGTCAGCGCACCCGCATCACTGTCGCAGCTGCCCGATCGTCTCGCGGGCGCGGGTCTGGCGGCGGCGGTGGCGCTGCCGGCCGTCGCCCTGCTGTGGCCGCGTCCCGTCGCCGATCCGCTCAGCGCCCCGGCGGCCGCCGTCTGCCGGGCCGCCGCCGGGTATCTGCGCGCCCGCGCCTCCGGGCCGGCCCCGGTCGGGTCGGTGCCCTCCAGCGAGCAGTGCAGAGCGGCGGCGGAGGTCACCGCCCGTACCGGCGCGGACCTGCGGGTAGCCTTCGACGCCACCCCTTACCGCCCCACCGGCCTGTCCGCGACCTCCCGTGCGCTGGTCCGGCTGGTCGACGAACTCACCTGGCTGTGCGCCGTCCTCGTGGACCGGTCCGACTACACCGACGAACCACCCGGCTGTGATCCGGCCGCGCACGGCGTGCGCCGCGCCGCCGCGCATGTCCTGGAGGCGGCCTGCGACCTGCTCACCGACCTGACCGGCGACACCGGCCCGCTGCGGGCCCGCACCGAGCGGCTGCGGGCGGCGCTGACCGGGATGGAGCACAGCTCCACCGTCCGGGTGCCCGCCGAACACGCGGGTGGGAACAGTACGGCGGAGATCTACGGGTTCATCGCCGCGCTCGACGTGTCCTTCCGCGCCCAGGAACTCGGCTTCGCCGTGCTGCAGATCGCCGACAACGTGGACGTGGCGGCCACCGCCTGGCAGCGCAGCTGGCACGAGCGGCTGCTGGGTCGTGAGCCGGGTGCGCTGGCCGCACCGCTGGCCTCCGCACGGGAGCGGGCCGCCGCCCATCTCAGGGCCGATTCGGTGTGGATGCACAACAGTCTGCGCGGCGGCATCGGCCTCGGCATCGCCGTGTTCCTGGCCGACGCGACCGGCGTGGGCCACTCCTTCTGGGTCCTGCTGGGCACCCTGTCCGTGCTGCGCTCCAACGCGCTCAGCACCGGGCAGAACGCCGTCCGCGCCGTCCTGGGCACGGTGGCCGGCTCCGTCATCGGCGCCGGGCTGCTGCACCTGATCGGCCACCACGGCACCGCGCTGTGGTTCGTGCTCCCGGTGGCCATCCTGTTCGCCGGCGTCGCGCCCGCCGCCATCTCCTTCGCCGCCGGGCAGGCCGCGTTCACCGTCACGCTCGTGGTGCTGTTCAACATCGGCCACGACCCCAACTGGCATGTCGCCCTGCTGCGTGTCCAGGACATCGCCTTGGGGTGCATGGTGAGCATCGTCGTCGCCGTTTTCTTCTGGCCGCGCGGCGCCCAGGCGGCCGTCCACAAGGCACTCGCCCAGGCTTACGCGGACAGCGCCCGTTACCTCGGCGGCGCCGTCGACTACGCCCTCGGCCACCGCCGGCCCGCCGAGCCGGATCCGCAGAGCCGTGAGGCGGCGGCCTCCGCCCGCCGCCTGGACGACGCGTTCCGCAGCTTCCTGGCCGAACGCGGCGCCAAACCGGTGTCGCTGGCCTGCACGACCACCCTCGTCTCGGGAGTCGTCGGGCTGCGCCTGGCCGCCGATGCCGTCGTCTCCCTGTGGCAGGGCGAGGACCTGGCGCGCGTGGAGGCCGTGCGCGCCGACGCCCACAGTGCCGTCCTCCAGTCGGCGGCCCTCGTCACCGGCTGGTACCACGGCCTCGCGGCCAGCCTCGGCGACCACTGCCCCGTCCCCGACGTCGTCCCCCTGCACCCCGAGGGTGCCGCGCGGCTGGTGCGGTCCGTCCGAACCGAACTCAGCGACGGTCAGGGCCGGGCCACCCCCGTCGCGGTCCGGATCATCTGGACCGACGACCACGTCGACGCCGCCCGCCGCCTCCAGCCGGGCCTCGCGGACGCGGCGAAGGCCCGCACGGCGGCCCATCACGGCCGGCTGCGGAAGAGACCCAGCGGCTGAGCCTGCGACGACGGGCGAGCAGCTCACCGCGGGACCGGCGACCGCGACGACAGCGGACGAGCAGCCGCGCACCACGGGACCGGCCACCCCGGCGACGACGGACGAGCAGCCGCGCACCACGGGACCGGCCACCCCGGCGACAACGGACCAGCCGACCCTCGGCCCGGCGACAACGAACCAGCCGCCCACCCTCGGTCCGGCGACCACGACGACAATCGTCGCCGCGCCCTGGCGGGAGGACCTGTTGCTCCAGGTGTCCCGCACCCTGGAGCCGGCCCTCCCCTGGGTCGACCGCCGCCCGCCGGTCGATTGACGAACCATCAGCCCGCGGTGCGCCGGATCCTCTGGCGTACCACCGTCTCCGGTGCCGGAGCTGCACCCCTCAGGACGGTGACGGCGCTGCCGCCAGGCGGTCCGCGTCCACGACCGCCTGCGCGAAGGCGCCGGGTGCCTCCTGGGGGAGGTTGTGGCCGATGTCCGCGAGCGTGCGGTGCTCGTACGCGCCGGTGAACCTGTCCCGGTAGGTGCTGCCGTCGCCGGGCGCGGTGAACGGGTCGCGGCCGGGGTCGAGGGTGATGGTGGGCACGGCGATGAACGGCCTTGTGGCGAGCCGCTTCTCGAGATCGTCGTAGCGGCGCTCACCGGCGGCGAGGCTGAGCCGCCAGCGGTAGTTGTGGATGACGATGGCCGCGTAGTCGGGGTTGTCGAAGGCCGCCGCGGTGCGGTCGAAGGTGGCGTCGTCGAAGTCCCAGGTCGGGGAGACCTGGGTCCACACGAGCCGGGTCAGGTCACGGCGCCTGTCCCGGTCCTCCATGGCCTTCCGGCCGCGTTCGGTGGCGAAGTAGAACTGGTACCACCAGGTGTACTCGGCCTTCGCCGGCAGGGGCTCCAGGTTGGCCTTGAGGTTGGTGACGAGGTACCCGCTCACCGACACCAGCGCCCGGCACCGCTCCGGCCAGAGCGCGGCGATGATGTCGGCGGTGCGCGATCCCCAGTCGAAGCCGGCCAGCACGGCCTTCTCGATCTTGAGGGCGTCCATCAGCGCGATGATGTCGAGCGCGACGGCCGACTGCTGCGCGTTGCGGACCGTGCGGTCGGACAGGAAACGCGTGGTGCCGTGACCGCGCAGGTAGGGCACGATCACTCGGTACCCCTGCCCGGCCAGCAGGGGGGCGACGTCGACGTAGCTGTGGATGTCGTACGGCCAGCCGTGCAGGCAGATGACCACGGGGCCGTGTGCCGGGCCGGCCTCCGCGTAGCCGACGTCGAGCAGTCCGGCCCTGATCTGCTTCAGCCGCGGGAAGGATTCGGCGCCCGAGCGGGCGCTCCGGGACGTGGGCACGCCGTCCCGGGACGCCGCGGAGGCGGACGCAACCCCCTGCGGGCCTCCGAGCGAGACAGTGGCCGCACCGGTCCCCAGCGCCGTTCCGAAGGTGCGCCTGTCGATCACGTGAAGCCCTCCTCGATCCATGGTTCCCCATCGCCACGCGTCACCGCTTGAACGGGTGACGATCAACCATCCTGCCACATCGCCCCGATCCCGCAACCAGGTCCACCGGCACGCGGCGGGATCATCTGGTGACGGTCCCGCGCCGGCCGACCGGGCGGCACCGGTCGCCGCCTCGGTCGGGTGTGGACCGCGTCGCGCGACCTTGACACCCGCGGGGGCGGTCGACGTACGTTGAACCGATCGGTTTCTGACGGGCGGAGGCCCTTGATGCACGTATCCGGCGCGGCACCGCAGGGTGTGTGCTCCGGCGTGCGGCTGATCGTCCGCCGGCATGTCGACTACTGCCGCACCTGCTCCGCCGTCTGTCCTTCCGCTCGGCTCTGATCGCTGCCGGCCCGTCCGGCCGGTTCCTCTGCCGGCCCGTCCGGCCGGTTCCTCTGCCGGCCCGTCCGCCGGACCGCTTGCCGTGGCCCCGCCCGGCTCTCTCGCCGTGGCCTCGCCCGGCTCCACCGTCGTGGCCGCGAGGCCGCGATTTCCCGTGTTTCCCGGAAGGAACGTCCATTGTCCGGCCCCGCCCTGCACCTCGCCGTCGAGATCGACGGCGACGGCGCCCACCCCGCGGCCTGGCGCCGCGCCGCCCACGCACCCGACCGGTTGCTGACCCCGCGCCGGGTGGCCGGGCTCGCCGCCGTCGCCGAGAACGCCGGGTTCACCCTGATCACCCTGGACGACGGGGTGCTGCCGCCCGGTGCCGTGCCGGATCCGGTCGGCCGCATCGGGGCGGTGGAGCGGGCGGCCTTCGTCGCGGCGTCCACCAGCACGATCGGGATCGCGCCCGTGGTCCCGCTCACGTATGCCGAACCCTTCCATGTCTCCAGCCAGTTGGCGTCCCTGGACCACATCTCCGCCGGCCGCGCCGGCTGGGTGGTGACGGAGGAGGACCGTGCCGAGGCGGCCCGGGCGTGGGGTCGTCCCCTGGTCGCCGACGCGTCCGGGCGGGCGCGGGAGTCCCGGGACGGGGTGGAGGTGGCCCGCGCCCTGTGGGACTCGTGGGAGGACGACGCGGTCATCCGGTCCGTGGCCACGAGCCGCTACCTCGACCGCGACCGGCTGCACTACATCGACTTCACCGGTGAGACCTACGCCGTCAAGGGCCCGGCGATCGTGCCGCGCCCGCCGCAGGGGCAGCTCGTCGTCCTGGGCCGGCCGGACCAGGTGTCCGCCGGGCGGCTCGACGTCGCCCTGGTCGAGGGCCGCGACCCGGCGGCGGTCGCCACGACCGCCGCCGGCGCCGGTACACCCCGAGTCTTCGCCGAGGTCGAGGTGGCGCTGGACACGCCGGACGCGACCGGCGCCGACCGCGTCGCCGACCTGGAACGCCATGCGCCGTGGGACGACCGCGGGCGGCTGCGGCACGTCGGCTCGGCTGACGGACTGGTGGCCGTCCTCGACGAGTTGAGCCGTCACGTCCACGGGGTGCGGCTGCATCCCCTCGTACTGGACGAGGATCTGCCCGTCCTCTCCCGCCTGGTCCTGCCGGCGCTGTCCGCACGGCGTCTCGTCGCCCGCCCGCTGCCCGGTACGTCCCTGCGCTCGACCCTGGGTCTGGAGCGCCCCGCCAACCGTTTCGCGGCCGCGGCCGTCCAGGAGGAGACCCGATGACCCGCACCGACCCCCTCGACGTGCCCCGGCCCCACGCCCAGTTGCACTTCGGGGTGTTCTTCCAGGGCGTCAACCACTGGACCATCTGGTCCGCCCCCGACAGCGGTTCGCAGATCGATCCCGCCTCCTTCCGGAAGGTCGCCCAGACCGCCGAACGGGGCCTGTTCGACGCGTTCTTCCTCGGTGAGGGGCTCCGGCTGCGCGAGGTGGACGGCCGGATCCACGACCTCGACGTGGCCGGACGGCCGGACGCCGTCACCCAACTCGCGGCGCTGGCCGCGGTCACCCGCCGGATCGGTCTGGTCTCCACCTCCAACTCCACCTACAACGAGCCCGCCGACCTCGCCCGCCGCCTCTCCGGCCTCGACCTCCTCTCCGAGGGCCGCGCCGGGTGGAACGTGGTGACCACGGACAACGCCTGGACCGGCGCCAACTTCCGCCGCGGCGGCTATCTCGACCACGCCGACCGCTACCGGCGCGCCGAGGAGTTCCTCACCGTGGCCCGCGCCCTGTGGGACGGCTGGGACGACGAGGCAGTCGCCGCCTCCGTGACCGCACCCGCCTGGTCGGTGGCCGGTGCCGTACGCCGAGTACGCCACCGAGGACCGCAGTTCGACGTCGATCTCGCCCCCACCCTGCCGCGCAGCGCCCAGGGCCACCCGGTGATCTTCCAGGCCGGTGATTCGGGCGAGGGACGCGACTTCGCCGCCCGCAACGCCGACGTCATCTTCTCCGCCCACGGCAACGACTTCGACGACGCGCTGGCCTTCGCCGAGGACATCCGGCGCCGGCTGCGGGCGGTCGGCCGGCCCGACGACGACCTGCGGATCCTGCCCGGCACCGAGATCATCATCGGCGCCACCGAGGAGGAGGCCGAGGAGAAGAAGCGCTGGATCCGGCTCCAGCAGGTCACCCCCGCCACGGCGCTGGGGATCGCCGGGCTGCTGTGGGGCATCGACCTGTCCGACCGCGACGCCGACGGCCCGCTGCCCGTCGAGGACCCGGTCGTCGCCGACAACGACGGCTCCTTCGGGGCCCGGCGCATCGCCGACCCGCGCACGGTGGTGGCCGAGTGGCGGGCGAAGGCGGAGGCGCACGGCTGGTCGCTGCGCGAGACCGTCATCGCGCTCGGCCCGCAGCGCGGGCACGTCGGCACGCCGTCCGCGCTGGCCGACAAGTTCGCCCGGTTCGTGCGGCACGGTGCGGTCGACGGCTTCAACGTCACGCCGTACCTCATCCCCGACGGCCTCGACGACATCGTCGAACTGCTCGTCCCGGAACTGCAGGAACGCGGGGTCTACCGCACCGAGTACACCGGCAGCACGCTGCGCGAACACCTCGGCCTGCGGGTACCGCTCACCCACCGCTCCGCACCCGAGCGACAGCAGGCCGGCTGAGTTCGTCGCCTTCGCCGCACCGGACAGGCACCGGGTCCTGGCTCGCCGGTGCGGCGGGGGAACGCATTCCGTGGCTCAGCCCGCTCCGTGGCCCGTGAGCGCGAGCACGGTCTTCCCGTGGGTCCGCCCGGCCTCCTGGCGCCGGTGGACCTCGACGACGTCCGACGACGGGACGACGGTCGGCGGGGCGACGACCTGAAACTCTCTTGCGGCAACATCGCGACGCGGCTCGCCATTCCGCTCGGGGCCCGGATCGTGCGGTCACCGCCGGGCCCGACGCCGTCCGGAGGCGTCCCGGTCGAGCACGTCGTCGGCCGGGCAGCGGCCGCGGCGGACGTAGCGGTCGGCGTAGGCCGCGACGGCGTCCATGACCCTGGTGCTCGCGCCCAACCGGGGCAGGGCGTCCAGTGCCGCGGCGAAGCAGGTCACGGCGGCGCGCCTCAGTTCCGGATCGGCGAGCCCATGGCGTGCCGCGTCCGTCCACAGCGGATTGTGCGGCGCCGGGGCGCCGGCACCCCGCTCGGCCAGGGACTCCACCGCCCGGTTCGCGAGAACGGCGGCACCCGGGTCGTCGAACAGGGCCGTGGCCACGGCGAGCGGCACGATCCACCCGTCGTCGCCGGGCTGCGCGTCGATCATGCGCAGTTCCAGGTAGCCGCGCGGCCTGACGGGCGGAAACAGGGTGCTGATGTGATAGTCGAGGTCCGCGTGGGTCGGCGGGCGCATGGTGCGTGACCGGGTCCACTCGCGGAAGCTCACTCCGTCCGGCACCTCCCAGGGACCGTCCCGCCGTACGCACATCACCGGTGCGTCGAGGACCCGCCGGACCCAGGCACGGCGTGGGTCGGGGACCAGCAAGGGCCCGCCGGCCCGTCCCGGATCGAGTTCCGCCCACATCAGCTGCCGCGTGGACAGCCAGCCCGTGGCGCGGCCCTCGGCCATGGGCGAGTTCGCGAACGCCGCGACCAGGACCGCGCCCAGGTGGTGTGCGAGCCACCAGCGGCGCGCGAATCCCATGACGCCGGGTTCCTCCCGTCCGGCGTCGAGGCACACCTGGACGGAGGCCGACGTGCACATCAGGGTCCGCCCCGCCGGACCCGTACGGTCGAGGCAGGCCTCCATGGCGTCGTAGCGCCGCTCCCGCAGGAACCGGCGAGGTGGCTGCCAGGGATCGACGCCCATGCCGGCCAGGATCAGGCCGTGCCCGCGCAGCGCGGTGCGCACGGCCGCCAGATCCGCGGCGACCTCCGAGACGCACTGGGCCAGTGACGAGGCCGGCCGGGAGCTCAGCTCCACCTGGCCGCCGGGCTCCACGCTCAGCCCGGACGTCAGCGGCAGGGTTCGCAAGTCGGCGTGGGCGGCTTCCAGGTCCCCCCGGCCCACGGAGTCGTGCGGCGCACGCTCCCGGTGGACAAGCCATTCCACTTCGACCCCGACGCTGCGCGGCGGGCCCGTCTTGAAGCAGATCCCCTCGACGAGCGCCTCCGCCTCGTGTTCGGAGACAGCGGGACCGCCGACGCCGCACTCCGGTGAAACCGACATCCGGGAGCCTCCTGAGCCGCCTCAGGGCCGTCGGGAATCCGACGTCCGGTACGCGCCGCTGTGCCTGCTGCCAGAGTCCGCCGTCCCGCCCTGTCGTGACAAGAGCGCACTTTCCAGACACCCGGACATGCGGCAACCCGCGCCGGGCGGCCCGGGAGGTCCCGGGCCGCCCTCAGCCCGTCGTGGGCCCGCCGCCTGTGGCCCGGCCCTGCGGTCCGGCGTCGAGGAGGCGTGTGACGCGCGGCGTCGGGGTTCGGATGCCGCGTCGGCGTCGCAGGGCGGTCCCGGTACGGGCCGGGGCCGCCCCGCGGACCAACCGTGGTTCAGTCCGGGTACTTGGGCCCCACCGCCGTACGGGCGCCCAGTGTCCTTCCCCGGCCCCAGCCGAGTTCGCGGCGGTATCCGCCGAAAGGCCGAAGAAGGCCCCGTCGGGGAACTCCGGGGCCGGCCCGGCCAACGCGGTGAAGCCGTCCGCGTACGTCTTGCCGAGCCCCTGGACGCACAGGGCGGGAGGTCCGGTGTCAGCCGTCGGAACGGTGGAACTGGTTGGCCGGTACCGGCAGCCCGTAGTGCTCGCGCAGCGTCGTGCCCTCGTACTCCTCCCGGAACAGGCCCTTGGCGCGCAGGATGGGCAGCACGTGCTCGACGAAGGCCGCCAGTCCGGACGGCAGGGCCGGGGCCATGATGTTGAATCCGTCGGCGGCGCCGCCTTCGAACCAGGTGATGATCGTGTCCGCCACCTGCTCGGGCGTGCCGATGAACTCGAAGTGGCCGCGGCCGCCCCCGAGCCGCGAGATGATCTGGCGGACCGTCAGTTCCTCGCGTACGGCGAGCTCGATGATGAGGTCGGAGCGGCTCTGCGAGCCCTCCAGCTTGGGCCGGGCGAGAACGAAGTCCGGCAGCGGGGCGTCGAGTTGGAACGCCGACGGTTCGGTCTCGAAGACCGCTGCCAGTTGACGGAGCCCGTACTCCGGTACGCGCAACTCGTCGAACTCCTTCGCCAGCGCCCGGGCTTCCTCCTCGGTCGACCCGATGTACGGGACGATCCCCGGCAGCACGATCACGCCGTCCGGGTCCCGTCCCGCCGCCCTGGTCCTGGCCTTGATGTCGGCGTAGAAGGCGGTGGCGCGCTCGTACGTCCGGTGGGCGGTGAAGATCGCCTCGGCGTGCCGGGCCGCGAAGTCCTTGCCGTCCTCGGAGGAGCCGGCCTGGACGAGCAGCGGGTAACCCTGGGGCGGACGCTCGACGTTGAGCGGTCCCGCCACCGAGAAGTGCGCGCCCCGGTGGCCGAGGGCGTGGAGCCGGGCCGGGTCCGCGTAACGCCCGGTGGCCTTGTCCGCCACGACGGCCTCGGCCTCCCAGCTGTCCCACAGCGCTTTGGCGACCTGGAGGAACTCGTCGGCCCTGGCGTAGCGCCGGGCGTGGTCGGGACGGTCGACGAGGCCGAAGTTGGCTGCCTCGTCGGCGCCCGCCGAGGTGACGATGTTCCAGCCGGCGCGGCCGCCGCTGACGTGGTCGACCGAGGCGAGACGACGGGCGAGGTTGTAGGGCTCGTTGTACGTCGACGACACGGTCGCGATGAGGCCGATCCTGCTGGTCGCCTGGGACAGGACGGTCAGCAGCGTCAGCGGTTCGAGCTGGCCCGGCGGCCGGAACTCGCCGGTGCCGTTCAGGGCCGGGCCGTCGGCGAGGAACAGCGAGTCGAACTTGGCGCTCTCGGCGAGCCGGGCCAGTTCGATCCAGTGCCGCAGGTCGAAGTCCGCCCGCGGGTTGCTGTGCGGGAGCCGCCAGGCGGCCTCGTGATGGCCGGCCTCCATGAGGAAGGCGTTGAGGTGGAGCCGGCGTCGTCGCTCGCCGACGAGGCCCGCGTGGTGCACGGGGCTCATGAGGCGACCTCCAGCTTCGAGCTGTCGTACCCGGCCGGGAGCAGGTTGTCGGTGATCGACGCGACGTCGACCGTCTTGGTGATCTGGCCCGCCTCCAGGAAGGCGTCGGCGAGCTTCTGCTCGGCCGCGATGTCCGACTTCTCCACCGGGGTCACCCGGGTCTCGAAGCTCTCCAGGGAGGCCTTCGCGTCGGCCAGGGGGATGCCCTCTTCCTTGGAGACCGCCTGGGCGTACTTGTCCTCGTGCCTGATGGCCCAGGCGAATTCGTGGGCCAGCCGCTTCAGGACGTCCGTGAGGGCCGCCCGCTTCGTCTTGTCGTTCAGCGACTTCTCGCTCGCGACGTAGTAGCTGCTCGTCTGGTCGATGGGCGGAAGGCCCTTCGCCAGGATCCGCGCACCGTTCTTGACCGCGATGGCCGACTGCGGGTTCCAGATGGACCAGGCGTCCACCTTCCCGGTGTTGAACGCCGTGGCGCCGGCCGCCGGGTCGAGGAAGACCAGCCGCACGTCCTTGGGGCTGAGACCGGCGCTCTTGAGGGCGTTCAGTGCCAGGCCGTGGGCCGAACTGCCCTGCGGGACGGCGAGTTTCCTGCCCTTGAGGTCCGCGAGTGTCTTCAGTGGCGAGCCCTTCGGCACGATGATGTTCTCGTTCGCCTGGTCGGGCCTCAGGGATCGGTTCACGGCGACGACCTTGAAGCCGTACTCCTTCGCGGCGCCGGTGATCGGTGGTACGTCGCCGACGCTGCCCAGGTCGATGTCGCCCGACGCGGCGGCCTGGACGAGCGGCGGCCCATAGGTGAAGCGGGCGAACTTCACCTTGTACGGCGCGTTGTCGAAGACCCCGGTGATCTTCGCCAGTTCCTGGCTGCCGTCGCCGCCGTTGTCACCGATGGTGAACGTGTACTTCTTCCACTCGGGGTGGCTGTCGGCGCTCGAGCCGCTCACGTCGCTCAGCGGTGCCGCCGCCTCCGACTCCGTTCCGCACGCGGCGAGGGGCCCCGCGAGAGCGAGCAGGCCTAGGGCGCCGACGATTCGGGAGGATCTTGTGGGCATGGGTTCTCACGTGCTTTCTGTGCTGGGGCGGGAGGAAGCGGGGGCGGACGGCTCGTTCGGATGCAGCGAGCTCAGCCGAACTCCGCCGGACTCCGGCGGACTCAGCCGAAATCAGCCGGACTCGGTGGGATTCAGGCGGTTTCAGTGCGCGTTGGCGAGACCGAGGTCTTCCAGGAGCGCGGCGCGGATCTCCTCGCGGGCGACGCTCGCCTCGCGGTCGGCGGCCGACAGCTCGACGCGGTGCGAGGTGCCGATGCGTCCGTTGCTCATGACGACGACGCGGTCGGCCAGCGAGATCGCCTCGTCGACGTCGTGGGTGACGAGCAGCATGGCCGCGTGGTGCCTGCTACGCAGCGCCCGCACGAGGTCGTGCATGCGCAGCCGGGTGATCGCGTCGAGCGCCGCGAACGGCTCGTCGAGCAGCACGAGTTCCGGCTCCGAGACCAACGCCCTTGCCAGCGAGACCCGTTGGGCCTCGCCACCGGAGAGCTCCTTGGGCCATGCCCGCTCGCGGCCCGCGAGCCCGACCTCGGCGAGCACGTCGAGGGCCCGCTGGTCGGCGTCCGGTCCGTACAGGCCGAGGGTGACGTTGCTCAGTACCCGCTGCCACGGCAGCAGCCGGTCGGCCTGGAAGACGATCGCCCGCCTGGCCGGGACCTCCACCCGCCCCCCGTCGGGCCGGTCGAGACCGGCGAGCAGCCGCAGGAGGGTGCTCTTGCCGCAGCCTGACGGCCCCAGCAGGACGACCAGTTCCTCGTCGGCGATGGTGAGGTCCAGCTGATCCAGGACGACCCGGTCGCCGAACCGCCGGACGACCTTCTCCACGACTGCTCCGGTCCGCTGCCGGGGCTGTGTCCGAACGGTGGTGCTCATGACGCCTCATAACTGGGACGCCACCGCAGCAGCACCCGCTCGAGAACCCGGACGAACTGGTCGGCGAGCAGACCGAGGAGCGAGTAGATCACCAGCCCCACGAAGACCTGGTCGGTCTGCAGGTACGTCTGACCTTGCGTGATGAGGAAGCCGAGGCCCTTGTCGGCGTTGACCGTCTCGGCCGCGACCAGGCCCAGGACGCTGTACGCGAGCGAGAACCGCAGGCCCACCAGGAAGCCCGGCAGGGCGCCGGGCACCAGCACCCGCGTCACCAGCCGCCAGGTGCCCGCGCCCGTCGTCCGCGCCATCTCGATCAGCCGCTGGTCGACACCGCGGATCGCGGCGAAGAGGTTGACGTACATCGGGACGCCGGCACCGAACGAGATCAGCAGCACCTTCGTGAGCTCGTCGATGCCGAACCACACGATCATCAGCGGCAGTACCGCAAGCAGCGGGATCGTGTTGAGGATCTGCACGACGCCGTTGAACAGGTACTCGCCGCTGCGCAGCAGCCCGCCCAGTACCCCGCTGACGATGCCCACCGTCAGTCCGACGGCCAGGCCGATACCGGCGCGTTGCAGCGAGATGGCCAAGTCGGGTCCGAGGACACCCTGTTGCCACAGGTCGGCGGCGGACTTGACGATGGAGGTCGGCGCCGGAGCATAGGTCTTCCGCAGCGCTCCGGCCCTCGCGAGGATCTCCCAGGCGATGAGGATCACGACCGGAGTGGTGTAGATGCCCAGCGGCCAGCGCAGCCGCTCGCGGAGCGTGCGCAGCGGGGTCCGGCGGCGGGCGTGGCTCGGCAGGAAGACCTCGCGTCCGGGCGCGTTCGGCGTCTCTGCCGAGGTCTCCACGATCGCCGGGACGACGGCCGGCCTCTTGAGGCTGACCTCGGTCATGCCGCCACCTCCAGCACCTTGCTGTAGTGCGAGGCGTCGCCGACGAGTTGCTCACTGCGCCGCCCGTCGACGCTGGCGTTGTCGAGGTTCACGTCGGCGAACACGATCGCCTTGTGCTCGTCGAGGGCATGACGGAGCGCCGTGACCGTCGCGGGGTCGGCGGGCGCGGCAAGGTCGACGCCGTCGACGAGCGCGCCGATGCGGCCCGTGAGCTTGCGGATGGTCGGAGGCATGAGGAGGTCCCTCTCAAGGAATGGGGCGCACTGCCGGGTGCGGAGAGCCGGGGTGAACGGGTGACGGGCGGCGGTGAACGGCCACGAGGCCGGTAGTCGGTCCGGTCGCGAGCGGGGCCCGACGACCGCGCGAGGAGTACGAGGCGAAGGTCGGACGGTGCAGGGGAGGTCGTGCGACCGCACCGTTCGGCGCGCACCGCCCGCGGTGCCCTGGGGAGGTCCGCCCGGCCCGCACCACTGGCCCGGCCCGCACCACAGGCCCGGAGAAACCCTCGGCCGCAGCTGACGGCATACGGGGAGACCTGGAGCGGGAGGAGAACGCGGTCGTGCGGGGATGACGCGGTTCCTGACGGAGGACACCGCTGGGATGGAGGCTTCGCCCGGCCCCTTCCGGAAGTACGCCTTCGGCGCACGGCGGCCGCTGCCGAGAGCCGCTTGTGCGGATCAGCGACCTGCCTTCCGGATCAGCGAGACGCCTTCCGGATCAACGACAACAGAACGCGCTGGAGACGTGCGCCAGGTCGATGTGGCGCCTCCGGGTCAAATCCATACGCGGGGTCATGGAACGTGAGTTGAGCAGACGCCCACCCTGTCGGTCAATAAGTTCCGGACAGGTCTCACATTGCGGAAACGTGGAACTTCTCCTGGCGGGATGACGCGCGTCGGCCCGGCTGTTGTTCGAGAGACAGAACGCGCAGCTGGAGGGATCCGACATGACCGTTCAGGACGTCGACCGGGTGAGCTTCGTACAGGACTGGGAGGAGTGGCACCGGCAGAAGGAGGCGGTGCTGGCCGGCCCGCACGGGTTCCTCGCGATCACCGGTCTCCACTGGCTCGGCGACGAGCCCACCCGGTTCGAGGACGCGCCCGGTGCCTGGTCGAGCACCGCCGCCGGTGTGGTCGTCGCATTGGACGAGGGCGAGGAGGTTACCGTCGACGGGCAGGCCGTACGCGGCCGCCACGACTTCGGCGTCCTCCCCGAACGTGCCAGTGTGTACGTCGGCTGGGGCGACGCGGTGATCGAGGTCGCCAAGCGCGGCGGACACGACATCGTGCGGCCCCGCCACCCCGGCAACGCGCTGCGGACGGCGTTCACCGGGACACCTGCCTACGATCCCGACCCGCGCTGGGTGCTCTCCGGCCGCTTCCTGCCCTTCGGTACCCCGCGCCCGGTGACCGTGGGTGCCGCCGTCGAGGGTCTGGAGCACGTGTACGACTCCCCCGGCGAGGTCGAGTTCGAACTGGACGGCGCCGTGCACCGGCTCACCGCGTTCAACGGCGGGACGCCGGGAGCCCTGATGGTGCTGTTCACCGACAAGACCTCCGGCGTGACCACGTACGCGGCCAACCGCTCCCTCCGGATCGCCGCCCCCGACGCCGAGGGCAGGGTGACGATCGACTTCAACCGCGCCGCCAACCTGCCCTGCGCCTACACGGACCTGGCCACCTGCCCGCTGCCGCCGGCCGAGAACCGGCTGCCGGTCGCGATCGAGACGGGCGAGAAGCTCCCGCTGGAGCGCGGCGGCCGCCGCTGACGGAACCGCACGTCTCGCTGGCCCCCCGCCGCCGTAGCCGTGCTCCTCGGCCGGCGGCGGGGGCTGTCTGCGGGTGCCGGCCGCCTCGATCCCGCGGTCGTCTCTCGTCAGGTGCGCTGTTGCTCCGTGAGCGCCTTGGTGAAGTGTGTGACGGGGCGCTCCACCCGTTCCCCGTCGAGGGTGATGTCGACGGCCTCGTTGTAGAAGGCGAGGAGCCCCTGGACCGCGCCGACCGCGGGCAGCGGGTCCGGATAGCTCCAGACAACGTTGGGCGGGACGTCGGCCTCGCCGCGCCACGACCAGTACTCGGCGGTGCCCTTGTAGGGGCAGCCGGTGTGGTGGTCGGTGGCTTCGAGCAGGTCGAGGCGGACGTCCTCGCGCGGGACGTAGTAGCGGGTGGGCAGGCCGGTCTCGAAGAGCAGAACCGGCCGGCGGGTGTCCGCGACGACCGTGCCGGCGATCTCGACCACCAGGTGACGGCTGCTGGGGATGGCGTCCACCCGTTTGTGCGGGTCACGGGGGTGGATGAAGATCTCTTCCTCCTCCTCGTACCAGTGGTCCAGGCCCCGTCCGACGCGCCGGAACCACTCGAAGGCGATGTGGCCGGCCAGGTCGGCGGCCGGGAAGGTCCAGGCGGCGTTCTCCAGCAGCTCGCCGTCGACGTGGAGGTCGTAGAAGATCCACGAGCCGGTGTGGGTGCCGGCCGGGGGGTTCTTCGCGGGTCGGAGCAGGTCCTCGCGGACCTCCGCGCGCGGGAACGCGTACAGCGGTACGGGCACACCGGGCTCCCAGACGAGGACGGGATGGCGGCTGTCCACGATGGTGACGTCACCCTTACGGCCCCGCACCCAGCGCTCGCTCGGCTCCCACAGGAGCCCCTCGGGCGTGGTCCGCACGGCCTGCGCGGTGGGGAATGTGGTCATGACCGGCTCTCCTTCGGCTTGCTCACGCGGTGACTTCGGCGACGTGGGGGCGGTTCTCCCGCCAGGCGGCGAGCTGCTCGGGGCGGCCGAAGACCCGCAGGTACTCCTCGACGTTGCCACTCGCACGCTCCCACGCGTCCACCATGCGTCCCGGCACGTGACACGATCCCGTCTTCTCGAACAGGGCGCCGGTTGCGGCATTGACGTACGACAAAACCGATCCGTACGATCGCCAACGGCATTGAGTGTCAGCGTCAAGCCCTGGCTCGCTGACCGGCAACCCTCCCCCGCGGTGGGGTGCTCCAGGTGAAAGCCCGGCGGGGTCACCGACGACTCCCGCAAGCGCGTGGCCCCGTGACCGGGGCCGGAGACGAGGAGGGACCGGCATGCGACACAGCGATGACCCGGCTGCCTCCCCCGCCGACGCCACGGCGTACTCCCGGCTCTCGCGTCGGCGCCACATCGATCTGAAGCGCTCGACCAGCTGCCTCTGTCGGGTCTGACCGGCCCGCCTGCCGCCGGCTGACCCTCGTCACCGGCCCCGGCCCCTTCGCGCCGCCTTTCCCCCGCCACCGGTCCCCGGTGTCGTCCACCTGCCTCCGTTTGTCCTCCGTCTGCACAGCGCTTCCCCCGGCCGGCGCCGATCCGGCCGGGGCCGCACGCCTCTGCACGCCCTTGCACGGCCGTGCCTCGCGCCCCGAAGCCCGGCACCCCGTGCCGGGTGACACGAGTAGGAGAAAGCCCTCCGTGACTGCACTTGCGGATTTCAGACCCTCCCGATGGGCGCCCCTGGCCGCGCTCCTGACCACCAGCGTCCTGCTGACCGCGTGCGGTTCGGGCGACGACGGTTCCGGCGGCGGAAGCGGCCAGGCGAAGTCCGGCGGCACCCTGACCTTCGCGGTGGGATCCGACGCCGGTTGCGTGGATCCGCAGCAGGTCGGAAGCAACGACACCATCTACTCGGTGCGCCAGATCGTGGACTCCCTGACCGACCAGGACCCGAAGACCGGCAAGATCGTGCCGTGGCTCGCCAAGAGCTGGGACATCAGCGGCGACGCGACGACGTTCACGTTCCATCTGCGGCCGGGGGTCACCTTCAGCGACGGCTCGAAGCTGACCGCCCAGGTGGTCAAGGACAACTTCGACGCGGTGCCGGACCTCGGCGCCCTGGGCACCCTCGCGGAGGGCTACCTGAGCGGTGTCAAAAGCACCACCGTGGTCGACCCGCTCACCGTCAAGGTGTCCTTCAAGCAGCCCAACGCCCAATTCCTGCAGGCGACTTCGACCCACTCGCTGGGGATCGAGTCGTCGGCGAGCGTGAAGAGGTCCCCGCAGCAGAAGTGCAGTGACGGTGTGGTCGGCTCCGGGCCGTTCGTGCTGAAGCAGTACGTGCAGAACCAGTCGGTCACCCTGGCCAGGCGGGCCGGGTACGACTGGGGTTCCTCGCTGTGGTCGAAGAAGGGCGAGGCGTACCTGGACAAGCTGGTGTTCAAGGTCGTACCCGAGGCCGGGGTGCGAGCCGGCAGTCTGCAGTCCGGTCAGGTGGACGTGATCAGCAGCGTCGGCAAGGCCAACGAGGCGGCGCTCAAGGGCGGCCAGGTCGCCCTCCAGAGCCGGGCCAACCCCGGCGTGGTGTTCGGTCTGGGACTCAACAACTCGCGGCCCCTGCTGAAGGACACGAAGCTGCGCCAGGCGATCCTGGCCGCCGTCGACCGGAAGCAGATCGCCGACACCGTCTTCCCGACCGGCACCCAGCCGGCGACCAGCATCCTGGCGCACACCACGCCCGACTACACCGACCTCTCCACCGACCTCGCCTTCGACGCGGCCAAGGCCAAGTCCCTCCTGGATCAGGCCGGTTGGCAGGGCGGCGGCGACGGCGTCCGCACCAAGGACGGCAAGAAGCTGAGCCTGACCATCACCTGGTTCCCGAACGCGGCCACCAACCAGCCCGCGCTGGAGCTGGTCCAGCAGCAGCTCAAGGCCGTCGGGATCGACGTGGTGCTCAAGCAGCTCCCGGTCACCCAGTTCGCCACCACGCTCCAGTCGGGTGACTTCGACGTGGTGTGGGGGAACACGACCCGCGCCGACCCGGACATCCTGCGCGGCTCCTTCTCCACCCAGCTGGGCAACTTCTACCACCTGCCCGCCAGTTCGCTGGACACGGCGCTGTCCGCACAGGCCGCGACCACGGACACCGCGAAGCGCAGGCAACTGGTGACGGAGGCACAGCGGTTGATCGTGCGGAACGCGTACAACGTGCCGGTGGTGGAGCTCCAGACCCAGCTGGGCGTCGCGAACAAGGTGCACGACCTCGCATTCGACTCGGGCAGCCGCGTCCAGCTGCACGACACCTGGATCGGCTAGCGGATGCGACGCTATGTGATCAAACGGCTGGCGCAGGCGGTCGGGGTGCTGTGGGCGGCCTACACGGTGTCCTTCCTGGTGCTGGACTTCCTGCCCGGCGACCCGGTCTCCGCGATGGCCGGGGCGGGAGTGGACTCGGGGGAGGTCGACCCGGCCCAACTCGCCAGGCTGCGTCACGAGTACGGCTTCGACAAGCCCGTGCTGGTGCAGTACGCGGAGTATCTGGGCCGGGCGGTGCGCGGGGACTTCGGCGACGCGGTCTCCACCGGCCGCCCGGTGACCTCCACGCTGGCCGACGCGCTGCCGCAGACGCTCCAGCTGACCGGTGCCGCGCTGCTGCTGGCGGTGGTGCTCGGCGGCGGCCTCGCGGTGGTGGCCACGTACACCTCGCAGCGGTGGCTGCGGCAGCTGCTGCTGTCGCTGCCGCCGCTGGGGGTGTCGGTCCCGACGTTCTGGGTGGGTCTGCTGCTGGTCGAGGTGTTCTCGTTCCGGCTGCACTGGTTCCCGGCGTTCGGCAACGACGGGCTGCGCGGCCTGGATCTGCCGGCCCTGACGCTGGCGATCCCGACCGGCGCGCAGGTCGCCCAGGTGCTGGCCAAGAGCCTGCTGACCGCGCTGGACCAGGCCTATGTGGAGACCGCGCGGGCCAAGGGCGCCGGCCGGTGGCGGGTGCATCTGCGGCACGCGCTGCGCAACGCCTCGCTGCCGGCGCTGACGGTCGTCGGCCTGCTGGTCGGGCAGCTGATCGCCGGTTCGGTGGTGGTCGAGACGGTGTTCTCCCGGGACGGTCTGGGCCGGGTGACCGCGGCGGCGGTCACCACCCAGGACATCCCGCTGGTCCAGGGGGTGGTGGTGTTCGGCGCGCTGATCTTCGTGGCGACGAACCTGCTCGTCGACCTCGTCTATCCGCTGCTGGACCCGCGGATCGTGGTGGCCTCGGACAGAAGGGCGAGCTTCGCATGAGTCAGAGCCTTGTCGACGACCAGGCCGAGGCCGCCCTCGGCCTCGCCCGGCCGGTCGAGACGGGACCTCCCGCGGAACCCGGACGGCCCGCCGACATCCGCCGGGTGCTCCGGTTCCTGCTGCGCCGCCCCGGTCTGCTGGTGTCCGCCGTCGTCCTCGTGCTGGTGGTGCTGGCCGCCTTCTGGCCGGATCTGTTCACCTCGCAGGACCCGCTGAAGGGGGTGCCGTCCCAGAACTTCCGCGGCCCGAGCGGCAGTCACTGGTTCGGCACGGACGAACTGGGCCGCGACGTCTTCTCCCGCGTGGTGCACGGCGCCCAGCTCTCCCTCAAGGCCACGCTGATCGCGGTCCTGGTCGCGTTCGTCGTCGGCGGGCTGCTCGGCGTGGTCGCCGGGTTCGTGGGCCGCTGGGTGGACGACGTTCTGATGCGCTTCGTCGACGTCCTCCTCTCCATCCCCGCGCTGTTCCTGTCGCTGGCCCTGGTCACCGCGCTCGGGTACGGGACGGTGAAGGTGGCGGTCGCGGTCGGCATCGCCAGCGTCGCCTCCTTCGCCCGGGTGGCGCGGGCCGAGGTGCTGCGGGTGCGGCAGGCGGTGTACGTCGAGGCGTCCCGGTCCTGCGGGACCCGCTGGTACTCGGTCCTCGGCCGGCACGTCCTGCCCAACGCCGCGGGGCCGGTGATCGTCCTGGCCACCCTGGACTTCGGCTCCTCGATCCTGGCCGTGTCGGCGCTGAGCTTCCTCGGCTACGGCGCGCCGCCGCCCGCCCCGGAGTGGGGGACGTTGATCTCCGACGGCCGCAACTACCTGGCCAACGCCTGGTGGCTGACCGCACTGCCCGGGCTGGCGATCGCCGCGACCGTGCTGGCCACCAACCGCATCGCCAGGGCGCTGGACGGCGAATGGGCGCGGCAGCGATGACCGACGACGCGCCTGAGAACGGTGACGCACGCGAGAACGGTGAGAACGTGACCACACCACTCCTGGAGATCCGCGGCCTGTCCGTGTCGTACCGCACCCGGGGCGGCACGGTCCCGGCCGTACGGGGCGTGGACCTCGACGTATGGCCCGGGCAGGTGACCGCCGTGGTCGGCGAGTCCGGCTCCGGGAAGAGCACCACCGCGCACGCCGTCACCCGGCTGCTGGCGGCGAACGGCACCATCGACGCCGGCACGGTCCGCTTCGGCCGGCACGACCTGGCGACGCTGTCGGAGGCGGAGCTGCGTACCGTGCGGGGCGCGCAGATCGGGCTGGTCCCGCAGGATCCGACGGTCTCGCTCAACCCGGTCGAGCGGATCGGTGACCAGGTCGCCGAGGTGCTGCGCATCCACGGCCTGGCGACCCGCCGGGCGGCGGCGGCCGAGGCGGTCGCCGTCCTTGACCGGGCCGGGCTGCCCGACGCGGCCGTCCGGGCCCGGCAGTACCCGCACGAGCTCTCCGGTGGCATGCGGCAGCGGGCCCTGATCGCCGTCGCGATCGCCGCGAAGCCCCGGCTGATCATCGCCGACGAGCCGACCAGCGCGCTCGACGTCACCGTGCAGCGGGTCATCCTCGACCATCTCCAACACCTCACCGAGGAGTCGGGCACCGCGATCCTGCTCGTCACCCACGACCTCGGGGTGGCCGCCGACCGGGCCCGGCGTCTCGTGGTCATGTCCCAGGGCAGGGTGGTCGAGGCGGGCGAGACCCGGGCCGTCCTCGCCGACCCGCGGCACGAGTACACCCGGCGGCTGCTGGCCGCCGCCCCGAGCCTGACCACGGCCCGCCCCCGCACCCCGGTATCCGCCGTCCCGGCCGACACGGCGGTCCCCCTGGTCGAGACACGCAACCTGGTCAAGGAGTTCAGGCTGCCGCGCGCCGACGGCGAGGCCCGGACCCTGCGTGCGGTCGACGACGTCAGTCTCACCCTGCGGCGCGGGCAGACCCTCGCCCTGGTCGGGGAGTCGGGCTCGGGCAAGTCCACGACGGCCCGGCTGGTGCTGCGCCTGGCCGAGGCGACCTCCGGGCAGGTGCTGTTCGACGGCACCGACGTCACCACCGCCAAGGGCGCCGAGGTCAGACAGCTGCGCCGGCGCGCCCAGCTGGTCTACCAGAACCCGTACGCCTCGCTCGACCCGCGCTTCTCCATCGGCGAGGTGATCACCGAACCGCTGCGGGCGTTCAAGGTCGGCGACCGCGCCACCCGCCTCGACCGCGCCCGCGAACTCCTCGACCGGGTCGCGCTGCCCGCCGCGACCCTGGAGCGCCGCCCGGCGGAGCTGTCGGGCGGCCAGCGCCAGCGGGTGGCCATCGCGCGTGCCCTGGCCCTCTCCCCCGACCTGGTGGTGTGCGACGAGCCCGTTTCCGCGCTCGACGTTTCGGTGCAGGCCCAGGTCCTGGACCTGCTGGCCGAATTGCAGGCGGACACCGGCGTGGCGTACCTGTTCATCTCGCACGACCTGGCCGTCGTTCGGCAGATCGCGCACCAGGTCGCCGTCATGCGGGCCGGACGGGTCGTCGAGACGGGCCCGCCGGAGGACCTGTTCTCCGAGCCCCGGCACGCGTACACCCGCGAGCTGCTGGCGGCGATCCCGGGCGGGCATGCCCCCTCCCCCGCCGCCGAGACCACCACGAGCTGAGGACCGGTGACCCATGAGCACTCCGACCATCACCTCACTGGCCTTCCTGACGCCCGGCAACTTCGCGGACGACGACCCGTACCCGGGCCTGGAGGAGACCCTCCGGCTGTTCGAGTACGGCGAGCGGCTCGGCTACGACGGGGCCTGGATCCGGCAGCGCCACCTCGAACACGGCGTCGGCTCGGCGGCCGTGTTCCTGGCGGCGGCCGGGCAGCGGACCGAGCGGATCGAACTCGGCACCGCGGTCATCCCGATCGGCTACGAGAGCCCGTTCCGGCTCGCCGAGGACCTGGCACTGGCCGACGTGCTGTCCCGGGGCCGGCTCCAGATCGGTTTCAGCACCGGCATGCCCCACGCCGACCTGCTCGGCGACCTCGTGTACGACGGCGACTGGCGCGGCTTCGACCTGTCGTACGGCAGGATCGCCCGCGTCCTGGAGAACCTGCGCGGCGACTACCTCGGCGGCCCGGACACCGTCATCCACTCGCCGGGCAACATCCAGCGGCCCCGTCTGCAACCCCACAACCCCGGTCTGGCACGCCGGATCTGGTACGGCGGCGGAAGCCTGCGCTCGGTGCGCTGGGCCGGCGGGCAGGGCCTGGGTCTGCTGTCCGGCAACATCGTCACCGGCGAGGACACCGACGACTTCACCACGGCCCAGCTCAACCTGCTCGCCGAGTACCGGCGCACCCTGCCCGCGGACCGGGCGCCGCGGGTGGCCCTGGGCCGGGTGGTCGTGCCCCTCGACAGCGCCGACGCGACCACCCGCGCGCGCTACCGGGCCTACGCGGCGAGCCGCCACGAACGCACCCTCGCCCCCCAGGGCCCGAAGCGGATCCTGTTCGCCCCGGACGTGGTGGGGACCGCCGAACAGATCCTGGAGCGGCTGACCGCCGACCCGGTGCTCGCCGAGGTGTCCGAGCTGCGTCTGGAGCTGCCGTACGAGTTCCACCGGCAGGAGTACGAGCAGATCCTGCACGACGTACGGCACCTCGTCGCACCCGAGCTGGGCTGGCGACCCGTCGCGTCGACGGTTCGGGAGCCGGCCCGTTGAGTGCCGTCCCGTAGCCGGCCGTACCGCTGGAGGTACGCACGCGCGAGCCTGGCGCCGAGGGACGAGCGGTGGCCGCGGCGGCCGGTCGTGCCCGCGGCACCGCTTCGACCTGCCCTGAGCAGCACGAACACGGGCGCGGCTCGCTCGACTCACCGCAGCGAAGGTCGGGGTCGCGGCGCACCACCACGGTCGGCCACGCGTTCGTCGATTCGCAGGACCTGATCATCGCCGTCGTGCGAGGCCTGGGCCGGCTGCGGTACCGCCACGAGCCCTGTCGCCGAGGCGGCCGAAGACTGCCCAGCCCAACACGCCCTGTTTACGGACCATGATCAGGGGCAAACGAGGTCTTGTGCTTCGGACCGGAGGCGCATGCCCAGCGGGAAATCATCCCGGCTTTCGGCGCGCTCCGGTGCCAGAATTGCCTTTCCGCTGCGGCGCCCCCCTGAAAAGACCTCAGGAAATGCCTGGAAGTCAAATTCCAGACTTTCTGTAAATGTGTCCAGGAGCGATTCCGCATGCCGACCGACTTGTCGAACAGCAGCCTCCGCACGTCCGCCCGGACCACGCACACCCCGCCCCGGCGTCCGCACGACGACGCTCCCGTGACAGCAGACCTGTTCGCCCGGCTCGCCGATCTCGGTGACGGTCCCGAGCGGGACGCCCTGCGTGAGGAACTGGTGGCCGCGTGGCTGCCGATGGCGCACCGTATCGCCGGCCGTTTCCGTGACCGCGGTGAGTCCCTGGAGGATCTGCGGCAGGTCGCGGCGCTGGGTCTGGTCAAGGCCGTGGACCGCTACGATCCCTCGCGCGGTGCCTTCGAGAGCTATGCGGTGCCCACCATCACCGGTGAGGTCAAGCGGCACTTCCGTGACCGGATGTGGGCGCTGCGGGTGCCCCGGCGGGTGCAGGAGCTGCGGAACCGGGTGCGGGTGGCGCGCCGTGAACTCACCGAGAGCCCCGGCAGCCCGGAGCCCTCGGTGGCCGACCTCGCCGCCCACACCGGGCTGAGCGAGGACGAGGTCCAGGCGGGGATGGAGGCGCTGGAGAGCTTCAGCACCCTGTCCCTGGACGCCGAGCTCTCCGCCGGCGAGGACGGTCACCGCCTGGCCGACACCCTCGGGGAGGCCGACGGCTCCTTCGACACCGTCGTCGACCGGGAGGCGGCCAAGGAGGGACTGCGCCGGCTGCCCGAACGCGAACGGGCCATCCTCTACATGCGTTTCTTCGAGGACATGACGCAGAGCCGGATCGCCGAAAGCCTCGGCATCTCCCAGATGCACGTCTCCCGCCTCATCAGCCGCAGCTGCGCCCGCGTCCGCGCCGAAGCCCTCGGCCGGCAGTGACACCCCGTCCCCCATGGTCTGCGCATCTTTTCGCTCTCGCCGTTCCGATCCGAGGAGGCCGTACATGCTCATGCCCCACCCTGCGACTCTGCGCAAGCTCGTCGAGGAGTACGAGACAGTTCTCGCCACGGAGACCGTCAGCGACGACGACGTTCTCTGCACACGCCTGCAGGATGTGGCCTACACACTCTGTGTCTCCACCGGGACGCGGGAGATAGCCCACGCTCTCCAGGTCGCCCACGACTACCTCGACCGTACGATCGACAGCGCTGAGATCATGCCCGGCCTCGGGCGGGGCCGGGCCATCGTCGCCTCCGGTGGCGTCGCCCGGGGCAGATCCCGCAGCGCTCTGCCGACGGCCTGACCGTCCTGCCGGGCGGACCGGTCACCGCCCTCGTCCGGCCCTCGTCGAGCGGATGACGTATCGCCCGGCCGTGGGCCGGGCGATACGTCTCAGCCCTGTTCCGCCAACCGTGTCAGTCCATGCGGCGGCGGTCCTCCGCGCTCCAGGCACGGGTGTCGCGGGGCGGCAGGTACGGCTCTTCGCCCTTCGGCAGTCCGCCGACGATGGCACGCTGGCGGGCCAGTTCCGCGTCGAATTCCAGGCCCAGCAGGATCGCGATGTTGCTGATCCACAGCCACATCAGGAAGACGATCACCCCGGCGAGCGTGCCGTACGTCTTGTTGTACGACGCGAAGTGCGCCACGTAGAACGCGAAGGCCGCCGAGGCGATCATCCAGACCAGCATGGCCAGCACACTGCCCGGAGTGACCCAATGAAATCCGCGGCCCTTCACGTTCGGCGCCGCCCAGTACAGGATCGCGATCATGGTCATGACCAGGATGACCAGCGCCGGCCACTTCGCGATCGACCACACATTCAGCGTGGCGTCCCCGATTCCGAGCACCGAACCGGCCGCGCGGGCCAGACCGCCGGTGAACACCACGATCAGCGCGCTCACCACCGCCAGGGCCAGCAGTACCACCGTGACACCGACCCGGATCGGCAGCACCTTCCACACGGGCCGGCCCTCGGGCATGTCGTACACCACGTTGGCACTGCGGATGAACGCCGCGATGTAGCCGGAGGCCGACCACACCGCCAGCACGATGCCGACCACGGCGACGATCGAGCCGATGCCGCTGGACGCCTGAAGCTGCCGTACCGCGTCGCTGATGACGTCCCGGGCCGAACTCGGTGCCAGTTTCTCGGCGTTGTCCAGGACCTGCTGTGTCGCCGACCTGCCGGCGACGCCGAGCAGCGAGACCAGGACCAGCAGCGCCGGGAAGAGCGAGAGGACGCCGTAGTACGTCAACGCCGCGGCACGGTCGGCGAGTTCGTCGCTCTGGAATTCCCTGACCGTGCCCTTGAGCACCGCCCGCCAGGACCCTTTCGGCAGTTTTCCGGGCCTGTCCGGCATACGACGCTCGACCTGCTGTCCCGCTCCCGGTGTCCGTGGCATGCGAGGGGAGTATCCCGGCCCGGCCCGGCCATGTGTCGGGATCGGCACACTTTCGGTGTGAGGCCGCGGCGCCTGGTCGATCGTAGAAGTGTCCGTTGTGCCGTGTGAGGTCCGTTTCGCCGGGCACTCGGTGCCGTGACGCATTGGTCCGGTGTGCCCTACGAGGCTCGCTCGTGAGGCGCCCCCTCGCATGAGCCGCCCCACGGGTGCGTCCGGTGACAGGCACGGGGCGCGGCTGCGAGGTGTAGGCGTGATCGACATGACGACCCGGAACGACAGCGGAGTCGGCCCGGTGCTGGCCCCATGGAGGGTGTACGCCCCCCAGCACGACACCCTGCTGCTGGCCCAGGCCCTGGGCCGGGAGCAGATCGGCGCCGGAGCCGCCGTCCTTGACGTGGGGACCGGCGCCGGGGCTCTCGCCCTGGCCGCGGCCCGGCGTGGCGCCCGCGTCACCGCCGTCGACAGGGCCTACCGGGCGGTCCTCGCCACCCGGCTCAACGCCCGGCTGGCCCGCCTGCCCGTCGAAGTCCTCCACGGTGACCTGTTCGGCCCGGTGGTCGGCCGGCGGTTCGACCTCGTCGTGAGCAATCCGCCCTACGTCCCGACGCCCGGGCCGGTCCCCCGCCGCCACCGCGCCGCGGTGGCGTGGGACGGGGGTGCCGACGGACGCCTCCTGCTGGACCGGATATGCCGCCGCGCGCATACCTCGCTGCGTCCCGGCGGTGTACTGCTGCTCGTGCACTCCGCCCTGTGCGGCATCGCACCGACCCTGGCCTGCCTTGAGCAGACCGGACTCGAAGCCCGGGTGACCGACCGGCGTCTCGTGCCCTTCGGCCCGGTGCTCCGCTCGCGCGGGCCGTGGCTGCGGGAGCAGGGGCTCGTCGACGCCGGCGAGGAGAAGGAAGAGCTGGTGATCATCCGTGCCGAACGGACGCACTGAACGACCGCGCCGGGTCACGCTGACGAGCGACGGGCCGATCCTCGTCGAAGGACCGGTCGAGGTAGTGCTGGAGGACGGGAGCATCGTGTGCTCGGACCGTTTCATCGTCGCGCTCTGCGTCTGCCGGCGCAGCCGGACCTATCCCTGGTGCGACACCAGCCACCGTGCCCGGGAGAGGAGGCGGACCACATGACCAGCACCGCACCGGCCGTCCACGACCGCGCCACCGGCCCCGCGCTGCCGCAGAGCAGGGGGGAACTCTCCGGCGCGGTAGGGCAGTTGCTGACCCGTCCGGCCGGGACGCCGCTGCCGCGACGGGTGACGGCGGCAGACGCGGACCCGTACGGGGACGATCTGCAACTCGCGCTCTACCTCTGCTACGAACTGCACTACCGAGGCTTCGCCGGCGTCGACCCCGAGTGGGAGTGGGAGCCTGGCCTGCTGCGGCTGCGGGCGGAGCTGGAGCACCATTTCCTGTCCGCGCTCCGCGCCGACGTCGGGCCGCCCAGAAAAGCGGAAGAGGCTCTGGCGGAACTTCTCGTGGAGCCCGTCGACGGCGACGGGTCCTCCCACTTTTTGAAGGAGCGAGGGGAGCTGTGGCAGTTCCGTGAGTACGCGGCCCAACGCTCCCTCTATCACCTGAAGGAAGCCGACCCGCACGCCTGGGTGATCCCGCGCCTTACGGGCCGCGCGAAGGCCGCGATGGTCGCGGTGGAGTACGACGAGTTCGGTGCCGGACGGGCCGAGCGCGTCCACGCCCGGCTGTTCGCCGACCTGATGGCCGACCTCGGTCTGGACACCGCGTACGGACGCTATGTCGACTCGGCCGGCGCGGAGATGCTGGCGAACGTCAACCTCATGTCCCTGTTCGGACTCCACCGCGCACTGCGCGGGGCGCTGGTGGGTCACTTCGCGGCCGTGGAGACCACCTCGTCGCCCGGTTCGCGCCGCCTCGTCCAGGGCCTTGCGCGAGTCGGCGCGGGCCCCGCCGCCGTACACTTCTACGCCGAGCACGTGGAGGCCGACGCGGTCCACGAGCAGATCGTCCGGCGGGACGTCGTCGGCGGTCTCCTGGAAACCGAGCCCTTCCTCGACGAGGACATCGCCTTCGGCGTCGACGCCACCGAATGGTCCGAGAACCGGCTCGGCCACCACCTCCTCACCGCCTGGCGAGACGGCCGCACCTCACTGCGCACCCCGCTGTGACAGCGCGCACGCGGTGCGAGCCGGATGCCGGGATCACCCGGGAGCCCGAGGGCCCCGAACCATGGGCCACGCACAGATCATGCGCATACGCCGCCCCGACGCGGCACCAAAAAAAGGGGTGAATATCAGACAAACGGGAACTCGAGAGGTACCTTACCTCCCCCCCAAGGAGCCTGTGCCCATGTCCACCGGAATACTTTTGACGATCATCATTGCGGTCGTGGTGGTGCTAGCCCTCGCCGCTGTAGCGGTGGCGCTCATGGCACAACGCCGTCGGCACCTCCGTGAGCGCTTCGGCCCGGAGTACGAACGGACCATGGAAGGATCCGACGGTCGGCTCGCCGCCGAGCGTGAGCTCAGGGAACGCGAGAAGCGGCACGATGCACTGGACATTAAACCGCTGCCCCCGGTCTCGCGTGACCGCTACACGCGGGAATGGAGCAGCGTCCAGGAGGAGTTCGTGGACCGGCCGCAGGACGCGGTGCACGACGCGGACCAGCTGGTGACCTCCCTGATGCACGACCGCGGCTACCCGACCGAGGGGTTCGACCAGCAGATGAAGGACCTCTCGGTGGAGCACGGGCGCACCCTCGAGCACTACCGCGCCGCACACGAGGTGGAGTCCCTCAGCACCCGCAGCGAGGCGACGACCGAGCAACTGCGGAGTGCCATGGTGCACTACCGCACGCTGTTCGACGAGCTGCTCACCGACGGCGGCCAGGCACGGCCCGCCCGTTCCTGACACCGAGATCGGGGGCGAGGAAGCGCCTGCGAGGGGTTCGGCGGTCGGACGAGGTACGTGCCGCGAGGGCGCTCACCGAGCTTCCCGGAGTCGCGGCCGCGGCGGTCCGCGACGTCCGGCCGACCGGGTGGACCTCGCGGCGGCGGTCCGCGACGTCCGGCCGACCGGGTGGACCTCGCGCTGGGCGGGCGCCGGGTCCACCCGGAGGGGGAACCACTGTCTGCTGGGCGGGGACGGACCCGGCCCGGACTCGACCAACGAGAGGCGGACAGGCGATGGGGCACGGCGGAGATGCGCTGGAGGAATTGATGACCGACCACCGGGAGGTCGAGGAGATGTTCGCCCGGATCCAGGAGATGGCGGGCGGCGGACAGGAGCTCCGTGATCTCGCGGACGAGGTCACGATCGAACTGGTACGGCACTCGGTCGCCGAGGAGCAGTACCTGTACCCGGCGGTGCGCGAGCACATCGAGGGCGGCGACCGGATCGCGGACACGGAGATCGCGGATCACGGCCGGATCGAGAAACTCCTCAAACAGCTGGAGAAAACGGACACCGACGACCCCAAGATGAGCCCGCTGCTGCAGCAGCTCATGGACGAGGTCGCCGCCCACGTCCAGGACGAGGAGAACAACCTCTTCCCGATGCTGCGGCAGGCTTGTTCCCCCAAGACGCTGAACGACCTCGGGGACAAGATCCGCCGGGCCAAGTCCATGGCCCCGACCCGCCCGCACCCCTCCGCCCCCGACACCCCACCCGCGAACAAGCTCCTCGCTCCGGGCGTCGGCCTGGTGGACCGGGCCCGCGACTTCGTCACCGGCCGTGGCAAGTCCTGACACCCGCAGGCCCTACGGCGGGTGATACGAGCCCGTTCCGGGGCCGGACCGCGCACCTTCGGTCCGGTCCCGGCGCCCGGACGGGCACCCTGTGACGCGGCTCATTTCCTCTTCCGGGACGGCTGCCTACGCTGGTACGCCACGAGCGGGGCAGCGCGGCTCCGCGAAACAGCTCGCGGAACCGATCGACCGGACACCGGCGAGCCCGTTCCCAAGGGACCCGACCGCCGTGACCGACGATCCGACCACCGACGACCTGGCACCTGTCATAGCCGCCTCCACCCGTTGGCTGCTGGCCGCCTACCCCGCGCCCGCCGGCGCGCTCAGCCAGGCGCTGGCAGAGGCCCAGGCCCGACAGGCCGCCACGCTCGCCGCCACCCTGCTTTACCCCACCAGCCTCGACGTGCAGCTGCTCCACCTGCTCGCACCCAGCGGATCCCACCGGCTGGACTGGCTCACCGGATGCGACCCGCAGCCCGACGACACCGCCTGGCGGACCTGGGTCGACGAAACCGTCGTCAGCTGGGCGGCCTGCCTCCTGGCCGACCCCACACTGGCCGCCCGTGCCCAGCAGGCCCTCCCCATGAGCGAGTGCCACACCGTCGGCGGCCTGCGACGGCTGACCGACCCCGGCCGGTGGGACACCGAAGCCGCCGCTCTGCTCCGCCATCCCGACCTGCTCGAGACCATCACCGCCCTGCACCGGCCCCAGCTCATGGAACTGCTCAGCGTCGACAGCGCCGGACTGTCCTGATCCCTCCCCACGGGTCGCTCCGAGCGCCGGACTCGCCGTCCTCAGTGCCCGACGGTCTGCTGCTCGGCCGGTGCAGCGACGAGTCGCCGACCGGCCACGGAGAGGCGGCGACGAGTATCTCCAGCCGCTCGATCATCGCGTCGAAGGCCAGGTCACGAGGCGTTTTCGGCTCGACGGAGGCTGCCTGATTACGGCAGTGTGAAGCGGCTACTCGGAGCACATGAGACTCAGCGCCCTCCCCCACCGCCTTCCCCCCGCGGCCGGACGGCTCCTGCCCGACGCAGGGGGCCCCGGCCATGTCCTCAAAGCGGTCGACCGCTTGGAACGCTTCTCCGGCGCCGACGAGTTGCTCGCGGTCGTGCAGCGGACGGTGCAGGCGCTGCCGCTCGGCCGGGCCAGAGACGCGCTGCACGGGCGTTGGCTGGGTCACCCGGTACACCCGCTGCTGGTCCAGGTACCCCTCGGCAGCTGGCTCTCGGCCGCGGTGCTCGACTCGGTGCCCGGCCATCGACGCGCGGCCCGCATCCTGATCGCCACCGGCCTGCTCGCCGCGGCCCCGGCCGCGGTGTCGGGCTGGGTGGACTGGGCGGAGCTGAACCGTCGGCAGATGCGTGTCGGCATCGTCCATGCCGCGGCGAACCTCACCGGTGTCGCCCTGTACGTCACCTCCCTGACCGCTCGTCTGCGCGGACACGAGATCTCCGGCAGGATGTACGGCTGGGCGGGGCTCGGCGTCGTCGCTGTCGGAGGTGCGCTCGGCGGCCACCTCGCCTACCGTCTGGCAGCCGGCGCCAACCACGCCGAAGCCGTCGCACAGCTGGTGGAGCCAGGCTGGCACTACGTCGCCGACCTGTCCGACCTTCCGCTGGGCCGGCCGACGCGCCGTGACCTCGACGGCGTGGCCGTGGTCGCCGTCCGCCGGTCGGACGACACGGTGTACGTGCTGGCAGAACACTGCAGCCACCTGGCGGGCCCCCTGTCGGAAGGCACTCTGGAGGACGGCTGCCTGCGCTGCCCCTGGCACGGCAGTACCTTCCGGCTGAGCGACGGCTGGAACGTCACCGGCCCGGCCACCGCACCCCAGCCCGCCTTCGACACCCGCATCACCGAGGGCCGGGTGGAAGCCCGGCTGCGCACCTGAAACCGCCCCGCCGGGCCGCAGGAGCAGAAGCAAAGGCACGTCCTGGCACGGGCCGGTGAGGCTGTCGAGGCCGTCACTCCTGGTCGGCGAAGACGCCGGTCTCGAGGTGTCCGAGGATGTCGGCGGGGTCCCGGTACACCGCGCGGGCGCCGGCCGCCTCCAGGTCCGCGCGCGGGATCCCGCCGGACAGCACCGCCACCGGGAATACTCCGTCCCGTGCGGCGGCCTCCATGTCCCAGACGGTGTCGCCGACGAACACGGCTCGTTCGGCCGGTACGCCGGCGAGTTCCCTGGCCTGCTGGACGGGGTCGGGGGCGGGTTTGCCGTCGGCGACGTCGTCCGCGCTGGTCGCCCCGAGGATGACGTCGTCCGCGTCGACGGCCCGTCGTAGCGCGGCCAGTTCCGCGCCGCTCGCCGAGGTCGCCAGGACGATCTCCCAGCCCCGCCCGGCCAGCGCGCGCAGCAGGTCGCCCGCCGCCTCCAGCGCCGGGAGCCGCTCGAAGTAGGTGGCGTAGAGGGCGTGGTGGGCCGCGGTGAGCTGCTCGTCCTCGTCGGGGTCGCGGCCTTCGCCGTCGCCGAGCAGGCGGTCCAGCAGGTCGCCGCCGCTGAGGCCCACGGCCCGGTGGATGTCCCGCATGGGGACATGGTGTCCCGCCTGCCGGAACGCCTCCCACCAGGTGACGACGTGCAGGTGATTGGTGTCGACGAGGGTTCCGTCGACATCGAAGATCGCGGCGCGTTTCAGGGTCATCCCGGGTGCCCTCGCTCTCTCACAGTTCACGCAGGGCGGGCAGCAGCTTCTGTTCGGCCCATTCCAGGTACGGCTCCTGATGGTCGCCGCCGATCTGGACCAGGGCGACCTCGGTGAACCCCGCGTCGACGTAGGGGCGTACCGCCTCGACGACCGCCTGCACGTCGTCGCCGCAGGGAATGGACTCGGCCACGTCCTCGGGCCGGACGAACTGGGTGGCGGACTCGAAGGCGGCGGGTCCGGGGAGTTCGGAGTTGACCGGCCAGCCGCCGCCGAACCAGCGGAACTGGTCGTGGGCGCGGGCGATCGCCCTGTCGCGGTCGGTGTCGTAACAGACCGGCAGCTGGCCGACCCTGGGCCTGCCCGTGCCGCCGTGCCGGTCGAACGCGTCGATCAGTTCCGGCCTGGGCTCGGTGGCGATCAGCAAGTCGGCGAGATGGCCGGCGAGTTCGCACGAACGGTCGCCGGAGACGGCCACGCCGATCGGCGGGGGCGCGTCGGGCAGGTCCCACAACCTGGCGTTCTCCACGTCGAAGTGGGCGCCGTGGTGGTTGACGTTCTCGCCCGCGAAGAGTGCGCGGATGATCTCGACGGCCTCTTCCAGCCTCTCCAGCCGGACGTGCGCGGCGGGCCAACCACCGCCCACCACATGCTCGTTGAGGTTCTCTCCGGAGCCGAGTCCGAGGCGGAAGCGTCCCTGGGAGAGGAGTTGGACGGTGGCGGCCTTCTGGGCGACGACCGCCGGGTGGTAGCGGGCGGTCGGGCACGTCACATACGTCATCAGAGGGATGCGTTCGGTGGCCTGCGCGGCCGCACCGAGCACGCTCCACGCGTAGGAGGCGTGGCCCTGGGACTCCAGCCAGGGAAAGTAGTGATCGGATATGACCGAGAAGTCGAAACCGGCCCGCTCGGCACCCACCACGTGGCCGACCAGCTCCCGCGGGCCCGCCTGCTCGGTCATCATCGTGTACCCGATCTGCACCATGGTCGCTCATCTCCTCGTGGTTGGTCTCCACACGTACGGTCTCCGGCCCGTCACCCCTTCGTCGCGAGCCGCAGGTCGACCTCCTTCTCCTGGTCACCCGACGCCGTGCCCGACCGGTGCACGGCGAACGCGGAACTCAGGGCTTCGAACAATTGATCGACGGCGAGGTAGTCGCCCTGCAGGGTGGCGGAGACCGAGCCCTCCAGGGGGACCGGAGCGGGCTGGTCCCACTCCTGCGTGGGCTCGAACTCCGCGCTCCACACGGTCGAGCGATCACCCGGCTGCTCCTCGGGCACGTCGTCGGCGGGACGGTCGGTGGGAAACGCGGTCCGCAGAACGCCGAAGACAGTGGCGGCGTCCTTCTCGGACGCTCCGGTGAGGGACACGGTGGCCATCGGGGCACTCTCCTTGGGTGGTACAGGACTCGTCACCGGACGCGCCGGTCACTGGCGCCGGTACGCGTACCCGTCTCGTGTCCTTTCAGGCGGGCGAACCTCCGGGTCGGGTATTTCCGTCCCGGCGTGGCTCCGGATGGGTCGTCCGTCCGCGTGGCGTCATGTCCGCTCCTTCTTGGGGAAGACGTACTCGTCGAGGACCAGGCCGACGGCGACGGCGGCCGGGATGGCGACCAGGGCGCCGATGATGCCCAGGAGCGCCCCGCCGACCAGCACCGCGAGAACGGTGACCAGCGGGTGGACGTCGACGGCGAACTTCATGGCCCGCGGCACGATGAGGTAGTCCTCGGCGACCCGGAAGACGACGTAGAAGACGGCCGTCGCGATCGCGACGGGGAGGGACACGGACAGGGCGACGAGACTGACGACGATGCCGGCCAGGGTGGAGCCGACGATCGGGATCATGTCCATCAGCGCTGTGAAGATGCCCAGCGCGGCGGCATACGGGACACCGGTGGCCGCGCACCAGCCGAAGGTCGCCACTCCGGCGATCCCGGAGGTGGCGAGGTTGCCGAGCATGAACTTGCCAATCCGGTTCATGATCTCTTCGGCCACGCCCTCGACGCGCTCGCGGTGGCTGACCGCCACGAAGCGGAAGCAGAACTGTTTGATGGCCGGCAGCGCCGCCATGCAGTACAGGGTCACCGTGATCACGATCACCGTGGAGGTGAGGGTGCTCAGGACCATCTGACCGGCGCCCAGAACCCCTCCGGCCAGACCGCTTCCTCCGCTTCCCGACCCGATCTGCTGCTTGGCCTTCTCCACCAGGTGGTAGCGGTCCTCCAGGCGTCCGATCGCCGACTGGTGGTCGTGGACCTGCTGTAACCAGCCCGGTACGGCGTCGACCAGCGCGGAGACCTCCTTGGTCACCGGCGGGATGACCAGAGCCAGGAACCCGCC
The DNA here is from genome assembly GCF_055567535.1 of Streptomyces sp. NPDC026538. Lineage (NCBI taxonomy): Bacteria > Bacillati > Actinomycetota > Actinomycetes > Kitasatosporales > Streptomycetaceae > Streptomyces > Streptomyces sp. NPDC026538. Next base: position 610,100 of record NZ_JBVHQG010000006.1, read on the forward strand.
GAGCACCACGACGAACCCCGTCAGCACGATGGCGACGGCCCAGCCGCGCCGCAGACCCCGGCGGGTGAACCAGACGACGAGCGGTTCCAGGCTGATCGCGATGAACACGGCCAGCAACAGCAAGGTCAGCATCGAGCTGACCCGCATCACCGTCTGGACGGCCAGCCACGCCAGGCTCGCCCCCAGCCCCAGAGCGAACCCCACGGTCACCCACGACCGGCGACGACGCTCACCCGCGTCCCGGTGAGACTCCTGGAGCTCGGACCGGGCCGCCGGCACGCCCTCCGCGGAGCCCGCGCCAGGGTCCTGCGCGCGCGTCCCCTCGACAGCGCCGTGCTCCTCGCGAACGGCCCCGGGCTCGGACTGCGCAGACATCGCGACACCTCTCCTCGACTGCCTCGGACGGGCAATGGGTACCACGGCGGGACACCTCTGGCCGCCGTTCGCGGTGCCGGGCGCGGGCGGCCGTGCTCGCCCTGTGCCGTCGACCACGAGCAGGTCGTTCAGGACGGGCCGGCGACACCGGCCCCGGGTACCCAGATGCTCCGCTGGTAAGAGCCCGTGGGCGCCGGCCGTTTCTGATGGCTCTGGGATCGTGTCTCGGAGCCGGCCTGACCGCCGCGGGGACGGCCGGGGTGCCGTGCCGTCGAGGATGTGGTCGCGTATGAAGCCGCTTTGGATGTCGGCCGGCGGGAGTTGGTACTGCCGTCGTCTCCCGGTTCGTCGGTCTCGGCGAACTCTCTGGGGGGCTGCCGAGCCTGGGCTCGTGCGCCGTCAGTTCTCGGTCTCGTCGGACGGGCCGGCGGCGGCGCGTTGGGGTGCCACCGTGTACTTCGGGTCCTCGGCCGAGGCGGCTCCTGCCGCGAAGATGCCGAAACGGGTGCAGGCCGAGCCCGCGAGGAGGGCGAGGCCCGCGAGGCCGGCCGCGGGGCGGCTGCGGTGGCCGAACACCAGGCCGGTGGTGGCGCCTGCCGCAGTGAGCAGGCGGGCGGTGCGCAGCAGGGTTCCGGCGCGGCCCTGATGGTAGGTCTCCGCGACCATGCCGAGGCGCCGTTCGGCCGCCCGGGTCGCGGCCTCCTCGGCGCCGGCGGCGAGCACCGCGGCGCACCGTGCGGGTGCCGACTCGTGCACCGGGCCGAGGAGCAGGGCCATGCCGGAGGCGGCGGCCGTGGCGGAGGCGGCGAACACGTAGGGCAGTTCGCGATGCGCGCCGTGCCAGGCGGGAACGGCGGTGTCCGCCGCGAGGACGGCAGTGTAGGAGGCAATCGCCGGTCCGAGCAGCGCCGCCGCCGCGGTCGCCGTGGCCCCGGCCCTGGGCAGCCGCCCGGTGACGGCGGTGATCGCGGCAGCGCCGGCCGCCGGTCCGTAACCGGCGAGGAGCCAGGAGCCCACGCTCATGGGGGAGGTCGGCTTGAGCACCCGGAGCATGTTGGGGAACCGGCTCGGCACCCCGAGATCGTGCACCAGTGCGGCGGCGGACAGTGAGACCGCGGCGAGGGAGGACACTTTCATCGCTGTGGCGGTCGACGTACGCCCGGTGAGCTGGGCGCCCGCCGCCAGTACGGAGCCCGCGCCGGCGAGCCCGCCCAGGAAGAAGTACCCGGCGATGTCCCGGGCGCTCCAGGAGGGTGCCTTGATGACCGGACGCCCGTAGTACGACTCGAACTCGGCCCGGGGCACCATGAGTTGCTCCCCGTGGCGCTTACGGCGCCGCTGCCGGGTGCCCTGCCCGAGGCTGCTCTTGGAGTCGCTCATCGTGTGCCCTTTCTGCCCAGCACACCGGGCAGCGCGAAGGAGACGGCGAAGGCTCCGGCCAGGGAGAGGGCCGCCGCACCGGCGTGCTTCCACATCGTGGGGAGGTCGCGGGTGGTGACGACCGGGTTCGGGGGCAGCCCGTAGACCTCGGGTTCGTCGAGGAGCAGGAAGAACGCGCCGTCGCCGCCGACGCCGTCATCGGGCTCGTGGCCGTACAGCCGTGCGCCGTCCACGCCCGCCGCGTGCAGTTGGTCCACGCGCAGGGCGGCTCGTTCGCGCAGTTCGTCCAGCGGGCCGAACTGGATGGACTCGGTCGGGCAGGCTTTGGCGCAGGCGGGTTCCTGTCCGGCGCCGAGCCGGTCGTAGCACATGGTGCACTTGAACGCCCGCCCGTCCTCGGGCCGTTGTTCGATGACGCCGTACGGGCAGGCGGGCACGCAGTAGCCGCAGCCGTTGCAGATGTCCTCCTGGACGACGACCGTGCCGAACTCGGTCCGGAAGAGGGAGCCGGTGGGGCAGACGTCGAGGCAGGCGGCGTGGGTGCAGTGTTTGCACACGTCGGACGACATCAGCCAGCGAAGTTCCCCGGGCTCGGCGGAAGGCTCGGGCCCGGCTTCGGCCAGGGGAAGCCGGGTGCGTCCGTCCGGCGCCGGGACCTGCTGTTCGATGAAGGCGACGTGGCGCCAGCTGGAGGCGCCGAGCCCCTGGGTGTTGTCGTAGCTCATGCCGGTGAGGGAGAGGCCGTCCTCCGGGATGGCGTTCCACTCCTTGCAGGCGACCTCACAAGCCTTGCAGCCGATGCAGACGGAGGTGTCGGTGAAGAAGCCGACCCGGGGCGGGGGTTCGGGATGACCCGCGTCGCGTGCGGGGTCGGGTTCGGTACCGCTGAGCAGGTGGCGGTCGGTCATTTCCGGATCTCCGTCCCTGTACTGGCGGTGATGCCCGCGCGGCTGCGGTATTCGGCGACCAGCTTCGGCAGGTCGGGCCCGCGGGGTCGCCGGCCCGGGCGGATGTCGGCGGTCAGCGCCTTGTCCTCCTGGATATGGGCGTTGGGGTCGAGGGCGATCGCGACGAGTTCGTTGGCCGCGTCGCCGGTGGCCACTCCGTTGGGACCCCAGTGGAACGGCAGTCCGATCTGGTGGATCGTGCGGCCGTGCACCGTGAGGGGTGTGATCCGGGGGGTGACCATGACGCGGGCCTCGACGGCGTTGCGGGCCGTGACGATGGTGGCCCAGCCCAGGTGCTCAAGGCCGCGTTCGGCGGCCAGTTGAGGGGAGACCTCGCAGAAGAACTCCGGCTGGAGTTCGGAGAGATAGGGCGACCAGCGGCTCATGCCGCCCGCCGTGAAGTGCTCGGTGAGGCGGTGCGTGGTGATGACGTACGGGAAGACCTCGGCGCCCTTCTCGTCGCCGCTCGGGTGGTAGCGGTTACCCTCCCGGGGCAGCAACTGGCGTACGGGGGAACGCGGTGTGGAGGGGTGCAGGGCGTTGGCGAAGGGGGAGTCCTGCGGTTCGTAGTGGGTCGGGAGCGGGCCGTCCTCCAAGCCCGCGGGCGCGTACAGCCAGCCCTTGCCGTCGGCCTGCATGATGAACGGGTCGTCGCCGCGCAGCGCGTCGGGTCCGGTCGCGTCCTCGTCCGGTACGAAGTCCGGGGCGCGGTCGGGTACGAAGTCCGGGACGTCGTACCCGGTCCACTTCCCCTCGGCCTCGTCCCACCAGACGTACGCCTTGCGCTCGCTCCACGGCGTGCCGTCCGGGGCGGCCGACGCCCGGTTGTAGAGGACGCGGCGGTTGGCGGGCCACGCCCAGGCCCATTCGGCGGCCACCCAGTCCTGTTCGCTGCCGGGCCGGCGGCGGGCAGCCTGGTTGACGCCGTCCGCGTACACCCCGCAGTAGATCCAGCAGCCGCACCTCGTCGTGCCGTCGTCCTTGAGTTCGGTGTACGCCGAGAGCGGCGCCCCGCCCGGGCCGTGGCCGTTGATCTCGGCGAGTACGGCGGCGGCATCCGGTTCGGCCAGCGGGCCGTCGACGGGGTAGTCCCAGGTCAGATCCTGTACAGGCCGGTCCATCGGGTCGGTCGAGGTGGCCAGCCGTTCCTTGATGCGGCGGCCCAGGTGGTACATGAACCACAGGTCGCTGCGGGCGTCGCCCTCGGGTTCGACGGCCGCGTGGTGCCACTGCAGCCAGCGGTTGGTGTTGGTGAACGAGCCGTTCTTCTCGGTGTGGGCGGCGGCCGGGAAGAAGAACACCTCGGTGCCGATGTCCTCGGTACGCAGCTCGCCGGTCTCGATCTCCGGGCCGTCCTGCCACCAGGTCGCCGACTCGATGAGGGAGAAGTCGCGCACGACGAGCCACTCCAGGTTGGCCATCCCGAGCCGCTGGAGCCGAGTGTTCGCGGAACCGACCGCGGGGTTCTCGCCCATCAGGAAGTAGCCCTTGCACACTCCGTCCAGCTGGGCCATCACCGTGTCGTAAGTGGAGTGGGAGCCGGTCAGGCGCGGCAGGTGGTCGAAGCAGAAGTCGTTGGCGGCGGTGGCCGCGTCGCCGTAGTACGCCTTCAGAAGGCTCACGAAGTAGGCCCGCATGTTGGCCCAGAAGCCCTTTTCGGTGCGGCTGGCCTCGATGAAGGCGTCCAGGTCCTCGTGCGCGTGGGCGTGCGGCATGGGGAGGTAGCCGGGCAGCAGGTTGAAGAGGGTCGGGATGTCGCTGGAGCCCTGGATGGAGGCGTGGCCGCGCAGGGCCTGGATGCCGCCGCCGGGGCGGCCGATGTTGCCGAGCAGCAGCTGGAGCACGCTCGCGGCGCGGATGTACTGGGAGCCGACCGAGTGCTGGGTCCAGCCGACCGCGTACACGAACGCGCTCGTCCGCTCGCGGCCCGAGTTCGCGGTCAGGTCCTCGCACACCTGGAGGAACTTCGCGCGCGGTACTCCGCAGACCTCCTCCACCAGTTCCGGGGTGTAGCGGGCGTAGTGGCGCTTGAGGATCTGATAGACGCAGCGCGGATGTCGCAGGGTCTCGTCGCGTGGTGCCCGGCCCGCGGTGCGCGCCCCGCCCGAACCGTGTGCCTCCGGCCCGCCCGAGCCGTGGACGCGCTCCTCGTACTGCTCGTCGACCTCGCCGGTGGGCTGCTGCACCTCGACACCCTCGTACTGCCAGCTGGAGGGGTCGTAGTGGTGCTTGTCCTCGTCCAGCCCGGAGAAGACACCGTCGAGGTCCTCGGTGTCGCGGAAGTCCTCGCTCACCAGGGTGGCGGCGTTGGTGTAGGCGAGAACGTACTCGCGGAAGTCCTTCTCCTCGGTCAGGACGTAATTGATGATCGCGCCGAGGAACGCGATGTCGCTGCCGGCCCGGATCGGGACGTGCAGGTCGGCCAGCGCGCTGGTGCGGGTGAACCGCGGGTCGACGTGGATGATCCGGGCGCCGCGTGCCTTTGCCTCCATCACCCACTGGAAGCCGACGGGGTGGGCCTCGGCGAAGTTGGAGCCCTGGATGACGATGCAGTCGGCGTGCTGGAGGTCCTGCATGAAGGTGGTGGCACCGCCTCGCCCGAAGGAGGTGCCGAGCCCGGCGACCGTGGAGCTGTGGCAGACCCGGGCCTGGTTCTCCACCTGGACCACGCCGAGGCCGGTCAGCAGCTTCTTGATGAGGTAGTTCTCCTCGTTGTCGAGGGTCGCGCCGCCGAGACTGGCGATGCCGAGGGTGCGTGCGGTGCGCAGCCCCTCGGACTCCCACTCCCAGGTCCGGCGCCGCGTCTCGATGACCCGGTCGGCCACCATGTCCATGGCGGTCTCCAGGTCGAGGGGTTCCCAGTCGGCGGCGTACGGCCGCCGGTGGAGCACCTGGTGGCGGCGGGCCGGGCCGGTGGTGAGCTGGAGGGTGGCCGAACCCTTGGGGCACAGGCGGCCCCGGCTGACAGGTGAGTCCGGGTCGCCCTCGATCTGGACGACCTTGTCGTCCTTGACGTAGACCTGCTGTCCGCAGCCCACCGCGCAGTAGGGACATACAGATCGCACCACCCTGTCGGCGGTGACCGTGCGCGGCCTGAGGTGCTGGGTTTGCGCCGACATGGCGGCCCGGCCCCGGCCCAGCGGGTCGGATGCGGTGAGCTGGCGGAAGGCGGGCCAGTCACTGATCCACGTACGCACACCCATGGTGTGTCCTTTCGGCGGCCGGAAAGACCGGCGGCGTCGGCGGGTGTCACATTCAGACTGGCCCACCGGGACGGGTACGGCGCGCGGGGCGCCAGCCGGGCGGTTCCCCGGACACGGGATGCCCGGATCGAGGAACTCCGCGGCCAGGGGAGCCATGCCGACCCGTGCCGGCCGCGTCCCGGTCGGGCCTCCCGGGCCCCGGCTGCTCGTCGTCGGCCTTGCGCGGCGCGTCACCGCCGGGCTTCCAGGGCTGCTCGCCGGCGCCCGTCCGCGGGTCAGGCATGTCCCTGACCACGGGTCCGGCCCGCTGCGCTCTGTCGTTCCCGGGAGGCTTCGGACGGCGGTCGCTCACGGTGCTTTCCCTCTCGCGGCCGGGCGTGGGTTCCGGCCTCGGGTACCCGCCGCCGGTGGGGCTACGCAGGGCCGACCGATGTGCACCGGACGCCTCTTGGCCGTTGCATGAGGCAACGGTCGCTCCACCCGTCGGCCGGAGCCGGGCCGCCACCTCCGCCGGCGGGGGCGCTCGCTGACGGCTCCCGTCCTGTGAACCAGGGAGGGAGCCGTTCAGGTGGTGCGGGCGCGTGCCTTCAGCGGGCCACGCGTGTCGGTGCGAGCGTCGGTTTCCGGTGACGAGGCGGTAGAGGAGGAAGGCTCAGCCGCTCAGGCGGCTGCGCAGCATCGCCTTGCCCAGGTCCGCGCCCTTGCGGCTGTCGGCCTGTGCCTTGGTGAACAACTCGACGAGTTGTGCGTCCTTCTCCCGCTCGGCGTCCTTGATGTAGGTGTCGAGACGCAGGACGTTCTCCATGCAGCTCTCGACGTACCAGAGAAGGTTGTAGTCCTTGTCGGCGGTTCCGGTGATCTTTCCGGTCTCCGTGGCGCTGGCCATCGTCGTCACTCCGTCCGTTGTGGTGAATCGGGTGTCGACCCGCCGGCCTTGTCGGCCGGACTGGCCGAGTACCCCGCTGGGACACGACGCACCACGGGCGCCGGTCCCGATGGCGATGCCATCCATCCGACGGTGCCCCCAGGATTCGGCCGCCACGTCCTGCGCCCTGTCCCTCCCTGCTCTCCCTCTTCCATCCGGCCGCGCACCAGCGCGGCCGGTGCATTTGATCTTTCCGCTTCGACGTGCGGCCCCTCGCGGACCGTCTCTGCCCCAGGTCAGACCCCGGATACCGGCAGTGTGACGGTCTTGTGCTCGACGTACTGGGCCAGCCCGACCGCCCCGTACTCGCGGCCGATCCCACTCGCCTTGTATCCGCCGAACGGGCCGTCGAAGGAGATGGCGGCGCCGTTGACGGTGACCGTGCCGGTCCGCAGCCGGCCGGCGACCTCCAGTGCGTGCGCCTCGTCGGCGGACCACACGCCGCCCGAGAGGCCGTACTCGGAGTCGTTGGCGATCCGTACGGCCTCGTCCTCGTCGTCGTAGGGGATGACCACGAGGACCGGGCCGAAGATCTCCTCCTGGGCGATCCGCATGGAGTTGTCGACGTCGGCGAACACGGTCGGAGTCACGTAGTTGCCGCTCTCCAGTCCCGGCGGGACCCCGGGGCCGCCGGTGACCAGCCGAGCCCCTTCCCTGATGCCGACCTCGATGTAGTCGCGCACGCGCTGCTGCTGGTCGCGGCGGATCATCGGGCCGATGAAGGTGTCGGGGTCGGCCGGGTCACCGACCTTGAGCGACTCCACGAGGTCCTTGAGGCCGGTGACGACCTCGTCGTACCGGCCGCGCGGGGCGAGGACGCGGGTCTGGGCGATGCACGACTCGCCGTTGTTGAGCAGGGAGGCGAACTTCAGCCCGCGCACCGCCCGGTCGACGTCGGCGTCCGGCAGGATGATCGCGGCCGACTTGCCGCCCAGCTCGAGGCTGACCCGCTTCAGCTGTTCGCCCGCGATGGCGGCGATCCTGCGCCCGGCCCGCGTCGAGCCGGTGAACGCGATCTTGTCGATGTCGCGGTGCGACACCAGGTACTCGCTGGTCTCCCGGTCGGCGGGCAGCACGCTGATCACCCCTTCGGGCAGACCGGCCCCCTCCAGCAGCTCGGCGAGGATCCCCATGCTCAGCGAGTTCTCCGGGGACACCTTCAGGACGACCGTGTTGCCGGCCAGCAGCGCCGGGATGACCTTCGCCATGGCCGCCGAGAACGGGGAGTTCCAGGGAATGACGGCCGCGACCACGCCGACGGGCTCACGCCGTACGACGGCGCGTACCGCGGAGCCGGACGCCGGCGTCTCCTCCCAGCCGAACTTCTCCGCGGCGGCGAAGTAGGCCTCGGCCTGCCGGCTGAGCCCCGGCTGTCCGGCCCTGGTGAACCAGGCGGCCGAGCCGTTCTCGGCCGAGATGAGGCCGGCGATCCTCTCGGCGTCGGCCTCGCGCAGCGCGTTCAGACGCCGTAGGACGGCGATGCGATCCGCCGGGGCCGTGCGCGGCCAGGGGCCGTCGTCGAAGGCGGCCCGGGCGGCGGCCACCGCGCGGTCGATGTCGGCCGGCCGGGCCTGGGCGGCGCGGCCGATGACCGCCTGGTCGTGCGGCGACCGGATGTCGAGCAGTCCGGGGTCGCTGGGCGCCTCCCAGGATCCGGCGATGAAGAGACGGTCGTAAGTGATCATTTGCCCTCTCCCGAGGATGGTGAGCGAAGCACTGCGCTATCTGTCACTTCAATGTAGCACTTATGGCTGAGTACGACTCACTGATGAGTCACTAGAGGAGTCAGACTCCACACCTCGGGCTATGCTCGGCGCGTGAGAGCAGACGCAGCACGCAACCTGGAAGCGGTTCTGACGACCGGGGCCCGTATGCTCGCCGCCGATCCGGCCGCGAGCATCGCCGCGATCGCCGCCGAGGCCGGCGTCGACCGGCGCACCGTCTACCGGCGGTTCGCATCCCGCGAGGAGTTGCTGGCGGCCATCTACGAGGCGCGGTACGACGCGGTCGAGCGAGCCGTGGAGAACGCCAGGCTGCGTGCGGCTCCCGTCGCGGTGGCGCTGCACCGGTACGTCGAGGAGATCATCGGCGTCAACCGCAAGTGGCCGGTGGAGCTCGGCCGGCTGCGGGCCGACGACACGATCCGGGAGCGGCGCGACGCTCTGATCGGGGAGATCGACGACTTCCTGCGGCGCGCCACCGAGGAGGGGCTGCTGCGCGCGGATCTCCCGCTCTCCTGGGCGAGTTCACTGCTGCCACAGCTGATGCATCTGGCCTCGCGGGAGTTGTCCGAGCTCAGCGCCGCGCAGGCCGCCGACGTGGTCGTCGACACCTTCCTGCAGGGCCTCGGCCGGCGGTGATCGCCACGGGTCTTGTGGTGCGCCCGTACGTCTGATTGGGTACCGCCCGGTAGAACGGGAGCAACCTACATGGATCAGGCAGCACGGCAGGACGTCCGGGGGGCGCTGCCCGAAGGGCTCGGGCAGGCGATACGGCAGGCCGGCGACGACATCGCGGCCGTGCTGGACGGCGTGGCGGACACGGGTGTCGCCGTGCCGGGGTCGCAGTGGACGGTCGGCGAGGCGGCGGCCCATCTGGCGCTGGCCAACGGGCTGATGGCCGACCTCGCGCTCGGCACGGAACGCCCTTACGGGGACGGCACACCGCAGAGCCTCGCGGCGGCCAACGCGGAGTCGCTGGCCGTGTTCGGGGAGCGCCGGGCCGAGCCGCTCGCGGCGATGATCACCGAGCAGGCCGCACGCTGTGTCGACGCGCTGGTCACGACGGCGGACGGCCCTGCGCCGGTCACGCCGCTCGGCCGGATGGACCGGTCCGTCCTCGCCTCCTACCTGCTCACGCACATGCTGGGCCACGGTTACGATCTCGCCCGCGCGCTGCGGCGCCCGCACATGATCGACGCCGAACGGGTGGCGCTGTGCATGCCGTTCATGCTCTCGGTGATGCCGACCGTGGCGGACGCCGCGGCGGTCGCCGGGATGAGCGCCCGCTACACGATCCGGCTGCGCGGTGGCGGCGGTGCCTTCGGCGTCACGCTCACCGACGGCGCCGTACAGGTGACTCCGGGGCCGCAGGACCGCCCGGACTGCACGATCCTCATCGATCCGGTCGCCTTCCTCCTCATCGCCCTCGGCCGCCGCAACCCCTGGCTGGCCATGGCCCGGGGCCAGATCCTCGCCACCGGCCGCAAGCCCTGGCTGGCCCCCCGCTTCCCCTCCCTCTTCGTCGCCCCCTGACCACCCCCTCGGCGATCCCCCGGCCACCGGGCACACACCGACTTCCCCGGTCCGCCCGGACCGTCCCGCAGGCCACCTCCGCCGGCTGACCCGGCGTACGCCCCACCGCACCCCGTTCGGCCCAACCCCGCTCGTCCAGAAGAGGCGAGCGGGCGTGACCGATGTGACCGTGGTGGAAGGTATGGCGCGCGCACGGATCCGAGGGAGGCTGCATGGCCGAGGGACTGGTCGACGGCGGAGGGCCCCGCACTGCCCTCACGGACGGCCCGAAGTGGTCTCCTGAGCGGTCCGGGCGGGTCTTCGGACAGCTGAGCGCCGTCGCCGATGCCGTCCTCTACGAGGGCTACCTTCTGTACCCCTATCGGCGGTCCTCGCCGAAGAATCGTGCCCGCTGGCAGTTCGGGGTCCTCTTCCCCAGGGACTGGGTGGAGGCCGACGGCCCGGTCAGCCCGGGCGTGTCGGGTTCGGCGGACTCCTGGTACCAGCAGACGGAATGCCTGGTGCGGGTGGACCGGCCGGACGCGGTCCTGCGGGTGCGGGTGCGGTATCTGCAGATGCAGCACAAGCAGGTCGAGGACGCCGAGCGGCGCCCGGTCGAGTCGCTGACGTGCGACGACGGGACCGTGCAGCTGACCTTCGAGGAGGCGGTGCCGCGCGCGGCCGACCTGACGGTCCCCCTTGCCGAGGGCGAGCACAGCTTCCCGGTGGGCTCCCCCGCCGGCGCCGACACGGAGGCACTGCCCTCCGGAGCCGGGCGGATCGTCAGGCGCCGGGAGGAACTCCGGGCGACCACCACGGTCATGGCCGAGCGGTTCGGCGAGGGACTCGTGCGGCTCCGGGTGCGCACCGCGCACGACGGGCACCCGACGGATCCGCACGCCCCGCGCGACCGGGCGCTGCGCCACGCCCTCATCGCCACCCACACCCTGCTCGGCGCCGAGGGCGCGGAGTTCGTCTCCCTGATCGACCCCGGCCCGGACCTCCAGGAGGCCGCCCGGAGCTGCCGCAACGACTTCACGTTCCCGGTGCTCGGCGGCCCGCCCCCCGCCGACGCCCCCGCCGACGGCTCGGTCTCCGCCCTGCTGCTCTCCTCGCCGATCATCCTGCCCGACCATCCGCAGGTGGCCCCGGAGAGCCCCGGGGACCTGCACGACGCAGGTGAGATCGACGAGATCCTCACCCTGCGCACCATGTTGCTGACGGACGAGGAGAAGCGGGAGGCCCGCGCCACCGACCCGCGGGCCGCCGAGATCCTCGACCGCGTCGACACCATGCCGCCGGAGGTCTTCGGGCGGCTGCACGGCGCGATCCGTTCGCTGAAGCCGGCCGCAGGCCGTCCCGCCTGGTGGCAGGAGGGCGCCGACGAGGGGCTCTCCCCGGCCACCGACACCGTCCTGGTCGACGGTGTGCGGGTCGGCGGCGGCAGCGCGGTGCGGCTGCGCCCGCGCCGCCGGGGCGCCGACGCCCAGGACATGTTCCTGGCCGGGCGGACCGCCACCGTGGCCGCCGTCTTCCACGACGTGGACGGCAGCACCCACCTCGCCGTCACCGTCGACGACGATCCGGCGGCCGAACTGCACGGCTGGTACGGCCGTTTCCACTACTTCCGGCCCGACGAAGTCGAGCCGGTCGGGGGCACCGACGTCCCGGACCCAGCGGCGGCACAAGAGCCGCCCGCGGGACCCACTCCATCGGAGGCCTAGCGTATGAGCACCAAGAACGGCACGACCGCCGTCGGCGGCGAACCCAGCGAAACCGGCGAACACCAGGGGTTCGACGAGATCACCATCCTGTGGATCTCCGAGGGCATGAGCTGCGACGGCGACACCGTCTCCGTGACCGCGGCGGACCAGCCCTCCATCGAGGACCTGGTCCTCGGCCTGATCCCGGGCATCCCGAAGGTCAACCTGGTCAACAAGGTACTGTCGCCGAGCCTGGGCGGCGAGGACTTCCTCGCGCCGTACCGGAAGGCCGCGCGGGGCGAGCTGGAGCAGCCGTTCATCCTCGTCATCGAGGGCTCGATCCCCAACCAGAACATCATCGAGGGCGAGGGCTACTGGACGTCCTTCGGCAACGACCCGGAGACCGGCCAGCCGCAGACCATCAACGACTGGATCGACCAACTGGCGCCCAAGGCCTGGGCGGTGGTGGCCATCGGCACCTGTGCCACCTTCGGCGGCATCCACGCGATGGCCGGCAACCCGACCGGTTCGATGGGCCTCGCGGACTACCTGGGCTGGGACTACAAGTCGCAGGGCGGGCTGCCCGTGGTGAACATTCCGGGCTGCCCGGTGCAGCCGGAGAACTTCATGGAGACCCTGGTCTGGGTGCTCTACCACGCCGCCGGCACCGCTCCCCCGCCCCCACTGGACCACATGCTGCGTCCGCAGTGGCTGTTCGGGCGCACGGTGCACGAGGGCTGCGACCGAGGCTCGTACTACGAGCAGGCGTCCTTCGCGATGGACTACAACTCCCCCAAGTGCCTGGTGAAGACCGGCTGCTGGGGCCCGGTCGTGAACTGCAACGTGCCCAAGCGGGGCTGGATGGCCGGCGTCGGCGGCTGCCCCAACGTCGGCGGTATCTGCATCGGCTGCACCATGCCGGGCTTCCCCGACGCGTTCATGCCGTTCATGGACGAGCCGCCCGGCGGCACCCTCTCCTCGCTGGCCATCAAGCCGTACGGCGCGGTCATCCGCCGCCTGCGCGGCTTCACCAACGACCTGGTCAACCACGAGCCCAAGTGGCGCCACAACAAGCGCAAGCTCACCAGCGGGTACGCCCCGCGCTGGCGGCCCTGACACGCCAGAGTCCCCCCGCCCCACATCCCCCCACAGCAAAGGCCAGCGACGCTGATGACAACCGAGGCCCGGCAGAAAGGGCGAAAGCCCGCGCAGATCGTGGACATGTCCTGGGATCCGATCACCCGGATCATCGGAAACCTGGGCATCTACACGAAGATCGACTTCGCCAACCGGGAGGTGACGGAGTGCCACAGCACCTCCTCCCTCTTCCGCGGCTACTCCGTCTTCATGAAGGGGAAGGACCCGCGCGACGCGGGCTTCATCACCTCGCGGATCTGCGGTATCTGCGGCGACAACCACACCACCTGCTCCGACTACGCCCAGCAGATGGCGTACGGGGTGAAGCCGCCGCCGCTGGCCGAGCACATCGTCAACCTCGGCGAGGCGGCCGAGTACATGTTCGACCACACGATCTTCCAGGACAACCTGGTCTTCGTGGACTTCTGCGAGCAGATGGTCAAGGCCACCAACCCGAGTGTGCTGGCCCGCGCCGAACGCACCGCCGCCCCGCGCGGTGACATCCACGGGTACCGGACCATCGCGGACATCATGAAGGCCTTCAACCCCTTCGAGGGCGAGGTCTACAAGGAGGCCCTGAAGGTCTCCCGGACCACCCGCGAGATGTTCTGCCTGATGGAGGGCCGGCACGTCCACCCCTCCACGCTGTATCCGGGCGGTGTGGGCACCATGCCGTCGCCGACCGTGTTCACCGACTACCTCAGCCGGCTGATGCACGTCATCGACTTCGTGAAGAAGGCCGTCGCCATGAACGACGACGTCTTCGACTTCTTCTACGAGGCGCTGCCCGGCTACGAGGAGGTCGGCAAGCGCCGTATCCTGCTCGGCTGCTGGGGCGCCTGGCAGGACCCGAAGGTCGTCGACTACCGGTACGAGAACATGGACCGCTGGGGCAAGGCGATGTACGTCACCCCGGGCATCGTGGTCGACGGTGAACTGGTCACCAACAACCTGGTCGACATCAACCTGGGCCTCCGGATCATGCTGGGCAGTTCGTTCTACGAGGACTGGGTGAACGAGGACCCGTTCGTCACCCACGACCCGCTGGGCAACCCCGTCGACATGCGCCACCCGTGGAACCAGACGACCCTTCCGGTGCCGCAGAAGCGGGACTTCGACGCCAACTACAGCTGGGTGATGAGCCCGCGCTGGTTCGACCAGCGCACCGGCGACCACCTGGCCCTCGACACCGGCGGCGGCCCGCTGGCCCGGCTCTGGTCGACCGCGCTGAGCGGCATCGTCGACACGCCGTACATCAAGGCCACCGGCAACAGTGTGCGAATCTCGCTGCCCAAGGGCGCGAGCCTGCCGGAGACCACCCTGGAGTGGAAGATCCCGAAGTGGTCCAACACCCTCGAACGCGACCGTGCCCGGCCGTACTTCGTCGCCTACGCGGCGGCCATGGCCCTGCAGTTCCTGGACGAGGCGATGGGCCTGGTGCGGTCCGGCGACACCAAGGTGTTCGAGGACTTCGAGGTGCCGGACGAGGCGATCGGCTGCGGCTTCCACGAGGCCGTGCGCGGGGTCCTCTCCCACCATCTGGTGATCAAGGACAAGAAGATCGCCAACTACCACCCGTACCCGCCGACCCCGTGGAACGCCAGCCCCCGGGACAAGTTCGGCACGCCCGGTCCCTACGAGGACGCCGTCCAGGGCCAGCCGATCTTCGAGGAGAACGGCCCGGACGACTTCAAGGGCGTCGACATCATGCGCACGGTCCGCAGCTTCGACCCGTGTCTGCCGTGCGGTGTCCACATGTACACGGGCAAGGGCAAGACGCTGAGCGTCACGCACTCGCCGACGTACGGGGCGGACCATGGCTGACCCCGGGCGGCTCGACGCCCCGGCGGTCGAGGCCCGGCTGGCCCGCCTCGACTCGCTCCTTGAAGGGCTGGAGTCCGCGCCCGGCCCCACCGGCGGCTCGGCCGTGGAGGCGGTCCGCCTGCTGACCGAGGTCTACGGCGAGGCACTCGCCCGTGTCCTGGACGGCGCGGACGCGGCCCTGGCCGAGCGGCTCTCCGGCGACGAACTCCTCGACCATCTCCTGGTCCTGCACGACATCCACCCCGACTCGCCCGAGAGCCGGGCGGCCCGCGCGGTCGAACGGCTGCGCCCCGCCGTGCGCGAACGCGGCGGTGACGTCGAGTGGGCCGGTATGGAGGGCCAGGTGGGCCGGGTGCGGCTGACCACCGGCGGCGGTTGCGGGTCCGGGTGCGGCGGAGGTACTACGGAGGTGGCCGACGTGGTCCGGGAGGCGGTGCTCGCCGCGGCCCCCGAGCTGACCGACGTGCAGCCGGTGCCCGAGGACCCGGCCCCCGCCTTCGTCCCCCTGGACTCCCTGCGCCGGCCACAGGAGGCCCGGTGAGCACCGACGGAGCCCTGGCCCGCCTCATCCGCACCGCCGCCGACCACCGGCCGGCGGCGGAGGCGGAGGTGTGCGACCTGTGCGCCGCCCCGGTGCCCGAGAACCACCCGCATCTGTACGACACCGGGCAGGGCGAGGTCCGCTGTGCCTGCCGTCCCTGCTCGGTGCTGTTCCCCGGAAAGCCGGGACAGGGCACCGGCGAGGCCCAGTTCCGGCTGATCCCGACCCGCCGGGTCCGGCTCCCCGAGGTCGACACCGCGGCCCTCGGTGTCCCGGTCGGACTGGTCTTCTTCGTACCGCGCGCCGACGGCTCGGTCACCGCCGAGGGGCCGAGCCCGGCGGGCGCCATGCGCTGGGAGGTGGACGCGGCGGCCTGGCAGCGGGCGGTCGCCGGCTGCCCGCCCCTGGCCGGGATGGCGCCCGACGTCGAGGCGCTGCTGGTCAACACCGTCCACGGCCTGGACCACCACTGGATCGCACCGGTCGACGACTGCTTCCGCATGCTCGCCGTGGTCCGCCGGGAATGGCGCGGCCTGTCCGGTGGCGGCCGGATGTGGCCGGCCGTGGAGCGTTTCTTCGAGGAGCTCACCGAGCGCCCTTGAGGAACGGCAACACAGTAAGGAGAAACCCCATGGGAAGCATCCGAGTCGGCCGACCCCAGGCGAAGCCCGACACCCCGTCCCACGTGCCCGGTATGCACCAGGGCAACGAGGGGCCCCACACCACCCAGACCGGGCACCACCCGGACGGCACCGCCGACGCGCGGCGCTCCACCGGCATCCACTGGAAGCGGCACGACACCCTGCTGGACGTCATGCCGAACATCCCACCCGGATGACACAGAACAGGGAGTTCCCCACATGAAGGTCCAGCGAAAGAGAACCGGAACGACGGCCCAGCGCGTGCTGACGGCCGAGATCGCCGTCGTGGGCACCGTCGCCCTCGCGTTGTTCGTCATGGAACTGCCCTCGATCATGCGCGAGATGAAGATCTGGCGGATCGCGGGTGGGCTGCGCGCCGGTCACCGGTATCCGTGAGCCGGTCGTGCACGAACTGTCGATCGCGACCGCGATCGTGGAGCAGGCCGGCGCATGGGCCCGGGAGGACGGGGCGGACACCGTCTCGGCGGTGTCCGTCCGGGTCGGCGAGCTGTCCGGGGTCGTACCCGACGCGCTGACCTTCGCCTTCGAGGTGGCCCGGGACGGCACCGCGCTGGCGGGGGCGGACCTCGTGGTCGAGCAGGTGCCCGCGCTGGCCTGGTGCGACCCGTGCGCGGAGGAGTTCGCGGTGGGCATGCCGCCGTTCTTCTGGTGCCCTCGCTGCGACCGGCCCTGCCCGGAACTGCGCAGCGGCCGTGAACTGGAGATCACCGCCGTCGAGTGACCTCGCCGGTACCCGCAACGACATGGGTACCGGCGAGGTCCTCGCCCTGATCCGCTTCGCCTGGATCCGCCTCGACCTGATCAGCAGATCCGCGGGAGCTGCTCTCCCAGGGGCAGGTCCACGACCCGCGTGCCGCCGAGTCCGGTGGCCACCACGACCATCCCGGGGTGGTCGGCCACGCACTCGCCGATCCGGGTCGCGCCCGCCCCCTGCGGGTGCGCGCGCATCGCCTCCAGGACGGCATCGGCCTCCGTGGCCGGGACGAAGGCGACGAGCCGGCCCTCGTTGGCGACGTAGAGCGGGTCGAGCCCGAGGAACCCGCAGGCGTTGGCGACCGCGTCCGGGACGGGGACGGCCCGCTCGGTCAGCCGTACCCCCGTGCCCGAGGCGCGGGCGATCTCGTTCAGCGAGGCGGCCAGGCCACCGCGCGTGGGGTCGCGCAGGACGTGGATGTCCGGGGTGACGTCCAGCATGGTGGCGACCAGGTCGGCGAGCGACGCGGTGTCGCTGGCGATCTCGACGCCGAACTCCAGCCCCTCGCGGACGCTCAGGACGGCGACCCCGTGCAGTCCGATCGGTCCGCTGACGATCACCGCGTCGCCGGGCCGGGCCCGCTGCGGCCGGATGTCCACCCGCTCGGGCACCAGGCCCACCCCGGCGGTGGTGACGTACACCCCGTCCCCGTGCCCGGCCTCGACCACCTTGGTGTCGCCGGTGGCGATGGTGACTCCGGCCGTCTCGGCCGCCGCGCCCATGGCTCGCGCGACACGTTCGACGACGGCCAGCTCCACGCCCTCCTCCAGGACGAACGCGGCGGAGAGGTAGGCGGGCCGGGCGCCGCTCATCGCCAGGTCGTTGACCGTGCCGTTGACGGCGAGGTCACCGAGACAGCCGCCGGGGAAGAACAGCGGCCGTACGACGTAGGAGTCGGTGGAGAACGCCAGCCGGGCGCCGCCGAGCTGGAGGACGGCCGAGTCGGCCATCCCGGCGAGCAGCGCGTTGCCGTAGGCGGGGACGAAGACCTGCTCGATCAGTTCGGCGGAGAGGGCGCCGCCTCCGCCGTGGCCCATCACCACGACCGGCTGGTCGCGGATCGGCACCGGACAGCTCCAGTTCGCCGGGTCGGCGACGGTCTGCTCAGCCAACGGGGTTCATCTCCTCGCGCGGGAGCGCCGGTTCGGACATCCGGCGGTAGAGGTAGTAGGCGGCGCAGGCTCCCTCGCTGGAGACCATGGTGGCGCCGAGCGGGGTGCGCGGGGTGCAGCTGGTGCCGAAGGCCGCGCACTCGGTGGGCTTGATGAGCCCTTGGAGGACCTCACCGGCCCGGCACTCGGCCGGTTCCTCGGTGCGGATGCCGGTGACGTCGAAGCGGTGCTCGGCGTCGTACGCCCGGTAGGCCTCGCTGAGCCGCCAGCCGCTGGCCGGGATGGGGCCGATGCCCCGCCAGGAGCGGTCGGTGACCTCGAAGACCTCCTCGATCATGCGGATGGCCGCCGGGTTGCCGTCCTCGCGCACGGCACGGGCGTAGGCGTTCTCCACCCGGTGCTCGCCGCGCTCCAGCTGAAGGACCGTGCGGCGGATGCCCTCCAGGATGTCGAGCGGTTCGAAGCCGGTGACGACGACGGGGACCCGGTGGCGTGCGGCCAGCTCCGGGTACTCGGTCATGCCCATCACGCTGCACACGTGCCCGGCGGCCAGGAAGCCCTGCACCCGGCAGCTGGGGGCGGTCATGATGGCCTCGATGGCCGGGGGGACCCGCACATGGGAGACCAGCAGGCTGAAGTTGGTCAGGCCGAGGCGCTTGGCCTGGTGGACGGCCATGGCGTTGGCGGGGGCGGTGGTCTCGAAGCCGATGGCGAAGAAGACCACCTGACGGTCCGGGTGCCGCTGGGCGAGCTTCAGCGCGTCGAGCGGCGAGTACACCACGCGGACGTCCCCGCCCTCGCCCTTGACCCGGAACAGGTCCCGGTCGGTGCCGGGCACCCGCAGCATGTCGCCGAAGGAGCAGAAGATCACCCCGGGGCGGGCGGCGATCTCCAGCGCCTTGTCGATGCACTCCAGCGGGGTCACACAGACCGGGCACCCCGGGCCGTGGATCAACTCCACCTCATCGGGCAGGAGTTGATCGATACCGTGCCGGATGATCGAGTGGGTCTGGCCTCCGCAGACCTCCATCAGGGCCCAGGGCCGGGTGACGACGGACCGGATCCCGTCCAGCAGCCGGCGGGCCAGTTGGGGGTCGTTGAACTCGTCGAGATACTTCACCGGGCCTCGTTCCCCTCTGCCTGCCGGGCAGCCTGCTGCCAGGCGTCGCCGAACTCCTCTTCCAGCAGCCCCAGTTCCTCGAAGAGCTGGAGGGAGGCCAGGGCCGACTCCTCGTCGAGCCGCTGGAGGGCGAAGCCCACATGGACGATGACGTACTCACCGACGCGGACGTCGGACACGTACTCCAGACAAGCCTGCTTCTGTACACCGCCGAAGTCGATCAGGCCGGTGAGCGGATCGGCCGTGTCGTCGATGCTCACGACTTTGCCGGGCACTGCCAAACACATGGGTCACTCCGTCTCGTCGCCGACTGCCGTATGCGGGCCGTCGTGGGGTGGTTGTCCGTGGGCCGCGACCATCAACTGCCCGAGCGCCAGCCCGCCGTCGTTCGGCGGGACTTCGCGGTGCCGGACGACCGTGAACCCGTGCCCATGCAGCAGGTCGGAACCGGCCTGCTCCAGAAGGGCGTTGGCGAAGACGCCGCCGGTGAGGGCGACGGTGGTCAGGCCGGTGGCCCGGCGCGCCGCCCGGCAGAGCTCCAGGACCGCCCGGGCGACACCGCGGTGGAAGCGGGCCGCGATCACCGGTACCGGGGTGCCGCGCCGCAGGTCGGTGACGATCGCGCGCAGTGTCGGGGCCGGGTCGAAGCGGTCGCCGAAGGGGTACGCGGCCGTGTCGTCGTCCCAGGCCAGGCAGGCCTGCGCCTCCAGTTCCAGGGCGGCCTGCGCCTCGTACCCGGCTCGGTGGCACACGCCCGCGAGGGACGACACCGCGTCGAAGAGCCGGCCCATGCTGGAGGTGGCCACGCAGCCGAGCCGGCTCGGCAACTGCTGTGCCAGCAGCCTGAGTTCCTCATGCGAGCAGGCGGCGACGCTGGGCAGGTCCGCATCCCAGGGCAGGCCGGCCGCCCACAACCGGGCCAGTGCCATCCGGCACGGGTTGGCGACTCCCGCGTCGCCGCCGGGGAGCGGGGCCGGGGCGAGGTGGGCGAGGCGCCGGTAGCCGGCGTAGTCGGCGACGAGCACCTCGCCGCCCCAGACGGTGCCGTCGTCGCCGTAGCCGGTGCCGTCGAAGGCGACGCCGATGACCGGTGTGGTGCCGTCGAGGCCGGCTTCTGCCATGGCGGCGGCGACATGGGCATGGTGGTGCTGGACGAACACCGGCTTCTTTACGGGCAGTTGAGCGGCCCGGCGGCGCGCCCAGGCGGACGCGTGGTAGCCGGGGTGGCGGTCGGCGGCGACCAGTTCGGGGCGGACTCCGGTGAGCCGGTGCAGATGCCGTTCCGCGCGGACGGCGGCCTCCAGAGTCGCCAGGTCGCCCATGTCGCCGATGTGCGGACCGAGCCAGGCCAGTCCGTCCTCGCCGACGCACAGTGCGTTCTTGAGGTCGCCGCCCACCGCGAGCGCGGGGCGCACCGGGACGGGCAGGCTCAGCGGTCGTGGCACATATCCACGGGAGCGGCGCAGGACCTGTTCGGTGCCGTCGGCGCGCACCCGCAGCAGGGAGTCGTCGCAGGGCGAGGCGATGGGCCGGTCGTGGGCGAGCCAGGCGTCGGCCAGTCCGAACAGCCGGGTCAGCGCCTCGTCGTCGTCCGTGACGATCGGCTCGCCCGAGCGGTTGCCGCTGGTCATCACCAGCACGCGGGGGCCGGGCGGGTCGCCGGGGAGGCCGAACAGGAGGGTGTGCACGGGGGTGTAGGGCAGCATCACGCCGAGGTGGGGGCTGCCGGGGCAGACCCCGGCTGCCAGCCGTACGCCGGCGCGGGGGCGGAGCAGGACGACGGGGCGCCGGGGGCCGGTGAGCGCGGCCCGTTCGGCGGCGCCGACCACGGCGATCCGCTCCACCTCCTCCAGGTCCGCGCACATCACGGCGAACGGCTTGTCCCCGCGTGCCTTGCGGGTGCGCAGGGTGTCGACGGCCCGGGCGTCGCGGGCGTCGCAGGCCAGGTGGTAGCCGCCGATGCCCTTGACGGCGACGATCCGGCCGGCCGCGAGCAGCTCTCGCGCCTGTGAGAGGGCGTCGCCGTCGCGAGCGGCCCTCACTCCGCTGCCCGCGGCGGGGACCAGCCGCAGCCGGGGCCCGCAGTCCGGGCAGGCCACCGGCTGGGCGTGGAAGCGGCGGTCGGCCGGGGCGCCGTACTCCCGGGCGCAGCCGGCGCACAGCGGGAAGCCGGACATGGTGGTGACCGCGCGGTCGTAGGGCATGCCGGTGGCGATCGTGAAGCGGGGGCCGCAGTGGGTGCAGGTGATGAAGGGATGCCGGTGTCTGCGGTCGGCCGGGTCGGCCAGCTCCCGCAGGCAGTCGGCGCAGGTCGCGGTGTCGGGCGGGAGCTGGGTGCGGCCGGGGGAGGCGTCCTCGGTGACGCGGATGGTGAAGCCGGCGTCCGCCCCGGTGACGGGGACCTCCTCGACGGCGACGGCGGTGACGGTGGCCAGCGGCGGCGGGTCGGTGGCGAGCAGCTCGCAGAACCGCTCGACGGCGCTCGCCGCTCCCTCGACCTCGATGAACACGCCGTTCGCCGTGTTGCCGACGAACCCGGTGAGCGTGAGACCTGCGGCGAGGCGGTGGACGTGCGGGCGGAAGCCGACGCCCTGCACGGTTCCCCGCACGGTGATGCGCCGGCGGACGGCCGTCGCCGTGGTGGGGGCCGTCACGAGGCGCTGGGCGCGTGGAGGTGACCGTGCGGGTGCGGGGCGAGGGGCGGCCGGTGCGCGGGAGCACCGTCCCGTACGGCGAGCACCCGGTCCAGGACCGTGTCGACGCCCTCGCCGGTGCGAGCGCAGGAGCGGACGATCTCCACCCCGGGGTTGACGCGCCGGACCTGGTCGGCGAAGGCGGTCTCGTCGAAGCCGGCCGGCCCGGCGAGGTCGGTCTTGGTGAGCACGACGAGGTGGGCGGAGCCGAAGGCGGTGGGGTACTTCGAGGGCTTGTCCTCGCCCTCGGTCACCGCCATCAGCACGATCCGCAGCTGTTCACCGAGGTCGTAGGAGGCCGGGCAGACGAGATTGCCGACGTTCTCCACGAACAGCAGCGCGGTGTCCGGCGGCAGCCAGCCCTCCAGGTGGCCGCGTACCTGCCGGGCCTCCAGGTGGCACAGCCCGTCGGTGAGCAGCTGTTTCACCGGCGCTCCGGAACGGGCCAGACGCCTGGCGTCGTTCTCGGTGGCGAGGTCGGCGGTGAAGGCGGCGACGGCCACGTCCCGCTCCAGGGCCCGGGCCAGCACCCGGCCGAGCAGTTCGGTCTTGCCGCTGCCGGGGCTGGAGAGCAGGTTCACCACGCTCACCCCGCGCGCGGCCAGGTCGTCGCGCAGGCTGGCGGCCAAGCCGTCGTTCCTGGCCAGGACGGCCCGGGTGACCTCCTCGGACTGACACATGGGTGCTCCTCGATCGTTGAGTTCCGGAAGAACCGTCGGATCGGGTGGGTCCCGTCCTGGTCCGCTAGCGATCCTCCGCGCCGGTGGCGGCCGGGTGCGGGAGCCCGGCCGCGGCGGGGCCCGTGGATTCCTCCGGGCGGGCCAACGAGGGCATGACCTGGGGATCGGCGAGCAGCACCGGGACCAGGGCGTGCAGGGCTTCGACGGCCTGTTCGACCGCGTCCCGCACGGGCTCGCTCAGGCCGGGGGCGATGTCCTCGTCGCCGCGCGGCAGCTCGCCGGGCTCGCAGGCGAGCACGAGGACGCGCGGCAGGGGTTCGTCACCGAGGTGGGCGGCCAGGGCGAGCACCTTCGCCGGGTCCATGCCGTGTGCCTCGGGCGGGGCCGCCGGAGCGCCGTCGGGGAGGTCGGGCTCGATCAGGGAGAGGGTGCCGGGGCGCCGCCCGCGGGCGGCGGCGTCCACGAGTACGGCGACCGTCCACCCGTCGAGCAGTGCGTAGGCGAGGTCCATGCCCCGGATGCCGAAGTCCCGGACCTGTACCTCGGGGGGCAGCGGGCGCCGGGCCAGGGCGCGGATCACCTCGGGGCCGAAGGAGTCGTCGCCGAGGAAGATGTTGCCGACGCCCGCCACCAGCAGCCGCGTCACCGGGCACCGCCCGGGACCTTGCGGACGAAGTCCGAGCGCAGCGTGTGGTAGGCGGCGTCCGGGTCGTAGAACAGGGCGTGCATCCGGTCGAGTTCGTCCTTCCGGTACTCGGCGAGCGGCCGGCGTGCCTCGTCGGCTTCGCGCGCCGCGGCCTTGGCGACGAGGCGCCCGTCCAGGTCCGGGGTGCCGGCGAGCACGGCGGCCAGTTCCTCGACCTCGGCGGCGAAGCGCTGTGCGGGGACCGGCAGCAGCCGGTCGACGAGTCCGGTCCGGGCCGCGGTGGCGGCGCTCACCGGCTGCGCCTCCTCGGTCAGCCGCCGGGCGGTCTCCGCTCCGGCGCGACGGGGCAGCGAGTACGTCCAGAACTCCGAGCCGTACAGGCCCATCCGCCGGTAGTGCGGGTTGAGGACGGCGCCGGTGCGGCACCAGACCTCGTCGGCGGCGAGCGCGAGCATGGCGCCGCCGGCCGCCGCGTTGCCGGCGAGCGCCGCCACGACCAGCCGGTCGGTGGTCCGCAGCACGGCCTCCACCAGGTCGTCCATCGCGTTGAGGTTGGCCCAGGACTCCTCGGCGGGGTCCGGGGCGGCCTCGATGACGTTCAGATGGATGCCGTTGGAGAAGAAGTCCCGGCGGCCGCCGAGCACCAGCACCCGGGTCGGCCGGGCGAGCGCGTACTCGTAGGCGGCGAGCAGGCGCCGGCAGTGGTCGGTGCTCATCGCGCCGCCGGGGAAGGAGAAGGTGACGAGGCCGACGTCGCCGCGCTGCCGGTAGCGGATGTCGGTCCAGGTGCGGCGGTCCGGGCGCAGTTCGAGCGGGGCGGGGCTGTCGGGGAGGCCGGCAGCGGCGAGGACGTCGGCCGCGGGGCGGCGGAAGGGCGCGGGGTCGCCGGAGTTCTTGCGGGGGCGCAGCTCGGGGATCCACACGGCGCCGTCCCGGGTGGCCCGGCAGACCGCACCCGCGCGGGTCGCGAGCAGCTCGCCGGGGCGGCCGCGCAGTCGGTCCTCGGGGTGACCGCCGTGCAGGAACAGCTCCCGGCCGAGGAGTTCGTCGAGGACCCCGGGCTGCGAGTCGGCACCGCGCAGCTTGCACAGCACCGTCTCGGTGTCGTCGGCCGCCCAGTCGATCCGCCGTCGCGCCTGGCGGAAGACGTCCCGCCAGACGATCCGGCCGTGGATCGAGGGGTCGCTCTGCGGCACCGGCTTGTACGAGCCCTCCGCATACCGTCGTACGGCCTCGTGGACGGCGGTGAGGGCGGCGTCTGCGACCTCGTTGCGGTAGAGGTCGCTCTTGCCGACCGGCTCCACCGGGAAGGGCTCGCTCGCCCAGACCGCGCCCGCGTCCACGGCCGCCTCGGCCTGGAGCACGGTCACCCCCCAGCGGGGTGCCTGCCCGGCGATGGCCCAGTCGAGCGAGGAGGGGCCCCGGTCACCGGGCGGTCCCGGATGCACGATCAGGCAGGTGTGGTCCCGGCAGACGTCCCCGGGGAGCGCGGTCTTCAGCATCGGCGCGATGATCAGCTCCGGGCGCCGGTCCCGGACCGCGGAGCGGACGGCGTCGGGGCCGTGGGTGGCGAGGACGACCTCCACACGGTGGCCGAGGTCGGACAGTTCGGCGTACACCCGTTGGGACAGGCTGTTGAAGGCGCTGGCGACGAGCAGAATGTCCATGGTGCGGCATATTCGCCGCTTCAGCGGTCTCCGGAAAGCACCCCGGCGGCGTTTCGTCGGCCGTCCTGGACCGCTTGGCCCTGCCGCGCGCGGAACGCCCACTCCATTTCGGGCTCCATCACGAACCGGAAGACCCGGCGCACCGGCGGTGTGCAGAGCACGGTCACCACCGCGGCGGCGGCGAGGGTGGCCGTCACCGCGCCCAGCGGGCCGTGCATCCAGGCCGGGTCGTACCAGTGGGCGGGCTTGGCGCTCTGCGCGACGAAGCCGTGGAGCAGGTAGCCGTAGAGCGTGCCCGCGCCGAGCGTGGTGAACCAGGTACGGCGGCCCGGCACCCAGGCGAGGAAGCAGGCGGCCAGCACCAGCGAGCAGCCGAAGACGGCCAGGGTCATGACGGGCCCGTACCAGGCGGGCACGCCGAGCTGCTCGGCGCTGTCCCGGTGGAAGAACCAGCGGTAGCCCAGGTGCGGCACCGACCAGTACGCCACGGCGAGGGCGCACAGGGCGACGGGGACGGCCCACAGGCGCACCCGCCAGCGGCGCAGCAGGCTGAAGTGCTCCGGCCGCAGGCACAGGCCGAGCACGAAGTACGGCAGGAACTGCAGGACCCGCTGGAGGTCGAAGTCGCTGCCGATGGACGGCGTGAGGCTCGCCAGCGCGGCGACGGCGAGCGCGAGGGGCAGCGGCCACCGCACGAGCCGCCAGATCGGCGTCGTCAGCCGCCAGATGAACAGGGCCGCCAGGAACCAGGTCAGGTACAGCGGGTCCAGCAGGCTGATCTCGCGGTCGGGGGCGTGGTCGCTCCACCGGGTGAAGAGGGTGTAGGCGACCTCGAACACCACGTAGGGCACGGCGACCCCGGTGACCAGCCGTTTGATACGGGCGGGACTGGCGTCGAAACTGCGGGAGAAGTAGCCGGAGATGATGATGAACGCCGGCATGTGGAAGGCGTAGACGAACGTGTAGAGCGCGGTGACGGTACGGCTGTCCGAGCGCAGCGGCTCCCAGGCGTGCCCCACGGCCACGAGCACGATCGCCAGGTACTTCGCGTTGTCGAAGTAGGCGTCGCGCCGGGCGGCGGGCGGGCCGCTCCGGGGGGCCGGGCCGTTCCGCGGGGCCGGGCGGGGCGGCGGGACCCGGGTCCGGTCCGCGTCCGCCGCCCGGGCGGGCGACGCGTCGACTGTGGCAGCTGTCTCGCGGGAGCCGGACAGACCAGAACACCTCTTCACACAACATGCGCTCAGGGGAGCGACGGGGGCCGTACACGGGACTCCGCGCGGGGACGGTGCACGGCGGCGCTACCCGGGCGGTACTCCGGTGACGCTGCTCTCCGGAATCCTGCGAAGTAAACCTGTGGTGATACTGCGGCGTCCATGCGGGAAACCTCACACGTCGGCCGGGCTCCCGGCGCGAAGATGGTTCCGCCCGTGTCGACCGATGCCCCCTGGGAGCGTGCCGCGTGACGTCGCCGGACCGGATCTCCGCGCAAGTCGCCGAACTGCTGGACACCCGCCCGGAGGTCCTCCGGGAGGCGGCCGACGACTTCGGTCACCTGGTGCGCCTGCCGCCCCTGGGCGTGCTGCGGCCCCGGTCCGCGGCCGAGGTCCGGGACGCGCTGGTGTATGCGGGGCCGCGCGGTGTCCCGGTGGCCGCGCGGTCCGGCGGTCACTCGCTCTACGGCCAGGGGCAGGCGCCGGGCGGGATCGTCCTGGACCTGTCCGCGATGGGCGAGGTCGGCCGGGCCGGCGACGGCCGGGTGGCTGTCGAGGCCGGGGCGCTGTGGCGGGACGTGCTGGCGGCCACCCTGCCCTACGGGCTCACGCCTCCCGTTCTCACCGACTACCTCGGTGCCGGCGTCGGCGGTGTGCTGAGCGCGGGCGGCCTGGGCGGCGCCAGTCACCGGCACGGTCTGGTCGCGGACTCGGTGCTGGAGCTGGAGGTGGTGACCGGGGCCGGTGAGCACCTGGT
The DNA here is from genome assembly GCF_055567535.1 of Streptomyces sp. NPDC026538. Classification (NCBI taxonomy): domain Bacteria; kingdom Bacillati; phylum Actinomycetota; class Actinomycetes; order Kitasatosporales; family Streptomycetaceae; genus Streptomyces; species Streptomyces sp. NPDC026538. The sequence goes on from NZ_JBVHQG010000006.1 coordinate 636,670, forward strand.
CTGCGCGCCGGACCGGCATGGCGCCCTCTTCGACGCGGTCCTCGCCGGCCTGGGCCAGGTGGCCGTGATCGTCCGGGCCACGCTCCGGCTGTCCCCCGCGCCCACCCTGGTGCGCCGCTACTGCCTGAACTACCCCGATCTCGACACCTATCTCGCCGACCAGCACCTGCTCGCGACCGACCGGCGCTTCGACTACCTCGAAGGCCAGGCCCGCCCGGTGGAGGACACCGCGGCCGGCTGGACCTGCATGGTCGAGGCCGTCGCCGCCCACCAGGGCCCCACCCCGCCCGATAACCGGACCCTGCTCGCGGGCCTCGCCTTCGACTCGGCCGAGATCACCGACCTCGGACACGCCGAGTTCGCGCACCGGGTCGCGGCCGACGAGGAGCTCCTGCGCGCGACCGGCGAGTGGCTGCACCCGCACCCCTGGCTGAACCTGCTGCTGCCGGAGGACACCGCCGCGTCCGTCGTGACCGGCATCCTCGCCGACCCCGCCTTCCGGGACCTGCGCGAGAACGGCGTGGTCCTCCTCTATCCCCTGCTCACCCGCGCCCTGCGGGCCCCGCTGTTCCGCCGCCCACGCGGCGAAGTCGTCTTTCTGCTGGCCCTGTTGCGTACGGCGGCCCCGGGCGCGGCCGACCCGATGGTGGCCGCCAACCGCAGGGTGTACGAAGCGGCGCGGGCGAAGGGCGCCGTCGCCTATCCGGTCAACGCGCTGCCGATGACCCCGGCCGACTGGCGGGAGCACTACGGCGGCCGGTGGGACACCCTGGCTCGGGCCAAGAGCGTCCACGACCCGTACGGCATCCTGGGCCGGGGCCACGGGATGGCGCGCTGAGAACTGCCGTCCGCCGGGGTGTCGATTCCGTGCGGCGCCGTTCGTCGGTGGGGTGTAAGAAGCTCTTGAGGACCGGGAGGAACCATGAAGTACATGCTGCTGGTCTGCGGCGACGACACCGCCGACGCCTCCGGGATGGCGCCGGTCGAACCCTGGGTGGAGGAGCACGGCGTCCGGAGCGGGGCCCGGCTCTACGGCCACCGGCTGCAGCTGCCCGACACGGCGGTCACCGTGCGCGTCCGCGACGGTGAGGTGCTGCGCACCGACGGTCCGTTCGCGGAGACCAAGGAGTACGTCGCCGGATTCGACGTCGTCGACTGCGACAGCCTGGAGGAGGCTGTACGGATCGCCGCCGGGCATCCCGTGGCCACCATCGGGGCCATGGAGGTGCGGCCGTTCTGGGACGAGGGGTTCGCCGAGGACGCCGAGACGGCGATCCGTCAACTCGACGCCGAGCTCACCGAGGCCACGCGCGAACGCGACGTCGACCGGCTGACGGCCTGCTACGCGCCCGACGTGGAGAGCTTCCAGCCCTCCGGCGCGGAGGCGCGGTCGGGGATCGCCGCGTTCCGCAAGGCGGTCGAGGGGTGGTTCGCGACGCTCGACGGGCCCGTGCACCGCGAGGTGCTCGAACTGCGGGTACGGCCCGGGGAGGGCAGCGCCTTCAGCCACGCCCTCGTCCGGATCCGCGGCACCCGCCGATCGGGCGAGCCCCTGGACCGGACGGTGCGCGTCACCACCGGCTACCGGGACACCGGTTTCAGCTGGCTGATCGCCCATGAGCACGTGTCGGTGCCGCTGGAGGAGACGGCCGGGAAGGAGCGGTCATGAAATACGTCCTGTTCATCTGCACGCCCGTCGGCGGCGAGGAGCTCAGCCCCGCCGAGATCGCCGAGGACCCGCGCTTCACCTCGTACATCCACGAGGTCCGCAGCCGTGACCTCGTCAAGGGCGGCGCCCGGCTGCGGCCGGCCTCCGACGCGACCACCGTGCGCGTCCAGGGCGACGAAGTGCTGCTGAGCGACGGGCCGTTCGCCGAGACCAAGGAGTACGTGGCGGGCCTCGACATCATCGAGGTCGCCGACCTCGACGAGGCCATCGCGCTCGCCTCCCGGCACCCCGCGGCGCTCGCCGGCGGCTCGGTCGAGGTGCGGCCGGTCTGGGAGTGAGTGTCACGGACGACGTCGAGAAGGCCGTCGCCGCCGCCTTCCGCGAGGAGTGGTCCCAGGTCGTCGCCACCCTGATCCGGGTGACCGGCGACTGGGACCTCGCCGAGGAGTGCGCGCAGGACGCCTTCGCCCAGGCGCTGGAGCGGTGGCGGCGCGACGGAGTGCCGCGCCGTCCGGGCGCCTGGCTGACCACGACCGCCCGCAACCGCGCCCTGGACGTGCTGCGCCGGGAGGCGGTGGGGGCGGCGAAGCTGCGGGAGGCGGCCGTGCTGGCACGGGACGAGGGACCGTACGACCCGGATCACGAGGGCGACGACAGCGGTGTGGCCGACGACCGGCTGCGGCTGATCTTCACCTGCTGCCATCCGGCGCTGCCCATCGAGGCCCGGGTCGCCCTGACCCTGCGCACCCTCGCGGGGTTGACGACGTCCGAGATCGCCCGCGCGTTCCTCGTCCCCGAGGCGACGATGGCGCAGCGGCTGGTGCGGGCCAAGCGGAAGATCCGCAACGCCGGCATCCCGTACCGGGTGCCGCCCGCGCACCTGCTGCCCGACCGCACGACGGGCGTCCTCGGCGTGGTCTACCTCCTGTTCAACGAGGGGTACGCGGCCACGGCCGGTGCCGACCTGATGCGGACCGGGCTGTGTGCCGAGGCCGTCCGGCTGGCCCGGCTGCTGGCCCGGCTGATGCCCGACGAGCCGGAGGTCGTCGGGTTGCTCGCCCTCCTGCTGCTGCACGACGCCCGCCGGGACACCCGGGTGGACCCGGCCGGTGACCTGGTGACCCTGGAGGACCAGGACCGCTCGGCATGGGACCGCGCCGGGATCGACGAGGGAGCCGCCCTGCTGGAGGGCGCCCTGCGCCGCGGCCGCCCCGGCCCGTACCAGATCCAGGCGGCCGTCGCGGCCTGCCACGTCACCGCGGCGACCGCCGCGGACACCGACTGGGCGGACATCGCCGACCTCTACGGCGAACTCCAGCGGTACGTCCCCTCGGCCGTGGTCCGCCTCAACCGCGCGGTCGCCGTGGGCATGGCCGAGGGCGGGGAGGCGGGCCTCGCACTGGTGGCGGAGCTGGAGGCGGAGGACGAGCTGTCCGGTTACCACCTGCTGCCTGCGACCCGCGCCGACCTGCTGCGCCGAACGGGCCGGATGCGGGAGGCGGCCGAGTCGTACGAGCGGGCCCTGGCGTTGGTGGAGAACGCGGCGGAACGCCGGTTCCTGGCGAAACGGCTCGCGGAGTGCCGGTCCGGGTAGGTGCCGGGGCTTCGCCGCAGGACCCGGCCTGGGGTCGTCCCCACTCTGGCCCGGCTCCCGGCTGGTGACCCTGCGCGGCGCGGACCGGCACGCGGTGTTCGGCGTCCACGGCAGCGCCTGCGTCGACGCGACGGTCAACGCCTACCTCGCCGGCGGGACGTTGCCGGCCGCGGGGACCAGCGGGCGCTGGAGGCGGTGGTCCAGCCGGTCTGGCCACCGCCCCCGGCGCGGGGCGTCAGCCGCCGAGCGCGGCCATCACCACCGCCTTGGCCTCCTCCTGTACCCGGGCCAGGTGGTCGGGGCCCTGGAAGGACTCGGCGTAGATCTTGTACACGTCCTCCGTGCCGGACGGGCGGGCCGCGAACCAGGCGTTCTCCGTGGTCACCTTGATGCCGCCGATCGCCGCGCCGTTGCCCGGTGCCTCGGTGAGGACCGCGGTGACCGGTTCGCCGGCCAGGGTCTCGGCGGTGACCTGGGCCGGGGAGAGCTTGGCCAGGAGGGCCTTCTCCGCACGGGTCGCCGGGGCGTCGATACGTGCGTAGGCGGGCTCGCCGAAGCGGGCGGTCAGATCGGCGTAGTGCTCGGACGGGGTCTTGTCCGTCACGGCCGTGATCTCGGAGGCGAGCAGGGCGAGCAGGATGCCGTCCTTGTCGGTGGTCCACACCGAGCCGTCCCGGCGCAGGAAGGAGGCACCGGCCGACTCCTCGCCGCCGAACCCGATGGCGCCGCTGACCAGTCCGTCCACGAACCACTTGAACCCGACGGGAACTTCGACCAGTTGCCGGCCGAGGTCGGCGGCGACCCGGTCGATCATCGAGGAGGAGACGAGGGTCTTGCCGACACCGGCGCCCGCCGCCCACTGCTCGCGGTGCCGGTAGAGGTAGGAGATGGCGACGGCCAGGTAGTGGTTGGGGTTCATCAGGCCGGCGTCGCGGGTGACGATGCCGTGCCGGTCGGCGTCCGCGTCGTTGCCGGTGGCGACCCGGAACTCGTCCCGCTTCTCGATCAGCGAGGCCATCGCGTAAGGCGAGGAGCAGTCCATGCGGATCTTGCCGTCCCAGTCCAGCGTCATGAACCGCCAGGTGGGGTCGGTGTACGGGTTGACCACGGTGAGGTCGAGGCTGTGCCGTTCGGCGATCCGGCCCCAGTAGGCGACGGAGGCCCCGCCGAGCGGGTCGGCGCCGATACGCAGACCGGACGCCCGGACCGCGTCGAGGTCGAGGACACTGGGCAGGTCGTCGACGTACACACCCATGAAGTCGTACCGGCCGGTGGTGGGCGCGGCGAGCGCACGCTCGTAGGGAAGGCGTTGTACGTCCTTCATCCCGTCGGCGATGATCCGGTTGGCGCGGTCCTGGATCCAGGAGGTGGCGTCGGAGGCGGCGGGGCCGCCGCTGGGCGGGTTGTACTTGAAGCCGCCGTCGGCGGGCGGGTTGTGCGAGGGGGTGACCACGACACCGTCCGCGAATCCGGTCGTACGGCCGCGGTTGTGGGTGAGGATGGCGTGCGAGACGGCTGGGGTCGGCGTGTAGCCGTCGGCGCTGTCGATCAGGACGGTGACGCCGTTGGCGGCGAACACCTGCAGGGCGGTGACCTTGGCGGGCTCGGACAGGGCGTGCGTGTCGGCGCCCAGGAAGAGGGGACCGTCGGTGCCCTGGCCGCTCCGGTACTCGCAGATGGCCTGGCTGGTGGCCGCGATGTGGTCCTCGTTGAACGCGGTCGTCAGCGACGATCCGCGGTGCCCCGAAGTGCCGAACGCCACCCGCTGGGCCGGGTCGGCCGGGTCGGGGTGCAGTGCGTAGTACGCCGTGACCAGCCGGGCCACGTCGACGAGGTCCTCCGGAGCCGCCGGCCGGCCCGCTCGCTCATGCGGCATGAGTCCACTTCCTCCGCAGTCGTTGATCGATCGCTGGACGCCCATCTTTCCTTGTCAGCGGCGGCGGACGCGAGTGCGGCACCGGCGTCGGCACCGAAGACACGGCGGGTTCACGGCGGGTTCACAGCTGCCGCAGCGCACCCGGGGCGCGCTGCTCGAAGATGCCGAGCAGCCAGTCCAAGACGGTGGCCCCGCGCCCGGCACGGGCCTCGGCCGACTCCGCGGCGACGGCGGCCCGGTTGGACGGGTGGCAGCGGGCGAGCCGGATCTCCCGTCGGCGGGCGGTCTCCAGTTGGCCGAGATTCACCCGGGACGTCTCGTGGTCGCGCCACTCGAAGACGAAGTCATCGTCGTCGGGGGTGCCGAAGCCGCCGCCGAGGCGGTCGGCGAGCGCGTCGAGATCGCGGCCGAAGTAGCCGCCGGGCCCGTTGACCGCCTCGCCGATCACCCGCCGGAAGTCCTCCAGTGTTGCGATCCGGGTGCCGTCCAGTACACAGGTCGCCGTCACGGCCCGCAGGATACGGCGCTCGTACGGCAGGGACCGGGCGGTCGGCCGAACGGCTCCCCCACAGACGCGGCGGACGTTCCGGAACGCCCGCGACGGGACATACTGAACGTCAGTCAACTCCCGCGCCCCCGGACACTCACGAGAGGCCGCACCGTGGAGAACTCCCTCGCGCCCGCCGCCCAGGATCGCTACGACACCTATCTGGACCATGTGCGGCGCTGCCCCGACTGCCGCCCCGTGCGCTGCGGGGCGGGACAGGCGCTGGTACGCGCCTATCTGGCGACCACCCGGTCGGAGCGAACGGACGCCCGCGAGCACTGAAGCGGCTCGCCCCGGGAGCCGTCGCCGCCACTGTCGTTGCCCTTGCCGGCCGAGCAGTCGGACGGGGAGACACGGGTGGGTACGCCGGGCTTCTCGGACTGCACGGGATTCCCTGACCAGGGATGTGGCACACCTGGCTCCGCCAGCCCGTCCCGACGCGTCCACGGCTGAACGACCGGATGGTGCCCGGAGCACGCGAGAGGGCCCCCGGATGGATTCGGAGGGCCCTCGCGTGTCGTGCGTCGTTCAGTGGGCGGCGGGAACCGTCCGCCCGGCCGGGGCCGTCGCCGGCCTGGGGTTGAGCTGGCGTTCCGCCAACTCGCCGAAGAGCAGGCCGAACCCGCCCCACAGCACCAGCTGGATGGCCAGCGCCGAGAGCCGGAACCGCCACAGCAGGGTGGCCGGGAAGTCCGTCGGCACCTCGTTGATGGTCGGCAGGAACTGGTACGCCAGTCCGATGACGACCGCGAACGCGGCAACCGCGACCACGGTCGCCCACCAGGTGCCGAGGCTCGGCCGGAGCCGCTTGCCCAGGATGGTGGCGGCGACCGCAAGGAGCACGCTGAGCACCATCATCAGGAAGTACAGCGTGGTCCGCTTGCCGATGGTGTCCGGGTCGCCCACCGACGGCGGGTTGGCCGGGTACTTCAGGAAGGGCACCACGTACACGGCGAGCAGCGCGCAGACGGACAGCAGCAGCGCCGTCGCCCGCGGCGAGAAGCGGCCGACGCGGCCCAGGGCGAAGCAGTAGGCGAGTGCCGCGATGCCGCCGAAGGCGACCCCGTAGACCAGCACACCCGTGGCCAGGCCCGCGGTGGACTGGAGGGAGCGGGAGACGACCTCCATCTCGTGCTCGTGCGAGTGGGCGTCCTCGAAGCCGATCGCCTTGTCGACGTTCGGCTCACCGAGGAGATAGGCGACGGCCAGGGCGAGCACACCGGCGGCGAGGCCGGCGAGCATGCCCCGCACCAGGAGGTTTCTTACCGTTGCGGAGTTCATGAGCGTGCGGCGTCCCTTGCGTCAGTGGCAGGGGAAGCCGAGGAGGTGGCGGGCGTCGTGCACCCACTCGTGGACGTCCGTGCCGCTGAACACGGAGGTGGCGCCCTGCTCGGCGCCGACGAAGTAGAGCAGGATGAACATGAGGATGCCGAAGAAGACCGCCCAGGGAGCTATCGCGCTCGGCGGCAGCTTGGCGGGAACGACGGGGGTGGTGGCTGTCGGCTGCGCGACGGTCTGCGCCATGGCAGAACCTCCTCTGGGAGTTCGCGTCCCATCTCGGTGGTGCAGTGGACGACGGCTACGGGTCTGACTCACGAGCTCCCGGGGGCTCTCGCATACAGTGGCGCGACCGTGCCGGACTTCCACCGGCTTCCGTTCTGTCGTCGTCGATATCGGACAGACCGTACCGCGTGTCAGGAGCACGGCCAAGACCGCCCCATCAGGCGTGATCTTCATCTCGCGCCCGGTGGCCTGTTCCGGGGGTGCCGGGTCAGCGGTGACGGAACCCGCCGGGCGTTCGCCGGTCCAGGTAGCGCTGCGGCTGCATCTCCGTGCTGCCGGCGCTCGAGGAGGGTCGTCGTCCTCTACTGGGCGGCCGGTTCATTCCGGCTCCCCGCGCTGGTCCCGGATGATTGGTACGACGCCGGAGAAGTCCTCGGCGGCTCCGACGCGTTCGGCGCAGGAGGCGTACAACTCGACGGCGACGGTACGGCTCACCAGGCCGGCTCCGTGGTGGTGTCGGGTCCGGCGAGCCCCAGTTCGTGTTCGCCGAGCGGAGCGAAGAACCGGTCGACGTCGGCGTCGGTGACCTCGGCGAGGGTGGCCGGGGACCAGCGCGGGTCGCGGTCCTTGTCGATGACCTGGGCACGGATGCCCTCCACCAGGTCCGGGGCGGACAGGGCGGCGCAGGAGACGCGGTACTCCTGGTCGAGGACCCGCTCCAGCGGACCGAGCCGCCGGGCCCGGCGCATCGCCGCCAGGGTGACTTTCAGGGAGGTCGGCGACTTGGTGAGCAGGGTCTCCGCCGCCTCCTTCGCCGCCGGGTCGCCGTGGGCGAGCAGCCGCCGGACGATCTCCTCGACCGTGTCTGCGGCGTAGCAGGCGTCGATCCACTCCCGGTGACGGGCCAGTTCGCCTTCCGGCGCCGGTCGCACGTGCCGGTCGAGCGCATCGTGCACGGGTCGGTCGGCGAGGTCGGCGATCAGCCGCTCGATCCTGTCCGAGGGGACACAGTGGTCGGCGAGACCACACAGCAGGGCGTCCGCCGCACCGATCTGAGCGCCCGTCAACGCGAGGTGGGTGCCCAGTTCACCAGGGGCGAGGGCGAGCAGGTACGTGCCGCCGACGTCGGGGACGAAGCCGATGCCGGTCTCCGGCATCGCGATCCGCGACCGCTCGGTGGCGATCCGGACGCTGCCGTGTGCGGAGACGCCGACGCCGCCGCCCATGACGATGCCGTCCATGATCGCGACATAGGGCTTGGGGTAGCGGGCGATCCGGGCGTTGAGGCGGTACTCGTCGCGCCAGAACTCCGCCGACGCGGTGCCGCCCCCGGCGCGGACGTCCTCGTAGATGCTCCGGATGTCGCCGCCCGCGCACAGGCCGCGCTCCCCCGCGCCGGTGATGACGACGGTCTCGACGGCCGGGTCGTGCTCCCAGGCGGTGAGGGCCTGGTCGATGGAGCGGACCATGGCGTGGGACAGGGCGTTGAGGGCCCTGGGGCGGTTGAGGGTGAGGTGGGCCGCCCGGCCGGCGGTGTGGAGCAGGACGTCGCTCATCCGAGGGCCTCCGTGAGGCCGCGGGCCACGATGACGCGCATGTTCTCGTTGTTTCCTTCCAGGATCTGCTGGACCCGCAGGTCACGGACGATCTTCTGGATACCGTACGCGCCGAGGTGGACGCAGCCGCCGTGCAGCCGGCGCGCGCGGTCGGCCAGGTGCGCCAGGCCGCGGTCGAGGGCGCTGCCGGCGCCTCCGAGTGGGCAGGCGGCGATGCGGAGTCGGCCGCCGACGACACCGGCCGGCCTTTGTCACGTCCGCGCTCCGGGCGGTGTCTTCATGCCGAACAGGCAACGCATCCCGGCAACGGATGAGGAGAACACCGTGACGCCGCGCATTCCGAAGGCCGAGCTCCCCGCCGGGCTCAAGGCGAACATGGTCGAACGGCTCGGTGCCGTGCCCGAGAACGTCGAGGTGCTCCTGGCACAGTCCCGAGGTCGCCCAGGACAACCTGGAGTTCGGCTGCAGGGTCGGCGCCGGGGACCGGGCCGACACGAGCCTCAAGTCGTTCGCGCACAGGGCGGTGGCCGCGCAGGCCGGCTGCAGCTGGTGCCTGGACGTCGGCTACTTCCAGGCGCAGAACGGGAACCTGGACCTGACCAAGGCCAGCCAGGTGCCGCGCTGGCGGGAGGCGGACGTCCCCCACCAGGTGGATCGTCACCCGGCGGGACACGAACCGCCATACCCCGTCGCGGTGTTCGAAGCGGTCGCTGTGTCGGCCCGCGGCGATGGGCTGCATGGGCAGCAGGCCGGGCAGCGCCTGGAACACGGTGACGTAGGAACGCGCGGTGGCGGTGCGGGTCTCGGCGTCGATCTCCACGGCGATGTTCGTCGTGGCGTGGTGGGTGCGCGGGGTCCCGTCCTCGTAGCGGATCACGGTCTCCCTGAGCATCCGCTCGACGCCCTCGCGCCCACGGCCGGCGGGCCACTCCCGATGAACTCGCCGTCGGCGAAGAGTTCACCGACCCCGGCGGAGTCCCCCGTGTCGACCAGCTCCGCGTACCGTGCGATCAGGTTCGTCACGGCCGTCGTATCCGCGCTGGTGTTCATGGCAGGTGAGGCCTGGAGACCAGGCCGGTCCGCCGTGTCGACCGCCACGGCCACAGCTGGGCGGCACCGAACGCCGCCTCCACCACGAGGAAGAGCCACAGCAGCCGCGTGGCACCGTGGCCCAGCGCGTACGCCTGCCACAGGGCGAACAGGACCCGCGCCACGCCGTCGAACAGGCCGTAGGCCGGCCGCGGTTCGACGATCCGCAGCAGCGCCCACACCACCACGACCGAGCCCATCAGGTTCGCGTACAGGGTCTGCGTCGGGTCGAGGGCGGGCAGCACGCCGAGCCCGAGGGCGTCCCCCAGCGACGACAGTCCGTCGTGTACGAGCGCATAGGTCCACGGGGTCGCAAATCCCGCGGTGACGACGAGGTCGTACCAGGCGCTCGCGCGGACGACGCGCGGATAGGCGGGGTGGGTGGGGGCGGCAAGACGGATCACGACGAGGCTCCTGCTCATCTCGTGGCAGCGACGCCTCACGCTAAACAGTGGAGTACTGTCCAACGTCAAGTCCCAGTGCGGCGGTCCGGCGGAGGGTCATGCGTATCGGAGAGCTGGCCGCGCGGGCCGGCCTGAGCAAGGACACCATTCGCTTCTACGAGAGGATCGGCCTCGTCACGGGTCGCCGGCTGTCCAACGGCTACCGCGATTTCCCGCCGGAGACGGTGCCTTGGCTGCACTACGTCCGAACCGCGCAGACCCTCGGCTTCTCGCTGGCCGAGATCGGCCGGCACTTCGAGGAGCTGGGCGACGCGCCGGACTCGGCCGAGGCGCTGTCCGCGCTGTTCCAGGAGAAGATCCGGGTCGTGGACGCGCGCATGGCCGAACTCGCGGCCCTGCGGAGCGAACTCGAAGCGCGAGTCGGCACCGGATGCCCGTTGCGGGCGGTGGAACAGACGGGCTGAGTCCCGGCGCGGGGTGCTCGGCGTGGGAGGCGGCAGGTGAGGACGACATGGCCCCTGCGCGCGTCGCCGGTGACCCGGCCGGAGGCCGGCGTGCGCAGTCGATGCCGGCCTCGTAGCCGGCGTCGCTGACCGCCTCGGGCACCTGGGCGGCGACGAGGACGAGGTGGGCGCGGATGAACCTCTCCGGCTTCAGCCACGGTGGTCCGGCCCGGCGCCGGCTGAGGGGCTCGTCGGGAGGTCCGGTGAACCGGCAGGGAACTCTTGGTCATGGGTTTCCCTGGACGGCCGTTCGAGTGCGCGGGCGTGCCTAGCATGAGGCGATCACGAACGGTACGAACCCGGGAGCTCGGGATGGTGTTGTCCGGCCTCGCCCAGAGGTCGTTGCGTCCCTGGGCGGTCGTCGCGGTCGCCGTCGTCTGCCTGGTGGCCGGGGTCCTGGCGCTCACGCACGACTCACGCCCCGCACACGCCGTCCCGGCCGCCCTGCCGCACACCACGGTGGAGGTGTCCGCCAGCCGCTGCGGGCGGGGCTGGCGCGCGCCGGTTCCCGGCGTCCAGGTCTTCGATCTGCGCAACCCGACCGACGGCCCCGCCGAGGTCCTGCTGGAAGACCCGGAGAGCCAGGCCGTCTACGGCGAGGTGGAGGACATCGGCCCCGGTACCACCCGGGAACTCACCGTCCGCCTCGGCAAGGGCAGCTACGCGTTCAAGTGCGTCCCCGACGACGCCGACGCCGTCACCGGCCCCACGGTCCGCATCGCCAGGGGGAGGAGCGGCCCGGCCGCGGCTCCGGTCACCGAGCACGACCTGATCCCGCCGGCGCTCGCCTACCAGAAGTGGATCGGCGGCGGCCTGTCCGACGTCGTACGGCTGACGACGACACTGCGGGACGCGATCGACGGCGGCGACCTCGCCGCCGCCCGTACCGACTGGCTGCCGGCGCACCTGGAGTACGAGCGGCTGGGCGCGGCGTACGACGCCTTCGGGAACGCGGACGGCGCGATCAACGGCACGGACGCGGGCCTGCCCGGCGGGGTGCACGACAAGGACTTCACGGGCTTCCACCGCGTCGAGTACGGCCTGTGGCACGGCGAGTCCGCGAGCGGCCTGCGCGGCCCGGCGGCCGGTCTGGTCAAGGCGGTCACCGCGCTCCGCGACGACTGGGCCCAGACCCGGATGGACCCCGCCCAGCTGGGGCTGCGGGCGCACGAGATCCTGGAGAACACGGTGCAGTTCGAGCTGACCGGCCGCACCGACTACGGCAGCGGCAGCAACCTCGCCACCGCCCGCGCCAACCTGGACGGCACGGTGCAGGTCATGTCCCGGCTGCGCCCGCTGCTGGCCACCCGGTACGCCGGTCTGTCCGCTCTGGAGGGCGAACTGGACCGGCTCGGGAAGACGCTCGACGGGTTCGAACACGGCGGCACCTGGACACCGCTGGGGCAGCTGAGCCACCGGCAGCGCGAGAACGTCGACGCGGCGCTCGGAGGCCTGGTGGAACGGCTGGCGTCGGTGGCGACCCTGTGCGATCCGCGGAGGACGGTGTGAGCACCGACGAGACGACCGGCAGGGGCGGCGTCGGCCGCCGTGGCTTCCTGCGGGGCGCGGCGCTCGCGGGCGCGGGACTGGCCGCCGGCGGGGCGGCCGCCCCGGTCGCGGACCGCACGGCGGCGACGGCCGCCCTCGCGCCCTTCCACGGCGCCCGTCAGCAGTCCGCGATCGCGGCACCGCGCCGGACGACCGTCTTCACCTCGCTCGACGTCACCGCCACCAACCGCGCCGAGCTGACCGACCTACTGCGCACGCTCACCGACCGCGCCCGCTTCCTGACCTCCGGCGGCACCCCCGACCCGGTGGGCGTCACCGCGCCGCCCGCCGACTCCGGCGTCCTCGGCGAGGAACTGCCGTCGAGGGCGCTGGCGGTGACCGTCGGCGTCGGCGCCTCGCTCTTCGACGACCGGTACGGGCTCGGGAGACTGAGGCCCCGTCGGCTGACCACGATGCCGGCCTTCCCCGACGACGACCTCCGGCCCGAGTGGTGCCACGGCGACCTCAGTTTGCAGTTGCACGCGGACGACACCGACACCGTGCTGCACGCCCTGCGCGACATCGCCCGGCACACCCGGGGCGGCATGCAGGTCCGCTGGCGGCTGGACGGGTTCAGCAGCCCGCCCCGGCCGTCCGGCACCCCGCGCAACCTGCTCGGCTTCAAGGACGGCACCGCCAACCCGGAGACCGGCAGCGCCCGTGAGATGGACCGGCTGGTGTGGGTCGGCGCGGACTCCGGCGAGCCGGACTGGGCGGTCGGCGGCAGCTACCAGGTGGTGCGGCTCATCCGCATGCTGGTGGAGTTCTGGGACCGGGTCTCGCTGAGCGAGCAGGAGCGGATGTTCGGCCGCTCCCGCCAGTCCGGTGCGCCCCTGGACGGCGACGCCGAGCACGACACGCCCGACTACGCGGCCGATCCCAAGGGTGACGTCATCCCGCTGGACGCGCACATCCGGCTGGCCAACCCGCGCACCACGGCCACCGCCGGGCAACGCATCCTGCGCCGCGCCTACAACTACGACCGGGGCATGGACAGCAACGGCAACCTCGACATGGGCCTGCTGTTCAGCTGCTACCAGCAGGACCTGGCGCGGCAGTTCGAGACCGTGCAGAAGCGGCTGGCCGGCGAACCGCTGGTCGACTACGTCTCGCCGTTCGGCGGCGGGTACTTCTTCGCGCTGCCCGGGGTGCGGGACACCGACGACTGGTACGGGCGCGCGCTCCTCACCTGAGCCTGTCCACAACCTGAGCTTGTTCGGACAACTCCTCGATCTGATCGGTCAATACCCGGTCAAGATTTGCCCCAGCATCCCTGACCCGCTATTCATTCAGCCGCCATCATGGCTCCGCCGCAGCGCCCGGAAGCGGGCGAAGCATCCCTGCCTGTACGACGCAGTGACGTTCATGCCCGGAGGGTGAGTTCGCATGGCCAGCACAGGAAGACGAACGGCGATCAGGAGTCTGGGGGCGCTCGCGGGGGCCGCCGCGCTCACGGTCCTCGGCGGCACCGCGCCCAGTTGGGCGGCCGTTCCCGCCGGGCACGGCGGTGGGTCGTCGACCGCGACCCCGATCAAGCACGTGGTCGTGCTGTTCGACGAGAACATCTCCTTCGACCACTACTTCGCGACCTACCCGAAGGCCGCCAACACGGACGGCACGAAGTTCACGGCGTCCAGGAAGACCCCGAAGGACATCGACACCGTCGCGCACGCCGGGCTGCTCACGAAGAACCCGAACCAGTACACGCCCAAGCGGCTCTCCCCGTCACAGGCGCTGACCTGCGACCAGAACCACTCCTACGGGCCCGAGCAGCTCGCCTACGACGGCGGCAAGGCCGACCAGTTCGTGCAGAACACCGAGGTCGACAAGTGCAGCGGCGGCCTGTTCGGCGAGCCGGGCCTGGTCATGGACTACTACGACGGCAACACCGTCACCGGGCTGTGGAACTACGCCCAGCAGTACGCTCTCAACGACCGCTCCTACAGCTCGGTCTACGGCCCGTCCACGCCCGGCGCGCTCAACCTGATCTCGGGTCAGACGCACGGCGCGATCTCGGTCGACTCCGTCACCGGCAAGCAGACGTCGACGCCCGACTCCTACGCCATCGCCTCCCCGAACGCCAAGGGCGTGGGCACGGTCATCAACGACCCTGACCCGGCCTTCGACGACTGCTCCGACAAGGACCACACCAGCACCAGCGCGCTGGCCTCGCTGCAGGGCAGGAACATCGGTGACCTGCTCAACTCCAAGCATGTGACGTGGGGTTGGTTCCAGGGCGGCTTCCGTCCGTCGACCGGCTGGGACGGCAAGCCGGCCGACTACGCCAAGTGCGACACCACGCACAGCAACGTCGGCGGCGCCTCCGTGGTCGACTACAGCCCGCACCACAACCCGTTCTCGTACTACAAGTCGACGTCCAACCCGCACCACGTGGCGCCGAAGAACGTCAACGAGATCGGTCACAACGGCCAGGCGAACCACAACTACGACCTGACCGACTTCACCGCGGTCGCCAAGGCGGGCAAGCTCCCGGCCGTCAGCTTCCTCAAGGCAGGCGAGTACCAGGACGGGCACGCCGGGTACTCCGACCCGACCGACGAGCAGCACTTCCTCGTCAACGAGATCAACGCGATCCAGAGCTCGCCGCAGTGGAAGTCCACCGCGATCGTCGTCGCCTACGACGACTCCGACGGCTGGTACGACCACGCCTACGCCAAGCCCCGCAACGGCTCCAAGGACACCACGGTCGGCTCCAACGGCAAGGCCACGGACAGCGCGGCCTGCCAGGCGGGCCCGGCCGCGTCCGGCGGCTACGCCGACCGCTGCGGCCCCGGCACCCGGCAGCCGCTGCTGGTCATCTCGCCGTACAGCAAGGTGAACAAGGTCGACCACACGCAGACCGACCAGTCGTCCGTCATCCGCTTCATCGAGGACAACTGGCGCACCGGCCGCGTCGGCGACCACTCCTTCGACGCCACCGCGGGCTCGCTGACCAACATGTTCGACTTCCGGCACCCCAACAACAAGCAGGTGCTGCTGAACGCGAACGGATCCGTCAAGCACGTCGGCCCGATCCACCACGTGGCCCCGGTCAGCACGCACATCACGCCGGGCCCGGCGATGGTGAACACGGCCGCGGCGACCGGCTCCGGCGCGTTCCCGGCCCTGCCGGTGAGCCTCGGCGCGGGCGCCCTCGTGGCCGCCGGCGCCACGGGCACGTACCTGACGCTGCGCCGTAGGCAGCGCACCACGGCCTGACCTCCGCACGACCCCTGTCACCTCGGCACGGTCCTCCTCCCCGGACCGTGCCGAGGTGCGTGTGGACATGGCTCGAATTCTTCATACTTTCGGACGGAACGGGGCATTGACGGAACGCCGGTCATTCCCCGGGAGTCCATGGCGGGCGAGCGAAGCGAGATGGGGGTACCCCCGGCCGAAGGCTGGGGGAGGCTCAGGCCGCCCGGCTGGACCGAGATCAGCGCCGTCTGCACCGCCCCCGAGGCGCGCGGAAAGGGCCACGCCAGCGCCTGGTGAGCGCGCTCGCCGCACGCGTCCTGTCCCGGGGCGACCGCCCCTTCCTGCACGCGGCCGAGTCGAACGCCCGCGCGATCGCGCCCTACGAACGGCTCGGCTTCGAGAGCCGCAGGCGGGTGACCTTCCGCGGCTTCCGCACCCCGTGACGCCAGGGGCCGCCGGACGGCCCGCGCGGCCGCGGCGCCTGCCCCGAGCCCCGGCGGATTACATGCACTGTGCACTTTCTCACCCGGCTCGACGGCACGGATGGCGATAGCGTCCGAGGTGTTCACCCCGACAAGGAGAGACGCCCGTTGTCCATCCCGACCGTGTCCCCGGGCAGTTACTTCGAGGCCGTCGACGGCCACCGCTACAAGCCGACGCCGCACGCGGTCGGGGCCTGGGCGCCGGACGAGCAGCACTTCAGTCCGCTGTCGGGGCTGGTCGTCCACGCCCTCGACCAGTACCGGGCCGCCCGCCCGGACAACAACGGTCTGCTGCTCTCCCGGATCAGCTACGACATCCTCGGCCGCCTCGCCCTGGACGAGTGCGAGATCGAGGTGGAGACCGTCCGCCCCGGGCGGACCATCGAGCTTCTCGAAGCGGTCGTACGGATCTCCGGGCGATCGGTCCTGCGGGCCCGCGCCTGGTATCTGGCCGAACTCGACACCACCGCGGTCGCCGGCGGCCCCGACGACTGTCTCGTCCCGCCGGACTCCCTCGCCCCGTGGCCGGCGGGCGAGCTCTGGCCCGGCGGCTACATCGAGTCCGTGGAGATCCGCCCGGTCGAACCGCGGCGCCCGGGCCGTACGGCGGCCTGGATCTCCACACCCGTGCAGCTGGTCGCCGGGGTGCCGGTCAGTCCGCTCGCCTCGTATCTCACCCTGGTCGACACCGCCAACGGCATCGCCGTCCGGCAGTCCCCCACCGAGTGGATGTTCCCGAACGTCGACCTGACCGTCCACCTCCACCGCCGGCCCCGGGGCATCTGGACGGGGTTGGACACCAAGGTCACCTTCGGCCCGACCGGACAGGGTCTGACCAGCACGGTCCTGCACGACGTGGACGGCCCGGTCGGACACGCGTCGCAGATCCTCACGGTCCGGCCGCTGCCGGGGGCGTAGGTCACCTGGCCGCGGCCCGCCACCGCGGTCCCTTGATGGACAGCCGGCCGCCGATCTGCACGGCCTGTGCCACGCTCGCCGAGACGAGGGTGATGGTGCGGGTTCGGGCGACCGGGTGCGCGAGCCAGCGGGGTACGGCGTCGGGGGTGACGGTGACGCCACGGTGCGCCGGGAGCGGGCCGCCGCCGAGGCCCGTCACCCTGCCGGACAGCTTGCGGACGTAGAGGGTGACCACGCCGTCGGCACCCTGGCCCTTGAACGAGGAGGTCGTCGCCGGTCTGGCCCTGAGGCGCAGCGCCGCGCGGCCCCGGCCGGCGGTCAGGTCGAGGTCGACGGCGTCCAGCGACCGCACGGTGAACCTCAGCGCCCGGACGGTCCCCGTGGCGGTGCGCACCGTGGCCGTCCCGTGGAACCTGGCACCGCGCAGCACGAGCCGGTCGGCACGCAGCACCCAGGAGCCCTCGGCGGCGCGGAGCGGGCGCGGCCCGAACCGTGGTGCGTCGGCGGCCGCCGAGGAGACGCCCACCGCCGGGTGCAGGGACAGGGACAGGCAGGCCACGGCCGCCGCGCAGGCGAGCGGCCGGGACGCACGGGCGAGCACGGAACCGGTCCTACCCGTACGGTGCGGGCGACCGCGTTCGTCGGTGTGCACGCCCCGGCCGGTGCGGTCGTCAGCAGCCGCCACTTCGCCCCTCCGCCGCCGCAACGACCGTGGTCCCGCCCTCACTCGTCGGTGCCGGCGGTTCCCCTGCCGTGGGAGGCAGCCAGGCGCAGGCCAGCGAGCCGCCGACCAGGCCGGAGGCGACACCGAGGAAGAGCCCGCCGAAGTTCGCGACGGGAAAGGAGATGACGGCGAGCAGGAGGGTGGCGATCCCGGCGAAGACCCGGAGATGGGGACGGCAGCAGAGCGCGACGCCCAGTACCAGGAGCAGGGTTCCGATCACCAGGGACCCGGCGCCCGAGGTGGTCGACAGGGCGAGCGGGATGCCGCCCAGGTCCAGTTTCGCGAAGGGCCAGTAGAGGATGGGCAGCCCTGCGGTGAAGGTGAACAGGCCTGCCCAGAAGGGACGTTCGCCGCGCCAGGTGCGGAACCTGCGCCGGAACTCCGGTGCCGCGGCGAGCAGTTCGCCCGGCCTGCCGAAGGGGTTGGTGATCACGCGTCCTGTCCTGATCAGTGGTGTCGTGGTCCGCCGGGTCAGGGGCATGTGTGGTTGCCCGGTTGGATGCGCACCCGCAGGCCCGGGACGTTGAAGGTGCCGGCGGACAGCGCGAGCGTGTTCACCCGCACGTCGGTGAGGGTGACCGAGGTGGACTGGAGGCCGATGCCGTCCGGATCGAAGAACCGGGAGTCCCGGTCTCCGGACCTGACCGGGCCTTTGGAGATGGCGCCCTGGGCGACACCGATGTCGAGGCCGGTGAAGTTCGCTTCCGCGGCCGCTTCGGCCGTGAAGTCGAGGAACAGGTCCGACGCCTCGGCCAGCCGCTGGTCGCCGCCGGTGAGGCGCAGGGTCTGCGTGCCCAGCACCGGAACGTCGACCGTGATGGCCTCACAGAGGCCGCTGACCTTCGCATGCCGGAAGCCGGTGACCACGACCGGTACGAGTTCACGCTTCCTGGTCACGTCGATCATGCTGTAGAGGCTGACCCCACGGGCGGTCAGTGAATCGGCGGTGAGCTGGAACTTCTGGCCGGAGATGAAGAAGGACGCGGCGAGCACGCCCTGCGCCATGCCGATTCCGACGGTGGCGCACGCCGCGACGCCGGGCACCAGGACCACCGCGAAGAGCCGCCAGCGGGTTCTCCCGGCGCGGTGCGACATCCCGTCTCCTTCGGTCGTGAGGTGATGCCCCGCCCCTGCCGGACAAGGCGAAAGATGTCCTGTTTGTCCGGTGACGGATCCTAGGCTTCCGGGTCGGGCGACCGGCTGCACGCCAGGCCCGCCGTTCGAGTGGTGCAAGTTCTGCTGGGCCCTTCGGGCGACGGGGTGGGGGCCGTGCGGGGTCCAAGTAGGCTGACGGGCGTTCGAAGTGGGTCAAGTGCCCGTATCGCCGAGACGGAGCTACCCAGGGACGGGTTCCTGTTCCTGGACCGGGAGAAGTTCGCGGCGTCCTTCGCCGCCGCCGTGCCCGAGGCGCGGGCGGCGTTCATGGCCGACTCGCAGGTGCCCTGGGGGCTGGACGCGGCCTGCGGTGCGATCACCGCGCCGGCCTGGCGGGTCAGGCCGTCCTGGTACCTGGTCGCGACCGACGACCGGACGATCCCGCCGCCTGTGCGGCACACGATGGCCGAGCGCGCCGGGGCGACGGTCACCGAGACTCCGGGCAGCCACGCCGTCTACGTCTCGCGTCCGGCCTCGGTGGCGGCCGTCATCGCCCAGACCGCCGAGGGCGCCGCCGGATCCTGACCTGCGCCGCGGGTTTCCAGGCAGCGTGCGCCGCTCTCAGTTCCCGGGCGCCGCCTCGGCAGGTGCCGCGGCGGCGCTCTCCGCGGGCCTGCGGTGCACGGCACGGACCGGGATCGCGAGCAGCCACCAGTACTTGGCGAGGCTCGGTGACCAGAACGCCACCGGGATCGCCGTGACGAAGACCAGGACGACCAGGAGGTTGCTGCGGACCGCCGTCCGCAGCCGTCCGGGCTCGCCAGGAGCGGGAACGACCCGGGCGTGGGGGGGGGGGTGGAGGGGGGGATGTTTTCTGGGAAGCCGGTGCCGCGGGGTGATGGGGGGGGCGTGCCTATCTGCGCGGTATGTCCCACCCCACCCTACCGCGGCCTTCGTATC